>JBGCDV010000033.1:0-83260 GCA_045105735.1 Sulfitobacter sp. | reverse complement strand
CTGATCCAGGCCTCAGATGGCTCGGGTCGCGGCAAATCGAAACTCAGCACGCCGCATTATGGTCATTACATCGGCGTTCTGACAGCAGATGAATTGGGTTTGGCATTCGGACGCCAAACTGTGATACATGGGGCGCTCGCCTCTGGTGGACTCACTCAACGTGTTGTAGAGGAAGCCCAACGACTTAAAGGCGTGCGCAAAAACGAGGACGGCAGCGGCCGTTCGAAAGGATAGACGAGCTTCATGAGCGATAGTGACGGCAGAAAAACACTGGGTCTGGGCGGTTCGCGCCCCAGCAACGTAAAGCAAAGCTTTAGCCACGGGCGGACCAAGAACGTCGTGGTGGAAACAAAGCGCAAGCGCGTTGTGGTTCCCAAGCCGGGAGCGGCAAAACCTGCAGGTGCGGGGGGCAAGCCAGTGGGCGATCCTTCCAAACGTCCAGCGGGTATTTCAGACGCGGAGATGGAGCGCCGGTTGAAGGCTGTTCAGGCCGCCAAAGCGCGCGAGGTCGAAGAGGCCGCCGCACGTGAGGCAGAGGAAAAAGCACGCGCTGAAGAGCGTGAGCGCCGCCGTGCCGAGATCGAAGCCAAAGAACAGGCGGATCGTGAGCGCGAGGAAAGTCTGAAGGCGAAAGCCGAAGAAGAAGAGCGTGCCAAACGTGAAGCAGAAGCCGCCGCCCAAGCAGCGGCAGCCGCACCTGCGGAACCTGCTGTGGCCGCGCGGCCTGCGCCAAACAAGTCGGCACCTGCTGCGACGCCTCGCAAGACCGAGCGTGACCGCGAAGAAACCAACAAGAAGAACCGCACCGATGACCGCCGTTCCGGAAAGCTGACATTGAATCAGGCTTTGCGCGGTGGCGAAGGCGGGCGTCAACGCTCCATGGCGCAGATCAAGCGCAAGCAGGAACGTGCACGCCAAAAGGCGATGGGTGGAAATGTTGAGCGTGAAAAGGTCATTCGTGACGTTCAGTTGCCGCCGGCGATTGTTGTGTCTGAGTTGGCCGCACGCATGGCCGAAAAAACCGGTGCCGTGGTTAAGGCGCTGATGAACAACGGCATGATGGTCACACAGAACGAAACGATTGATGCAGACACCGCAGAGCTGATCATCGAAGAGTTCGGCCACAATGTTGTGCGTGTCTCTGATGCGGATGTTGAGGACGTGATCAAAGAGATTGAGGACGACGCAAAAGACCTCAAAGGGCGTCCACCTGTGATCACCATCATGGGTCACGTGGACCACGGTAAAACATCGCTCCTTGATGCGATCCGGAATGCCAAGGTTGTCGCGGGCGAAGCGGGCGGCATTACGCAGCACATCGGTGCCTATCAGGTGACGACCGACACAGGCGCTGTGCTGTCCTTCCTCGATACACCGGGCCACGCTGCGTTTACATCCATGCGCTCGCGCGGTGCACAGGTGACGGACATCGTGGTTCTGGTGGTTGCAGCGGATGACGCGGTGATGCCGCAGACGATTGAAGCGATCAATCACGCCAAGGCGGCCGAAGTGCCGATGATTGTGGCGATCAACAAGATCGACCGCCCTGCAGCGAACCCGGACAAGGTCCGGACTGACCTTCTGCAACATGAAGTGATTGTTGAGAAAATGTCCGGTGATGTGCAGGATGTTGAAGTCTCTGCAATCACGGGTCAGGGTCTTGACCAACTGCTTGAGGCGATTGCCCTGCAAGCGGAAATCCTTGAGCTGAAGGCGAACCCGAACCGTGCCGCCGTTGGTGCCGTGATCGAAGCACAGCTTGACGTAGGACGCGGCCCAGTGGCCACTGTTCTGGTTCAGAATGGTACGCTGCGTCAGGGTGATATCTTTGTTGTGGGCGAGCAGTACGGGAAGGTCCGTGCGCTGATCGACGATCAGGGCAACCGCGTGAAAGAAGCCGGGCCATCGGTTCCGGTGGAAGTTCTTGGCCTGACCGGGACACCCGAAGCGGGCGACGTGCTGAACGTGACAGACACCGAAGCGCAGGCGCGTGAGATCGCGGATTACCGTGAGAAAGCGGCCAAGGACAAACGTGCAGCTGCGGGTGCCGCAACGACGCTTGAGCAGCTTATGGCGAATGCCAAGGCAGATGAGAATGTCTCAGAGCTGCCCATTCTGGTCAAAGCGGATGTGCAAGGCTCTGCCGAAGCCATCGTTCAGGCGATGGAAAAGATCGGTAATGATGAGGTGCGTGTGCGCGTGCTGCACTCCGGTGTGGGTGCGATTACGGAAACAGACGTGGGTCTGGCCGAAGCCTCTGGCGCGCCGATCATGGGCTTTAACGTGCGTGCAAACGCTTCTGCCCGGAATACGGCCAACCAAAAGAGCGTCGAGATCCGGTACTATTCTGTCATCTACGATCTCGTGGATGATGTGAAACAGGCCGCCTCTGGCCTATTGAGTGCTGAGATCAAAGAAAACTTCATCGGTTATGCGAACATTAAAGAGGTGTTCAAGGTGACAGGCGTCGGCAAGGTTGCCGGGTGTCTGGTGACCGAAGGGGTCGCGCGCCGCTCTGCTGGTGTGCGCCTGCTGCGTGACAACGTGGTGATCCACGAAGGGACGCTGAAGACGCTCAAGCGCTTCAAGGACGAAGTGCCTGAGGTACAGTCCGGTCAGGAATGCGGTATGGCGTTTGAAAACTACGATGATATTCGTCCAGACGACGTGATCGAGATTTTCGAGCGCGAGGAAGTGACCCGCACGCTGGCCTGATCACAACCAGATATGGAACGACAAAAGGGGCTGCACTGAGGTGCGGCCCCTTTTTTCATATCTATTGTGCGGCGCGGGGCCGCAGCAAAGCTCTAGTTCTTACGGATCACCGGTGTGCCGGCATAGACGGTATCGTCGACTTTCACAGCGACACGGCCATCGGCCAAGTCTTTTACAAAAATCCCTTGAACGGAAACACATGATCCAAGCGTGATGGTACGCAGCATTCTCTCTCTCCCCAAAGACAGCACAGGTAACATAATAAACAATTCGTGAAGTCACCAGCCCATTGTTTCCCGATGGGCGGGAAATTTCCGAGAGGATGCGTGAAAAGCGGCTGTATTCAGAGCCAATCGCGCAGGATTGGGATCAGCGGGATGTCAGCCTCCGGCATGGGATAGTCCTTGAGCGCATTGGCCCTTACCCACTTAAGTGTCTGATTTTCTTTGGGTCTTGGCGTGCCTTCCCATTTGCGGCAGGCAAACAGTGGCATCAAAAGGTGGAAGTCATCATAGGAGTGGCTCGCAAAGGTCAGCGGGGCGAGGCAGGAGGACCACGTATTGATGCCCAATTCTTCTTCCAGCTCCCGAATCAGGGCTGCTTCGGGCGTTTCGCCCGTCTCGACTTTGCCGCCCGGAAACTCCCATAGGCCCGCCATGGACTTTCCCTCGGGTCGTTGCGCAAGCAGAATGCGCCCATCAACGTCAATCAGGGCGACTGCAGAGACAAGAACTGTCTTCATGAACGGTAGTCCGCGTTGATCGCGATATACCCATGCGTCAGATCGCAGGTCCAAACCGTCGACACACCCGCACCAAGCCCCAGATCGACACCGATCAGGATGTTTTCACCCTTCATATGCGCAGCGGCGTCTGCTTCGGAGTAGTCAGGGTGACGCCAGCCTTCTTTGGCCACTTCGACATCGCCAAACCGGATTGATAAACGATCCCGGTCTGCAGCGGCGCCCGACTTGCCCACTGCCATCACCACACGACCCCAATTCGGGTCTTCACCTGCGATTGCAGTCTTGATGAGCGGCGAGTTGGCAATCGACATGGCGTGGGTTTTTGCATCTGCATCAGACGCGGCACCGGTCACGGCAATCTCAACGAATTTGGTTGCCCCTTCGCCATCGCGCACAACCAAATGAGCAAGCTCTTTCATCACCCCGTGCAGCGCCGCCCTGAACCCCTCATTTGTTGAGGCATCCACGCCGGACGCCCCGGTCGCGGCGACAATCAGACTGTCCGAGGTTGAGGTATCGCTGTCCACCGTGATGCAGTTGAAGGTGGTCGCGTTGGCGTTTGCAACCATCTCTTGCAGCGCTGATTGCTCGACCCTCGCATCGGTGAAGACATAGACCAGCATCGTCGCCATGTCCGGCGCGATCATGCCGGATCCTTTCGCAATTCCAGCAATGGAGACGGTGGTGCCGTCGATTTCTACCTGCGCACTTGCCCCTTTGGCAAAGGTATCAGTGGTCATGATCGCTTCGGCGGCTGCGCTGATGCTATTTGCGTCCTGAGCATCATGAAGACCTGCAATGACGGACGTCACGCGGTCATACGGCAAGGGTTCGCCGATTACACCGGTTGAAGAGGTGAAAACACGCGACTGTGGGACGCCGCAGGTTTCAGAAACGGTGGCGGTGATGGCCTCTACTGCTTCGGTCCCATTTTTCCCGGTAAAGGCATTGGCGTTGCCGGAGTTAACCAGGATCGCTGCCCCCTCATCGGACAGGCCACCCATCTTGGCCTGACAGTCCAGCACCGGCGCTGCGCGGGTTTGTGACTGCGTGAAAGCCCCGGCGATCGCAGTGCCAGGGGCAAGGGTGGCCAGCATCACATCGGTGCGCCCCTGATATTTGACGCCGGCGGCGGCCGTTGCAAAACGCACGCCATCAATCACGGGCAACTCAGGGAATGCTGCGGGTGCCAGTGGTGAGACTTTGGTCATCGGGGCCAATGTCGTTTACTCCAGCCAGTCGACGTTTTTGATCACGGCGGGGTCCATGCCTTCTGACGCGCCCCGGTCCACATTGGCAGCCTCAGTCACGCTTTCGATGTGTGTCTGCACGCGGGTTTGGCGGATCTGCAGCTCAATTTCCTCACGCACTGACTCGAGGCTGGGGGCTTGGGTTTTGCGTGTTTCATTGAGCAGGATCACATGCCAGCCAAATTGGGTCTGTACGGGCTCCGACACCGCGCCCGGCTCAAGCTCAACAACCGCCGCTTCAAAGCTGGGAACCATCATGCCTTTGCCAAACCATCCCAGCGATCCGCCACCGGGACCGGAGGGGCCGGTTGATTTTTCGCGCGCGATCTCAGCAAAATTGCCACCCTCATCGAGCTCTTCTTTGATGGCCTTGGCAGCTTCCTCGGTTTCAACCAGAATATGCGATGCGTTGTATTCATCGCCCTGATCCTGACCGGCATATTGCTCTTCATAGGCGGCTTTGACGGCTTCCTCATCCAATGGCTCGGCCATCAGAATTTCAATCGCTTCGCCTGCGGTCAGGGACCGTGTTTCGTTCTCAAGCGACAGGGTCACGCGCGCAGGCAGATCACCGCTGAAGGTATCGGCGAGGGCGGTCTGCTGTACCAGCTGGTCAAGGATTCCCTGAAACAGGACGTCGTCAGGCAGTTGCTGATACTGCTCTGGCAGGCTTGCGCGGGCGGTGATCATATGGCCCAAAGTGATGTCTGTGCCATTGACGGTGGCCACCACAGTTTCAAGGCCCGGCTCCTCTTGTGCCGCAACGGGAAGTGCCAATGCGAGGCTCAGCGCCGCAGATGCCAGAAATGTGAGGGGTTTTTGCATGGATTGTCCTACCTGTTGGCCCGCCAAAGGGCTGCTACATTGACAGTGTTTGGTGCGGCCCTTACATCGCCCTAAAGGGCGCACGCAAAGGCCATGTTCATCCATCTATCTATGGGCTGAACCCGCGCTGGGCAAGCAGATGGCGCGCACATTCACATCTTCGTTTGGAGAACACATGCTGGGTTTAGGAACAATCGCCAAAAAGGTCTTTGGCACGCCAAATGATCGCAAAGTGAAGGCGGTGCGCCCCCTCGTGGAAAAGATCAACGCGCTGGAGCCAGAATTTGAACGGCTGAGCGATGAGGGCATCAAGGACAAGACCGAAGCGCTGGCCAAACGCGCACTGTCAGGTGAGAAGCTCGATGATCTCCTGCCAGAAGCCTTTGCCAACTGTCGCGAAGCGGCACGCCGGACGTTGGGTTTGCGCGCTTTCGATACGCAGATGATGGCGGCAATTTTCCTGCATCAGGGCAACATTTCCGAGCAGAAGACCGGTGAGGGTAAGACACTCACCGCGGCGCTGGCGGCTTACCTCAATGCGCTGACAGGGCGCGGCGTGCATATCGTGACAGTGAACGAATACCTCGTCCAGCGGGACGCGGAATGGATGGGCAAGGTTTTTGCCGCATTGGGTCTGACAACCGGTGCCGCGATTGCGGGCATGAACACCGAGGAAAAGCGCGCGGCCTATGGCTGTGATATCACCTATGCCACGAACAATGAGCTGGGTTTCGACTATCTGCGCGACAACATGAAATCCAACCTCGATGAGATCCTGCAAAAGCACCACAACTTTGCGATTGTGGATGAAGTTGACAGCATCCTGATTGATGAGGCGCGCACACCGCTGATCATTTCTGGCCCCGCACAAGACCGTTCCGACATGTATGTCACCATTGACAAGCTGATCCCGGAATTGCGCGAAGAACACTATGAACTGGATGAAAAAACCCGCAATGTCACGTTTACCGATGAGGGAAACGAGTTTCTTGAGGACCTGTTGCGCCAGAACGATCTGATGGAAGAAGGGCAATCCCTGTATGATCCCGAAAGCACGACGATTGTGCATCACGTCAATCAAGGCCTGCGCGCGCACAAGCTGTTCATGAAGGACAAAGACTATATCCTGCGCGACGGTGAGATCATGCTGATCGACGAATTTACCGGGCGCATGATGCAGGGCCGCCGCCTGTCTGATGGTTTGCATCAGGCGATTGAGGCCAAGGAAGGCACGTCAATCATGGCGGAGAACGTCACGCTTGCCTCTGTGACGTTCCAGAACTACTTCCGTCTGTATGACAAACTCGCCGGTATGACCGGTACCGCGCTGACCGAGGCCGAAGAGTTTGGTGAGATTTACGGGCTGGGCGTTGTTGAGATTCCGACCAACCTGCCGATTGCCCGTGTGGATGAGGACGACGCCGTCTATCGCACTGTAGGTGAGAAATACAAAGCGATGATCGACAAGGTCAAAGAGGCCAACGCTAAAGGGCAGCCATGCCTTGTGGGTACCACCTCAATTGAGAAATCCGAACAGCTTAGCCAAATGCTGACCGCTAATGGGATAGCGCATAATGTGTTGAACGCGCGCCAGCACGAGCAAGAAGCCCAGATTATTGCCGATGCGGGTAAGTTTGGCGCGGTAACGATTGCGACCAACATGGCCGGACGCGGCACCGATATTCAGCTGGGCGGCAACGTCGAGATGAAGGTGCTCGAAGCGATCACTGCCGATCCTGAGGCCGACCCAAATGCGATCCGCGAACGGATCGAGGCGGAACACGCGGACGAGAAAAAGAAGGTGCTGGAGGCCGGCGGCCTCTATGTGCTTGCGTCTGAGCGGCACGAAAGCCGCCGGATCGACAACCAGCTGCGGGGCCGTTCGGGCCGTCAGGGTGATCCGGGACGCACGTCTTTCTTCCTGTCACTCGAAGATGATCTGATGCGCATTTTCGGCTCTGAGAGGCTGGAAAAGGTACTGACGACCTTGGGTCTCAAAGAAGGCGAAGCGATTGTGCACCCTTGGGTCAATAAATCGCTGGAACGCGCGCAGGCCAAGGTCGAGGGGCGCAACTTTGACATTCGTAAACAGTTGTTGAAGTTTGACGATGTGATGAACGAACAGCGCAAGGTGATCTTTGGCCAGCGCCGCGACATCATGGAGGGCGACGACCTGTCAGAAGTGACAACGGACATGCGCCATCAGGTGATTGATGATCTGATCGACACCTATATGCCGCCCAAAACCTATGCGGATCAATGGGACACCAAAGGGTTCCAGGAAGGCGTGGCCGAACACCTGAACATTGGTCTGCCGATTGTGGATTGGTGCGAAGAAGAAGGTGTCGACGACGAGGTGATCCGCGAACGGATGATCGAGGCAACTGACAAAATGATGGCCGACAAGGCCGAGGTGTTTGGCCCTGAAAACATGCGCAACATTGAAAAGCAGATGTTGTTGCAGGCGATCGATACCAAATGGCGCGATCACCTGATGACCTTGGAACATCTTCGTTCTGTTGTGGGTTTCCGCGGCTATGCCCAACGTGATCCGCTCAATGAATACAAGAACGAAAGTTTCCAGTTGTTTGAAGGAATGCTCGATAGTCTGCGGCAGGAGGTGACCCAAAAACTCGGTCAGATTCAGCCAATGACCGAGGAAGAGCGTGCCGCCATGATGGAAGAGCTTGCCGCCCAGCAGGCAGCGATGGCAGGTGCCGCCGCTCAAGCTGCTCCGGCTGAGGCACCTGCGGGTGAGCGCGCCGAAGGTTTCGTCGAAGATGATCCCTCAACCTGGGGCAATCCGGGTCGGAATGAGGCTTGTCCGTGCGGCTCCGGCAAGAAGTTCAAGCATTGCCACGGACAGGTGTCATAGTCCGCCTTGCGGTGTGCTGCCCTGTTTTTGCCTAGAAAATCTCTTATCCCGGTCATACCCCGGCCCTGATGCTGCGCGACATTCGCCTTCGAACCATTCCGTTTGAAGGGACAGGACATGTTGCGAAGCAAGGGGATTATTACGGCCGTGGGTGCATTGGGATGTGCGCTTGGTATTGGCTACGCCATGCAGTCATCCGATTCGGCGCAAGCGCACTACGGCGCGCCAGCGAACGCGCCAGAAACCAAGATACCGGCAGAGAATATGCCGGTGCTGGAAGGGGCAAGTGCCGCCAACGCGATGTTGGATGTGCAGGAGATCACCCTGACCTCAGCGGAATTTGATGAAACGACAGCGGCGACACAAACAGTTGTTCCCGAACCCGATACGGACGTCTTGACCGCTGCTGCGCCCGGAAGTGTTCTGCCTGATCCAGAGACACCCGAGACGGCAGTTGCACCCGCGCCAGAATGCCTCGTAACAGCCGCCGCACGCCCCATCGCGGCTGCGATGGTCGAACTCAGCATGCAGGCGCCGTGCTATCCTGATGAGCGGATCACAGTGCACCACAACGGCATGATTTTTACCGAGACAACGTCGGACACTGGCGATGTAACGCTCAGGGTGCCTGCGCTGGCGCGTGAGTCTGTCTTTATTCTTGCCTTTCCAAACGGCGAAGGGGCCGTCGCGCAGACAACAGTAGAAGAGCTTGAAGACTACAACCGCGCGGTCCTTCAATGGAAAGGTACCACCGGATTTCAGATCCATGCCCGTGAATTTGATGCAGAATATGGTGCATCTGGTCACATATGGGAGGGTGCGCCCGGCGATATGGCCGACACGGTGATCGGTGCCGGAGGTATGATTACCCGTCATGGGGATACATCTGCTGCGGATGCATTGGTGGCAGAGGTTTACAGCTTTCCCAAGGCGTTCAACACGCGGGACGGTAACATAGCCCTTTCGGTAGAAACTGAGGTCACTCAGGCCAATTGCGGGCTGGAGATTGAGGCACAGTCGCTGGAAATCTTGGTAGATGGGCAGATCAAAACCCAGAACCTGACCCTGCCTGTCCCTGAATGTGACGCAGAAGGTAGTTTTCTGGTGTTGAATAATCTGCTGCAAGACATGAAAGTCGTGGGAAATAAACCCGGACTTTGAGGTCATATGCTTTGCTTGAAACGTGCGGCGTTTTGCGCCGCACTTTTTCTGTTTACTGCCATCTGTGCGTGGGCACAGGACGTCACGCTCAGCTCGCGGGACGCAAAAGTTGAATTGAGCGGCACTCTTTTGGGGTTTGATGGGGAGTTTTACCGTCTGCAAACTGAATATGGGGAGCTGACGGTGGATGGCTCTGGTGTGACCTGCGACGGTCCGGGATGCCCCAATTTGCAAGATTTTGTCGCTGAGGTGGAACTGTCCGGTTCTGCGACCATGGGCGCGGTTCTGATGCCCGCCTTGATCAACGCCTACGCGCAGCGAAACGGGTATACCGTGACCCGCGAAGAGGTGGATGCCACACGGTTTTCCTTGCTGCTTACGCGGGTGGACACCGGAAAGCTGGCCGCGCGATTTGGCTTTCGGGCCAGCAATACCGATGAGGGGTTTGCCGATCTGCTGGCGGATGAAGCCGATATCGTCATGGCGCTGCGGGAGATCAGGCCGGAGGAGCGCACATTGGCGCGCGATATCGGAATCGGCGATCTGACAGGACCAAACCGCAGCCGTGTGCTGGCTCTGGATGCGGTCGTGCCGATTGTGGCGGCGGGCAATCCGGTCAAAGCGATTTCTCCGCTGACTTTGGCCGAAGTGCTCGCAGGGAGAATAACCAATTGGCAGGCGCTTGGTGGTCCTGACGCACCAATTGATTTGCATGTCCCGGCCGCTGCAAGTGGATTGGCGCAGGCCGTTGAGGATCAGGTGATGCGACCTGTGGAAATGCAATTGTCCGATACGGCGATCCGTCACGCCCTGCCTGATGCTATCTCGGATGCTGTTGCCAAAGATACCTTGGCGTTGGGCATTACCAGCTACGCAGAACGCCGTAACACCCGGGTGCTGACGCTGGGTGGGACGTGCGGGTTTTCACTGGATGCGTCGCGGCGCACGATCAAGACAGAGGATTATCCGCTTACGGCACCGATGTTCCTTTACTTTCCGGCGCGGCGATTGCCCCGTGTTGCACGAGAATTCCTCGCCTTTACCCGCGGGCCCGGGGCGCAGAATGTGATCCGGCGCGCGGGCTTTGTGGATCAATCGCCGGAAGAGATTTCAATTGAGCAGCAAGGCAATCGTTTTGCAAATGCGATCAGCGCGGCGGGTACTGAAACACTGCTTGAGGAGTTGCAGCGGATGACTGCAACGCTTTATCCGATGGCGCGGCTCACAACTTCGTTCCGATTTGAGACCGGATCCATCCGGCTTGATGCGCAGTCACGTTCAAACGTACAGCAGTTGGCCCGCGCGCTGGAACAAGGCCAATATGACGCGCGGCGGATGTTGTTTGTGGGTTTCAGCGATGGACAAGGGGCTGCGAAGCCAAATCGCGACATCGCGTTGCGCCGGGCAGAGGCAGTTTTGCGCGCTGTGAGCGCAGCGGCCGTGACGGCCAATCTGGATCGTGTTGCGCTTGGTGTTGATGCCTTTGGGGAGGCGATGCCGATGGCCTGCGATGACACCAGTTGGGGGCGGCAGGCCAACCGCCGCGTCGAAGTCTGGGTGCGATAAGGTAGAGCGTAAAGAGGGGCCATAGGCCCGCCTTACAAGTATCCTTCAGACCGAAAGCTCAGCTCGGTTGCTCTGCCAATGATCAGGTGATCGTGCAATGAAAGCCCAAGCGCGTCACAGGCCCGCATCACCTGTTGGGTCATGTCAATGTCTGAGGCTGAGGGGGTAGGATCACCTGAAGGGTGATTATGAACAAGAATGAGCGCTGAGGCGTTCAGTTCCAGCGCACGTTTGGCCACTTCCCGCGGATAGACCGGTACGTGATCGACCGTTCCTTTCCCTTGTTCCTCATCCGCGATCAGCACGTTCTTACGATCAAGATAGAGCACGCGAAACTGCTCCGTCTCGCGGTGGGCCATCGTGGTGTGGCAATAGTCAATCAGTGCATCCCAGCTGGAAACCACTTGTTGTTGCATGATTTTTGCGCGCGCCATGCGTTGGGCGGCGGCCTCAACCACCTTCAGCTCAACAATCACAGCGTCGCCAACCCCCGGCACATCCCGCAACCGCGCAACGGAAGCAGAGATGACGCGATTGAAGTCGCCAAACCGGTCCATCAACGTGTGGGCAAGCGGCTTTACATCCCTGCGGGGAATGGCCCGAAACAGAACAAGCTCCAACAGTTCATAGTCCGGCATAGGGGCGGCACCCCCGGCCATGAAGCGGGCCCGCAACCGTTGTCGGTGGTCCTTGATATAAGAGGGCTGCGTGGCACGGCGTGGTGCGGCGACAAGCGCCTCATCCATGAGAAACGGCAAAGGTTGTTCGGCAAAGTGTGTCATGCCAGCAGGATTGCGCCCGCTTGGTTAGGATTCGGTTAAATTGGAAAAGGAGATGGACCAGAGGCCCATCTCACGATCAGTCGTTGTCTGAAATGGGGCGTTTGCCCGAACTCAGATCAGCCTTTCATAGAATCCCAGAACGATTTCACACTTGAGAAAAAGGTGCTGCTTTCTGGATTGTTCTCAGATGACAGGTCCTCAAACTCACGCAAGAGCTCCTTTTGGCGACCGGTCAGGTTTACGGGCGTTTCCACCGCCAGCTCAATGATCATGTCACCGACGCCGCCGCCCCGAAGCGGTGGCATACCCTTGCCGCGCAAACGCATCTGTCGGCCCGATTGACTGCCGGACGGGATCGAAACACGCCCCCGGCCGCCATCAATTGTCGGGACTTCGATGTTGCCGCCAAGTGCAGCGGTGCTCATCGACACAGGCACGCGGCAGAAAAGATTTGGACCCTCACGATCAAACAGATCATGTTCGGTCACCTCGATAAAAATATAGAGATCCCCGGATGGCCCGCCGCGCATTCCTGCTTCGCCTTCACCGGCAAGACGAATGCGCGTGCCTGTCTCAACACCGGCTGGGATGTTGACGCTCAGGCTGCGCTCTTTCTCAGTGCGTCCGGCACCGCGACAGGTATTGCAGGGATTTTTGACAATCTGGCCCATGCCGGAACATGTCGGGCAGGTGCGCTCAACAGTAAAGAATCCCTGCTGCGCGCGTACTTTGCCCATGCCGGAACATGTGGGGCATGTTGTGGGTTCAGCACCTCCTTCGGCACCGGAACCGGAACAGCTTTCGCATTGCACGGAGGTTGGAACGTTGATGGATTTCTGCAGGCCTGAGAAGGCTTCTTCCAATGTGACACGCAGATTATAGCGTAGATCCGCGCCCCGCGCAGCACGGCGTCCACCGCCCTGCCCGCCACGTTGGCCCATGAAGTCACCAAAGAGGTCGTCGAACACGTCAGAAAATGCAGAGCCAAAGTCGCCCTGACCACCACCAAAGCCGCCACCAGGACGCCCACCGCCGCCGCCCATGCCACCTTCGAATGCGGCGTGGCCATAGCGATCATAAGCTGCTTTCTTATCGCCGTCCTTGAGAACTTCGTAGGCTTCGTTGGCTTCTTTGAATTGCGATTCGGCTTCGGGGTTGTCGGCGTTGCGGTCCGGGTGCAGCTCTTTGGCTTTCTTCCGATACCCCTTCTTGATCTCGTCAGCGGATGCGCCTTTGGCGACGCCAAGCACCTCGTAATAATCACGTTTTGCCATGGAGTGTATCCTTTTTCTGGAACGTGAAGGGCCGGCCCGTCAGTTTCGGACCGGCCCTTGCATTGGTTCCCGGGGCGCTGACTTAGGACGCCCGCTTGTCGTCGTCGAGGTCTTCGAACTCCGCATCGACGATGTCATCGTCAACCGGGCCGCCCGCCTCATCCGCGGCTGCTGCCACGTCTTCGTCTGCGTCGTCCTGCGCCGCCTTGTAGATCGCCTCACCCAGTTTCATGGCCGCTTCGGTCACGTTCTGGATGCCTGCTTTGATCTTTCCAGCGTCCTCTGTCTCCAGCTCGTCCTTGAGCGCGGCAATCGCCAGCTCAATTGCTTCGACCGTTGTTGGATCGACCTTGTCGGAATGCTCTTCCACGGACTTCTCTGTGGAGTGGATCAGGCTCTCTGCCTGGTTCTTGGCATCCACCAGCTCGCGGCGTTCCTTATCGGCCTCCGCGTTCTCTTCCGCATCCTTGACCATTTGTTCGATGTCATCGTCAGACAAACCGCCGGACGCCTGGATCGTGATCTTCTGCTCTTTCATCGTGCCTTTGTCGAGCGCGCCAACAGAGACGATGCCGTTGGCGTCGATGTCAAAGGTCACTTCGATCTGAGGCATGCCGCGTGGGGCAGGCGGGATGTTTTCGAGGTTGAAGGCGCCGAGGATCTTGTTGTCAGCGGCCATCTCACGCTCACCCTGGAACACGCGGATTGTCACAGCGTTCTGGTTGTCTTCGGCGGTTGAAAACACCTGAGACTTCTTTGTCGGGATCGTCGTGTTGCGGTCAATGAGGCGGGTGAACACGCCACCGAGTGTCTCAATGCCGAGCGACAGCGGGGTCACATCAAGCAGTACCACGTCTTTGACGTCGCCTTGCAGAACACCGGCCTGAATGGCGGCACCCATTGCGACAACCTCATCCGGGTTCACACCCTTATGGGGCTCTTTGCCAAAGAACTTGGTCACTTCTTCGATCACACGGGGCATGCGTGTCATACCACCAACAAGGACAACCTCATCAATGTCAGAAGCGCTGAGGCCCGCGTCTTTCAACGCTGCGGCGCAGGGCTTCATCGATGCTTTGATCAAATCACCGACAAGGCTTTCCAACTTGGCGCGCGTCAGCTTCATCACCATGTGCAGCGGTGAGCCGTCTTTGCCCATGGAGATAAATGGCTGGTTGATCTCTGTCTGGCTGGAAGACGACAGCTCAATCTTCGCTTTCTCTGCTGCTTCTTTCAAACGCTGCAGCGCCATCTTGTCTTTGGTCAGATCAACGGCGTGCTCTTTCTTGAACTCATCAGCAAGGTAGTTGACGATGCGCATGTCAAAATCTTCACCCCCGAGGAACGTATCCCCGTTGGTGGATTTCACCTCAAAAAGACCATCGTCGATTTCAAGGATGGTAACGTCGAATGTACCACCACCAAGGTCATAGACCGCGATGGTTTGCGTGTTCTCTTTGTCCAGACCATAAGCCAGCGCGGCTGCTGTTGGCTCGTTGATGATGCGCAGGACCTCAAGACCGGCAATCTTGCCTGCGTCCTTTGTGGCCTGACGCTGTGCGTCGTTAAAATAGGCCGGTACAGTGATCACCGCCTGCGTCACGTCTTCGCCAAGATAGCTCTCAGCGGTTTCTTTCATCTTGCCCAGGATAAAGGCGGAGATTTGAGAAGGGGAGTATTTCTCACCCTTGGCTTCAACCCATGCGTCGCCGTTCCCGCCGTCGATCACTTCGAAAGGCAGGTTTTTCTTGTCCTTGGCCAGATCCGCGTCGTCATTGCGGCGACCGATCAGGCGCTTGACGCCAAAGATTGTGTTGTCGGGGTTTGTAACTGCCTGCCGTTTGGCCGGCTGACCCACCAGACGCTCATCATCCGTGAAGGCGACGATAGATGGGGTTGTGCGTGCGCCCTCTGCGTTTTCGATAACGCGGGGCTGGCTGCCGTCCATGATGGCGATGCAGCTGTTTGTCGTTCCAAGGTCAATACCAATAACTTTGGCCATGATTTCGATCCCTCTTACTGATTAAGGCGATGACACGAAGCGCAGGCCCGTTACGGCACCTTTGCCCCGATCTGATGAAACCAAGAGCGTGATGCCCTCAGCAGTTCGGTGGGTATATAGTGAGCGGCTTTCGGGCTCGCAACCACTGTGGCAAGGTTGATTTGGTGAATCTGCGTGGATTTTTCACTATTGCAGCGAGATTGAAGGGAAAATCATGCATTTGACGGTCCGGGGCTTTGAAATTCACAAAGGTTTCCTTGGTGCTGAGGCGCAGCAAAGCATGGTGGCCGCCTTGCGCAAGGTTGTGCAAGCAGCCCCTTTGTTTCAACCTGACACTCCTTATGGAAAGCCGATGTCCGTGCGCATGACGGCGGCAGGTCTCTATGGCTGGCATTCGGACAAGAGCGGTTATCGCTACATTCCTGCACACCCCAACGGAGGGCTGTGGCCTGCGATTCCCGATGACGTGTTCTCAGTCTGGGATGCGGTGACCGGGCTGGCGCGGCGGCCTGAGTGCTGCCTGATCAACTATTACGGGCCCGATGCGCGCATGGGCATGCATCAGGACAGGGATGAGGCGGATTTTCAATGGCCGGTGGTTTCCATCTCGCTCGGGGATGAGGCGCTTTTCCGAATTGGCAACACCACACGCGGCGGCAAGACGGAATCGATCTGGCTGCAATCTGGCGATGTGGTCGTCATGGGCGGTGCCGCGCGGTTGACCTATCACGGCGTAGACCGGATCAAGCCGGGCACATCAACGTTGCTGGACAAAGGCGGGCGGATCAACTTGACCTTGCGGGTGGTTGCGTAAGGGGAACAGGACGGGGTTACAGACTTGCGAAGCGGGTCATAGTTTCCTAACCTCTCCTCATTGGTCACAGTCAACAACGGGAGGGCACAAGCTGAACATGCGTATAATCCGCCGACTTCAGCATGGACCCCGTATCGCCCTGTAAATGCGTTTGCAGGGCTGGCCGAGACATCACATCTGATTTGGTCTGCTCAAAGCCGCTATGCGGTACACTTCCGATTGATTTGAGAACCCTATGACCATTATGAACATCAACGCTTTGGGCGTCATCCTTGGCGATCCACTGTTTACCGACTTGAATTTGACCATTTCCAAAGGCGACCGCATTGGGCTGGTCGCGGCAAACGGGCGGGGGAAAACCACCCTTCTGGAGTGCCTGGCGGGTCTCGCAGAGCCGACACACGGCGACATCACCCGCGCGCGTGGCCTGCGGGTGGGGTACGTGACCCAGAATGTACCGGATGAGGCGCTGACCCAAACGCTCTATGATTGGGTGTTGGCCGCGTTGCCGCAAGAGCAGGCAGAATATGAAAGTTGGCGTGTCGATGTTGTGCTTGACGATCTGAGCGTGCCTTACGACGTCCAGCATCACCTTCTGAATACGCTGAGCGGAGGATGGCAGCGCACAGCATTATTGGCGGCCGCTTGGATCACGCAGCCTGACATTCTGCTGCTTGATGAACCAACGAACCATCTGGACCTCTACCGCATCGCGTTGCTGCAAGGCTGGCTGGCTGGGTTGCCGCGCGACACACCCGTTGTCATCACCTCTCATGATCGCGCGTTCCTGGATGCGACGACCCATCAGACGCTGTTTTTGCGCGCTGAACGATCACGGTCTTTTCGGCTGCCCTTTACCGCGGCACGTGCGGCACTGGAGGAAGCAGACGGTGCCGATGAACGGCGCTTTGCCAATGACCTGAACAAGGCCCAGCAGCTGCGCAAGCAAGCCGCGAAGCTGAAGAACATTGGCATCAACTCCGGTTCTGATTTGCTGATCACCAAAACCAAGCAACTCAATGAGCGCGCGGCACAGATGGAGGCGGCGGCAAAGCCCGCGCATCACGAACGCAGTGCAGGCGCGATCAAACTGGCCAACAGCGGCACCCATGCCAAGGCCTTGGTGACTTTGAATGAAGTATCGGTTGAAACACCGGATGGCCGACCGCTTTATAAGACTGGGCAGAAATGGATATTGCCCGGTGATCGCATCGTACTATTGGGTGCAAATGGCACCGGCAAAACGCAACTTGTCAAAATGATAGAGCGCGCCTTGACCGGAACCGGCGGTGCGGTGACCTGCGCGCCTTCGGTGGTGCCTGCCTATTCTGACCAGCATCTCAGCCAACTGTCAGACAGTGACACGCCCATGACTGCGGTCGCGGGTCAATTTGACATTGGTGATCAACGCGCCCGCGGTGTGCTGGCTGGTGCAGGCATTCGCATTCAGATGCAGGATACCAAGATCAGTGCCTTGTCAGGAGGACAAAAGGCGCGTTTGGCGATGTTGATCCTCCGCTTGAAGAACCCCAATTTTTACCTGCTGGATGAACCCACAAACCATCTTGATATTGAGGGGCAGGAGGCGCTGGAGGCGGAGTTGATTGCACATGGTGCGTCTTGTTTGTTGGTCAGCCATGACCGCAGTTTCCTGCGCAATGTCGGTAACCGGTTTTGGTGGATCAATGGCAAAAAGCTGGAAGAGGTAGATAGCCCCGAGGCATTCCTGACGCTTGAAATGGGCGCGTAACAAAAGCCGATCTTACAAGGTGCTTGGGCCCTGATCCTAAAGGCAACCCGCAGAAATTGGGTATGTCTATCGCCGCGCATTCCAGCTGAGCGATGCATGCCTGCGCGTGTAAAACTCACCCATCAGCCCCAGCATCAAGAACACAAGCCCGACCCAGAAAGAATATTCCCAATTGGAGTAGCGCGGGTTGTAGTTGATAAAAGCAAAGCCGCGCGCCTGATCAATCACGTGAAACAGGGGGTTCCAGTCAAACATGGCGAGCATGAAGCTGGGCAGTGTATTGGCCACAAACATTTTGCCCGAGGCAATCATGTTTGCGCGCTGATACACCATCGCAACCAAACCAACGAGCGAAGGAAACCACGGCTTTAACGCCAAAAATACCATCCCGATGCCACAACCAGAGAACCAGGCAACCAGCAGCATTCCAAAAGCAGCAAACGGTTGATCAATGCTCAGCGGTGTCCAGCCCACATGATAGGCCCCCAGAACAATCACGAGAGACAAAACCTGAATATAAAGCGCGCCGAACGCCGCAGCGAGGATCGAAATGATCGTATTCATTGGCGCGTGCTGCATCATCGGGCTTGAAGGACCCTCAGACCCCATGACAGCCCCAAGGGATTTCACATGCGTCAGGTAGAGGAAAATGCCCGACATGATGTAGATCAGAAAATCGCCCCTCAGGGCGATGTTGCGCATCCCGAGCACCGTAAACATCACATAGAAGGCACCGACAAAGAGCACCGTCTGCATCACGTTCAATGCAACCGCAACAAAAGCGTTGTTGTGCTGTTTGCGCACATTGCGCACGATCGAATGATAGATCAGCTCCGCCATGGAGAATGCTGAGGACAGGCCGCCTTGTGGTTTTCGCTTTGATTGAAACATGCTGCCGTCCTTGATGAAGCCTGATCTTTGCACGGAATTCTTGCTGTTCCGTTATCCGGGCAGCATAAGGAGGCTGAAGCAACCGATCAACAAGAGCGACGGAGATGTGCCGCGTGGATTATGAAAAACTCGTGAGTGTGATACGTAGGCTATCATTGGAAGCAGGCGACAAGATCATGGAGATCTATGGGCGCGACGATTTTGACGTAAAGTCAAAGTCTGATGACAGCCCAGTCACCGCTGCTGATGAAGCGGCAGATGCGATCATATCCGCCGGGCTGCGCGCGGAATTTCCGGATGTAATGCTGGTGACAGAAGAACAGGCAGCCACGCATTCGGCCAGTGGTGACACCTTTTTGATTGTGGACCCGCTCGACGGTACCAAGGAGTTTATCCATCGGCGTGGTGATTTCACCGTAAACATCGCATTGGTTGAAGCGGGCACGCCCACACGAGGCGTCGTCTATGCACCGGCCAAATCGCGGATGTTCTTTACTCAGGCCGACGGCATATCGGTGGAGGAAACGGGGGATTTCGCGAAGGACAAGGTTGGTGCCGTTACGCCCATTTCCGTCTCTAAACCGGATAATTCCGGTCTGATGGTGGTTGCGTCCAAATCTCACCGGGATCAAACAACTGATGACTATATCGCCAAGTACAACGTGCGCGATATGACAAGTGCTGGCTCCTCGCTCAAGTTTTGTCTGGTGGCCACCGGCGAAGCTGACCTTTATCCCCGTTTGGGTCGGACGATGGAATGGGATACAGCCGCCGGGCATGCCGTGCTCAAAGGGGCAGGAGGCGAGGTTGTTCGGTTCGACGATCATACACCGCTCTCTTATGGCAAGGCTGATTTTGCCAATCCGTTTTTCATCGCCTATGCGCCTGATGTCACGCTAGAGCCTGCCTGATGTCTGTCCTGATCGTCATCCCCGCTCGCTACGCCTCCTCTCGATATCCCGGCAAACCGCTGGCTGAATTGACCGGCGCAACCGGTGAGCGGCGCAGCCTGATCGAACGCTCATGGCAAGCGGCCATCGCAGTGAATGGTGCGGACAGGGTGGTGGTGGCCACGGATGATACGCGCATCAAAGACGCGGCTGAGGCGTTTGGCGCTGAGGTTGTCATGACCTCAAGCGATTGCGCCAACGGCACGGAACGATGTGCCGAGGCGCACGAAGCGCTGGGCGGCGGGTTTGACATTGTGGTGAACCTGCAAGGGGACGCACCGCTCACGCCGCATTGGTTTGTCGAAAGCCTTGTTCAGGGTCTGCTATCCGCCCCTGAGGCGGAGATCGCGACACCTGTGTTGCGATGCGATGGAGCCACATTGAACGCCTTGCTTGCGGATCGAAAGGCGGGCCGTGTCGGGGGGACAACAGCCGTTTTTGCCGTTGATCATCTGGCGCTCTACTTTTCGAAGGAGGTCGTTCCTTTTACGTCAGAACCTTTTGCAGAGACTGATATAACCCCAGTTTTCCACCATGTCGGTGTCTATGCCTACCGCCCGGATGCGTTGGCCGCGTATCCGTCATGGCCGACAGGTCCGCTTGAAAACCTCGAAGGGCTGGAACAGTTGCGTTTCATGGAAAATGGACGATCCGTCCTTTGTGTGGAAGTCGACGCGAAGGGGCGCGAGTTCTGGGAACTGAACAACCCTGAAGATGTGCCAAAAATAGAGTCTATGATGGCGAAAATGGGCGTTGCATGACAGATATCCCGGTCAGCGTTGTCGTAGTCAGCCGGGGCCGGGGCGCTGCGCTGAAACGCTGCCTTTTGGGATTGAGCCAGCTGCAATACGGCAGCTTCGAAATTGTTGTGGTCGCCGACCCTGAAGGGATCAGGGCAGCCTCCGCTATGTCCTTTGGCGATGACCTCAAACTTGTGCCTTTTGACGAAGCCAACATCTCAGCCGCGCGCAACCTGGGCATCGGGCATTCGGTTGGAGAAATTGTCGCTTTTATTGACGATGACGCGGTAGCAGAGCCGCAATGGCTCCGGTTTCTTGTGGCCCCTGCCGGCCAAAGCGATGTTGCCGCAATGGGTGGTTTCGTGCGTGGTCGTAACGGGATTTCCTTCCAATGGAAGGCGCGTAGCCTTGATCGGTTTGGCGATGCCGCGGCGATCGAAATTGACGACACCCAAGCTACTGTTTTGCGCCCGCCCAAGGGGCGCGCAATTAAGACAGAAGGCACTAACATGGCCTTTCGCCGCAGTGTTCTGGTGGAGCTTGGCGGGTTTGACACGGCTTTTCACTACTATCTGGATGAAACCGACCTGAACATGCGCATTGCCCGTGCCGGTCACAGCACTGCCCTGGTCCCTATGGCGGAGGTGCACCACGGCTTTGCCGCCAATGCGCTGCGGTCACAGAACCGGGTTCCGAAGGATCTGTTTGATATCGGAGCAAGCTGGGCTGTGTTCCAACGCAAACATGTGGTGGATGCGGAGCGCAAGTTGCACTGGGAGCGGGTGAGAACACATGAACGTGCGCGTCTGCTGCGCCACATGGTGTCAGGCGGGCTTGAGCCACGTGATGTGCGCCGATTGATGAAGCGGTTGGACGTCGGTTTTGCCGAAGGGCGCAAACGCCCGCTGGAGCCGAGCAGCCTTGCCAAACATCCAGCATCCCCCTTCAAACCCTTTCCATCCCATGACCGTCGATCTGTTTTGATCCCTTCACGGCCTTGGTTGCTGAAACATGACCTCGCCGCCGCGGCAGAGAGGGTGAAAAGCGATGAAATCGTCACCCTTATGTCTTTGTCGCCCACCGCTATGTTTCATCACGTGTCCTTCAATGCGGATGGCGTATGGGTGCAGCGCGGAGGGACATTTGGACGGTCAGAGCGGAATACGCCACTTTTTCGTATGACAACAAGGACACGACGCACGGAAAAGGAACGAAGGCGCGTTGCCAGACAACGTGGTTTAGGAGAAAATAATTGAAACATGGGGAAAACCCGTAAAACCGCCACAATGCGGAACCAAAAGATGGCACAAGCCACAACAAGTTTGAGGAACAGTATGCGTAAAAAAGTAACCAAGGCGATTTTTCCAGTCGCTGGCATGGGCACGCGGTTTTTACCCGCGACCAAATCGGTACCCAAGGAAATCATGACGCTCGTGGATCGCCCCTTGATCCAGTACGCCATTGATGAGGCCCGCGCGGCGGGCATCAAGGAATTCATCTTTGTCACCTCGCGCGGTAAAGGCGCGCTTGAAGACTACTTTGATTTGGCCCCCCAGCTTGAGCAGGAGTTGCGCAAGAAGGGCAAGGATGAGCTGCTTTCAATCCTCAAAAGCACCAATATGGATAGCGGTGCCATTGCCTACATTCGGCAGCACAAGGCGCTGGGCCTTGGTCATGCGGTCTGGTGCGCGCGGCGGTTGATCGCGAATGAACCTTTTGCGGTGATCCTGCCGGACGACGTGATCGCCGCTGAGAAACCCTGCTTGCAACAGATGGTGGAGGCCTATGCAGAGACGGGCGGCAACATGGTTGCTGCGATGGAAGTGCCACCGGAGCGTGCGTCCTCATACGGGATGTTGGACATCTCGGATCAAGATGGGCAACTGGTGAAGGTCAAAGGCATGATCGAAAAGCCCAAGGCCGAGGACGCACCTTCAAACCTTGCGGTGATCGGGCGCTACATTCTGTCACCAAGTGTTCTGCAAAACCTGAACAAGATAAAAACCGGTGCCGGGGGTGAAATCCAGCTTACCGATGCAATCGCCAACGATATTGAGGCAGAAGACAACGTTTACGGCTTCCGGTTCCGGGGGCAACGGTTTGATTGCGGCTCTAAATCAGGCTTTTTGCAGGCTACGGTTTCTTTTGGACTGGCGCGTGATGAATTAAAAGACGACCTGCGTGCCTACCTGCGCAGCATCTCACTCGACGATACATGAGAGCGCTATGAGCAACGTTTTGGTGACAGGTGGTGCGGGCTACATCGGGTCGCACGCGTGCAAGGCGCTAAAGGCTGCGGGCTTCACGCCGGTGACTTATGACAACCTCGCGACAGGCTGGAAAGACGCGGTGAAGTTCGGTCCGTTCGAGCAGGGTGATCTGCTGGATCGCGCCCGGTTAGACACTGTTTTTGAGACTTATGAGCCAGTTGCTGTGATGCATTTTGCGGCCCTCAGCCTTGTCGGGGAAAGCATGTCGAACCCTGCGAAGTACTGGCGGAACAATGTTGGCGGGTCGCTTACCCTGATGGAAGCGGCGGCAGCGGCAGAGTGCAAGAATTTCATCTTTTCCTCAACTTGTGCAACCTATGGTGATCAAGACAACGTTGTCCTGAATGAGGATAGTGCACAGGCACCGATCAACGCCTATGGCGCTTCTAAACGTGCGATTGAGGACATGTTGCGCGATTTCGAGACGGCATTTGGCCTGCGGCATGTGATTTTTCGTTATTTTAACGTGGCGGGCGCTGATCCGGATGGTGATGTGGGCGAATTTCACCAACCTGAGACACATTTGGTGCCTTTGATGCTGGACGCGATTGCGGGAAAGCGCGACGCGCTGACGATCTATGGCACCGACTACGATACGCCCGACGGCACCTGTATCAGAGACTATGTACACGTTTGTGATCTGGTGGACGCGCATGTTTTAGGTCTGAAATGGCTGCAAGACGGCAAGGGCAGCCGGGTGTTTAACCTTGGCAGCGGCAGCGGGTTTTCAGTGCGTGAAGTGCTGGATCAAAGCGAAATTGTAACCAATCGCACAGTGCCTTCGGTTGAAGGGCCGCGGCGCCCCGGCGATTGTACCAAGCTGGTGTCAGGCTCTCACCGTGCGGAGCAAGAGCTTGGCTGGACGCCTGGTCGCTCCAACATGAAGCAAATGATCACCGACGCATGGAGATGGCATCAAACTGGCCATTATGACGGGTAAATGAGCGGCGCGCGGCTTCTCGACCTGACGCGGAGCCTGCGTCGTGCGGGTCGGGTGGCAACGGGTGTGGATCGGGTGGAGCGGGCCTATCTCGCGCAATTTCTCAAAGATGATGTCGATTGCTTTGCCCTTTTTCGGACGGCCTTTGGATATGTCCTTTTGGACCGTTCGGGTATGCAGGCGTTTCGGGCGTGCCTTGAGGGAAGCGCAGACTGGAGCGCCGCCGATATTTTGTCGCGTCTGCCGCGCGGCCGAGATCAGGTTCTATCGCAGGCGGAAACCGATATTCGCAAACGAGCGGTGGCACGTTGTGTGCCCTCGCGTCTGCGGCAAATGCTGTCGCGACACCTGCCAGAGGGGTACGAGTACTATAACATTGGCCACAGCAATCTCACTGAACGTGTGTTGCGGTGTGTTGGCTATGCCGGTGGCGAGGTTCATGTCATGGTGCATGATGTGATCCCGCTGGAGTTTCCGCAATTTCAGCGCCCCGGCACCGTCAGGCCATTTGAGGACAAGATGAAACGGGTGAGCCGGATGGCTGCCCGCGTGATCTACAACTCTGACGATACCCGCAGCCGCGCAGAAGCGCTGATGCAGACATGGGGCCGCGTACCGCCCTCAATTGTTGCGCATTTGGGGACAATCGAACCTGTTGTGGATGCAACAGAACTCCCTGATATACTGCCACCGGACGGTCCTTACTTTGTGACAATTGGCACGATCGAGCCACGCAAAAACCACGCGTTTCTGCTGGATTTGTGGGATGAATTGGGGCCGGGCGCACCACCTTTGCTGATCTGCGGAAGTCGGGGTTGGAACAATGATGCGGTCTTTGACCGGCTTGATGTGCTGCCACCGACCGGACCGGTGGTCGAGCTCAATGGCCTGAGTGACGGTGCAGTTGGCGCGCTTGTTCAGGGCAGCGCTGGTGTTCTTTTTCCCAGCCTCGCGGAGGGGTTTGGCCTGCCGCCTGTTGAGGCCTTGTCGTTGGGAGCGCGTGTTTTGTGCAACGATCTACCCGTATTGCAAGAAATTCTTGGGGATGCCCCTTCTTTTGTGTCTGTTTTTGATAGAGAAAATTGGCTAGTAAAAGTGAGAAGTTGGGAAAACAGCCCGCCAGACGCAGACAGGCCCTCAGGTTTTGATCCTTCAAATTGGACGGATCACTTCAAGACCGTGTTAAGGTTACCTTGATACTGCAAGATAAGAGCGGCGTATTCCCTGATTTAAAAGGTGGTGTTTGGGCATTTTTCGGTCATATGGGCTGAGGCTCCAACGCAAGCGTTGGCGAATTCGTGCGATTAGAAAACGCCGGGAGCTTAAGCGTGTGGTAAATCGAACCGGGCAAATCCGGTCCGATGATCTTTTGCTGTTTTGTACGCAGCGAAACGAGAAAGTGCGCTTGCCTTACTTCCTCGATTACTATCGCAAGATGGGCATTGGTCATTTCTTTTTCGTGGACAATGACAGCGATGATGGATCGCTTGAGTATCTTGCCGATCAGCCGGACGTATCGGTCTGGACCACCAAGGCGAGCTACAAGCGTGCGCGTTTTGGCGTGGATTGGCTGAACTGGCTCCAGCTCAAGTATGCGCATGGCCACTGGGCGCTGACCGTCGATCCGGATGAGTTTCTGGTCTATCCCTTCTGCGACACCCGGCCTCTGCGTGCCCTGACCGATTGGCTGGATGCGTCCTCGATCAAATCGTTCTCTGCCATGCTGTTGGACATGTATCCAAAAGGGCGGCTGGATGAGCAGCATTACCATTCCGGGCAGAACCCAATGGACATTGCCTGCTGGTTTGACAGCGGCAATTATACGATTTCGCGCAACCATCGTTTCACGAACCTGTGGATTCAGGGTGGACCGCGCGCCCGCGTGTTCTTCGCGGATGTGCCGGAAAAAGCGCCTGCGCTGAACAAGGTGCCCTTGGTCAAATGGGACCGCCGCTATGCTTATGTCAGCTCAACCCATATGCTGCTGCCCCGTGGCCTAAATCAGGTCTATGACGAATGGGGGGGAGAGAAGGCGTCTGGTGTTCTCTTGCACGCGAAGTTCCTTGATACCTTTGGGGCCAAAGCCAAGGAAGAACTGGAGCGCAACCAGCACTATGCGGGGTCGGTTGAATACAAAGCCTATGCAGAGCAGCTCAAGGATGATCCGCAGCTTTGGTGCAAGTGGTCGGAACGCTACATCAACTGGCGTCAGCTGGAGATTTTGGGCCTGATGTCCAAGGGGAACTGGGCATGAGCGTCGGGATCGTCATGCTGGTGCACACTGCCCTTGGGCGCGCGGAACAGGTCGCGCGGCATTGGTCAGCGGCCGGATGTCCGGTGGTGATCCATGTCGATAAGATGGTGCCACGCAAGACCTATGATGCGTTCGTCAGCGCGATCTCTGATCTGCCGGATGTTCGGTTTTGCGACCGCTTCCGCTGTGAGTGGGGCACCTGGGGTATTGTTGAGGCGACGCAGTCTGGTTCAGAGCTGATGCTGGCGCATTTCCCGGAGGTGCGGCATGTCTATCTGGCCTCTGGTTCGTGCCTTCCACTGCGGCCAGTTGAGGAACTGATTGATTATCTGCACGAACGCCCCAACTCTGATTTCATCGAAAGCGCGACCACGTCCGAAGTGCCCTGGACTGTGGGCGGCCTTGATGAGGAACGATTTACGCTGCGCTTTCCGGTGTCATGGAAACGCAACCGATATCTGTTTGATTTCTTCGTCGACATCCAGCGACGCCTGCGCATGTCACGCAAAATGCCAAACGGGATCATGCCTCATATGGGGTCGCAGTGGTGGTGTCTGTCGCGGCGCACATTGTCTGCAATCCTGCAAGACCCCGATCGCGCGACCTATGACAAGTTTTTCAAGCAGGTCTGGATCCCGGATGAGAGCTATTTCCAAACCCTCGCGCGGCAGTATTCCAGCAAGATCGAAAGCCGTTCTCTGACCCTGTCGAAGTTCGACTTTCAGGGCAAGCCGCACATCTTTTATGACGATCACCTGCAATTGCTGCGCCGGTCTGACTGCTTTGTCGCGCGCAAAATCTGGCCTTACGCGGACCGTCTTTATGAGGCGTTTCTGACCGATGCTGCCGGTGCCATGAAACGAACAGAGCCGAATCCGGGCAAGATTGACCGCATCTTCTCCAAGGCGGTGGAGCGTCGAACAAGAGGGCGTTCGGGCCTCTATATGCAAAGCCGGTTCCCCAACGAGGATTGGGAAAATGGGGTAACTGCGGCACCATATTCCGTCTTTCAGGGGTTCTCGGAGCTTTTTGAGAATTTCGAGCCTTGGCTGTCTACAGCAACCGGGGCCCGCGTGCATGGGCATATTTTCTCAAAGGAAGCAGTGTATTATGCGGATGGGCAGACCGCGATCAACGGTGCCTTGTCAGACAGTGCGATATTGCGCGACTCAAACGTCAAAGCGTTCCTGACAAATCTGATTTGGAACACGCGCGGCGAACGGCAGTGTTTTCAGTTTGGCCCGACCGACAATCAGGACATTTGCTGGCGTATCGCAAAAGACCCCAATGCGCAGGTGTCCGTGATCACGGGGGCTTGGGCCGTCCCGCTCTTCCGCTCAAACCTTGATTTCGCTGATATTCGGGCGCTTGCTGCAAACCTTCAAAAGATTGAAAGTGAGCATATGGATATCCTGCGCTCACCCTACACCAAAGCGCGGGTCCGAATTTGGACCATGGCGGAGTTTATTGAGGCTCCGATGGAGCCTTTGCAGGGCATCCTTGATGAAATCGGCCGAACCAAGCTGCGACGTTTGTCCGAGGCTCCAAAAATGGTGGACCTGAGCGGCTTTGGTCAATTCCTGCAAAACCTCAAAAACCAGGGTATGCATCCCTATTTGATGGGTGATTTCCCAGTGGAACGCGGGATTGCGGCCACCCCCAAGGCACAGCGTAAACCCTATCTGGTGCAATAACCCATGACCGCAAAGTTTCAGAGTTTTGTCGTTTTTGCCGAAATGCGCACCGGCTCAAACTTTCTTGAGGCGAACCTAAACGCGTTTTCGGGCATCAATTGCCACGGCGAAGCGTTTAATCCGCATTTCATTGGGTACCCCAACAATGAGCCGATCCTTGGCGTGGATCTCAAGACACGCGATGCGGACCCCAAGGTGCTTTTGAGTGCGATCAAAGGCAACACCGCCCGGTTGAGCGGTTTCCGCTATTTCCATGACCATGATCCGCGTGTCTTTGACACGATCATGCAAGATACAACCTGTGCAAAGGTCATCCTGACCCGCAATCCGGTTGAAAGCTATGTCAGCTGGAAGATTGCGCAGGAAACCGGCCAGTGGAAGCTGACCGATGTCAAAGCACACAAAGTGGCACAGGCTCAGTTTGACCCAAAAGAGTTCGCCGCGCATTTGGAAGCGCTGCAGGCGTTCCAGATCACATTGTTGAACCGGTTGCAGGTTACAGGCCAGACAGCGTTTTACGTGGCCTATGAAGACCTGCAAAGTGTCGACGTGATGAATGGTCTGGCCCGGTATTTGGGTGTGGATGAAGAGCTTGATGCGCTGGATAAAAGCCTGAAAAAGCAAAATCCAAGCCCGATTTCAGCCAAGGTTCGCAATTATGATGACATGCTCAAGGGCCTGGCGCAGCTGGATCGGTTTGATCTGACACGCACGCCCAATTTTGAACCACGGCGCGGGCCGAATGTACCCTCCTACATCGCCGCCGCGCAAAGCGGGCTGCTGTACCTGCCGCTCCGCTCTGGTCCGATGGCGCAGGTGATGCGTTGGCTGGCGGCAGTTGACGGAGTTGAACGGTCTGAGTTGCGCACGAAAATGACGCAGAAGGACCTGCGCCAATGGAAACGCAAGCACCCCGGTCATCGCAGTTTTACCGTGTTGCGGCACCCGATCCAGCGCGCGCATGACGCATTCTGCCGTCATATTCTTCCTGTGGACGAAGGCAGTTACGTACAATTGCGCAAGACAATGATGCGCCGTTACAAGATGCCATTGCCAGAAAATGGGCCAGACGCCAAATATGATCTGGCGGCCCATCGCACCGCCTTCGCCGCGTTTCTTGTGTTTCTCAAAGGGAACCTGTCTGGTCAGACGGCCATTCGCGTTGATCCCGCGTGGTGTACACAGTCACAGGCGATTACGGGTTTTGGGGAATTGTCCCTGCCCGACCGCATCATCCGGGAGAATGATTTGGCCGCGGAATTGGGCGATCTGGCGCGTGCGGTAGGAGCGCCAACCGTCCCGGATCTCCCGGAGGGTACGCCAGACCAACCGTTCACATTGGAACAAATCTATGACGATGAGATCGAGCAGTTGGGGATGGATGCCTACCAGCGCGACTATGTCATGTTTGGATTTAGTCGCTGGCGGTAGGGCGTTCTACGCTGCCTGAACTGTCTTTTCTTCCGTCAAGATCGCGTGGAGTGTTCCCGCATCGGGATTCGCGCGCAGCTTGGCGCAGATTGCGGTGTCTCGCAGAGTGCGCGACACCAGCGCCAGCGCTTTGAGATGTTCAACGCCTGCATCCTGCGGGGCAAAAAGGGCAAATGCGACGTCAACCGGCTGACGGTCTACGGATGCAAAATCAATTGGCTTGTCCAGCAGGACAAAGGCACCAACCACATTTTCCAGCCCTTCAACACGCGCGTGAGGCAGGGCCACACCATGCCCCACGCCTGTGGGTCCAAGGGATTCGCGCATCATCAAGGCTTCGACGACGCGAACGGCATCTAGATCATAGGCAGCATTGACCAGATCACCGATATCCTGCATCAGCCGTTTCTTGCTGGAGGCCGAGGTAAGCACCTTAACGGCCTCCGGCTTGAGGAGTTTCGCAAATTCCATACAGCTCGCTCTAATTTCGACAGGCTAGGCCTGACAAATGTCCCTT
Organism: Sulfitobacter sp.; assembly: GCA_045105735.1. GTDB lineage: Bacteria > Pseudomonadota > Alphaproteobacteria > Rhodobacterales > Rhodobacteraceae > Sulfitobacter. The sequence continues at coordinate 53,814 of JBGCDV010000033.1, read as the reverse complement.
ATGGATCGATCCAGCCGATGTTTCCGTCCTCGCGGCGGTACACGACGTTCAACCCTTCTTTTCCTTCGTTGCGAAACACCAGCACGGGGGCACCTGCAAGCTCCATCTGCATCACCGCTTCACCGACAGACAAGGTTGCAATCTTTGTCTGCATCTCAGCAATGATCATCGGTTGGAGTGTTTCAGGTTCCTGCGCTTCTGAATCGCCATCTGATGCGAGGATATAGGAGGAAGCGCCGAGCAATTCAACAGGTTCTACCCTGTCCTTGTGATGATCCTTCAACCGACGCTTGTACCGCCGCAGTTGTTTTTCCATCTTTTCGTTGCAGCCGTCAAAAGCGCCGTAGATATCATTGTTGTGTGCTTTGGCTGACGCGGTCAGCCCTGTGGATAAGTGTACGGTCGCCTCACAAACAAACTCGTGCCCTGACTTTGAAAATACGACCTGCGCGTCTGTCGGACGTTCTGCGTATTTTGCGACGGATGCACCCAATTCTTCTTTTACGTGGGTCTGAAGCGCATCGCCAATGTCGATCTGTTTGCCGCTGATTTGGTACCGCATAAGGTCTCCTTGTTCTGGTTCATCAACACGCATTTTCCTGCCCCAATAAGAAGCGAACGAAACGTGTCAGATGCGGGATACTGGCCTTGTGTTCAGATTGGTCTGATCCATGCCTTGGCGAACAGGCCGACGCGGGATCAAACAGGAACACAGTGTTACCATAGTCCCCATGAGGCGCAGAAATGCGTGCAATGTCAATGGTTAGTACTTTACGCTACAGCGAAAAAACCCTTGAGATCTTAGCAAAATCTTAAGAAATTCGGAAATTGTCACCCAGATAAACGCGGCGCACATTTTCGTTTTCAACGACGTCATCGGGTGTGCCGGACATCAGGACCTTGCCTTCGTGCAAGATATAGGCCCGATCGACAATTTCGAGTGTTTCTCGGACGTTATGATCTGTGATCAGCACGCCGATGCCGCGGTTTTTGAGGTCTGCGACCAGCTGCCGGATGTCGCCAACCGAGATCGGATCAACCCCTGCAAAAGGTTCGTCCAACAGCAAATAGTTCGGGTTTGCCGCCAGACAGCGCGCAATTTCAACCCGGCGGCGTTCTCCACCCGACAATGCCAACGCAGGCGCGCGGCGCAGATGCTCGATCGAGAATTCCGACAGCAGTTCCTCCAGCCTTTCGCGACGCTGGTGTCGATGCGGCAAGGAGATGTCGAGAATGGCAGAGATGTTGTCTTGCACGCTCAATCCGCGAAAGATGCTCATCTCTTGCGGCAGGTATCCGATGCCAAGCTGTGCACGGCGATACATCGGCAGTGTCGTCACGTCCTTGCCGTCAACGACTACCGTGCCGCCCTCAGGTGTGACCAAGCCGGCAACAGCATAAAATGTTGTGGTCTTGCCCGATCCGTTGGGGCCCAAAAGCGCCACAACCTCACCCCGATTCAGGTACATGGAGAAATCGCGAATCACGACTTTCTTGCGGTAGGATTTGCGCAGATGGTCTATCCGCAATCCGGCATTGCCCTCTGCAAGTTTCAGCTTTGGGGGCGTCATCAGTCGGTGCCACCCGACTGAATGATGGTCTTGACCCGACCTGACATTTGCGCCGTCCCGTCCGAAAGTTGTACGGTCATGCGGTCGGCGCTCAGCGCATTGGGCCCCTGATCCAAAAGCACATTGCCCGTCATCACGATCACACCATCCGTGATCGAGTAATCCGCGCGGTCCGATTCGGCAGCGTCAGGGCCTGAGACAAGAGTCACGCCACCCGTCGCTTCCATCCGTTCGATGCCCCGTTGCTCTTCGAGGTAGACAACAAGGACACGCGGCGCAGACAGCCGCATCTCACCCTGCCCGATCAGGACATTTCCAGTGAAAATAGCGATACCTGTCTCTTGGTCGACAGACAGATTATCTGCTGTGACCTCAACGGGCAAATCGGTGTCTTGCTGAAACGTACCAAAAGCGACGTTTGTGCCTTGGGCAAAAACGGGTGCTGCCACAATGGCAATAAACAGGGGCAGCAGCAGTTTTTGCAGATATTTCACGGGATCACTCATCGTCTTGTTTTGGCACATATATCAGCTTCACACCGTTTGTGAAAACCAATTGGGCGGTTTCCCCCCCATTGCCTGTGCTCAGCGTCATGGCCCCGGCATCCAACGTGCCCAACGGCCCCATCGCATCAACCGCGCCGGGGGACGTCACATTGAGCGTGGACATATGCGTGATCAGCAAATCGCTGTTGATCACATAGCCAGTGGACGTGGTAATTGTGACGTCTTGTTCCAGATCCGCACGGTTGGCGGCAATGTCAAAGCGACCTTGAGCAGCAGTGACCACGACGTTTGAACCTGAGACGAGGTCCATCACAACCTCAACATTGTCAGCCTCATTTGCGCCGGTTTGTCCCTCGGGTGTGGTCAGTTTGTCTGCACGAAATGAGATTTTGTCGCCATCAGCGGTCACCCCGTTGTAGATCGGGCTGGTTACTTGCTGGTCCCGCAGCCGATCCTGAATTTCCTTGTCGGCAAAGGGAATGACCGTTTCAGGATCAATAACACGGCTCAATAAAAATAACGTGGACAACAGTGCCAGCGCGAGCAGGGGAAGCAACACCTTGAGCCATCCAACCAACCGGGAATATCGGTCGACCTGCATCGCTTTATCCCAGCCCGACGCGCAGGCAGTCATGGATATGCAATAGTCCTTGTGGCAGGTCAGGCGCGGCAGGATCGACCACCAAAAGGCAAGTAATCTTGCGTGTGTTCATCATGCCTACGGCCTTTTCCGCCAAGGCATCGGGTTCAATGGTCATGGGATTGGCGGTCATGACATCACGCGCCTTGAGTGAAAGAAGCCCTTCCATATGACGGCTCAGGTCGCCGTTTGTGATGATGCCCGTCAGCCGACCGCTCGCATCTGTCACACCTGTCACGCCAAAGCCTTTGCCCGCGATCTCGTTCAGCGCCGCAGACATATCCGCATCCTCGTTGACCAACGGCAGCGTGTCACCCTGATGCATCAGGTCCGCAACAAGGCTCAGCTTTGCACCCAGCTTGCCACCGGGATGGAAGTTGCGAAAATGCTCTGCGGTGAAATCGCGATGTTCCATCAATGCCACGGCAAGGGCGTCGCCCATGGCCAGCGTCATCGTGGTGGAAGTGGTGGGCACCACGCCGGTGCCACAGGCTTCCGCAACCGATGGCAGCAAAAGGATGACGTCAGATTGGCGGCCCAGCGTGCTTTCCTCTCGGCTGGTGAGGCCGATCAACGGTATTTCATAGCGCCGGGAGTAAGCGATGAGGTTGCCCAGCTCTGGTGCTTCGCCAGAGTTTGAGATGGCCAGCACAACGTCATCGCGGGTGATCATCCCCAGATCGCCATGGCTGGCCTCTGCCGGATGCACAAACTGCGCAGGTGTGCCCGTGCTGGCCAATGTCGCCGCGATTTTGTTGGCGATGTGGCCGGATTTGCCGATGCCGGTGACGATCACACGGCCTTTGGTCTCCCGCATCAGATCAATCGCACTGCGAAAACGCGCATCAAGTGCGGTTGCGAGCGCTTCAAGTGCCTGCGCCTCGGCCCGGATCACACGGGCAGCGGTATCGAGGAAAGGGGTCGTCATGAGTGGGCAAAAATGTCCGTGTCTGGCCAACCTTCGAGGTCCAGACGTGCGCGCATCGGGAGGAAATCCCAACACGCCTGTGCAATTTCCATCCGCCCTTCGCGTTCCAGCATTTCATTCAGCTTGTCGCGAAGTTGATGGAGGTAGAGCACGTCCGAGGCGGCATAATCGATCTGCGCCTGGCTCAGCGTCTCAGCGCCCCAATCGCTGGATTGTTGTTGTTTTGAGATGTCGATGCTGAGCATCTCTTGCAACAGCTTGGCCAGCCCGTGGCGGTCTGTGTATGTCCGGATCAGGCGGCTCGCGATCTTGGTGCAATAGACGGGTGCTGTTGTCGCGCCAAAAGCATTCAGCATTGCTGCAATGTCAAAGCGGCCAAAGTGAAAGAGTTTGAGCACATTAGGGTCTTGCAGCAGGCGGCAAAGGTTGGGCGCTTCTGTTTGCCCTTTGGCTATCTGCACCAGATGGGCGTTGCCATCCCCACCAGAAAGCTGAACCACGCACAAGCGATCCCGATGCGGGTTTAACCCCATGGTTTCGCAGTCAATTGCCACTTCTGGACCCAGATCAAGGTCATTTGGCAGATCGTTTTGATAGAGATAATTTGTCATGGTCCCGCTATACCCTGCAATCACCCGCTGGGAAAGCGCGCGTTCGCAGGAGTGGTTTCAGGCGGCCATGCGCTGCTGGTTGATGTCCTTGAGCCGTGGACGCGGATACTGCTTGAGCATTTCAGTAACGCGCAGCTGGCACTGCGCGGCCGGGTCTTCAGGATCAACTAAGGGTGCGGGTAGTGTTGGATGTTTCAGCACCAGCCGACGCCAGTTGTGTACGATCAACGTTCGTATCACAGCCACCTGAAGCGGAGAGATTGAAGGATCTGACCCAAGGGCGATTTGCAACGCTTTCAGCTGATCCCCAAGCGCTGCGAACCCCTGTTGCGTCTCACGTGGTGCGGCCTCTGTGCGCAACCACGGTGGCACATCCGAACCCGTAAAACACAAGGCATCATCGGGAACCTTTGCCGTGGCTGGCCCGACGTAGATACGCGGCTGAAGTCGAATGAACCCTTCGCCACTGATGTCCACTTCGTCACCGGAGGTCATGACGAACTGCCAACCCGTTTTGGCATGATCAGGGCTGGCATAGATGCGCGGACTGGCTGCGGCACTCTCTGCTCGGCCTTTGTCACTCAGACTATGCTCTGAAATGCGCCCGGATTTTTGAGAGATGATCCAGCCGTCATTCCGCAATCGGTGCAACGCGACCCGCGCGGCCTCCGGCTTGACGTGTAAACCTGCCATAATCGCAGAGAGGACGGGCCCGGGGATGGATTGCCCCCGGTCCTGCGCAAGATCACCAAAGATGCTGATCATCAGTGACCAGACCCGGCTGCCACCCAAATCGCGCAGGGCGGCGGTATGTTTCGCAAATTCGTCAGTACGCATTCATCGTCAGCAACTCATACTCCGCTGCAACCTCATCTGATTGGTTGTAGAGTGTCACATGCCAGCGCACTTCGCCATATTCTTCGTTACGCGGGGTCTTGTGTTTGACCGTGAGGCGCACACGAATGCTGTCTCCGGCGGCCACAGGTGCCATAAACCGCAGACTATCCAAGCCTGTATTTGCAAGCACCGGACCTGGATCAGGCTGCACAAACAACCCAGCTGCAAAGCTCAGCAAGAGGTAACCATGAGCCACACGACCGGGGAAGAACGGATTCGCTTTTGCCGCTTCGTCGTCCATGTGGGCATAAAAGGTATCCCCCGTGAAATGCGCAAAGGTTTCGATATCTTCCAGCGTTACCGTTCGTGCGGGTGAGTTGAACGTCTCGCCAAGCTCGATCTCATAAAATGTGCGCGTAAAGGGATGTGCGCGGTCGGTGATCTCTGTCGCGCCGGGCACCCATTGTTTGCCGATTGCGGTCAGAATGTCAGGGCTGCCTTGCACGGCCGTCCGCTGCATATAGTGCATTACCCCCCGAATGCCGCCGAGTTCCTCTCCGCCGCCTGCGCGCCCCGGCCCGCCATGCACCATGTGCGGAAGGGGGGAGCCGTGCCCGGTGGCTTCGGTCATCGAGGTGCGATTGTTGAAATAGAGGCGACCATGGAACGCGGCAGAACCCAACGTGATGTCCCGAGCAACATCGCCATCATTGGTGATCACTGAGGCCACCAATGATCCTTTGCCCTTGTTCAGCAGGCTGATGGCGTGGGGCAGATCGCGGTAGGGCATCACGGTTGAGACAGGGCCGAAGGCTTCGGTGTCATGGACATGCTGCGCAAGGTCGGGGGATGCGCAGTGAAACAACATCGGCGGGACAAACGCCCCCTTGTCACGATCGGCCCCTTCAACGACGAAATCATCAGGGTTGCCAAACACACGTTCCGCTTCGGTCCCGATCAGGGCTGTCTTTTCCAACACATCGCGTTTCTGGGACGCTGAAACAAGCGCGCCCATGCGTGTCGCCTCAAGCCTTGGATCGCCGATAACGGTTTTGGAGAGCCGCTCTCCCAACGCGCCGATCACGGCATCAACCTGCGCTTCAGGCACCATAATCCGGCGGATCGCAGTGCATTTTTGCCCGGCTTTCGCCGTCATTTCGCGCTGCACTTCTTTGACAAAGAGATCAAATTCGGGCGTTCCGGGTGTGGCGTCAGGGCCAAGCACAGAAGCATTGAGGCTGTCTTGCTCAGAGGCAAACCGCACAGAGTGCTGCATCAGGTGAGGATTTGTCCTCAACTTGAGCGCGGTGTCAGCGGACCCGGTAAAGGCCACCGCATCCTGACAGTCCAGGTGATCAAGCATATCGCCAAGCCCACCGCTGACCAATTGCAGCGCACCGGTCGGCAGCAGGCCGCTTTCCAGCATCATGCGCACGCAGGCTTCGGTCACATAGCAGGTTGCGGTGGCGGGTTTGACGATGGCGGGCACACCCGCAAGGAGCGTCGGGGCCAGTTTTTCCAGCATTCCCCAGACTGGGAAGTTGAACGCATTGATATGCACCGCGACCCCTTGCAGCGGGGTGCAGATGTGGCGCCCCATAAAGGCACCGGAGCGGCCAAGCTGTTCGGGTGGGCCATCAAGGAACACCTGAGCATCTGGCATCTCGCGCCGTCCCTTGGAGGCGAAGACCATCATCGTGCCAATGCCGCCATCCACGTCGATCTTGTGATCGCTGAGCGTCGCACCGGTGTCATAGCTGAGATCATAGAGCGTCTGTTTGCGCTCCATCAGATAGAGCGCCACAGCTTTGAGCATGCGCGCGCGGTCGTGGAATGTCAGCTTGCGCAGGGCGGGGCCGCCGACGTCACGGGCGTAGCCAAGCATCGCCTGCACATCAAGTTTATCACTGCCCGCCTGTGCGATGATCTCGCCTGTGATCGCGCTTGCGATGTTGCGGGCACCGGTGCCGGGCGCGATCCATTGACCTGCGGCAAAGCTGTGTACGTCAAGCATGGGATTTCCTTAATGTGTGTCGTAGTCGATGATCAGCTTGTCCGTCAGCGGATAAGACTGACAGGACAGGACATAACCGCGTTCGACCTCATAATCCTCAAGCGCGTGGTTGCTGATCATCTCAACCTCGCCTTCCAGCACTTTGCACATGCAGGTTGAGCATACCCCGGCCTTGCAGGCAAAAGGCGCGTCTTGTCCATTCTCCAGAGCTGCTTCCAGCACCGATTGCCCTTTGGGCATCTCGAATGTTCGCTGGGCACCATCAATGATTACGGTCACTTCTGTGCCGCTTTGGCCTTCGCTGCGCTTGGCCATTTCCTGTTTGGCAAGCCGCCCCTGCTGGCTTTCGGAGAAGAGTTCAAATTTGATCTGATCAGGCTCTAGCCCGTGGCTTTTCAAGCTGTCAGCAATAGCGAGCATCATGGGCTCCGGTCCACAGATGAACGCGGTATCGGTGCCTTTGACGTCAATCCAGTGCTCAAAGAGCGCCGCGCATTTGTCTTGGTCGACACGACCGGTGAACAGGTCAATGTCTTGGCCGCTTTCCAGCATGTGAATGATCGTGAGGCGACCCATGTAGCGGTTTTTGAGGTCTTCAAGCTCTTCGCGGAACATGATGGTGTTCACGGCACGATTTGCATAGACAAGTGTGAACGTCGAAAGCGGCTCCCGCCTGAGCACCGTTTTCAGGATCGACAGCACTGGCGTGATGCCAGAACCACCGGCAAAACCGAGGTAATTCTTGGCGCGATCAGGCTCTAACTTGGTGAAAAAGCTGCCCTGCGGCGGCATCGCCTGCAAGGTATCGCCGACCTGCAGCTCAGTGTTGGCAAAGGTCGAAAACGCACCGCCATCAACCCGTTTGATCCCAACTTGCAGCTTTCCATCATCCAGCCCTGCACAGATCGAATAGTTGCGGCGCAACTCCGTACCATCGAAATCCTGCTTAAACGTCAGATATTGCCCTTGGGTGAAATCAAACGCCTGTGGGTCCTGCGGTTCTAGCGTCAACACAACCGCGTCGCGGATTGTGTGGTGAATATCAGTCACTGTTACGGGGTGAAACTGGCTCATCTCAGGACCTCAGATGCATTTGAAATAGTCGAAAGGTTCAAGGCAGGACAGGCAGCGCCACTGCGCCTTGCAAGGGGTTGAGCCGAATTGGCTTATCTTCTCTACCTGTTTGGAATTGCAGTGCGGGCAGTGTTGCGGCCCACCCGCGGGCTGTGGTGGTGCGATGCCATATGCCTCAAGCTTGGCACGCCCAGCTTTGGTCAGCCAATCGGTTGTCCATGCAGGCGACAATTGCCGTTTTAGAGACAAATTCTGGATACCGCGTTCGCGCAGTGCCATCTCAATATCAAGGTTGATGATGCTGGTTGCGGGGCAGCCCGAATATGTCGGTGTTACCGTGACCTCAAGCGTGTCACCTTGCCACTTCACGTCCCGGATGATGCCCAGATCCGTCAGCGAGATCGCAGGGATTTCAGGGTCCGGAACATCGCCGAGCCAAGACCAAATCGTCTCTAACTCGGGCTTTTCCCCGCTTTGCTCAGTCTTGTGCGTAACGGGTTCGGGTCGCACGACACCGGGTACAGGCGCTGGGGCAGGCTTTACCATGTTGCATCGGGGTAGGCGCGTTGCAGCCACTGCATCTGCGTCAGCATGTGACCGAGATGTTCCGTATGGCGTGTGCCGGTTTTCCCACCTTTGTGCGCAAAATCGTCTTCTGGTTTGGTCAATGTCGCTTCGGCCAACACATCCGCCAGAACCGCATCAAAAGCAGGCCGCAGGCTGGCTGGATCAGGGGCGATATTTGCCGCAACCATAGCCGCATCAACATCATCAGACAGAAACATCTCACCCGCAAACGGCCACAAACGATCAAGCGCCGCCTGCATGCGCGCATGGCTTTCCTCTGTCCCGTCGCCAAGCCCAATCACGGTGTCGCCGGAGCGTTCCAGATGATAAGTGACTTCTTTGACTGATTTTTCGGCAATCGCGGCGATTTGGTCATTTGACGACTCCATCAGCCCCTTCAGCAGCAGCAAATGCCAGCTGTCGAACAGGAACTGCCGCATCATCGTCTGGCCGAAATCCCCGTTGGGTTGTTCCACCAGCAGCACATTGCGAAAATCCCAGACATCGCGGTGAAAGGCCAACTTGTCAGCATCGCGGCCTTTGCCTTCTGTCTCACCCGCCATGCCCAGCCAAAGCTGGGTCTGACCAATCAGATCAAGCGCAGTGTTCGCCAGCGCGATGTCTTCTTCGATCACGGGGGCGACGCCGCACCATTCAGAGACGCGGTGGCCCAGAACAAGCGTGTTGTCCCCTAGTCGGCAAAGGTATTCAAAAAGAGGTTCGCTCACATTGCACCCACTTCGTCGGGGATGTCAAAAAATGTCGGGTGGCGATAAACCTTGTCATTGGACGGCTCATAAAGCGGTCCTTTTTCCTCTGGAGAGGACGCCGCGATATTGGCGGCTTCAACGACCCAGATGCTGACCCCTTCGTTGCGGCGGGTGTAAACATCGCGCGCATTCTTGATCGCCATCTCAGCGTCAGGCGCATGCAAGCTGCCGACGTGACGGTGGCTAAGGCCATGCTGTCCACGGATGAACACCTCCCAAAGCGGCCACTCGGTTTTGCGTGGCGCGCGGGCTTCGGTATCGGAATAGGGGCTGGTTTCTGGACTACTCATAATCTTACTCCGCTGCCATTTTCGATGCGCGTTTCTTTTCCGCATGGGCCAACAGCCCCTCACGCACCCAGCGGCCTTCGTCCCAAGCCTTGTTGCGCGCCTCAAGCCGTTCAGTGTTGCACGGCCCGTTGCCTTTGAGCACGTCAAAGAACTCTGACCAGTCGGGCTCTGCGAAATCGTAGTGTCCGGTTTCTTCGTTAAAGGTCAGGGTGTCATCGGGGATTGTCAGACCAAGATATGCGGCCTGCGGCGCGGTCTGATCGACGAACTTCTGACGCAGCTCGTCGTTGGAGTTCATTTTGATCTTCCAAGCCATTGATTGCGCGGAATGCACAGAATCTGCATCGGAGGGGCCAAACATCATCAGCGACGGATACCAGAACCGGTTCAACGCATCCTGCGCCATCTTGCGCTGCGCCTCTGTGCCGTTCGCCATCTTCATCATGATGTCGTAGCCTTGGCGTTGGTGAAAACTTTCTTCTTTGCAGATACGCACCATTGCGCGGGCGTATGGGCCATAAGAGGTCCGCTGCAGTGGTACCTGATTCATGATCGCGGCACCGTCCACCAACCAACCGACAGCGACCATATCGGCCCATGTCAGCGTTGGATAGTTGAAGATAGAGCTGTATTTCATCTTGCCCGAGAGAAGATCACGGGTCAGCTGATCCCGGCTCACTCCCAGAGTTTCCGCGGCACAATAGAGATAGAGACCATGCCCGGCCTCGTCCTGCACCTTGGCCAGCAGGATCGCTTTGCGTTCGAGTGTGGGTGCACGGGTGATCCAATTGCCCTCCGGCAGTTGCCCGACGATTTCGGAATGGGCATGTTGACCGATCTGCCGGATCAGGTTTTTGCGATAGCCCTCTGGCATCCAGTCCTTAGGCTCAATCTTGCCCCCCGCATTGATCCGCTCCTGAAATGCGCGCTCCTGCGGCTCCATCTCATCGAGGGGTTTTATGCCCTCGCCGGTCGACTTGATCATCTGTGCATACATCGTTCAGGTCCTCTCATGGTTCAGCAATTGGACTATGCGCGTTCCAGAATGAGCGCTGTGCCCTGACCCACACCGACACACATCGTGCATAGCGCAAAGCGGCCTTTGGTGCGTTTGAGTTGTAGGGCGGCCGTCATCACCAGACGTGCACCAGACATGCCAAGCGGATGCCCGATTGCGATGGCACCGCCGTTGGCGTTTACGTGCGGGGCATCGTCTGGCACCCCAAGGGCACGCAGTGTTGCGATCCCTTGCGCCGCGAAAGCCTCGTTGAGTTCGATCACGTCCATCTGGTCGATGGTCAAGCCAGCGCGCGCCAGAACTTTCTGGCATGCGGGCACCGGACCGATGCCCATCACGCGTGGCTCCACGCCAGCAGCGGACATTGCAACGACGCGCGCAATTGGCGTGAGGCCGTGATCCTTGGCGGCTTGGCTAGAGGCGATCAGCATCGCGGCGGCCCCGTCGTTCACGCCAGACGCGTTGCCAGCTGTTACCGTCATCTCGGGCCCGTTGATGCCACGCAGTTTGGCAAGCTGTTCGGGCTTGGTCTCTGGTCTTGGGTGTTCATCGCGGTCAACGGTGATCGGATCACCTCTGCGCTGCAGGATTGTGACGGGGGCGATTTCTTCGGCAAAAACACCTGCGGCGTCTGCTGCCGCCCACCTTTGCTGGCTGCGCAAGGCAAACGCATCTTGATCCGCGCGGCTGACGTCGTGGTCTTGCGCAACATTGTCCGCGGTCTGCGGCATCGAATCGATGCCGTATTGCGCTTTCATCTTTGGATTGACGAACCGCCAGCCAATTGTCGTGTCATAGACAGCGTTGCCACGCGAAAACGCGGTTTCGGCCTTTGGCATGACGAAAGGCGCGCGCGTCATGCTTTCTACACCGCCAGCTATCGCCAGATCCATGTCACCGGCACGGATTGCACGGGCGGCTGCCCCTACTGCGTCCATCCCGGAGGCGCACAGACGATTGATCGTTGCACCCGGCACATCCACAGGCAGCCCGGCAAGAAGGGAGGCCATGCGTGCGACGTTGCGATTGTCTTCTCCTGCCTGATTGGCACAGCCCATGATCACATCATCGACGCGTGACCAATCTACGTCGGGGTTGCGGGCCATCAACGCAGCAATAGGAACGGCTGCCAAATCGTCCGCACGGACGGAGGCCAATGCCCCGCCAAACCGCCCAATCGGTGTCCGTTGCGCATCGCAAATAAATGCGTCCATTTTTCACTCCCCAAACGTTCACTCAAAAACTAGGGGATCATCGGGCGTGAGACAAGGAAAATGTTACGGTATTTTAGGCGTGAGGGAAATTTCGTAACGCTTTTGGGCGCGCATCCGATATTGCATCTTCGCAGGCTTCTGACAATGCACGCACCGTTCCCATCCCCTGCCGGATGTTTCTTAGCGGAATGCTGTTGGAGACGCTGCGATGCTTGTTGCGTTGGGTGGTTTCATGCCGGGCTTGCGCGGCCTGAACGCTCTGCTTGATATCGCTTACGGTGCGCTGCACGGAGCGGCAGACCGCATGCAGCCGCATGATCCGGTCTTCGTCAATCGGGCTGACGCGCGCCTCTTGCGTCGCGGTAGAGAAAGCCCGGTTCAGATTTTCCAATTGCAAATCAGCAATGGAGGAAAAGTACCTCACATCCTCGAAGGCAAGCTGGTCCAGTAAGGCGGGGCGCTCCCTTTGCGCTTTGATCGCGGTTGAGATAATACGGTGCGCCCCATCTGGGCTACGTGAATATTGCAGCGTTTTTTCCCAGGAAGTTTCCTGCCGCTCATCACTGTATTGAAACGCAAAGCGAATGGTCTGCCCTGTAGCGACGCAGCGTTGGTAGGATTCAATGGTATCCGGTACTGCGGATTGTGCCGTAAGCTCCAGCACTGATCTGCCAAGGATTTCATCCCGCGACACACCAACAAGATCTTCCATCGCTCTGTTTAGCCCCGCGATGGGAAGTGCACCAGCGGTGCCGTCACTTTCAATCACAAACATGGGGACTGAGAAGTTGTCCAGGAGCGACTCTAACTGATCAATCGTGAGTGAGTTAAACATGCATCTTCCTTCTTGTTTGGAAGGAGATTGAAGGCAAATGGTAAATAAAAGTTTTTCAAGCCAGATAAATTTCAAACTTATTCGCAGAGATTTCCGAAAGAATTTGGAAATCAACTTGCCCGTTCGAAGGAATTTCTGTCGCTCTGCCCAAGGTGTCTAGCCGCGAAGCGGTTCCCGGCAAAGTTGGTGAAACTTGCCGTCGGCATCTTGCCCCATCAGCGTGATCGCATCCAGCTCCATCCGCTCTGGTATGATGGGCACGAAGGCATCTGTCACCCGGTCCAAAACCTCCTTGGCCTGCGCGCGCGGGACCTTTCCAGTGAGGGTCATGTGAAAGTTGAAATCCTCAAAGACATAAGGATAGCCCCAGTTGAGCATTTGCTGATCCTGCCTTGGAGAAAGCCGTGATCGTCTGCGACGCGTGATGTCTTCGCTGCTCAAAGGGGCCCGAAAGGGATCAAAGGTGCGCACGACCCGAGCCGCCAGCGCATTGAGCGACGCCGTTTCGCCGGTTGGCCGCAAGGCGACAAAGCCATGTGTTCCCAGCACGGCAAGGGCTTCAAGCGGAGCAGGCGCGTGTTGGCGCGCGAACTCCTTAACTGCTGCCTGCAATGCTTCTGGGGATTGCCCCTCGCTCAAATGAAACGGGGCTTTCAACGTCGCATGGAACCCATACTTGCGCGGTGTCTCCGTCAGGAGTGGCAGGTCAATCGCTGTGATCTGAGGGTGCGGGACCTGTGCTCCGGTTGCCGAATCCCACCCAAGCCAAGCGGCCCCAAAGTCCGCAAAGGCACCCGGTGGCGGGGTAAAGAATATCGCATAGCGTTTGAACATCAGATACCTTTGGTGCGGAGTATGACCCTAGAAGACCACCACGTTGCGGCGGATCTCCTTATCTTTCAAAGGTGAAATGGGCCGCCGTCAGCGATGCCTCATCCACACCTACCAGCGTGATCGAGTCTGCTTCGATTGAAATCAACGCATCCCCGGCGGTGTCTGACCCCAAATGTTCGGCCTCAAGCGTGGCAAAATCGGACAAGCCCGAAAAGCCGAAAATGCCGATCTGTTCACCAGCTGCATTCACATCAAAGTCTGTGATCTGATCCGTGCCAAAGGGACCTTCAAAAGCGAACAAGTCTGCCCCCTCCTGCCCGGTGAGTGTGTCATCACCTCGACCGCCGGACAGCGCATTGTCCAACGCATTCCCGGTTCCGGTGAAATTGTCGCTGCCCAGATAGGTCAGGTTTTCCAGGTTGTCGCGCAAGGCGTAACGCGATTGATCGGTCTCAACAGTGTCCGTCCCGCCATTCACAGTCTCAATCACGGAATCGCCTGCGGCTGTGACGCGATACGTATCATCACCAGTTCCGCCAATCAGCTGGTTCGCGGCACCGTCCCCGCCGATCAAGGTGTCATCACCGTCCAGGCCGATGAGGTAATCCACCCCCGTGCCCCCCTCCAGCACATTGTTCAGGTGATTGCCGATCAGCGTATCAGAGGCACCGGAGCCGGTGACATTCTCCACCCCGATCAAGGTATCTTGCCCACCCGCTCCATTGTCCGGCGTTGCACTGGCATTTAGTTTTACCAACACTCCGGCATCGGCATCAGCATAGTTCGCTGTATCGCTGCCTTCTTGACCAAAAAGCACGTTGTCCCCGGCACCCCCCGCCAGATCATCATCACCTGCGCCCCCTTCGAGGGTGTCATTCTGGGCGCCGCCCGTAATCGCGTTGTTAAGGGCATTCCCACCGCCTTCAAAGCTGCCCGTCCCGGTGTAGACAAGGTTCTCAACATTGGTGGGCAGCAAAAAGAGAGCGGCATCCGTTTCAACCGTATCGACACCTTCATCCGCGAATTCGGTAATGGTGTTGGTCTGGTGGCCGACCACATAGGTGTCATCACCCGTTCCCCCTTGCAGGGCGTTTGACGTCATTGCATCTGCGATCAAACGGTCATCGCCAGCAAGGCCGATCAGATAGTCCGCGCCTGCGCCCCCTTCCAGCACGTTGTCCTGTGCATTCCCGATCAGGATATCCGCCGCATCGGAACCGATGATGTTTTCCACATCAATCAAAGTGTCTTGGCCGCCTTCGCCGTTGTTCGTCGTGATCCCGGTGTTCAGTTTTACGAAAACACCAGATGTGGCGTCAGCGTAGTTGGCGGTATCTTGGCCTTCTTGACCATCAAGGATGTTGTCGCCTGTTCCGCCAGTCAGATCATCGTCGCCTGCGCCGCCCTCTAGCGTGTCATCGCCGTCTTCGCCAGAAAGCGTGTCGTTGAGACTTCCTCCTATAAGCAGGTTGTCTTCGGCATTTCCGGTGCCGACGAAGTTTTCGGTGCCCGTATGGACGAGTTT
This sequence comes from Sulfitobacter sp., assembly GCA_045105735.1. Classification (GTDB taxonomy): domain Bacteria; phylum Pseudomonadota; class Alphaproteobacteria; order Rhodobacterales; family Rhodobacteraceae; genus Sulfitobacter. Next base: position 38,580 of record JBGCDV010000033.1, on the reverse strand, counting down.
CTCGAGGTTTTCGCGCAAGGTGTAGCTGGCCAGCGGTGTCTCAATAGTATCGGTGCCTTGCCCCGCTGTTTCGATCACGGTGTCACCAGCTTCTTCGATCAGGTAGGTGTCATCGCCTTGCTGACCATAAAGCTCATTGGGGACGCCACTGCCGCCTTCGATGCGGTCATTGCCGTCCCGGCCCACGATGACATCGCTTTCGCTGCCGCCGCGCAGAATATCGTCAAAGTTGGAGCCAAAGATCGTGCCCGACCCTGTGGTATCGATCCCGCTTTCGCCCGAAACGGTAATCACCAGATTGGCCTGATCGCTGCTGCCGTCCGCATCCTCAATCGTGTAGGAAAACACGTCTGTTTCAACCTGTCCCTGGATCAGTTCAGCCGCGTCGGCGGTATAGGTGTATGCGCCGTCCTCGCTGATTGTGAGGCTGCCGAACTGCCCCGCAATCGTGGTGTCAAAAGCAGCGGGGGATTGCTGAATTTCGGTGATAATCACCGCGTCGCCTGCGTCATTGGACAGCAATCCGTTGGCCTGCGTTGTGGTGACTGTGTCGGTCTCCCCGACGGTGGCGCTGTCGTCCACGGCGTCAATGCCGGGTGCAATTGTCAGCGTCACTGTCTTTTGCGTGCTGAGGTCTTGTTCGTCGGTGATTTGGTACGCAAAGGAGGCCAACCCGGAAAATCCGGCGGTTGGCGTGAAGTCGAATGCACCGGTTTCGGCATCTAAGTTCACGGTGCCGCCAACTTCGCTGTTGGTGGCCAATACAAAAGTCAGATCATCGCCGTCGGCATCGCTGCCCTGCAGTACGCTGCCGTTGACGGGGATACCGCCAGTGCCGCTGAAGCTCTCGGGTGCTGTATCTACCTCAGGGGAGTTATTTACCGGCGTGGCATCACCGGGCTGCCATGCGGTGATGGCCGTATCGAGCTCTGCAATGCGGGCGGGCGCAATGTCTGGGCGGACTTGGTTCATGTTAAAGACCAGGAGGTCATCAAATTGAGGGATCGGCGGGCCACCCCCAAGCTTGAGCCCGACGCCCAGCCAAAAATACGCATCCTCGGGCTGATAGTCCGCGCCGGATGCATCCAGATACCGCCGACCAACGGTGTACATGGCATCGCCATTGCCGTCTTTGGCCGCTTCAATGTAGTGATTGAGCGCTGCCTCGGGGTCAGCTGGCCCGCCAAAGCCAAGATCGTCGAGAGTACCAAGCCTGTACCGCGCGGTTGCATTGCCTGGCAGGCTTTCCAGATAGGTGCGGGCAATTGTGTAGTCGCGCGGCACGCCGTCCCCTGCGGTATAAAGTGTCGCAAGCTGTAAGACAGCGTCCGGTGCAACTCCGGTGGCTGCTTGTAGAAACGGAACCGCGTCTGCGGTGCTTGCGTTGAAATACCGACCCGCGCCCAACCATGTGCCATAGTGATAGGAGGCGTTCACCTCCCCCTCCTGAGCCAACAGCGTGACGTAGTAGACCCATGTATCGATGTCGCCGGGGATCAGGTAGTCTTGGATGATCTCGCCATAGCTGGGGCGGTCAGGTGGTGTTGCCGGGTCCGTGACCGTCAGCGTGACGGTTTTCGCGGCTGTGCTGAGCTGTCCATCGGTCACGGTGTAGGAAAAGGTGGCAGCGCCCACAAACCCCGCGTCAGGGGTAAAGACATAGGCCCCGGTATCGCCGTCTAAAACCAGCGTGCCATTCTGGACTGAATTCTCAACCAGATCAAAAGTGAGCCTTTCCGCGCGGTCCGGGTCGGTGCCCGCGCGCAAGCGATAGGTGAAATCCTCATCCCCTGTGATGCTGACGTCTTCGTTGCCGGCATAAAGCTCAGGTGCGTCATTGATCGGGGCTACTTTGACCAGCACGGATTGTGCGGCACTGGTCGTGGTCCCATCGCTGACCGTATAGCTGAACGTCGCCTTGGTGGATGCGCGGTCCGGCCCCCAAAAATCCGGGTCCGGGGTAAAATCAAAGGTGCCGGTGTCTGGATCAATCACAACTGCGCCATTGGCAGCAGATCCGGCGACCGCCTCAAAAATCGCGGTTGCAGGGTCGATCCCATCGGGAATGGTCAATTGCCCGGTGGCGGTGACGTCCTCATCGGTTTGCGCCACCAACGCAAATTCAGTTGTGTTGATCTGTTCGGCTTCGGTTTGGGTAAGAATCTTGATGTTGGCAATGTCGATGAAACCCGTGGGTGCCTGATCTGGCTTTTCGCCGATCATCACCAGATGCAACGTGGCGTCCAGATTGCTCAGAGTGTCGTCCAGATCATAGGGGACATAGCGATTGCCCCAATCCCCCTGGTTTGACACGTAGTTGCCCGCATAGGTCCAGTCGTTTGGATCATTGTCGACGTCGACCGTGATCGTCGCCCATTCCTCACCCAGCTGATCGACAAAGTTACCACCCGTGTAGGCCCAGTTTGTGGATTGCAGCCCGACGTAATAGTTCGCAACGACGTTTTCTTCGGGCAGGTATCGGATGATCCAGAAGGCAAGCTGCGCGCCGTTGGCCTCAAAATCTTCGGTCCTGACGGTGATCTCAATCTGTGCATCGTTCAGGTCAAGCCGCCCGGGTGCGCCGTAGTCAGACAGCGACAGGTGGGAGACGAGCCAGATCGGCCCAACGCCGTCGATGTGGTTCGGGTCCAGATCACCGGGCGCATTGAGGCGGGTATACTCCTCAATCGCGGCACCCGGTTCACGCCGAACCGAAGGGGCCATCCATGTTTTCCAGGCGTCCGGACCGTTGGCAAAGCTGAAATCGTACTCAAAGGGTGGGGGCATCGACGTCTTTCGGTTAACTCTCTGGTCCGCTTTGGAACACATGAACGGCTTAGCTTACCTGCCTCAGAAGGGGAATACACAGGGGAAATGTCGCGCGCGGTCGGCATGATTTGACGCAGCCGTGATCACCAAGACTTGCTAAATGCTTGCACTTTTTGGGGCTGTTGCGCATCCTTTGACCTTGTCAGGCCGCCACGCTGTGTGCCCCGCTGCCGGGGAAATGGGTGCGGCACAACACTGCTCACAGACAAAAGGATCACGTCATGCGCTTTCTTGCTACCGCCGCTGCTGCCTTGTTGGCGACGTCTGCCCATGCGGCAGAGTTTACATGGGCCGAGACCACGGACCCGCAGACAATGGACCCTCATGCAGTGAACTCGGCTGCGGTATTGGGGTTTTTGAACAACGTCTACGAAGGGCTTGTCCGTCGCAACAAGGACATGGAAATTGAACCCGCCCTTGCCACGGAGTGGGCACCGATTGGAGATGGCGAAGGCTGGCGCTTCACCTTGCGGCAGGGCGTGACATTCCACGATGGATCAGAATTCAACGCTCAGGATGTGCTGTTCTCCTATCAGCGCGCATCCTCCGAAGAAGCAGATACACGCAGCTGGTTTGCGCCCGTGTCCGAGGTCAAGGTGGTGGATGACTACACCGTTGATATCATGACCTCAGCACCAATCCTGATCTTTCCCGACAGCATTGCCAACTGGATGATCGTCGACAGCGGCTGGGCCGAGGGGAACAACGCCGCGCGGCCGGACAAGGACAACGGCAATTTCGCCACGCTCAATACCAATGGTACGGGGGCGTTTATGGTCACGGCGCGGGAGCCGGGGCTGCGCACGGTTCTGGAACCTAACGCGGGTTGGTGGGACGAGGCGGAACACAACATCACCCGTGCTGAGCTGACGCCGATCCAAAACCCTGCAACAGCGGTCGCGGCGCTGCTGTCTGGCGATGTCGATTTCATCAATCCCGTGCCCATTCAGGATACAGAACGGCTCAAGGCGAGCGCGGACGTCAATGTCATTCAGGGCATAGAGGCGCGCGTGATCATGCTGGGCTTCCCACATGAGGCGGATGCGCTGAAGTATTCGGCCGAGACATCTGACAAGAACCCCTTTGCCGATGTGCGTGTGCGGCAGGCCGTGGCCCATGCGGTCAATGTGCCCGCGATCCTGCAGACGATCATGCGCGGCAACGCGGCGGAGGTCAGCCAGTTGGTCAGCCCCGCGATGCGCGGCTATTCCGATACGCTGGCAGCACGTCCTGCCTATGACCCTGAAAAGGCCAAGGCGCTTTTGGCTGAGGCGGGCTATGCGGATGGGTTCTCCTTTGGTCTGAAATGCCCAAATGACCGCTATCTGAACGATGAAAGCGTCTGTCAGGCGGTGACAGGGCTGCTGGCGCAGGAGGGGATCAAGGCGACGCTGGATGCGATGCCGGTGCAGAACTACTGGCCTGAACTGCGGGCAGATAACTACGACATGTACCTGCTGGGTTGGTCGCCCGGCACGTTTGATGCAGAGCAGCCCATTCGCTTTCTCGCCACCACACCCAATGCGGAAAAGAAGCTGGGATCATGGAATTTCGGCGGGTTTTCAAATGCGCGTGTGGATGAGCTGTTGCCGATGATCCAGTCCGAGATCGACGACAGTAAGCGTCAGATGATGCTGGATGAAACCACCAAGATATTGCAGGACGAGATGGCCTACGTGCCGCTTTATGTGCAGCCGCTGGTCTGGGGCACACAGGCAAATGTTGAGATGACACAGCGCCCCGACAACTTCTTTATCCTGCGCTGGGTCACCGTGAACTAAGCGGTTTCATATGACCTGAAAGGCCGCCGCAGAATGCTGCTGGCGGCCTTTTCTTTGGCTGCTTCGATTGACGTTGCATAGCGACACCGACAGGGTAACTAGACAAACCCCAAGACCGGACGGAAACGTGACACTCAACCCCATTTTGCTACGTCAGATCGCATTCTATAGCAAAATCATGTTGGTATCGGCCGCGATTGGTGCGGTCATTGCTTTGCTACGCGCGGATTCGGTTTCACTGCTGCGCAATTTTCTGTCCGGCGTGAGCAGCGGTTTGGTCATCGGGTTGGGGTGTTCGCTCACCGAAGTCGCGGTTGGCACGGCATTGCATCAGCGCTGGTCCCGTCGACTGCCGATTGTGGTTTTCTTCGCCTTACGGGCCCTCGGCTTCAGCCTTGCCATCCTGATCGGCCTTGTTGGCCCTATCCTGATCTTTACGGGAACATTGTTTTGGGAGGACCCTTCCTTTCGCGGTGTCTTTGTAATTTCGGTGCTGATCGCAGTGGCTTTTTCTGCGGGAATAGAGATCACGCGCCTTTTGGGAACGGAGGCAACGCTTTCGCTTTTGACTGGCAAGTATCGCCGCGCGCGCCTTGAAGATCGGATCGTTCTGTTCGCGGACCTCATTGGCTCAACTGCGCTCGCGGAGCGGGTGGGAGATTTGCAGTTTCACGCGTTTCTCAGTGACGTTGCCCAAGATCTTGCGCGTCCGGTGGCCTTTGCTAGTGGGGATGTGCATCGCTATGTCGGGGATGCGGTTATTGTGACGTGGCCATCGCACAGGAAAGGGGTTGCGGATGCCGTTCTTGAATGTGCAGCGCACATGCATGCAGCTTTGGCCAAGGCCGCCCCGACTTATGAGGCCATGTATGGCTGTCCCGCGCAGCTTCGGATTGCCGTGCATTGCGGTCCTCTTGCAGCCGGAGAGGTTGGGGACTGGAAAAAGGAAATTGCGCTGCTTGGGGACACGATGAACACGGCGGCGCGGATCGAAGGGGCTGCGCGGGCCAACAATGTGCGAACGGTCCTGTCAGAAGACATGGCGCGCTGTCTCTCGCCACAGGCGGCGGGAAACCTCACGCGGTTGCCGGGATATGCGGCGAATGGCAAGCAAGAAGATTTGGCAATTTGGGGCGTGACCTGAGGCGAAGACCGCACCGCTTAGCATTGCTTGAACTTGATGGGGCCTGACCTCAGTCACCCTGCCTATTGCTTGGATATGTTTGTCGTGACTGAACGCACCTTTCGGCTGCGCGTGATCAGGATCGCAGAAAGGATCAGGACGCAAGCGATGGCCTGTGGCAGTGTCAGAGCCTCGCCATAAGCAAAGACGCCAAGCGCGAACATCGTGGGCAGTTCAACACTGCCAATCACGGCAGTGCGCGACGTACCCACCATAGGAGAGCAGATGGTGTAAACCAGCTGAGGGATCAGCGCAGAAAAGATTGCGATGCCACTGATCAGGAGCCAGACGGCGTTGTCTTCGGGGATGATCGCGCTGCGCTCAGATGTCAGGACAAGAGGCAGCAGCGCCAACATTGAGCCCAAAGACACCGCTGCGATACGTGCAAGCGGGGGAATGCGCGCCAGCCGGTGCACCAATACGCAGATGCCAAAGCCGAAACCAAAGGGCGCTGCGAGTGACATCACCAGAACTGGAATTTGTTCTGCGGGAACTGCGGCGGGGTTGCCAGCAATCACCGCCGCCAGGATGATCAGTGCAGCGGCGGCCACAGCCTTGCGAGAGGGGCGATCGGCAAACAAGAGCCACGCCAGCACGACCGTGAACACCGGATACGTCATGTAGAGCACGCCAACGGTCGAAACCGGCACTGTCTCCAGCGCAATAACATATCCGATCCAGCCCAGCCCCATCACAGCTCCGGCGCTAAGCCCCCATAGGACCTCACGCCAGGCGTGTCGCTGTTGGATCAAAACTGGAGAAAGCAGGATCGCGGCGATAAAGTAGCGGTAGAATGCGACCGCTTGCGGGGCTAGCCCTGCCTCCATCAATCCACGGCTGAAAAAGGGAACCAAACCAAAGCAAACAGAGGCGAAAAGCACGCCAAAGGCGGCCAGTTTAGGGACGTATTCAACTGAGGCAGCGGGAGGATGCACTTGTGTCATGTCCTATCTTAACGGACGCCACAGTGCTTCGCTCGTGCTTTTGCGACATGGGTTTTGAGGATTTATCAAGCGATCATGCCTTAATCTTGCACTGCCCCTTGACCGCATCGCGCCTACGTTATCTGCTGCACAAATGCTCGCTTACATTATTCAACGTGTTGCCCAATCTGCGCTGGTCCTTCTGATTGTGGGTCTTGTGGCTTTTTCGATGTTTCGCTTCGTTGGCGACCCTATCGACAACATGCTGGGACAAGAGCGCACACAGGCCGACATTGACCGGCTGCGCACACAACTTGGTCTGGATCAGCCCTTTCCAGTGCAATACGTCAAGTTTTTGGGCGGCGCGGTGCAGGGCAACTTTGGCGTCAGCTACAGACAAGGGCGACCCGTTTCGGACATCTTGATGGAGCGCGCGCCTGCCACGCTGGAACTTGCAGCAGTGTCGGGGTTCCTTGCCATCGCGATCGGCATTGCGCTGGGTGTTTTCACCGCGATCAGGCGCAACGGGTTCACGGCAAATGCGATTATGTCGTTGTCTTTGATTGGCGTCTCATTGCCGACATTCCTCATCGGGATATTACTTATCTACCTGTTCTCGGTGGAGTTAGGGTGGCTCCCGAGTTTTGGGCGGGGTGATACCGTTCGGATCGGGGGCTGGACCACAGGGTTTTTGACCGAAAGCGGGCTCAAGGCGCTGATCTTACCGTCGATTACGCTGGGCCTGTATCAGATGACACTGATCATGCGGCTTGTGCGGTCCGAGATGCTGGAGGTGCTGAGGCAAGACTACATTCGCTTTGCCCGCGCCCGTGGCCTGCGCGACCGTGCCGTGAATTTTCGCCATGCATTGAAAAACACGCTTGTGCCTGTGATCACGGTGACAGGGCTGCAGCTTGGCTCAATCATCGCATTCGCCATCATCACTGAGACGGTGTTCCAATGGCCGGGTGTGGGCCTGCTCTTTATCAACGCCATTCAGTTTGTCGATATTCCGGTGATGGCCGCCTATCTGATGCTGATTTCTGTGATGTTTGTCGGGATCAACCTGATTGTTGATCTGCTGTATTTCTCCATCGACCCGCGGTTGCGCGCGGACCGAACAAAGGCGCACTGACATGTCTGATCAACCGATACCTGCGCGCGACCCTTCCCGCCTGTCGCTCTGGTGGCAAAGCGATTTCATGTACATGTTCAAACGGTCCCCCGTGGCGGTGGTGTCGTTTGTTGTGGTGTCCTTGATGGTGTTGGCGGCGGTTTTTGCCCCCCTCATCGCGCCTTACAACCCATTTGATCCCGCATCGCTGAACCTGATGAACGGGTTTTCCAAACCGATGGAGCCAAACGCCTTTACTGGTGATACCTTCTGGCTTGGCACCGATGATCAGGGGCGTGATGTGTTCTCAACCATCCTGTATGGCATGCGCATCTCGCTTTTTGTCGGTGCAGCGGCCGTGCTCTTTGCGATGGTGCTGGGCATCACGCTTGGACTGCTCGCGGGGTATCTGGGCGGATGGACCGAAACGATCATCATGCGCACGGCGGACGTCCAGCTGACGTTCCCGGCGATCCTTGTGGCGATGCTGATCTTTGGTGTGGCCAAGGGGATTACGCCGGTGGAATACCGCGATCAGATGGCGATCTGGGTGCTGATCATCGCCATCGGCCTCAGCGACTGGGTGCAGTTTGCCCGCGTGGTGCGCGGGGCAACGCTGGTAGAAAAGAACAAGGAATATGTGCAGGCCGCCCGTTTGATCGGGCGGACAAGCCCTGCGATCATGCTTAAGCATATCCTGCCCAACGTGCTGTCTCCGGTGTTGGTCATCGCGACGATTTCGCTGGCGCTTGCCATTATCGCAGAGGCGACGCTGTCTTTTCTGGGGGTTGGTGCCCCGCCAACGCAACCGTCGCTTGGCACGCTCATTCGGATTGGGCAGGGGTTCTTGTTCTCGGGCGAATGGTGGATTTTGCTGTTCCCTGCGGTAACGCTTCTGACGCTGGCGTTGTCGGTGAACCTGCTGGGTGACTGGCTGCGTGACGCATTGAATCCGAGGTTGCGTTAGAATGACCTGTCCTGTGCTCTCCATCCGTGACCTCACCGTCGAAATCCCTACCCGGCACGGCATTCTTCGTCCTGTCGATGGCGTGTCCTATGACATTGGCAAGGGCGAAATCCTTGGCGTGGTGGGCGAATCCGGGGCGGGGAAATCAATGGCTGGGAATGCCGTCATTGGTTTGCTGAACCCGCCTGCGCGTATCGCAAAGGGTGAAATCCACGTCAATGGCACCCGCATCGACCAGCTGCGCGGTGACGCCATGCGACGCCTCAGGGGCAAAGAGATCGGGATGGTGTTTCAGGACCCGTTGACCTCGCTCAATCCACTTCTGCGCATCGGGGATCAACTCACCGAAACGATCCTTGCGCATCTTCCCGTCAGCCGCGGACAGGCCGAAGAAAGGGCGATCAAAGCCCTTGATGAGGTGGGCATCCCGGGCGCGGCGGAGCGGATCAATTCATATCCGCATGAGTTTTCTGGCGGCATGCGTCAGCGCGTCGTCATCGCATTGGCACTTTGTGCAGAACCCAGCCTGATCATCGCGGATGAGCCGACGACCGCACTGGATGTTTCTGTTCAGGCACAGATTATCGCATTGCTAAAGCAGCTATGCCGCGAACGGGGCACCGCCGTGATGCTGATCACCCATGACATGGGGGTCATAGCAGAGGCCGCAGACCGGGTGGCGGTGATGTATGCGGGCAAACTGGCTGAACTTGGACCTGTGCGAGAGGTGCTGACTGCACCGCGCCATCCTTATACAAACGGATTGATGGGATCGACGCCTCTGGCCTCTCGGGGCAAGGACCGTTTGCATCAGATCCCCGGGGCCATGCCGCGTCTCGACAGTCTGCCGGGTGGGTGCGCCTTTCACCCGCGTTGTCCTTATGTGCAGGACAGTTGCCGTGCTGATCCTGCGCCAACGTTGAAAGAAGGGACCGGTGCCGCCTGCTGGTTCCCGCTTGCCAAATCGGAGGCTGTTGCCTGATGGCTCTCGTCTCTGTTGCTCGCCTGACCCGCATCTTTGATGTTTCAAAGCCATGGTTGAACCGCCTGGTTGAGCGCAGGAGCAAAGCCTATCTCACCGCAGTCAGTGATGTTTCTTTTGAGATTAAAGAAAAGACTGTCTATTCGCTCGTTGGTGAATCCGGGTCCGGCAAATCGACCATCGGAAAAATGCTGGTGGGCCTTTTGCCGCCAACAGAAGGTTCAGTTGAAATCCGGGGTGTTGATCTGGCGCGAGAGGCGGACAGCGACAAAGTGGATGCGGTGCGCGCGGATATCCAGATGATTTTCCAGGACCCTTTCGCCTCTCTCAACCCGCGTTGGCGGGTGCGGGACATCATTGTGGAGCCGGTTGCAGCGCGCGGTGGCAAGACGGACGGATTGGCTGAGAAACTGCTGGAACAGGTTGGTCTTTCCGCACGAGACGCGGGCAAGTTTCCGCATGAGTTTTCCGGTGGTCAGCGTCAGCGTATCTGCATCGCGCGGGCTTTGGCGTCGGAGCCGAAATTGATCGTATGTGATGAGCCAACCAGCGCGCTTGATGTATCCGTACAGGCGCAGGTGCTGAACCTGATGAGCGATCTCAAGGATGATTTGGGGCTGACTTACCTGTTTATCAGTCACGATTTGACCGTGGTGCAGCATATTTCGGACCGGGTTGGTGTCTTGTATTTGGGGCGTTTGGTCGAAGAAGCTTCACCAGACGATCTGTTTGAAGATCCCAAGCACCCCTACACTCAGATGCTGTTGGCCGCCGCCCCGCAGCTTGATGCTTTTGGCCGCGATGTGCCGCCGCCTACCGGGGAAATTCCGGACCCCATCAACCCGCCCTCGGGTTGCGCCTACCACCCGCGATGCCCTCTGGCGACCGATGTTTGCAAGTCAGAACGCCCGGTGATGCGGGATTTGCGCGGCGCAAAGGTCGCGTGCCACATGGCGAACTAGGATGTATGCCAATGTAGGAATTGAGCGCGCCATGGCGCGCAAGTGACTTTATTAATTTGGCTCCGCCAAATTGGAAGGTGAGGCTCTGCCTCACACTCCGCGGGATATCAGGCCAAAAAGAGAAGAGCCGTGGTCAAGAACCTTGATGTTTGCGATTTACGAGAGTTCGAGGCGCTTGCCATTTGTAAGGGTGTCTAAAGCAGAAGTCGGAAAATCTGTATCACCTGATGCCTTGTTTTGCAGATCAGTCCGATTTCGCTTTAGTACCACTTTGCCACTGGCGGAAGGCTCATCAAAACGGCTTCTGGGTCATGCCCGGTTTCGAGCCCAAATTTTGTGCCCCGGTCATAAACAAGGTTGTATTCAGCGTAGAGCCCGCGGTGGTTAAGCTGAGCATCCTTGTCAGCATCATCCCAGCGTTGTGCGCGACGTTTGTGCACAAGTGGCACGAAAGCGGGTAAGAAGGCTTTGCCAACGCCTTTTGTCAGTGCGAAATCTGCAGCCCAGTCCCCCGTGTTGCGGTCATCATAGAAAATGCCGCCTACGCCACGCGCACGTTTGCGATGGGGAATGTAGAAGTATTCGTCTGCCCAAGCTTTGAGTTCTGGGTAGAGCGTATCACCATGTGGATCACAGGCACCTTTCATCGCGGCGTGGAAATGTGCGGTGTCCTCAGCATATTCTATACAGGGATTAAGATCTGCGCCGCCGCCAAACCACCAGGCATGGGGCGTCCAGAACATGCGGGTGTTCATATGAACGGCAGGACAATGGGGGTTTTGCATATGCGCAACGAGAGAGATGCCCGAAGCCCAAAAGCGTGGGTCATCCTTCATGCCGGGGATGCCCTTGCGGGCGGCCATGGCGGATTGAGCGCGCTCTCCCAATGTTCCGTAGACGGTTGAGATATTGACGCCGACTTTTTCAAACACGCGGCCGCCCCGCATGACACTCATTTCACCGCCACCCGCGTCTGAGCCGTCTTCTGCGGTGCGGGTGGTCTTGCGGACCTCAACACGACCTGCTGGAGTTTCGGCTTCATGTCGATCCTCAAGCGCGTGAAAAGCGGATACGATATCGTCGCGTAATTGGCGAAACCAGGCGGAGGCTTGCTGTTTTTCGGTGTCGAAGATTTCGGTCATTTTGATCTGTTCTCTTGCTGGGCCAAAGCCACCCTAGCCGGGCAATGTGTAAGTTAAAATAGACATATTGCGCGCAAGCTATGATCTGGATCAGATCAAGAACAGAAAACGAGTCTACTTGTCGGCATGTGGTCCAAAAAGGAACGTGGTTCAGTTGTCGTAGTAGGCGTTGTAAGCCCCATAGCTGTCACCATAACCGTACCGCTTCATCCCGCGGGCGCTGATCTGACCGAGAACGAGGCCATTGACGCGGATGTTCACATCCTCAAATGACCGCAACCCTTCGCGCACCTGCCGGTGTGTGGTGCTGTCCCACTTTACCGTGTAGATGATTGCGTCCACCGATTGACCGACGATCCGGGCATCCGGCACCGCGAGCACAGGCGGTGTATCGATGATGATGTAGTCATAGAGCGCGCGCGCCTCATCGAGGAACGCGGCAAAGCGGCCGGAAGAGAAGATGTCAGCGGCGTTTGTCTTGGCCTTTTCGCCGACTAGAATATCTGCGCTCAACTCCGGAATATGCAACGCGGCCTCTGCAAGGGTCCGGTCCCCTGAGAGCACGGCAAGCAGGCCAGCGCGCTCAGCAACATCGAAGTATTGGGTAAAGACGCGGCGGCGGATGTCGCCTTCGATCAGCAAGACTTTTTTGCCCAAACCAGTGAGGTTCTGCGTGAGTGCCAGCGATTGGGTCGTTTTTCCTTCTTGTGGGATCGACGAGGTGGACATGATCACTTGCGGCGGATTGTCGATGTCAGAGAGCAGGACAGAGGTGCGCAGGTTTCGAATGGCCTCTGCCGCGGCGGAGGTTGGTTTGTCGGTCAGATACTTGAGCACATTCTTGCGGCGACGCGCGGGGATGGCAGGGACTTGTCCGATCACGGTATAACCGGTGCGCGCCTCAAGCTCTGATGCATCGCGGAAGGTGGTTTGCGAGAACTCACGTGCCAGAATGATGCCGGTTCCGAACATCGTGCCGAGCATGAGCGAGAACGCAAGGATCAGCGATTTGCGTGGTGCGGAGGGCACAAGAGGGACGACGGCTTGTGACAACATGCGGCTGTCGGCCTGCTGGATACCTTCCTGAACGCTGGTTTCTTTCAGGCGGCCCAGGAAAAATTCATAGATCAGACGGCTTGCTTCGGCCTCGCGCTGAAGCTGTTCCAGCTTTACCAGATCAGCGGATTGATCCACGATTTGCTGTTCTTGCTCTGTGATTGTGCCGCCAAGCGCGTCGATTTGTTGGTCGGCGCGGGCAACCTCAAGCTGGGCGCGGGTAATCATTTGTTCAAACCGCGCGTCAAAAGCGGCGCGGTCGGGATTGTCGGCGTTGTTCATCAACTGGACAAGTCGCGACAGCGTCGGGTCGCTCGCAATGCCGGCGGCTTCCTGGATATCATCGAGCGATTGTGCCGCCCGCAGCTCAGCAAGCCGCGCCTCAAGGTTTGTCTTGTTGCTTTCCGTCTCCCTTAGACGGTCACGCAGGTCTTTGATCTGGCGGTTCAGACCGGCAAGCGCTTCGGGGCTGACCAATTGCGCGCTCGAATTGAAGTCTTTGACTTCTGCTTCGGCTGCTTCGAGTTGCACCTGCAATTCTGCGACGCGGTCTGTTAGCCAGGTGGTTGCTTGTTCGGTGGCCCGGAACTTCGTCTCAAGCTGTTCGAGGATATAAAGCTCTGCCAGCGCGTTTGCGATCGCGGCGGATTTTCTGGGCTGTTCTGTGGTTGCAGTGATCCGAAAGACATAACTTTGGCGGATGTTCGCGACATTCACCTTGGTCAGCACCTTGTCGATCACGGCATCCAGTTCACGACGGTCGGACGGTTCTTCGCTAATGGGTTCGGGAGTTGAGAGGAACGAGCGGATGAAGTCGACCGTCGCCCCAACGGAAAAGCGCGCCTCCGGCTGCAGTTTGAGGTTGAACTCCGGGTCTTCCAACAGATCCAACTGCATCACCAGCTTTTCGATGAGCCCGCGGGAACGGATCACTTCTACTTCTGTGTTGATCGTTGCCTGATCACCCGAGAGGCCAGTTACGACGCTCTCGATGTCCACGACCTGTTCCTGCCTGCTCTCCAAGGCAACAGTTGCGCTGGAGGTGTAGACCGGCACCGCCTGGAAATAGGCGTACCAACCACCGATCAGCAGGCCAATTAACGCCGTCAAAAGGATAAAGAACTTGCCACGCCAAAGCGTCCCGGCAACCTGTGCCAGATCGATTTCTTCGGTTTCTGCTTGATTCATAAAGGCAAGCGATGCGTGGTCTGAGGATTGGTCGAAAGACAAGTGCGAACTCACTACTGTGACTAACTATGTTTCTGCTTCACATAGCCAGTGGCTAAACGCAACGACACAATGGTTAACGGGGAATAGTCGCGTGTTTGTTGCACCCTTTTGGCGAGATGAGGGGGAAAACCAACGGGCGTTAACCCTGTAATCATATCTTAGTGTAAGATAGTAAAAGGTTAACAAAGGCTGCGTGGACTAAATGTAGTAATGATTACAAGAATTTATACAATTCCTAGGTGGGGGAAGAGGGTAATCTTCCTCTCGGTGGACTGTTTGTTGGTCCCAGTGAGTCTCTACGCGGCCTTCGCATTGCGGTATGGTAGCGGAACTCCGCTCAATTTTTTGACATCAAGTTGGGTGCTTTTCCCTCTCTTGACGGCGCTGGGCGCTTGTATCGCTTATGCGCTACGTCTGGACCGGATCAAGCTGAACGCCTTTGAAACCAACGCTGTTGCCCGAATCGGCCTGGCGGCCGGGCTGTTGGCCGCATTTGCGATCATGAGCAGCTATATGCTCAACCTGCAGGGACCCCGGTCTGTGCCGCTGATTTTTGGGATCATCTTCTTCTTTCTGGCGGTTGCGACGCGCCTAGGTGCACTGGCGCTGCTGCGTTGGGCCGATGAGCGCGCTGCGGACCGCGAACATGTAGCGATCTACGGTGCGGGTGCGGCGGGCATTCAACTTGCATCCGCCCTGCGGCAGGCTCAGGAAGCCAGGCCAATGTTCTTTGTCGATGACAATCCCAGCCTGCATGGCCTGATGATCTCAGGTCTGCGGGTCTATGGGCCTGATGCGCTGGGTCGACAGCTGCGCAAGCATGCGATTTCGCAGATTTTGCTGGCGGTTCCATCCCTGTCAAAAGTGCGACGTGGTGAGATTGTTGAAGAACTCAAAGCCCACCCCGCCGAGGTCAAGGTGCTGCCGTCCTATGTGGAATTGATGGCGGGCAACGGGTTGGCAGAACTGCGTCCCGTGTCACCTGATCAATTGCTGGGGCGGGATAAGGTCGCGCTGGATATTCCCGAGATCGCCAAGACCTATGCTGGTCGTGTTGTTATGGTAACCGGGGCTGGCGGTTCCATCGGGTCTGAACTCTGTCGGCAATTGCTGAATTGTAGTCCAACGCAAATCATTCTTTTCGAGCAAAGCGAATATCAGCTTTATACCATAGATCAGGAACTGCGGTCGCTGGCGCAAGCGGCAGGTATCAAGGTCACTGCGCGTCTTGGATCGGTGACGAACAGACCACGGGTTGACGCGGTGATCGCGGAAGAAGGCGTTGAGATCATTTTGCATGCCGCGGCCTATAAACATGTGCCGCTGGTAGAAGAAATCGAACTTGAGGGCGCGCGCAACAATGTCCTTGGCACGCAAGTCGTTGCCGCGGCCGCTGCAGAAGCCAAAATTGAACGCTTCATTCTGGTTTCAACGGACAAGGCTGTGCGGCCTACCAACATCATGGGTGCAACGAAACGGCTTGCCGAACTGGTTGTTCAGGACATGCAGACACGCAGCAGCGACACCAAATTTGCCATGGTGCGGTTTGGAAACGTGCTTGGCTCCTCCGGCTCTGTCTTGCCGCTTTTCCAGCGTCAGATTGCCCAAGGGGGCCCCATTACGGTGACGCATCGTGATGTCACCCGGTTCTTTATGACGATCCCGGAAGCTGCGCGTCTTGTGTTGTTGGCTGGCGCTTACGCCAAAGGGGGGGACGTTTTTGTTCTCGACATGGGTGAGCCGCAAAAGATTATCGATATCGCGCGCCAGATGATCGCGTTGTCAGGGCGTCAGGTAAAAGATCCTGAAACGGGTCAGGGCGACATCGCGATTGAGATCACAGGCCTGCGGCCGGGGGAAAAGCTCTATGAAGAGTTGCTCATCGACGACGACAGTCTGACAGCGACGCCCCATCCCAAAATCCTTTGCGCGCAAGAAGCGATGCTGAGTCAGATCGAAGTCGCCGCAATGATCCGTGAGCTGCAAGGCGCAATTGAAGTTGGTAACGCAAAACGGCTGCGCCATTTGGTTGCCACGCGCGTCGAGGGTTACCATGTACAGGTTGAAGGGCAATCAGCAGGTTAGGGCTATTTTTCAGCAGAATGGTGTTGCGAATCTTGAGTTCACGCATAGATCAACTTATGGTTGTTTATCGACATTTCGCACCCCAAAGAGTAAAGAGTGGCGACGTGTTGCCAAAGACAAGGCTGTAAACAGTGTTTGATCGCTTTAAATCTATGGTATCCCGGATTGCTCCGGCACCGACGCCAGCACAGGTGGACCTTGACCAGATTGCGCCCGACGGTCCGATCCTTGTGTTGGGGGACATTCACGGCAGTTACGATCTTTTGCGCGATAAGCTGGTGGAGCTGGATGCCTACGTCACGCAGAATGCGCGTGTTTTGGGGACATCGCCTCAGTTGGTTTTCGTTGGCGACTATGTTGATCGGGGAGAACATTCAGCACAGGTCCTTGAGTGGGTTTTCGGTCTTGCCAATCAAATGCCCGGGATCGTGACCTGTCTTATGGGCAACCATGAACGCATGATGATCGATTTTCTGGATGATCCTGCGGGTCGTGGGGTGCGGTGGCTTCGTAACGGTGGTTTGCAAACCCTCGCCAGCTACAAGGTCGGCGGTGTGCGCGAACGCTCGGATGTTGAGGAATTGACAGCAGCCAGCCTTGCCCTTGAGGCCGCTTTGCCGGATGGGTTGCTGGAGTGGTTGCGTGCGCTGCCGCTTTCGTTCCAGACGGGCAATGTCTGCGTTGTTCATGCCGCGATGGATCCGCATCTGGGGTTGGCAGACCAAGTCTCAAACAGCCTGCTTTGGGGCCATAATGAGTTCATGTCCCGAGATCGCGAAGATGGCCTCTGGGTGGTCCACGGCCATACCATTGTCAAAGAACCGGAAATACGGAAATCCCGAATCTCCATTGATACGGGGGCCTATCATACGGGCAAGCTGACAGCGGCGGCCATCTCACCGGGGCAGTGCATCTTTATCTGAACGCGGGAAACTGCTGATTTTAGATGTGACCCAGATGATCTGCGGCAATCGGGCGACAATCGGTGTGAAATTCCCGAATTGGTTACGGATTGCTTGAATCCTGAGGGCAATTCCTGAACAAGCGGAGGGGACATCGAAAAAGGGCTCCGTCATGCTGAAATGGTCATTCATCGCTTCGCTGTTGTTGGTAATGGTGAGCTGTGGTGCAGTCTACGTCTCCCCCAAAGTGGATGCCCGTGATGGCAAGGTGCGCGTGCTGCCCCTGAATGCTGAGACTGTGTTGGTGGCGAACCGCGCAAAATACAATCCTAAGCAATTGCCGGGCGTTTTCTTTCAAAATGCTGGTGGCGCGGGTGAGGCGCGTGGTGCAGGTGTGACACCCCCAGCGAGCCTTGACGCACAGCAGCGCCCCAACGCTATGGTCACACGCATCCCGCCAAACGTGAACCCCGGTCCATACCGCATCGGCGTGGGCGATGTTCTGTTGCTGGCGACAAAATCCGGCGGCAGCACGGTCGAAGAATTGAGCGGATTGCTTGCGGCGCAGAATGCGCGCCAAGGCTATACCGTGCAGGACGATGGCGCGATTGCGATTCCTGATGTGGGCCGCGTTCAGTTGTCCGGTCTGACACTGGAAGAAGCCGAAGCGCAGCTCTTCCAAAGCCTTGTACAAAGCCAGATTGACCCGACCTTCAGCCTCGAGATTGCTGAGTTTAATTCTAAACGTGTGTCCATCGGTGGTGCGGTTTCCAACCCCACTGTGGCCCCTATCCGTCTGACACCGTTGTTCCTGGACGAAGCGCTGGCCGCTGGTGGTGGCATCGCCACACGTGACCTCGAATTTGCCTCCATCCGCATCTACCGCGATGGTTCGCTCTATCAGATCCCACTGGAAGAATATCTCCGTCGGGGCGATCTGCAGAAAGTCCGGCTTGTTGATGGGGACAGCGTGTTTGTCGATACCGAGTTTGAGCTTGAAAAGGCGCAAGCCTATTTCGAAGAGCAGATCACACTGGCGCAATTCCGTCAAAACGCCCGAGTTCAGGCGCTTGCCGAATTGAATGCAGAAGTGAGCCTGCGCCGGGCGTCCCTCAGCGAGGCACGCGGGAATTTCCGTGATCGGGTTGAGTTTGACGCCGTGCCGCGCGATTTTGTCTATCTGACAGGTGAGGTGAACAAGCCCGGGCGTTTCACCATGCCGTTTGGGCGTCAGGCGTCTTTGGCGGATGCGCTCTACTCCGACAGCGGTTTTTCAAACGACACTGCAAACCCGAGCCAGATTTACGTGCTGCGGGGTTCCTCCAATCCGGCAGACTTTGGTGCGGTGACGGCTTGGCATCTGGATGCGCGCAATGCGGCGAATATGACGCTTGCAACCCGGTTCAAGATGCAGCCCAACGACATCGTGTTTATCGCAGAACAACCGATCACCCGTTGGAACCGCGCATTCAGCCAGATCTTCCCGCTTGTGATCTCTGGGGCCAACGTCGCCAATTGATAACAGGGGCGGGGTGGCCATTGCCACTCCAAGCGCTGTATCACGACGCAGGTGGCATCCGGTGCCATCTTGTGGTGTAGAGCGTGCGATATGGCAGTTTTGGACAAACTCAGAAACAGGCAGGCGCAGGTCGGGATCATCGGTCTGGGCTATGTGGGTCTGCCGTTGGCCGTGGCTTCGTCCAAGGCCGGGTATCGCGTCATCGGGTTTGATGTAGACGCCAGCAAGGTTGAGCGGCTGGATGCCGGCACCAGTTATATTGAGGCGGTAGCAGATCAAGACTTGGCGGATACCCGCGCGCAATGCAGCTGGACAGCAGATTTCGGGCGCATTGCCGACTGTGACGTCGTGGTCATTTGTGTGCCGACGCCGCTCAATCCTCACCGCGAACCGGACTTGTCATTTGTTGAGCAAACGACGCGGGTCATTGCCAAACACGTGGCGCCACAGACCCTGGTTGTGTTGGAATCGACGACATGGCCCGGCACCACCGAAGAGGTGATGAAGCCCCTGCTGGCAGCAAGCGGTCATGCGCTGGGCTCGGACGTTTTTGTGGGTTACTCACCGGAACGCGAAGACCCCGGCAACGCCACGTACCGCACGGCGACGATCCCCAAGGTGATTGCAGGTGATGGTGCCAAAGCACAGGCGATGATGGAGGCGTTTTATGGCGCGGTTGTCGAAACCGTGGTCACTGTCCCTTCGCCCACCGTGGCTGAAGCGGTGAAGATCACGGAAAACATCTTTCGCTCTGTCAACATCGCTTTGGTGAACGAGCTCAAGCTGATCTACGATGAGATGGGCATCGATGTGTGGGACGTGATCGATGGGGCAGCAACGAAACCGTTTGGCTATATGCCCTTTTACCCCGGCCCCGGCTTGGGTGGCCATTGTATCCCGATTGATCCTTTCTACCTCACCTGGCGTGCGCGCAAGTTTGATGTGGCGACCCGTTTCATAGAGCTTGCTGGTGAAATCAATACAAACATGCCGCAACACATCGTGCATCGCACGCGCGAAGTATTGGATGGTGCGACGGGCCGTGGCCTGAATGGGGCACGGTTGTTGTTGGTAGGCGTTGCCTACAAGAAAAACGTCTCAGATATGCGCGAAAGTCCCGCAATGCGGCTGATGCAGCTGTTTGAAGAAGCGGGATCGGTGGTTGCATTCATCGACCCGCATGTGCCGAGCATTCCGCCGATGCGGGAATACGGAGTGTTTGAGGGGCGGAACGCCGTGGATCCTGCGACCATCAGCAAAGGTGCCTTTGATGCTGTGGTGATTGCGACGGATCATGATGCCGTGGACTATACCGCGCTGCTGGATCTGGACTGCCCTATGGTGGATACCCGCAACGCGATTGCACGCCGTGGTTTGCCGATGGATGGCGTGACCAAGGCCTAGGCGTCAGAAGTTGTAGACTGTCGTCATTTCCAACATGCCGACGGCATCTCCGGTCCACTGCTGTGACTTCACGATGCTGCCGTTTGAGACCCAGTAGATATTGGTGAAGTCCTGATTAAGATTGCGGCAACGCTCCGACATGCGGCGCGCATTTACCGCGCCGATGTCCAGCACAATTGCCTCGGACCCTTCATTGGAAATCTCGCAAACATAGGCGCGGCTGATGGCCTGACTGTTGCCGTTGAGGAAGGTGTGGATGCGCTGCACCTCACCGGACTGCCCGGCCAATACCGCGCGGGCAGAGGCCGACACGTCTGAGGCCAGCATCCCGGCACCAATGCCACGTGTTCCATGCAGAACACCACGGTCGAAAATCAAGGATACCCCATCCGTACCCAGCCACGTTTCAATGTTCCCACGCCGGGATTCGCGCAGGAAGCCGCCGCGAATGCCAGTCTCAACCACCTGTGCATCCAGCGCAGGGCCGCGACCAGCATCCAGCAATGGCTGAAAGCGGGGGAACACACCGTCGGTTTGCGGGCCGACCGGTTCATCCAACAGCACGCCGAGCGCCTGTTGCTGAAAGCCTTGTCCAGCACAGGCCCCGACATACAAGAGGCAGGCCACGATGATCCAGAAACGCTTGCTCATCGCAGATACCGTCCCCAACCATCGCGTAGCTCTTTGCCGCGCTGGTCACGCACGGTGCGGTGCAACCTGTTGTCGACACGCAAACGCGCACCACCATCGCGGGTGATTGGGCGGATGGTCTGTTTCAACACGGTCTTGGACGGTTGCCCGGTGATCACAGACAGCGGCACTTCAAACCGGATGCCCTTGTCAAAGGACCCTTCGCCAAAATCTTCAGACGAGACATCAGTGAGCGTAAAGTAGCCACCGACCCGGAAGCCATTGTTGAATTCGCGATCAAGGGAGAAGGTCGCACCCCAGTCACCTGCCAGATAGCGACCAGCATCGATTTGCCCCAGAAACCCATTGCCGAAGTCGTAGTAGGCAGAGGCGTGGCCCGTCAGGACATCGTAGTCCTGAAAACCAAACAGCATGTCAA
Organism: Sulfitobacter sp.; assembly: GCA_045105735.1. Taxonomy (GTDB): domain Bacteria; phylum Pseudomonadota; class Alphaproteobacteria; order Rhodobacterales; family Rhodobacteraceae; genus Sulfitobacter. The sequence goes on along the minus strand of JBGCDV010000033.1, from coordinate 17,432 downwards.
AGTCACGCTGTCGGGCATAGTTGATCTCAGCTCCGAGGGCGAGACGGCTGCCAACCGGATACCAGAGCACCTCAGCGGAGACACCGCCGAACATTTCCTCCAGGTAACCTGCAGTGACACGACCAAAGAGGTCCTTGCCCGGGCGGAACATGTATTCTGCGGTCAGAGTGTTAATCTCAAACTCAGACTCGCGCGCATACAGGACACCGTTGGTCCGCACGGGCTCAATCCGTGAATCAGAGACGCGATCAGAGTCCTCGATGTTGCCTGCAAAGGGATAACGGAACTTGCCCGAAAAGGTCAGGCCAGGCGAAGGGCGGTAGGACGTTTTGAATTGTGCGCCCGCCTCAGCCCGGACCGGGTTATCAGGATCGAAGAAGGAGAATGAGACGTAGGGCGTCAGGCTGTAGTCAAAGACAGGGTAGGCATCTTGCAACTCACCCGCGCGGCCAAGGCCTGCTGCATCATCGATGCTGGCGCGGGCATAGGTGCGCCATGGGCCGTCATAGTCGTATTGCAGGTCTTCGAGATCGGAGCGCCGTGTGGTGACGCGGCTGATTGGCACACCTTTGTCCTGCAGGACGACAACCAGTGTTTCGACTTTGGGTGGCAAGGTCGTGGCCAAGACCCGCGCTGTGCGCCCGGCGGCCTGCGCTTCGGTGCCGTAGCGGTTGTTTTCGATCCGGACGGTCGCGCTTGTCGCGCTCATCTCAAAGCCCTGCAGGACGATTCCGTCCTCTGAAAGGCGTGTGCTTAGAACGCGCTGCACGGCGTCTTTGCCGCCGCCTTTGGCGGAATTGTTCCACTCTGCGACAGCCAGATCTTGCCGTGAGCCAACAGGGCGCGGCGCAGATTCGCCGCCGCCGGGACGAGAGCTTTTGCGAGGATCAATGACATAGCTGACCTGCGCGCCAATTTCATCACCGCCCAGTACAAAGGCCTTGAGGTCCACGCCGTTGCGGAAATTGTATTCAACGCCAAAGTTCAGGCCCGACGACAGATCAATTTGCCCGCTTTGTGTTTCGACATCATAGGTGTCGGTGGAGTATTCGGCAAAAAGCGTTGTGCGTTCGTTGGCAAAGTATTTCACGCCACCAAAGATAGACGCGGGTCCACGAAACCAGTTGCCTGTTTCGACCTGTCCACCCTGGCCGCTAAAGCCTGTAGGCCGTGTGTCAAACCGATCATCTATTACACCCAGCGGGTTCGAGAAGTTGTTGCGGCCTGCAAAACGACCCCAGCCGATACCGCCTGTCACTTCAACCTTTGACCCAAAGCTTTTGGTGGCAACGATGTATTCACCGCTGAACAGCCCTGTACCCAGAAAATCGCGCAAACCAAAGGCGATGGCGGGCCGTACGTCGGTTTCGTCGGTGAGCTGGAAGTGAATGTCAAAACTACGGTCGAACGTGGCGCTGCCATCGGCCCGCTGTCCATCTATGCGAGCATAGCGAAAGCTGCCGGAAACCCGTGGCCAGATTTGGAAGGTAACGGTATTGCGCAGGGTCGGACCGACGATGCTGGAGGTAAAGGCAAGCTCCCCGTCGTTCAGACTGCGCGCGGTTGGCATTTCCACGATGCCGGGGGTGCCGTAGGTCGACAAGGACGTGCGCCCGGACTGCGCCGCTGCATTGGTCAAAGCCAACGCAGACGCCGTCCCGAAGGCGACCACGAAGAATGTTTTTGCTCGACGGCGCATGGTGTCCACACAACTCAATTATTTTCCCCAATATAGGGGAAGGGAAGGCGCGCAGGACAGGGTTCAAACCCAAGCTGCGACGTGAAGGAACGGCTTTGCGCTAGTTATGCAACAGCCTGCGTCGTCCTGACCATGAGAACCTTTCTGCGATCAGCGGAAATCCGCGGTTGTATGCGGATCAGGGATGCACACAGCATCTGGCGCTATGATCCATATGACTTCGCGCTTTGACGCAAAAACCTGCTTGCACAGGCGGCCAACCTCTACAAAACTGCTTTGATCATAAAACAACGGGGAAACAAGAAGATGAAAAACACGACAATGCTGCTTTCTGCGGCGATTTTGCTTTCGACAACGGCGCTGGCCAGTGCGGAAACCATCCGCTGGGCGCGCGCTGGTGATGCGTTGACGCTTGATCCGCATGCCCAGAACGAGGGCCCGACATCAGCGCTGGCACACCAGATCATGGAACCACTTGTGATGCGCGACATGGAAGGCACCATTGTCCCTGCGCTGGCTACGGAATGGTCCCCATCAGAAGCGAACCCGAATGTCTGGGTCTTCAAACTGCGCGAGGGCGTGACCTTTCATGATGGCTCAGCCTTTGATGCCTCTGATGTGAAGTTCAGCCTCGACCGCGCCATGACCGAAGACAGCGATTACAAAGAGCTGCTGGCATCGGTGAAGGAAGTCCGCGCAGTGGACGCCACAACGGTCGAAATTGAGACAAACGGCCCGAACCCGATCATGCCCAACAACCTGACGAACATGTTCATCATGGATCAGACCTGGGCCGAGGCGAATAACGCCGTGAAGGTACAGGACTACGAAGGGGGCGAGGATACATTTGCCGCCAAGAACGCCAATGGCACCGGCCCTTACAAGCTGGTCAGCCGTGAGCCCGACGTGAAAACGGTTCTGACGATCAATGAAAACTATTGGGGCAAAGATGAGTTCCCCATGGCTGTGACCGAGATCGTCTATACCCCAATCCAGAATGCGGCGACACGTGTGGCCGCCCTGCTGTCGGGTGAGGTTGATTTCATTCAGGACGTGCCGGTGCAAGACCTTGAGCGTGTGGCTGGCACAGATGGTCTTGATGTCCGTACCGCCCCTCAGAACCGGGTGATCTTTTTCGGGATGAACTCCGGTGATGAAGACCTCAAGAACGACAATGTTGAGGGTAAAAACCCCTTTGCTGATGTGCGTGTGCGTCAAGCGATGAGCATGGCGATCAACCGCGATGCGATTCAAAAGGTCGTGATGCGGGGCCAGTCCGCGCCCGCAGGCATGATTGCGCCGCCATTCGTCAACGGCTGGAACGAGGCGATGGACAGTTCGTCCAAAACCGATGTTGAAGCAGCCAAAGCGCTGATGACTGAGGCGGGGTATGGCGATGGGTTCTCTATCACCCTGAACTGCCCTAATGATCGCTACATCAACGATGAGGCGATTTGTCAGGCTGCGGTGGGCATGTATGCTCAGATCGGTGTGACCGTGAACCTTGATGCGCGGCCCAAGGCGCAGCACTTTCCGCTGATCAACACGTTTGAGACTGATTTCTATATGCTGGGTTGGGGCGTGCCGACCTATGATTCCGAGTATATCTTTAACTTCCTCGTGCACAGCCGGGATGAGAAGTACGGCTCATGGAACGGGACCCGGTTTTCGAATGCTGAGATGGATGCCAAGATTGAAGCACTGGCATCTGAGACGGATCTGGAAAAGCGGAACGGCATGATCAACGAGATCTGGGAAGTTGTGCAGTCAGAGGCGCTCTATGTGCCGATCCACCACCAGGTGCTGAACTGGGGCATGAAATCCGGCGTTGATACGATCGTTGCGGCAGATGACACAGCGAAGTTCAAGTACTTCAATATGAACTGATTTTCGCTCCGGCGAGAACATGAGAGGGGAGGGCCGTGTGCCTTTCCCTTTTTCGTTTTGGAACGGCCATCCTTAAACCTGAACCGCTTGTGCGCTGCCTTTGGCCTGCGGCTCAAGCGCGAAAAGTGCTGCGGGCGTCTCAGCTTAATGGTTGGGCGGTTTAGTGGCTGACGCCCTTGCGTTGAACGACCTTCAGCGCGGTTTTGACGATGATCTCAAAATCAAATGCCAGCGATTGCCGCTGCGCGTATTCCGCATCCAGCGCTACCTTGTCTGGTATCGAAATCTCATCCCGCCCGTTCACCTGCGCCCAGCCCGTCAGGCCGGGGCGCAATTTGTGCAGGTTTTTCTCAGTACGCGCCGCGATCAGGTCATCCTGATTAAAGAGCGCGGGCCGTGGCCCCACGATGCTCATATCCCCGGTGAGGATCGACCAGAGTTGCGGCAATTCATCAAGTGATGTTTTGCGCATGATGCGCCCAATGGGCGTGATATGGCTGTCCTGCCCTGCCAGCAGATGTGTCGCGACCACGGGTGTCCCGATGTACATGCTGCGGAATTTCGGCATCTGAAAGATCTCATTGTCCCGACCCACACGGTCGGACCAATAAAGCGCCGGGCCTTTGGATGTCGCGCGCACGATCACGTAGAGCACCAGACAGGGCAGGGCAAAAACCGCCACGCCCATCAATGTCAGCAGGATATCAAACAGTCGCTTTGCCATCTCTTTAGCTCAGTACTTTCAGTAGCTTATCTGTAACACGGGCGATGTCATCGGCGCTCATGTTCGACCCGGAAGGCAGGCAGACGCCGGTGTCATAGAACTGGTCGCTGACGCTGGTGTTGCCATGTGTGTAATACGTTGCTCCCTCAAACAGGGGCTGACGGTGCAGCGGCTTCCAGACCGGGCGTGCTTCGATCATCTCTTCGCCCAAGGCGGTCAGCAAGCCGCGGGGGTCGCAATGACCGGCGGCAGGGTCAAGCGTAAAGACAGACAGCCACCGGTTGGCAAAACTCCACGCAGGTTCGGGCATCCAGCTGAGACCGGGCACATCGGTCAGCGCCTCGCGGTACGCATCATAAAGCGCGCGGCGTGCGTTCACCCGGTCGCCCAGCACCTGCAACTGCCCCCGGCCAATCCCGGCCAGAATGTTGCTCATCCGGTAGTTATAGCCGATTTCCTTGTGCTCATAATGCACCGCAGGTTCACGCGCCTGCGTGGACAGGAAGCGCGCACGCGCAATCAGGTCAGGATCATCAGAAACCAGCATCCCGCCGCCTGAGGTTGTGATGATCTTGTTCCCGTTGAAGGAAAACACACCCATCCGGCCAAATGTCCCGCTGGCACGGCCTTTGTAGGTGGCACCCAGCGATTCCGCGGCATCCTCGATCACGGGGACGCCATAGTGATCGGCCAGCTCTAGCAACGGATCCATGTCGGCGCTTTGGCCGTATAGGTTCACAATCACCAGCGCTTTGGGCAAACGCTTTTCCGCCGCCGCTTGAGAAAGAGCGCGTTCAAGGGCAACGGGGGACATGTTCCAGCTGTCGGGCTCTGAATCGATGAACACCGGTTCTGCGCCTTGATAGAGGATCGGATTGGCCGAGGCGACAAAGGTTAGGGAAGAGCAGAAGACGCGATCCCCCGGCACCACATCTAACAGCCGCATCGCCAGATGCAGTGCGGCCGAGCCAGAGGACAGCGCCGCCGCAGCCTTGATCCCCAGCGTTGCACACATCTCATTTTCAAAGGCATCAACATTGGGACCAATGGGCGCGATCCAGTTGCTGGCAAAGGCTTCTTCGACAAATTCGCGTTCCAGATCACCCATGTGCGGCGCAGAAAGGAAGATCCGTTGCGATATGGTTTTGCGATCATAGAGGTCAGTAAGCTGCCCTTGGTCTGTCACAACTGGGACATGGTCGATTTTGTGTGTGTTCATCAACTCGAGCGCTGCGGCACGCGACACGCCTTGCGTGGCGACGATGGGCGGCTGATCCGGGAGCGCACTGATCGGATCCTCGAGAGCCGCACCTTTGAGGATTAGTCGGCGCAGATCCCCGTCCGTAACGGTCCGCAAAACATGATCCTCAGCGTCGGTCATCACCGCGATGCCCAGACCGGAGCGGTCGAGCGTTTCAAGTGCATCGCGGATGGAGGCAGAAGACAAAACACGGTAGTTGGACGTTGTCATGTGCATTCCTTGTTGGGCGGTGTGGCACGATCTGTTGAGGCACGGGTCAAAACGTGAGCACCTTGTTCAGCAAATCAGGTCCTAGCGGATGATCCCTGAGCGCTTGAGCAATGCGTTTGCTTGCCTGTCCGTCACCATAGATATTGGCAATTGGGTCGCGCCCGGTTTTCTCAATCTCTGACAGGGCGGATGAGATGGCAGTGCTGTCTATCGGGACATCACGTACATTGGCGTTTCGCTCGCGCATGTTCTGCCGTGAGCCGACGTTGACAACAGGTGTGCCAAAGCTTGCCGCTTCAACAATGCCTGCGCTTGAGTTGCCGATCATTGCGTCCATCTCAGCCATCAGAGCGATGAAATCTGGTCGTGGCAGGTGCACAAATGTTCTGATGTCGTTGCCTGTCTGTTGCTCAACCTGCGCGCGGATCGCGTCGCTGCCTGCGTCGGCATTGGGCATCAGCACCATGCTTTGCCAACCGGCCTGCGCCACCGCGTCAAAGATCGCGCGCGCTTGTGTTCCGGCGTCGTGGGCCTCTTGCAAAACCGGATGAAACAAGATGAGCGCAGTGGGTCGCGCGGGATCAAGGCCTGCCGCATCGATCAGCTGCGCACGCGTTGGGCGCGGCGTGTCCCGAAGACCGTCAAGACCTGCAGCACCTGTCACAACAACGTCCCGCTCCCGTTCACCCAGTCGAATGATCCGTTCTGCGGCCCCTTGAGTCGCGGCAAAATGCAGATGAGAGAGCTTTGTGATTGCGTGTCGAATGGGTTCGTCGACCGTGCCAGAGCGTTCTCCACCGTGGACATGTGCGACGGGGATATTGAGATGCAACGCGGCCAGCGCACCAGCGAGCATTTCACCACGATCCCCCAGAACAAGGACAATGTCAGGCTGCGCAGTTTCCAGCAGATCGGTGAAACCAGCCGTCATACCGCCGATTGCGCGGGCCATCGTCGCCCCCGTAGCCGGAGACATCGGCACGGGAAGTTTCCCCAAAATGGTCAGCCCCGTGGCCTCCACCTCTCGCCATGTTTCACCGTAAGTTGGGTCAAGGTGCATCCCGGTGACGATCACTGACAAGCGCATCGTCGGCTCAGCATCTATCGCGGCGAGGGTGGCGGACATCAGACCGAAATCCGCGCGCGTTCCTGTTATGTAGACGATGTGGCGCATCGCTCAGTCAGCGCCGCCCGCAATGTCATCCCAAGTGATGGGGGTGCCATGCTGAACGGCTTTGGAGAGTGTCTTGCCTATCAGCGCATCATGGTGTTTGGGCGAAATTCCGGTCCCCGGACGCAGGAGAGCCAGGTCCTCTGCGCACAATACATGGCCGGCTGAAAGATCACCCGCCGCCGCAACAGACCGCCGCGCGATGGCGCGCATTTGTTGCTCTGATGCGGTGGGTGCTTTCTCCGCCTGCCCCATCGCTTTTTCAACCGTTCTGATCTGCTCAACCATTTGCTTTAGCTCATCTGGCTCAAGCGATGCACCGTGATCGGGCCCTTCCAGCGTGTTGTCGGTCGTGAAGTGTTTTTCCACCACGACGGCACCCAAAGCTACAGCTGCGGTGCTGACGGCAATCCCCAGCGTGTGATCGGAGTAACCGACGGGCATGCCTGTTGCCTCGCCAATGGTTGTCATGGCGCGCAAGTTCACATCCTGTGCAGCGGCAGGATAGTTGGAGGTACAGTGCAGGATGACCAGTGACTGATCAAAGGGAGCCTGCCCCGCCCAATGCGCGCGTAAAACTGCAACGGCTTCTTCGACCTCGGCCAGATCTGCCATGCCAGTGGACAGGATCATCGGCAGGCCAAAGCCCGCAAGCTCACGCAGAAAAACGTGATTGGTGATCTCACCGGATGGAATTTTGATCCGCTTCATCCCGTGGTCGACAAGGAACGCGGCAACCTCAGCGTCAAAGGGGGTCGACATGAATTCAATCCCCAGCTCCTCGGCCCGGGCCATCAGCCCTTTGTGCAGATCATAGCTCATCTCAAGCTTTTTGATCATGTCGTACTGGGAGCCCTCCCCAGTCGCTGTTTTTTGATAATCAGCTTTGGGGGCTGCTTTGCTCACAACCTTTTCGGTCGAAAAGGACTGAAACTTGACCGCATCCGCACCAGAGGCTGCAGCAGCTTCGACAAGCGCATAGGCCAGATCGTCTTGTCCGTTATGGTTTACACCCGCTTCGGCGATGATGAAGGTTCCCATGTGCTCTCCTATTTATGAAAACGGCTCGGGCGTCCAGCCCAGCGTGGTCGTGGTGGCGGCGATATCAATTTCCAGATCACCGAACAACTGTGCGTCCATCGCCCCGCGGCCCAGTAGACGCAGGCCAGCCCGAAGCAATCCCACCGGAACCGGGATCAGCCGCATGGACTGGTTTGTCTCCCGTGATAATTGCGTCAGGATACCGCGCAAGGACAAAGGCGGTGTGTTGGCGACAAGAAAGACTTGCCCCGGTGCGCTGGGGTGATCCATGCAGGTTCGGATCAGGCTTGCGACCGTGCGCCCGGTAACAAGAGACCGGCGGTTCTGCGTTGCCGCGCCAAAGGGCAGGGGGATGCCTTTGCCGATCAGTTTTGCCAAAGTAGCCAGATTGCCGACCGGATCAGGACCAAGGATCAAGGGCGGGCGAATGATCACGACCTCCAGCCCGGTTTCGGCAGAGAGGGCCAGCAAGCCTTCTTCTGCAGCACGTTTTGAGACGGCGTAAGGGGCATGAGGTTTGGGCGCATCAGTTGAGCGAAAAGGGGTGCCAAAGGTCTGATTGCCGTTCACGCCGATGCTGGACAAAAAGACAAAGCGTTTCACCCCTGCGGCTGCCGCTTGCCGGGCGAGTGAAAGCGTGGCGTCACAGTTTGCCGCCATAAAGAGGGGCAGGGGATCATTGTTTTCTTCATGCAAAACATGCGCGCGACCGGCGCAATGTACGATGCAGGACACATCCTTGAGCGCATCCAACAGATCAGGCGCATCGGTGAGATCACCGTAAGCCAGCGCCTCGCATCCCTGCACTGGGCTGGTCCCGCCGCGCGACCCGGCAATGGGTACTATTGCATCGTCTTGTGCATAATGAGCCATCAACTGACGTCCCAGAAACCCTGATGCACCGGTGATGAGCACCCTTTTTGGCGAATGTTCTGCGGACATCAAGAAGGCTCCATCGGGAGGGCACCCTGAGCGATCAACCCGTCGATGACCTGACGCGCCCCTTCTAGGCTGAGATGGTTGTCATCAAAGTAGAGCGCCGTGTCGTCGCGGATAACAAAACACTGCTGATTGTCGCAAAGCGCAGGTGCAACAGGCAAGACTGTCGCGCCCAGCTTGCCAAGTTGCGTGATGGTCGCGTTCATATCGGTTTGGTACTCTGCCATGGACTGCGATACCGTCGTTTCCTGCGCGGCCCCATCTGATGATCCAAAAATGTAGCGTTCAGCATGCCGTGGCAATTCGGGAACGGGGGCGAGGACAAAGACAGATTTTCCTGCCTCTTGCAGTCGGGTGACCATGGCCTGCAGACTTTGCCACTGCAGAGAACGCTTGCTTTCAGTGTCGGCGACATCGATCGCCATGTCACCCGTGCCGAAATGCTGGGGGTAGCGATAGATGATCACAACGTTCTGCGTGTCTGCGTCAGCCTCCAGAAAGCTCAATGACTCCTTGGTCCATTCGTGGCAACCGGGATTGGCCGGATCAAAAAGAAGCGCAGGCGGGCAACCCGAGAAGCTCAGATGCCGCACGCCGTTTTGCGCACGCTCAGACAAGGCAAGCGCCAGTTCAACGACATGGCTGTCTCCGAAAACGGCCCATTTGGCGGGGGGTTCGCCATAGATGCAGGCGTTTGCGGGGGGGCGGTAGTCGATGCCATCGGTGTGACACTCGGACCGTCTCGGGCTTGGGGCTGCTGTTGCTGCAAGGGCAAGCGTGGGTGCGTCGAAGCGATCGGGAAAACCACGCAATACGTGACCGGCGGCACCGATTGCACCAAAGATCACGATGCCAACAGCCCCCCCCGCGAGGATTTGTCGTTGCGACAGGAAATGGCGATCCCTGAAGGGGCGTTCCACAAATCGCCAGGACACCCAGGCCAGCGCGAAAGTCAGAAGCAAGAGCCCGATCAAAAGCGCTGTCGACGTTTCATTTTGGGTGATGCGCGCAAAGGCAAAAAGGGGCTGATGCCAGAGATACGCGCTGTAGGAGATGAGCCCGATAGCCACAAAGCTGCGCATGGATAAAATGCGACCAACAAGGCTCTTGTCGGTCATCGCACCGATCAGCAGAACAGCGCCGACCACCACTGGAACGGCATGCCACCCTGGAAAAACGGCATCGCCGGTCAGCGCGAGGAAACCATAAAGTATCCCAGCAAGACCCAGCGCTTCGGCCACATTGCGCAGCATCGGCTGGCGGTCGAGCAAGGCTGACACTTGCGGCATGTAAAGCGCGAGCAACGCACCCGCGAGCAGTTCCCAACCACGCGATGGCAACAAAAAGAAATTCGCCATTGGGTTTGTCGCACCCCAACGCAGGCTCACCACAAAGGAGGTGACAAGCATCAGCCAAAGCAGGGGGCGTACCCAACCCTGCCGCCATGCCATCAGGGCCATCATGATCAGTGGAAAGATGATGTAATATTGCTCTTCCACCGCGAGCGACCATGTGTGCAACAGCGGCAGCTCTTCTGCATCCGGGGCGAAGTACCCCGTCTTGAGATAGAAATAGATGTTGGACGAGAAGAACGCAGTTGCCAGCACGCTTTGACCAAAATCCTTGAGCTGACCCGGGGTGAGCAGCGCATAGGCCAGCGGGAGGCAGCACAGAATGACAAAGAACAATGCGGGCAGAATCCGTCGCACCCGGCGTTCGTAAAACCGCGCAAGGGTAAAGCTGCCGTCGCGCAGTTCATTGTAGATGATCGTGGTGATCAGATAGCCACTGATCACAAAGAAGATATCGACGCCGACATACCCCCCGGGCAGCCAGCTGTGATTTGCGTGAAACAACATGACAGAGCCGACGGCGATGGCGCGCAAGCCGTCAATTTCTGGTCTGTAGGCGGGTCCCTTGCTCATCTTTGGTGTCGCTCAGCTGGGCTGTGCCAAAGGCATCGCGCGGGGACGTGGGGTCAGCATGAAACAGACGATCAGCCATAGATGCGTGATAAAGCCGTTGGCGTATCCCAGAGGTGTGTTGATCAGGCTAAAGATAATGCCCATGACCACGAAAGGGACAAACAGGAACCAGCGTGGATCGGTGCCGCGTCGTGTGCGGCGAAACACCAGCGCAGCGAGCCATCCCCAGACAAACACAAAGATCAGACCGCTGAATTTGAAATCCACAAAGACGCTGCCATAGGCCGAGGGAAGGAAACCGTAGGTATCAAGCGCCAAAAGGTAGTTGAACTTTTCGGCCACCCCGGCGGGATCAAGCCTGCGCATGACGGCGGAAAAAATATCGACCCCGTACACACCATAAAGCGGCGCGCCATCGTAGATGACAAAAAGCGAGGTAGAAATCACAAGCCCTTGCACCAGATACCAGACAAACACAAAGATCAGATATGTCGTCACCGGACCAAGCACGGCCAGCATTGTATCAGCGGCAGGTCCTCCAAATGTCACGCCCCATTGGATCGCCACAATGTCGAGCATGATGTCGGCACCCCCGACGACATCTGCGCGGACGATAAAGACGTTAATGAAATAGTTGAACGCGAGCACGATGCCTACGATAGCAACAATACGCACAAGGCTTTGATGCCAAGGCTTGCGTTTGCGTTTGGTGGTCTTGCCAAAGATACGGCCCCGGCAGAAATAGGCGATGGAAGCATAGGCGATTGTATTGAAAACCGGAGCACGTCCGCCCAGCGCCAAACCCGCCAGTACGCCGGGCAGCAGACCAAAGATGATCAGTGGCACGAGGCGCGGTTTGCGGTCCATCAGGATCGCCCGCGCCGTATATACATAGCCCGCCGGGTAACACAAGAAGCCGACTTTGAAGAGTGAGGAGCTGCCTGAAAGGCCGCCGTGCAAAAGCGCTTGTGCTTGGCTTGAGCGTTGTTGATAGGCGGACACCAGGTCGAGACCGCCACCCCGTGCTACCTCAAGCCCGAAGGTAAGGCACGCCAGAATGCTCAGCGTTTTGAGAAAAAGGTCAGCGTTCCGCATCTTCATGGCGTCGAATTGCAAAACGGGACGCTGCGGCGCACGGACGACGTTGGTCAGGGCACCAAGACAAAAGGTCATGATGAACATCATCAAGACCAGCACACCTTCGAGCTGAAACTCGCGGCTTACCATTTCAAACGGTAAGATGATGAATGCCGAAGTCGCGGCAAGCCAGACAAAGAGCATCAAAGCTGCGGGATGCATTGGCATGTCAGGCTCCCCTCAGCCGTGCCGCGCCGCTACCCGATCACCGTGGTCACAACGTGGCGTTCGCCATCGACCACCATGCCACCGCGGTGGATGCCCTTGGTATCGAAAAGCACAATGGATCCCTTGGGGGCTGTGATTTCCCAAACGGATTTGCGAATTTCTTCAGCCAATGCGTTGTCGTCCTTGAGATCGTTGCCAAAGGCGCCCTTTTGCTGAAGCTTGGTTGGCAGCGCCGCAAAGCGCGCGCGCGCCTCAAGATGAGTAGCGGACAAACCATTGTGATCGTTCGCTTCTCCGATCAGGTCATCAAGGCGGGAAACGGGCATACGATTTGAGCCGACAACGTAGGAGAATGGCCCGTTTTCCGGTCCGACATCCGACATGTAGAATATCGCCTTGAGATCGCCGCCCGAGGCATCACGGTGGAAGTAGGCAGATTTTGGCAGGTCCATATCCGGCATATCGGGGAAAATCTTGCGCCAGAAACTATCCGAAGAATCATTGATCTGCGGGTTCACGTCAATGAGGCTGACTTGCCGTCCCAGATACCGGGATACAGCATCAAGCACGCCGCTTTCTTTTAGGATAGAGTTCAACTCATCGTAGAGGGTCGTACCATCTTCACGGCTGTCCACAGAACTCCGGGATTCGTCAAAATCACGATCTTCGCCTTTGGCTGTCGCGGCACGGCGGGCCTTGAGCCGGTCAAAGAATCTATCAGTGATCGCTTCAACCTTGGCAAAGGTTTCATCATCCATTTTGACAACGCAGCAACCGTCCGCTTCGATCTTTTTCAGTATCGCGGAGTCCACAGCTTTGGTCATCTTTGGATGCAGCCGAAACGTATTGCGCCCTGCAACCTTAGCCAAGCGCATGAAATCACTTGCTGTTTTGGGAGAACGCAGTTCTAGCGGGATCATCTCGTACTTGATCAACCGCTTGATGGACAGCGGGACCATGGAACGCACAAACTGCACCAGCGCCTTGATGCGCAGCATTGGAGAGGCGTTTTGCATCAAAGGGCTGTAAGCCGGGTGGTCGTCATACTTCATCACTTTGGTGGACCATGCCAAAGACTGGCTGAAACCATCTACCTGAGCGGGAGCATCGAGAATTTCGTAGCGTTTGATATCCATGTGAGACATCCTGTGACAAAGCTGTTTACTGGTCAAAAAAGGCGAGGTTCGCCGGAGAAAAACAAGCGTGCACCTTGCCTAATTTTCGCGGGCTTCATACGCCAAAAACCTGCGAACCTCAATGCCAATGAGGCGACCCAGTTCGGTGGCCCCGGCGCTGGGCGCATTTGGATCAAAGCCCTGGAAAGAGAAGAAATCGCTTTCAAAACTTCCGCACTGCAAATTGGTGATGATGCGGCGCTGTCCCGCCTCAAGATCAGCAGGCGGTTCCATCGCTTCGACACGCGCGGGCAGATCAGAAACGCCTGCGCGGTCATGCAGCACGATAAAGTCCTCTTCGGTGCTGTAGTAGTTCTCCGTCACGATGGATTTCAGCCCCAGCAAAGCGGCTTGGAGGCCAAGCGTTCCGGTGGTGGTAAAGTTGATGTTGCACTGTGCCAGAACCGACGTGCCCGGCACCTCATAAGGAACAAGGATCACGCCTTCGATCGCCAACAGCCGTTTGAGCAGGCCGATCTGACGGAACCCAAACTGTTGCGGGTGATCTTTGACCACAACGGCATAGCCCGCAGCGCTAAAGGTCTGTGCAATTTCAACCAGCGTGTTTTCGTAGTCGACAATGCCGAGGTCGCGCACCCAATAGTCGATGGACGCTTCGGGAAAGAGCTGCAACGCGATGAACAGGCGTTTGTCTTCTGGAAAAGTATCCAACTTGCTTTGCCAGTCGCGATCCATCAATCCGGTCACCTTGCGGTCCGAGATGCGCGGCTTGTGTCCAAGCCAGCTTTGCGCATCGAGGTAATGCAGGTTCAGCCGGTCACGATACCAGATCGAGAACAGCCTGAAGACGAACCCTCTCAGCCTGAAATAGGCAAGCACCTTGAAAAACTTCCATTGGGTGAAGGTGTCTTTTCCCTGCACATAGGACGGCGTGTAAAGCGGCGTCGCCATTTCTTCGACACCACGGGTCACCAGCTCTGGGTCAGGGTCTTCGGGGTGTTTAAGCAGCGCCCCCTTTTTCAGTAACATGGACTGGTCTGGCAGCGCCGAAACGGTCAGCTCATAGAACGGAATGCCCCGCTTGCGGGCGACATGCTCCAACACATCTGAGACATAGCGGTCGATCGGGAAACTAACGATTGCGACGGGGTTTACTGCATCCAGAACAAGGGAAAACGCTTCTGCCATGCCCAGAGCCATTGAGGCGGCACGGCGTGCGCCCATAAAGCGCAAGACCCGACACCTCGCGGTCATGTCCTTGACCTCTTCGGCGGTGAGCAGTTCCGAGTGCATTGCACCTTGCGCATAGTACGCTTTTTGATGCTTCTGGAAATCCGCAATCACGTTGTAGTCGCCTTCACCCGGCAGGCAGGAGACAACGGCACTTTGGGCGAAACCCATATTGCGGCCTAAATGGGCAAACCAATGCTCCGTCCGGTGGATCGAATAGATCAGGACTGCGCCGTCTGTGTTATTTGTCATGGTCAAAGCTCCAGTCATCCGGAAATTTCCTTAGCGCATGGTGCGTGAGGGTGAAATAGATCAAAGCACCACAAAACCCGGCAAAGATCGTGCCGGGTATGCCGATCCAATAGGTCAGGCCGACAAGCACTGGCAATGCTGTCAGGAAGGAGATCAGCTGCAGCTTGAAGATCGTCTTTTCCAGATGCAGCGCATTAAACAGAAGCGCGTTGTAGTCAGCGCGCATTCGAACGATTGTGACCAAAAGAAGCGCTGCAAAGTAGGCTGGCACCAACGCAAAACGATCTGCAAACGCGCCTGCGGTTCCCAAGTGTATTAACACCCCCAGCAGCAGTACCCCGGCCACAAAAATGAGCACCCGGCGGTACTCGCGGCTGACAATGCCCCGCGCGAGGCCCAGAGGGTCGGTTTTGACCCGAGTAAAGACGCGAGGAAGAATGCGGTTGTAAAACAGGATGTTGAACACTTGATAGATCATTGAGACCAGCAGGACATGACGGAAATAGACGCCCACCTGATCCAGTGGCATGGCGGCACCGATCACAAGGCGGTCCACTTGCAGTGTAAGAATGGCAACAAGGCCCAAAAGGAAATGCACACCCGACGCGCGGTACTGTGCGACCAGGTCAGCCGGCGGGATATGGTCCGCCTGAAGACGCTTGATCCACAACACTCCCGCGATCAGGGTTGCGGCAACGCTCCATCCAGCCCAAGCGGTGAGCACCAGTTCGAGCGACAGCGTGTTGCCCGACAGGAAAATCGCCCACAGGACCGTCAGCAGAATGCCAGCGTTCTTTGCAACAGCGATTGCCATCAAGACAAAATAGCGCTTGTTCACCAAAGACAGCTGATAGGCCATGTTCATCAATTGCTCTGCGACGGCGATCACCAGAGCAAGACCAAGCAGCCAAAGATCACCGCCCCCCAGCACCCAAAGCAACCCCAGATAAAGGGGCGAGACGAGCAGATAATTCACACCCCAAAGCTTTGCGGCGCGGATAACGGTCAGATCAAACTCGACGTCCGATTGCCCCACCACGCGTCGCTGAATGTCGGTGTGGCGTTCATACCCGTAGGCAAAGGATGCAAGCCCTTGCAGCGTTACCAGCAAACCAAACAGGCCCGCTTCGGCCAAGGTCAGGCTGTAGCTTGTGAGCACGACAAAACCCGCACGGCTGCCAACTTCGCCGAACTTCAACAGCGCAACAAGGCGGTCCTGGTTCATCTCACCAAGCGGTCCAGCCACCATCAACGGCAAGCACCTGCCCGGTGATATAGCTGGCGGTATCAGATGCGAGGAAAACCGCAGGGCCGACCATCTCTTGCGCCTCTGCCATCCGGCCCATGGGCACGCGGCTGGCGTAATTCTGCTGGAACACGCCATTCTGCCCGCTTGAGACACCGCCCGGCACCAGACAATTGGCGCGAATGCCCTCGGTTGCCCAGTGCGTTGAAAGCCATTTGGTGAAGCCCACAACAGCTGCCTTGGATGCGGAGTAGACGGCAGGCGTATTGATCACGCCACCCATGTAATCGGATCCTTCGTAAATGCGCGCGTCAGGGGCAACGATCCCATAGATGGATGCCATGTTCAGCACGGCACCGCCTTCGCCTTGTGCCAGCATTTGGCGGCCTGCGGCTTGGGTCATCAGGAACATACCATCGATGTTGACCGACATGACATCGCGCCAGATGTCGAGGTCATATTCTTCGAACGGGGTGAAGAACGCGCGCAAATCGCGAGACTTGGAGGCGGCGTTGTTCATCAGCACGTCGATGCGGCCCGTTTCTGCCACGATAGTGTCGATGGCGGTCTGCACCGAAGCAGGATCCGTGATGTCAACGGCCAGTCCGATGGACCCATTGCCAAGTTCTTTGGCGGCTTGGGCGCAGGTATCTGCATCCAGATCAATCACCGCAACGCGTGCGCCGGCGGCCACGTATCCCCGGCAAAAGTGTTGGCCCAGAATGCCTGTACCACCTGTCACAACAACGGTTTTGCCGCTCAAATCCGGCTTTATGTTCGCATTTTTCATCAGTTCACCGCCCGGAATACTGGCTTGACAGCGGCCCCTTCGAGCAACGCCTCTGTGCCCTGCTCCAACCCTTGCGCATAAACCGCAAAGGCTTTGTCAGCGGCGCTCAATGTGATGTCCAGCTCAGTGTCCCCATGCGCCTGCGAAACGGAAATGCAGGGCATCATCACGCCATTGCGTAACATCTCTTGCAGGAACAATGTCCGCAGGCGGGCACAAGGTGCGCCGTTCGCGTCTTTGGTCACCAGATTGAGCGCGACGCCGGGTCCTTCGATATCAAACGCATCCGCAAGGCCGTGTGCCTTGGCCAGATCGACCAGCTTTGCCTTTAGCCGATCCCCAAAGGACCACAGGTAACTTGGCACATCCTCCGTCTCGCAAACGTCGACAGCGGCCATGAACGCCCCAAGCGCCGGCATCTCGCTCCCGTGGGTGGAGGACAGCAGGAAGGTACGCTCCATCCCTGGTTTGTTAATCGCGCCTACCTCCATGAACTCACGTTTCCCAACGACCGCCGCAGAGACAAAGAGGTTTGCCATCCCCTTGCCAAAAGTCGACAGATCCGGCCCAACACCAAAGAAATGCTGCGCGCATTTGAGGTGCCAGCGAAAAGCGG
>JBGCDV010000032.1:0-90808 GCA_045105735.1 Sulfitobacter sp. | reverse complement strand
GCAGGCTCAGCGTGTGCTCGACCGCAAACGCGCCGGGCGCGGGCTGATCCACCAACATCAGCTGCTCAGGCCGGACAGTCAGCAGGACCCCATCTGCGGTGTTGAAAGCCTTCGACGATGCCACATGCCAGATCGCGCCATTGTCGAGACGAATGACATAGCGGTCCGCTTCGCGGCCCAGTACCTCACCCGCAAACCGGTTCGAAGATCCGATGAAATCATTGACGAACAGCGTCGCGGGCTGGTCGTAGATTTCCACCGGGCTGCCCAACTGTTCAATGCGGCCCTTGTTCATCACCGCAATGCGATCTGCAATTCCCATCGCCTCTTCCTGATCGTGGGTCACGAGGATCGCGGTCAGCGCAAACTGTCTTTGCAGTCGCTTGATTTCGATCTGCATATCGAGACGCAGATTCTTGTCCAGCGCGGCAAAGGGTTCGTCCAGCAGCAGGATACGGGGCCGTACAGCAAGCGCACGCGCAAGGGCAACGCGCTGTTGTTGTCCGCCTGACAGTAGCCCCGGCTTGCGAAAGCCAAAGGCTTCCATCCGCACAGTTTTGAGCATTTCCGACACACGCTGTCGCTGATCGGATTTGGCGTCGCCGCGCGCATCAAGACCGTAGGCGATATTGTCGGTCACGGTCATATGCGGGAAGAGCGCGTAATTCTGAAAAACGATCCCCACCTCGCGACGGTTCGGGGGCAAGGAATCGACAAAACGATCACCGATCTTTACCTGACCTCTGGTTTGTTCGAGGAACCCCGCCACGATACGAAGCAGGGTAGATTTCCCGCACCCGGACGGACCCAGAAGCGCAATCAGTTCCCCACCCGCAACTTCCAGTGTGACGTCATCGACGGCCAACCCGTCCCCATAGCTGTGCGATATGCCATCAAGGGTCAGCGGCTCTCCAACCGATCGCATTCCAGCGTTCGGCGTGATCGGCCCTTCGTTGATGTAAATGGCGTGTTCCACAGTCTGTCCGTCACAATTTTGCACAAATTCTGCGTATTCGCACCCAAACTGCGCGACCAGACTTTCCGATCCCCGTGAGAAGACCATCCGGCGACCTGCTCAATAAAATGGCATGCCATTTTGAAAATGCGCAAAAAACAACCTGATGAAGAACCGGGGGCGCTGCGTTTCAGTGGCCCTGAAGGTCCTTGCACCATCCGCTGTAATACCTGCGAACAGGCTCCAACAGGTCTTTGGACAAACGCCGTAGGTTGGCTTCCGTCGGCGTGTCCGGACGGGCCAGTTCAAGTGCGAGTTCCTTGAGGGTCTCGCCGCGGTCAACGCCGATGAAACTGCCGTCCCGGTAAACAGTACGCCCGCCGATCATCACCGATGCGACGGCCCCCGCTTTGGCGCGCCGTACCAGTACATCTATCAAAGGCATTGCCGGATCTTGCCATGGGTAAGTCACGGCGCGCCAGTCCAGCAGGACAATGTCGGCCATCTGCCCCGGCGCAAGCCTACCGATCCGGTCCGCAAAAGGTGTCGTGGCGGCACCGTGTTCTGTGGCCATGCGCAGGATGTCGCCGGCATCGGGGGACGGTGCATCATGTCCGGGCGGGCGATGCAGTGTCAGCGCCAGCCGCATTTCCTGCAGCATATCCCGGTCATCATTGATCCCCGCCTCGTCAATGCCCAGACCCACAGGCACGCCGCTGGCCAGAAAGGCATTCAGATCGGCCGTCCCACTCTTAAGCCGCAGGTTTGACGAGCAGTTATGGCACAAACACGCCCCCCGCTCGGCCACAAGCGCAATGTCATCCGGCGTCATCCAGACCCCGTGCCCGATCGTAAGCTGCGGTCCGATCAACCCAAAGCTGTCCACATGTTCCAGCGCAGAACCCCCGGTCCGCCTATGCGCGTATTCTTGCTGATACGGCGTTTCCAGCAGGTGCATGTGCAAGGGCGCGCCGGTGTCCTGCGCCATGCGCGCCGCACTCTCCAGCGCTGCATCCGACAACCAGTGCAGGTTCGAGGGCGCAATCTGTATCCCGATCAGCGGATCATCTGCCCAGCGTTCGCGCAGCGCATGAAACACCGCGATCTGCTCTGACAGCGGCAGGCCAAAGCCCGCAAGATATTCTGCCGTCGGTTTCTGCAACGCGGGCGGCAGCGCGGCCACGAATTCCTCATCGGCGGCGTAGATCATCCGGTTCTGATCGCGCATGGCAAAAGAATAGCTCGCCCGCATGCCCAACTCGCGATACGCGCCAATGATCGTATCGGCACGGGCAAGCACCGCGTCGGTGTCCCCCGGCGCCCGGCTGTGCAGGTGCTGTACAGTGGTCACGCCCGAGGCAATCATCTCGAAAGCGGAATAGAGCGTGTCCAGTCGCGGATCCACATCGCGCATGGCAAGGCGTTCGGGGAACCACAGCTCCAGCGGCTGGTCGCGCGCACCCATCTGGAACGGTGTGAGACCCACATGATGATGCGCATTGATCAGGCCCGGAATAGCGACATATCCCGCGCCTCCGGTCTCGGGCAGATTTGGATGTGCCAGCCGCAGCGCCTTTGCCGCACCGATCCCGGCCACCCGGTCGCCGTCGATCAGGATTGCCCCCTCCTCGACGATTTGCGGCACCCCACTGGCGTCAAAGCCGGTGATGATATGATCTGCCACGACCAGGTGACGGGTCATTGAACGCCCCCTTGCCCAAGGTGCGTGAGGCTCAGCCGGACGGCAGCAGGCAGCGGCTCAATCAACGGGACGGGTGACGTGGCTGACAGGCCGCGCGCGGCTTGCGCCAGTGGCCCGCCCCCGATGACAATTGCGCCTGCACCCGCGCGGACAGCGCGCGCGCAAGCCTCTGCCAGCGCGTCACGCAGGTCAGACGCGTTCGACATCAAGCGGACAGGATCGCCCTTTGTGGTCCATGTTCCGATGAATGTTGCATGACCATTGCGAGAAGCCATTTCAGCGATGGGATCCACCAGATCCGGTGTTGTCGTGACGACCGCAAAGGTACGTTTCCCTTCCGCCGCCTCTTGCATACCGGCTTCGGCAATGCCGGTAACAGGGACGTGCAGACGTGCGCTAAGAGCGTTTAGACCCGGATCACCGAAAGCCGCAATGATCACCGCAGACGCCTGCGACAGTTCTGGCGCAAGGGCAATCACTGCCTGTTCCGCCTCAGCCAAGGCTTGCGGATTTGTGATGAGCGATGCCCCGAATGGCGCGGTAAAGCCCCGTATATCCACGTCGGGCCCTGCCGTTTCCCGCGCGATACGCAGCATAGCGGCGGTCGTGGCCGTCGACGTATTGGGATTGATCAATGCGATCATGCCGGACAGGCCTTATCAAACGCCTCGGCAATGTCGATGCGCCGCGCCAGCCAGAGCCGGTCGCGGCGGCGGTCTAGTTCAGCGAGGATCTGCTCGAACGCCTTGAACCGGCCGGGCCGCCCCACGATGCGCAAGTGAAACCCGATGTTGAGCAGGCGCGGCAGGCCTCGGGCGGCCTCGGCCTCCAGCACATCCAGCGCATCAGTGACATAATCGACCATGTCCTGCGCCCGCACGAAACCGTTGGGGTGGAAGAACTTCATGTCATTGGCGTCCAGCGCGTAAGGAACGACCGTCAGCCCAGAGGGGTCGCGGTACGGCAGATCATCATCGAACCCGTTGGACGTATACACAAACCCACGCGCCGCAAGCAGGTCGCGGGTCCATGGGCTTTCAGCACCCCGGCAGAAAAAACCCATCGGCGCGGCACCTGTGACTTTTGTGATCGCTGCAGTTGCGCGATCCAGATCGTGGGCTTCGGCTTCGGCGCTGTCATAGTCGGCATGCGGCCGCCAGAGCCAGCCGTGGCAGGCGGTTTCATGGCCGTCCTCGCAGAATACTTGCAAAACAGGCGCAGCGCGTTCGGCCGCGCGCCCACAGGCGAAAACAGTCGCCGGCACGCGGTACTGCCGCAACGCTTCAGCCATGCGCCACGCACCCGCGCGGGTGCCATAGGCAAAGATCTGCGCCTGCCCGGGGTCCGGTTTGCCCTCCGGCACGACCGAGATTACCTCGCCCATCCGTTCACTGACCGGATCGCCATCCAGCACTTGCTGCTCTGCCCCTTCCTCGAAATTGACCACAACGGAAACCGCGAGTTTTGAGCCGCCCGGCCAGGTCAGGGCGGGCCATGCACCGCCATAGCCGATAAGGTCGCGGGTCATGTTGGACTATCCGTTGCGAAGGTTTCAGGACAAGGACGGGGCTGCCAGTCTGGCAGTCCGATCGCCTTGCGCCACGCTTGTGCGATATCGGCGCGGGTCGCGAGCCAGACGTTTTCATGGGCAAGCACGTGGTCCAAAAACGCCTCCAACCCCGCAATACGTGCCGGACGTCCGATGATGCGCGTGTGCAAGCCAATGGACAGCATGCGCGGGGCATCGTCGGCCTCCTGCAACAGTCTGTCGAACCCCGCGATGCAATACCGCGCGAAATCCTCGGCAAACACGAAACCGCCGTTGTTGTAATACCGCATGTCATTGGTATCAAAGGCATAGGGCAGCACCACGTGGGGGCCATGCCCCGTATTAACGACATAGGGGATGTCGTCATTATAGGCATTGCTGTCATAGAGAAAGCCGCCCTGCTCGATCAACAAATCGCGGGTGCGCGATGAGGTGGCCGACCGGGTATGCCACCCCAGCGGCGGGGTGCCGGCGCTGCGTTCGATTGCCGCCACGGTGCGAGCGATGGCGCGTCGCTCGGTCTGCTCGTCCATGTGGACATGCCGCTCCCAGCGCCAGCCGTGGGCCGCGATCTCGTGCCCATCTTCAACCGCCTGCTGTGCAATCCACGGCGTGGCCTCCAACGCGCGACCGCAGGCGTTCAGGGTGGCGGGTACCTTGCGACTGCGCAACGCCTCGCGAATGCGCGGCCATCCCGCGCGCGGCCCATATTCAAAGTGGCTCTCCATACACAGATCAGGCTGGCCTTCGACCCGCTCGACGGCCTCGTAGATATGCTCGTTGCGTTCATCGCCCGCGCTGAGGGAAAGCTCGGCCCCTTCTTCGACATTCACGACGATGGAAACCGCGAGACCCGCGCCATTGGGCCAGCGCATCGCGGGGGGGTGCCCTGCATAGCCTGCAAAGTCGCGCGGCTGCGTCATGCCGCCACCCCGACCGCGTCCATGAAACGCTTGCACAGATCCCCGTCCCATTGGATCACATCCTCTGCCGCCGCGTCGCGTCGCATCAGGGCACTGCTGACGATCACACCATCCGCTGCCGCCATCGCCTCGTGCACGTTGTTCTCGGTCACGCCGCCTCCGATCAAGATAGGATTGCGTGTGCCACTGTCCCGCACGGCGTTGATACGGCTCAGCGTGTCGGTGAAACTCGCACCGGTAATGACCAAGCCATCAGCGCCGGATTTCACAGCCCAGTTTGCCGCAAAGGGCTGGCTTTCACTGGAGAGCGGCATCGCCGTGCGGTCATGAATATCTGCCAGAATAGCGATCTCGGCGCGGCGCAGCGCGGCACGCATCGCCACAACTTCCGCGCTCAGGCCATCGCGCGGGCCTTGCGCGGTCATGGCACCCCCGACGAACACCTTCAACCGGATGAAATCGGCCCCTGACGCATGCGCCACGCAAAGAGCTGCATTAGGATCATGCGCCTCAACGATGATACCAAGCCCAAGCTCGGGCACCTCCGAGCGGATCAAACGACCGAGTGAAGCCATCAGCGTTAGCGTGTCCGGCGCTGCAAGCCCTGCGGTCTTGGTCTGATCCTGCAGTTTGATCCAAGGTATCCCAGCCTCGGCAAAAACGCGGGCATTTGCGACCGCGTAGTCTTCGTACCATGCGACCGACAGATGCCGGTTCAGCGCGAAATCCGGCAGGTGCAGCGCGGCGATGACGGGTTTGTGAAGGTCGAATAATTTCAATGGCATAGGCTTGCTTCCTGTTGCAGTGCGGCGCGCGCGAGGGTCGTGTCTTCGGGCAAGGCGTCTGCTGCACCGAATGTGCTCACCGTTCGGGCTGCGGAGATCGCGCCAAAGCGTGCCGCCTGCACCGGGTCGCCACTTTCCACCAGTCCGGCCAGAAAGCCGCCGCAAAAACTGTCGCCCGCACCCGTCGGATCGCGTGTCGCAACCTTGCGCGCCGGCACGTCGATGGGTTGGCCCGCGCTGCGGTCCCAGACCAGCGCGCCCTTTGGTCCCATCTTGACCACGAGTACACCGGAAAACCGCGCGGCCACCTCGGCCAGCGCATCAGAAACCGACGCGCCGGGCACCAAGGCACGCAGTTCCACTTCGCTTGGCAGAAAGGCGTCCAGCCGCGAGAGGATCGGGCCAAGTTCATCCAGCGAGAGATCGGCCAACTGCCAGCCGGGATCCGCTGTTATCACGGCGCCTTTCCCGGCAAAGAAATTTAGCATCTCGCCGAAAACCGCCAGCGAACTCGGGGCCAGATGTATGCCCTGCGCATCGGCCCATGACGCAGGCACCTGCGCCGCAGTTAAGGGGTGTAACACACGAAACCCTGAATACCCGGTCTCGTCCGATTGCGCACGATCCTGCAGCACGCTGCGCCATGCGACCCTCTGCGCGGGCGACAGCCGGTCCGTCGGAAAACCCGCCTCGGCCAGTGCAGCGCCCGGCGCGGTCAGCCCCTCTTCCCGCCGACCGGCGTCATCATAAAGAAACCAACTGCCCGCAGATAAAGTCGCGTCACGCCAGATCACGCCAGCAAGGTCGACGCCCCCAGCCTCCAGCCGCGCGATGGTTTCTTTGGGATAGCTCGCCACTGCACAACTGACCAACCCGACGCGGCGCACCCAGTTGAGCGCGCCTGCGGCAGAGAATGCGCCGTTGCCCCCCGCCACATCAAGCGCGATCGTGCCGTCTGCAGCGACGACATTGTCCACCGTAAGCCCGCCGACCGTGATCAGATCAGGCGCCACGTCACAGACCAAGCCTCGGTGCACCAAGGCCAAGCGCATCGCGCTCTACCGCGGCGTGATACCCAAAGAGGTGCAAAGGCACGCTGTAGATAATCGGCGCGGTCTCGGCGGGCACCGGTGGCAGATGCCAGGCTACATCGGCGATCTCGGCAATTTCCGTCTCACCCTCGGGAACCAGCGCCACGCAATAGCCCTCGCAGCCGCGCGACATGATCGCGGTTTCCAGCGCGCGGGCGTGGCTTGCCGTATCGCCCGCGACCATGAACATCGGATCACCCGCCTTTTGCGTGCGGTAATGGTGATACTCTTCCAGGGGGAAGGAATAGGCGTGAATGGGGGCCAGCTCCTTGAGCTTGGCCGCGCCGAACTCCGCCGGGGCAAAGAAAGGACCCGCCCCCGTTGTCAGGATCAGATTGGCGCGGGCGAGATGTTTTGCCACCTCTTTGGCGGGCGCGTAAAACGACTGCGCCACCGCATCCACCTGCCCCGGCAGAGCGACCAGCGCGGCATCAAGCGCGCTGCTGTCGCCGCTTTTCGCCTTTTGCACCGACGCCGCCATAGCGAGCATAAGCGCCATGGCCGCCGTGCTGGATTGCGTGGGCCAGCCGCCCCGCGTGGCGCGGATATGCAAGGCACCCGGACATTGTTCCATCAACGGGGAGCCAAGCGTGTTGGACAGACCAATCGTATATGCACCTTGCGCGGCCGACGCAGTCAGCCCTTCCACCACAGGTTCAGTTTTTCCCGAAGAGCTGAGCCCGATCACCACGGTTTCGGCATCTATCGTGTGCAAGCCATAGGTGGCGAAATCGAACGCCTCGACCGGCTCGCAGGGTGCACCGAGTGCTGCCTCAATGGCGGGACGCACGCCGTGGCCCGCAATCCAGCTGTCTCCACATCCGACGGTGACCACACGACGGATCGTCCGCCCTGCAAGGTCGCGCCCGATGTCCGCAAGCGGGCCTCTGTTGGCCTCAAGCGTGGCGCTGATGGCCTCCCCTTGCGACATCATCTCATGTTCCGTCAGCGCGACCCGCCGAAACCGTTCCGGATCGCCAGCAGCATCCGAAGACGACTCGCGCCGGATTTCGTTCAGTCTTTGCTCGATACTCATGGGGCTCTCCGTGCTTAACCGCCTGTGTGAAAACGCATCGGAAAAATATAGCGCTCGACGCGTCTTTTTGATATTTGTCATATTGAAATGAAATGCAAGTCTTCGAAAGTCATTCCACATGGATAATCTACATAATGCCCCTTTAATGCACCGGCACCAGCGCATCCTTGAGATTGTCGAAAAACAAAGCATCGCAGACGTGGGTCAACTGTCAGAAGCGCTTGGCGTATCCACCGTAACCATCCGCTCTGACCTTGATGCGCTAGACAAACGGTTGCTTTTACGGCGGGTCCGTGGCGGTGCCATGGCGATGAAAGCTGCCCGCTTTGAGCGCCCGGTTGATGTAACCACGCATAGCTTCACAACAGAGAAAGAGCGCATTGGCGCTGCCGCTGCGGGAATGGTCCGCAGTGGCGAAACCATCATTCTCGATGCTGGAACGACCACGCTTGCCATGGCGATGGCTTTGCCGCAGGACATCGAGGATGTGGTGGTTATTACTTCCAGCCTCGATATCGCAATCGTGCTTGAAAAACATGCAGGAACGACAATTTTTGTGACTGGTGGGAAACTGAAAAAGTCCGGACGGAACCCCAATTCGCGCTCCATGGTGCCGCCTCTTGCAGGGCTGTTACTGGATCATCTGAACGCCGATGTCGCTTATTTATGTTGCGCAGGTATCGATGCAGATCGGGGCTTTACCAACGCAAACCTTGAGGAGGCAGAGGTGAAACGCTTTATGATTTCAGCCGCGCGGCAGTGTGTCATGCTCGCGGATCGAGGCAAAATCGGGCATGTCGCCGGAGCGCGGATCGCGCCCATTCAGGATATCGCAACCCTCGTGACCGACCGAAAAGCGAACCCCACCGATGTGTCCGAACTGCAAGAGTCAGGCCTTAAGGTCATTCTGACCTAAAACAAACTGCCGTTTTTTTGTGCGCATTGCTTCGGGGTCCTCATCCGAAAAAATATTTCCAGAGATTTTTTGTTTTTAATCTTGCGAAAATATTCGAAAGTTTTGTTCTATACAGCATGAAACTGGAATCCGGCATAACAATCCTGACAGGGAGATATAAAATGAAACTAACCAGAAGAAGTGTTGTTGGAGGGCTGACAGCGGCAACCGCCTTGGCCAGCCCGGTGATCTTAAGGGCTACCACGCGTGAATTGGTCATGACCGGGTATGGCAACGATTCGGACGCACCCCTGATTGCGGCCGGCGAAGAGCTTGCGCGCCGCAACCCCGGCGTTTCACTGCGCGTCATCGGCGGCTTGTCGTCCGAAGCGCTCGCCCAGATTAAAGCCGCACGGGGCAATTCGCCCTATGACCTTGGCGTCATGGGCTCCCCCGCAATCATCAACGCGCTGGCCGAAGACGTCCTTGTGCCACTGGACTTTTCGAAGATCCCGAATACGGCAAATGTCGATCCGAAATTCCCCTCATATGGCTATGACGTCGGCCAACCCATCTGGTTTGAGGGTATCGGCATCGCCTACGACAAGTCCAAGATCACCTCGCCACCCACCACATGGGACGCGTTGTGGAGCGGCGACTACACCGGTCGCATCGGCATGTGCCGTCCTCAATCCAACCTTGGCCTCGGCGTCCTTGCCGCGACCAGCGAAGCCTTCGGGATGCCACAATCCGACATGGATTTTGCGCTGAACAAGTGGATGGAACTGGATCCGCTGGTCGGACGCTCACCACCGCTGTTGCAACAGATGATCGAACGCGGCGAGGTCGATCTGGCCCCTCTGTGGCATGTGAATTCCGCACTGGCGGCGAACTCCGGGCTGCCCATCGGCTACACCAAAGTCACGGGCCCGGGACCGCTGATGCTGCCCACAAATATCGTACAATTCGTCAACACGCAGGACGGCACCGCTGATCTTGTGCACGAATTCACCGACATTCTGCTGACGCCGGAAATCCAGTCCATGGCTGGCAGCGCCCCGATCTATTTCGGCACGGTCGTGGAAGGCATCGAGGTCCCGGCGGAAGCCGCACCCTACGTGCCTTCGACGCCTGAGGAACTGGCTACGACCACGTCTTTGGAATGGCCTGATTTCGCGCCCCTGCGCGGCCAAACCGTTGAATCCTTTGACCGAATGTTCGCCGCAACATGAGGCAAGAAAAGGCCGATCTAACGGATGGATCGGAACCTGCCGCCCCGGTGCTACGCATCGGGGCGGTTTCCAAACGTTTCGGCACGGTCACTGTCTTGCAGGATTGTTCACTGAATATTGCCGAGGGCGAAATTCTGACGCTGCTTGGGGCTTCGGGCTGCGGCAAGACCACCCTGCTGCGGTGCATCGCCGGTTTCCTTGATGCGGAGGAAGGCAGGATCGAGATCGACGGCCACGACGTCGGTGACTTGCCGGTCAATCGCCGCCCTGTGGGCGTGGTGTTCCAAAGCTACGCGCTTTTTCCGCATCTGACCGTCGCGAGGAACGTAGGCTATGGCCTGCGCATGCGCGGTGTGGCGCGTAGCGACATCGACGCGCGCGTGCGTGACGTGCTCGCAACAGTATCGCTTGCGGATTTCGCGGATCGCTATCCCGCGCAACTCTCGGGTGGTCAACAACAGCGCGTGGCCGTCGCGCGTGTGCTGATCCTGCAGCCACGGGTCCTCCTTCTGGACGAGCCGTTCAGCGCGCTTGACGCGAAACTGCGCAGCGCCATGCAAGTAGAACTGCGCCAGCTGATCAAACGGCTCGGCCTCACAGCGATTTTCGTAACCCACGATCAGGAAGAAGCACTTACGATGTCAGACCGTATCGCAGTGATGCGTGCGGGTCAGATCGAACAGGTGGCTGCACCCGACACGGTGTTCGATCATCCCGCCACCGCCTATGTCGCGGACTTTATCGGCACGTCGAATTTCTGGCAGGCGCAGGCCTCGGGTGGTCATGTGGCTTTACCGGACGGGCAGACCACGGACACGAATGTTTCGGGGCCGGTGCAAGTCATGACACGGCCGCATAACCTGCGTCTGGCCCTGGGGGACAAAGGCCGCTGGTGCGGGCAGGTGTCATTCCACCGAACCGTTGGGGCCTTGATCGAATATCATGTCGATATGCCGGATGGGACGACGATACAGGTCGCGGCCATGCGGCAGGAACGCGCGCGCCCCTGGCAAGCCGGAGACGCCGTGAGCCTATCGGTGATCGATCCGTCCTATTGCGCAGTGTATCCGGTCTGATGTCGGACGCTGCAACCTTCCAACCCCCACCGAACGCGCGACTAGGCGAAGTCATTCTCGACAAGCTGGTATCAGGTCGGGGGATCTGGCCCGCGGTGCCCGCAATCATCGTTCTGATCGTTGTCGCCGTGGTTCCCTTTATGATCCTGCTGTCGCTTGGGTTCTCGGACGTCGAGGTGGCACGCGGTGCAATTGTGTCGCAGACCCTGTCGTTTTCCCATCTGACCAACGCGCTGACCGACCCGCTTTATTGGATCACCTTTCAGCGTTCACTGGTGCTGGCGATCAATACCACCCTGCTTTGTCTGCTGTTCGGTTATCCCGTTGCCTACCTGTTTCTGATTGGTGACAAGTGGACGCGGCGGTTGATCCTGATCCTGACCATCGCACCGCTGCTGACCAGCGGGATCGTCCGCACCTATGCATGGCTGGTGATCCTTGGCGGGCGCGGTGTGGTGAACTCCACCCTGATGAGTCTTGGCCTGATCGACCAGCCTTTGCGTATCATGAACACGCATTGGGCCGTGCTGATCGGCATGGTTCAGATCCACCTGCCCGTGATGATCCTGCCACTGATCGCCGTCATGAGCCGCCATGAAGGCGGGCTGATGGAAGCCTCTGCCAATCTGGGCGCTTCCCGGCTCGGGACCCTGCGCACGGTGATCCTGCCGCTCAGCGCGCCGGGGATCGGCACGGGGGCGGCCCTCGTCTTTACGCTCAGCTACACGACGTTTGTTGTGCCGCAGCTTTTGGGCGGTGGCAATTATCTGAACGCGGCCACCATGATATACGAGCAGGTCGTCTTTTCGCTGGAATGGAGCAAAGGATCGGTCAGTTCGCTGATCCTCATGGCCACTTGCCTGATCGTCCTCGTGATCATCGCGATGCTGACAAATATCTTTACCCGCTGGACCAAAGGACGGGATGCATGATCAAAGCACTGCGCACCTCTTCGCTCGGGGACGTTCTGGGCATCGGTTTGGTCCTTTTCATCGCGGTGTTTTCGCTGATCCTGCTGATCGCACCGTCGATCATTGTCGTCATCATTTCTTTTGACACCCGCGCGTTCGTGAGCTTTCCACCGGAGGGCTTCACCCTGCGCTGGTACGCAGAGGTTTTTGAACAGACCGAGCTGGTCGGTGCCATGTGGACCAGCCTCAAGGTGGGGCTGATGGTTACGGTGCTGTGCATCGTGCTGGGTGTGCCCACTGCCCTCGCCTGCGTACGTGGCAAGTTTCGCGGCACCACAGCACTTTAGGTTTTTGTGCTGGTGCCGCATATGGTGCCGGGGATCGTTCTCGGCGTTGCGGTGCTTTTTGCCGGGGCGCTTGTGGGCGTCTCTCCGTCGATCTGGCTGCAGGCCGTCTCCATTGCTGTCTTCATTATGGCCGTCATGGTGCGCACGGTGCAAAGCCGTCTTGTCCGTCTGGACCCCGCGCTGGAAGAAGCCGCGACAAACCTCGGTGCGTCATCCTTTCAGAGCCTGCGCACGATCACCTTCCCCCTCTTGCTACCGGCGATATTGGCGGGGGCTGTGTTCACCTTCGTCGAAGGCTTCGACAACCTGTCGGTCGCGATTTTTACCCATGGTTTTCGCGACAGGCCGTTGCCGGTCGAATTGCTCGCCCTGGTCCAATACACCTCGACCCCCCTCGTGGCAGCGGTGTCGGGCGTTCAGATCTTGCTGGCAATCCTCGCGCTTGTGGCCGTGTCGATGAGCATCGGGTTGGACAAGGTCAACGAGTAAGCACCGAAACGGCGAAGCTATGCAAAGGTCAGCCCACCGCCAATTCAGGCCGTGAAAGAACAGCTGCGTGTATTTCCGATGGCGTTGTCAGCCAAACACCCGGCATTGCCGCGATTTCCGACAGTGCCGTGATAAGCGGCCGGACACGCCATGGCTGGCCTGAGATAAAGCTGTGCAGCACGACGCTCATCACGACCGGCTGCGCGCTTTGTGCAAGCTCTTTCGCTTCGTCCAAAAGGGCTGTGGCAAAACTGTGCGGATCCATCTGGCGGCCGATCATCGTGGTGCTGTCGTTCAACTCAGCGGCATAGGGTATGGCAAGCAAACGTCCGGCACTGGCCTCAAGCCAGACGGGTTGATCATCCAGACGCAAATCCAGCACATAGCGATAGCCCGCCCCCGAAAGGCTTGCCAGCGACGTGGGCGTATGCGCGAGCCAGGGGCTGGACCATCCGTCAGGCGCGCAGCCTTCCTGCGCAGAAATCCTCGCGCGGACTTCCGCGACATAGGCAGCTTCGCGTCCCGCAGGCAGTGCGGGCAGACTGTCGGAGTTCGATTTGCCATGCGCCACGAATTCGGCGCCCGCTGCACGCGCAGCGGCGATGACCTCCGGGGCCTCATCATAGACATCTGTGTTCAGCAGCACCGTGGGCCGGATCCCCATACCGGACAGCCGTTCGAACAGGCGAAACGCGCCAATCCGGTTGCCGTAATCGCGCCAGGCCGCGTTTGCCAGATCGGGGGCAGCACCACGCAGCAGGATATCTTCGGTCATACCGTCATCGCTTCGATAACTTTCGACACCCACAGCAACCCAAAGTGCAACCCTAGCCCCGTTCGGCCAGCGCCCTTCGGGGCGTTGCGTCGCCGCCGAATATGTCCATGGCCGGGTCACGGGACCCCTTGTCCCAGTTTACGCGAAATCCCAACGTCCTGAGCGGCGGCGCGGTCGTGCATCGCGCGGTAGATCGGCATCAATTCGGCGACCTCATCGGCGGCACGGCGCAGGATCGGTGCGACCTCCGCAAAGGCGGCGCGCGCCTCTTCCAGCAAGGCTGCCTCGTCGATGCTGATCACGCGACCACCCTCTGCCACGACGCGGCCCGCGACCATGACCAGCCGAACGGAACTTCCCTGCTCCACATGTACAAGCTGGCGCAGCAGGTCATTGAGCGGCAGAAAGGCCAGCGATGACAGGTCCACAAGGATCAGATCGGCTGGTGCCCCAAGGTCAAGGGTGCCCAGTCCGGGCTGGCGCAGTGCATGGCCACCGCCCACCGTCGCGGCGCGCAACACCTCCCGCGCCGAGGGCCATGTGTCGGGATCGTCATTCGTCAGCGTATGGATCATGCCCGCCGTTTTCATCACCGACCACAGGTTTACAGCATCGTCGGCGATCGCCTCATCCGTGCCCAGCGATACGCTGATCCCGCGATCAAGCATCTTGCGCAACGGCATGACCCCGGAGCCGAGCCGCAGATTGCTGATCGGATTATGCGCCACATGCGCGCCCGTCTCCGCAATCAGATCCAGATCATGATCATCCACCCAGATGGCATGGATCACCTGCATGCGATCCGACAGCAGGCCAAGGTCATGGGTGTAGCGCACCAAGGAACGCCCACCAAATTTTTCAGCGCCCAGCACACGCTGCAACTTTGTTTCCAACATATGCGCCAGAATGGGCAGATTATGTGTGCGGCTGAGGTCATCCAGCGCGGCAAAATATTCCGGGCTGACGCGTTGCGGGGCGGAACAACTGGCGGCGGCTCCGATGCGCCCGTCTGCTGCCCCATGCCAGTTTGTGATTAGATGATCATACAGCGCCAGAAGGTCCGGTGCCTGCAGCCTTGGGCGTCGCGACAGCCGGTCGTGTAGATCCGGGGGTGCAAGTTGCTCCAGAAATGGTAGTTTCTCGGACTCAGAGAGTTCCGGCTCGTCCAGTGACAGCCTCGCCCGAATCCCGCTATCCGCATAGGCTTGCGCCACGGCGTCGATGATCTCGGGCGTGGGTTCAGGCACGAAAAAGCAATCGTCCATGACGGCAGTGACCCCGCCTCTCAACATCTCGATACAGCCCAGCATGGTGCGCAGATAGGCTTGCCTTGGCGTAGGGCGCAAAGTTTCCAGAGCCGGGCTTTCAAACAGCATGAAAAGCTCAAGTGGCAGGCAGGGCAGCCGCCCCTTCATGTGGTTCACAGAAGAATGGAGATGCGCGTTCACGAGGCCCGGCATCAAAAGATCCCCGTTGCCATCGATCACCGGGACACCCGGTGGTGGTACCAGCGCGGGACCTTTGGACACAATCAACCCGTCTTGGACCAACAGATCGCAGGCTGCGGTCATGCACTCCGGATGGTCCAGATCCAAGAGGTGGACGTTGCGAAAAAGTGCTGATTTCACGGCGTTTTGCCTGCGATCAGATTTGCCAGCGCGGGGGACAGGCCAATCGTGCCAGACACCGGCACGGGCTGTGTCGGCAGCGGCGCGCCCGCCTCAACACGCGCCAGACACAGGTGCACGGCGGCGGCGGCATCGCTGATCGGGATGACGGCGCGCGGGTTCAATCGCGCGGCCATACCTGCCACGACGGTGCCCAGCAGGATAGACGCCTTGGCGCCTTTTTGTGCAAGACGGGCGATTGCATCTGCGACCGCCGCATCCTGCGCCTCGGCGTCAAGGTAGGCCGCGCGCGAGGCAATTTCGACAATCTCCCACGCGACGGGCTCGACCCCATAACCCGTAAGCAGCCGCGCATAGAGCGGTTGGCTGGAGGCACCGAAACATACCACGCCCAAAGGACCCCTGCCCGCCTGTGCAATCGCCGCTTCGGTCACGCCGACCACTGGCACAGGCAATAACTGGGACAGCGCGCGCAGGCCGGTGTCAAAGGAAATCGCGAGGATCACACCGTCCACATCACCTGCGTGCTCCGCCGCCAGATGCAGGGCGGCATGGGCGGCGATCACGTTCTCGGCTTCACTGGTGACGATGCGCGCCCCGAAAGCGCCGGTCACCCCCTCGATCTGTACGTCTGGTGGCGCAACGCGGCGCGCCTCGGCCACAAAGGCCTGCGTCACCTCCGGCGAGGTATTTGGGTTCAGGACCAGCAACCGCGTCATATCAGAATGCCCGGAAACACCGTGATCAGGGCGACAACTGCCAGAATGCAAAGGCAAAACGGCAGAACGCCAACAATGACCGTGCTGACATCACCGCGCCCGCGTACGGATTGTGTCACATAAAGGTTCATGCCGACCGGCGGCGTGATCAGCGCCAACTCGCACATCAGCACAAGAAAAATGCCAAACCAGATACTGTCATAGCCGATCAGCGTAACGATCGGCAAAACAATGGGGATGGTTGCGATCATCATCGCCAGCGCGTCGAGAAAACACCCCAAAACCATGTAGAGCACGACCAGCAAAAGGACCATTGTCAACGGCTGCACATTAAAGGACGACACGAAGGTCGATACCTGCCCCGGCACACCCAGCACGCCCAGAATGAAATTCAGATAAAAGGCCGCAATAAGGATCAGCAAGGTCATCCCCGTGGTCGTCACAGACGAGAGCATGGCGTCGCGCAGCATAGGCCAGGTCAATGTCCGATAAAAGGCCGTCAGCGCAAGCGCTGCCATCACGCCCACACCTGCCGCCTCAGTCGGGGTCGCAAAGCCCAGATAGATGGACCCCATGACAAGGATAAAGATCAGAATGGGCGGCACCAGATCTACAAGCCTCTGCCGACGCTCAGGCCAGGGGGCCATTTTCTGCGGCCGTCCAGCAATGGCGGGATTGATGAGGCAGGCGACAACGATCATTCCCATGAAAGCCGATGCCAGCAGGATGCCCGGCAAAATCCCTGCGGTAAAAAGCGCCCCGATCGAGGTATTGGTGATGGCCCCATAGATGATGAGGTTGATCGAGGGCGGGATAAGAATCCCTAGGGTCGCGCCTGAGGCCACGCTGCCCGCCACCCAGCTTTCGGCGTAGTTCTGGCGGCGAAAGGTCGGGAAAGCCACGGTGCCGATGGTTGCTGCCGTCGCCACGGAAGAGCCAGAAATCGACGCGAACACAGTCGAGGCGGCGATATTGGTATGCAGCAACCCGCCCGGCAGGGGCCGCGTCCAGTCTGATAAGGCGCGGTACATGCGTTCAGTGACGCCTCCGCGCACAAGGATTTCGCCCATAAAAACAAAAAGCGGGATCGCCACCAAAAGGAAATTATTCAGGGTTCCCCACATCATGGTGCCAAAGGGCCGGATCATCGCATCGCCGAAAAAGACATAAGCCCCCAGAACGGCAACCATGAAGAGTGATGTGGCGATATGCAGCCCTATGAAAAGCAGCAGCAGCAGTAGGCCAAACCCAAGGGCGGCCCCTTCTATCCCGAGCATATCAGCCTTTCCCGTCCGATGTATCGACGTATTGCTCGACTTCTTCTGCGACAGACGGCGAGCCATAGGCGCGGCTCACTGCCCGCCGGTCTGTCAGGTAAAGCCAGATCGCGTGGGCCGAGCAAAGACAGCAGGTCAGCGCAAAAAAGATCACGCCCCCCAGCCAGATGGATTGCGGCACCCAAAGCGGCGTCTGAAGTGGCGTGTTGGTGACCGCACCAAAACGCATGGTCTTCTCCAATTCTCCCCAGGCTTGCCACGCCATGAAGATCGCAAAACCGGTGATCGCAACCTGCGCCAGTACATTAAGAAAGTCGCGTACTATTCTGGGAAAGAAACGAAAAAAAAGATCGATTCGGGGATGACCACGGCGCATCAAGGTCAGCGCCATGCCAAGCGATCCGACAAAAGCCAGCACATAGCCGCCGATCTCGTCGGTACCCTGCACCGACACGCCAAAGAAATCACGGCCAATGATGTCTATCGTGATCAGGACGGCGAGCAACGCAATGGCACTGCCTGCCCCAAGGGCCAGCAGCACGCTGACACGCTCGACCGCGCGCAACACGCGCGGCCGGTCCGGGGTGACGATGTTACTCAATGCTCAGACCGCGTGCCTTGCCCACGGTATCGTTCCAGATGTCCTTGCATCCCGGATACGATGCCTCGCAGGTGGCAGCCCATTCCGGCAGGATGGCCGAGACAGAGATATCGGCAACCTTGGCCTTGTCTACGTCGCTTACCGGGATCAACTGCATGTCATAGGAGGTATAGATACCGCCCTCTGGACAATCGGCACCGGTGGAACACCCCTGCGCCGTCCCGTTTGTATTGATCGCCACATCCCAGAGAGATGCCTCCATCTCTGCCATGATGTTTTCAAAGCTAGAGCGGTCCTCCTCGCTCAACCCGTCGAGCCACTCAAGATTGACCATATGCGCCTGCACCGAGCCTGACACCGACAGCGGGTAAAGCGACGTGGTCACTTCCGGCCATTTTCCGGTGTTTGATGACGTAGGCGACGTCACACCACAGGTGGCCACACCACGCTGCAGCGCGGGATACACCTCGGGGAAGGACAGGGTCACCGGCGTGGCCCCAAGATTTTCCAGAAGCGTCGACATGGATGCCGTAAACGAGCGCACCTTCAGCCCGTCCAGATCCTGAAGCGACGCGATATCGGCGTTGCACAAGAACACCTGCGGACCGAACGGCCAGATCGCCACGGCAGTGACGCCGAATTTCTCGGCCAGTCTTGCATTGAAAACCTCACGGTAGGCATCAACAGCCAGCTTTAGGTCATCCATGTTGGTCGATACGCCGATCAGGTCGATGCCTTCGAGGAAGGGATCGTCCTTGGCGACGCTGCCCACCTGAATCGTGGCCATGGAGAAGGCACCGTCGCTGACCAACCTCAGCCCGTCCGCCAGATCAAGGCCAAGCGCCTGAAACTCGCTGCGGTTTACGTCAAAGCCCGCCTCGGAAAGCGCTGCCATCGCCTCCATCTCCGGTGGATGCTGGGCCCGTTGATCCTGGTTCTGCGAGACAAACTGCATCGCTTGTGCAGAGGCCTGTGTTGTAACTGCAAGGCCGAGCCCGGTGGCAAGTACGGTGGATAGGAACAGTTTCGTCATTTATCTCTCCTGACTGTGGAAGTTTATAGTTCTCAAGGTGATCTTTGGTCTGCCCCGCAGCCTCAAAGTAGATGCAGTCGGGCGTAAGCCGGGGATGATTGCTCGCGGTACGGCGGCACAAATGTGTCATTCAAAATGCTAGTCGGTGATCGTTGCCAGGGCACCGAAAATGCACGCGATCCGGGCATACTTTGTGACCGATGCTGAAAAACGGTGCAGCGATCAATGGAGGACACCGGCAGTACACTCATGATTTGCCTCCGATCCGCGCCGCCAGCACGTCATCGGGAACAGGCGTCGCGCAACAGCGTTCGTAAATCTCCTCGTAAGGTTTGCGCAACTGCGCCACCGAGGCTTCGGCCCGCGCGATGTCCGGGGCGAGGCGTGCCGCTTCCTCGTGGATACGCGCGATGACGCTGGCCTCGTCGATCTTGGTCAGTGCGCTGTCTTTCATTACGATATCGCCGTCGATGAGCAGATGGCGGAGGGCGCGTCCAGTCTCTGCGAGGGTCAGCTGCTGCATCGGCGTGTTGAGCGGCGTGAACGCGATGGAATGCGTGTCATAGAGCGCGATATCCGCTTTTGCACCTTCTGCAATCTGTCCGATATCGCGGCGCCCAAGCGCCCGGGCGCCCCCTTCTGTTGCTGCACGAAACGCGTCCTGCGGTGTCACCCAGCGTGTGTGATCGGATGCGTGCAACGTTTGCAAAAGGGCCGTCTGCGCCATGACACGCAGCATGTCCACGGATTCGATCGACCCGCACCCATCGGTCCCGAGGGATATGTTTATACCCCGGTCCAGCATCTCACGCATGGGCATCAAACCGCTGCCCAGCTTAAGGTTGCTGTTGGGATTATGCTGAACGCTGGCACCTGACGTTGCAATCAGATCCAGATCTGCGGGGCTGACCCAGACCCCGTGAATGATCGATGTACCCGGTTTCAGAAACCCGAGCCGGGCCAGATGCGACACCATCGAGCAGCCGTAAAAGGCATGACCCGTGACGACCTGCAGTCGGGTTTCCTGCACGTGAATGATGACCGGCGTGTCATGTCTGTCAGCCAGATCGCGCACCTGCATGAGGAACGCATCACTGCAGCGTTGCGGCGCCGAGGGTGCGGCGATAAAGGCGACCCGCTGCGTGCTGTGATGTCGCCGCCCGGCCAGATCATCGGCAAAGGCCAGCACCTCGGACGGCGGTGTCGCCTCATTCGTGGCAAGCGCGTCCAGAAGGTCCTGCGGGAAGTGATCGTCGACAAAGGGCATGCCGCGGTAGAAGGGCTTGTCAAACAGGGTGATCCCAAGGTGGGCGCGGATGCCGATGTCTTCATAGGCCCGAAAGGCCGCGTCGACGTGATCCTCGCGCAGGATGGGGCTTACGTTCATGTCGTCCACGATTGTCGTCGTGCCCGTGCGCAGCGCCTCGATCGCGCCGATCAAGGTGCGCAGGTAAACCTGTTCGGCGGTCATGGGAATAGGCTTCAGCGGTCGGACGAGGTTCATCCAAAGCTCAAGCGGCAGCCCGGCGTAGCGACCCTTTTGAAAGTTCTCATGACTGTGGTGGTGCCCATTGATGTGCCCGGGCACGGCCAGCAGCCTGCGGCCTTCGATGATCTCTGCGTCCCCTGCCTCAATACTGCCCGGCGCTGCAATCCGGGCAATTGTATTCCCGCGCACGGAAACATCCACGCGTATGGGCTCCACCGCCACAGGATCCGGCAGCTTCGCGAGAACATCCCGGATCAAGAGGTTCATCGGCTTGTTCCTCGAAAAGACGGGTGCGGCCAAGCGCACCCGTAGCGGGTTGTCATTCCGAGGACCCCACGAGGGCCGCAATATCGGCCATTGCGGCGATCTCAGCGCTCAGCAGTGCGTCAAACTCTTCGTGATCCGCGAACTGGATCGACGAGCCGATGCGCCCAATGAGCCGCAGAAAGCCTGCGTCTTCCATCAGCGCCTCGAACCCGTCCGACAATGCCGCCACGACCTCAGGTGGCGTGCCCGAAGGGGCCAGAACACCGCGCCAGAACTGGAACACAACGTCATATCCGATCTCGGGACAGGGTGCGACATCAGGCAGCGCCTCGACCCGCACGGTGTCGGTGACACACAGAGGCACCAGCGCCCCGCTTTCTATATGCTCGCCCACGACGCTGATATCACCGGCATATGCCATGGTCTCACCGCCCAGCAGACGCGTGATCGCCGGGCCACCACCGCCATATTCCACGCCTGTCATCTCAGCACCAGTGCGGGCCTTAAGCAATTCAAAAACCGTGTAGGTCCAGCCATTCAGGTTGTCGGAACTGTACACCAGATCTCCGGGGTTTTCGGTGGCATAGCTCACCATTTCCGCCATCGTCGCAAAAGGCGCATCGGCGCGCGCCACAAAAATCGCGGGGCTATAGTTGATGCGGGCGACCGGTACGAAGGCGTCGACATCATAGGGCAGATCTTCGACCTGCGGGCGGAGCGAATTGATGGTCGGATCCCCGAAAAGCAGCGTCAGCCCGTCAGCAGGCGCATTTGCGACCTCGGTCGCGCCTACAGCCCCGCCCCCACCCGCGCGGATGACCGAGATCAACGATTGCCCGAAATGCGGCTCAGCCGCAGTCGTGATGATCCCTGCATGCAGCGAGTGCGACCCGCCTGGCGGATAGGGTGTGACAAAGCGGATAGGCTCATCAAAGGTTACCGGCTGCGCCGCGACCGGTGCCGTTACGGCAGCAGTAAGCGCACCTGCGATCAGAAGTGTTGTGAATTTCATGATTTTTCTCCTGTGTTGGTTTGAGATTCAGTTTGATCTGGCGGATGATGGTTGCGGCGGACCGGCCCAGCCGCGCCACGCAAAAAGGCAAAGAATACCGGCAAGAACGATAAGCAGGACGAGCGCTGCGGGCTTTTCCACAAAAATCCACAGTGATCCACGCGACGCCGCCAGCGACTGTCGCAGCGCATTTTCCAGCCCCGGCGCCAGCAAGACCCCAATGACAAATGGCGCAATCGGCATGCCGACCTTGCGCATGCCATAGCCAAGCGCGCCGCCAAACAGCATGATCACGATGTCGAAGGCCGCATTGTTGACCGCATATGCCCCGGCGAAACAAAACGCGGCCACCGCCGGATACAGCAGCGCATCGGGGATTAGCACGATCCGTTGCATGTACCGGATCGCCCACAGACCGATGAACAGCAACATCACGTTCGACACCAACAGAAAGGCGAAAATCGCATATATGGTTTCCGGCTCGCGCGCGAACATCAGTGGCCCCGGTGTCAGGCCCTGCGCCATGAAAGCCCCCAGCAACACGGCGGTGATCGTATCGCCCGGAATGCCAAAAACCGTCATCGGAATGAGGGCCGCAGGACAGACTGCGTTGTTACCGGCCTCCGCTGCCGCGACGCCCTCCGGGGCACCTTTGCCAAAACGTTCCGGGTTTTTGGACAGGCGGCGCGCTATGCCATAAGACACCCAGCAGCTGATCTCGGCCCCGAGCCCGGGCAATGTACCCAAAGTGGTGCCGATCCCGGTCGACCGTAGAATGGTGGGCATCAGACCGCGCAGCCGCGACAACGGCAGCCGCTTTGCCGCTCGCACAAGATCGAGGTTAGCGGTCGATTGCCCCCGCACACCGGCTTCGGCGCGCAGGAGAATTTCGCTGAGTGCAAACATGCCGATCAGCAGCGGGATCAACGAAATCCCACCTAGCAGAACCGTCGTGCCAAAGGTGTATCGCTGCGCGCCCGACATCGGGTCGAGACCGATCAGGGAAACCATCACCCCGAGAGTGGCGGCAAACATGCCCTTGAGCATGTCCCCACCGGAAACCGCCGCCACCATCGTCAGCGCGATGGCATAAAGAAGCGTGAACTCCGGCGAGCCCACCTTGATCGCGACCGATGCAAGGGGGGCTGCGACCGCAATCAGGACAAGGGTCGCCAGAAAATCCGCGATGACTGACGCGTAAAGGCTGATCTCGAGCGCTTGCCGCCCCTTGCCCGTCTGCGCCATTGCATGACCATCCGCAGCCGTGGCCGCTGCGGCCGCAGTGCCGGGCGTGTTGATCAGAATGGCAGGAATGGAGCCCGCATAGATCGCCCCTTTGTAAACGCCCAGCAGAAAAGGCAAGCCAATCAGCGTGTCCATCATGAAGGTGAAGGGCGCCAGAACAGCCACCGCCATCGTCGCCGTAAGCCCCGGCAGCCCACCGACGACAATACCCGCCAGCAAGCCCACAAACGCCACGAGGATAACGGCGGGGTCGAGCAAAAGCGCAAATCCAGATGCGAGGTCCGCCAGCATTCAGAAGATACCCGACGGTAAAAGAACGTTGAGAAGGCCGCCAAACAAACCGTGGATGGCAAGCGGTACGAAAAGGGCAAGCGATAAGATAGGGATCTTGCGGCGCTCCCCAAACAGCAGGCACAGCGCGACGATCAATGCGCCGGTCGTCAAAAGAAAACCCAACCAGAACAGGGCAACGCCCGACACAGCGAATGCCAGAGCGGCGCCGATCACACGGTAGGAGATCTTTGCACGGGCGGGTCCGGATTCGCCGATGTGCTGTCTTGACCGATAAAGCATGGCGGCTGACAGTAGCAAAAGGAGACCAGATGCCCAAAGCGGGAAAAACGCGGCAGAGCGACCGTTGGCGAATTGCAGCCAGCCGTCGGATGCCACCTCGACCGGGACCAGAAGCAGGGCGCAGATGGCAACCACAACACCGATTGTGCCAATCCAGAGATCAGAGTTTTGTTGCCGTACCGGATTTTGCTGCATTGCCGCCACACCCATCGCTTTGCATGCAAAGTAGATCAAGGTTAATATGGCACTGCAGCATAATTTGATGAAATTCAGGGATAATCTGGATATTTTGTATAGTATTGCCAATTTTTTATGCGGCTCTTCATCAATCTACATTGT
The DNA here is from genome assembly GCA_045105735.1 of Sulfitobacter sp. Taxonomy (GTDB): domain Bacteria; phylum Pseudomonadota; class Alphaproteobacteria; order Rhodobacterales; family Rhodobacteraceae; genus Sulfitobacter. Next base: position 66,859 of record JBGCDV010000032.1, on the reverse strand, counting down.
GTCCGCAATTTTTTGCATGCAATTATAGAGGCGCAGCATAGCCAATCGGAGATTGTAATGACGCCAAACCTGCCCAAAAACCCCTTGGCCCCGTTCGCCCTTGAGATACCGGAAATTCGGGTCGGTATGCTTGTCCCCTCTTCGAATACGGCGCTTGAACCGATGACGTCAGCTTTGGCCGCGCCCGTCTCAGACCGCGTCGGCGTCCATTATTCAAGGTTTGAAGTCACGCGCATCGCCCTCGATCAGAACGCCGATGCTCAGTTTTTGCTGGATCCGATCCTCAACGCGGCACGGCTACTCGCCGACGCCAAAGTATCCGTTATCGCCTGGAACGGAACCTCGGCAAGCTGGCGCGGGTTCGACACTGACGACAAGCTCTGTGCGGCCATTGAAAAAGAAACCGGCTGTCCCGCAACCTCAGCCATCGTCGCGCTGAACGCAGCACTGGGTCATTTTGGGACTCGACGCCTTGGGCTTGTAACGCCCTACACCGAAGATGTTGAGGCGGCAATCATCGCCAACTATGCCACCATCGGCATCGAGATCGTGGCCGCCCGCCGCTGCAACCTTCAGGACAACTACAGTTTCGCAGATGTTCCGCCCGCCCGCGTCGCGGACATGTGCCGCGAGGTGGCAGCACAAGGGGTCGATGCGGTCGCCATCGTGTGCACCAATATGCGCGGTCCCCTGATCGCAGCACAGATAGAGGCCGAGTTTGGCATCCCCGTTCTCGATTCGATCGCAGTCACATTATGGGGCACGCTTAACATGCTGGGTGTCGATAGCAGGCCCCTTGCACCCTTTGGAAAACTCTTCACTGTGGCACCGGATGACCCAGAACACCTTTGAAGCCACGTCAAAAGGCACCACGCACCGCGACCTGCACAGCCGGTTGATCGCCGACATTCGCGATCTGATCGTACGCGGCGAACTCAAGTCGGGGGAGCGTGTTCCGGAAACACACCTGTGCACACGACTGGGCGTTTCAAGGACCCCGTTGCGCGAAGCGCTCAAGGCCTTGTCCGTCGAAGGTCTTGTGACCCTCAGACCCAACCGGGGCTCTGTCGTTACCCCGATCAATGTAGAGGACCTGAAATCGGTTTTCGAAGCAAAGGGCGTGATCGAACATTTCATCGGGCTGAACGCAGCCGACAAAGCCTCTGATGCGGATATCACGCGCCTGCAGAACCTGCATGACCAACTCGTCGCCGCCGAGGCCGCGCAGTCCCGCGCTGTCTACACAGAGCTTAACGAGAGCTTTCATCGCCGCATGGCGGAATTAGCGGGCAATCCTGAAATCGTGGCATTGTACGAACGGTTGCAAACGAAAGTGTTGCGGGCAAGATATCAGGTCAACGACGATCCTGCCCGGATCAAGGCCTCATTGGAGGAACATGAGGGCATTATGGCGGCGATGCGGATCCGGGCCCGCTTCGACGTAGCGGACCGGCTGGTCAAGCATAACGCCGCAACGGCAAGGGCAGTGATCGACACTGCTTGACCCAGTGCCTTCCTGATCAGAAGCGCGGCAGGGAAAATCGCCCGCGCGATGCGTGTGTTGCAACGCTCAAAGATCACGTGGCTACTGACGATGCGCCGCTGCTTCAGCATGGGCACGCGCCCAGAGGGATGCGGCAGCCGCCTCCGCCGCTTCAAGGACGGCCATTTTATCGACGCGCACGGGCTCACCGCCCGACACGACAATCTCGCCCTCGACGATCACGGTTTCAACATCGCGCCCCTGCCCGGTATGGACCAGCGTCCCCAACACATTCGTCAGGGGGCGCAGGTGCGGACGACGGAAATCGAACAGCACGAGGTCCGCCCGTTTTCCAACCTCGATGGACCCGATCTCGTCCTGCAGCCCAAGGGCGCGCGCGCCGCCCATTGTCGCGGCCTCGAAAACCGCCGCCGGTTGCCAGCTTTCAGTAATATGCCCCTCTTGCAGGCGGCCCGTGGCAAGCGCCCACCGCATCAGTTCCACCATGTCGGCATGCATGTTGTCCGTCGACAGCGCAAAGTTCATGCCCGCTTCGCGCAGCGCATGAGTGGGTGCGGTATGTCCGTGGGTTTGATTTCCCTTTGCGATATGGGCAATATGAGCCCCGGCCCGGCCAAGACGGGTGATGTCTTCTTCTGACACATGGATACAGTGGGCGCCAATCAGACGGTCATCCAGCAGGCCGACCTCATCCAGCAACTCAGGTGGGCTCATGCCGTCGCGTTCACGAATAAAATCCACCTCCACCCGGCTTTGCGATACATGGGTGTTGATCCGAAGCCCAGTCGCGTCGCGCATGTCGCGGACCAGACGCAGCAGGTCCGGCGAGCATGTGTCCGGCGCATGAGGTGCAAGAACCACACCGGTCCGAAGGCCGGCCGGATCGTGAAAACGGTCAATCAGATCAGAGGCTTCGGCAAGGGTCCTCTCGCCAATTTTCGTATCATATGTCCATTCCGAAAAATGCACGCGCGAGAAATCCACGTCATGGATTCGTCCGCACCCCCATGCGCGAATTCCCGTGTCGGCCATCGCCGCAAGAGCGATATCCTGATGCGTAAAGCTGTCATTGATGATGGTCGACCCGAAACACAGCGCTTCCAGCCCGCCAAGCTGCGCCATCGCATGGGCCTCTTCGGGGGTCACGTCGTGACCGTGCGGGACGCCCATCGTGTAAGCGGGCGCAAAGCCCATATCCTCGGCGACGCCGCGCACCATGCTGAGAATGGCATGGGTGTGAACGTTCACGAAACCGGGCGTTACGACGCACCCGTCGCCGCTGACGATGGTGGTGCGCGGGTCTGCGTGTTTCGGCGGGGTTTCGCGGATGGCCGTGATGCGACCCCCGCTGACCTCGATCCATGCCTTTTCGATATAGGGACGCGCTGGGTCCGACGTCAGCACGGTCGCACCGGCAACCATAAGATCGGGGGGATTGGGGCGTTGGTTCATCTGAACCTCCTTGATACAGGATGGGGACCGTGGTGGCACTGCATGGTGCAGGAAATCGGGTGACGCTCGCCCGCCCGGTCTTTGCTTGCGGGCCGGCACACCCCCATCTGGCAGGCCTGTGCCGCCGCGCTTAATGCCCGCACCGGATTGTTTGCATGCCACAACCAACAGCTTGAAGATAGCCGTTCACCCATGCGAGATATGGCGCAGGAACCGCCGCGCCCCCTCGGTTTGTGGGCTGCCAAACAGCTGCGCGGGCGGGCCTTGTTCCGCGATCACGCCATCCTCCATATAGATCACGCGATCTGCGACGTCCCTAGCAAAGCCCATCTCATGGGTCACCACGACCATGGTCATCCCGTCACGCGCAAGTTGCTTCATCACATCCAAAACTTCCTGAACAAGTTCCGGATCAAGAGCAGAGGTCGGTTCATCGAACAGCATGACGCGGGGCTTCATGGCAAGCGCCCGCGCGATTGCGACGCGTTGCTGTTGCCCTCCCGACAGCTGCGAGGGCCGCTTATCCGCATGGTCGGACAGGTGAACCCGCGCCAATTCTGCCTCTGCGAGGATGCGCGCTTGCGCGCGGGGCATGCCGCGCACCTTTTCCGGGCCGATGGCGATGTTATTGCGCGCCGTCAGATGCGGAAACAGATTGAAGCGCTGAAAGACAAAACCAAACTGGCTTCGCTGCTCGGCGGCGCGTTTTTCGGACGCCGGACGCCACGCGCCCGCTACACCTGCGGGCGCCCCCCCCACCGATTGCCCATCAAGCCAGACGGCACCGCCCGAAGGTTCTTCGAGCCGGTTGAGACAGCGCAGCAGCGTCGTCTTGCCCGAACCAGATGCGCCGATGATCACCACGGTTTCGCCCGCGGCCACATCCAGCGACACATCGCGCAGCACGACGTTTTCGCCAAAATTCTTCTGCAGGCTTTCGACGCGTATGACAGGGGTTACCATGCCGGTAGCCTCCTTTCGATATAGGCCGAACCCCAGCTGAGCGCCTTGATCAGCACATAGTAATAGAGCGCGAGCAGCGTGTAGATCTCAAACGGGACGAAATGCACTGAAATGATCGCCTGCCCTGCGCGGGTCAGCTCGTAGACTGATATCACCGACAGCAGGGACGAGTTTTTTACCAGACTGATCAATTCATTGGTCAACGGCGGGATCATCTGGCGGTAGGCCTGCGGCAATAGGATCGACACGAGGATTTGCCGGTGGCGCATGCCGATGGCCTTTGCCGCTTCGGTCTGGCCACGTTCGATGGAGCCCACGCCACCGCGCACCACTTCGGCGACGAAAGCGCCTGCATTCAGGGACAGTGCAACCACACCGGCCCAGAATTCATCGAACCGAATGCCGATCATTGGCAGCGCGAAGAACACCAGAAAGATCTGGATAAGCAGAGGCGTTCCGCGAATAAAGTCGACATAGGCCGCAACAAGCCAGCGCAGCGGCCTGCTCTGCGCCAGCGACCCGAGCCCTAGAACCACGCCAAGCGCGACCCCAAGCACAGCAGACAGAACGGACACCTGCAGCGTAATAATCAAACCCTCCGCAAGAAGCGGGATGCTCTCGCGGATAATTTCCCAGTCAATTTCCATGGATCTTTCCGGTGGTGTCGCGCCCGCCATAACGACGGGCGCGCGCACATATATATTGCATTACTCAGGCAAAGCTTGGAATCTCATCGGCCAGTTGCATCTCGAAACCGAACCACTTTTCCTGCATGGCGTAAATCTCGCCGCTTTCCTTGAGGCGGGTCAGCTCGCTGTCGAGCCATTCTTTGATTTCTGGATCTTCCTTGCGTGCGGCGATACCCGCCCAGTTCAGCTGCCCGACCGGGCGTACCAATGCATATGCGCCGGGCCGGTCCTTCATGACCTGCCCCAGCGTCGGCAGCGTGTTCAGCACCCCGTCGACAGATCCCTGACTTAACGCCAGATAAGCGGCTGGATGATCGTCGTAGATCTTGACCTCGGCAAGGCCAGCCCCCGCAGCGGCCGAAATTTCCTGATCCAATGCGGGCTTCATCATCTCACCGGGGGAGCCGAGTTTAACGCCAAGCACCTTATCCGCAAGATCCGTCACCGAGGTGATCGTCTCTGCATCGTCTGCACGGATAAGCAAGGCTTGACTGGCTTCGGCATAAGGAATGGAAAACGCGACTTTCTCCAGCCGCTCCTTGCGGTAGCTCATGGAAGACATGATGATCTCGAACCGCTCGGCATAAAGTGCTGGGATAATACCCGACCACTGTGTGTCGACGAATTCCGGCTCCACCCCGAGGGAGGCGCACATGACAGCTGCCAGATCTACATCGTAGCCCACGATCTCGCCCCCGTCGCGGAAGGTGAAGGGGGGGTATGTCGCCTCGCATCCGATGCGCAGAACTCCCGCTGCCTTGATGTCGGCCAGCGTGGTTTCCGCCAGTGCGCGGCGCGGTGCCAGCATTGGCATTGCAAGGCCGGCAGCGGCCCCGATCAGAATATTGCGGCGGGTGGTATGGAATTTCTTCATTTCGATCTCCCTGCGTATAAAACGGCAGTCAGGCTATGTACGGCGAACCGCGACCTGCTGCGATGATGTGATTAACGCTTGGGGGCCGGGCAAAAGTCGGCAAGAAAACTAATGCGACCTTCCACTTCTGAGTCTGAGATTGAGCCGTTTTGATTATAAAACTGCCGTCCTCGCCTATTTTATACGCGCTTCAAGACCTCGTACGGCCTCATACAGCGTAGAATCGCTGCAAATTGCAGTTGATTTTATTGCTTAGTCGTCATCGACGCTCAAACAGATGGCGCAGCGGCGTTTGGTTTTGATAAGGGATTGACGCGGCAGAACGCCTCCTGCATGCACAAATGTAATTTCGGCTGAGACAACAAATATTGAAAGATCCCATGCCCGGCCAAAAGAACACAACAGCCGTTGCGGAACACGTCGCGGCAGTTTTACGTGACCGGATCGTCAAGGGAGAATTGGCCGCCCGCGACCGGATCGTCGAGCGGCAGTTGTCCGCAGAACTCGACGTCTCGCGCACCCCGATCCGGGAAGCGCTCAAGCTGCTGGAAGCGGATGGGCTGATCGACATCACACTTCATCGCGGGGCAATCGTGTCGGACTACAAGCCGCAGGATGCTGTGGTTCTTTTTGATGTGATCTCGGTGTTGGAAAGTCTTGCAGCCAGACGGGTATGTGAAGGCATGACGCCGTCCACCCTGCAGCGCCTCGAAGATCTGCATGGAAAGATGCTGGAGTATCACCGCGCGGGCCGCACAAATGACTACTTCGATCACAATACGCTGATCCATGACTTCATCATCCAGTCCTGCGCCAACCCGGTCCTGGTCACAACGCACAACCGCCTGATGACACGTGCCCGGCGCGGTCGCTATCTTGCGATCCTCAACGAGGCACGTCTCGAACAGGCGTTCGCCGAACACGAAGACCTGATGCAGGCATTCCGCGATCAAAGCGCGGACAGCGCTGCGCAGATTTGGGAAACGCATCTGCGTCATACCGGGGAAACGGTCGCTGCCGTGTTGATGGCAGAAACGGACATCTGAGGGGCATATCCTCAGCACACCCTCAAATTTTGCCTAAATTTGCGCCAACGGTGAATTAGCACGCCGTGATTGGTGGTATTTTCATGACGTCAAGTAAAATGGCATGCCATTTATGGTTCAAATAACGCCAACAGGGGAATGATATGACACAACCGAAAATTACCGCAATGACCCGCCGATCTGTGCTCAAGGTATCGGGCTACGCTGCGCTTGGTACTTTGGCCACGCCCGCCATTCTACGCGCACAAAGCAGCGAACTGGTCATTGGATGCGCGGGGTCTCACACAGCGTGGATGGAACAGATCGTCGTGCCGCATATGAAAACCGCCATCGGCGCGGATATCCTGTTTGAGGGCACCAAATCCTCGGTGAACCTTGAAAAGATGTCCTCCAACAAGGATGCGCCCTATCTTTCGGTTGTTCAGATGGACGATCCGGTGATGATACAGGCAGTCGAGGCGGACCTTCTGACCCCCATCACAGCAGAGCCGGTGCCCAACATGACCGATCTGCGCCTCGATGCAGTGCACATGGACGGCATGTGGTGCAACTACGTCCAGCCCTGGGCGGGGGTTGCCTACAACACCGAATTCCAGGCAGATGGGGTGCAATCCTGGGCGCAATTGTGGACCGACGAAGCCAAGGGGCAACTGATCATCCCATCGCTGCAGAACACCGAAGGCATGTGGACCCTTTTCGTGTCAGCCATGCTGGGGTCGGGCAAACCCTTTTCTGAGGCGCAATATGAAACCGACGCCGCCTTTGACAAGCTGGAGCAACTGAAACCCAACCTGCTCTCGGTCTACACAACGATGAGCCAGGCCTTCAACCTGCTGGAACAGGGCGAGATTACCATGCTGGCCGGTAATTTCTCGTCCTACACGCTGCCGCGCAAGGCGACCGGGGTGCCTGTTGATCTGGCTGCCCCGTCCGAGGGTATATTCGCCATGCCATCGGGCATCTGCCTCGTCAAAGGGGGTCCGAACCCTGACCTGGCCGAAGCTTATATCAACGAAATGCTGGGGTCTGAGATGCAGACGGCCATCGCTGAATTCTCATCTTCGGTGCCGGCCAACACCACCGTCACCGCGGGCGCGATCATCCCCGACGGCGTGCCGATCTATTCACCCGACTGGGCCTTTGTTGCCGCAAACCGGCGCGGCTGGATCGAGCGTTTTGACAAGTTGATGGCGCTTTGACCCCATGCCAACCCAAGCGCTGCGGGATTTGCAAAGTGGCAAATATCTGGACGTCACTGCCGTCGGCAAGGCGTTCAAAGGCACCACCGTCATGTCCGACATGCATTTTTCTGTGGCACGGGGGGAGCTGGTGTCTCTGCTTGGGCCCTCGGGGTGTGGCAAGACCACGCTGCTGCGCATCATCGCCGGGCTGACCCCCGCTGATACCGGCGATGTCCTGCTGGACGGGCGCGCGATCACTACTGTGCCGGCGCATCGGCGCAATATCTCGGTCGTCTTCCAGAGCTATGCGCTGTTTCCGCACCTGACGGTCGCAGAGAACGTGGCCTTTGGTCTGCGCGCACGGGGAACAGCAAAGGCGGATTGCGGACCAAAAATCACCGAGGCGCTCGCCCTCGTACGGATGAGCGCCTTTGCCGACCGCCCCATCGCGGCCCTCTCGGGAGGCCAACAGCAGCGCGTTGCGGTGGCGCGCGCGCTCATTGTCGATCCAGTGCTTTTGCTGTTGGACGAGCCGTTTTCCGCACTCGACCGCAAGTTGCGCGAAACCATGCAGGTCGAGTTGAAGACCCTGTTGCGGGAACGCGGCATGACCGCGATTTTCGTGACGCACGATCAGGATGAGGCGATGGGCGTGTCCGATCGCATCGCGGTCATGAACGCGGGCCGGATCGAGCAATTTGCCTCGCCAGCCGACCTTTATGCACGCCCCGCGAGCGCGTTCGTGATGGACTTTGTCGGCCTCTCCACACGGCTGGCAGGGGAGGTCATCGACACAGACGCGGATCACGCCATCGTCCGAACCGCCTATGGCACCATCAAGACACCCGGCAAACGCATCGCAGGAGAACGGATCACTGTCGGCGTGCGACCTGAACTTATCAAAACGGAACCAGCGGAAAACAGCGTGACCGTCACGCTTGCGGATGCCATGGCCCTGGGGTCGAAAACCCAATTGCATGGGCGCGCAAATGAAGGCGATCGTCTGTTGTGCGAACTGCCGGGCATGGGCTGCGGGCTGTCTGCGGGGGACAGCGTGACCTTCGGCTGGGCCGCCGCCGATACCCTTGTCTACGAAGCAGCACCATGACGGGCCGCGCCGAGCGTATCGGGCTTCTTGCGCTGCCCGGCCTGAGCTTTTTGGCAATCATCTATGCGCTGCCGCTTTTCATGTTGCTGCTCAAGTCTTTCCAGATCGACGGTCAGTTTTCCGTAGCGGAATACGTCACCTTTTTCAGCGATGAGTATAACCTGAATGTGCTTTGGCGCACCCTGCGGGTGGCCCTGCTGACCACGGGTCTGGCGCTGATCATCGCCTATCCCACCGCGATCATCATGGCGCGGGTAAAGGGGGTTTGGTTGTCTGTCTTTCTGGTGGCGATGGTGCTGCCGATGTCCGTCGGTGTTATTGTCAAAGCCTTTGCCTGGACCATCCTCTTTCGCACGCGCGGCGTGCTGAACGATACGCTGATGTCGCTGGGCATCACGGATGCACCGATCCGTATGCTTTTCACCGAAACCGCCCTTGTGATCGGTGCCGCGAACGTCTTCCTGCCTTTCATGGTGCTGCCGATCTACGCCGTGCTGCGCCAGATGGACAGCCGCCTGCCGGAGGCTGCCGCGTCGTTGGGGGCAACGCCGGTCTTTCGCTTTGTCAATGTCACCCTGCCGCTCAGCCTGCCCGGCGTGGTCGCGGGATCCGCCTTCACCTTCAGCCTCGCCGTGTCGATGTATGTGATCCCCTCGCTCATCGTGGGGGAAAGGCAGCAAACCCTGTCCATGCTCACCGCGCGTTCGTTTCTTTACCTGCGCAACGAAGCGTTGGGGGCCACGATATCGTCGATCCTGCTGGTCATCGCAATCACGGTGGTTCTGGGGTCAAGCTGGCTCGCGAACCGATTGGGGGCGCGGCAATGACCGGAACCGACCGCCTTGCCCTCAGCCTGAGCTGGATTATCGCCCTGGGCTGTGTCTTTTTCCTGATGTTGCCGATTGTCATTACTCTTGCGGCCTCCTTTACGTCATCTGCCGTCTACACGCTGCCACCGCCTGAATGGTCACTGCGCTGGTATCAGTCGCTGGACCGTCGCCTCGGGCTGTGGGACGCTGTGGCGCTGTCACTCAACCTTGCGGTTGTTTCGACCATGATCTCGCTGGTGCTTGGAACGCTGGCCGCCATCGCTGTTGCGCGCGGGCGGTTTCAGGGACGCGAGGCGATTGCCACCTTTACGGTTTCGCCTTTGATGATGCCGGGGCTGGTGGTCGGGGTTGCCTTGCTGCAGTTCTTTCGCGAGATCGGTCTACGGGACGCCTATTGGTCGCTGCTGCTGGGTCATATCGTGATCACCCTGCCCTTCGTGATGCGCACGCTTCTGGCCTCGATGGCCGCCTTCGATTTCAGCCTTGTGGATGCCGCACGAACCCTTGGCCTGAGCTATCCGCGTGCAATCCTGCAAGTGCTGATGCCCAATCTGGCGCCCGCCTACCTGACCGGAGGTCTCTTTGCCTTCCTCGCGTCGATGGATAACTATCCGATATCGATCTTCCTCACGGACGCGCGCAACAAAACGCTGCCGATCAAGATGCTGCAATACCTCGAAGAGCAACCGGACCCGTCCCTTGCGGCGATCTCCTCAGGGCTGATCCTGCTGGCCTGTATCGTGCTGATCATCGGCTCCCGGACTGTTGGATTGAACAGGATGATTCAAGGGTGACGATCATGACTACTGAGAAAAGGGCGCTGAGTGGGCTGGAATTTCTTGTGAAAATACACACTGGCTGCGGTTACAGATATACCGGGATCAATCCTGCCTTGGGTAGGGCGCAGCACCGTGGAACGCGGTCATGAGCCTTCTGGACGGTCCGATATCGCGCCTTGTGGCGTCAGTTCAAAACCGCGCCGTCACGCCCGAGGCACTGGTGACCAAAGTACTCGCGCGCGCAGAGGCCCGTAACCCTGCGATAAATGCAATTTGCCAGCTCAACCCGCTGGCTCTTGCCGAAGCGGAGAACGTGGCCACGAGACTGCAAGCGGGCGCGCATCTGCCGCTCGCCGGTGTGCCGGTTCTGATCAAAGACAACATCTGGGTCGCGGGGCTGCGCTGCGCGCAAGGCTCAAGGCTGTTTGCCGATTTCATCGCACCACAGGATGCCGAGGCGGTCAGACGGCTGCGGGCGGCAGGGGCCGTCATCATCGGGATCAGCACCTGTTCGGAGTTTGCCTGCAAAGGGGCCACCAACTCCCCGCTGCATGGGATCACACGCAACCCGGTCAACCCGGACCTGACGCCCGGCGGGTCTTCGGGCGGGTCCGTCGCCGCCGTCGCGGCAGGGATCGTTCCGCTCGCGCTTGGGACGGATGCGGGCGGCTCGTCGCGCCGCCCGCCCGCCCATACAGGTCTGTGTGGTTTCAAGCCGACGCAGGACCTGATCCCCTACGGACCATGCCATGACGAACCGGTCTGGGGTATCTCGGTCATTTGCCCGATCGCCCGCCAGATGGAGGACATCAGCCTTGCCATGCAGGCACTTGCCGGGCTGGAGCCCGTGCAGGCGCCGACGCTGAAAATTGGCGTGTCACGTGATTTCGGCACAGGGCAACCGCTTGATCGCGATGTGGCCGCGAACTTCGACCAAGTCCTGGGCGCGCTTGCGGGCGCAGGTGTCTCGATCACTGACGCACAAATTGACTGGCCCGGTACCGTCAGGGGGCACAGCATCCTGCCGCTTCAATGCGCGGGTCTTGCGGATCTCTACGGCGATATCTGGCGGAAGACGCCAGAGGTGTTCGACCCCGCGATTGCCGGGCAAATCGAAACAGGCCTGTCATTCACCGGGGTTGACGTGGCCAAGGCGCACCAGATTTCCCACCAGATGCGCGAGACGCTGCGGGCCGCGCTGGATCGCTACGGCGTGATTGTAACGCCGACGACCCCCTGTGCGGCATGGCCCGCAGCACAAGACGCACCGACCCACATCGCTGGCAAACCCGCAGGGCCGCGCGACCATGCCGCGTTTACGCCGCAGGTCAATCATGCAGGTGTTCCGGCCCTGTCGCTGCCCTGTGGCACGGATGGCGAAGGCCGACCGCTTGGGGTGCAACTTATCGCGCGCGCGGGCCATGACGCGGACCTGATTGCCCTCGCCCGGCGACTGGAACCAATCCTTAGGGAGATCGCCTGACATGTGTATTCTGCTCATCAATCCGAATACGACGCAAAGCATGACAGAGGCCATGACCACAGTCGCACGGCAGATCGCCGGCCAGCAGGCCGAGATTGTGCCCGTCACGGCACACACCGGTTTTCCCTATATCTCCTCGCGCGCAGAGGCGCAGATTGCCGGCGCAGCGGTGCTCGACACCATAGCCGGCCACCAAGGCGACGTGGATGCGGTCATCATTGCAGCCTTCGGTGATCCCGGTTTGACAGCAGCACGCGAGCTTTTTGATCTGCCTGTCGTCGGCATGGCCGGGGCCGCTGTCATGTCCGCTGCACTTTTGGGAGAACGGTTTGGCATCGTGACGTTCTCCCCTTATATGGCGCGCTGGTACGCAGATTGCGTGCACCAGACCGGGTTGGGCGACCGGTTCACAGGGGTGCGCTGCCCCGCGACAGCGCCGGATACGCTCGATCATGTGGCAACCGCGCTTCGGCAGGACCTGATAGATCTGACGCGGGACGCCACAACGCATGATGGTGCGGACGTGGTGATCATGGGCGGCGCTCCTTTGGCGGGGCTGGCCTCAGTGATTGCACAGGACGCGCCGGGTATTCTGGTCGACCCTATCGCAGCCGCCACCGTGCAGGCGATGGCGTTGACACGCCTCGCGCCCTGCTACGAAAATCGGACCAACCGCCCGGCGAGCAAAGCCTCAACCGGGTTGGGCATAGAGCTGACCACAGTCATTGCCGGAGAGAAAACATGACCCACGACACTGTAATCACCGGGGCCCGCGTCGTCACCGCGAGCGGGACCACCATTTGCGATATCGGGATCACGCAAGGGCAGATCGCAACCCTGGGCAGCCGGTTGACGGGTGCAGAGGTGATCGACGCCACGGGCCTGATCGCCCTGCCCGGCGGGATCGACAGCCATGTCCATATTTCTCAGCCCTCCGGCCCGGGAATCGAAATGGCTGATGATTTCACCTCGGGCACCCGCGCGGCGGCCTGCGGAGGCAACACGACCATCCTGCCGTTTTGCCTGCCGGAAGACGGGCAAACCCTGCGGGAGGCAGTGGCAGCCTACCGGAAAAAGGCGGACGGCAACTGCATGACCGATGTGTCCTTTCACCTGATCGTCAAGCAAACCGATCCCGTCACGCTGGGCCAGGACCTGCCTGCGCTTATTCAGGCGGGCTATACCAGTTTCAAGGTCTTCATGACCTACGCGGGCCTCGCCCTTTCAGACCGCCAGATCCTTGAAGTCATGGCGGTGGCAAAGGAACAAAATGCCATGGTGATGGTTCACGCCGAAAACGAAGATTCCATAGAATTCCTGCGCGACCGCGCCGATCGCGCAGGCGAAACAGGTCCCTACCATCATGCAACAACGCGGCCCATCCCGGTGGAGCGTGAAGCGACCCATCGCGCCATTTCACTCGCCGAAATTGCGGGCGTGCCACTGACCATCGTGCACGTCTCCAACGGTGAGGCGACCGAGGAGATCGTGCGCGCCCGCGCGCGGGGCCTGACGGTCTTTGCCGAAACCTGCCCGCAGTATATCACACTGACCGCGTCTGATCTGGATCGCGACGGGTTTGACGGGGCGAAATACGTATGCTCTCCCCCGCCACGCACTGCTGAAGAATGGCCCAAAATATGGGCGGGGATCGAACAGGGTACATTTGATCTGTTTTCCTCAGACCACTGCCCCTTTCGTTTCAATGATACGGCCGGAAAGGATGCCCCCGGCGCACGCAACAGCTTTCGCAACATCCCGAACGGCATTCCGGGGGTCGAAACGCGTCTGCCGATCCTCTTTTCCGAAGGCGTGGTGACAGGGCGTTTGTCGCTTGAACGCTTTGCCGCGATCACCGCCACCAATCACGCCCGGCTATACGGGCTGTATCCGCGCAAAGGGGCGATCATGGTCGGTGCAGATGCCGACATAGCGCTCTGGGATCCGACGCTGACCAAGCCCATTCACCAGCAGGACCTGCATCACGGCTCTGATTACACGCCATGGGAGGGTTTCAACGTGACGGGCTGGCCTGTGCGTACCATTCTGCGCGGAAGGACTGTGATGCTGGACGGCAGCCCTATGGGCGCGCCAACAGGCGCTCATCTGGAACGAACCGCGCCGGACGTTCGCCTGTAAGCTAATGAGGAAAGTACAGTTTATCCTCACAGGTTTCGGGTAATGTTTATTCAAGCAGAGGCAATTGCACTCAGGTCAATGCCAAGATCTGCAGCACATAGTCTGTACACATGCAAACACAGTGCCAGACTTCGCCTTTGAGAGCAGTCCTTCATGTTTCACAAGTTTGAGCTGTGCATACGTCGTTTCAGCCTGTGCGCAGGCGCGCCATGCTCACGAGATGGCAACTGTTATCGGGTAAAACTAAAGAATGTCACGCGCCCAGCAAATCGTCAGCATCTGCAAGTCGGCTGCCGAACAACCCTAATTCTCCCCTGTACTTTTCCAGAACTTCATTATTACGCACAGCTTCATTTCAGTAGCCACCTTGCGTTTTCGGAGTGCCCTGTGACCTGAAACCCATTCCAGTATTGAAGCAATCACTCGGTCTTAGGTACTGAACAGCAGCAGTGAGCGCGCCTTGATAGGCTAATCCACAACATTTGCCTAGAGCGCAGCGAAGGTCGGTTTTCCCTGATCGCCGGAGTGGTCTCTTGTCTAAACGCCCCCCGTTACCCAAGGGCAAGCGCTCCCATCGCCCCGCACACCTAGCCGACCTTCAATTCACCAAATCTTGAGTCATTGTGCTGCGGGGTAAATGACAACATCCCGTTGTAGGGTTGGTGAAATCCTTAATTCACTCTGGTTTCAACACGCCTCGTTCTAACCAACTCCGCACAACCGACGAATGCCCGACAGAGCGCGCCAGAAGGCGATTTCATGTTGCGCACACAGCGCACACAACATCGATTAAATTATTGATTTCATTACGCAATAAGTCCAGTCCATCATAGGCGCAATAGATAATCTAGCGTGTTGATTTATTTGCATTTTTTGTGTATCTTCAAACTGTTGGCGGCGGTTGCTGCTACGCTGCACTACGCCCCAATATCCCCGAATTTGCCCCTCGACACCAGGTATTTGCCTGTCCTTCATCACATGCGCGCCGTCGATCCAGACATCGCGCACATCGCGTCCGCTGCAAGACGTCATCAGCGTTTGAATTGGGTCGGGCGTTTGCGGGTGAAATTTGATTCGAGACTCAAGAGAACAACGTTTTTACGGTGGTCTCACAGGTCTTTCCGGCCCAGAAAAACTGCTTTGATAGATGCAAACGACTTGCAGAACCGTGTCGACGATCTGCGTTTGCAAAGACGCCTGACATCACAATGGAATTCTGTTCAAATCAATAACTGCAAAGCGCCAAACGCCCGACGGAGTGCGTCGGCGGCCAATCTCATGTCATACAACGCGCACAAATCTGCACTTAACCAAATGAAACCTTTACATAAAAACTTCAGCCAACTATCGGCGCAACAAATCGTCTGGCGCGGTGTGACATATTCAGCTTTGGCATCGGTGGATTGTTTTGGTCGTGTGCTTGCGTTGAACCAGCGCATGGATCCTCAGTCCAAAGGACTTGGTTCTTAGCCGATCAAAGCACCCTGACCTTTTAACCCATCAATATCATCAGGCGCGTACCCGAGTTCAGCCAGAATCTCTGCCCCATGCTGTCCAAGCGTTGGTGCAGGACGCCTCACAGAACCCGGTGTGGCACCGAATTTCACGGGCAACCCAATGGCTTTGACAGGACCAGCGATCGGGTGATCTGTCTCGACGATCATGTCGCGGGCCAGTGCTTGGGGATCTTGATGCATCTCGCAAATATCCATCACGGGCCCGGCTGGCAGACCAACAGCATCCATACGCGCAAGCCAATCGCTGGTCCCGCGGAGTTCCAGTTTGGTTTCCAGCAGGGGAACCAGTTCTTGCAAGTGCGTCATGCGGTCCAGGTTCGTGGAAAAGCGTTCGTCCGTTCCAAGTTCCGGGGCATCAATCACGTCCAGCAAACGCTCCCAGTTTCGTTGATTGGCTGCTCCGATATTGATCCAACCATCTCGGGTCCGAAACGATTGATACGGCGCGTTAAGCGGATGTGCTGAACCCAAAGCTTCTGGGGCTTGTTGCGTTGCAAAGGCAATTGCAGATTGCCAATACGTCAGTGAAATCCCGGCTTCGAAAAGGGACGTATCAACCATCTGCCCTTGTCCCGTGGCCCTCGCGTGGGAATAAGCCGCAACACATCCCATGGCCGCAAGAAATCCAGCTGTGATATCTGCAATCGGCGCACCTGGCTTAACCGGCGGTCGTCCGGGTCCTTCGCCTGTGATTGACATTAACCCCGACATACCTTGAGCGATCAAATCAAACCCACCGCGCTGCGCGTAAGGGCCCGTCCGACCAAAGCCGGAAATTGCACAATACACCAATTTGGGATTGGTCTTGCGCAATGTCTCATAACCTAACCCGAGGCGCTCCATTGTATCGTGGCGGTAATTTTCGATGACCACATCCGCACCATCGAGCAGTTTGCGCAGCACATCCACCGCTTCGGGGTCCTTGAGGTTCAGCGCGATGCCACGCTTGTTCCGATTCATCATCATGAAGGCAGCGCTTTCGCCCTTGATATCAGGCGGCAAAAACCGGCGGCTGTCATCGCCATCCGGCTTTTCGACCTTGATCACATCGGCCCCCATATCGGCCAGCATCATGCCACACGCAGGTCCGGCCATGATGTGCGCCAGCTCAATTACCTTCATTCCGGCGAGGGGCCCTGTCGCGGTCATGATCCGGTCCACTGCGGCTTGGATTTGGCCAAGAACGCTTCCAACCCGTGTTTGAAATCACGGCTCATGTAACACAGAGTGATCAAGTCGGCATCTTCGGCAGCCAAGGCCACTCGATTGCGGCGCATCGCTTCTTTGGTAGCGCGCAGTGTCAAAGGGGCCATTCCAGCCAAATGTAGCGCAAGCGCGTCCGCGCGCGTCATCAGAGCCTCTTCGTCGGCCAGAATTTCGGAAATCAACCCAACAGCCAAAGCTTCATCCGCGCCTATCAACCGGGCCGTAAAGATCATCTCCCGCACACGCCCTGCCCCCATCAATTCACTCAGACGCGCAAGATTTCCTGCGTTCAGGCAATTGCCAAGGGTGCGCGCAATAGGAAAGCCAAACTTCAGACGCTCACTGGCGATGCGAATATCGCAGGCCGCTGCGATAGACGCGCCGCCCCCCGTACACGCCCCATGAATAGCTGCAACGGTCGGGATTGGGCATTGGTCCACTGCCGTCAGAACCCGCGTGATCTCGTCTTCGTAATCCAACGCATCCTGTGGTGTTTCAAAGGCGCGGAATTGCGTCATATCGGTGCCGGCAGCAAAGGCTTTTCCACCTGCACCCTTAATAACCAAAGCGCGAATTGACCCGTCCGTTGGGACCGTGGCACAGATATCAGCCAGTTCTTTGTACATCTCAAAGGTCAACGCGTTGCGTGCTTCGGGCCGATTAAAGGTCACCCACTGGGTGTGACCTGAGATTTCAGAAATCAGTTCAGTCGTCATCTTGCGTATCACCTTCGCCCGTCAAAGCGGTGATCTGTGCTTTGTGCTTGTTCATCATGTGCAGCTTCATGATCGCGCCTAAGCCTTCTGCATCCCGTTCGCGCAACCGCGTCATCATGATCTCGTGTTCTTCAATCGCTTGTTCCCATCGTGCATCCGATAAATTGGCCATGAACCGCGCCCGTCGCACGCGCCCAGCGAGCAATTTGTGATGGTTTTCCAGAATGTCATTGCCCGAGCCTTGGATAAGCGCTTGGTGAATATCCTGATTGGCCTGAAAATAGCTTTTTCGATCCCGCGCCTGAAACGCTTTGACCATCGCCGCGTGGCGTTTTTCGATCCATGCCACCCCTTTGTCGTCAAGATTGCGACAAGCCAGCTCCCCGGCGAGCTGTTCCAAAACCGCGATCACCGGAAATGTTTTGTCCAATTCTTCCGTCGTAATCTGCGCCACGCGTGCCCCGCGATTTGCTTGCAAAACAACAAACCCTTCGGATGCCAGAACCTTTAAGGCCTCGCGCAGAGGCGTGCGCGAGACGCCAAAACTCTCGCACAGTTCCTTTTCGGGCACCTTTTCACCGGGTTTCAAAGCATCCTCGACCACAAGGTTACGCAAGCGTTCCACCAATTCTTCGTGAAGGCTCTGGCGTCTGATCGTTTGGGTCAGGTTCATTTTGGCCTCCTATTCGGCGAGAGCTTGATCCAGAAGACGCGCGACATGCATCGCGCGACGCGGGGTTCCATCCGCGATCTGGTGGCGACATGACGTTCCGTCCGCCACAACCAACGCATCCTGCGGCGCGGCTTCTAAGGCGGGGAACAGATCAAGATTGGCCATTTTGAGTGAGACATCAATCGTGTCCGGTGCATATCCGAAAGCGCCCGCCATACCGCAACAACTCGTTTCAATCATCTGTATGTCTGCATCAGGAATACGTCCCAGAAGTTCAAGCATTGGTGTGACTGCATCATGCGCTTTTTGATGGCAATGTCCGTGTACAAAAATCGGACGTTTGGGCGACGTGAGATTCAGTTCTCGCTGCTGGATCAGACATTCCTCGAACGTATGTGTCGCTTGCGCCAGCGCTCTGGCCTCTGGGCCGGGACACAGCGCAAGAAATTCATCGCGCAAGGTAAGAATGGACGAAGGCTCAAGTCCGACAACTGCACCACCGCGCACCACATGGTCCTTTGTGGCCGCAATGACCCGCTGCGCCTCAACGCGCGCGTCATCGACACATCCAACAGCGAGTAATGTCCGCCCGCAATCAAGCGCTTTGCCCGATCCATCCTGCGCAACAGCGACACGCAATCCCGCCGCGCGTAACACGCGCACAGCGGCCCGCAGGTTCTCCGGTTCAAAATAGCGGTTGAACACATCGGCAAATAGCAAAACATCAGGCTCAGACTCTTGCGCTTCTTCATCGCGGAACGGGTTTGACGCCCAAACCGGTAAATCTCTGCGATGGGACACACCCGTCACACCTTCGGTCAATGTGCGCAGCGGACCAATCTTGTTGCGCAGGTTCATCAGCCAGGCGAATTTAGCCACAAAAGGCGCGTAGCGCGGCAGATATCCAACCAGCTTGTCCGCCAGCGCCAGCCCCTTGTCTTTGCGCCGAGCTGCCAGCACTTCGATCTTCATGCGCGCCATGTCGACCCCAGTTGGACATTCCCGGCGACATGCTTTGCACGACACACAATACTTCATCGTGTCCGCCATCGCGTCCGAGGTCAGCCCACCGGGCATTTGCCCGCTGATCGCAAAGCGCAATGTGTTGGCCCGGCCCCGCGTTGCATCACGTTCATTGCGCGTGGCACGGAACGAGGGGCACATCACACCACCCTTGATCTTGCGGCAGGCCCCATTGTTATTGCACATCTCGACAGCGCCCTGAAATCCGTCGCCCGCGCCGGGCCAGTCAGACCAATCCAACGCTGTTTCGAACTCTGGCACGGTATAATCCACACCGTAGCGGAACACCGAACGATCATCCATCGCTGGTGCATGCACGATTTTACCGGGGTTCATCAATCCATCCGGATCAAAGCGCGCCTTGACCTCTTCGAACGCCCGAAAAATGCGCGGCCCAAACATTTTTTCGTGGAATTCTGAGCGCACAATCCCGTCGCCATGCTCCCCGGAATGCGACCCTTTGTAGTGTTTGACCAAATCAAAGGCCTCTTCGGCAATGGCGCGCATTGTTTTGACATCGCTGTCTTGACGCATGTTCAGCACAGGACGGACATGCAAACACCCAACAGACGCATGCGCGTACCAAGTTCCCTTGGTCCCATGGCGCTCAAAAATATCTGTGATACCTTGGGTATACTCGGCCAAGTCAGGCAACGCGACCGCGCAGTCTTCCACGAAAGAGATCGGCTTGCCCGCTTGTTTCATCGACATCATGATGTTCAGCCCAGCTTTGCGGTATTCCGCAATCGCGCCCTGCAGGGTGTTGTCAATCACAGGCACGACCCCGCCCCAGCGGTCCCCGTTGGCGCTGAAGGCAAAGCCCAGATCGCCCATAAGATCAGCAAGCTCAGACAACTTAGCAGCGTTGGCCTCCGCGCTGCCTTGGGCGAATTCAACCAGCAAAAGTGCGGCCGGATCACCTTGGACAAAAGCCTCAATCGTCTTGCGATAAAGAGGAATATCCCGCCCGAGCGCGATCATCGTATCGTCAATCAGTTCAACCGCTTGCGGCGTCAACTTGACCAAGTGCTGTGCCGCATCCATCGCCGCATAGAAGTTCGGAAAGTGGCACACTCCTGTGACTTTCTCACCGGGCAGATGCGCAAGGTTTAGCTCTAATTCGGTGAAATAGGCTAACGTTCCCTCGGACCCCACCAAAAGATGCGCCATGTTTACATCGTCGCCCGTCAGCGCGTCGATGTTGTACCCGCCAACCCGTCGCTGGACCTTGGGGAACTGCGCATCAATCTCATCCGCTTCGCGTTGACCCAACGCACGCATGTCCTTGATCAAATTACCATAGGGCTCTGCGTCAGGCTTGGTCTGGTCAAAGCGGGCTTTGCTCCCATCCGGTAAAATCGCAGAAATCGCACGGACGTTGTCGCGCATGATCCCGTAGCGAAGGGATTTCCCGCCCGAAGAATTGTTCGCCGCCATCCCACCAAGCGTACAGCGCGACGCAGTTGACGGATCGACCGGAAACCAAAGCCCGTGCGGCTTCAATGCGCGGTTCAATTCGTCCAAAACCACCCCCGGCTCTACACGTGCAGTTAATCCATCCGGATCTATCTCCAGGATGTTGTTCAGATGCCGCGCATTATCGAGCACGACAGCGGTGTTGACCGTTTGCCCACATTGCGACGTTCCCCCGCCGCGTGGAAGGATCGGGCTTTGCTCAGCACGTGCCACCGACATTGCAGCCTCAATGTCTTCCACGGTGCGCGGCGTAACGACAACGTCGGGAACCATCTGATAGATTGACGCGTCCGTTGCGTAGCGCGCCCGCGAGGCCGGATCACCTAGGACCTCACCAGATACCGCGTTTGATAACAGATTGGTAAGACGTGAGTTATCGCGCATTCGCTTCGGCGCTCCTTCCTTCTGGCCAACTTCGAGTTTGGTCAGGAATTTTTTGGTTGACTGAATTATGAATTCATAATTACGTTTTGACAACACTAATTGCGCCGCCCCGACGCGGCACCTGGGAAGGACCACCGTGATGCGCCAAGCTGGCAGACACTTCTTGCAGATTCCTGGTCCAAGCGCTGTGCCTGACCGCATTCTGAGCGCCATCGGCCAGCAGACCATTGATCACCGTGGGCCCGATTTTGCTGCAGTTGGGAAAAAGTCGCTGGATGGTATGAAGACGATCTTCAAGACCAAGCAGCACGTCTTTATCTTTCCGTCCTCCGGCACCGGGGCATGGGAAGCCGCACTGGTGAACATCGCGTCACCGGGCGACAAAGTATTGATGTTCGAAACTGGCCATTTCGCATCCATGTGGAACAAGATGGCGGTCAAGATAGGCTTGAAACCAGAATTCATCGAAGGCGACTGGCGCGGCGGAGCGGAACCCGACCGGATCGAGGCGCGCTTGCGTGAAGATACTGGCCACGAGATCAAGGCTGTGTGCGTTGTGCACAACGAGACCTCCACAGGGTCCGTCTCTCCCATAGCCGAGGTGCGCAAAGCAATTGACGCAGCAGGCCACCCGGCCTTGCTGATGGTGGATTCCATTTCCGGGCTCGCTTCGCTGGATTTTCGCTTTGACGAATGGGGGGTGGATGTATGTGTGTCCGGCTCCCAAAAGGGTTTGATGCTGCCCCCGGGTCTTAGCTTTAACGCCGTCAGTGAACGCGCGTTAGAGTATTCGAAGTCGGTTACCATGCCGCGCAGTTATTGGGATTGGCAAGACATGGTCGGCCCCAATGAAACTGGGTATTTTCCGTACACACCCGGGACCAACCTGCTTTATGGGCTGAACGAAGCCATCGACATGCTACACGAAGAAGGTCTCGACAACGTTTTTGCACGCCACGCACGTCACGGTGCCGCAACACGCGCGGCGGTACGCGCTTGGGGACTTGAGGTTCTGTGTGCCCGGCAAGGGGAAGAGTCTGGCGTTCTGACAGCCGTTTTAATGCCCGAAGGCCATTCTGCCGACGCATTCCGGGCCACGACGCTCAAAAACTATGACATCTCGTTGGGCAATGGTTTGTCAAAAGTCGCAGACAAAGTGTTCAGGATCGGACATTTGGGCGATTTCAATGACTTGATGCTTATGGCGACGCTGTCCGGTGTGGAAATGGGTTTGGCGAAATCCGGAGTTCCGCACCAATCAGGTGGCGCTCAAGCAGCGATGGACCATCTAAAAGACACAGGCGCCGATCAGGTTGCCGCACAATAACGCCCGAAATCGGGCACCATGGGAGGAAGACACATGAATTTGAAAGCAACCATTTTGGCGACGGTCGCCGCGATGACGATGCCATTGGCCGCAAGCGCTGCGGATCTGACGCTGCGCTTTGGCCATGTTGGCAATCCGGGCTCGCTGTTTGAAGCTTCTGCTGACGCGTTTGCATCTTGTGCCAACGGCAAACTTGGCGATCGGGCCGAAGTCCAAACGTTCGGTTCCAGCCAGTTGGGCAAAGACCGCGAATTACTACAAAAGCTGAAGCTGGGTCAGGTGACGTTCTCGTTGCCTTCTTCCGTCATGTCGTCCGTCGCGCCGGAATTTGGCGTATTCGAGATGCCATATATCGTCAAAGACCGCGATCACATGCGACGCATCCAAGCCGAACTGGGTAATGTGTTCCAAGAAGCCGCCATGCGTGAAGGCTACCGCATCATCGGCTACTTCGAAAACGGGTTCCGCCACATCACAAACAACACACGGCCCATCAATACGCCAGAAGACCTGCAAGGTGTGAAACTGCGCACACCCAACGGCGAATGGCGTGTAAAAATGTTCAAAACATACGGTGCGAACCCAACACCTATGGCGTTCTCCGAAGTGTTCACCGCACTGCAAACCAACGTCATTGACGGTCAGGAAAACCCGTACGCACAAATCGCGTCGGCCAAATTCCAGGAAGTCCAAAAGTACCTGTCGATCACGGGGCACGTTTACACACCGGGCTACGTCCTTGTGGCCGAAAACCAATGGCAGCGGTTGCCCGAAGATGTGCGCGCCGATCTGGAAGCCTGCGGGACCGAAACTCAGGACTTCGTCTACGAGCACGCGGCTAAACTGGAAACAGAGCTGCTGGACGTGATCCGCGACGCAGGCGTAGAGATCAACGAAGCGGACAACCAAGCCTTCATTGATGCCTCGGCGGCGATCTACAAGGAGTTTGCCGATACCGTTGATGGTGGTGCAGAACTTGTAGAGCGCATTCAATCGCTTGCATCAGGTTCCTAAACCCAAAGACTTGCAGGGGGCGTGATCGTCCCCTGCACATAGCTTCTCATCACACGACACCACCAAACCACCGGGCCGCGCCCGGAAGAAAGACGTCATGCTTCACGCACTGCGCAGATTCTTTGAGGTTGTCCTCGAATACTTTGTGATCCTCTTGATGGTGGTTCTGACGACCTGCGTGGTTGTGGCTGTGATCTACCGCCTGCTTGGGTCGAGCCTTGCATGGTACGACGAAGTCGCCGCCATCCTGTTGGCTTGGATTACCTATTATGGTTCTGCGCTCGCGGCGTTGCGGCGTCGCCATATCGGCTTTGACTCTGTGCTGTTGTCCATCCCGATGCCTTTACGCATGTGGGGCGTGGCCTTGGCCGAGGCGATCACGGCGGGCTTCTTTATCCTGTTGGCGTGGGCCGGGTTCACGGTGATGTCGATCCTTGGCGGCATGTCTCTGGTGTCCCTGACATGGGTTCCGGTCAGCTTCACGCAATCAGTCATCCCCGTCGGAGCGGTTCTGTTCCTGATCTGTCAGGCCCTGAGCCTGCCGGAATATTGGCGCCAAACCGCAGCCGGTGTGTCACTGGAACATGCCGAAATCGAAGACGAGGTCGAAACCGAGATGAAGAAAGCGGGGAACGCCTGATGCTGATGCTGGGTATCTTCATCGCAATGGTGGCGATGATCTGTCTGAATATTCCGATCGGTGTGGCATTGGCAGTCTCAGCAATCCTTGGATTGTTAATTCTGGAAGGTGCAGGATCTCTCGTGAACGTCGCACTGGATATGTATGGCGGGGCGACCAAGTTTTCCCTTATCGCGATTCCGATGTTTGTCCTTGCCGGGGCCATTATGAACGCGGGCGGCATCACAGACCGCCTCATCAACTTCGTCGCAGCCCTCATCGGTTTTGTGCGCGGAGGGCTGGCGCATGTGAACATCGGCGTGTCCCTGTTCTTTGCAGAAATATCCGGATCTGCCGTTGCTGATGTGGCAGCCATGGGATCCGTCATGATCCCTCAGATGAAAAAACGGGGATATTCCGGTGCCTTGTCTGCGGCGGTCACATCTTCTTCGGCGTCTTTGGCAATCATCATTCCCCCCTCCATACCGATGATCCTGTATGCGACATCTGCAAATGTATCGGTGGAACAATTATTCGTCGCAGGGATCGTGCCAGGTTTGATGGGCGCAGCTGGCCTGATGGGCGTCGCATATTACTTTGCCGTCAAATACGATTTGCCCCGCGAAGAAGCGTTCTCAGGACGGCGCCTATGGGAGACTTTCGTAGACGCCCTGCCCACCTTTGCCCTGCCCGTCATTATTCTTGGCGGTATCTTCGGTGGTTATGTCACAGCGACCGAAGCCGCGGGCCTCGCAGTTCTGGCCGCCATTGCAATCAGCCTTTGGTACCGTCAGGTAGACTTGAAACACCTTCAACGCTCTATGCTGGATGGCGGCATGCAAACGGCCGTTGTGATGCTGCTGGTTGCCGCATCCGTTGTGATGGGCGGTTTCCTAACGCGGGCGCAATACCCCCAAGAACTGGCCGCAGGCATCTTGTCGATCACGGATAATAAGTGGCTGGTGCTGCTGATCCTGAACTTCTTCTTTCTGATTATCGGGTTCTTTTTGCACTCCGCCGCCGCGATCATACTTGTGGTCCCGATTGTCATCCCTCTGATAGACGCTGTGGGTATCAACCCAATCCACTTCGGCCTTGTCGTCACTCTGAACTTGGCCATCGGACAACAGACACCACCTGTGGCGAGTGTTTTGATCACAGCGTGTGCTGTGGCGCGCGCGAATATCTGGGACGTGACGAAGGTAAATGTCTATTTCATCGCCGTACTGCTGACAGTGCTATTGATGTGTACGTATATCCCGTCAATTCCACTGTTCTTGGTGGACTACTTCTACAACTAAGTCGTCGAACACCGGTAATCATCTACCCACATCGTTGCGGCTAAAGAACAGTCTCCATGACGGCGAATGAGTTGGTTTGGTGGATGCCAGGCAATTTGTTGATCTTGTCTCCAAGTACTGCGCGGAAATGGGCAATATCACGCGTGCGGACAGTCAACAAATAGTCAAATGACCCCGCGACCATCAAACAGCTTTCTATCTCGGGAATGCCTTTGACCACGCGATTGAATGCGTCCAAAGAGTTATCCGCAGCAGTCGCGGCAAGCGAGACTTGGACGATTGTCAGGTGTCCTAATCCAAGCTGAGCCATGTTCAACGTCGCCCGATATCCACTGATGTAACCTGTCCGCTCAAGGCGTTTCACACGTTCCGAACACGGTGTGTTGGTCAGGTTCACCCGTGCTGCAAGTTCAACAATCGATAACCTTCCGTTGCGCTCAAGTTGCTGAAGAATATTACGGTCGATTCTATCCAAATCACCAAACATTAGGCATTTCCCCCAAAAACCGCCTAGAAAACGGCAATTTATCCTGTTGAATACCTACTTTTATGCACAAACTCTAGTGATAATCACTACTCTTAAAGGTGGTGGTCGGTGCCTCCCTTGTGATGCCAACCGCTAAACTCTTGAGAGCAATCGCGCTCTCAAAAGAAAAATGCTCAAACAAGGAGGGCAAAATGACAGTCAAAATTGTCATTGGACTTGACGGGACAGACACTGGCGACCGCGCACTTGCGTTTGCAAAAGACCTGGCTGCAAAAGTAGACGAATGTGAAATGATCATCGTCTACGTCATCGAATGGTCACCATTCACATTTCAAACAGCTGAAGAGAATGAAAAACGTCACAAACGGCGTGAAGAAGAAATCGAACTCGCCACATCGCGGATCGTCGATCCTGCGGTTACGGGTTTGAAAGACGCAGGTTTCAACGCCTCTGGGATTGTCCGTCACGGCAACGTGGCTGAAACCCTGAACAGGATCACTGTTGAAAACGGAGGGTCTCAGATCATCGTTGGACGCGGGTCCTCCGATGGCTTTGCCCAACGCGTCTTCGGCAGCTCGACTCAAAACCTAGTGATGCACGCGGATGTGCCCGTCACTGTTGTGGGATAAATGACTCATGAAACATAGATCGATCTTCGGGCTGACCTCATTGGTTACAGCCTTGGCAACTAGCCCGCTCGCCGCGCAAGAGGCGATGGGGATAGACGAAAAAGTCAATCAAGTCTTTGCAAACATCACAGGACCATTTGTCAGTCTGATCTTTGCGCCGTTCCCGGGAACAAATTTTCCTTGGATTGTTATGTGGTTGGTCGTCGCGGCGACAATTTTTACATTTTACTTTGGTTTCGTTCAATTCCGGTACTTCAAACATGCGGTCCAGTTGGTCAAAGGTGACTATTCTGATCCCAACGACGCAGGTGAGGTAAGCCACTTTCAGGCGCTTGCAACGGCGCTGTCAGGCACTGTTGGGCTTGGAAACATCGCCGGTGTGGCTGTTGCAGTCGGCATTGGCGGACCGGGCGCGACGTTCTGGATGATCCTCGCGGGCCTTTTGGGCATGGCGTCGAAATTCACGGAATGTACGCTGGGCGTTAAATATCGCAATGAGTATGAAGACGGTACCGTATCCGGTGGTCCGATGTATTATATCTCGAAAGGTTTCAACGAGTTGGGCCTGCCAGGCGGCAAAATCCTTGCGGTTCTGTTTTCTGTGTTTTGTATTCTCGGCGCGCTTGGCGGCGGCAACATGTTCCAAGCCAATCAGGCGCATGCACAGATTTCCGGGATTGTCGGAGATTATCCCGGCTGGATCACAGGTATAGTTTTTGCGGCCGTTGTTTTTGCCGTGATCGTCGGTGGTATCAAATCAATCGCCAACGTGACCGAAAAGGTTGTGCCTTTTATGGGTATCCTCTACGTCGGCGCGGCGTTGATCATCCTGCTGGTGAACTATGACCAAATTGGATGGGCCTTTGGCCAGATCTTTGCCGGTGCGTTCACAGGGCTAGGAGTTGCAGGCGGTATGGTTGGTGCGTTGATCCAAGGTTTCAAACGGGCGGCGTTTTCGAACGAAGCCGGTGTTGGATCTGCGGCGATTGCACACTCGGCAGTAAAGACAAAAGAACCCATCACCGAAGGCTTCGTCAGCCTGCTTGAGCCACTGATCGACACAGTTGTGATCTGTACCATGACCGCTTTGGTCATCGTCATCTCGCAGCAATTGATTATCGATGAGGCCACAGGCAACTACATGCTGAACGAAGCAGGCACTGCCATCGCGACCGTCGATGGGAATTCAGGTGTGTCGCTGACCTCTGCAGCATTTGCGTCCGGTATCAGCTGGTTCCCATTTGTTTTGGCTATCGCAGTGGTTCTGTTTGCCTTCTCGACCATGATCTCTTGGAGCTACTATGGTTTGAAAGCGTGGACCTACCTGTTTGGTGAAGGCAAAGCGTCAGAGCTGACGTTCAAGATCATCTTCTGCATCTTTATCGTTATTGGTGCTGCGGCCTCGCTTGGCCCTGTTATCGACTTCTCGGATGCTGCGATCTTTGCAATGGCTGTGGTGAACATCTTCTGCCTGTACTTCTTGATGAAGTTGGTAAGGAAAGAGCTCGCGTCATACACAGCACGCTTGGACAGCGGCGAGATCAAGAAGTTCTCGCACTAAAACAATCAGCTCCAACGCAATCACTTTGCGTTGGAGCACCTCTTGCCCACAGAGCTACTTAGAAGGTTCGCGGCATCAAGTGACTTTGAGAAAGCCGGTCTTGGTCCGAATTCGGTGCGTAATCGTGTTCTCAACTGACAAAGTTTGTTCGATAAAACATCCCTTTTTGGCAGCTTTAACAAGGGCGACCTGATCTTCTAAAGGCGACGAGCTTTCGAGAAAAATATTGAACTCGAATGACTTGGGCGCCGTTTCATAGATGCGTCCTTTTGGCGTCCATTGCCAACGCACTGTTGTTTCCACGCGCAAATCATCAATCAAAACATCCATACGTTTTGCGAACGCGCGAAGCTGGGTCATGATGCATCCGGTAAACCCGCCAACAAACAAGGCCAGCGGCGGTGGCGCGGTCGCATCTCCCCCGTGAAATGGGCCTTCGTCCGTGGCCAAGGAAAAATGCTCTTCCATCGGTTCAGTCATGCGCACATCCAAATCGTTGCGCATTTTGCCAACGGCTTGACCGGTGCACGTGAACGTCACTGTGAGCGGCTCTTTAGGTTGGGTCACTTCCATGGGCATTTCACCTTAGCTGCGTCAAATCTGATCATCCTGAGTCAATCCTCAAGTATGGCGACGGCGCGTGTAAACCCACCGCTCGCCCGTTTGATTTTGTAAGGAAAGCAGGACACTGTGAATCCATGTCCGGGGAGTTGATCAAGATTGGTCAGCTTTTCGATATGGCTATACCCGATATCGATACTCGCTCGATGGCCTTCCCAAATCAGGCCAGCGTCACCAGTTTCGGCATACCGTTTGGCCGTCAAAGAAAACGGCGCGTCCCAGCTCCATGCATCTGTTCCTGTCACCCGCACCCCCTGTTGCAGCATATGCAGCGTGGCGTCGCGCCCCATACCGCAACCTTTGGCAATGTAATCCGGTTGCCCATAGGACTGCCCGGCAGAGGTGTTGACCAAAACAATATCGAGCGGTTGCAAAGTATGACCGATCCGCTCCAGTTCCGCGTCGATATCATCTGGTGTCACAAGATACCCGTCTTCGAAATGGCGGAAGTCCAGTTTAACTCCTGCGCTAAAGCACCATTCCAGCGGCACTTCGTCGATGGTCAGCGCAGGCTTTCCGCCATCTTGTGTAGAATGATGGTGATACGGCGCATCCAGATGGGTGCCGTTATGTGTGTAGATGCTGAGCTTTTCGATCGCCCACCCTTCGCCACCCGGCAAGTCCTCTTGTTTCAGCCCGGGAAAGAAATCCATCACTTGTTGGGCTGTTTCGCTGTGTTTGAAATATTCAATCTCGGGCAGCATGATCGGGGGATCAGAGGCAATGTCCGCCTCAAGCGCGACAGAAAGATCGATGAAACGTCTCGGCATAATGGCTCCTAACGGCCCAACAGGCCTGTTGCGATGGATGGAATGAAAACAACGGCAGCAAGGCAGACCAGCATCATCAGAGCGAAGGGCGCGGCTCCCAGAAAGATGTCTGACAGTTTGATGTCCGGGTCTTCCAACGTTGATTTGATGACATAGACAGATATGCCAAACGGCGGGGTCAACAGACCGATTTCAACAGCGATGACTGTGATGATCCCGAACCAAACCAGATCGACCCCCATCGGGACAACGACAGGCAACATAAGCGGCACAAGGATCAGCATGATCGACGATGAATCCAAGATCATCCCAAACAAGATGACAACGAGAATGTAGATCAGGAGCAACCCGTATAGCCCCAATTCAGCCGTAGCGACCATCTCGCCGAAAGCTCCGGGAAGGCCCGAGAACGACAGCATTCTGGAATACATTTGAGCTGCGATAATCAAGAAACAGACGGCCGCCGTGACCAGTCCCGTTTCCACCAGAACTTGCCACAACCCTTTTGCGGACAACGTGCGTTTCGCCAACCCGATGATCAAAGCGCCGACGGTTCCGACCGCTCCGGCTTCAACAGGTGTGAAATACCCGGCATAAATTCCGCCAAGCACGACGAAAATTAGCCCGGTAATCGGCAAGCCTTTCGACAGCAATTCAGAGCGGGTCAATTGCTCGTCAGATTGCCCCAAGGCTTCGCCCACAAAGGACGGTGTGAAATGCGCCATCAGGATCGTGCAAAGCGCAAAAAGGATCGCCAATAGCAATCCGGGACCAATCCCAGCAACGAACAAATCGCCAATGCTTTGTTCAGTCAAAAGCCCATACAAGATCAACAAAAGGCTGGGTGGGATCAGCATGCCCAAAACCGAAGACCCGGCTACGACCCCGACGGAAAATCTTGGTGTGTACCCATGGCGACGTAGTTCTGGCACCGCGATTTTGGTAAAGACAGCCGCCGACGCGATAGAGATCCCAGTGATCGCAGCAAAAATCGTGTTGGCAGCAATCGTTCCAATACCAAGACCGCCTTTGATGCGCCGGAACATGGCGTTGGCCACGTCAAACGCATCACGCCCCATACCGCTTTCACTGACGAGAAATCCCATCAAAACGAACAAAGGCACCACCCCAAAGAAGTACGAGGAAATCGCGTCGTTTGCGGCCAACCCAAGCATCTTGGACGCCAGCAACGGTGTGCCTTTGATGGCCCAGACACCAATGAAAGAACACGCGATCAACGCGATTGGCACGTGCATTCCCAGCAACACCAACAGCCCCATCAAAGCCAATGCAATCAGGCCGATTTCGAACGGCGTCATGCGGAAAATCTCCTCACGATCCGGGCTGCAAACTGTAAGGCCAAAAGGGCTGCACCAATCGCCAGCATTCCTTTTACAGGCCAAGTGGGTGCCGTGAAATTGCCGACCGCACCAATAAAATCATTGCGTTCCCAAGCACGGATCATGATCGGCCAATGCGCATACAAAATGACGCCCAAAACAACGACGCCAACAAGGTCAAAGACAGTTTCCAACCCCGCCGCAACACGCGGCGCGCGCGCTTTTAGCACATCAATCACTCCGTCGCTGCGTGTCAGTCTCCCGGCTCTTAGCGCCTGCGGGGCCTGTAGAAATACGATCGCAACAATCGACAGAGACACCATCTCAGGGACGCCCGCGACCGGTGCGCCCAATAAATTTCGCCCCGCGACATCGGCCGCAATCATTAGAACCAGCCCGACGATCAGGCAGGACCCGACCACGTTCGCCGCAAGTGAAACCTTATCAAGAACACGCAGCATTTGGCCGGACATAGTCGCCCGGCCAACTGTGTTTTGGCTCATTCCTTGTCCCAATCCCGCAATGGGGTGGCGCCCGCATCCCGCATCGCAGACATATAAAGCGACAAGACTTCAGTGCCCGGAATACCCTGCCCGTCCAAGCCAGCGGCCCAAGTCTTGGCGGAATTTTCCATGCCCTTGACCCAAGCCGCGCGCATGTCTTCGCTTGCATCCGTGATCGTTGCGCCATTTTCGGCCATCACTTTGAAAGACGTCTCAACGGCACCTTCGAGTGCGGACAAGTACCACTCCCGCGCTGCGTCCGCACCGGTATGCAATGCCGTTTTGGCGTCATCCGGCAGACCGTCATACCAATCTGCATTGGCACAAAGCGCGCCGGCATACTGGGCCCCAAGACCTGCGCGCATAACATGCGGGGCGACTTCATAAAGTTTGCCCGGCAAAGCGGCGGATGCAAACACGATGACGCCGTCGTAAACACCTGCTTTAAGTTCGTTGTAATAGGTCGTCAGGTTTCCTGAAACGCCGACGGCTCCTGTGCCAGACAGCCAGTTGATCGCAGGTCCCGGCGCCGCAATCTTTTTGCCATCGAGATCCCCAAGGCTTCCAACCGGGAATTTCGTCATCAACAGATAATCGTCGATCCCAACAGGTGCGCCCAAGTACTTAACGCCATTTTGCGCATAGGCTTCCGTCATGCGTGGATCGGAATTGTGCAAGCTGTCCATCAATTCGGAGACAACGCGCGGATCGTCACTCACGAAGGGCGTGTAATAAGTCACGTTTTGAACGGCCAGTTTCGCGGGGTCGAACAGGCTTTGACAAATGCCGATTTCGGCTAGCCCCGCTTCGACGGTCTCCAATTCATCACCAACTTTGGCAATTGCGCCGCCATATTGACCATCGAACGACATGGTGTGTCCAGACCCTTCGAGCGCTGCCGTGACCCCCGGAACAAAGGCTTCATCAATCATTTTCACCCACCGGAAAACTCCGGGGTGTCCGGCAACAACTGTCGCGCTAAAGCTGTCGGCTTGCGCCACAGTCGGCACCGTAAGTGTCGCGATGATCGCGCCAATTGCAAAAGATTTCTTCATGTTTTCCTCCTTGTATACCTCACTCTTCCTGAATCGCCTTAGCTCCTCCAATTGCGAAACAGATGAGTGTTTTGATAAGTTCTTCGTTTTCGACTTCTTGTTCTGCCAGTCCAACCAGCCTTTGTACGCGTCCGTCACGCGCAAGACCCGTCACCAACACGCCTAGCGCGCAGTGGTAAATTCTGGCCGCTTGCAAAGCACTGACGCCGGGCAAACAATCCTGTAATGCGGCAATGAATTCTTTGGCCGTTACGTCATAGTTTTCCCGCACAAGTGTCTGATCCCGTGTATTTCCAGCAATCAGACCTGCAAATATTCTGGCATAGGCGCGTCCCCCGCCAGACGGACCAAGCGCGGGTTGAAAAAGCGCGCGAAACACTTGCGCCAATGCGTCAGGGGATGAAAGATCCGCCGCACCCAGATGGGACAGTCGCTCTTTGTTGATCATCGCAGAACGGCTTTGAATAACCGCAGCGTAAAGCTTGTCTTTTGAGCCAAAATGATAGTGCAGAAGTGACTGGCTTACATCTGCTCGGGTGGCGAGAGCCTTCATCCCAACACCATCGAACCCACGCTCCGCGAATTCCAGCTCTGCGGCCTGAATAATCTTGTGCAGAACCTCGGCTTTGGCGTCGGTGCGCGTTTTTTCCGATGCAGTCATACGACGCAAGGTACTCTGACTGATCGATCAGTCAATAGACAATCGAGATCAAGCGCGCTCTTCGGGCGCGAATTGTGTTGCGCGATAAATCGTGAGCGGCGCGATCAATGCAAAGACCAGTGTCGCAAAAATCAACCGTGACCCAACCACGCCAGCATTGACTGTGCGATCCACACGCCACTTCTGGTACTGCTGCACATAAGATCGGTCCGCGAGCCAGCCAAAGAACAAGCGGCCCAGCACGAAGACAAGCACAGCCGCCATCAGACTTCCCTGTGTCCAGTCCTCAAACCGTTCCACCAAATAGGCTTTGCTGGAGTTGTCGGCATTCTCGGCCGCAGCGTTTGAATATTTGTAAACAAGTGCCAAGTTTACGGCAGCGACCAGATCAATGGCGAATAAGAGGATCCAGAGCCGAGAAAGGTTCATCCATCAACAGAATATCCGGGTCTGCGGCCATCGCCCGGGCAAGTCCCACACGCTGCTGCATGCCACCAGACAATTCCGACGGCATACGGTCCCCGTAACCGTCCAGATGAACAAGCTCGATCACCCGTTGGGCATGTTGTGCACGGGTGAACGCATCGACATTGCGAAGCTCCAGTGCAAACGCGACGTTATCTCTGACCGTCCTATGCGGCAGCAACGCCATGTTTTGAAAAACCATGCCGATCTTGTCGGCGCGCATCACTCGAAGCTCTTCGGCATTCAACCCGCCCACGTCGACACCGTTGATCAGGATTTCACCACCCGTAGGTTCGATCAATCGATTGATGTGCCGCACCAATGTGGACTTGCCAGAACCTGACAGCCCCATGATGCAAAAGATCTCGCCCTCCCCGACTGAGATCGAGACGTCCTTTACGCCGACAACTGCCTGATACCGTTCCAACACTTCCGTCTTTGAAAGGTTGTCCCGTCGCACGGCTTCCATAGCTTCCTGCGCACGTTCGCCAAAAATTTCACGCCTTCTGTGTTCATATCACTCACGCCCGCGCCTTTTCTCTTTTCGGATCCACAAAAGGTAAGTCAACAACGGTCGCAGCCAGGCGTTTCATATGCCCGTCCAGCTTGCCGACTTCCAATGTGGTACCGATGTCTGCATTCTCGATCGCAACTCTGGCCATTGCGATGGTGTGCCCGAAATAGGGAGATACACAGGCGCTGGTGATCATTCCAACTTGCTCGCGGCCGACAAAGATTCCATCGCCATGTAAAACAGTTTCGTCGTCTTCAAAGTGAAGCCCTACGAGCTTTCGACGCACAGATGCGGCGTTGCGTTCAAGCGCCGCACGGCCAACGAAATGCTCTTTTTTGAAGTCTACGGCAAAACCAAGACCAGCTTCCATTGCATCGACGTCCGGGCTAAATTCGGCTCCGGCGATCATCAAGCCAGCCTCGATCCGCAGCATCTCCAGCGCGTGCCCGCCCATCGGGACCAACCCAAGCGGTGCGCCTGCTGCCATCAGACCATCCCAAATCTCTACCGCGTCAGCGCGGTCACAAAACAGCTCATACCCAAGCTCTCCGGTAAAGCCCGAGCGGCAGAGCATGAACATCGGTCCATCCCGGTCATGCAAACGGGCTATGGTGAAGCCAAACCATTTGAGATTGTCCAGACTTGGGCGCGTTGGTTGTATGAACATGATATCACGCAAAATGTCGCGCGATTTCGGGCCTTGAAGCGCCAAGTTTACCATTCGGTCTCCAAGCGAATGCACCCGTGCGTTCAACCCGAGGTCTTCGGCCTGCTCGCGCAGATGCAGGGCAGAATTGTCTGCCCCACAGCACCAGCGAAACGCGGTGTCTTCCAAGCGGAACAATGTGCCGTCATCAAGGACAGCCCCCCGCGCGTCACACATCAGTGCATAAAATCCGCGATGGATCGACAGTTTGGAGACATCCCGCGTTAGGCAGTGTTGCAGCAATTTCAACGCGTCTGGCCCGACCACATCAAATTTCCGCAAGCCCGACATATCTTGCAATGTGGCCGCATTCTTGCAGGCCCAGTACTCTTCGACTGCACCCGTCGCATCGAAGTGAGCGGGCATCCAAAGATCACGAGCGATGCTGAAAGACGTTGTCAACTTTGACGTGCGTGCGTGAAAGGCAGAATGCTTTGTCATCTTTGCGGCGTCCTCCGGGTTGGCGCGCCAGGCGACGGAATAGGTAATTGCACTGTCTTCCTCATAGATGCGGAGATGTATGTCAGTGGGATTCCAGCCGTTGATTGGATCAACGTCGTCGGGACAGGCAGTAGAAACCGCGACCAAATCGGTGAGCGCCTGCATGACCACATAATCTCCGGGGCGGGACCAAGCCTCGTCACTGGCGATGTTGTGGTCTTGCCAATCAATCCAGGAATTGAAGAACAAGTTAATCGCAGGCCAAGCACGCCGTGATTGAATACCATAAGGTTCATAAGCAGCGCTGATGTTGTCGGAACAATTCAGATGACCCGGAAAACCGCGTTCTTCATACCCACGTGCGGTACACGCCAACGCAAACGTATCATGACGTCCGACCGTGTCCTGCCGCACAGCAAGTAAGGGCTTGATATCTTGATCGAAGAACTTGTCATGCAAGCCAGGTAAAGGGTACGCACTGCGGGACATCGTGCGTGAAACAGTGGAGTCGATGTACCGTTCAAAACCGGCATCCAATGCACTTGACCGCATTGCCATAAAGTCAGAACACTGCTGACCTTCGACATCTACGATCTGAATGAACTGACCTTGTTTGACTTCATAGGCATGAGCTGTTCCCGCAGCGATACGCCGTTCATCAATGACCTTGCCAAGGGGCGTGGGCAAATTCATATCTGAGTTGAGCCCTTTTGGTGGCTGCACTTCTACCCTCAAGGCAGATCCACCACCGCGCTCAATAAAACCGTGCGCAACTGGCGCAATGATGAACAAGTCGGCATCATGTGTCGTGCGAAAGATGTGGGTTTCACCCGGTGGTGTTGTCTCGTCGAATATCTGCTGACCTTGAGCATCGGTCCAATTGCCGTCACGTGCCATCGTAAGCGATTGCATCTCACGGCTATCAAACCTCTCAGCGATCAGAGTGCCCGAAACCACGTCACTTTCCTCAAATGCGGAAATGCCGAAATTTCGAGCGTTGTCGGCAAGCGCGGTGAGCCAAGCGGTTGATCCACCGTCGGTGTGCACGACTGAAACGATAGACCCCGCTGCCACCCTAAGCCGTGCTGCAGCCCCGTAGCCAACATCAGCTTGAAGGTTCACAGCCCGCTTCAGCCCGCGATAGCGACCTGATGATCTTGCAAGTTCCAAAACGCTATTCAGCATCGTGTTTCCGTTCCAGCCCTGTGACCGCGCTTCTTGTCGTCCTGCGTGAGAATCCACGCCTTGTAACCGGTTACATTGCCCAATGTGATCATGCTACGAGATCCAGTAGCGCGTTCAATTTGACATGAAACCGGTTACAATGTTCCGTATCGAAGATGGATTCGTCAAGAAAATCCAAAGAAAGAATTGTCACGGTGCGAAAATCAGGCGCGAGCATTCGAGACGTTGCCAAAGAAACAGGCTTGTCGATTGCGACGGTTTCACGGGTGATGAACGGGAATACGAATGTAAGCAAAAAGACCCGTGAACAGGTGCTGGATGCATGCGCTCGGCTGGACTATTTGCCGAACTCAGCGGCACGTGCCTTGTCAACTTCACGCTCTAAAACAATTGCGGCGATTATTCCGACAATAGAGCATTCTGTCTTCGCCAAATTCATATCTGCCATTGAACAGACGCTGGCCAAACATGGATATTCTCTGGTTTTGGCCATCTCGAATTCGGATGAAGAAGCAGAGTTGAAAGCCGCGCGAAAATTGTTGGGAATGGGGGCAGAAGCTTTCATATTAAGTGGGGCAACTCACAGCGAGATCCTGATGCAAACCTTTGCGCGGCACGATGTTCCCTGTGTCTTCACCTCGGTCTGGGACCCCACCAATCCAATTGCCACAATCGGATATGACAATGCGAAGCTGGCCGGAGACGCTGTAAAATATTTAGCGGCCAAAGGGCATCAGAAAATCTCAGTTGTTCATGGGCCACTGTCAGAGAGCGACCGGACGAGTGCGCGCAAGCAAGGCGCCGAGTTGGCTGGACAGGGAAAAACTGAACTGCAATTTATTGAAACAGAATTGAGTGTTGCGGGCGGTAAGGCTGCTGTGCACAAACTGCTAAACACTGAGTTCGATCGCAGTGCAGTTCTATGCTTTTCCGACGTCTTGGCGATGGGCGTTTACTTCGGGCTGGCAGAAGCCGAAAAATCTGTACCCGAAGACCTGTCAGTTATGGGTTTTGACAATTTGGATTGGGCAAGTGAGACGGTTCCAGCCCTGACCACCATCGACCTTCCGGCAGCGGACATGGGGCGGAACGCGGCCGAGGAGCTGCTGAACTCTCTGGAAACCGGCATTCCCCTCCGCCACAGACATCTGTCGGCGGAAATATTGGAGCGTAAGTCAGTTCGACTGAAAACATGATGCCTGCGCGAGAGGTCTTCAGTGATAGAGAGGGTTTCTGGAGCGTCAGCTGTTTTTATAAGCTTTGTTTCATTCGGAAATCAGATTGGTTGCACGCGTGAGTTTTTCCCTTTGTAGCGGCGAAACTTAACCCGGTCCTGCATAATTGTGAGGATCAGCTAGCCGTGTTACGCTTGCAAAAGTTTCCCGCTCGCCAACTGCTTCTCCAACTCGGGTCGAATATGCACTTCGGCGGATTGTTCCATTCCGCGACATGCGCCAAGCCAATGTCCATCATACCTTGCCAGCGCTTCAGTGACGAATGACAAGGCATTGGCCTGTTGTTTCTTTGAGGCAAAGACCTCATCGATTGCGACCGGTTCGTATGTTTCCGTTACCGCGAAGTCGGCAACGCCAAGCGAGCGGTAGTGTCCGCGGAAAAGATAAAGAGGCACGCCGAGCGCCCCAATAGACCAGGTGGTGGCGAATTTTGGGCCACGATAGATCATAGGCGGAAATGGTTTGCCATTCTTTTGCGTGATCTGCATCGCAAGCCCATCTATTCGAAGATAGACAAACATATTCGGCTCCATTCCTCCGTTCTGGACGAAGTGAATGGAAGTTGTTGGGTCCGACGTGGCGATTGATCCTGGCCAATCAAACCAAAAATCAAGTCCGGTGGAGGTTCGGTAAACGCGTGTGCTACATGTCAGCTTCTTGCTTGGGTTTGGTACACGCCGATTGGAATTTTCTTTCATCTCTTAGTTCCAAATTGATGCCTGAGCGTTTTTCTGTAGCAGGCTATAGAACATCCCGCAGCATTTGGCTCAATGGGCTGATGCTGTTGTAAAAATCCGGGTGTTCTTTTTGGCGAGGTCCAAATCCTGCTTCGAAACAACATCTGTATCTCGATGCACAGCGCCCCATTTGTTCAGCGTCGATATCCCAATACACTGATCGGCAGCCACCTGCTTACGCGTTAAACCACTGGTCGATGCGATACGCACTATATCTTGGCGGAATTCGTCACTTCGCTTTGGCACCATAGTCAAACTCCTTTGGCGCAGCAAATGCTATCAAAGCGCGACAGGTCGATCAGAACCCACGTGGAATCTTCAGTGCGCTCACGTGCCGGGCGGCGAGTTGTTCTTTACGTTGCTCTGGCGAGAAAACAGGTTCGTCCTTCAGCTCTTCGCTCAGGCAATGAACCAGCACAGGTTTGGTTTCAGGGGACTTCGGGACGACGACTGTGCCATCTGCGCATTTCGGTTTGCCTTGCCACCGCATGAAAGCAAACCCCGTCGAAGCACCCGCGGGGTCCAACCAGTTTTCAACGCCGGGGTCTTCCTCGCTGATCACAAAGCGATATTTTCCGTCCTCACTTTGGTACGCTTGCTTGGTCGTCAGACTTGTTTGCCGGCGGCGAAAATCCAGCGCGTTGAACCACAGATCGCCGAGTTGGATACCCTGATACCGCGCGTCGGACTCCTCAACAGTGATGATATAGGCCATTCCGTTGTTCATCTGGAAATGACCGGCGGAGTTGAACTGTCCCGGCAAGCCGCCTTGTCCGGTCGCCCGTGCCGGGCTCATACGATTGGCAGGCAAATTGACCCTGAGTTGCTCGACGAATTTTATCCAGCCCCGTGTGGAACCAGTCAAATAATCCGCCGCGCGTTCGAATTGCTGCTGAACAAGCTTGGGGGTCGGCAGCGGATTGACCTCACCGACTGTGTCAAGGCGTTCAATGCGCCACGTCCCGCCCGTTTCTGTGTCCCAATCCATCAGGCTTTCTCTGATTAGGATGCTGTTTGCGCAAAGCTCGCCTTTTGTGTTGCTAAGCCAGTTTTCACCGCGCTTGAGATCGCAGGGTTTGGTCTCACTGATAAGGATGGTGAACTCACCGTTCAGCCTGGTCGATAAGCCGTCCAAATCCAATTCGCTGACGGGGATCGGACTTGTCAGATTTTCGTTAAAGCCCGGCTCTCCAGCGCCAATTTGGATCTGCAAATCCGCGCTCGTTCCGCGTTTGCCGTGGATCACATAACTTCCGGGCGTTTCGATACTGGCCAGAAAGTAAAGGTTGTCAGGGTTCACCAAACCAAACTGGTTGTGCTTATCAAGTCGGGAAAACTCTGGGAAATATGGGTCGTGCAGGACAAAACCCTGATCCAGTGCGGCGGCGATTTGGTGCTTGAGCTGTCGTTCCGCGGCGGCTCGTTCCAATTTTGGATTTGCACTGTATCGCAGCCATGGAGCTAGCGACATCTCGTGCTGAGCCTGCTCTATCGCGCGCGCAAACCGATGCGAACCAACCAGCGCCGACGGGTATCGTGACAAGTCCATCGACGCATCTTTCGTGCGTGATAGGTCCGGAGTGAATGGCGCAAACAGGTCACCAAATTCGCTGCAGTCTTGGATCGTTTCATTCGATGTCGTTGTCATGTCCATTGTCCTTGTGCGTTCGTGTTTGCGGGGCGACCAGCAGGTCAGATTGCTTATGGGTCGTGCGACGACACGAAACGGTTCAAAAAAAAATCGGAAATCACTGCCTGCCAAACTCCGGCCTTGCAATTCACGTTAATGTTGCACAGGAATCGAGGAGATAACTCTGCTTTAGAACGTCACATCCAATTTTGCCCGAGTGAGCCGTCGTGGACGACATTGAAATCGTTAGAAAAATTGGCCTGGGCGACAAGCGCGCAATGCACATGCTGTATGAACGCTACAACACTCAAATCTATGCGTTTGCCATGTCGCGGGTCCGCAACGCAGAACTCGCTTCTGATTGTGTGCATGACACGATGATAGACGTTTGGCGGTCAGCAAAATCGTTTGAAGGCAGATCTGCGGTCAAGTCCTGGCTGTTTTCCATTTCGCGTAACAAGTTGGTCGACGCGCTACGCAAACAAGGCAAGATGTCATACGTCGATGACGTTCCTGAGCAAGAAGATACAGAGCCAAACCCGGAAGCGGCAGCGATCGCAGCATCAGAACGCGCGCTGCTGCATCACTGTCTGGAGGGGTTATCGGGGTCTCATCACGCGGCCATTCGGCTCACGTTTCTGGAGGAACTCAGCTACCCGGAGGTCGCCGACATCGAGGGCGTGCCCGTAGGCACCATCAAAACCCGGGTGCATCATGCGAAAAAGGCGTTGCTGCACTGTCTGGAACGTTGTGCCGCAAAGGCCAAACGTTAGTCGGCCACGAATTCAACAAGTGCTGTGTTGCTGTCCAGCGCGGCCCGGGCCGCTTCGCCAAGTTGTTCATCAGGAAAGGACAGGCGCACCAGACCCAACGCGCTTGGCCCATCAATGATGCGCCCTTCAAACGGAGCCAACAGGGCAGAAATGTCGGACAATGTCGCGGCTTCCGCGAACCTGACCTGAAAGGTGACAGCGTCGCGGGTCTCACTGGCGGCGCGGAAACCCTGTGGCACAGCGCTGATCCGCGGCACGACCGCCATTTGCCACGCCCCGACGGCGAGCACGGCGACCGCCGCGTATTTGAGCACCTGCTGCCACGGGCTGCGGTTGTCGTTGGCGGGTTTTGCTTCGGCGTCAATTGATGCAGAAATGCGATCCCATACCGCATCGGCGTTTTCATGTTTCGCTCCAGCGGCGAGTTCAGCACGCACTGACCGCATCACATCCACCTCGGCGGCAAGCGCGGCATCTTGTGCCATCATCTGCTCGAACGCGTCGTTGTCCGCCGGACTGAGCCGGTTTTGCAGATAATCGAGTATGTTTTGGTCACGTGTCACGTTTTTTGCTCATTTCGCCATGTCTGACAACTATGTGTCGCACGATCCCGTCAAAGGGTTCAAATTATTTTGACCGCCACAGGCTTTTCACGTCTAGATTGCGCTGGGGCTGTTTTGTAGGGTCAATCCGGTCAGTGAGATCATCTCCAACGAGGGAACAGTGCAGAGCATGTTTGGAATTGCGCGACATCGTCTGGTTGCAGTTTTTGCAGTTTGTCTGGGTCTCACAGGGTGTGATTTGCCATCGATTGGGGGAACATTAGCTGGATCGGAACAGGTCGATGTGGTCGGGGCGCGTACGATCATCGCTTTGGTCCCAGATCAGGACAGCGCGGCCCGGATCAAGCAGGAAGCCGCGGCGACAGGCTACACGGCATTGGATGTAACGCGACTCAATGGGCTCGGATTGACCATGCTGAGCTATCAGATGCCAGATGGCGTCACGGGCGCTGAGGCCATTGCGGCGCTGGAAGGAGCGGTGCCTGACTCAACCGTTGGCATCAATCACGCCTATCGCTTGCAGGCGCAGGAGTCAGGGGCGGCCTCGCTGACCTATGCGGATTCCATGATGCGCTGGAACGAGGGCGGATGCCCCGCACAAGTACCGATTGGTGTTATCGATACGGCCATCGATGTGACCGCAGTCGCAGTGGATGGGGCAGACGTGACCACGCGGAGTTTCTTTGACGGCCCCTCTGCAAGCGCGCGCCATGGAACCGAGGTGGTCTCTGTATTAGCTGACCCTAACAGATTGGACGGGGTCAAGATTTTTGCGGCTAATGTCTTTGGCGCTTCAGAAAACGCGGACCTCGTGGCCGGAGCGGATGCTCTGGTGCGTGCGCTGGATTGGTTGGCGGAAGAGAATGTGCGCTTTGTCAATCTCGCGCTGGCAGGACCGTATAACAAGCTGCTCAACCTCGCGGTCGAACGGGCCGCGGCACGAGGGCTGGTTCTGGTGGCCGCTGTCGGGAATGACGGGCCGGCGGCAGATCCGCTTTATCCCGCAGGTTTTGATGCTGTGATCGCAGTGACGGCTGTGGACGTGAACGGTCGGATCTATCGCAAAGCGGTGCGCGGCCCCCATGTGGACGTGGCCGCACCGGGTGTGGACATCATGGTCGCCACGTCCGACCGTCCTCGTTTTGTGACCGGAACGTCTATCGCCACGCCGTTTGTGACTGCGCGATTGGCCGCCGATCCCTATTTCACCAGTTCGCGCAGTGTGTCGGACACGCGCAAGCGGCTGGCTGCAACGACTGCGGAAATGGGGGCCGTCGGGCGGGACAACGTGTTTGGCTTTGGCCTCGCGCTGGCAAACGGGATTTGCGATAACTAAAGCGTTTCGGGATTACCCTGACACATCAAGCATCGAAAATGTCCCGAGAACGCGAAGCGTGGCAGGGTATTTTAGTTTCGAGTTTAGCCCGAAACGCCAAAACCCACGTGCGTGCCACGCAAAAGCCCCGCCAGCGTGATGCTGACGGGGCTACGTGCCAGATGAACTAAGATAACTTAAGCAATCAGAAAATCATCGGCGACGAAGTCTGTGACCAGCGTGTCTTCCAGCGTGATCACTTTGTTGTTGAGCGCGAGTTCCACATCGCCTCCGACCTGGGTCATGTTCGCGAGCATGTTGTCTGTCGTGACTTCTGGGTCTTCTGTCACAAACTGCAACCGATCGACCCCAACTTCGAAGTCGAGGATGACGTCAACACCGATATCCGCTTCAAAGAAGACAAAGGTATCGGCGCCCTCGCCTCCGCTCATGATATCATTGCCGGCCCCACCGCGAATGATATTGTCCTGGTCGTTGCCGGTAATGACATCGTTGCTTGCTGTGCCGATGACGTTCTCAAAATTGATCGCCGAGGCATCGGGGCCGGCACCATTGTCAATTTCGATCACGCCGGTCTCAATGTTGACGGATACCGGGCCAAAGGTCTGGCTCAGATCCAACGTATCCACGCCATCTCCGCCATCCAGCTCCAGCATGATCTCGTTCAACACATCGCCGGTGATCACTGCGGTGTCATCGCCGCCGCCAAAGTTGGTTTCCTGAACTTCGGTCTTGCGGATATCAAGCTGGAACAAACCAGCTTCCGTCTGTCCGTTCAGTTCGATCCGGGCGAATTCGATGCCCTTGTCAGTGACCGAGTATTGCGCGACATCGTCATTTTGCAGATCGGCATTCACCAGATCCGTGTCAAAGTTGACTTGCTGGGTGTCATATCCCCTGCCGCCGTGCATCAGGTCAGACCCATCGCCGTTGTTCCAGACCAGAAGGTCATCGCCGCTGCCGCCGAACATCTTGTCGTTGCCCTTGTTGCCCGCGATCGTGTCGTCTCCGCCACGGCCGAACAGGCGGTCTTCGCCACCCAGACCGGACAGGACGTTGTCGCCCTTGTCGCCCGAAATTTTGTCGTCGAAATTGGTTCCGATGGCGTTTTCGAAGTTTTTAGCCTTGGACGTATTCACGTATCCTTTGCCAAGATTGATCGAGGCGGATTGCGTGGTCTGGGACATATCCAGCGTGTCAATGCCATCTCCCCCGTCCAGCTTCAGCTTGATCTTTTCCAGCACATCCCCAGTGATCACAGCGGTGTCATCGCCCCCACCGAAGTTGGTTTCCTGCACTTCGGTCTTGCGGATATCAAGCTGGAACAAGCCGCGTTCGGTTTGTCCGTTCAGTTCGATGCGGGCAAACTGAATGCCTTGGTCAGTGACCGAGAATTCCGCGACATGGTTGTTTTGCAGGTCATCGTCGACAAGGTCCGTGTTGAAATTGACCTGTTGCACGTCATAGCCCGTGCCGCCGTCGATCAGATCCGAGCCATCCCCATTGTTCCAGACCAGCAGATCGTTGCCGCGCCCACCGAACATTTCGTCGTCGCCCTTGTTACCGACAACGATGTCATTCCCGGCACCGCCGTGCACACTGTCTTCACCGTCGCCGCCAAGCACGATGTCGCGGCCCCAGCCACCGTAAATCGTATCATCGCCAAGACCACCAGCGATCTTGTCATCCCCGAACAGACCAAAGACGACATCGTTGCCGTCATTGGCAAACACCCTGTCATCGCCGAACGACCCGAAGATGAGATCATTTTTGTCAGTGCCGTGAATTTTGCCTTGACCAAAGATCAGGTTGAAAAAGTTGAAATGTGGCATTGGGTTCTCCATGCAGAAAAGCGTTCAAAAATCCCCGCCAGCCTTCTGAAACCAATTGGTTTACGCGTCATGCTGTCGAGGTGATCATTGGTCGAACGGTTTGTGGAAATGGTTCAAAAAAAATTTCAAAGAGTGGGGAATATATTTTAAAACATTGATTATTATCAATATTTTGACCGCATCGTTGCGTTGAGTAGTTGGATTTGAGATCTCGCCGTATCAAGAAAACAGCTAATGCTGCCAAATTAGGTTTGCCGCCATAGCGATGACGCACAGGAAAACATTCTTGCGGCGGTCGAGTCTGGTTTCGATCTGCGACCTGTCGCAAAACCTGCGTGATACCACCTAAGTTCTTTTACAGCGCTGTTCGTAGAACGCAGCTCTCGCGCGTTTTCGTCCCCGCAAGTTGCGGATATGAATACCCGTGCACTGCAAGCATCTCTAGACCGATCCGCGTCATATCCGTGAGCGAGAGCATTCCTGACGTCGTATCTTTTCATTGAACCCGAGCACCAAAGTC
The DNA here is from genome assembly GCA_045105735.1 of Sulfitobacter sp. GTDB lineage: Bacteria > Pseudomonadota > Alphaproteobacteria > Rhodobacterales > Rhodobacteraceae > Sulfitobacter. The sequence goes on along the minus strand of JBGCDV010000032.1, from coordinate 21,991 downwards.
GAATGTCGGCTAAGACCATAGAGAACACCCGGTTTTGTCCCCGCAACGAATGACCGGTTTCCGCGCATTTGTGGAAAAACAAAGTGTTGCTGACGCAGAAAGTAGCGGTCCGAATTAGGCGCAAGCGCTTTTCTTATCAGGCTTTGCGCATTTGCTGCGGTGCAGGAAAGACCTTGGCCAGTTTACAGAGGTTTTGGGGCTGTGGCGGCGAGCAGGAATTCATCATTTTTCCCGTATGCATTGTCCGGCAAGGTCATGGCACAGCCATGATCCCGAGAGAGGTCGCGCAATCGGCGCGTCCCAAGCCAAGACTGCATTTGAGGTGAGCGAATAGCATCTCAACTTTCTCGCGCAGCCGCATCAAGATTGCGTACTGATTGGTCTTGGTGATGTCGCGTGCGACTTGGCGGGCATCAGCGTTCAGGCAACACTTTGCTTTTGACGGGCAAGTCCGGCAGACCTCCTTAAACACCCGATAGCGCGCTGTGCCTTTGCCCGATGGCCCCCGGTTTGGGCCTGAGTCATTGCGGCGGAACTGCTTTAAAGCATGTCCTTCGGGTCAGATGTATTGGTCGTTCTCGGCATCCCACTCGAAGCCGGCGCGGTTCCAGGTTCCGTCGTTGCGACCGGACTTTTTGAACACAGGGATGTGCGATGCGTACTTGCGGTCGACCAGCCAGCCCAACATCGGGTCAGTTTTGCCCGCTTTGGCTAATCGCGGGGCAACTGGCCCGGTTGTGCGGGAAGCGCAACGGCACCTGTGCCAATGGACGCTGCAACCTCTGGCAAACTTGATCGCGCACGAGGCCACGACACAGCTTGAACAACCCGTCACGCTGGACGTGATGCGGCCCCTGCAAGCCTATGACAGTAGCGGGCGAGCGCGCACAGTTTCCGCTTTGTTGGCAGCGATGGCGCAGGCAAAGGAGTCGGGCGTTGATGTGGATCGCGCAATGAAATTGGTGGGCTGGGATGATTAACTTCTTGTGGACTTTGTCTGGGTTGGAAATTGTTCTCGTCCGTCAAGCGCAGGAACCGGACTTTGCAAAGTTGCAGACTTGTCAAGAATCAATTGCTCGGTATGACCCACAGCGGTAGAGGTGGATGACACCCGCTCCAAAGCCATCAAATACTCCGAAGTTCGGTTCATGCATCGCCAGCAGATTTCGCCGATGCTCTCAATTCTTAGTCGGTTTCTTGCTGAAAAAGACTGCAAAATATGTTGTTTCAACGTGAGCGAATTCGCCAATTTTTTTTTGTTACATAGCCTACAGTTCACAACACGATAGCAAACTAGTAGGGTGAAAAGGCTTCAATCTAATTCGGAACAAGTGATCAAATGAGTATTCTGCCTTATTTACTAATGACCGGCTCGACAACTCCCAATGTCACCGAAAATTCGAACGACAACACAGCCTCAAGTCAGATTGAGGAAACGACTGACAAAAAGCCGGACGGAATAAAACCACTACGACCTTTGTCGCTAAAGGAAGCCCGTAACTTACTAGAAGCAGGATATGAAGAAATTCAAGACAAGTGCCAGTTGGTCGTGCAAGTTCTTGACGAAGCACTTGCCCATCACAAGACGCACATACCCAACGATTCAGAAGGACTGGAACACTTTACGAAACTTAATGATGCTATGCAGCTTGCTAAAGTTCTGACAATGGAAGTTCACAGCAGTATTCCCGATAACATAGTCGAAACATCGCCCACGGATCAGCAAGTATCAGCATTTGGAAAAAGCCTCGAAAAGCTAATGGCTACTGTGAGCAAGCCACTTCTTGAGATAGAGAAACCAATTTTCAACAAAGAGCATCCTCATACATTGAAGATAGCAGTCTCATTTACCTTAGGAGCACTTTTGGCTTGTGCGAGCGGTGCCCCCATCGCCTATACCACGACAATAGCGGCAAGTGCCTATTGGGGCAAAGACGGCAGGGAGTTACTTGCTAAGTTCTTTTCTCGCCCCGGCATAGGAGCTGCGATCAACGATAAAGGCGACTAACCGTCAAACTGAACCTAAAGCGCTTCAGTAAATCGTTACGTCAGGCGCAACAAACGCATGACAGGTTTAGCGCGTGAATTAGTTTCCAACGACTGCTTCGGGCGGATAGCAGCATAGCTAGGGGAACCTAAGCTTTCGTGTTTCCGGCGGTGACAGATAGTAGTCGAAACGACTCTTCGGGACGGGCAATGGCTGATCCGGGTGAAAGATGAGATTCCGCTAGCTGTGCGTGTGTTTAGCTAACGCCACGTCATTTCGTGCAAAATCAAAAGCGGACAAAAAGCGGACAAAAGCAAAGCCAGCCCCACCAAGGCATTGTTTTTAATACTAATAAAGTGAGTGATGGCGGACAGACAGGGATTCGAACCCTGGAGACGGTCTCCCGCCTACGCACTTTCCAGGCGCGCGCCTTCGACCACTCGGCCACCTGTCCGTGCGCGCGGTATAAGGGGTGGTCAAAGGGGTATGCAAGAGGGAAAAACCAAGATTCTCGCAGTTACACGCATTCACATCACAACCGTTTTTCCGATCAAAAGATGCGAGCACACGATGTCCCACGGGCACGATGGATCCGCATCAGTGCATTGGTTCACCAAAGATCGGCCCGCGCGGCCTGAGCGCAAACAAAATCGAGTGCGGCGAAGCCGCTCCAGTTGAAAACAACCGCCGGGAAAAAGCTCAGTCGTCCAATATCAGATAAACACGGCGGTTCTGTTGACCCTTCTTCTGGATCTTTCCGAGGCGCATTGCCCCGATCTCGCCGGTCCGTGCGACATGCGTTCCACCGCAAGGCTGCAAGTCAATCGTACCGACGCCATCTCCAACGCGAACCAAGCGGATATGGCCAGCTCCGCGCGGTGGCTGAACTGTCAATGTTTTCACCAGACCCGGATTTGCATCAAGCTCTGCCTCGGTGATCCATTCTTCACTCACAACGGCATCGCACGCCACCAGTTCAGCCAACGCCCGATCAATCGCGTCGCGATCCTCGGGGGCCTCTGGCATGTCAAAATCCAATCTGCCCCGCACGGCTGAAATCGACCCACCTGTCACGGGAAACGGAATAACAACTGACAAAAGGTGCAAAGCCGTGTGAATCCGCATATGACGATGCCTGCGATCCCAATCCAGACTTTGCGTGACTTCCTGTCCGACGATTGGCAATGCACGGGGTTCTGAGGGGACCAGAACAATGTCCGCGTCCTGCCCTTTTATGGCCGTTGCGATGTCCAGTTTTTCGCCGCCGTCCCATCCCAATGTCCCGCTGTCTCCAGGCTGCCCACCACCTGTTGGATAGAACACCGACTGATCCAATACGATGCCACCTTCTTCGGTCACAGCGCGTACGATGCCTTTGGCTTCGCGCATATAGGCGTCTTGGCGAAACAACATCTCGGTCATGCGCCGCTGTCTCCTGTCGGGTCCGTCTTGTTGGGTTGGTCCGCGTCAGGGTCTTTCTGGTCGGCCCCGTGGCGCAATGTTTCGGGATTGCGTAACCACACATCTTGTTGCGGGAATGGGATCTCGATCCCCTCTTCCATGAACCTCTTGGCAATCAAGTGGTTTACTTCGGATTTTACCGTCAACATCCAATTCACATCGCGCAAGATCGCCCGGATTTCGAAGTCGAGCGAAGATGCGCCAAATCCTTGAAACACGACACTGGGAGGAGGTTTGAGCAGCACCATAGGATGAGATTCAGCGGCTTCGCGCAAAATACCTTCTACAACCCGAGTGTCGGTTCCATAAGCGACACCAACAGGAATAATAACCCGTCCGACTGTGTTGCCGCGCGTGTAATTGGTCACTGTCCCGCTGACCAAATCGGCATTCGGGACGATCACGTCAGAGCGGTCAAATGTCTCAATCCGGGTTGATCGCACAGAAATGTTGCGCACGTATCCGTGCTGACCACCAACTTCGATCCAGTCCCCTTCCGAGATCGGGCGTTCAATCAACAAAATGATGCCAGACACAAAGTTCGACACGATGTTTTGCAGACCAAAACCGATCCCCACGGACAAGGCACCGGCCACAATTGCAAGTGAACTAAGGTCAATTCCAGCCGCGGTGATCGCGATGACAGCCGCGAGGAATATCCCGACATAACCGACCCCAGACACAAGTGCGTTGCGCGCGCCCATATCGATTTTGGTCTTCGGCAGAACAGACGTCTTGAGCGCCGTCTGCAACAAGCGTGTCAGAAAGTAACCGCCCATGAAAACGAAGGCGAATGTTAGGAAATCTGTTGGTGAGATCGTCGCGTCGCCGACTTCGAAGCCACGCAAGAACCGGGCCCAAAGCTCTTGCAGATCAGCAATGCGCGCGCCCCAAATCAGCGCCAGAACCGGTGCGACAGCAAGCACCAACACAAAGCTGAGCAGCACCGCAACAAGGCTTTCGCGTGCCGCATTGCCTTGCCCGCTGATCCATCCATAAAGATCACCGAAGAAGCGTTGCAGGGTCATAACCCCGCCAAGCAGACAAAGGCTGAACAAGGTCGGGTAAAGCAAAGCATTGCCAACAGCCGAATACCCGATCCCCGCCATCACAGGGGCCGCAACGGCGACAATTTGTGCAGCCAATCCCAACATTCGGATGATACGTGCAAGCCCTGCACCCACGGGTGGTGCCTCGGGATCATCTTCGTTGGCACGCGCAGCATAACCACGCAGAAGCTGTCCAAACCTAAAGAGGATCAGGCCGAGCACTGCAACCATCGGGAACGCGATTACAGCTTCTGAAGCCCGCGCAAATTCGGACATCGAAAACAGCAACTCTGCCAAACCGCGCAGCACCAACATGAGCGCGATCAACAAAATGTAGAACCGCGCCTCGGCCCTGCGTTCGGGTTGCAGCAACAAGATAGCTTCGTCGTCCGACCGCGAGAACAAACGTTCTGCAAGCCACCGGAACCCAAGCAGCAACAACCCCCAAAGCGGCAATAAGTTAAGAAGTTCAGTTCCACGCCGCCCCGGTAAGCCGGTGGCAAACAACGCTTCGACCAACGCGTAAAGTCCTGCCAGAGGCAAACCAATCCGCAACAACGAAACTATGAACGACCAAACCCCCGTTCCGCGCCCACCGAACTTGCGCAGCATATCCCCCAGCCGAGATGCCCATTGTCGACCTCGTGCCAACAACAAACTGCCCACAGCTGTCAGGATCAACACCAGCGGAAGGTTCTCCTGCGCGATCGCCATTAGGCGCGCATCCGAGAACACCCGCCGCTCTGCACCGAATTCACCCAAAGCTTCGCCTAGTTCTTTGGCCGCTTCAGGCCAGTTCACCGGATTTAAGGGCGATGGTCCCAAGGATAACAAACGCTGGGTTTGGCGTTCGCGGATAATGGAGTCTATCTCCGCAACCAATCCATCGGCACGCGTAAAGGCCTCTTGGGCAACCTGAACCGGGGCCTGCAGTTGCGAAAGCTGAGTGGTCAACTCAGCCCGGCGGTTGGCGATGTCAAAATCTTCGGTGGCACCTTCCTCTGGCGCGGCACCCAACGCGTCGATTTGGTTCCGTAGTGTCGCGATGCGTTCACTATTGGCATTGCGGGCTGTATCGAATGTGGTCCGAAACCCAGCAATCCGCGCGCGCAAAGTTTCGAATACAGCGTTGGTGTCCGTGCCTGCGTTTACGGCGTTTTCCGCACGGCTGGCGACACTCGCCCATGTCCCATAGTCCGGCGCTGTGTTCTGCGTCGCAGGCGGTGTCGATTGGGCAACACCGGCGGGCGGCAGGATGACCAGAAATGTCAGCAGGATCAAACATATGCGGGCAAGTTTGAACACCTATACATCCTCAAACATGGCCGGCAGGTTGGGCTCACGCGCTTCCAACCAGTCCGGGAACGGCAAACCTTTTTCACGCAGAAAATCTGGATTGAACAACTTGGATTGATACCGCGTTCCAAAGTCACACAGGATCGTTACAATTGTGTGGCCCGGTCCCATATGACGGGCCATTCGGATCGCGCCGGCAACATTGATACCTGTTGAACCTCCCATGACCAAACCTTCGTGTTCCAGAAGATCAAAGACGATGGGCAACGCTTCGGTATCAGGCACGTTGCACACGAAATCTGGCGTAAACCCATCCAAGTTCTTGGTGATGCGCACTTGGCCAATGCCTTCCGCGATCGATCCACCCTCCATCGCGATCTCTCCGGTTGTGTAAAAGCTGAACAACCCAGCACCATCCGGATCGACCAACCCGACTTTTACGCCTTTGGGCTGCAAGGCCATACCAACGCCCGCGACTGTGCCCCCCGACCCTGCTGCGCAAATAAATCCATCGACTTTGCCGCCAGTCTGATCCCAGATCTCGGGTCCTGTCGTTTCGATATGCGCCTGACGATTGGCCACATTGTCAAACTGGTTTGCCCATATTGCCCCGTTCGGCTCAACTTCATTAAGATGTTCGGCCAAGCGTCTGGAATAATGCACAAAGTTGTTGGGGTTGCGGTATGGCTTAGCGGGCACTTCAACCAAAGTCGCCCCTGCAAGCCGCAACATATCTTTCTTTACCTGAGACTGCGTGTCGGGGAGGACAATCACAGTTTTGTACCCCATCGACGCACCGACCAACGCAAGGCCAATTCCAGTATTCCCCGCGGTGCCTTCGACAATCGTACCGCCCGGTTTCAAGTCGCCACGCGTGATAGCATCACGGATGATGAACAGCGCAGCGCGATCCTTCACCGACTGACCGGGGTTCAGGAACTCTGCCTTGCCATAGATATCACAGCCTGTTTCTTCGCTGGCGCGACGCAAGCGGATCAAAGGTGTGTTGCCGACTGCATCGGCTAGATCTGTCGCTATCCGCATCCCGGGAATCCTTTTGTCCGCGTCGTCCCGTTTGGTGTATCGGTGCGCGCGAAGGACCTCAAGACGATCAAAGACGAACTTGGCTAAGTGCTCTGCAAACGATCCCTGTGCCGCGCCAGCCAAAGCCCCATCAGAACCAAAGGTGCAACGCTAAATCGGCTGGTATCAATCCGGTCGATAAAATCATTCCATTCCATCAGGTGAGACCGAATGTTTTCGCCTTCTGAAATCACTCCGTTCACACCGCCGATGTCGTCGGGCAAATCACATACACCCACATACATGTAATAGAATTCTGAGCTTGCACCCGGACTAGGATACCCCTGCCCGACAGTTTCGAGCCGATGCAGGGTCAATCCCGCCTCTTCCTGTGCTTCCCGACGCGCCGCCTGTTCTGGCGTTTCGCCCGGATCCACATGGCCCGCGATAGGTTCCAATTGCCAAGGCGTCGGATCGCCTCGCCCGACGGGACCAAGGCGGAACTGCTCGACCAGCAAAACGCGGTCGCGCACAGGGTCGTAGGGCAACACAAGGGCCGCATCCATGCCTAGAAAGACTGCGCGTTGCAACGGCGGGGTCATATCCCCCTCAAAGCGCTCCACCCGCACAGTCACATCCTCCAGCGCGAAAAACTGCGCGTAAGGCAGATTGCGCTTATCGATCTCCACTCGTCCGGCAAACCCGTCAGCCGTGCCTTCGGCCGCTCGAACCCGCGCACCAGCCCGAGTCCGAATAGCTGGAAACATCTTTGCGACCTCGGCCGCCGTACGTGTTCCAAAGGATCGCATAACCTCGCCCGCGGCTTCCAAAGTCAACGCACCCCAGCGCTGCACCCAGTCGTCCAGATCAAAACTCTCGCCGGGCGGACCAACCTCGGGGCCCGGCAGATACATTTTTGCCGTCCCAGCCGAAGATGCGACATCAACCAAACTGTAGCCGAAACCGCCTTCATAAAAGTCTAGGCGGGCTATGTCCTCGCGGCTTAGATTGGACAACACCCAACCTTGCGCCTGCCCGCCAGTGCCCAATTGGATCATAGGAAACTGCTGATCCTGAACCCAACTTGTTGTGGCATCAGCGAGAAACGCCGGAGTTATTGAAGTTTGTTCAACAGAACGTCCAAGAACGCAGTCTAACAAAGGTTTGTGGCGTAGAGTTCCGTAGACAAACAGATCCATTCGTTAGCGCCACGTGCGCCAAGCATATTCTGTCAAAGTCCCGGCCACAAATGCACCGACCACCATCGTTCCAAGAATAGGTCCGTTCAAGAGCAACAGCCCCCATTCAGCCATAATCTGGAAAACCGCTGCGATGGCGTCGAAGGGTCCGTCGTAACGGTTCTTCATCGCCAGACGCGTCATCTCATTACAGGCCTGAGAAAATAGCCCCCACAAGACCAAAAGGAACACGCCTGTCACACCGTTTGTGATGGCCGAGGACACACCGCGACCTGCCCGTTTGCCCATAGACACCCAGCCCACAACCAAGCCAATCACGATATTCACATACACGAAATATCCGAAATTTGTCTCGCCCACAGCTTCTTCGTACACAGGCATGATCAAGCCTGATAACAAGAAGCCAACAATGGCCAAACAAACTGCTGCAACCAGTCGACTAGCGTCAGGCATAAGCTCGCATCCTCTTTCGCACGCGACCTCTTAACCGGAAAATGAGACTATTCCGTGACCTTCTTGGTCAGCTGGGACGCTTGATCGTAATCTGTGTTACGTCACAATTGGCACTTTCAAAGGTCGCCGCGCAAGAGGTCAGGTAAAAATTCCACATCCGGCGGAACCGATCATCAAAGCCCATATCGGCAATCTGGTCCCATTTTTCATTGAACGTGTCGTGCCAACGTCGCAGCGTTATCGAATAACTCGGCCCAAATTCGACAGACCGCTCAACGCGCAACCCGGCCTTGATGATTTGCTCTTTCAACGCACTTGGGCTGGGCAACATGCCCCCCGGAAAGATGTATTTCTGAATGAAATCTACACCGCGTTTGTACACATCCCAACGACGATCCTGCACTGTGATAATCTGTAGGGTCGCGTTTTTGCCCGGCTTCAGGCGTTCCCGCACGGTGTCAAAATAGGTCGGCCAATATTTTTCACCGACAGCCTCAAACATCTCGATGGACGCGATGCCGTCATAATGGCCAGTCTCATCGCGGTAATCCTGCAACTTGAAATCTACCAGGTCCGAAAGACCTGCTTTTTCAATGCGTTCTTGGGCGTATTTAAACTGCTCTTCACTAATGGTCAGACCCGTCACCTTCAGTCCACGTTCTTTGGCGGCGTATTCCGCAAATCCGCCCCAACCGCAGCCGATTTCAAGGATGTGATCACCGGGCTGCGCCCCCATCTCATCCACCATAGAGGCATACTTAGCGATCTGCGCTTTTTCCGTGCTTTCCTGCCCCGTTTTGAACAGGGCGCTGGAATAGGTCATCGTGTCGTCGAGCCACAAGCCATAGAAATCATTGCCCAGATCGTAATGGTAACTGATGTTTTTCTTGGCTTGCGCGCGGTTGTTTCTTTGCAGCCAGAACCGGAACTGCTCGTAGGCCCAAACCAGCCTTTGACCGGGGAATCCATCATAGATGTCGTCGTTGTCCGCATGCACAAGATCCATGAAAGATTGCAGGTCCGGCGTCGACCACCACGAATCCAGATAGGCATCACAGAAACCCAAATCACCTTCACGGATCAGGCGTGCAAAGATATCTTGATTGTGGATGCGTAACTCGGCCACTGGACCGGGATTCTTACCTTCTGCGCGGAAAACTCGACCATCCGGGAGCACAAAGTCGATCCGCCCATTGGTCATGTCCTGACTCATCTTGAAGACATGTGCAAAATAACGCGGCAGATCTTTCTGCCCGTCCAAACTCGTCAGGACCATTTACGCTTCCCCATCCCATTTTATCTTTATACGCAGCAAGTTGCTTTGCGGATTTAGGAAAACTTAATGCTGCCATGCAGATCTGTCACGTGCCTTTTGCCGGCATAGCTGGGCAGACCGGAAACTTCTCGGACTGCGTGTGGTGTTGCCTTCAAAATCCGCGATTTTCGTAAGCCGCGAGCGCACGTTTACGCCCCACATCAGCAGCTACGATCGGTGAAGGATAATCGTCTTGCGGAGTTAAATTCCACGATCGCGGTATAGCATCGAAATACGCCAAGGCATCGGCATGCGGATTGGATCGCCCTTCCGCGATCCAGCGGCTGACATAGGCACGTTTTAGGTCGAACTTGTCCAGCTGCGTGACTGGATTGAAGACACGAAAGTAAGGCGTAGCGTCCGGTCCTGAGCCCGCTGACCATTGCCACCCCATCGCATTGGAAGCTGGATCCCAATCGATCAAACAGTCTTCAAACCATTTTTGTCCGATCCGCCAATGACACATCAAATGTTTTGTCAGATAGGACGCCACGATCATCCGCCCTCGATTGTGCATACGGCCTGTGACGTACATTTCGCGCATGGCAGCATCGACAAACTGAATGCCCGTGCGCCCTTGCTTCCACGCCAGCACCTCTGGCCTGCTATCATCCTCGTTCCATGGAAACGCGTTCCAGTCTTCCTTCCAGTTCTGGTCCAAAATCCGCGGCGTATGGTGCATCAAGTGGTACGCAAATTCGCGCCAGACCAATTCCTTTAGGAAGGTCTCTGCGCCGGCCTTGCCTTCATGCCGCGCAGTCAATCCCGCATGCCAACATTGATGAGGGCTGATTTCACCTAGTGCAAGATTTTCGGACAACCCCGACGTGCCATCTTGGTCAGGACGGTCTCGGCTGGCGTTGTAGTCCTGTACGATTTGATCAACGAAATACCCCAGACGATCCCGAGCGGCCTGTTCGCCCAGACGTACAAATGGCATGACGACAGAGGCGCCTCGGTTCATCGCTGATCCCATGTTCCAATCAGCAAGCGTCTCTGAGACAGGCCAACTGCTCGGCACTGGTATCTTAGCCGGCTGCGGTATAGGCGCGTCAACGTCGCGTGTCTGAACGTTTTTCCAGAACGGCGTGTAGACTTTGTAATACCCTCCAGTTTTCGTCTCAGCCGACCAAGGCTCAAACATCAAATGCCCGCCATAGCTGCGCGCCTGCAGGCCTTGGGCTTTGAGAGCCGATTTGATCTCAGCGTCCCGTGCGGTTGATTGCGGATCATAAAGACGCGACCAATGAACCGCCGTGGCCCCGGTTTCGGCCACGAGATCTCGTAGAACAGTCAAGGCAGCGCCCCGGCGAAAGATGAGACGACTGCCCATACCGGTCAACGACTCTGACAGCTTTTCGAGCGCCCGATTCAACCGCCACTTTGGCGCGGCTGCGAGCTCCGCGACGGCTTGGTCGTGAATGAAAACAGGAATAACAGCTCCCTGAGAACAGGCTGTTGACAAGGCTGCATGATCGCTGAGACGTAAATCACGGCGAAACCAAACAAGTGTAACAGCGCTCACGACAATCCCTCTCACAACACACTCAGTTGCACTGCACCTAGCGCGGCGTACAGATCTTCAACAGGAGGCATTTTCTTTAAAAGAAAATGACACAGAATTTTTCAAAAATTCTGGTTCGCTCAAAGCACCTTATCCAACGCTTTGATCAGACTGTCGACTTCATCTGACGTCGTGTAATGGACAAAGCTTACCCGCAGCACACCTTTCTGAAGATCAACGCCCATGGCCTCTAAGGCACGCCCTGCATAGAAATCGCCGCCTTCAGCCATAATCCCATGCGATGCGAGTTCAGACGCGACCAGCTCAGCAGATTGGCCCAAATCCAAGGCCACAGTTGGCGCGCGCCGTGTCGCGTCATCTGTGCCGATTAACCGCAAGTCATTGCGCCCCTTTGCCCAGTCTAACAATGGCTGCAGCAAACTGACCTCATGTGCGCGCATCAGATCATGTACATTTTTGGCGCTTTTCAACCCGTGATGGGTCGCGAGTTGATCCATATAATCGGCCATGCCGGCGCAAGCGGCCACCTGTGCGTGATCCGGACCAGCCGGCGTAAACCGCTTGTATAAAGATCCCTCATTGAACCAATGCCCCTGATTGGGAAGCATGTCTCCCAAGGTGCGACGGATGACCATCAAACCTTGATGCGGTCCATATGTCTTGTAGGCCGAAAACAAGTAGATATCGCACCCCAGTTCGCCGACATCTGCAAACCCATGCGGCGCGTAGGACACGCCATCCACACACACAAAAGCACCTGCTGCATGCGCTATGGCGGTGATTTCGGTGACCGGATTGATCTCACCCACCACGTTGGAGCAATGTGGGAAGCACACGAGACGCACTTTCTCGTCCAATAAGTCTTCAAGATCATTTGCGTCCAGATGTCCCGTATCGGGATCAACTTTCCACTCGCGGATTTCAATTCCACGCTCGGCCAATCGACGCCAAGGACCAGAGTTGGCTTCGTGATCTTGATTGGTCACAATGATCGCTTCGCCCGCTGCCATCCACGCGGCAAACGCCTGCGACAGAACATAGGTATTTTGTGTGGTTGATGGACCGAAACTCAATTCATCAGGTTCAACGCCTAACAAAGCAGATATACGCGTCCGGGCCTCGTCCATTTCTTCGCCGCCCAATCGAGACGCGTCATAGGCAGAATAGGGCTGCACCTTGCGTTCGCGATAAAACCGCGTCAGCCGGTCGATAACAGGTGCGCAAGCATACGACCCTCCCGCGTTGGAAAAGAACGCCTGTCCCTGCAGGGATGGCACTTCAAATGCCGGAAATTGAGACCTGACAAATGACACATCCAAACTCATGTCGCGCACCTCAGCATTGGCAAAAAGAATAAGGCCCCGGCAAATATGCCGAGGCCCCGATAGAGTAACGGACGCGCCTGCAGGCGCAAGCCGTCTTACTGTTATTCTGCGGGTGTCGCAGCACCTTCGATCTCTGAATGTACCGTTGGTACACCAGCGGCTTCGCGACGTCCGTCTTTGTAGATTGCTTTGATGAGTGAGACGCACATCAACACCATCACAATCGAGAACGGCAAAGCCCCGATCACCATCGCTGTCTGAATGGCCGTGGTCCCACCAGACAACAACAATCCACCAACTACCAATGCCAGAGCAGCGCCCCAGAAGACGATATGTGGACGTGCTTTGGGACCTTCATCGCCTGCCGCGTTGATTGTGTTCACAATCAAAACAGCCGAGTCCGCAGATGTCACAAGGAAGGTCATCAACAGAACCACAATCAGCAATGCCATCCCCCACGCCAACGCATCCGCGATAGGCGCAAGCATGAATTCTGTCATGGCAAAGATTTTGTCACCATTCCCAGCTGCAAAGATTATGCCGTTGGCCTCGCCATATAGCTCCAACCAAATCGCTGTTCCGCCGGCCCAAGAGAACCAGACCATGCACATTAGGCCGGGTACAATCATCGCACCCAATACGAATTCCCGAATAGTGCGCCCACGCGAAATCCGCGCAAGGAACAGACCAACGAAAGGAGCAAAAGCAATCCACCATGCCCAGTAGAACACAGGCCACCAGCCCTGCCACTGTGCCAGCAGGAACGCTTCGGATCCGTCAACGCCGTCCGAGCGGTATACGTTGAAACTCAGATACGGCAAAGCGATCAGATAATCCCAAAGCCCGACGATCAAGGCAGTCGCCCCGAACCAAGTCGCCCCGAAGATGATGAAGAACCCAAGTAAGACAATCGACAGCACCATGTTGATGTTGGACAGCCATTTGATGCCTTTGCCCACACCGGACAAAGCCGACAAGGTCGATGCGCCCATGATGAACAGCAAGGCCACCACGATCCCAATGAAGTTCACCGTCCCGGCAATGCTTTCACCGGTCGCGTCAACTGCGCCTTCGGCATGAACAAGACCGCCAATACCGATCCGGGTCAGACCTGCAACGAACTGATCAACGCCAAACCCAAGCGTCTGCGCGACACCTAGAATAGTCGCCACCACAGCAACGATATCTACGAGATGACCAAGGGGTCCCGACAAAGCGCGCCCAAACAGAGGCGTCAATGCGGACCGGATCGTCAAAGGCAACCCCCGGCGATAGGAGAAGAACGCAAGCGCCAACCCGATCACCGCATAACAGGCCCACGCGCCCGCGCCCCAATGAAGGAACGACCACACATACGCATTGCGCACGTTGTCTTCTCCGGCGGCTGTTGCCAATCCTTGGATCACTTGCGGGTTATTATTGAAATGCGCCACTGGCTCGGCCACGGCCCATGTCAGCATGCCCACACCAATACCGGCACCGAACATCATCGAAAACCACGAGAAATTCGAGAACTCTGGAGTGTCACCGGGCTGTCCCAGCAACAATCGCCCGCCCGTTGGCCAGATCGCAAGACCCAGACAAACGATCACGAACAGTGCCACAACCCAGATATACCAGGCAGCAAAATTGTTCAGGATTGCAGTGTTCCATTCGCTCAGAACGGCTCCGGCCTGTACTGGCCAAAAGATACACCACACCACGAGCACTGAGATGATGAGTTTACTAACAACCGTCACATTCACACTAAACCCGCGGTAGAACCCGCTGTCAGCCGTGTGGATAGGTAACTCCGTAAGAGGAGGCTTCTTTATCGACATGATTTTGCTTCCTGTTGGCTTAACTTATTGTTTTGTAAAAACAGGAAACACCACACGCCGTATTGGATCAAAGAAAATCTGGGATTTTTCAGCAATTTTGGCGGGAAAATCCACATGTTTAAGAAATCATGAAATCCACGCCTGCAATTTCATGGAAAATTCAGGACAAGTTTCATTTCGCCGCAAAGGCCCAAACAAATGGGCATGAGACGGAACTCACAACCTACAGTTTTGCGATGGCAGTTCGGATCTTTTCCGCGATTGCAGCGATCTGATCCATGTCACCCATTTTGCCTGGCGGGCGCAGTGACACGTCTTGATGGCGCGGCAAAATATGGAAATGCAGGTGATACACTTCCTGACCGCCCGCATCTTCGTTGAACTGCTGCAAGGTGATCCCGTCGGCCCCCAAGCCTTGCATTGCCGCGTTGGAGACGAGGTTCACCGTACGCATACACGCCGTCAATTGGGCTTCATTCGCATCCAACATATTGCGGCAAGGTGTTTTGGGGATGACCAGACAATGCCCGTCCGCCCTCGGCATAATATCCATGAAACACAACGTATCATCATCTTCAAAAACCGTGATGTTCGGGATCTCACCACGTAGGATTTTGGCAAAGATATTCTGGTCGTCATAGCTTGGCATTGCAATGCAGTCCTTGTCGATTGCGCCACGCGGTATTTACGGTCCGCGTGGTTCTGGCTCTTAGATTAAGCGTTCACGTCAACCACAACGCGACCCTTGACCTGACCCTTCAGAATATCGGCACCAAGTTTTGGCAGATCCGACAAAGTTGCAGGCTGCACCATGGCTTCAAGCTTGTCCATTGGCAGATCCTTGGCGATCCGCTCCCACGCTCGCAGACGGTTGTCATATGGCTGCATAACGGAATCTATTCCCAGAAGGTTCACACCACGCAACAGGAACGGGATCACCGTCGCAGGCAAGCCCGCACCGCCCGCCAAACCAACCGCCGCAACGCTGGCGCCGTATTTCATTTGCCCCAGCAATCGGCCCAACATATCACCGCCTACAGCGTCAATACATCCACCCCAAGTCTCTGCTTCGAGTGGGCGTTTTACGGTCTCGTTGATATCTTCGCGCGCAACGATCTGACTTGCTCCAAGCGACTTCAAATAGTCCGCCGTTTCAGGACGCCCCGTGACGCCCGCAACGTCATGCCCCAACGCCGACAAAATCGCCACGGCGACCGATCCAACTCCACCTGCGGCACCAGTGACCAGCACAGGACCGTCTTTGATGCCATGATCTTCCAAAGCCATGACCGCCAACATCGACGTAAAACCAGCAGTTCCCACAGCCATGGCCGAACGCGTATCTAATCCTGCAGGCAATGGGACCAACCAATCGGCTTTGACCCGCGCTTTCTGGGAATAGCCCCCCCAATGCGCCTCGCCGACACGCCAGCCTGTCAACACAACCTTGTCGCCCGGCTTATAGCGATCATCGTCAGATGCCTCGACGGTTCCGGCGAAATCGATGCCTGGAACATGCGGATAGTTACGCACCAATCCACCGCCGGGACCAATACACAATCCGTCCTTGTAGTTCACCGTCGAATACTCCACCGCAACGGTGACATCCCCGTCAGGCAATCGATCTAATTCAAACTGTTGCACCCCTGCAGAGGTTTTGCCGCTCTCATCGTCCTTTTCAACGACCAACGCATTGAAACTCATCGCCTATCTCCTCTGCTTCATCTTGCTAAACAAACTCCCGCCGGAGGCTCCATACCTCACAGCCAGAACTGTTCTTTGACAACCGCGCGCACTGCGCCATCTGGCGTCTCGACGCTTAACTCTGTTCCATCATCCCAATGTGTCATTCGCACCATTCCGACACCAACACCACAGCCAAAATCCGGAGACATCGCCGCGGAACTCACCCGTCCAACAACTTTGTCGCCCGCCTTCAGCGCCCAAAGCTGATCGCAGGGGGGCAAGGTTTTGGCGTCAAGTTCAATGGCTCGAATCTGGCGGATAGGGCCTTCCTGTGCCACGCGCAACAGCGCATCTCGGCCCACACAGCCAATTGCGGTTTGTGTATTGCAGAACCGTCCCAAACCACATTCATGCGGAGTGTTTTCTCGGGTCATATCGTTGCCATAACTCAACAAACCGCCTTCGATCCTTTCGATTAGATTTGGGCACCCGGCAAAAACATCCATGCTTTTACCCGCCTCCATCAGCGCGTTCCAAAGCGGCATTCCAAGATCACTGCCATCGACATAGATTTCAAAGCCACCCTGTTTCGAATAACCAGAGCGCGCCACAACCATGGATCGCCCCTGAAAATCGAACATGCCAAAACGGAAGAACTTCACGTCTCTTACCGCCTCACCAAACACAGCGGCGACCAGATCTTCGGCCAACGGCCCCTGCACTGCAAGAGGTGAGATATCGGGCTCATCGACCAGAACATCCAAGCGATAGCCATAGGCAATCCCTTTGACCCAGAACAACAAATCGCTATCTGCAATCGAAATCCACCAACGGTCCTCAGCCAGTTTCACAGCCACCGGATCATTCAGCATACCCCCCGTCTCATCCACGATGGGCACATAGAAACACTGGCCAGGCAACATGCCACGCAGATCACGCGGCGTAAGCATCTGCATCAGTCGCGCTGCATCCGGGCCGCGCAATTCTACCTGTCGCTCGACTGCCACATCCCACACCTGAACTGCGTCCTTAAGATGCCGATAATCTTCTTCGACAGACCGGAACACCGTGGGCAACAACATATGATTGTAGACCGTGAACGCCTTTACCCCTGCAGCTTCGACGCCATCGCTGAACGGGCTGCGCCGCAAACGACGCGATTGGGAAAGTACCGCCATTTTAGGTCTCCGGCATATAAATCAGATCGCTGACGGGCGCATCTCGCCCCGCAGCGGTCAGCATTGCATGCACCTGTCCGCGATGATGGGTCTGGTGATTGAAAAAATGGACCACGCATTCTTCGCGCAGCATCGTCACTTCGCCCCTTTGCGTCACAGACGAAAAGGTCAAACTTCCTTTAAGATCAATGGATCGCAGCGCATCCGCCCAATGCCGGATCTTGCCATCCAAATGAAATCTCTGAGCCCCCCAAACCGAAATTGTCGGTGTCAGCTTGGTGTGGTCCTCAAACGGAGTCTGGGGCGGTAACACCGACGGATCAAACCGGCTCATCCAGACTTTATCGCCCCACAAAAGGTGATTGAGCGTTCCAAAAATTGTCCCAAAAAACGCTCCGCGATCTTGCGTTAAGACAGCGGCATCCATCGGTTCAACAATCTTGCTTAACTGCTTGTTTTGCCACGCATTGTAACGTGCCATCACACGCACATACGCCGCATCAATCACGGCTTGGGGCCTTTCCAGTCAATCGGGCAAATCTCGGCGGATTTGCCGCCAAAGTCCCATATCCGGCCATAGTCGCGCACCTTGGATTTTACGCCACGTGCCGCAATAATATCCGGGCCCATCCAATATTTGGAGTTGGAAATCATCACCGGATGATCCGGGCTGGCCCCGTCAATCATTTCGATCTCGCCCTGAATTTTTCGCCCGATATACAACCCGCGTTTCTTGCCATCCCGCACGATCTCGACCTTTTCGCGCTCAGCGCCCACAATGTCGCTCACCAACATCGTGAACAACCCCGTTGTTCCGCCAGCCGCACCGCTGAAAATTTGCAAAATTCCGTTATACGCTTTACCCGAGGCGCGCTCGTCCACATAGGCCGCAACCTTCCAGCCGCCCTCAGCCATGCGTCCGGGGATGTCCACCATCAGACCCACGTTCAGACCGGACAAGTCTTCGCCCTCAAAATGGCCCTCATCAATGGCAATCGCCATCCACGCTTTGCAATCGCCTTCGGTGGGCGGGTGCGCGCCAAGGCTAACGACGCAAGGACAAAATACTGTGCACGAGCAGTTCAGGAACAACTCGCCCTTGATCGCCCATTCGGTTGGGTTCATCTGGCGCCGCCCTGGATTGGGCATACGTTGGTCAATACGTTGCGAAATCGGCAAGCGATCCGCGTCGGGGCGTTTTTTCGGAGCCATCGGCTACCCTCCCAAATATGGCCAGACGCCCAAACCGATCCCCGCAAGGATCAGCAGCGCGCCAGCAGGTTTTGTTACATACTGCCCAACCTGAGGCAGTTTTTCGACCACCATGAACAAAGTCGCAAGACCCATCCACAAAAGGCTCATCATTCCGCCAACAAAGCCAAGCGCCATAAAGCCCCAGCAACAGCCGACACAAAAAATCCCTAAGCCGAGCCCCATGCGGATCCCGCCCATGAAGTCAGGCCGCCAATGACCCAAGAAATAGCTCATCGGGGAATGGCACACCCCGTGGCAAATCTCCTTGGCGCGGGTGAATTGGAACGCACCAACGACAATCAGCAGACCCGCCGCCAGCCAATGAGACTTAAACACGCCAAGCATGTCGATCGCGCCACCAAACAACAGCGCCAATTGTACACCCGTAATCAGAACGGCAAACCCGACCCACGCGATGAAATAGCCCAGCACTACTCCGACCCAGCCGCCGCGCGTGCCGTCCGCACTCACCATCAAGGCCTCGTAAGTTTGCAAAGTCGGTACCATCGTCGGCAGCATCATGGCCGCCATCATTCCAGCCCACATACCCAGCAATGGCCCAAACTCGGCCATCGGCATATACATGTCCATGCGCGGATCCATTGCGGCCATCGCACGGGCCATTTCATTGGGACGGCCAATAATATCCAGCCCCATGCCCGTAGACATTGCAAACATCCACCACCATGATAGGAGGACTACACCAAAGAAGGATACCCAAAGCGCTGAACGTGTAAGGCCCTGCATCCCACCTAACCTCATATGAGTCGTTGCCTAGTCTGATAAATGTCAGACATTAAAATGTAAGACAAATGGAAAATATTAAGAAGACCGTGGATCTGTCGTCAGAAATTGCTTCTGACATTCGCGAGGCGATTGTCTCTGGCGAGTTGGATATTGACCAACGCCTCCCCTCCGAAGCTGAACTTGCCGAGCATTTCGAGGTGTCTCGGCCCACGGTGCGCGAAGCGCTCAAGCGGTTGGCGGCACAAAGCTTGATCCGAACCCAGCGTGGTGCCGCGGGCGGTGCGTTTGTCAACAGGTTGAGTTTCGAGGACGCCTATCTTCAGCAAATCACCACATCCACATTGTTGTTGTCGATGAATGCAGTCAGCTTTGAAACCGCCTGCGAGGCACGGTTTGCGCTGGAACGGGCTTGTGCGCATCTGGCAGCATCTCGTCGTTCCGACGAACATCTGGCGACAATGCGCGCAGAAATCGAACGGCAAAACGAAACAGGCCTGACAGATGAAGCATTTTGCGCATCTGACGTGGTATTTCACCGCGCGTTTGTCGACGCTGCACGGAACCCAGTTCTGTCTTATCAATTGGCGGGCGCTGTTGAAGGCATGCAGCCATTGATGAACATGATCACGTTCACAGCGCGAGATCGCGCGCTGATCGTATCTTTGCATACTGATATCGCCGACGCCGTTGAGGCCAAAGATCGTCAGGCAACTGTGGTGGCTCTGTTGACACTCGAAGCTGAAACGCAAAAAGTCGCCGAAAAGCTTTTTGCCGCACGGGCCGCTCGTGCGGCTGCTAAAGCAGCAGACGACAAATCAACCTAAGGTATGGAATAGCCGACTTGCTCAAAGAACAGATCGGGCGCCACTCTCCTCATATTTAGAATGAGGAGATTTAGATTATGTTTCGGTTTTTGAAACTTGTGGCCGCCGGTCTGACAAGCGCAGTGGTTTTGTCACAAAGTGCAAACGCGCAAATCGCAGCGGATCCAACATCGCCAGCATTAACACCTGCCTTTTGCCCCGGAGGCTTACCTCCGCTCAGTAACGGAATCTGGAACGGTGAGCTGCCCGCTTGGGTCCCCGCAGCAGGACGCCCTTTGGTCAAGGTAGAATTGACTGGTGTGCCAGCGGCTGTTTGCAATGACGGATCCCCGGCGGCCATGTTTGTGCGACCGGCCCCCGCGAACTTGCCAAATGGACAAATCAATCCGTTGCGGCGCATGTATCATATCCACCTCAAAGGCGGCGGATCCTGTCGCAGCTTTGAGGAATGTCGCCGCCGTTGGTGCAACGCCGCCGGAACATTTCCCAACCAGCCCGGCCTTATGTCATCCCGTGGCTGGACGGATCTTGTTGCCGGGCGTGGTCTATTCGCAGATCGCGCTCTGAACAGATTTTCACATGCAAATCAGGTTCTTGTGGGATATTGCTCATCAGATACATGGATTGGATCAAGCCCAGCAGGAACAGCAGTTTCGGAAAATCCTGCCGACGTGCCCGGTGACGTCAGCCGCATCGCATTCATGGGCGAAACCATTGTCAACGCAGCACTTGATACACTGGATAGCGGTCTGACAGTGCCCGTTCCGCAACTGGATCGTGAGATCAAAATGCCAAAACTGCCCCGTGCTAATCATATCTGGATCACCGGAGACTCAGCTGGAGGCAATGGCGTGCGTCATCATTTGGATCGGATTGCAGCGCGCTACCCCGACGCTTTGACGCTGGGTGGAATTGATGCAGGCGGCGCAATCGATATGACGGATCCCCGGATCGACTGGTCATTGCTGCCCAGCGGCCCCACTGATTTTGAGACCTTCATGAAAGCGCGAGTCCTACAGGCGCGCAGCTTTCACGGAGTAGACGATTCCGCGTTGGACAGCAGTTGCAAAACAGCCAATCCCGGTGGCGGTTTTGATGAACAAGCCTGTTTTAACGGCTTTGAACTTGGGCGAGATCACATTACTACCCCGGTTATTCAGCGGACATCGCTGGCAGATTCAACAACTTCAGGGAGCTTGGGACCGATGCTGGCAGCACCTTCGGGTCTGACATTGCGACAGTTGGCATTTGATGGATTGCGCGCGTCAGCTGCCACCAATCCGACGCTGTCCGCTCTTGGGGCAAACTGCACGCGACACGTGACATTCCGAAACTCTGGTCAAGTCGCGCGTATGCGCAGCCTGCGCAAGGGGCTCAACCTGTACCGCGAGCTCGACCTGTGGGTCTTTGGCTGTATGGCTGCGGGCACCTGCCCCAAGATGGTGACGCTGGCGATGCCGAATGTCGCAAACGCGTCGAACTGTCCGTAACGCGAAAAAAGGGCAAGGGTATCCTGCCCTTGTCCCGACGCATAAGACAGTTAACTGTGCGGCATGATTGATATTCTGAACATCGTTTGCGCCGTGTTGACCATTGCTTTTGGTTTGTTCGGCTTTTTGGCCCCACGCTACACGGCTTCGGCGTTAGATCTAGAACCGACGCACAGCACTATGGGCTTGTCTGAAATGCGCGCTTCGGTGGGTGGATTGTTTGTCGTGGCCGGGTTTGCGGCACTTTGGTTACAAGACCCCCTTGGCTTTGCGATGTTGGGTTTTGCCTTTGCCGGAGCAGCAACAGGGCGCGCAGTTTCACTTGTCCTTGACGCGCCGCCAGTTCGAAAGGTCTTGAT
>JBGCDV010000031.1:0-24219 GCA_045105735.1 Sulfitobacter sp. | reverse complement strand
CCAGAAATTCTTTTCGGTGCGCAACCCGAAAACGGGCCGGATTGAGAAATTCATCACTGTGGCCAACCGCGAAACCGCTGACAGCGGCGCGACCATCCTTGCGGGCAACGAAAAGGTGCTAAGCGCGCGTCTGGCGGACGCCAAGTTTTTCTGGGAAAACGATTTGCGCGTGGCCAAATCGGACATGTCGACATGGGTCCAAGCCCTTGAAAACGTGACCTTCCACAACAAACTGGGCACCCAAGCCGAGCTGATCAACCGCATGTCCGTGCTGGCGCGCGAACTGGCCCCGATGGTGGGCGCGGATGCGGATGCCGCCGAACAGGCCGCCCGCATCGCCAAGGCGGATCTGTCCTCGGAAATGGTCTATGAATTCCCCGAACTGCAGGGCCTGATGGGCAGCTATTACGCCCGCGCCGCGGGGCTCTCGGACGCGGTGGCCGATGCTGCGCGCGAACATTACGCGCCGTTGGGGCCGTCCGATGATGTGCCAACCGCACCGGTGTCCATCGCTGTTGCCTTGGCCGAAAAGATCGACAAGCTGACGGGTTTCTGGGCCATTGATGAAAAGCCGACGGGCTCCAAGGACCCCTTCGCACTGCGCCGCGCCGCCTTGGGCGTGATCCGCATCCTGATCGAAAACGACATCGGCCTTTCTGTGAATGCGCCGATCCAGAGTGACTTTTTAAAGTACGAACTGCGACAGCTGGCACCTGCCGGAACAGAAGCGGACGTTTTCACCCTTGAAAGCACACTGGAAGAGATCGCCGAGCACGGCGTTTTCGGGGCCGCGTTCAGAACGGTTGTGGCGCGGATCAAGGACAGCGACGAACACCCCTTTGACCCCGATGTGAGCGATGGTTCGGTCCTGATGAAGACATCTGATCGGGTCGAAGCGCTCTCTGGCGATCTCCTCTCGTTCCTGCATGACCGCCTCAAGGTCTACCTCAAGGACCAAGGCGTGCGTCACGACATCATCGATGCCTGCATCGCCATGCCGAACAACGACGATTTGACCCTCTTGGTGAAACGCGCGCGTGCCCTCAGCGAAACCCTTGCGACGGATGACGGTGAAAACCTGATCCAGGGTTTCAAGCGCGCCAACAACATCCTGACGCAGGCGGAAACGGCGGACGGGGTGGAGTACTCCTACGGTGCGGACATCAAATTCGCGGCCGAGGACGCCGAAAAAGAGCTGTTCAACGCGCTCGATACGGCCGAGGCTGCGATCATACACGCGATGGCTGCGCAGGATTTCACCACCGCCATGTCCGCGATGGCGAACTTGCGTGCGCCGATTGATGCGTTCTTTGACGCGGTGCAGGTCAACAGCGACAACGGCACGATCCGGCGCAACCGTCTGAACCTGCTCAGCCGCATCCGCGCGACCTGCAGTTCCGTGGCCGATCTGACCAAAATCGAAGGCTGATCAGCGCGCCTTAACCCGCGGTTGGCGGGCAGGGCGCCTGTGCCTTGGCGGTGCACAGGGGGTGCCGTGGGGGTGCACAGGGGGTGCCTGTATGCATTTGCATATATGTCGCCCCTTAACCTTTGTGCCGCGCGTGCGTAACGGCAGGCTTGCCAGACGTTGATATCCGCCTATGCTGCACCTGAACACAAGGGATGCCGCAGTGCAGAATAACCCACATACCACGCTGGTCACGCAGACCGCTCCGATCGCGAACGACACCCATGGCGGACGCGCGAAATGCCTGCAACGCTTGGTCCGTCTGGACCTGCCGGTGCCGCCGACGGTGGCGCTGTCCTTTACGGCTGTGCGCGACATTGCGGCGGGTGATTTGCCGGACGTGGATGCGGTTGTGGCGGCCTTTCCCAAAGGTGTGCTGCTCTGCGTGCGCCCCTCATCGGAGGACCCCGATTGGGGGGGGCCAGGGGCGGTGTTGAACATCGGCATTAATGACGCGTCGTTTGAACGTTTCAGCGCCCAGATGGGCGAGGGCCCCGCGGCCGCGATCTACACCCGTTTCGTGCAGACCTATGCGGTGAATGTGGCCCGTCTGGACCCCGATATGTTTGACGATGTAACGGGGGACGGTCGCGCAGCCCTTGAACAATCCCTGACCGCCTACGAGTCTGAATCCGAAGAGAAATTTCCCCAAGACCCTGCCGTTCAACTGGCGGCTGTCCTGCGCTCGATGGCGCGGGAATGGGATGGCACGACCGCGCGCCTTTTGCGTCAGGCCAAAGGCGCGCCAGCGGACGCGGGCCTTGGTCTTGTGGTGCAGGAAATGGCCTTTGGTGTGGGGCGCGCGCAATGCGGCTCCGGCGTGTTGCAGCTTGTGGATTCAGATACCGGGCTGCCGCAGATCACCGGGCGCTACCTCAGCCAATCGCAGGGGCGTGATGCGCTTTCGGGCGATACGGGCAGTCTTTATCTGACCAAAGACCCGCGCGGCCCCTCGCTTGAGGAACTGGCCCCGGAAGCGTTTCAGGAGCTGGTGGAACACGCAGCCCTGATGCGCAAAAAACTGCGTGCGGAAATGCAGGTCGAATTTGTCATTGAAGATGGCAAGCTGCACATTCTTGACGGGGTGCGCGTCTCGCGGTCCTCGCGGGCGGCGGTGCGCATTGCGGTGGCGCTGGCGGATGAGGGGATCATCCCGCGCGAAGAGGCCCTGATGCGGGTGGAGCCGCGCACGCTCACAGAGCTATTGCACCGGCAGGTTGATCCGGGGGCCAAACGGGATGTGATCGGCAGCGGCATTGCTGCCAGCCCCGGTGCCGCAACCGGAAAGATGGTCTTCTCTGCAACTGAGGCACAGGCGCATGACGCCCGCGGGGAGGCCTGTATCCTGATCCGGCGAGAGACAAGCCCCGAAGACATTCGCGGCATGCATGCCGCCGCTGCCGTGCTGACGGAACGGGGTGGGATCACCAGCCACGCCGCCGTGATCGGGCGTGGTATGGGTCTGCCTTGTGTGGTGGGGGCGTCCTCGCTCAAGTTCAACACCCACCGCAAGCAGTTGACCACGCTTGATGGCCGCACCTTTGGTGAGGGTGACATCATCACTGTGGATGGCTCCAGCGGAAAGATCATCGCGGGGGCTGTGGAGATGCAGGAAGCCGCCCTTGACGACAATTTCAACAAGCTGATGGCCTGGGCCGAAGATGTGGCCGACATCGGGGTGCGTGCCAATGCAGACACGCCCGCTGATGCGCAGACGGCGCGCAACTTCAACGCCCATGGCATCGGACTGTGCCGGACGGAGCATATGTTCTTTGATCCCGGCAGGCTGACGGTGATGCGCGAAATGATCTTTGCCGAGACGGGAGAGGACCGCCGCGCCGTGCTCGAACGGCTGTCACCGATGCAGAGCGCGGATTTCACACAGCTTTTCCGCATTATGCAGGGTCAGCCGGTGTGCATTCGTCTCTTTGACCCGCCGTTGCATGAGTTTCTGCCAATGGACAAGGCCGGCCAGCGCGAGCTTGCGGATGCGCTGAACCTGCCGCTGTCGAATGTGACCCGCCGGATTGAGGCCATGTCGGAGTACAACCCCATGCTGGGCCTGCGCGGTGTGCGCCTTGGTGTCACGGTGCCTGAGATCTACGAGATGCAGGCGCGCGCGATCTTTGAAGCCGCCATCGAGGTGAGCCGCGATGGCGAACCTGTGGTGCCTGAAATCATGATCCCGCTGGTGTCCGCACGGCGTGAGGTGGAACTGGTCAAGACGGCCATTGATGGCGTTGCCGCCGCGATCCGGGCAGAGCGTGATGTGATCTTTACCTACCGTCTTGGGATCATGGTGGAGACACCGCGTGCGGCCCTGCGCGCGGCTGAGATTGCGCCCAACTGCGCCTTCCTCAGCTTTGGCACAAACGACCTGACACAGATGACCTATGGGCTGTCGCGTGATGATGCGGGGCGGTTCATGTCGGACTACGTCCAGCAGGGTGTTTTTGCAGAAGACCCATTTCACGTGCTGGATACGGATGGTGTGGGCGAGCTGCTTCAGCTTGGGGCAGAGCGGGGGCGGCGGGCCCAGCCGGGCATCACCCTGTCGCTGTGCGGAGAGCATGGCGGCAACCCCGAATCAATCGCATTTTGCCGGGATGCGGGCTTTGATTATGTTTCCTGCTCGCCATTTCGCGTTCCGGTTGCACGGCTGGCGGCGGCCCAGCTCGCAATCCGCCACAAGATTGGGTAGGGCGATTCGCCCCAAATGCTAGGGAATGTAGCGGTGCGCGGGTTTCAGCGTAGCGACATGTCGCTGTCTTGTCCCTGTGGATAAAGTTCGGTAGGCGCGGTCGGGCTGCAACTGCGAATGAGTCTGCCCATGTTCCGTTCTACCCGTCTGACGATCGCCCTTGTTTTGGGCGCGCTGATCCTTGCACCACTGGGGGCTGCGGCCTCTTCTGAAAAGGCAAACGAGCTTGCCCGCATCGAAGCGCAAGGATTGAAATCGACGGGGGCAAAACGGCTCAAGGAAATGCTCAGCCAACCAGCGAGCCTGCCGGGCGGCGTGCAGTATTCACGCAGCTGGATTGACGCGCAACCCAATGCCAGCGGTTCTGCGCAATGGCGCTGTTTGGCAGAGGCGCTTTACTTTGAGGCCCGCGGCGAGACGGTCAAAGGTCAGTTTGCCGTGGCTGAAGTCATCATGAACCGCGTCAAGAGTGGCCGCTTCCCCTCATCCGTTTGCGGTGTGATCAATCAGGGCACCGGCAAAAAATATCAGTGCCAGTTTACCTATACCTGCGATGGCTATGCCGAGGTGATCGCAGAGCCGCGCGCCTTTGCCCGCGTTGGCAAGGTGGCGCGCTTTATGCTGGATGGCAAAGTGCCCGCGTTGACGGACGGTGCCACCCATTACCACACCACTGCTGTGCGCCCTCGCTGGGCGCGGGTTTACACGCGGACCGCAAAGATTGGCGTGCATCTGTTTTACCGTCATACATGGCGCACCGCCTCAAACTGAGCGGTCCCTGACGTTATCGGAGGCTGGTTTGCCGCGATCCGTGCTGATAGGCTTTGCGCGGGCGCGTAAAGTACCCTTTAGCGCAGTAGTGAAGGCCATTTTCCCATGACAAACGAAGTCCGACTTGCATTTGCCCACCCCTCAGAGCGGGCGGAGGCAATGGCAGGTGATGACCCGCTCGACCGGATTTCCCTTCGAGATCATATTGTCGAGGTTGAGATCGGGGCCTTTCAGGCTGAACGCGGTGTCACACAGCGGATATGCTTTAACGTGGTGGTCGAAGTGCGCCCCTTGCGCGGGCCCATCGACGATGATGTGGACCGGATCCTCAGCTATGACCGTGTGACCGAAGCCATTGCCGCCGAACTGGCGGTCGAACGTCTGGCATTGCTTGAGACGCTGGCCGAACGGGTGGCGGAACGTATTCTGCTGGAACCGCAGGCCATGCGCGCTTTTGTGCGGATCGAGAAGCTCGACAGAGGGCCGGGGGCCTTGGGGGTGGAATTTGTCCGCGCGCGCGATGGTGGTGTCACGCCGGAGGTTGTGCAGGAGGACGCGCTTCAGCCGCAATTGGTCTATTTCAGCAACGCGGCCATCGCTTCCGATCATGTCAAAGGCTGGCTTGATCAATTGGAGGCGCAGGAGCGTCCGTTGATCTTATGTGTCGGTGCCGCAGAGGCACCCGCCCCGCAGGTGCCGCACAAAATGGCGCAGCGCCGGATTGACCTGCTCGCCATTGAGCAAAACGCATGGGTGCTGGCGGCGCGGGATGACCGCTGCGTGGTGGTGGGCACCCGGACGGAGCTGGATTGGGCGATGAAGAACGGTCAAACCTGCGTCTGGGCACCCTCCAAGATTGTGCTGGATAGCGTGGACACGCCCTCAGCCCAACCGCGCGACGCTGTCGCCTTGGCGGCGTGGTTTGCCGCGACGTTTGATGCGCAGGAAATGCTGGTGATTGGCACGGAACTGCCGCAGGGGACGACCGTGCCGCTCAGGGCGATGGCGGTGGAGCAGGCGACGCTGTGAACGCGCCGCGCGCCTATTACCGCCCGCTGGTGCAAATAGGTCCGGCGCGCCCGAACGGGGCGGTGGCCCTGGCCGGAGGGTGGGGATGGTTTGCCCATCTGGAGGTTTTGGGCCGGGGGCAATTGCCCCGTGTGATCGGGCTGATCGACGCGCCCTCGGATGTTGTTGAAACGCTGGCGACTTCCCGCGCTGACGTTGGGGGCATGTCGCTGTCTGCCCCGCGCATCATGGGCATTCTCAACACCACACCAGACAGTTTTTCTGACGGCGGGCTGCATGCAGCGGCCGAAGATGCCGTCGCGGCCGGGCGCGCGATGACCAAGGCGGGCGTGGACATGCTGGACATTGGAGGTGAATCCACGCGACCGGGCGCACAGATCGTTGCAGTAGAAGAAGAAATCCGGCGCACGCAGCCCGTGATTGCGGGTCTGCGCGCCGCTGGTGCCACGCCGCTGATCTCTATCGACACGCGCAAGGCATCCGTGGCCGGAGCGGCCATTGCGGCAGGCGCGGGGCTGATCAACGACGTGTCGGGTTTCACTTATGACGCAGATCTCGCACCACTTGCGGCGCAGCACGGTATGCCTGTCTGCGTCATGCATGCGCTGGGCGACCCCGAAACCATGCAGAACGACCCACGCTATGATGACGTCTTGCTCGACGTCTATGACTTCCTGGAGCGGCAGATCGCGATGCTGGAACAGGCAGGGATCGCACGGGACCAGATCATCGCGGACCCTGGTATCGGATTTGGCAAAACGCTGGAGCACAATTTGACGCTTCTGGCGCGGCTGAGCCTGTTTCACAGCCTTGGTGTCCCGATCCTGCTGGGCGCGTCCCGCAAGCGCTTTATCGGGACCATTGGCAACGCGCCAGAGGCGAATTCCCGCGCACCGGGAAGTTTAGGGGTCGCACTGGCGGCTCTTTCCCATGGTATTCAGATGCTGCGGGTGCATGATGTGCCCCAAACCATTCAGGCGGTGGCGCTTTGGCGTGCGGCCATGACAGGAAGGCAGCAATGAAGACACTCTTTGGCACCGATGGCGTGCGCGGCACGGCGAACCTTCATCCGATGACACCCGAAATGGCCCTGCGCATTGGGGCCGCCGTGGGGCGGCACTTTCGCCGGGACCGCAGTGGCGTGCACCGGGTAGTGATCGGCAAGGACACGCGGCTTTCGGGCTATATGTTTGAGAACGCGCTGACGGCGGGGCTGACCTCCACGGGAATGAACGTGTTGCTGCTTGGTCCGGTGCCGACCCCGGCGGTTGGGCTGCTGACGCGCTCCATGCGCGCGGACCTTGGCGTGATGATCTCCGCCAGCCACAATCCAGCGCATGACAATGGCATCAAGTTTTTCGGCCCCGACGGGTTCAAGCTCTCTGACGAAGTGGAGGCGGAGATCGAGGCGTTGGTTGCTGAAGGTGTTGATCTGGCCCCGGCAAATGAGATTGGCCGCGCCAAACGCATCGATGACGGCCGCTACCGGTACATTGAACGGATCAAGTCTTCGTTTCCCCGCGGCATGCGCCTGGATGGGCTGAAAATCGTCATCGACTGCGCCAATGGGGCCGCGCACCGGGTCGCACCCGAAACCCTGTGGGAACTGGGGGCCACGGTGGTGCCGGTTGGCATCTCCCCCAATGGACACAACATCAACGAGGGCTGCGGCTCCACCCAGCCGCAAACCGCCGCCGAGATGGTTGTGGCGCATGGCGCGGATGTGGGCATTTGCCTTGATGGCGATGCAGATCGGGTGATCCTGATTGATGAGAAAGGCCAGATCGGCGATGGGGATCAGTTCATGGCGCTGATGGCCGCACGTTGGGCTGAGGAAGAGCGGCTCAAAGGCGGTGCGCTGGTCGCCACTGTGATGAGCAATCTGGGGCTTGAGCATTTTCTGCAAGGGCGTGGGTTGCGGCTGGAACGCACTGGTGTCGGCGACCGCTACGTGGTGGAGCGGATGCGGCAGGGCGGCTTTAACCTTGGTGGCGAACAATCGGGCCATATCGTGATGACCGACCATGCAACCACCGGCGACGGGCTGATGGCTGGCTTGCAGTTTCTGGCGGAAATGGTCCGGTCTGAGCAACCCGCCTCAGAGCTGATGCATCAGTTTGACCCGGTGCCGCAGCTTTTGAAGAATGTGCGCTTTGAGACGGGTCAGACCCCGCTTGAGGCCGCCGGCGTCAAGGACGCGATTGCACAGGCGGAGGCAGATCTGTCCGGGGGCGGGCGGTTGCTGATCCGGAAATCAGGCACAGAGCCACTGGTCCGGGTTATGGCCGAACATGCAGACGCAGGGCTGATGGAGCAATCTGTGGATGCGGTTGTGGCGGCGGTGGAGACTGCGGTAACGACCTAGTTCCAAACCGCTCCGGGCGGGCGCGGACACGATGCCCGCCTTACGACGTTACCTTGTCAAACAAGCGCCGCAGCGCGCCGTATTGGCTGACCGCGACACCGGCAAGGATCAACACCATCGCATAGAGCAGGGACGGCGGCAGCGGTTCGCTCAGGATCAGCGCGCCCAGCACAACCGACCAGACCGGCACCTGTTAGTTGACAAGGCTCATAAACACCGGCCCCGCGCTGCGCACGACCATGACCCGCAAAACATTGGCGGCGGCTGTGGGCACCAACCCCAGAAAAGCCAGCACCAACAGCGTGTCCGTGCCGGGCAGGGGCGGTGGTCCTTCCGCAATCAGGGCCATCGGCACGATGTAGCAGCTGCCGATGATCACCAACAGGGCCGACAGGCCGATCGGATCCACAGGGGGCAAGCGCCGCATCAGGATGGAACTGCTGGCATAGCAACACGCTGCTGATACGCAGGCAATCCGCCCTGCGGTCTCAAGCGATTGCCCGGAGCTTTCAAAGGCCTGCCCGCCGATCAGCACAACAACACCGCAAAAACCGATGCCGAAACCGACCAATCTGCGCAGGGTCAGCCGCTCTCCCGGAACAAAGAAATGCGCCAGCGGCAGCATGATCAGCGCGGTTGAGGCCATCGAGACACCGGCAAACCCGGAGGTGACATGCTGTTGCCCCCAGGCCAGCAACGCAAAGGGGATGGCAGAGGTCAACCCGCCCATGACCCCAAGGGCGACCAGATCGGACCGCTTTGGGCTCTTCTCAAAAAGGGTAAACCCGCGTGCGCCCCAGACCAGCAGCATGACACCCGCGGCCAGCACAACCCGTGCAGCCGCAAGCCAAAACGGGGTGATCCCCCGCAGGGCAACCTCCGTCACCATAAAGGTACCGCCCCAGACAAAGGCAAGCACGGCGACCATCAGCCAGCTTTTTTGCGTAATTATAGGGGGTTGGGTCATGCCTCTCGACTAGGCGGCGGGTGCGCCCGGGTCAATGGGCAAAGCTTCGTTCCCGGTCGAAGGGTGGTGACACAACAGCCTCTCACCCGGTGCGCAGGATCACACCAACGAAAGAGGCCCGGAGCGATCCGGGCCTCTTGATTTCACAGCTTATGCCAAGGCGAGACGCCTTAGTTTTTGGCTCTGTCCACCATCTTGCCCGCGGAAATCCACGGCATCATGCCACGCAGGGTCTCACCTGTGGCCTCAATCTGGTGTTCGTCATTGCGGCGGCGCGTGCCTTTGAAGAACGGCTGACCCACAGCGTTTTCCTGCATGAAGGCACGCACAAAGGCACCGGTCTGAATGTCGTTCAGGATCGCTTTCATCCGCGCCTTTGTCTCATCATAAGGCAGCACGCGCGGACCGGAGACATACTCACCATACTCAGCAGTGTTGGAGATCGAGTAGTTCATGTTGGCGATACCGCCTTCATAGATCAGGTCCACGATCAGCTTCACTTCGTGCAGACACTCAAAGTAAGCCATCTCTGGCGCATAACCCGCCTCGACCAGTGTCTCAAAACCCATGCGGATCAGCTCAACAAGGCCACCGCAGAGCACGGCCTGCTCACCAAAGAGATCGGTTTCACACTCTTCGCGGAAGTTCGTCTCGATGATGCCGGAACGCCCGCCACCGATGGCGGAGCAGTAGGACAGGCCAATCTCAAGCGCTTTGCCGGAGGCGTCACGGTCAACCGCAACAAGGCAAGGCACGCCGCCGCCTTTGGTATATTCGCCGCGCACGGTGTGGCCGGGGCCTTTGGGGGCCATCATGATGACGTCGATGCCTTCTTTTGGTTCAATCAGGCCGAAATGCACGTTCAGACCGTGGGCGAATGCAATCGCAGCACCTTCGCGGATGTTGTCGTGCACGTATTTCTTGTACGTCTCCGCCTGAAGCTCATCGGGCATGGTGAACATGATGACGTCAGCCCATGCGGCGGCTTCTGCGATGCCCATGACCTTAAGGCCTTCGCCTTCGGCTTTGGCCGTTGATGCGGACCCTTCGCGCAGCGCCACAACGAGGTTCTTGGCCCCGGAATCGCGCAGGTTGAGGGCATGGGCGTGGCCTTGGGAGCCATAGCCGAGGATGGCGACTTTCTTGTCCTTGATCAGGTTCACGTCGCAGTCACGGTCGTAATAAACGCGCATTGTTTTGTCCTTTGGTTGAATGTCTGCGCTGCACAATAGGCATGGAGAGATCAAGAGCCAGTGGGATTGTCATGGTATTTTCTATCCGAGGAAGTTAATCATGCGCTGAACTACTAAAAAATGGAAAAATCATGCTTGATGATCTCGACCGGCGCCTGCTGCGCTATTGGCAGGCAGAACCAAGCCTTAGCCCAACGGAGTTGGGGGATCGGTGCGGCATGTCCACGGGCAAAGCCGCGCGGCGGATCGCGCGGATGGAAGAGATCGGCGTTGTGCAGGGCGTGGGGGCGGTGGTGAACTGGGCCGCGCTTGGCTATGCGGTTGAAGTGTCGCTGCGTGTGACGCTGGACAAGACCCAGGGCAACGCCTTTGACCAGTTTCTGACGCAGGCCCGGCACGTGCCCGAAGTGATCGAGGTCCAGACCTTTCTCGGCCGGGTCGACGCGCGACTGTCGATCATTGCGCGCGACATGGCGCATTATCAACACATCTATCGCGCAAGCATTCTGACCCTGCCGCATATCGCGGACATCGAAGCGTTGATGCATGTGGCGCGCATCAAGACCGAGGAGGCGCTGCCGCTATGACCATGCTCGATGACATCGACGTGCAGCTTGTCACAGCCCTGGCCCGCGACGCCCGCCAATCCGCCAGCGCGCTGGGCAAACGCTTTGGCCTGTCACAGCCCGCGACCTGGCGGCGCATCAAACGGCTGGAGGAGGCGGGCGTTCTGGGCGGCAAGCGTCTGCGCCTCAACGCGGAAAAGCTCGGCTTTGGCGTGACCGTCTTTCTCGGGATCAAGCTGGCGACCAAGGGTCGGGTGTCGCTGGAAGACTTCGAGCGCGCCGTCTCCGCCATTCCTGAGGTCCAGACGGTGGAGCATGTGCTGGGGCTTTATGACTACCGCCTGCGCGTCGTGGCCCGCGATCTGCCCGATTTTGAACGCGTGCTGCGGCGGCGCATCATGACCCTTCCGGGCGCGGGGGAGGTGGAGGCAAATGTACTGCTGAGCGAAGAGCGGCTGACCGGGCCGCTATAGGAAACACATGTGTTCCGCAGGCACGCCCTGCGCCTGTTCTACGGCAAGGCCATCGACGGTATACCAAGATAGACTTTGCACAAGGCGCTCACGCCCCATATTCAGATCAAAGAAATTCAAAAGGAGACAGACATGGCATTGCTTGACACCGTAGATCCCACCGGACTTGAGGAATTCTCTGTGGTTTTCACCGACCGCTCGCTCAACAGCATGTCAGCGGCATTCCAGCAAGTGATGCGGGACATCTCCGAACTGCTCCGCGACGTCTACAACGCCGATGCAGTGGCCGTGATCCCCGGCGGCGGCACCTATGCGATGGAGGCCGTGGCACGCCAGTTTGCGCGCGGCGCAGACGCGCTTGTCGTACGCAACGGCTGGTTCTCTTACCGCTGGTCCCAGATCATCGAAACCGGCGGGCTGACCGCGAAAGCCACGGTGATGAAGGCGCGCCAGCAGGGCAATGCGCCCACATCGCCCTTTGCGCCAGCCGACATCAAGGACGTCGTGGCTGCCATCCACGACGAAAAACCACAGGTGGTTTTTGCCCCCCACGTGGAAACCAGCGCCGGCGTGATCCTGCCCGACGCCTACATCGCCGAGATGGCGAAAGCCGCCCATGACGTCGGTGCCCTGATGATCCTTGACTGCATTGCCTCTGGCTGTGCCTGGATCGACATGAAGGCGCTGGGTGTGGATGTGCTGATCTCCGCCCCGCAAAAGGGTTGGTCCGCCTCTCCGGCTGCCGGGCTGGTGATGATGTCTGAACGCGCTGAAGCACGACTGGCAGAGACGACCTCCGACAGCTTTGCCATTGATCCGGGCAAATGGCCGGCGATCATGAAAGCCTATGAAGACGGCGGCCCCGCCTACCCCGCGACAATGCCCACAGATGCCCTGCGCCTCTTCCGAGACACGATGCTGGAAACCAAAGATTATGGCTTTGCGCGGCTGAAAGAAGCGCAATGGAAACTGGGCGACGGCGTGCGTCAGATGCTGGCGGACAAAGGGGTCACATCTGTCGCAGGTGAAGGATATGGCGCGCCGGGTGTCGTGGTCAGCTATACCGGTGACCCCGATGTGCACAACGGCAAAAAGTTCGCCGCACAAGGCATGCAGATTGCGGCGGGTGTGCCCCTGCAGGTCGGAGAGCCCGAGGGGTTCAGCACCTTCCGTCTGGGCCTCTTTGGGTTGGACAAACTCTATGACGTTGACGCCACGTTGGGCCGGCTTGCCCCTGTCCTGGATGAGGTGCTCTAATCCGCTCCGCCGCACACGCACCTTAGCAAAAGGAGCAGTCCCTTCGCTCCTTTTTGCCAAAAATACTCATGCACACCGCCCCGCAGCGGGGGCAAACTTCAAGACGATGCGGTGCGCTTGAAGGGCGCGCAAGCGCTGTACCTTTCGGGTCCGGCCTCCTGCGCAGGGGGATGCCTGCCCACCGTACTCCTATTTCACGCCCAGCCCCATCTGCATCAGCATCTTGCGCACCGGGGCCATGGCATAAAGCGCATCCAGCCCGGCGGCGCGCGCGTCGCGGGCCAGCGGGTGGTGTGCCTGCGACACCCGGTTGAGCAGGTCGATCCCGTTGATCCGCAACTGAACATCCGCAAAGCGCGCGGTGTGATAGGCCTGCAGCATCGCGCTATCGCCCAAAGTGGCACGGTTGGCCTGCGCAAGGTCCAGCAAGGTCGCGGTATCTTTGAGCGACATGTTCAATCCCTGCGCGCCGATTGGGGGCAACACATGGGCGGCCTCTGCCACCAGCGCAATCCGTTCACCACAGAGCCGATGCGCGTGTT
Source organism: Sulfitobacter sp. (assembly GCA_045105735.1). Taxonomy (GTDB): domain Bacteria; phylum Pseudomonadota; class Alphaproteobacteria; order Rhodobacterales; family Rhodobacteraceae; genus Sulfitobacter. The sequence continues at coordinate 10,887 of JBGCDV010000031.1, read as the reverse complement.
GGCTGATGATCGGCCAGACGTTGCGCGCTGAGGCCAATGTGAGCGGGCCAAAAAGATCACAGGACCGTTCGGACATTTCCGCTTCAAACGCCGCCACCTCCATTTCCGCGCGGGCCATGGTCTTGGCCCCATCGTCCATCCAGACAACCGCAGAGCTTGGCTTGCCGTCATAGTCGGGCAGCGGCACCAACGTAAACGGCCCCCCGGTGCGGTGAATTTCTGTTGAGACATTCTCATGCGGCAGCGGATGTGTGACCGCAAAGGCGAGCGCCTTTTGCCCATAGCGGCGCGTGCTGACCTCAATCCCTGCGGCTGCGCGCATGGGGCTCGCGCGCCCGTCGGCTGCAATGACCAGCGGCGTCGTGATGGTGCTGCCATCGGTCAGGCCAACCTTGGCCGCCATGGTCCGGGTAAAAAGCGATGTGGTGCCCGTGCCGGCGCGAAAATCGACATTTGGCAGTTCTGCCAAGCGCCCCAAAAGCTCCCTGCGCAGCAACCAGTTGGGAAAATTCCAGCCAAAGGGTTGTTGCGAAATCTCCGCCGCGTTGAACTCGCGTGTCACCCGAGGTTCGGAGGCCGTGCCGCCTGCATCCACGACCCGCATGATTTGCAGCGCGGCCGCATGGGGGGCCAGTGTCTGCCAAACACCTGCCGCTTCCAGCACAGCTCGCGCTGGCTGCAACATCGCGGTGGAGCGCAGGTCGGCCCCCTTTGCATCGCGCTCCGTGATGGGGGGGGCGGGATCGACGCAGATCACCGCAAACCCCGCGGTGCCAAAAGCCGCCGCCGCCGTCAGCCCGGCGATCCCGCCGCCCGAAATCAGAATATCGCAATCATATTTCATGCGCTCAACCTAGTCTGTCAGCAGCCCCAGAAAACGAGACAAATCGTCCGTGTGGTATTCGATGTGATCAGCCGAGTGTGGGGCAGGAGCGACATGGACGGTCCGCATGCCGAGCGCATGTGGCACCGCCAGATTGCGCGGCTCGTCTTCGAACATTGCGGCGCGCTTTGGTATGACACCATCCTTTGCAAAAACCTGATCAAAGGCCGCACGATCTGGTTTGGGCTGAAAGCCTGCATGTTCCACGCCGTAGACCGCATCAAAAAGACCGTCCAGCCCACGTGCAGCCAGCACACGTTCGGCATAAGGCGCGCAGCCATTGGTATAGACAATGCGCCGCCCCGGCAGCGACCTGACCCGCTCAGCCAAGGCCGCATCTGGGGTCAGTCGGTCCAATGAGATGTCGTGCACATCCTCAAGGTAAGGTCCCGGATCCACATCATGTTCGCGCATCAACCCGGCAAGAGTTGTGCCGTGGGTTTTCCAGTAGTGGGCGCGCAGATGATCGGCCCGCGCCCGGTCCACATCCAATGCCTCCATCACCCATGCCGTCATACGCACCTCAATCAGCTCAAAGAGGTTCGCCTCGGCTGGATAGAGCGTATTGTCGAGGTCAAAGACCCAGGTATCGACATGTGAGAAAGCATCGCGTGGCATGTCACCCTGTTAGGGCCAAGCCCGGTTTATCGCAAGGGCCGCGCACGGCCACCCTTGCGCAAACGGTCAGGCGACCTAAGGTAAGCGCACGAAAAAGGAAAATGCCGATGCCCTCGCTCAAACCCGGAACCACCGACGCCTATTCGATGATCCTTGATGCCATTGACAATGGCACCTACCGCCCGGGCGACCGGTTGGTAGAAAGTGAGCTGGCCGAGCGGTTTCGTGTTTCGCGCACGCCCATTCGCGAGGCGTTGCAACGGCTTGAGACGCAATCCTTGCTGGCCCGGGAAGGGCGCAGCCTGATCGTGGCCTCGCTCGACCACAATCAAACGGCGGAGCTTTACGTGGTGCGCGGAGAGCTGGAGGGGTTGGCCGCACGTCTGGCCGCGCGTCATGCAACGCCCGAAGAAGTTCGCGTGCTGCGCGAAATGGTTGAGACGGATGATTTGCTCGTGGAGCAACCCACAGCGCTTTCGCGCAACAATCGCCGCTTTCACCGCCAGATCCATCTGGCCTCCCACAACCGCTATCTGGTGCAGCAGTTGGACCTCGTTTACCGCTCCATGGCGTTGATGGCGACGACGTCGCTGGCCGCCGAAGGGCGCGGAGAGATTGCACAGGCGGAGCACGCCAAGATCGTGGATATGATCGAGGCGCGCGATGAGGACGGGGCCGATGCCGCGCTGCGTGCGCATATTTCGGTGGCCTTTGTGACCCGCCTCAAGCAAGAGGCCGCGCGGATCGAGGAGAAGGGGTAATACCCACAGACAGGACCCTAGCTTTTGTCCGGCTCAGCCGGGGCGCTGACACCGTGTTCTGTCTTGTCCCAAAAGTAGGGCACAGTGAAGAATTCATAGAGCGCTTTCATCGCCGCCAGAGCACCCAGCACGAAATAGAAGGGCATCGTGATCACCCACCACATCAGATGCTGGTGGTCCCGCCCCGAGACAGCAACGATCGAGAGACCCAGGTTCAGCAGTTCTGACAGAACAAAAACGCCCACCATGCTCCACAGCACAGTTGCACCCAATGTCGTTTCAACCGGATGGGTGCCGCCCAAAGACAAAAGCCAGAACGACCACAGCAACGGGGCGGCCGCAAACTGGCAGAAGGTGGCAAACATCATCGTCTGCACCCCCAAAAACCGCCACCATCCCAGATCAGCGAGCAGTTGCGCGGGGTTGCGCATGTGCACACACCAGGTCACCAAAAACCCCTTGAGCCAGCGCGAGCGTTGCCGCACCCAGGGCCAGACGCGGCTGGTGGCTTCTTCGTAGGTGACGCTGGGCAGCAGTTCCGTCACGTACCCTTGCCGCGCGAGCCGGATGCCGAGATCCGCGTCCTCCGTCACGTTATGCGCGTCCCAGCCAAAGAGTTTCTCCAAAGCGTCCCGGCGGAAAAACAATGTCGTCCCTCCCAGCGGGATCGCCAGCCCCAATCGCGCGACACCGGGTAGGATAATCCGCCACCATGCGGCATATTCGATGGTGAAACAGCGCGTCAGCCAGTTGGTCGGCGCGTTGTAATAGTCCAGTATCCCTTGCAGGCAGGCGACCTTGGCGGGGGCGGTCTGAAAACGGCTGACGACACGTTCGATCTGATCGGGTTCGGGCGCATCTTCGGCATCCCAGACGCCAATGATGCTGCCTTCGCAAAAATCCAGCGCATAGTTCAGCGCGCGCGGTTTTGTGGTCAGCCCATCGGCGGCAGGCACCTCAATCACGCTGATCCATGGCGGCAGATCGGTGTTATCAAGCGTGGCGCGTGTGACGTGGTCTTCAGCCTCAAGGACCAGCACGACCTCCAACAGGGATTTGGGGTAGGTGAGCCGCGACAGCCTTTTGATCAGCGCGCCCGCGATCTCCTTTTCCTTGAGCAGTGGCACAAGGACAGAAACACGCGGCATGCGAAACGGCAGGACCATGCTGCGTGGCGCATCCACAGAGTTTTCCGGCAAACGGTGCATGATCTGCGCCCAAAGTGCTGCGGCCTTGAGCAGGCTTGTCATCACCAAGGTCACGAGCGCCAACACCGTGGCAAGGGTCAGCGCCCAAAGCGGTGAGACGATCATCGCAAGGCCCACACCGGCCAGCAGCGCGATGGCAATCCCTTTGTAGGTGCGCGCAGAGATACCCCAGCTGCGGCAACTGATGGCCGCGGGCACCCGGCGGGCCGCGTTATGAGCAAGCTGAGACCCATAGAGCTGGGTGATCTGGTCCTTTATCTGCGCGTCATCGGCAATCACAGGCAGGATGGTCTGGACCCGGTCACCAAGTGCGGTGCGCAGCGCTTCAAACTGATCCGGGCGGCTGGTTGCGACCAGCAGGGCACCGCCAATCTCCATCCACGGGACAGCACGGTATTGCAGGCACAGGCTGACGGGCAGGCGGGAGGCCAGCACCGGATGCGACGGGTCGGTGTCCAGATCAACAAGCTGCGCAAAGTGTTGATCCGACAGGGCGACAAGCACATCTTCGCGCCGCGCCAGCCCTTCTGAGATCAGGATTTCACCCAAAGGCGCGTCCACATGGCGCTGCAGCTCAAGCGCGTGGACCAGATCGTCGTTGCCGATCACGCCGGCATCCACCAGATAACGCCCCAATGGCACAGGCGCGTCTGCACGCCGCGCAGCGCGCGGCACAGACAGGTGTAGCCGCTGTGTGTTCATCAGGTCGCCTTGGTTAACAATCGGCAACCAAGAGAGCACCGGAGTGTTAATGCAAGGTTAACGCACGGCAGTTTCGCCGGGTAGCGCGTTGCTTTTACGCGCTTTCTGTGGCTTTCGTGCGCGCATCCATTGCCGCTGCGAACCGCTCAAACAGATAAAAGCTGTCTTGCGGTCCGGGGGAGGCTTCGGGGTGGTGCTGCACCGACCAGACCGGACGATCCGCCAGACGGATGCCACAGTTGGACCCGTCAAAAAGCGAGACATGAGTTTCAACCACCCCTTCGGGCAGTGTTTGCGCGTCCACGGCAAAACCGTGGTTCATCGAGGTGATCTCAACCTTGCCGGTGTCATTGTCTTTGACCGGATGGTTGGCTCCGTGGTGCCCGTGGCTCATCTTGATCGTTTTGGCCCCGAGCGCGAGTGCCAGCATCTGATGGCCCAGACAGATGCCAAAGACAGGCAAATCGGTCTTGTCCAGCACGTCACGGATCATCGGCACGGCATAATCGCCGGTCGCTGCGGGGTCGCCGGGACCGTTGGACAGGAACACCCCATCGGGAGCGTGAGCCATGACATCGTCAAAGGTCGCGGACGCGGGCAAAACGGTCACGTCACACCCCGCAGAGGCCAGACAGCGCAGGATATTGCGTTTGGCTCCGTAATCGACCGCGACAACCTTATGTTTCGGGTCAAGCTGCTGGGGATAGCCATCCGGCCAGGCCCACCGCATTTCATTCCAGCGGTAGGACTGCGCGCAGGTCACTTCCTTGGCAAGGTCCATCCCTTCCAGCCCCGCAAAACTGCGCGCGGCGTTGATCAGCGCTTCAATGTCGAAGTTGCCCTCCGGGTCGTGCGCCAGCGCCACATGCGGTGCCCCTTGCTGCCGGATGGCGCGGGTCAGGCGGCGGGTGTCGATCCCGCCAATCGCGATGCGGCCCCGTGCGGCAAGCCATTCAGACAGCGGCTGCACATTGCGCCAGCTTGAGGGATCCGTCGGCATCCATTTCACCACCATGCCGGCGGCAACGGGATCGCCGGTTTCATCGTCTTGGGGGTTGGTGCCCACATTGCCGACGTGAGGAAAGGTAAAGGTGACCACTTGCCCCGCGTAAGACGGGTCGGTCATGATTTCCTGATATCCGGTCATCGCGGTGTTGAAGCACAATTCGGCAACGGTCTGGCCGGTTGCACCGAACCCCATGCCATAAAAAATCGACCCGTCCGCAAGGGCTAGGCAGGCGGTCGGGCGGGCGTGTGTGGGCGCGGACATGGGGCAGTCTCCGGCAGGATGTATGAGGATAAACGATGCGGAAACTAGTGACCTTGCGCGGTGGGGTCAAGGGTTGGCGTGAAATGAGATATGACGTGATTTCAAAGGCTTGGCGTGACGTCACCCCCATTGCGTGTGGGTCATGCTTTGGCTATGGTGGAAAACTTGGATATGAAACTGGACAGGATTACGCCAGATGGCTCTGCGCACACGCATCTCGGACGCTCTTAAGCAAGCGATGAAGGACAAGCATGCCGACAGGCTTTCTACCCTGCGGTTGATCAATGCGGCGATCAAGGACAAGGACATCGACGCGCGCGCCAAAGGCAATGATGAGGGGGTGCCGGAGGCGGATGTCCTCGCCATTTTGGGGAAAATGTCCAAGCAGCGGATGGAATCAGCACGCGCTTATGAAGAAGGCGGGCGGCTTGATCTTGCGGAACGTGAACGTGCTGAAATCACGATCATAGAAGAGTTTCTGCCCCGCCAGCTCAGCGAAGAAGAGACGCTCAAAGCGGTTGAGGCGGCGGTTTCACAGATTGGAGCAGAGAGCATTCGGGACATGGGCAAGGTTATTGGCGCGCTGAAGACCCAATACACCGGTCAGATGGATTTTGGCAAAGTAGGGCCAATGGTGAAAGAGAAACTGAGTTAGACTTTTTGTTTAGAAACAAAAAGTTGTCGTAGCTCGTTAAAGTTTTGAATGAAGCGCGCTCTAGGCGCGTTTCAGGCTTCGCTGCAGGTCATCAAAAAGCTCGACCCGCTCCTCCTCGCTCAAAAATGCGCCGATCTCAACCTCGCGGCCTTCGCCGCGCAAGGTTACGTAATGCGGCACGGGCCCGTCTTTTTCGTATTTGGTGACAGTTGTCCAATAGCGGTTGCAGTGCCACTCCTTGACCTCTCCCTTTGGGGTGGTGTGTGTCAGATGGGCCTGATCCTTGTCCAAGATTAGAACTTCTTCGATCCGCCGGGATTTATGGTTCGATTGCAGCGCAAAATAGATGCCGGCCACAGCCATCAGGACAAACGGCAACATGCCCCACAAAAGGACCGTCCCAAGCAAGGTGAATGTAGGGATCAGGATCATCGTGAAGGTGGCCAGAACAACAGCCGCAAACCCCCGGGGAGGGAGCGATTGATGCGGCCAAAGGCGCATCTGTTGCGTCGCGGCGTGCGGCGGGGTTTTCCATTCATAGGGCATGAGGTCGGTCCGTAGCGGTTCTGGGGCCAGGATAGGCCAAAGAAATGCGCAGGCAATGTGGCAAAACGTGCGCCACTCATCCGCCCTGCGGGCGTCTTCGCTGCCCCGCGCGTGCGATGTGGCTGCGCGGGTCACTGTTCCGGAGCGGGCAGGCGGGACCCGTCACTACTCCAGTTCGACGAGCAAATCCTTGGCATCAATCTGGCCACCGGCCTGAACATGGACCGCTTTGACGGTCGCATCCCGTTCGGCGTGGATGCCTGTCTCCATTTTCATCGCCTCAATGGTGAGCAAGAGATCGCCGGCATGCACCTGCTGGCCCACCACCGCACCGACCGTTGCCACGACGCCCGGCATCGGCGCGCCGATGTGGCCCTCGTTCGCGGGGTCCGCCTTGGGCCGCTGTGCTGTGGCGGATTTGACCAGACGGTTCGGCACGCGGATCACGCGCGGCTGACCGTTGAGCTCAAAGAAGACCTTCACTTCGCCGTCTTCGTTGGTGTCACCGATCGCTTGCAGGCGAATCTCAAGGGTTTTGCCGGGGTCAATCTCGGCCGAGATTTCTTCGGAGGCTTCCATGCCGTAGAAAAACGTCTGGGTGGGCAGGGTGCGCACCGGGCCATATTGGCGGTGGCGGCCCATGTAATCGAGGAAGACTTTGGGGTACATCAGGTAGCCCGCGAGGTCCTCATCGTCGATCTCCATCCCTTCAAGCTCAGTCGAGAGCGCAGCGCGGGTCGCCTCAAGGTCCACAGGTTCCAGATGGGCGCCGGGACGGGCCAGGTTCGGGCTTTCGCCTTTGAGCGCCTTGCTGACAATGGTGTCAGGGAAGCCACCGGGGGGTTGACCCAGATTGCCGCGCATCATGTCGATGACGCTGTCGGGGAAGGCCACGTCTGTTTCGGGGTCCTCCACCTGCGCGCGGGTGAGGTTCTGGGAGACCATCATCAACGCCATATCGCCCACAACCTTCGACGAAGGCGTGACCTTGACGATGTCACCGAACATCTGGTTCACATCCGCATAGGTGCGCGCGACCTCTGGCCAGCGGTCTTCAAGCCCGAGGGAGGCGGCCTGCGCCTTGAGGTTGGTGAACTGGCCGCCCGGCATTTCGTGCAGATAGACCTCGGAGGAGGGTGCCTGCATGCCCGTCTCAAACGCGCCGTATTGGTGGCGGACTTCCTCCCAATAGTCGGAGATTTCGCGCACCGCATCCATGTCGAGCCCGGTGTCCCTGTCGGTATGCTTGAGGGCGGAGACGACAGAGCCGAGCGTGGCCTGAGAGGTGTTGCCCGACAGCGCGTCCATGGCGCAATCTACCGCGTCCACGCCCGCTTCTGAGGCGGCAAGGATCGTGGCGCAGGCAATGCCCGCGGTGTCATGGGTGTGGAAATGGATCGGCAGACCGACCTCAGATTTCAGCGCCTTGACCAACACGCGGGCCTGCGCGGGTTTCAGCAGGCCGGCCATGTCTTTCAGACCCAGCACATGTGCGCCCGCCTCGCGCAGCTGTTTGCCCATGTCGACGTAATATTTCAGGTCATATTTCGCGCGGTCGGGGTCAAAGATGTCACCGGTGTAGCAGATCGTGCCTTCGCAGATCTTGTTCGCTTCGATCACCGCGTCCATCGCGACGCGCATGTTTTCAACCCAGTTGAGGCTGTCAAAGACGCGGAAAACATCGACGCCGCTTGCCGCCGCCTGTTTGACAAAGAACTGCACCACGTTGTCAGGGTAGTTGGTGTAGCCCACGCCATTGGAGGCGCGCAGCAGCATCTGTGTCATGACATTTGGCATGCGCTCGCGCAGATCGCGCAGGCGCTGCCAGGGGCATTCCTGCAAGAACCGGTAGGCCACATCAAATGTCGCGCCGCCCCAACATTCAACGGAGAAAAGCTGCGGCAGGTTGGCGGCATAGGCGGGCGCGACCTTGATCATGTCATGACTGCGCATCCGTGTGGCCAGCAGCGACTGATGGCCGTCCCGCATGGTGGTGTCGGTGATCAGCAGTGCGCGTTGCTGGCTCATCCAGTCTGCGACAGCCTGCGGGCCTTTCTGTTCCAGCAGATTGCGGGTGCCCATCATTGGCTCTGCGCGATTTGCTGGCGGTTTGGGCTGTCGGATGGTCGGGGACAGGCGCGGATACCCCTTGGTCTCCGGATGTCCGTTCACGGTGATATCCGCGATATAGGTCAGCACCTTGGTGCCGCGGTCCTTGCGTTTGGTGAACTGGAAGAGGTCCGGCGTCTCGTCAATGAACTTGGTGTGGTAAGTGTTGTCGAGGAACGTGGGGTGTTTCAGCAGGTTCTCGACAAAGGCAATGTTGGTGGAGACCCCGCGAATGCGGAATTCCCGCAAGGCGCGGTCCATGCGCGCGATGGCAAGCTCGGGCGTTTGTGCCTTGGCGGTCACCTTGACCAGAAGGCTGTCGTAATAGCGCGTGATGACCCCGCCGGAATAGGCGGTGCCGCCGTCGAGACGAATGCCCATGCCCGTGGCCTCGCGGAACGCGGTGATGCGGCCATAGTCGGGGATGAAGTTGTTCTGCGGGTCCTCAGTGGTGATCCGGGTTTGCAGGGCGTGACCTTGCAACTGGATCTCGTCTTGGGACGCCTTGCCGGTGGCCTCGGCAATGGTCTTGCCCTCGGCAATCAGGATTTGCGCCTGTACAATGTCGATGCCGGTGACTTCCTCTGTCACGGTATGTTCGACCTGCACGCGCGGGTTCACTTCGATGAAGTAGAATTTGCCGTCCGCCATATCCATCAGGAATTCGACGGTGCCCGCGCATTCGTAGTTCACATGGGCGCAGATTTTGCGGCCCAGATCGCAGATTTCGGTGCGCTGCGCCTCGGTGAGGTAGGGGGCTGGCGCGCGTTCCACGACCTTTTGGTTGCGGCGCTGAACGGAACAGTCACGCTCATACAGGTGGTAAATCTCGCCGTGTTTGTCGCCAAGTATCTGTACCTCAACGTGGCGTGCCTTGAGGATCATCTTTTCCAGATAGCCCTCGCCATTGCCAAAAGCGGCCTCAGCCTCACGCCGCCCTTCGAGGATTTTCTCCTCCAGCTCGCTCTCTTCATAAATGGGCCGCATCCCGCGACCACCGCCGCCCCATGACGCCTTGAGCATGAACGGATAGCCCACCTCAGCCGCTTCTTTGCGGATCGCGTCCATGTCGTCGCCCAGCACTTCTGTCGCCGGGATCACCGGCACGCCTGCCTCAACCGCCACACGGCGGGCCGATGCCTTGTCCCCCAGCGCGCGCATCGTCTCGGCTTTGGGGCCGATAAACGTGATGCCGTTCATTTCACAGGCGTCGACAAACTCGGGGTTTTCCGACAGCAGGCCATAGCCGGGATGAATTGCATCGGCACCGGAGGCCTTGGCCACGCGGATGATCTCGTCAATGCTCAGATAGGCCGCCACCGGGCCGAGCCCTTCGCCAATGCGGTAGGCCTCATCGGCCTTAAACCTGTGCAAGCCCAGTTTGTCCTCTTCGGCATAAACGGCGACCGTCTTTTTCCCCATCTCGTTGGCCGCACGCATGATGCGGATGGCGATTTCGCCGCGGTTGGCAATGAGGATTTTCTTGAAATCAGGCATGTTGAACAGGCTTTCGTTGGCAGATTTGTCGGCACCATAGGGATCAAGTGCGCCCGTGCAATACCCGCTTCTACGGATGCTATGACATTTCGCTTAGGTTTATCACTGCGTCGGGGTGCGCAGAGCGCAGATTATTCTTGATCTGCTTGACGTTAGGGTAAGTCGAGGGGGGCTGGCAGGGCTTTCAGGGTCGCAGCCCCCAACTGCCCCATGTTAGCGCTAAGGTCTTTGGCAAGGATATCAACAAGATGCGCAGGCCCCTTTGCGCCCAATGCGCCAAGCGCGAAATGGAACGCACGACCGAGCATCACAAAGTCCGCGCCAAGGGCGACGGCACGTAGAATGTCGAGGCCTGATTCAACGCCACTGTCAAAGATCAGCGGTGTCTTTGTGGCGGCGCGAACGGCGGGCAGGGCTTCAATGCTGGCTTGCGCACCGTCAAACTGACGACCTGCGTGGTTGGAAACCCAGATCGCATCAACGCCCAACTGGTCGAGTTTTTCGGCATCTTGCGCGCGCAGGATGCCTTTGACGATGAACGGGCCCTCCCAAGCGTCGCGCAGCCATTTGACATAGTCCCAATCGGGTGACGTGCGCAAAAGATACCCCACATGCGCGGTGGGAGAGAGGCCCTGAGT
>JBGCDV010000030.1:0-48747 GCA_045105735.1 Sulfitobacter sp. | reverse complement strand
ATGGCGCTGGAATATTTGTCCGGCCTGATCCGTGCGAGGGTCCAGTAAATGCCTGTCCAAGACCTCAACGGCCGGCACGTCTGGCAGCGCCGCACCGGCCGCGAAAGCCTTGGGCACTGGGTGCTCTGGCTGATCGGCGTGGCGATTTTTGCCTTTTGCTGGCAAAAGATTTCCGCCTCTACCACGTGGTTCTTTGTCTGGGATGCGCCGCGCATTGCCGGTGACATCTGGACCCGTGCCACCCCGCCGCGCTGGGAATACATCAGCCAGTTGGGCAAGCCCATTTGGGACACGCTGAACATTGCAACGCTGGGCACAATCTTTGCGCTGATCCTTGCGGTGCCGGTGGCCTTTCTGGCGGCGCGCAACACCACGCCTTCGACGCTGTTCATCCGGCCCATTGCCTTGTTGATCATCGTGGCGACGCGCTCGATCAACTCGCTGATCTGGGCGCTGCTGCTGATTGCCATCATCGGCCCCGGCGTCTTTGCAGGTGTCATCGCTATTGCCATCCGGTCGATCGGGTTTTGCGCCAAACTGCTCTACGAGGCGATCGAGGAAATCGATCAGACGCAAGTGGAGGCGATCACCGCGACGGGTGCCTCGCGCTGGCAGATCATGGCCTATGGCATCGTGCCACAGATCCTGCCTGCCTTTGCCGGCATCGCGGTGTTCCGCTGGGACATCAACATCCGCGAGTCGACCGTGCTTGGATTGGTCGGCGCGGGCGGCATTGGCCTGCAGCTTTCCTCCTCGCTCAATGTCTTAGCCTGGCCGCAAGTGTCGCTGATCCTGCTGGTGATCCTTGCTGCGGTTGTGATTTCTGAATGGGTTTCAGCCAAGGTGCGTGGCGCAATCATCTGAGGGTGCTTGCTGTGTGCCTGCGCTCACACACAGCATAGGCCCAAGCCATCAACCAGCTTGATCAGGATCAACGGGATTTTGATTTCATCATCAGCGCGTGTCACGCATCACATGCGTCTAGGATATCGCAGTTTCCAAAGCCAGTTTCGCCATGCATAGCTTATAGCAATGGGCAAATTCGGGACATGCGATGCAATCATCCCACTCTTTTATGTCCGTTTGTATGCTGCGGTCAGATCGCGCCAACCCTGTCGTATCCAATTCAAACGAAAAGACCTTGCCCTGCATTTTGTCGTTCAACGAGAAATGCAGACTGTCGTGGAACATCGTGCCGTAGCAATGTTTGTGATCACCCATTGGTATTTGCCCTTTCGTCTTTGGAAGGCTTCAAAAATGCTTCAATCTCGGCGGTGCTTAAGACGCGTCCGGAGGAGGCGACTTTGTCGTCGATCACAAGGCCCGGTGTGGACATGATCCCGTAGCGGGCAATGTCAATGATATCGGTGACTTTCTCAATCTCGCCATCAATCCCGGCGGTGGCCATGGCCTGCTGCGCATTCTCGGCCAAGGCGATGCATTTCTTGCATCCGGACCCGAGTATCTTGATGTTCATTGCGGTTCTCCTGTTCAGACAAATAGATGTGCCGTTGCGTTAAAGATGTATCCGATCAGGATGATGCCGACGGTGACGATGCCGATGAAAACCACCAAAAGGGGCAGTTTTACCACCCGCTTGAGCATGATCATCGACGGCAGCGACAGCGCAGTCACCGCCATCATGAAGGTCAGCGCTGTCCCCAGACCGACACCTTTGCCGACCAGGGCCTCGGCAATCGGCAGGGTGCCGAATATGTCGGCATACATGGGAACGCCCGCCAGTGTTGCAACAAAAACGGACCACCAGTTGTCCTGACCTAACAGCGCGGCGATAAAGTTCTCCGGTATCCAGTTGTGGATCGCAGCCCCGATGCCAACTCCGATCAGCACATAAAGCCAGACACGGTGCACGATTTCGCTGACCTGTTCGGCCGCATATCTCAGCCGTTCGCGCCTGCTGATCATGCCATCGTTGTCATGGTCGCTGACCGGGCTTTGATAAACGAAGGCCTCGACCTGATCTTCCAGCTTGAGCCGCCCGATCAGCGTGCCCCCCAAAACCGCAAGCACCAGACCGACCACCACATAGGCCAGGGCAATGCTCCAGTTGAAAATGCTGGCAAGCAGGATCACCGAAGCCAGATCGACCAGCGGGGAGGAGATCAGGAAGGAGAAGGTGACGGCAAGCGGTAACCCTGCGCTGGTGAATCCGATGAACAGCGGGATTGAGGAGCATGAACAAAACGGTGTGATTGTTCCGAGCAACGCTGCGACGATGTTGGCCCCCAGACCTTGCCGCTGGCCGAGAATGCGGCGGGTGCGCTCGGGGGGGAAGTAACTTTGGACGTAGGAGATGCCGAAGATCAGGACCGACAGCAGAATGAAAATCTTGATCACGTCGTAGATAAAAAAGTGGATGCTGCCACCGACCTGACTGGCTGGATCCAACCCAAAACCATCACGCACCAACAGGGTGACCAAATCCGACAGCCACTGCATGCGCAGCAGTTGATCATTCAGCCAGATAAAGACATCGCGCATGTGAGGGACCTTGGCCAAATAGCATCAAGACGGTTCTGGTACCCTAGGTGGTCGCGGCCTCCATGGTTTTGATCTTGATCAATGTTGTTCGGAACCGGGGCATCCGCACCGCTCAGCGACCTGAACAGGTGACTTCCGCCAGACGAATTGTATCTTCGGATGGTGAAACAGCGGCGTTCAACCCGTAGATATCCGGATGCGCAACAACCTCCCTATCCTGATCGGGGAACCGTGTGAAATAGGCCAGCGTGACCGGGATCGGCGGGGCAGGGGCGTCAAAGGTGCGCCTGCCATTTGCCAACTTATGGACCTGACCGATATCCATATCCAATACAAATGAAACCAGCTTGTCCCATTGCTCAACCCGCACACAACCATGCGACAACGCGCGGTTTTCTTTCGCAAAAAGAGCACGCTGGTTGGTATCATGTAGATACACCAACAGTCCCGCCCCCAAACGAACAGCAGCAAGGCCAAGCGGATTGCGCTCCCCCGGCGGTCGCACATGATCGCTATACTCACCACTGGCAATCATCGAAGGCGTTGGCCGCCAGGTCGGGCGAAACCGAACTGCTGAGACGTGGGTGTCTAATCGCGGTGTCCGGTGCCATGGCGCGCCGACAATAACACGGCTGCGCAGTACAGGCATTCCGTCTTGAAAGGCGATCAACTCAAATGCGGGGATGTTGACGAGTATCGCCTTGCCGACTTCAGGGACCTGATACGCGATGCCCGCGCGGTCAAGTTGCGCCTGAAAGGCGGATGGCGAAGCCTGTGCTGTGACCCCTAGAACCACGCAGAAGGCGATCAGGATTTGACTAGCAAGCAGCTTCAGCATTCTGCTTCCTTTCTGCCTCAGGCCCGTAGTAGTCCGCGCACGCCTCTTCCAGGCCGCGCACAACACGCTTGCCGTCAAATTGGCCACCGTGCGCGGTGATAACGGTGGCCAGACCGTCAGGCGCGCCTTCGTGCTCATAGTAAATGACCACCCAATCCTCAGTTCGCCTGTATTCATGCGCGGCGGCTGTGTTTGAATACAGAGCCGTGAATGCCCAGTCCCCACGTTCAGTGTGCAGGATCGGGATGCGGCGTTCGCCGCTTTCATTGAAACGCCAGGGCTTTATGGCGGGCAGGGTCGCAGCTCTGCTCCGGTATTCATCATCGACTGCCAGAATATCTTTCACATCAGGATGGCGGGCACCTTTGCGCGACTGTTCCGGCCGCCTGCGCGCCAGCATATGGTTCAGCGCGTGCCGGATGCCGTCCACACGTCGTTTGCCAATTCCCTTGACCGAGGCCAAACGCCCGTCGATTGCGGCTTCTTCAAGGGCCTCCAGCGTTTCGACATTGAGCGTCTCATGGATCAAACGGGCCAGAGTTGGGCCAATCATCGGTATCGTCTGAAACAGGGTTTCAGGATCAGTCGCCCCGCGCAACCGTTCCAGCACCTCGAAAGCACCGCTTTCAAGCAAAGTGGCCACCGCACCAGAGATCGAAACCCCGATTGTCGGCAATTTCTCTAATCCTCTGCGCCCCTCCTTTTCGTATATCGTGCGGATCGGGTGAGGCAGGGTCGCGACATAGAGTGCCGCCTCGCGGTAGGCGCGCGCGCGAAAGGGTGCCGCGGCCTGTTGATCCAGCAGGTCAGCGACTTCACCCAGCTTTTCGGCGATGAAGGCATTCTCTGACATAAACTCAATGTGGGTACTTTGTTGTGTCATGCGGTCTCTTCCGGCGTTTGTGAAAAGCTTAGGACAGGCGGGCAAACTCCAATTGACGTTGATCAATCGGGGGCTGGGTGAGCCGCGTTAACGTGGTGTGTCAGCAAACAAAGGACGCACAATGGCTGCCTCAGATCATCCCGACCCGCCCGGTGGGCCACCCCAAGAAATTCCCATGCCGATTGATCCCCAACAGGTCCCATCGCAGCCCGAAAACCCGCAACCGGTTGATCCGACAGTTGACCCCGTGACGCCCGAAGTGCCTCAGCCAGCAGTGCCACCAGAAGACCCTGCGGCTGATCCCTTCGATGAGGGGAACTTTCCGGTCTGATTGCGCTGAGATCGGCGGAGGATCAATCTGGACCCCGTCGATACAGGCTGAGCCGCAGCAAATCTCCAAAAGGAAAACAACATGCACCTCACGGTATTTGCGACCTTCATTGTGCTGGTCCTTGGGGGCCTTGGGGGGTGGCGCGCCCTTGATCATTTGGCCGATCGCAAAGAAATGAAACGCCTCACAGCTTTGCAAACACAGTCGCCAGACACCTTCAACCCCGCGATGATCGCTGATCTGCCAGAGCCTGCGCGGCGTTTTTTCAAATTTGCAATCGCGGAAGGGACGCCCTTGTTGCCGGTCGCCGAGCTTTGGATGACAGGGCAATTCAGCCTTGGGGACAAAGAGGCACCTCGATACATGAAGATGCAGGCCCATCAGGTCCTTGCAATGCCGCATGGGTCCATTTGGAAGGTGCGCATGCAGTCCGGCCATCTGCGGTTTTCCGGGTCAGACAGTGCGGCATGGACACGGTTCTGGATGGGGGGGCTTCTGCCGGTTGCCCGGCAGGGAGGGACGGCCGATCATGCACGATCTGCATTCGGGAGGTACGTCGCGGAAGCTGTCTTTTGGGCACCCGCGGCGGTGTTACCCGGTCCGAATATCGAATGGGAGCAGGTTGACCCAAACAGAGCGCGCCTGACTGTCCGCCACAACGATATGACACAGGACGTTGAGATCACCGTGGCGGCAAACGGCCAGCCAACGCAAGTCGTGTTCCCCAGATGGAGCAATGCAAACCCCGATCAAACGTACCAAGTTCAGCCCTTCGGTGGGACGCTTTCAGCGTTTCAGGAGTTTCAGGGATACAGGCTGCCTACCCATGTAGAGGCGGGGAATTTCTTTGGTACTGAGGATTACTTTCCCTTCTACATCGCCGATGTCACCTAAATCAGGCTTCCTCGCGGCTCTGATTGATCTTTCTCAGCCGCTGCGCGGGCGATGCAAGCCAGTGTGATCATGTCACTGAACGCAGCATCCGGCTGCCCTATGCATGCACTCAACCTGATAATGGAGACCCCGATGACCCAGTACGCAACGCAAATGAATATCCACCCCGAGATCGAACCGTTCTTTGATCCGCAAACCAACACGATCAGCTATGTGGTGAAAGACCCCGCATCCAGTTCCTGCGCGGTGATCGATTCCGTGATGGATATTGATGTTGCGGCAGGTCGGATCACCCATGTCCACGCCGACGAAATCATCGCCCATATCGAAGAGCATGACCTGAAACTGGAATGGCTGATCGAGAGCCATGTGCATGCCGATCATCTGTCTGCGGCCCCCTATATTCAATCCAAGCTCGGCGGGAAAATCGGAATTGGGGAGAAGATCACCGTGGTACAAGACACCTTTGGCAAGGTGTTCAATGAAGGCACGGAGTTTCAGCGCGACGGGTCGCAGTTTGACCAGTTGTTCACGGAAGGTGATACCTATCAGATCGGGAGCATGCAGGCTTTTGTGATCCACACGCCCGGACACACGCCGGCCTGTATGGTGCATGTGATCGGCGATGCGGCGTTTGTTGGCGATACCCTGTTTATGCCCGATGGCGGGTCCGCACGTGCGGATTTCCCCGGCGGGGACGCCGGTGAACTGTACGATTCCATTCAAAAGGTTCTCTCACTGCCCGATGAGATGCGTCTGTTCATGTGCCACGACTATGGGCCAGGGGGCCGTGAGATTATGTGGGAAACCACGGTTGCGGCGGAAAAGGCGGACAACATTCACGTTGGCCAAGGCAAAACCCGCGAAGACTTCATAAAATTCCGCGAAGAACGCGACGCGACGCTGGATGTGCCCAAGCTGATCTTGCCCTCCCTTCAGGTCAACATGCGGGCGGGCGAAGTGCCCAAGACTGAGGATGGCAAGCCGATGTTGAAACTGCCCGTCAACGCGATCTGAGTAAAGCCAGCAGGAGAGACAAACATGGACCTTCGAAAAATTTCGGATCAGCTTTTTGTGGCACCGCAGATCAATGAGAGTGATTTGGCGGCGTTGAAAGACAAGGGGATAAGGTCAATCATCTGCAATCGCCCCGATGGCGAAGGCGCGGATCAACCGACATTTGAGGAACTGTCCGGTACCGCGGAAAGACTGGGATTGCAGATGCGTTACATCCCTGTTTCAGCTGGTATGGTGCAGGACGCAGATGCGGCTGCATTTGGTCAAGCCCTGCATGATTCACCCGGCCCAATACTTGCCTATTGCCGCACCGGGACAAGGTCGGCGACACTGCGGTCACTGTCACAGGCCAAGAACATGCCACTGCCTGATATCTTGAGTGCCACCAAAGCGGCAGGTTATGACATGAAGGGTGTCGTCCGGCGCATCGCCACCGGTGGCAAGACGCCCGTTGATCAGGCGGATGCGTCCTATGACGTTGTGATCGTCGGCGGCGGTGCCGCTGGCATCTCTGTCGCCGCCAGCCTCAAAGCGCGCAAGCCGGGGCTGGAAATTGCGCTGATCGATCCGGCAGACGCACACTATTACCAGCCCGGCTGGACGATGGTCGGCGGTGGTATCTTCGAGGCCGGAGAAACTGTGCGCACTATGGGGTCGCTGGTCCCCAAAGGCGTCCATTGGCTGAAATCTGCGGTTGCCGCTTTTGAGCCCGAAAAGGATGCGGTGATCCTCGATGGGTGTCGCGTCGTGAAATACACCCGGCTTATTGTGTGCCCCGGTCTCAAGCTGGATTGGCACCGCGTCGAGGGGTTGGTTGAAACGCTGGGTCGCAACGGTGTCACATCGAATTACCGCTATGACATGGCCCCTTACACGTGGGAGCTGGTGTCGGGGTTGAAATCGGGTCGTGCGCTGTTCACGCAACCGCCGATGCCGATCAAATGCGCCGGTGCGCCGCAAAAGGCGATCTATCTGTCCGCGGATCACTGGACCCGCAAAGGCCGGATCAAAGACATCGACATCCAGTTTCATAATGCTGGTGGCGTATTGTTCGGCGTCAAGGATTACGTGCCCGCGCTGCAAAGTTATGTGGACAAATACCCGATCGGGTTGAGCTTTTTTCACAATCTGGTGGCGGTTGATGGCCCGGCCAGGAAAGCATGGTTTGATGTGGCCAAGCCCGACACGCCGGTGGAACGGATCGAAGTCGCGTTTGACATGAACCATGTCACGCCCCCGCAATCTGCGCCTGATTTCATCGCCGTTTCACCCCTTGCCGATGCTGCCGGATGGATTGACGTCGATCAGGCCACGCTGCGGCATAAGACTTATGAAAACATCTGGTCGTTGGGGGACGTGATGAACGCGCCCAACGCCAAGACGGCTGCGGCGGCGCGCAAACAAGCGCCTGTGGTGGCGGACAACATTGTCGCCGACATCAGTGGCCGCGCGCCCGTGGCGCAGTACGATGGATATGGGTCGTGCCCTTTGACCGTTGAGCGGGGCAAGATCGTTTTGGCCGAGTTTGGCTATGGCGGCACGTTGCACCCGAGCTTTCCGAAGTGGTTGATTGACGGGACGAAGCCAAGCCGCCTTGCGTGGTTGCTCAAGGAGAGAATCCTGCCGCCGGTCTATTGGCAGGCGATGCTGAAAGGCCGCGAATGGCTCGCCACACCTGAAAAAATTTCGGTGGACTGATTGTGGCGCGACAGAACCCTGGGCAGACGCATACTTGGACGCGCTTCTTGCCGATACTGGAGTGGGGACGCCAGTATGACGGCACGACCGCGCTCAATGATCTGACGGCGGCATTGATCGTCACGATCATGCTGATCCCGCAGTCATTGGCTTACGCGATGCTGGCAGGGCTACCGCCAGAGGCGGGGCTTTACGCCTCAATCGTGCCGATCCTGCTCTATAGCGTCTTCGGCACCAGTCGGTCTTTGGCGGTTGGTCCGGTTGCTGTTGTGTCGCTGATGACGGCAGCCACGATTGCCGATGTGACACAGACCCTTGATGTTGGATATGTCAGCGCCGCGCTGACGCTCGCGGCGCTTTCGGGGGCTATTTTGCTGGCCATGGGTGTCTTGCGGCTTGGGTTCGTCGCTAACTTTCTGTCGCATCCTGTCATCTCGGGATTTATCACTGCTTCGGGCATTCTGATTGCCGTCAGCCAATTGAAACATGTGCTGGGCATTGAGGCTGCGGGCCACACCCTTGTGGAAATTCTGGCCTCCCTCTTTCAACAGCTTGAGGCATTCAACGGGCTGAGCCTCGCCATCGGAGCGGCCGCAATTGCGTTTCTGTTTTGGGTTCGCACGGGCCTGCGTCCGGCGTTAATCCGTATCGGTCTGAGGGCAGGGGCCGCAGATTTCGCGGCCAAGGCAGGGCCGGTGCTGGTCGTTGTCGTGACCACGTTGCTGGTGCGGGGATACAACCTTGATGAAAGCGGGGTCAAAATCGTTGGTGTGGTCCCAAAGAGCCTGCCACCGTTCACGTGGCCGGACTTGTCGTTTGATCTGATCTCGGCGCTGGTTTTGCCCGCGTTTCTCATTTCCATCATCGGGTTTGTTGAATCCATCTCGGTCGCGCAAACCTTGGCCACCAAAAAGCGTCAGCGCATCGACCCTGATCAGGAGTTGATCGGCTTGGGCGCTGCCAACATCGGGGCCTCCCTGACTGGCGGTTTGCCAGTGACCGGGGGTTTTTCACGTTCTGTTGTGAATTTCGATGCAGGGGCAGAAACACCCGCAGCCGGTGCCTTTACGGCTGTTGGGCTGGCTATTGCGGCGTTGTTTCTGACACCTCTGATCTATTTTCTGCCCAAAGCGACGCTTGCCGCCACCATCATCGTTGCGGTCCTGTCGCTGGTTGATTTTGGCACGTTGCGGCACAGCTGGACCTATTCCAAACGTGACTTTGGCGCAGTTGCCGCCACGATGCTGCTGACACTGGCCCTCGGGGTCGAAATTGGTGTGACCGCCGGTGTCGTTCTGTCCGTTCTGCTGTTTTTGTATGACACATCGCGCCCCCATGTGGCCGAAGTCGGACGGGTCGCCGGGACCGAGCATTTTCGCAACATTCTGCGGCACGAGGTTCTGACTGATCCGACAGTGCTGAGCTTGCGCATTGATCAAAGCCTCTATTTCGCCAATGCCCGGTTTCTCGAAGACTACATCTATGACCGGGTGATCGAAGACAAAGCCCTCAAGCATGTCGTGTTGATGTGTTCCGCGGTGAATGAAATCGATTTGAGCGCGCTGGAAACGCTTGAGATGATCAACATCCGGTTGAGAGAGATGGGCATTGATCTGTCTCTGTCAGAGGTTAAAGGCCCGGTGATGGATCGTCTGGACAAGGGTCATCTGCTCGATCATCTGACGGGGCAGGTCTATTTGTCCCAGCATGATGCGTATCGGGCATTGTCAGCCGCTTAGAGCGAAACCGGATTAATCTGCAACAGAAAAGCATCACTTAACGCGTTGAAATCTTTGATTTCAGGCAGCGTCAAGTGATTCAGGTTTTCCGACTTTTGCTTTTGGGGTCAGACCCCCGAAGAACCGAGCGGATGCGTTTTGCCGCCGCGCGGTCCTAAGTCTAATGTGCAAACAACACCGGTATCTCGGTCTGTTCCATCATCGACCGGGTGGTCCCGCCCAAAACAGTTTGGATTATCCGCGAATGGCCGTAAGCGCCCATGACGATCAGATCGGCACCGAATTCCTGCGCGCGGTCTTGAATGCATTGACCCACTTCGCGTCCACCGCTTGGAAACTGGGTCACGGCGACGTTGCACCCATGATGACTGAGCCACTGAGCAATGTCCGTACCGGGGTCCTGTCCATCACGCTCAGCGGTCATCACCGGATCAATGCAGCCGATCAACACCTCTTTGGCTTCTTTCAGATAAGGGAGGGCGGCGTGGGCTGCTGCGGCTGCGGCTTCGCTGCTGTCCCATGCAACAAAGACACGGTCGGTTGTGTGCGACATTGAGCCGTTGATGCGAAACCCGATCGGTGAATGGAACAGAACGCCAGCCGCCGCTTCGCGCATGATATCGGAGGTGTCGCGCAGGTTCGCGGCAAAGAAGGCCTCGTCGCTGACGCTGGCCACCCGTGCAACATGATGTTTGACGTCCTGCGTCACGCACAATGCGGACACGACATTGCCCGAAGCATTGCTTTTGGCAAGCAGTGCCTCGACGCCATCAACCTGATCTTTTTGGGCATCCCGGGCTGCGGAAACCAGATCAGGCCAATTGTCCGGGATGTTCATGCCGCCATATGGCGGTACGCCAAAGGCATACATCGGCAATGCGGGTGCCGGAGCCAGAACAAGGCAGATCAGGTGGGCACCGTCCCGTGCCGCGGCTTCTGCGGCATCGCTGATATGATCCTCTGTGGTATCTGCATTCATCACAAAAAGTATTGTCCGGCGGTTCATCGCACTCTCCATTTCCAAGGGCCATCCAGATTTTTGCATGCGCGCGCCCCGCCGAACTGACAAAGATCAATCGTGGTGCAGCATGAAGGTGTCAGGCTACCGGCAATAAATTTGCGTGGAAAAAGTCGCGATGGAATTCAAGGATTACTACAAGGTTCTCGGCGTGGCGAAGGACGCCAACGCAGATGACATCAAGAAGGCGTTTCGCAAACGGGCGCGAAAGTATCACCCCGATATCAATACCGGCGCTGATGCGGAGGCCAAATTCAAGGATTTGAACGAAGCCTACGAAGTGCTGAAAGACCCCGAACGTCGCGCGGCCTATGACCAGTTGGGGCAGGAACCGCCACAAGGGCAGGGTGCGTATCGCCCGCCACCCGGCTGGGATACGGGATACTCTTTCTCCGAAGGGGGACCGCAAAGCGAGGCTGGGTTCAGCGATTTCTTCGAGACGTTGTTTCGCCGCGGCGCTGGCCAGTCCGGCGGGATGGGATCGGCGCAGGGTGCTGACAGCCATGGCCGGATTGAGATTGCGGTCGAAGACTCCTATCGTGGTGCTACAAGGCAGCTTAGCCTGCGGTCCCCGGTGATGGGACCTGATGGAAAAGTGGCGCTACAAAACCGGACGGTTAACGTCACCATCCCCAGAGGTATCGCGCAGGGGCAGCATATTCGCCTGACGGGTCAGGGCGATCCCGGATTTGGGCAGGGCCCTGCGGGTGATCTGTTTCTTGAGGTCATGTTCGCACCGCATCCGGTCTACCGCCCCGATGGCAAAGACCTCTACCTTGATCTGCCGATTGCCCCTTGGGAAGCGGCGTTGGGCGGTCATGTTGTGATGCCGACGCCCGGCGGCAAGGTCGATCTGCGCATTCCGAAAAACGCGCGCACGGGTCAGAAAATGCGGCTCAAGGGCAAGGGTCTGCCGGGTGCGCCTGCGGGCGACATCTATGCCACGCTCAAGATCGTGAACCCCAAAGTAGAAACGGATGAGGCGCGCGCGTTCTTTGAGAAGATGGCCAAAGACATGCCCTTTGATCCACGCGTCAATCTGGGAGGATGACTGATGAAAAAGACCACTAAACGAAGTGATGTTGTTGATGCGCTGACCCTGCCGGATCTTTGCCGGTTCTGTCAGGCGGATGAAGCATGGGTGATTGAGCTTGTTGAGCACGGCGTGCTTGAGCCCAAGGGCAGTACCGTGGCACATTGGCATTTTGTCGGGGCCAATATCGTGCGCGCAAAAAAGGGGCGCCGCCTCAGCCGCGATTTGGGGATCAACATGGCCGGTGTGGCCCTTGTGCTGGACTTGCTGGAAGAACGGGACGCGGTGCTGCGCCGTTTGGCCCAGTACGAAGCGCTGCCCGAGGCTTAGGGCTTTGCGCGATGCCCCCTTCAATCAAAAGCGGGCATCGGCGCTGAGATTATTCGCTTAGGGACAAGGCCCCTCCATCCCTACCCTAGCCAGCGACGACCGCGCGTTCTGTCGTTCTGCCATCGAAATGCTCATCGGCTGCGTCGGCTTCGGCCTTGGTCTGATGAACGGTCCCTTCGGCGTGTTCGGGTGGCCCGTAGATCGTGTACATCGGCAACACGTCCGTGCCCGTGTTGATGACATTGCGCCGTGCCCCTGCGGGAACAATCACGCCGTCGTCTGATTTGACCGGGTTGGCGACACCGTCGATCCAGACCTCGCCGTGTCCGTTTTCGAACCGAAAGAACTGATCGTGGTCGTCGCGAACTTCCTCTCCGATCTCCTCGCCCGGCTTTAATGCCATCAAGACCAGTTGAAGGTTTGCACCGGTATAAAGAACCTCCCGGAAGTTGACGTTTTCTTCTGTGCGCTTCTCGATATTGTCGACAAAGCCTTTCATGGCTGAACTCTCCTCTTTTTCGATGTGTTTCTTTGGCCCGCATACATCCGGCGCGCTTTTGGCAATCTAGGTGCTGCTGCGGTGCACCCATTGAGATGGATCAATCCGACGTCTGTGCGATCTGGCAATCTGGTGAGGAATATGAGGATATCCAATGACACATGACCCAAACACTGATGCCCACGTCACCGTGATCGACACCCCCGAAGTGGTCGGCGTCTTTGACACCCATGCAGATTTGCAAGCGGCGTTATATGATCTGCGCGCGGTTGGCATTCATCATTCTGACATAAGCCTTTTGGCCGATGCGGAGGTTCTCAAGGAAAAGCTTGGCAAGGCATACTGGCGGGCCGCCGACCTTGAGGATGATCCAGCGGCACCACGCGCGCATTTTGTGTCCGAGGAGGCGATAGGGGAGCTGGAAGGTGCCATCGCGGGAGGGTTCTTTTTTGTCGGCTCCTTCATTGCCATGACTGCACTGCTGACACCGGCCAGCACGCTTGCGGCCTCTATCGCCGCAATCGCCATCGGCGGCAGTCCGGCGGCGGTGATCGGCACACTTCTGGCGCGTCGCGTCGGACAACATCACAAGGATTATTACGCCGGACAAATTCAGCAGGGCGGTATTTTGCTTTGGGTGCGTGTGCGTAACAAAGAGCGCGAGCACGCTGCGATTGAGATCATGAAAGGCCATTCCGGGCGGGACGTGCATGCCCATCCTTGGAGCACCTGAGAGGTATCTTGATCAGCCGTCTTGGGACGTCTCGCTGATGCGCGTGCCGGTGGTGCCATCGACCAATTCCACACAATCGGCCAAGCGTCCGATCGCCGCAAATCCGCCCGTGGCGCGGGCAAAGTCGCAGGCGGCCTCGACCTTTGGACCCATAGACCCCGGCGGGAAAGACTTCTGGGCCATTTCTTGCGGTGTGGCCTGACGGATCAGCGTCTGACCCGGCGTCCCCCACCCGTCAAACACGCCCTCAACGTCCGTGAGCATCAAGAACGCGTCCGCTTCCAGCGCGCGGGCCAGATGGCCGCTGGCATGATCCTTGTCGATGACGGCTTCAACGCCAATCATGGTGCCGTCGGGCTTTTGGACCACCGGAATGCCGCCGCCGCCCGCGCATATCACAATGACCCCGCGGTCAAGCAGCAGGTTGATCACGGTTATCTCCAGAATCCGTTTGGGCCGGGGGGAGGGCACCGTGCGGCGGAAATGTGCCCCGTCCTGACCGATGGTCCAGCCGCGCTCAGCGCTTAGTTTTGCGGCGTCTTCCTCTGTATAGATCGGCCCGATGAACTTGGTTGGTTTCTGAAAGGCCGGATCATTCGGATCGACCTCAATTTGGGTCAGCAAGGTCGCGTACTGCGCGTCGGGCGCATAGGCGTTGTCCAGCTCCTGTTGAAGCACATAACCGATCATGCCGTCGGTTTCCGCCCCCAGCACATCCAGCGGAAAGGGACCGCCCTGCAACGCCAGATAGCCCACCTGCGGACCGTTGCCGTGGGTGACCACGACCTCGTGCCCGGCTTCCAGCAGCGCGGCCAGTGATTTTGCCGCGACCTTGATGCTGGCGCGCTGGCCTTCCGCCGTGAGTGTTTCACCGCGTTTCGACAGGGCATTGCCGCCCAAAGCCACAACAATACGCATTCAGTTCCCCAAGGTTGCGACCAGAGCGGCCTTGATGGTGTGCATTCGGTTCTCCGCCTGATCAAACACGATTGAGGCGGGGCTTTCAAACACGTCTTCGGTAACTTCCATCGCATCCAGTCCAAAGGTGTCCCGGATGTGCTGTCCTACTTCGGTGTCGGTATTATGGAACGCAGGCAGACAGTGCATGAATTTGGTATGCGGGTTCCCGGTCATCGCCATCACGTCGCTGTTCACCTGATAGGGCATCAGCAGTTTGATCCGGTCCGCCCAGACGTCATCAGGCTCGCCCATCGAGACCCAGACATCCGTATAGATCACGTCACATGCGCTGACGCCCTGCTGCAGGTCTTCGGTCAACAGGATACGCGCGCCGGTCAGTTTGGCCTCGGCCAGCGCCGCAGTGACGATTGCCTTGTCAGGCCAAAGCGTTTTCGGCCCGCACAGGCGCACATCCATGCCCAGTTTTGCGGCACCAATCAACAGGCTGTCGCCCATGTTGTTGCCCGTGTCCCCCAGAAAACAGAACGCAATCTGGCCAAGCGGCTTTTCGATGTGTTCGGTCATGGTCAGCACGTCGGCAAGGATTTGCGTCGGGTGAAACTCATCCGTCAGCCCGTTGTAAACCGGCACGCCGGACCAACGCGCCAACGTTTCTACCACCCCTTGTCCGAACCCCCGATACTCAATCGCGTCGTACACGCGGCCCAGCACGCGGGCGGTATCCTTGATGCTTTCCTTCTTGCCGATGTGGCTTCCAGTGGGCCCCATATAGGTGACATGCGCGCCTTGATCGTGCGCCGCAACCTCAAACCCAACGCGTGTGCGGGTCGAATTCTTCTCAAAGATCAACGCAATCTCGCGGCCCTTGAGAGTTTGCTGTTCGGTTCCGGCGTACTTGGCGGCTTTGAGATCGGCGGAGAGCTTCAAAAGGAACCTGATCTCCTGCGGGGTGAAGTCCCGGAGGGACAGAAACGAGCGGTTCTTGAGATTGAAGGACATGCGGTTACTCCACCGGATCGCGGGAAATCGGACAGGTCATGCAATGGCCCCCACCGCGCCCGCGGCCAAGCTCTGCCCCCCGGATGGTGATCACTTCGATGCCCGCTTTGCGCAACAGCGTGTTGGTATGGACATTGCGGTCATAGGCCAGCACCACGCCCGGTTCCAACGCGACCACGTTGTTGCCATCGTCCCACTGCTCGCGCTCCTGTTCAAAATGATCGCCTCCGGTTCCGATGATGTGCAGGCTGTCGATGTGTAGCGCCTCCTGAACGATATCAAAGATATGGCCGGGGTCTTCGACCACGCGCAGCGCGTGTTTGTCGTCGGGATACAGCGAATAGCATTTGATCTGGTCCGCAACCTGCGTAAAGCTGGTCACGGTCTGCCGGTCACAGAAAGAAAACACCGTGTCGAGGTGCATCGCGGCGCGCGATGCGGGCATCTGGCAGGCGATCACACGTTCAACCGCCCCCTGATCGAAGAGCGAAACGGCCAATTGTCCCACGGCTTGCGGCGTGGTGCGTTCGCCCATCCCGACCAGCACACAGCCCTTGCCGATGGGCATCAGGTCGCCACCTTCCAACGTCGCGGGGCCAAAATCCTGATCAGGATTGCCCCACCAAACCGTCGTCTTGCCTTTGAAGCGTGAATGAAACCGATAGATGGCGGCGGCAATCAGCGTTTCCTGCTGCCGGGCGGGCCAGTGCATCGGGTTCATCGTGACACCGCCGTAAATCCAGCAAGAGGTATCACGGGTGAAAATCAGATTGGGGAGAGGCGGCAGCACAAAACCGTCCGGCCCAAGGAACCGTCCGAACATGCTATGTGGTGCGAAAGGCAAGTCTTTCACGGTGATCCCACCGGTTAAGAAACGCGTGAGCGCCGTGGCAGGCAGCTCATTCAGCCAGCCGCGCAGCTCATTCATCATACCAACGCCAATATGGTCTTCGGTGATCTTGCGATCCAACAGCCAGGCCCGCGCCTCAGGCTGATCAAGGATATCGGTCAGCAGGTCGTGCTGTTCCAACACCTCAACGCCCCGGTCGCGCATTTTGTCACAAAACGCAAAGTGATCCTTGCGCGCTTTGTCGACCCAGAACACATCGTCAAACAGAAGCGCATCGTAGTTGCTGGGCGTCAGCCGTTCATGGGCAAGACCGGGCCGTGAGACCATAACGGTGCGCAGTTTGCCCACTTCGGAATGTACGCCAAGCGGGGCGGTCATAGCATCACCGCCCCGCTTAACAGCGCCATGGACATCAGCGATAGGATCAGCAGTAAAGGCCAAACGAACCTGAGCCATGTGTTGTACGGGATGCGTCCGATGGCGAGGCCGCCGACAACGACGGCATAGGTGGGGGCCACCAGATTGGTGATCCCGATGGCGGTTTGAAACGCGGTGACCGCCAGATCGCGGCTCACACCCGCAAAATCAGAGAGCGGTGCCATGATCGGCATCGACAAAACGGTAAGGCCGGAGGTGGAGGGGACCAGAAAGCTCATCAAGGCTTCGATGCCAAACAACGCGTCGACGAAAGCGACCTGTGACATTCCGCTGATCCAACCCTCAAACGTGTGCAGAAAGGTGTCGGTGACGCGACCCTGATCCATGATGATCACGATGCCGCGTGCCAACCCGATGACGAGGGCAACGCCCAGCAGATCGCGTGCACCGTCGACAAAAGCGTCCGTGAACATCTTTTCGCCCAGCCAGCCCAGCGTGCCGATCACGATGGCCGAGGCGAGAAAGAGGGCAGACATTTCCGTCATCCACCACCCTTGGCTGGCGACGCCCCAAACCATCACAACAAAGGTGGCGGCAAACAGGATCAGGATGTGCATGCCCGTCAGATATGCGTCTTGATCAGGCGCATGCTCTTGCAGGAAATGTGCCTCGTTCGCTTCTTTCATATGCGCGACAAGCGAGCGGGACGGATCAAGGCGCACCCGCTCGGCGTAGCGCATCACGAAAGCAACGGCGGCGAGCCACGCCAGCCCGAGAATGGCAAAGCGCAAGGGCATGCCGTCGGTGAAGGGTATCCCGGCGGCATTCGATGCAATCGCTGTGGAAAACGGATTGATGGTGGAGCCGATGACACCCACGCCCGCGCCCAGCATGATGATGGCCACACCGGTCAGTGCGTCGTATCCCGCAGCAATCATAATCGGGATCAGCAGAACATAGAACGCGAGCGTTTCCTCGGCCATGCCGTAGGTTGTCCCGCCCGCCGCAAACAGCGCCATCATAATCGGGATCATCCATTTCTCGCGCCCTTCCAGCCGCCGCATGGCGCGTGCGACGCCAGTGTTGATTGCGCCCGTGGCCGTCACCACCCCCAGAAAGCCGCCGACGATCAGCACGAACAGCGACACGTCGATGGCATTGGCGGTGTAGGAAGATGGATCATAAAAGCCCGCAACCGGGGCCAGCAGAACGTCCATGACCCCTTGCGGTGCCGCCTCAACCTGCGCGTAGGTGCCGGGGACGGGGACGTCTTTGCCCAACGCAGTGTTCGGCGCGCGTTGGTATTCTCCGGCAGGAACAAGCCATGTCAGCGCGGCCATAACGACGATCAACACAAAGAGGATTGTGTAAGCTGTGGGGAACCGGCTCTGCCTGGCTGGATCGTCTGTCGATCCATAGTGTGGTGCCATCGTCATTGGCGCTGCCTCCTGCCGTTGGGGTCCTATTGGCATCGTGGCGCATGACGGGCGGCACCCGATTGAGATTGCTCAATCGACGCGTTATTTTTTCAGGTGCTCCTTGTATTTCAGATAAAGTCGTCTGTTCATTTTGATGAATTGGCTCAACCCAAGTCCCAACGGTCCAGCAGCATCACGGTGCAGATAGAAGTATCCCGTCACACTCGCGATCAGACCACCGATGGCATCCACGATCAGGTCACCCATCGTGTCATTCAGGCCAGATTTCTGCATGTTCAGGCCGAAAAACGTATCCATCGCAAATTCAAAGATCTCCCACGTGGCCCCGACGGTCATCGCAACGCAAAAACTGATAAAGGCGATGGCGGCGGGCGGGGCCGCGAACCTGTCGCCCTCAAACAGCATGAAAACAAATAGAAACCCTGTAAGGCCAAATCCGATTGCGGAGGACGCGTGCAGTGCCAGATCCCACCACCACAGGCGTTCATAAAAATCAAAGGCCTCACCCAGAAAGATAGAGCCGAAAAAGAACAAGGTCGTAAAAAGCAGGAACGGCAGCGGCAGCCTCAGAGACCAGCGCGCGGCCAGCAGGGGAGGCACAAGCGAAAGCGCCAGCGTCGCAAAGCTGACAAAGGCCAGCGACCAGCGCGCGAGCCCCAGTGCGATCAGTGCCGTGCCAAGAAGCATGGCCCAGATCACCAGCATGGTGCCGCTGCTTTCCCTGATCAGTTTCACAAATTCTCCGCTGCTCTAGCGTTCATTTTTCGCTATTCATACCTATATGCAATACATGGAACCGCACCAGATACGTATTGCCAGCTATAACATGCGCAAGGCCCGTGGGCTTGATCAAAAACGCAAGCCCGAACGCATCTTGCAGGTGATCAACGGTCTTGGAGCGGATGTTGTTGTCTTGCAGGAGGCCGACAAAAGGTTGGGGTCACGCCCGACGGCCCTGCCGCGCAGGATCATCGAAACCGAGACTGATTTTGATGTTGTCGCCGTGTCGGAGAATGACGTCAGCATTGGTTGGCACGGGAACGCGGTTCTGGTGCGAAAAGGGCTGTCGGCGTTCCACATTCAAAGGATCGCTTTGCCAGGGTTCGAGCCGCGCGGGGCCGTACGTCTGACGTTGGATATCGGTTCGGGATTAACTGTGGTGGCGGCGCATTTGGGGCTCAGGCGGCGTGACAGGCAGGCACAACTGGAGGCGCTGAACACCGCGACAAAGGCGGATGCGCATTGCGTGATTGCAGGTGACTTCAACGAATGGTCGCCGCACAGGGGGTTGGAACCACTGGCCGAGCGGTTCAATGTCCACAGCCCCGGACGGTCTTTCCATGCCAGACGCCCCATCGCGGCACTTGATCGGTTTGCAGTGTCACATGGGGTCAAGATGCGCGATGCGGGAGTTGAACAAGGAAAACTGGCGCGCGTCGCGTCGGACCATTTGCCGATATGGTCCGACATTGCCGTGCCTGCGGCTACTTACTGAACAGGACCGGTATTTTCTGATCCTTGAGCAGCGCGTAGGTTGTGGCACCGATGACAAAGTCATAGGCGCGTGAATGGCCAAAGGCCCCGGTCACGATCAGGTCCGCGCCTTTTTCAAAGGCAACCGAGCTGAGAATTTCGGCAATGCTGTCACCCATCGCTTCGCGGTGCTCCAGCGTTGTCTTGATGCCATGCCGCGCAAACATCTCAGACATGTCGATGGCGTCGGAATCCTTGAAAGCGTCCTTGTGTGATTTTCCGACGCGCAGAACCGTCAGCTCTGCGCCCTCGTCGGCAAGGCCCAGCATGTCATGCGCGGCCCGCGCCGCTTCACGCGTATCGCTCCAGCCCAGCAGAAAGTTTTTGCCAATTTCAGGACCATCATAATCAAGCGGGACAATGATCACGGGACGCCCGCTTTCGCGGATCACCTGTGACTGCGCGTGGCGCTGGTCAAACCGATCGCTGTTCTTGTCCTCATGCGCCATGATCACCAGATCCGCTGCGCGCGCACTTTCGATCATGCGCTCGGATGCGGAGCTCGTTTCGGCGCGGATCAGGCGATATTCGCTGACAAAGTCTTCGGCCGCGGTGTGTTTGGTAAAGACGGCTTTGATCGCATCAGCCTCTTCTTTCTGACTTTCGTTAAAGGACGCAAAGGCGTGTTCAGGCACGTGCATGGCGATGCCGGGGTAGACGACCAATGCCTCAATCGTGTGCAGTCCAATCAAATGGGCCCCGTGTTTGCGCGCAAGGGGCACCGCGACTTTCAACAAGGTTGCGGCGTGATCGGGTGTGGTCAGACAGACCAGAATGGTTTTGGGGCTCATGATGTCGCTCCTTGATATGGTCGTCAGCCGGGGCGCTGAAACGTGCCCCGGACAGGTTCAGGTTTTCTTGATCTTGATTTTCTGGACGCCGGCCTTGGCCGTGGCAGGTTTGGCGATGCGCAGCTTCAGGATGCCATCGGCAAAGTCGGCATCCACCGCACCGTCCTCTGGCGCAAAGCCAAGCGGGATTTGACGGCGAAAACTGCCGTAGCGCCGCTCAATCAGGTGGTAGTTGTCTTCGGTTTCCTCATGATCGGCGCTTTTCTCACCTTTTAGGATCAACGTCTCGCCCGATACAGTGACATCAAGGTCATCCTCTTTGACGCCAGGCACCTCTGCGGTAACCTCGATGGCGTCGTCGGTTCCGACAACATCAATGGCCGGAAAGGACGGTCCCTCACCGAAGGGATGCGGGTCGTCCTCCAGCATCGGAAAGCCTGACTTAAACTGATCGAGCAGGCGGTTCATTTCCCTTTGCAGTGAAGGAAAAAGAGCGGTCTCTGATCTGTTGGTCCGTGGGTGTGACAGGGTTTGGCGTGACATCTGCAATCTCCTTTCAGCGCAGCCGACACTGTTTGTGTCTTACTTGGCATAACAAGCGACAGGGGCGACCGATTGATCCCGATCAATCGACCTTGCGCGGTCTGGCGTATCTCAGTGGCACCGAAAGCTGCCGAAGAAAGGTCCGCCATGTCCATTTTCCCGAATTTAACAGCCATCATCGCTTTGTCCGTTCTCCCGCAGATCGTGCCGGCGGATACGGTATCAACCCATAACGGCGATGATACGTTTCTTGCTGGTGCGCAGGTCAATCAATCTGTCGATACGGTTGGCGATACCTTTGTCGCGGCGCGTTCAGCCAAAATAAACGGTGCGTCGCAAGGCGATCTGCATGTATCGGGCCTTGATGTGTCGGTGAGCGCGGATGCGTCTGAGGACCTTTACGTAATGGGCGGTACGGTTGTGATCCGGAGTAATGTCGCCGAGGATCTGGCGGCGATGGGGTTTTCGGTGCGCACGGAAACCACCTCTGAGACCAAAGGCAATGTCAGGTTGATGGGCAATTCGGTCACGGTCGAGGGTTCAGTGGGCGGTGCGTTGTCCGTTGCGGGCCGCGATGTCATTCTGAATGCGCCGATCACGGGCGATGTACACGTTGTGGCGCAAACCCTGTCATTTGGGCCGGACGCAGTTGTTGACGGGATGCTGACTTACAGCACCGGGGAAAAGATGAGCGTTCCTGCCCGTGTTGCCTCGGCCGACCGCGTGACATTTCAGAAAGTCTCGGGGGGGCGTGTCTTTGAGGAGTGGCAGGATGTAGGCAAGGACATGCCCACATTCCCGACGTTTGCGTCGATGATGTTTGGCTTTCTCATCTCTTTGTTGTTCTTTGTGGCGCTGGCCGCCCTGATGCTGGCGTTCATGCCCAAACGCCTTGCCGCCATGCGTCTCAGCATTGCAAAGGCACCGGGCCGGACGCTGTTGCTTGGCGTGATCGGGCTGTCGATGCTCTTTGGAATGGTGCCGATCACCGCATTGACGATCGTTGGTCTGCCCTTCACGCCAATTGTGCTGCTGGCGATCGTTGTGGCCTGGACGCTTGGGTATGCTTTGGGTGCCTATAGTGTGGCGCTGCGCATATGGACGGGTCTGGGCGGTGACGATGATCCAAACATGCTCGTGCGACTGGTTGTCTTTGCGGGGGCGATCATCTTTATCGCCTTGCTGAACTTCATCCCGTTTGTGGGGTGGGTGGCAAATTACACACTTGTACTTTTGGGCATTGGTGCCATGACCCGCGCGATTTTCCAATCGTTGATCAGCACGCCTGATGTCGTTCTCGACGTCGATATGAAGCCAATTGAAGACTGAACTGAAAACAGGAGAACCGCCATGACCGCGCAAGGTTTAGAAGGGATCGACCACAGCGTACATCTGACCCATGAGTGGGTGAATGAGCTGGCGGACCGGCTGGATTATGCGTCACACCGCAGTGCCTTGCGGCTGATGCGGGTGGTGCTGCACCGGGTCCGCGATCATCTCATGGTGAACGAAGTGGCGCAGCTGTCGGCGCAATTGCCGCTGCTGATCCGTGGTTTCTTTTTCGAAGGGTGGGTGCCCAAGCTGACCCCGATCAAGGAACGGCATGCTGAGGATTTTGTCGCTTTTATCCGCACCCAGATGCGTGAGACAGATGAATACCGGGGGCGTGATGACATCACATGTGTCTTTGATCTGATCAACGCGCGTATCAGCCGGGGCGAGGTTGAAGACGTCCGCGCCAGCCTGCCCGCAGACCTGCGCGCCCTGTGGCCGGTGCCTTAGATTAAGCGAAAAGGCCGCGCATGAAATGCGCGGCCTGACTGCAAACGCTGAAAGCCCGGGTCAGTCTGTGGCACCCATCGACAGGCTGAGCAAAGCGGCCGGGCGCTCAATGATGATCGTGTGAATGTTCTCGATCCGGATGATCTTGGCCTTGCGCAACTGCGTCATCGTGCGGCTGATGGTTTCGGTTGTCAGGCCCAGAAAATCGGCAATGTCAGACCGGCTCATAGGTAGGGTGAATTGTGTTCTGGTGCCAACCTCTGTCCCGACCCGATCCGCAAGAACGCACAGAAAGGACGCCAGCTTTTCGCCGGCGGATTTCCGGCCCAGCATCATGAAATGGTCTTGCATCGCGCTGATCTCGCGCAGGGCTGCTTGCAAGAGTGCTTTATGCAGGCTGGCGTCGCCGTCGCCGCTTTCAAGATAGGAGCGGCGGTAGGGTTGCAGTTCAACATCCGTCAGCGCCTCGCAATCGGTGTGATGCAGACCGCCGGATGGAAACCCAACAATGTCACCGGGATACCCAAAGGCAATCACCTGACGGCGCCCGTCAGCAAGCATCCGCGTAAGGCGCAGCACTCCTGCTGTAACCTGATAAAGGCACTCGACCTCATCCCCTTCGAAATACAGATATGCCCCTGTTTTCAGGCGTGCCGCTGCAATGCAGGGCGCGGTGCCGCAAATTTTTTGAACGCAGGGCGTGTCGGAAAACTCGGATGGTATGGTGACGTACATCTTGGCAGACTCCCGATTAGATCAGGGGCCAACTTGAGTAAAAGCTGTAAGTTGAATAATGTGATGATCGTAACCATTTGTATCGTTTTGTAACGGCGCTTGCGGTTGTGTGTGCGGCTTTCCCAAAATGTGCCTTCGTTTTGGGGCTCAACCCGCAGTAGGAGGCGATGATGACAGATCACTCAATTCTTGTGGTTGATGACGATCCGAAAATTCGAGCCCTTTTGCGCAACGTCCTGCAAGACGACGGTTTTGTTGTGCTGGAAACAGAGACGATGGACGGGATTCAACACGCGCTTGAAAGCGCTCAGGTTGATCTGATTACCTTGGACATCCATCTGGCAGCGGAGAACGGCTTAGATCTGGCGCGCCAGATCAGAGCCACGTCACGTGTTCCGATCATCATGATATCTGGCAAGGACGACGTGATTGACCGTGTTGTCGGACTTGAGGTGGGGGCCGACGATTACATCACCAAACCGTTCCACGTCCGCGAGGTGATCGCGCGGATCAGGAGCGTTTTGCGCAGGTTTGAGGTGGCGCACCCGCCGAAAGAAGAAACCCTGGTTGCGCAAAAACCCGCACTGGCAAGCACGCGATACCACTTTGACGGAATGACGGCCATTCCGGATGAATTCGCGCTGATCGACCGCAAAGGGGCGGATAGCCCCCTGACAAGCGGTGATTTCAAGCTGCTGGACGTGTTCTTGACCCGTCCAAAGCGGGTGCTGAGCCGTGATCAGCTGATGGATTTGACAGGTGGCATCGAATGGAGCCCGCTAGACCGGACCATCGACAATCAGGTGGCCCGCCTGCGTAAAAAGATCGAGCGTGATCCATCTGAACCGAAACTGATCAAGACGGTGCGCGGTATTGGCTATAGCTTTGTGGGTGACGTCCAGGTGATTGAGGCGGGTCAGGTGCCTTGTAAAAGCGCCTGAAGGCGCAGCGCCAGATCGGATTGGCGATAGGGTTTGTGCAGAATGTCGTAATTGTCATCCAGTTTCATTGAACCGGTGACCACATCGCTGGCATAGCCGGAGGTCAGCAATACCTTGATCGATGGAAATTCTTTCGCCACTCTGGCGGCAAGGTCATATCCGTTTAACTCCCCCGGCATCACAAGGTCCGAAAACACAAGATCGACCTGTGCGCCCGCGTGCAGCATCTCATAGGCGGCGTCACCGCTTTCTGCTTCCAGTGTCTGATACCCAAGGTCACGGATACGCTCGATCGACAGTTTGCGCACTTTTGGATTGTCCTCCACAATCAGAATGCGCTGGCTTTGGCCTTTCGGCATGACACCATTTTCGGCATTTGTATCCGGCCCCAAGGTACCCGCTGCGTCAGCGACCGAAGGGAAATAGAGCGCGAAACTGCTGCCAAGGCCAAGCTCACTGTAAAGCGTGACATGCCCGCCCGATTGCCGGACAAAGCCATAAACCATCGCTAACCCCAGCCCCGTGCCTCCGGTCTTGGATTTGGTGGTGAAAAACGGCTCAAACGCGCGGCGCTGCGCCTCCAGGCTCATGCCTGCACCATCATCGCTGACCGACAGGCGCACATAATCGCCAGCCGCAATGTCCGTTTCCTGCGCCATATAGGTGTCATCAATGCTCACGTTTGCGATGGACACCAGCAGCTCACCCCCCGTGCCCATTGCATCACGCGCGTTCAGAGCGAGGTTCATCAGCGCCGATTGCAGCTGAACCGGATCCACCATCACCGGATCAACATCATCGGGAAAATCCGTCTTGATATGGTACATAGCACCCAGTGTGCGTTTCAAAAGGTTGAGCGTGTCCGAGCACAGATCGCGCAGGTCGGCGCGCACGGGTTTGAGGTTGCTGCGGCGGGCGAACACCATCAAGCGGCTTGTCAGATCAGCACCCAATTCGGCGGCCTCAAGCGCGTCTTTGATCAGCGGTGCCTGCCGTGCGTCCGGATCGCGCATGTCGAGCAGTTCCAGATTGCCCACAATCACGGTCAGAAGATTGTTGAAGTCATGGGCGATGCCACCGGTCATTTGACCAATTGCATCCAACCTCTGTGACCGGGCAAGCGCCTGTTCCGTCGCCGTGCGGCGCGTGAGATCGTGCAGGATTGCAATGAACAGGCGTTGCTCTGAGATCTGTGCACTGCCCACTGACAGATGTAGGGGAAAAACGCTGCCATCCTTGCGCAGCCCTTCGACATCACGACCCAGCCCGATGATCCGTTTCTCTCCGGTCTCAAGGTGAAGCTGCATGAAACCGTCGTGCAACGCGGCAAGACCTTTGGGCATCAGTATGTTGACGCTCTGCGACACCATCTCGTCGATCTCGTACTGAAACAGCTTGGCCGCGGCGGCGTTCACCCGGAGGACATGACCCGATTGATCCGACACGATCACCGCGTCAACGGCGGCCTCCATGATGGCGTGCAAAATTGCGCTGTCTTCTGCGGTGTTGGACATGTCGTGGCCTCCTGAGGCGGATGCTGCCAATAGGCACCGCGTCGTGCAAGCGTCAATTGACCTGTATCAATGGCCTGCTCAATCGCTGGGGCACACTTTGGCGCAGCGACGTGAGGAGACAGGAATGAAACCGATTGTGACGTGGGTTTTGTTGGCAAACGCGCGCAGCGCGCGGGTGTTTGAAAACCGGGGACCGGACAAAGGTCTGACTGCGATCAGCGGATACGCGTGGACAGCCCAGATGCCCCGTGCGCCGCGCGACAAAGCCGGGGTTGGCCACAGTATCGCGGGGCCGGGTGTCGCCGCGGTTGAGCAGCCTGATCTACAAAAGCTGAGCGATGCACATTTCGCCAGCGAGGTGGTGGGACATTTGGCCAAAGCGGTTGCCGAAAAGCGGTTTGACCGGCTGATCCTCACTGCGGGCCCACATATGCTCGGACTTCTCAGGCAAGAACTTGACGCGCCTCTGCGCGGTAATCCTTGGTGAAATTCCGAAAGACCTGTCGAACCAAACTGTCACTGACGTGGAAAACCACCTAGGGGAGTTAATCGCCATTTGACCACGCTTTGCTTAAAACCAGAAGGAAATACAAATGTTTAAACAAATCATCGTTGCACTCGACGGATCGGAAAAAGCCAAAAACGGGGCGCGGATCGCTTATGATCTTGCGAAACACTACGGTGGAGCCGTGACGTTGATGCATGTCCCGCACGCCGAAACGGCCGCATTCGTTGTCGGCGCTGTTTCAGGGTATCATGCGGCCATCACCAAACCCAGCTTTGAGGAAATTGAAAAAGCGGGGCAGCATGTTCTGGATGAGGCGCTTGTTATCGCGGCGGACATGCGATTTGAAAACGTCACGACACAGATGCCGCATGGCGATGCCGCGACTGAGATATTGGCACATGCGGAGAAGATCGGAGCTGATCTGATTGTTTCCGGGCGCAGAGGCTTGAGCGGTATTTCAAGCCTTGTTCTTGGCAGCACGACCCAGCGGATCAACCATTCGGCAAAATGCGCCTGCCTGTCTATCGCGTGATGCACAAGGTCACTGTCTGACACCGAAAGCGGCTCACCTGGTTTGGGGCGCTTTTCTATGTCAAGGCGATGGCGTTAAGCAAAGATGCGGCTTTGTTGTGATGCTACTGCCGCTGCTTGGTTTCACATGCTGGTCTGGCTCAGGTATCTGGTCAGGTCAGACAGGGTTATCACCCCCAAGAGCTGATGATCGCGCACGACCAGAAATTTGCGGTGTCCGGTAGAGCGTATGGTTTCAAATAGTTCCTGAACCGCCATATCCGGCGGGATCATCACAGTGTCGTTGAGACCAACAAAGACATCTCCGACCCGCGTATTCGCCCAGTTTTCCCGGTCAATGCGGGCCAGAACAGATCGGTCAATATGCCCCAGCAGAACCTGCCCTTCGACCACAGGCAGAAAACTGATGTTGTGTTCGAGCATGGTTTGATTGACCAGCGCTGCCAGCGTCACTTCTGGGCTGGTTGTGATGGGGTTTTTGCTCATCAACTGTTCAACCGATATGCCACCATAGGCCGTCTGGGCAAGCTGATTGGCATAACTGCTGCGCGCGGCGACCAACACGAAAAGGCCAATAAGTAGATACCAGATGCCCGCAACGACACCGCCCTGAAACAATGCCATGATGCCCAATGCCATCAGAGCATAGGCAAATATTGCACCTGATCTTGCCGCGGTTTTCGTGGCGGCAAGTGCATCACCGCTTTGGTGCCAGAGAAAGGCGCGCAACATGCGCCCCCCGTCCAGTGGGAAAGCCGGGATCAGATTGAAAAGGGCCAGCACAAGGTTGATGAACGCCAGATATGAGATGACTTCAGTCACGGGCACTGATGATCCGCCAACCATTGCTATTTGCGCAAGCGTCCAAAAGGCAATGGCGAGGATAAGTGACATGATCGGACCTGCGATCGCGATCCAGAACTCTGTACGGGCCGACGTCGGCTCTGCCTCAAGTTCCGCAACACCGCCAAACAGGAAGAGTGTGATCGTTCTGATCGGCACACCAAGGTGCCGCGCAACAACGGAATGCGCCAATTCGTGCAGCAGGAGGGAGCCAAAAAGACCGAGCATCGCGGTTATCGCCATCACCAGATACACTTGGCTGTGCAATCCGGGTGCAACACCCGGGAAATACTGTTGCGACAGGCTCCAGGTGACCAGCGACGCGATCACCAGCCAGCTTGGATCAACTTTGATGTCGAAATTGTAAATCGTGATTATTTTGACAGCGTTTGAGAACATGTGCGCTCCATCCTGATGACCATTCTAGGAGATTGGGCGCGCCCTGAATTGACATTGCGCAAGCCGCTATCAGGGGTGGAAAAGGCCCCCGACGCTGTAGGCGAGCAACGCCGCAACACCACCGATCAGAAGGGTCTCAATGCCTGAACGCCACCATTTTGACAGCGACCAGCGGCTCTTGCCCGTGCCGATCAGGAAAAACGTCAAAAGGGTCGCGGCGATGGACGTCTCAAACGGATTGGGCAAGCCCAGAAGGAAAGGTAGCAAAGGGACTGAACCGGCAATCATAAAGGCTGCAAAAGTGGCTGCTGCGGCGCGCAATGGCTGTGGTTCCTCGCGCGCGAGCCCATATTCATCGCTGAGCATCAGGTCGATCCATTTTTGTTTGTTCCCTGCGATGGCTTGGGTGGCTTGTTCCAAGACAGCCCCCGACAGGCCGCGCTTTTGCAAAATCTGTCGCAGCTCTTCCAGCTCCCCCTCGTGGTGCAGTGCAATATGGCGTTCTTCGATCTGGATAATGCGTCTTCGGTCATCAAGCTCGGCTTTGGTGCCCGAGTAATTGCTGGCCGCCATCGAAACCCCGTCAGCCAGTATATTCGCCAAGCCACGGGCCAGAATAATGCCATGCGATAGACCCGCGCCCTCGACCCCCGCAACGATGGCGAAGGTGGTCACTGCACCGTCTATCCCACCGTAGATCAGGTCCTTTAGATGGGTCTTTTGCTGTCCGCCGGACAGGCGCTGCGCAATCTCATCGGGGCTGTGGCCGTGTTCAAGTGTCATATGCCAAGTATGCTTGGGTGCGCGGATTGCGGATTGAGCGAAATCAAGTCAGTGGGCAAACTGGCTGTTAACAAAACGAATGGAGATGCCCGCAACAACCCTTGCGCAAAGCGCGATCGTTTTTGCTTTTTGTGCGACCTGCGTATGGATTGCGGGCGCGCAGTTGGCCTATCTCGCGGATGCGCTTGCGGGCCGCTTCAAACTTGCCAAATCCCTGATGGGCTTATTGATCCTGTCACTGGCCACGTCCTTGCCTGAGGTCGCAACAACCCTGACGGCGGCAGCCGGGCAGGCGCGTGATCTGGTGTTGAACAACCTGTTTGGCGGGATCACCTTGCAAACGGCGATCCTTGCGATGTCTGATTTTTGGGCGCGGGGGCCGATCACGAATTACCCGCGCAAGGCCAATCACGCGTTGGAGGCGACCCTGCTTGTCTTGCTGTTGTCGGTTGTTCTGGTGATCATTAACCTCGGTGAAACATTTGTTTTTGCGGGCGTTGGTCTGGGGAGCGTCTGCATTGCGGGTATCTATGCTGGTGCCGTCTGGTTGCTGCGCCGATACGATGACAGCAGCGATTGGGTGCCGGTTGACCTGCCTGATCCCGACCCGCTGGCCTTTCCCGCGCCAACAGGATTGGCAGAGCGCGGCAACGCTGCCTTGATCTGGCAGGCCCTTGCCGCCTGCCTTGCCATTCTTGTGTTCGGTCTGCTTTTGGTCATTTTTGCGGAACGTATTGCCGATCAGACGGGGCTTGGCACAGGTTTTATCGGGGTCACGCTTTTGGCCGCGGCGACGTCATTGCCGGAACTGACCACCAGTATCGCGGCTGTGCGGATCGGTGCTTACACTATGGCAATCTCAAACATCTTTGGCAGCAACCTGATCATGCTGGTGCTGGTGTTTCCGGCAGATGTTCTGTTCCGTGGCGGCCCGATTTTGCAGGGCGTATCCGCTACCGTCAGTTTGGCCTTGGTCTTTGGTCTGGTGGTGACGACGATTTACCTGATTGGCCTCATTGTCAGACGCAAACCCCGGATCGGGGACATCGGCCTTGATTCCATACTTGTGCTGATCGCCTTTATGCTCAGCCTTCTTGCCTATTATTACGTTCGCTGAACACGCAGCCCTACGGCCTTCAGAATTTCGGGGATCACGAGGATCGGCAAGGCAAAGATACCTATCAACAGCCATTCGTCCAAGCCTATCGGGACAGTGCGCAAGAGTGTCTGCAAGGGTGTCCAATAGACCGCAAGCACCTGCGCGCCGAGCGTGACAATGAGTGCCCCCAGCAAGAATGGATTGCTGAACCACCCGATCCGCCATCCCGTCAGCCGGAGGGAGCGGAAGGCAAAGACGCTGATCTTCTCGAAAACCACCATAGCGGTGAAACCCGTGGTTCGGGCAAGTTCCAGCCCCTGATCCATCAGGTGAAAGAAGATCCAAAGGCTCGACAGACCTGTGTACGCGCCCAGCAGAATGATCGTGGCGATGCCTCCGGTGCCCAGAATGGGTGTGTGTTTATCGCGGGGGGCCTGCTGCATCTGGTCGGGCTCGGCTTTTTCAAGCCCGAGCGCTACTGCCGTGACACCGTCGGTGACAAGGTTCATCCACAAAATTTGTGTCGCCAGAAACACCAGTGGCCCGCCAATCGCGATGTTTACGACAAGGGCAATCACTTCGCCCGCGTTCGAGGACAGCAGATAACGCACGAATTTCTGCACATTCGCAAATTGCCGCCGCCCTTCACCGATAGCGCGGACGATGGTGGCAAAGTTATCGTCAAGCAGCACCAGATCGGACGCATCCCGTGCGACATCAGTGCCGCGAACACCCATCGACACGCCGATGTCCGCTTTTTTGAGGGCAGGGGCGTCGTTCACGCCATCACCCGTCATCGCAACTATCTGTCCCTGCGCCTGCAACGCTGAGACGATGCGCATTTTTTGCTCAGGCTTGGTGCGGGCGAAAAGCACATCTTCTTTCAGCACCTGACCAAGCGCCGTTTCATCCAACTGTTCCAGATCACCCCCGGTAAGGTGCCGCGTGATGTTGAGCGAAAGCTGCGCTGCAATCGCACCAGCAGTGATGGGACTGTCCCCAGTGATCATCACCACGCGAATGCCCGCGGCGCGCGCCTGAACGATCGCGTCCCGCACTTCGGCGCGGGGGGGGGCGATGATGCCCACAAGCCCGATGAAGGTCATGTTCTCTTCTGAGATCTGAGTACCCTTCGCACGACTTTCCGCAGTTGCGATGACGCGCAAGCCATCTTGCGCGAGCTGGGCGTAAGCCTTGATGATGGTGGCGCGATCGCTCGCATCCATCGGGCGCGGGCCGTCCTGCGTCAGTATGTGACTGCACGCTTCCAGAACCTGTTCCGGCGCACCTTTGGTCATTATTTTTGTGTCGGTCGCATCTTGGTAGAGCACGCTCATCTTTTTGCGTGCACTGCTAAAGGGGATTTCCGCCCGCAGCCCATCGACCGCAGGCGCGGGGCACCATCCTTTGTAGGCAATCGTGACCAATGCGCCTTCGGTTGGTGTGCCCACCATGTTCCATTCATTGCCGTCACCGTTCAATCTCGCGTGGGTGCAATACAGCCCCACCTGCAAGAGCGCGGCCAAAACCGGATCATCCGCCGCGCGGATGCGGGTCCCGTTCCATTCGATATGACCTGCCGGATCGTATCCAGTGCCCGTGACTTCATAGCGTCGGTCGAAGGTCCAAACGCGGGTTGCCGTCATCTTGTTCTCGGTCAGCGTTCCGGTCTTGTCGGTGCAGATGACGGATGCCGCGCCCAATGTCTCGACCGCCTGCAGTCTGCGCGCCAATGCGTTCTGACGCACCATCGCAGTCGCCCCCAGCGCCAGCGTAATCGTGACCACCGCCGGCAGCCCTTCGGGCACCATTGCAACGGACAGGGACAATCCGGTCATCACCATTTCGGTCAGGTCACGGCCCAGTATTAACCCAAGCGCAGAAACGCCCCCCGCGACCAGAAGTGCCGCAATACCGAGCTGCCGCGCCAACTGGCTCAGCTTGTTTTGCAGGTTGGTTTTCTTGGCACCCATTGAGCCTGTCAGAAACGCGATCTTGCCGAATTCTGTTTCCGACCCAATGGCTGTGACGCGCGCCTCTGCCCGCCCTTGCGTCACTGAAGTGCCTGCAAAAAAGAGGTTTTTCCCCTCGTCGTTTTCTTTTGGGACAGGCAAGGATTCACCTGTCAGCACGCTTTCATCAACAGCCAGTTCTGCGGCGCGCAGGACCAAGGCATCCGCCGCAATCTTGGTGCCCGGTGACAGGATCAAGATATCGCCGGGTACAATGTCTTCGGCGGGTACAAACTGTTCCTGACCGTCACGCAGAACCATCGCCTGTGGTGACAGAAGTTTGCGCAAAGCCGTGAGCGCGGTCTCCGCTTTCCATTCCTGCACGAAGCCAAGGATGGCGTT
The DNA here is from genome assembly GCA_045105735.1 of Sulfitobacter sp. Taxonomy (GTDB): domain Bacteria; phylum Pseudomonadota; class Alphaproteobacteria; order Rhodobacterales; family Rhodobacteraceae; genus Sulfitobacter. The sequence continues at coordinate 16,289 of JBGCDV010000030.1, read as the reverse complement.
CAAAACAACAACAAGGCCAATTGTGACGGCATCCACGACCTCGCCCAAGGCCATGGCAATTGCGGCGGCAACGATCAGGATCAGCACCAGAAAACTGGAGAACTGCCGCAGCAGGACCCGGACTGGACTGGCCGGTTTTGGAGCGGGCAATGCGTTCGGTCCGTATTTCTCGCGGGCGCTTAGAACCTCCTGGCGTGTCAAACCTCTGGGCATCACAGTTTCTGGCATGGACTTCCCTTTTTGACGTCACCCTTGGATCGGTATCGGAGGAAATACGGAAACCAAATTGAGCAAGATCAACGGGTGCGTCCAGAAGGACATCATACTGCCTGCGGTAACGTGACAGATCAGGAGAAACGAAAATGGCCAATACACCCACCAAGCAAGAAGAAGCTGCCAATGCGCCGTTCAACGCGATGGCTCACCTGCAAGAAGCGGGAATGGGTAACCTGATGGGCATGGGAACGGCATGGATCGAGGCGGTGAGTGCAATGACCGCTGAGGTTGCGGGCTTTGTTGCCGAGCGGATCAAGGAAGACGTGAAAACGCAGCATGAGATCCTGCATTGCAAGAATGTCTCGGACCTTCAGCACATTCAGGCCCAGTTCATGCAAAAGGCGATTGATCAGTATCAGGCGGAAACGGGAAGACTGGTGGAAATGGGCACTAAGGCATTTAACCCACCGGGCGAGGACACCTGAGCCTACCCAAGAACGTAGCCCCCCGGCGCGGCCCCAAGGGACAACAAGGGGTCGCGCTTTGGTGTCGTTTTTGCGCTGCTACGTTTTGCCAGCCACGCGGCCCAATGCGGCCACCATGAACCGTCCTGCGGTTCGTGATTTTCGATCCACCGCTTTGCAGTTCGGTGCTTGTCCCCTTCGACCTTGTGACCACAGCGAAAATGGCGGCCGTGATGGCCGGGCTCCGACAAGATACCGCCGTTGTGGCCGCCGTTGGTCAGCACGAAAGTCACATCGGTATCCGTGAGCAGGGACAAGCGGTACACGGATGTCCAGGGCGACACGTGGTCCGTTTCGGTCGCCACGCAGTAGATATCGCGGCGAATGTCACTCATGGCGACGGCAGCACCGTCCACCATGAACCGCCCCTTGGCGAGATCATTTTTCAGAAACAGACGCCGCAGATATTGTGCATGCATGCGGGCAGGCATACGCGTGGTGTCAGCATTCCAAGCCAGCAACGGATTGTCCGGTGTGCGCTCCCCCAGCAGGTAATGCCGGGTTACCCGGCTCCAGATCAGATCATTGGAGCGCAATAGCTGAAACGCGCCCGCCATCTGGTCGGCTTTCAGGTATCCGCGCGTCGCCATCATGTCTTCAAGGAAGGCAACCTGACTTTCATTGATGAACAATCCCAACTCTCCGGGTTCGGAGAAATCGACCTGCGCGGCAAGCAGGCTGACACTGGCAAGACACGCATCGCCGTCCCGCGCTAGTGCAGCCGCGGTGATGGCAAGAAGCGTGCCACCAAGGCAATAACCCGTGGCATGCAGATGGGCATGGCCCATGGTTTTGATTTGCGCGATCGCCGCACGTACGCCCAGATCAATGTAGTCCTGCATTGATAAATCAGAGTCCGCAGCGTCTGGGTTCTTCCAGGACAGGATGAAAACCTCAAAACCCTGATCCCGCAGGTAGGCGACCAAGGATCGTTCGTCTGTCAGGTCCAAAATGTAGAATTTCATGATCCAAGCCGGGACAATCAGAATTGGTTCGGGATGGACCTTGGCCGTTGTCGGGCGGTAGCGGATCAACTCAACCAGATCGTTGCGCATCACCACATCGCCGGGGGTCGGGGCCAGATGATCGCCAAGTTTGAACCCGCTGGGCCTGCGTGGTTGTTTGAACAGAAGGCGGTTGAAATCCTCGATCCAGTATCGCGCACCATCAATCAGGTTACGACCACCGGTGTTTTGCGTGCGTTCAATCACCTGTGGGTTGGTCAAGGCGAAATTGGCGGGTGAGAATAAATCAAGCCATTGGCGGGCCGCGAAATTGACGATTTGGGTGTGTTTGGGGTCAACACCCGGCACCTCCGTTGTCGCGGCGTTCCACCAATCCTGCGTCGCAAGAAACCCCTGCGCCAGAACATTGTAAGGGTATTTCGACCAAGCCGGATCGGAAAAGCGCCTGTCCTCAAGTTCCTGCGGATCGGTGAAGGATGAGAACGCACGCTTGATCAGCGCGCTTTGCCTTTCCGGCGATCCCAAAAGGTGAAGCCGCCAATCCTGATACGCCGTTGCGAGGGCCGCGGGTGACAAGCCGCCTGTGAATTGCGCCAAGGCTGTGTGCCATTGTGCGTCCAGACCGGGGGCGGCTTTCGCAGGGTCGTTCACAACTCCGACCGTTCGATTAGGGAAACGCCCGCGCTGATTTCGTCACTGGGATGCGTCACAACTTTTTCATCGGGCCTAAGGCCGCTTGTGATTTGCACGCTGCGGTCATTGCGCCGGCCCAATGTTACGGATCGCTTCTCCGCCACCCCTTCAAGAGCGACAAAAACCGTCCAATCCGTGCCTTCGCGGAAAACCGCGCTCAGCGGCACCTGCAAAGCATCTTCCGCGCGCCATTCGATGATGCGCAAAAAGACAGAGAAACCATCGCCCAAGTTCGGCCGGGCATCGTCGGTACTGGTCAGAGTGAAATAGGCATCCACCCGCTGTTCCTCGATCCCGAGGGCGGACACCTTGGTGCGTGCCTTGGGGTCGATCCGGTCAAGCCTTGCTTGCAGCACATCGTCACCGCCCCACCGCTCAACATAAGCCAGCGCCCCCGGTGCAAGGCGCACCGCGTCGTTCGACAGGATGTCAGCGACAAGCTCAAGCTGTGTGGAATCTCCGATGCTGACCAATGGCGTGCCAATCGCAACCGGCCTTTCGCTGATCGCAGCCACGGAAAGAACAACGCCATCCGAGGGCGATGTCAGTTGCACACAGCAGGCATCGGGCGTGGTTTCGCGGGCATCAGGAACAAGCAGCGTCGCGCGGGCGCGTTCAATCGTGCCGTCGGCCATCTCAATCCGCGCCTGAGCGGCCTCAATCGAGGCTTGCGCAACCGCAAGCCGCTGCGTGTCGTCCTCCATCCGGGTGATCGACGCAACACCGCGCTGCACAAGCGCCTGCGTGCGATCAAACTGCGATTGCGCAAAGCGGGCGGTTTCCTGCGCCTGCCGTAAATCAGCTTGCGCGACGTGCCGCGCGGCTTCTGCTTCGCGCAGGGCTGCTTCGGCTTGCATCAGAGACCGCGCATCCAGCAGGCTTGAGGACGCAGGCTGCACGACGGCGACAATCGTTTCACCCGCAATCACAGGATCGCCTTCTGATACGGGGGAGCGCAGGGCCTTGCCCGAGATAGGTGCGGCTACTTCAAAAAGGTCGCGCACCTGCGTTTGGCCATCCGCGTTGATTGTCACCTCTAAGGGGCCTTGGGTCACAGTGGCCAGATCAACCGGAACAGGGTCGGTGCGAAAGCTGACGTAGGACAGCCCGGCGACCAATGTGACACCGATGCCAATCAGAACAAGTGTGCGGGTTGAATAAGCCATTGGATTACTCCCTTGTTTTCATAACGGACACCAGATCAAGCCGATCCAAACGCCGCCGCACGATCAGCACGGAGCCGAGGGCAGCAGCCAGCACGACAAGGCTCGCCAGTGTGAAGGTTGCCGGTTTCAGAACCAGCGGAATTTCGTAAAGATCAGAGGTGAAATTGGTGCTCATCAAATAGGCGATGTAGGCCCCGATGGCCCAGCCAAAGGGCTGTGCAACCAACGCGATCAACATCATCTCGCCGATCATGATGTAGGACACGTCACCCCGCCCGAACCCAAGGATCCGCAAGCTGGCAAGTTCGCGCGCCCGCTCGGAAAGCTGAATGCGTGCGGCGTTGTAAGTGACGCCCACGGTGATCAGAACGGCCACGAAGATATAGATTGTATTCATCACCACGATGTTTTCTTCAATCGTGTCCTGAAACGACCTGCGGTTTTCGTTCATCTCGACGATGCCGGTGATCTTGGGGGTTTCCTTGACGACCGCATGCAGCGCGTCGAGCTGATTGTCATCGAGTGTGATATTGACGGTCGAGACGCGCGGCGCTTGCCGGAACACGGCGTTCATGGTCACAAAGTCCATGTAGGCACCCAGCCCGAAATGCAGTTCCACCAATTCCGTCACTCTCAGATCAAACGTCTCGCGACGCCCGGTCAGGAATTCGACCTCCAGTTTTTCGCCTGCCTCAATCTCAAGGTGTGCGGCCAGACGTTTTGACAAGACAATACCGCCGGGCGGCACGTTCAGTTGCGTGCCTTGTGCATCCAGCACGCGGCTCAGGTCTGTATCGGGGCGGCGCGATTCCACGGCCGCGCGTTTGCTCAGGTGCCCGTGCCGCAGGATGGCGGCGTGAAACTGCTGGCTCTCGGCTTGCAGCACACCGGGCAGGTTGCGCACATCTTCGACGGCGGCTTCGGGCACGTCTTGCTCAAACAGCAACATCGCGTCTTGCCGGTTGGTCTGATAAAACGCCAGATCGACGATCTCATCCAGCGCATCGTTGATGAAGGTTGCAGCGATCATGGAGGCCACCGCAAGTGCCAACCCAAGTGAGGTCAGAAAACTGCGCAAAGGCCAGCGCACTAAGGAGCGCAGGATCATTACCGTTGACTGTGCCAGTCGCATCCGCGCCATGGCTTCGTCAATCATGGATCGTTTGAAGCGGGGCGGGGCGGGGGGTTGCATCGCGATGGCAGGTGCGAGCCGTGCAGCCTTGAGCGCGGCTTGCTTGGCACCCAGACTGGTCGTTGCAAGGCCCGCCAGACCCGCCAGCGCATAAACCCAGTAGGACACGGGAAAGATTACATAGGGAAAGTTAAAGAACTCCGCGTATTGCGCCGCCGTTGACCGCGCCAGCATCGTCCCGGCGATCCATCCGACCCCTACACCGACAATCGCGATCAGGCCCGCCAGCATCAGATAGTGCAGGCAAATCTCGGTGTTGGAATACCCGATGGCTTTCAACAACCCGATTTCGCTGCGCTCCAGCGCGATGATCCGGCTCATCACCATGCTGACCAGAAAGGCCGCAATGCCAAAGAAGATCGGGGGCAGGATCATCGACATGCCCCGAAGCTGATTGATCTCGGCGTCTAGAAACGCATCGGACGTCTGGGTATCGCGTCCGTAAGCGCCCAGACCGCCGTAGTTTTCCAAAAGCGTATCAAGCGCGTCGATCACCGGCTCAGGCTGCATCCCCGCAGAAAGAGACAAAGACACATCATTGAATGCCCCGGTCATATCAAAGGCCGCCGCCGCCGCGCGTTCTGACATCCATATGATGCCAAAGGCCGCGTCGTCGGGCATCAGCGCGCCGGGGCCGATGGTATAGATAAACTCAGGTGACAGGACGGTGCCGGTGATCGTCAGCTTGCGTTTTTGACCATTCAGATTGGCACTAAAACTGTCACCGGGTTCAAAGCCGTGTTCCTCGGCAAAGGGCGCGTTTACCACGATTTGGTCCGTGCTGGTCGGGTCGGGCAGCTGACCGGTTACCAACAAGGGTACGTTCAACACCGGATCGGCCGTTTCAGGCAGCGAAATGATGTGGCCTACGGCGGTCCGGGTCCGTCCCGGAATATCAAGAATTGCGTACCCCGATATGCGCGCCTCCGCGCTCAGCACCCCATCGATCTGCTCAATCTCAGGCACCAGAGACAGCGGCGCACGGGTGGCGTGAGCAAAGACATCAGCAAAACGGTTCCGCTCGTAATAGGCGCTGCGCGTGTCTGAGAGCGCCTTGTACATCCCCACGGACGTCAGCAGGATCGCCACGCCGCAGGCCAGCACCAGTGCGATGGCAATCGCCTGTATCCAGAGCCGCTTGAAGTCACGCAACAGTTTTTGATCAATGGCTTGCATGAGGGATCACCACACGATCTCGGACGGGGCAAGCTGTGTCTCGTTCACCCTCGTTTCGCTGATCTTGCCGTCCTGGAAAAAGATCACCCGGTGCGCCATACGCTGAATTTCGGCGTTGTGGGTGATGACCACCGTCGTGGTGCCGAAACGTTCGTTTATGTCGCGCAGTACCTCAAGCACCTGCACGCCCGTTGTGCTGTCCAAGGCACCCGTTGGCTCATCGCACAGCAATATCTGCGGACGTTTCGCGATGGCGCGCGCGATAGCAACACGCTGCTGTTCACCGCCTGACATCTCTGAGGGGAAGTGGTTCATGCGGTTGCCAAGGCCCACCAGTTCCAGTGCTTCTTCGGCGGGCATCGGATCCGGTGAGACGTCGGTGACCAGTTGCACGTTCTCCCGCGCAGTCAAGCTGGGCACCAGATTGTAGAACTGAAAGACGAACCCCACATGGTCACGCCGATAGCGGGTCAGACCGCGGTCGGACATATCAGTGAGCTCCGTATCCTCAAACCAGACACGACCGTCAGTTGCGTGATCCAACCCACCAAGGATGTTGAGAAGCGTTGATTTCCCACTACCCGACGGGCCCAGCAGGACCGTCAGTTCGCCCTTGTAAAGCGCCAGATCGACACCGGCCAAGGCGAAAACCTTCACCTCTCCGGTCTCATAGACCTTGGTGATACCTTCGGTTCTAAAGATAATGTCCGACACCATGTTCTCCTGTTCCAAGACAGAGTATCGATGCTGGCTGGGCCCTGATTGAGCGATATCAATCGGCCTTTTTGAAAACGACCACAGCTTCGAGATCTGCCAGAAACTGAGCTATCAAGCGTTCCTCAACGGCGGTGTTTTCCGCAGAATTCGGGAGAGACGCCGTGGCTGCGAAAGAGCGACCCAGATCAGCGGCAGCGGCATCAAATGCAGCGCTGGCTGGTGAATGCGCACCGCTTGTCAGAAACAAGGAAACCGATGCCGGCTGGATCGCACCGGACCGCAGGAGATCACGCAATGGCACGGCCGGATAGGATGTCCAGACCGGACCGCACAGCACGATGCGGTCAAATTCAGCGAGCGAGGGCAGCGGCGGCGGACGCCCCGCTTTGCGTTGGCGAAGGCTGTCGAAACCGGCGCGCGCATACCCATATAGGCGTCCCGCATAGGCGGGTGCCACGATCTCAAGCAATTCCGCATTCATCTCGCGTGCCAACCTTTCGGCAAGTCGCTTTGAATGGCCAGATCGTGAATAATAGATAATCGCTGTCGCCATTTCACCGTCTCCGCTTTGAACCTCTTGATTGTGAGTTGGACATCGACGGCCGCAGTTGACAAAGATCAATGTGGGGTGGCCGATCGGCCATAAGGTGCACAAAAAGAGGACGCGAAAGATGCTGGACAAACCGACATGGAGAGATCGCTTTCCGGGGCTGGGCGGATTATCCCCGACGGTCTCGGAACTGCTGGATCAGACCGCGCGGTCCGTGTTCTTTGAGCAGGACACAGTGATCTTTGGGCCGGGTAAGCCCGCTGAACACCTTTTGCTGATGGTGTCTGGCACCGTGCGTGTATAGCAGTTGTCCGAAGCCGGGCGGGAAATTGTTCTTTACCGGGTGCATGCGGGCGAAAGCTGCGTGTTGACCACGGCCTGCCTGCTCGCGTTCGAGGATTATTCGGCGGAAGGCATAGCGGAGACCGATATCGAAGCGATCCTGATCCCGCGCGATGCGTTTGATCAGATGATGGCCGCCTCAAAAGAATTCCGCGCGTTTGTCTTTGAGGCCTATTCAAAACGCATCACAGACCTGTTCATGGTGATCGAAGAGATTGCCTTCAAACGTATGGACATCCGTGTCGCGCAAAAGCTGCTTGAGCTCCGGGGCAGCGATGATGTGCTGCATCTGACGCATCAGCAATTGGCGCTTGAGCTTGGGACGGCCCGCGAGGTGATATCGCGTCAGCTTAAGGAATTTGAGCGCCGTGGATGGCTGAACTTGAGCCGGGGACAGATCGAACTGCGGGATACCCCTGCGGTCGAACGGTTGGCGCAATCAGCGTAATCTCGGGGCCATGTGACAATATCACAGACGCCGAAGAATCCGTTGTGCATAACCGAAAAACCAACCATGAAAGGAATATGAAATGAGCGCTAATCTTGGAAGTGTCGATCGGCTGTTGCGTGCCATTCTTGGGATCGTGTTATTGATCGCGCCTTTGCTCAATATGCCAGCCATCTGGTCCAACGCAGCACTTTCCTATGGGAGCATGGCCGTGGGATTGGTCCTTGTGCTGACAGCGGTTTTCCGGTTTTGCCCGCTTTATCGCATCCTCGGTCTATCAACCTGCAAGGTCTGAACAATGGAAACTGAATTTACGCCTCTCGCCTCTCTTGCCGGAGGCCTGCTGATTGGCCTCGCCGCTGTTGGTCTGATGCTGTTGCGGGGCCGGATCATGGGGGCCACTGGCATTCTCGCGGGTGCTCTTTTGCCCGCAAGCCGGTATGACTGGACCTGGCGCATGGCTTTGCTGCTGGGCATGTTCGCAGGACCGTGGGCTTTCTTTGCGGCAGCGGGGCAATTGCCCGCCATCGACGTGCCTGCCTCCACGCCAATGCTGGTTTTTGGCGGCGTACTGGTGGGTATTGGCGTGACGCTGGGCAGCGGATGCACCTCCGGGCACGGTGTCTGCGGCATGGCACGGCTGTCGCCCCGGTCCTTTGCGGCCACTGCGACCTTTATGGTGACAACCGCGCTGACCGTCTATGTGTTGCGCCACGTCTGGGGAGGATGATCCATGCGGACCTTTTTCACTTTTCTCATCGGTATTCTGTTTGGTACAGGCATTGCACTGTCGGGGATGGCCAACCCTGCCAAGGTGATCAACTTCTTTGATGTGGCCGGCACGTGGGACCCAAGCCTTGCTTTTGTGATGGGCGGCGCGGTAATCACGACCTTTGTGGGCTACCGCCTTGTTCTGTCGCGCCCGAAACCTGTGTTCGAGCCGACGTTCGACATACCGACGAACAGCAAGCTTGATGCGCGTCTGCTGGGCGGTGCTGCCATCTTTGGCGTCGGTTGGGGCATTGCCGGGTTCTGTCCAGGCGGGGCGCTCCCTGTTCTGGGGACGCTGAACCCTGAGGTCATCGTTTTTGTCGCGGCTTTGATTGCGGGCATGTTCCTGACCCGCTTTATGTTGTCCCGTGCCACCGCGCGCGCACCGCATCCTGCGGAATAGCCGCACAGGGGTATCCGTGATGATGTTTGCGCTCTTCATCGGGTCAACGATGATGATCGGGTCCCTTGCGGTCTCAATCATGCTGTTCAGCCTCGCGGTCGGGATGCTGCGTTGGCTGGACCGCACCAAGGCGCTTGGCTATGCTCGCTTTCCGCTGTTCTATGACCTGAGTGTCGCGGCGCTCTGGATCCTGCTGGTGCTGACCAGTTCTGTCTGGGGTTGGGCGGCACTCTATCTTACGCTTGGTTTGTTCGATGCGCTTGAACCCGCGCTCTATTTCTCCATCGCGTCTTTTACGACCGTCGGCTACGGCGACGTCGTGCTTGAACCCGGCTGGCGGTTGCTGGCGGGCATGACGGCGACACACGGTTTGCTGACTTTCGGTCTGTTCACCGCGTTTCTGGTTGAAGCATTCAATTTCCCCACCCGCGCACGGCGGCGTTGATCCTGATCAATCGGGGGCGGGGGGATTGGGTCAGGGTGAACCGGTCAATAGATGAGGAACACATCATGCCAGACCTGAACCATTTCAAAAAGATCATCCTGAACCGGCTCGAAGAGTTGGACGTGCGCGTGCACGAGGTGGACCACGAATTGGGCGTGCCGAAGTCTGCGGACATGAATGACCAATCCATCGACATCGAAGATGATGAAGTGCTCGAAAGCCTTGGTGCCGCTGCGCAAAAGGAAATCGGGCTGCTTAAGCTCGCGCTTGGAAGGGTTGAGGATGGCACGTACGGGATTTGCAAAAAGTGTGAGAACACCATTTCCGATGCGCGGCTTGAGGCGGTGCCCTATGCGCCATTGTGCAAAACCTGCGCGCAAGGCACTTAAGCGCTGCGCCTGACGGCCCACATGGTTGCAAAAGGTCCGACCAGTTCAAAGACGACAGTGGCACCGATGGTCAGGCTGATGATCTGGTCTTTCCATTGGGGCAGGGTCTGTCCGGCAAGCAGCGCCATCCCGATGGCAACGCCCGCCTGCGGCAACAGAGCCATCCCGTAAAGATGCCGCTCCGTTGAGTTGATGCCCGCAGCGGTAGCGCCGATCCATCCGCCCAACAAACGCGACAAGGCGCGCAAAACAACGAAGGCCAGGCCAAGCACACCCAAGTCGTACAAAGCGTCCAGTTCAAGTGACGCCCCTGCCAGAATGAAAAACACGATCATGAAGGGCCATTGGATGTGCTCAATTTCGTGAAACGCGCGGCTGTGATGTCGCGCCAGATTGACGATCAATGCACCCGCGATCATGCCGGCCATCAGAAAAGAAACGTCCAGCCACAGAGCAAGACCAGCGGTGAGAAACCCAATGGCAAGGGCTTCGATCTGCAGGGGTTCACCTTCCTGAATGCGCCCTGTCAGGAAGGCAGCAGGCAGGCCAATTGTCAGACCCAAAAGAACTGCGCCGCCAATCTCGATGAAGGCGTGAAGGGGTGTGACATCGCCTTGAGCTGAAAGGTGAGCTGCGAGGCTCAGACACAGGCTGAACACCAGCAACCCCCACGCGTCATCAATCGCGACGACCCCTTTGACGATTTCCGTAAACCTGTTGTCGACGCCACTTTGCTTGATCACGTCAAGCGTTGCAGCCGGCGCGGTTGCTGTGGCAATGCTGGCCAGCACAAGCGCAAGTGCAAAATCCACTCCCAGCAGTGACAGGCCGAAAGTGATCGTCGCCAGCGTCACCAGCACGATGGCGACGGAAATCATCAGGATTTCACGGCCGTGCGCCTTGAGCGTCTCAACCTTCAAGCTGCCACCCAGCAGTATTGCCACCAGCGTCAGCGCCATCACGGTCACATTGTCAGTGAGCGTTGCCATGCTGTTCGGCAACAGACCCATGCTACCCGCGACCAACCCACAAACCAGAAGAAGGGTCACGCGCGGGATTCGCGTGCGGCGGCCAAGCTGGTCTGCGGCAAGCCCCACAGAAAAGAGGACGCCAAGGGTCATCAAGGCAAAAGGATCAATCATGCAAGGCGATCTGACAGGTCAGATCTGTATCGACGCGAGGTAGTCAAGCAATGCCTCGAATTCAGCCTCCAGCACTTCGCCATCTGCGCCGCCATCGGGATAAACATGGCGCAACCCTTGCTTGGCAAATTCCGGCATGGCGGCATCGGGATCTACCTTGGCCAACGAACCCATAACGAAACGGCGCACGAATTCGCGCGGGAAATATCCGTCATTGCGCTGCCGAAGGGTAACAAGATCGGGCGCGGGGCCGCCCAAACCGAGGGACGCGGGACCGCCGCCTTCACTGGCGGTTCCATGACATTGCGCGCATTCCTTGGTGTAGATCACCTGACCTCTTTTCGACGCATCGGGTGCTCTCTCAGAGGTGGTATTGCAGGCCGTCAACAAGCAGACCAAGGAGACAGATGTGGCGGCGGTGCGGATGTTCATACTCGGTTAATCTCCAGTTTATTTGGGAGGCGATTTTATCGCGAAACAACACGACTTCGCCAGACGTACAAGCTCACACAATTCTGCGGTGCCTTGATTGATCTGCATCAACGCACCACAGCGCCGTCCCCTTAGATCGCGGCATGATCATTGGCACGACACCGGACGGCTTTGCGGAAACATCCCAAGCGTACAAGAACCTCACCGGCGCTTATGCGATTTTGAAGGGAGGGTTGTTGTCTACATGATTGTTCTGGTGGCACCCGTGATCAGGTCTGGAGCGGACTGTCGTTTTTGATCTTCGGAGAAAGATACGCTTGGGTTTTGGGAAACACGCCAGTGAATTTCTCAAGATTGACCAGGCCGGTATGCGCCGTGGGCCCTTGGGCAAGGTCCGAAGTGCCCTGATCGCGCGTGAGGGTATTGGGGTTGCCGCCAGCGCAAAGCAATGTTCCATCCGTCTGCTCCGTTGCATCCAACCAAGCGCCTGTGCTGATCGATACGACCCCTTGCATAAGATCATCATAAAGGCAGGCACTGGCGAGACAGGCACCGCGTCTATTGTAGATGCGCAGGATGTCACCTGAGACAATCCCTCGTTGACCAGCGTCTATCGGGTTCAGACCTATGCGGCTGCACCCGTTGATTTTGGCGGCTTGACTGAGAGAGCCATGATCGAGCTGGGAATGCAATTTGTCCGCGGGCTGACCGGAAATGAGGTGAAATGGATGCTCATCAGAGGCATTCCCCAGCCACTCAGTAGGCGGATACCATGCCGGATGGGGCAAAACCCCGGCATCTTTGAAGCTCGCAATGGTTTGGGATGAAATCTCAACGCGTCCACTGGGTGTTTTGAGCGGGTTGGTAACAGGGTCCTCGCGAAAGGCCGACAAGGCGCCATGGCTTGGTTTGCCGGGATCCACGACATGCCAACCCTTGGCGGTGAATTCTGCGTAGGACGGCAAGGTGACGCCAGAGGATTTGGCCAATGCGCGGCTTTGATCATAGAGCCACGTCAACCAGTCCGCTGCCGAGCGATCTTCAGTAAATTCACGCGCCACGCCCATGTGGCGGCTGATCCCAGTGAGAATTTCATAGTCGTCGCGCGCCTCCGCATTTGGCGGAACCACGGCCTGCATCGCGACGATGTAGGGGTCGCGGGGGTTGATCATTAGGTCAGTGCGTTCGAGTTGTGTCGTGCAGGGCAACACGATGTCAGCCCGTTTGGCCAGCGCGTTCCAGCACCACTCGTGGACGATAATCGTCTCGGGTTTCTGCCATGCCTGAACAAGATGGCTGAGGTCTTGGTGGTGATGAAATGGATTGCCGCCTGCCCAATAGACAAGCTTGATATCTGGATAGAGATGGGTCTCGCCAGTTGTACTGGAAGGAGGCACCGGGGTTGAGCAGCATATCGCTGATCCGGGCAACAGGGATAAAGCTTTTGACCGGGTTTCGCCCTTGCGGAAGCGAGGCGAATTTGAGGGCTCGTTTGTTTGTGCCAACAGAATTGGCGGCGCAATACCCGAAGGCGACGCCACCGCCGGGCAGACCAATTTGACCCAGCATAGCGGCCAATGTCGTTGCCATCCAAAATGGCTGTTCCCCATGAGATTGACGGGTGAGTGACCAAGAAACTGAGACGAGCGTGCGAGATGTTGCCATGCGCCGCGCCAGATCAATGATCGACTGCGCAGGGATCTGGGTGATGTTGGCGGCCCAATGTGCACTTTTTGCCACGCCATCTTTTTGGCCAGTAAGATAGCGCGCGAACGTTTCAAATCCGACCGTATATCGGTTCAGAAACTCTTGATCGTGCCAGTTATTACTCAGGATTTCATGTGCGAGACCGAGCATGACAGCGACATCGGTGCCCGGGCGTGCAGCAATCCACTCAGGTTTGAGATCGTCGGCAATATCGCTGCGCATAGGGGAGATGTTGACGAATTGAACGCCCTTGTTTTTTGCTTCGGGAAGGGCTGAACGAGCGCGGTGAGCACCCGTGCCGCCGGACCTGATCAAGGCTGGTATCCCCGTATCACCGCTCAGTTATCTGGAACCCGTGCGGTTGACGCTGGCGTTGAATGCCAACCTGAAGATGGACGAAGGCGAAGCAGACCGGGAAAGCCCGATGACCAACCATCCGCCTGTGACAGACGCGCCCCAGCTGGTCGTTGTAGGCGGCGCTGAGACGGGTGAGTTCCACCGCCAGACACAGATGTATGTCGACAAATTTGCCACCGAGGCTCGACCCGTAGATATGTATGTGGTTCCCGGCGTGGACCACTTTGATGAGCTAAACGTGCTGGCCGACCCTGCCAGCCCATTTTTTGCCAAAACCTGCGCCATGCTTGGCCTTTGAAGGAACCTAAGATGACTGAACTGACACGTGAACTGGTGGACGCCGTGGGCGACGCCTTTAACGCAAACGACATCGACGCGGTGATGCAGTATTTTGCGCCTGATGCAACCTTTGATCACGCCATCGGCCCCGATGCCCACGGTGCGCGGTTCGAGGGGGCGGAGGTGATCCGTGGTGTGTTTGCAGGGCTGTTTGACAAGGTGGAAAATGTGCACTGGGAAACGCTCGATTGTGCCGTGACCGACACCAAAGCCTATTGCGAATACCGTCGCACAGCGCGTCACAAGGACGGCACCACAGAGGAGTATCTGAGCGTCGATATCCTGACCTTCAAAGACGGGCTGATCACGCACAAAGACACTTACTACAAGCAGCGTACATAAATGGCGATGAAGGGCTTTGCCCCTGAATTCGAGGACCTCCCGGACTACATCCTGAAATGCACGGCGATGATCTGGGAGGGCCGCGAAATCTCGGCACTCGATTGGCATTACGGCGATGACCTGCTGGTGCGCACACCGGGCGGGATCAGCCATGGCAATAGCGCGGGCAAGGCCAACACGATGGCGACGCTGGCCGAATTTCCAGACAGGGAATTGCTGGGCGAAGACGTGATCTGGTCGGGGGACGCTAATGCGGGTTTTCTATCCTCGCACCGGATCTTTTCCACGGCCACCCATCGTGGGGGTGCCTTTGGCCCTGCGACAGGCCGCAAGCTGACCTTTCGCACGATTGCCGACACGTTTTGCCGCGACAACCGTGTGTGGGACGAATGGTTGATCCGCGACAATGCCGCGATTGCGGTGGGGCTGGGTCATACCTCCAAAGAGATGGCGCAGATGCAGATTGACGCGGGCGATACGGCCATGCCCCTGACCCCTGAGACGGACATCAAAGGCCCCTATCTGGGGCGCGGCAATGAAAACGAATGGGGCGTAAAACACGCTGATATTCTTCACCGTCTGATGGGTGCCGACTTTGCGGTCATCCCAAAGATTTATGACCGCGCGTGCCATCTGTCTTTGCCGGGTGGGCGAGATGTCTATGGGTTGCAGGCCGCAGACGGTTTCTGGATGGCACTGCGCAGTGCCTTGCCCAATGCCAGCTTCAAGATTGACCATCAGATCGGGCGCGTTGACCCGATGTTGCCACCGCGCAGTGCAATACGCTGGTCGTTGACGGGGCCGCATGACGGATGGGGCGCATTTGGGGTGCCAACGGGGGCACAGGTGCATGTGATGGGGGTCAGCCACGTCGAGTTCGGCCCGCGCGGCATACGGCGGGAAACCACATTGTTTGATGAGATCGCAATATGTAAACAAATTCTGTTGCAGACTCAAAGCAACCTCTGAATGATGGGAGAGGGCTCGTTTTGGCCACCACATCAATAGACATGAAGAGAGCCAGACATGAGCGCATTTGACGAAGACTTGTTCCTAAAGGGGTTGGAGCAACGCAAAGCCACCCTTGGCGCAGAATACGTTGAGAAAAACCTCGCTGCCGCCGATGATTTCACCCGCCCGTTCCAAGAGGCGATGACCGCGTGGTGCTGGGGTTTTGGCTGGGGCGATGATGTGATCGACGCCAAGACGCGCTCCATGATGAACCTGTCGATGATTGGTGCTTTGGGCAAAATGAACGAATGGGAGATTCACTGTCGTGGGGCCATTACGAACGGTGTCACCCATGATCAGATCCGAGCGATTATCCACGTGATCGGCATATACTGTGGTGTTCCCCAAGCGCTTGAATGCTTTCGTGTTGCACGGCGCGTCATCGAAAAGGGCTAACTGATAGCCCGTACCCCATTGGAGGCATCCAAGCATCGGATAGTCTCAGACATATCCGACCTTTGCAGGCGAAAAAGGATAAGGCGAGAGGTTGTTCATCTCCGCATAGCTCGGTTTGTGGGGTGTATTTGTTCTGGCCCTGTTCCGGCGAGCGATTTCCTTACGTGAAATAGTCTTGATTTGATCTGATACCGCTTCCTTCCCAGCAAGCTGTAACGGGGAGGGCATATCTCTTGAAGCAGAGGATCGTTGTCCGTTTTAATAGAGATGCAAACCGAGCCATCAAGAGAAGAACACAGTGCGGAACACTACCGATCAGATGCGCGCATCCCACGTGGCAACTCCTGATCTTGTAATGTGAATTATGCTAAATAAGCGTAGATTTTTCCACCCTAAGAAGTGACCTCACCCTGAGGCGCACCAGATGGACCTGTCGCGGTTTGATGCCGCTCCTTTGATAGCATTTACTGCACCAAAGGAGACTGACTATGGGACTGAAACGGACTGACGAATTCCGGCAAGATGCGGTGCGCATCGCACTGACCAGTGGGCTAACACGCAAACAA
>JBGCDV010000029.1:0-68917 GCA_045105735.1 Sulfitobacter sp. | reverse complement strand
CTCAAAACAAGGTATCCCTGAGAGCCGAGGTAGACCACCTCGTCGATAGGCCAGAGATGTAAGCGTGGTAACACGTTCAGTTGACTGGTACTAATTGCTCGATAGGCTTGATTTGATCCAGTAGAAGCAAGATTTACTCTTGTTTTGGATACAAAATCAAAAGCATACACAGCACGTTACTGTGCATGACTTGGACTTTAGAGGATTTACTTGGTTTGGTGATCATAGCGAGAGCAAAACACCCAGCCCCATCCCGAACCTGGCCGTTAAGTGCCTTAGCGCCGATGGTACTGCGTCTTAAGACGTGGGAGAGTAGGTCATCGCCAAACCTAGTAAGTTCTCTGAGGTTCGTATCTCTCTTCGATGATCATACATACAAGTTGGCCGGCGCTAGCGTTTTTCGCTTTAGGTCACTGTATTGGCGCGGGATGGAGCAGCCCGGTAGCTCGTCAGGCTCATAACCTGAAGGTCGTAGGTTCAAATCCTACTCCCGCAACCAAATAAACGCCCTTCAGTTCTGCTGTGGGGCGTTGTTTCGTTTTGACAGCTCATACATTACGTGAGCGGCGAATATTTTGGTATGATTTTGTCCTCTGAACCAGTTGTTTCCCAACGCCAAAAAGCCGAAAATCGCAACCTCACGGCCCCCCCTGCAAACTTTCGCGCGCTTCGGTGTCTCCAACTGGAGCGTTTTATACAGATGGAGCGCGCCTACAGCCGATGTCTGGATGAGTAAGACGTAGTGAAAGCTGAAACGGTCTTTCTGCCCGTACCTGCTCACGATGTTGACCAAACCACATCTTCGGCTTGCGCCCGTGCCAATTCAAGGTTTTCATTCGATCATCAATGAGAGAACCGGCACATGAGACCAGACCCCTATCTTAAACCATTTCAGCTGCGTGGGCGCATTCAGCGGGCGCAGCCAAAAGGGCTGCCCGTCGTAAACGTCGGCTTTAATGAGCTGCCCTATGGCCCTTTGCCGAGCGTTCTGAGCCGCCTGCGGGATGCAACTGCGTTGGCACAGGCCTATGGCAGTCCACATTGTGACACGCTGCGCAACTCTCTGACGGAGACAACAGGGGTTCCAGCGGATCAAATAATCTGCGGCAATGGATCAGAAGAGCTTTTGGATGTGATCACGCGATGTTTTGCACGTCCCGGTGATGAAGTTCTGATTTCGGAGTTTGGCTACATTCAGTTCGCTCTGACAACCGCTCGGGTGGGTGCCACATTGGTCAAAGCACCGGAGACGGCGTATACAACTGACGTTGACGCGCTTTTAGCCGCGGTAACGGAACGCACACGCGTATTGTTCCTCGCCAACCCGAACAATCCCACAGGCACGATGATCCCTGTGGCGGAACTGCGCAGGCTCGCGCAGGGTGTCCCATCGCAGGTCGTGCTGGTGCTGGATATTGCGTATGGGGAATTTGCTGACCCCGGATATTGCGACCGTGTACATGCCCTTGTTTCTGAACATGAAAATGTGATTGTCACCCGTACGTTTTCCAAGGCTTACGGCCTCGCGGGTTTGCGCGTCGGCTGGTGCCATGCGGCGGAATGGATGATCCCGGTGCTCTATGCAGGGCGAGGGATGGGCACGGTAAACGCCGTTGCGCAAGTGGGGGCGGTCGCTGCGCTGGCTGAGCAGCTAGTGATTGACCAGCAGGTCGAGGAAATCAAGGCGGAGCGTGAACGCATTGCGGGGGCGCTGGGGCAATTGGGGTTGGAAGTTGTTCCAAGCCACACCAATTTCCTGATGGCCCGGGTCAGGGATGGATCGCCAGAATTGACCGAGGCGCTGGTTGAACACCTGTTTGATCACGCCGGGTTCATCGTGAACCGGACCCGCGAAGCAGGGTTGGAAGAGTTTTTCCGGTTTTCGCTGCATTTGCCTGAAAACAACGACCGGCTTGTCGACAGCATCCGCGTCTTTCAAGACCAGCGGAGTTAACCCTTCACCGGCATTTTATCCAGGTGGCGCAACATCCCCGCGAAGGCACCGATGCGCTGTCTTTGATACTCCGCGACATCCAAGCCTTCGTAGTTCATAAAGCCCTGGCCATCCCGTAATCCGTTGCGGTCCTGCGCCATGTTTTCTTGTACGATCTGCGGGGCTTTGAACCTGTCTTCGCCTGTGGCATCGGCCATATAGCGGCTCGCGTAATACAGAATATCGCCCCCGCCCCAATCGATGAATTCGAGCAGTCCAAGCACGGCAAAGCGAAAGCCAAACCCGTATTTCGTTGCCTTATCAATATCTTCTGCACTGGCAACTCCCTCTTCGACCAGACGAGCGGCCTCGTTCATGGCGAGTGCCTGAATGCGCGGCACGATGTATCCGGGGCTGGCAGAACAGACGACGGGGACCTTTCCGATCCGCTCAAGCAAGGATTTAAGCCGTGCGGTGACCGTTGTATCGGTTTGATCGCCGGGAGAGACCTCGACCAACGGCACGAGGTATGCAGGGTTGAGCCAGTGCGCGTTCAAAAACCGCTGAGGGTTTGTTACGAACCCCTGTAAGTCATTGGAAAGGATCGTTGAGGTGGTCGAGGCGATGATGGCCTGTGGATCAGCGTGGCGGGACACGACTTCAAACGTTGCGCGTTTGGCCTCCAGTGTCTCAGGCACCCCTTCAAAGATGACGGGCACGTTCGTGAGGGCCGCTTCAATCTCTTCAGAGGGGAAACATGTTATGCGGGCCAGAACACCTTCGATTTCTGACGGCTCCAACAGGCCAAAGCCAGCGAGCATGGTCAGGGCTGCGGAGATGTCCGAAAGGGCCGATACCTTGAGTGCCTCATAGCCATCCGTGTCCCGTGGTTTTGCGTCAATCAGCCGGACATCGTGGCCCGAATAGGCAAAGGCGATCGCGATACCACGCCCCATGCGTCCGGCACCCACGGCGGCGATGATCTCTTTTTCGCTCATGTTATGTGCCATCCTTGAGGTGTGATTGTAGGTCCGACACGCCCATGTCAGCCAGTCCAAGGCTCTCAAACGTCCGGCCAGTTTTGCGGAAATCTTCGTCACAGATGGCAGAGCCAAGGGCAAGCAGGCCTGTTGCCGTTGGTGCAGGAACACCAGCCCAATCAGCCACAGAAACCAACAAGGCCAGCCCAACTGCGATGTCCTCTCGCATGTATCGGTGTTCCGTCAGCACCAGATTTTCCCGCCAATCCCCGCTGTCGGTCAGCTTCTCGTGGGCGGCATTGCCGTACATCCATTCGTCAGCATCATTGTCGTAGTGATCAGCCAGCGGTAAATGCGGCGCGCCGTACCCCAAAGCCTCGCGCAGCGCCATCCGTTCCGCGTCGAGCCGGGTGGTGACACGGCGGATCGCTGGTTGGGTGCCTTCGTTATGAATGTCCCAATGGTCAAAGTGTTCAATCGGGCCTGCGTTCATGATGATCAAGGGCGGATGAATGATCGGGCCTGCGTTCATCAGTGCGCCAGACAGCGCGTCGCCGGCCGGTTCAACCGAAGGGTAGGCGTGGAGGAGCGTTTCATGGGCGTGATCGGCGTTGCAAAATGGGTAGACGCCCGTGGGCAACCGCGTGGCACGGGTGGTGATCGCGATGATGTCCGGACCATTCAGACGGGTCAGATAAGGCAATGTCCCTGCCTCCGCCCAGCTTACATCTGCGGTATTTCCCGCCTCCCGCACGGCTTGCGCCATCATCCAACTGCCAAAGCTGCCGGGGGGCAGAAACACCACCTGGCCGTCAGTCAAATATGGGGCCATGGCACGCGCTATGTCTGCCTGCGCTGTTGCGGGGGTTGGGCAAATGATAAGCGCCGCCCCCGAGACCGCTTCTTGAATGTCTGTGGTTACGACCGCAATCTGTACTGGGCGTGTGCCCTTGTGATCCTTGAGTGAGAGCGTATTTCCAGCCTCTTGCAAGGCCATCTGTGCCTCCGCGTTGCGCCGCCAGAATCGCACTCTGTGCCCTTGTTCGGTGAGATCAACAGCCGCCGCAGTTGAACCGTTGCCCCCGCCCAAAACCGCGATTTCCATTGGATTTCCCCCCGAGTTCCCGCTCAAAGTGTGCGATACTTCACATTTGAAATGTTTTCATTGCAAAGCGCATTCGGTCAAGGCTTAATACATGTAAACGCATGTAAGTTACTCTGTACCAAAGTCGGCTCGACTAAGGGTGCGGTGTGGCGCAGCAAGCGTTTCAAAAACAGGGAGAACATTAATGACATTTTTCAGCCGGTTTTCGACGAAAGCCACTCACATGCTCGCCGCGGCGGGCGTTGCGTTGGCCATGGCACCGTCCTTGGCCCAAGCCGAGGATCGCGTCAGCGCGGTGCACGCCTTCCCCGACTTCCTTGTCTATACCAAGACGTTCCTTGCGATGGTGGACGACATCAATGAGCGCGGCAAAGGGATCGTGCAGATTGAGGTGCGCGGCGGACCCGAAGCCATCGGCATGTTCCAGCAACCCGCCGCGGTGCGTGATGGCGTTGTGGACATGGTCCATACACCGGGCAGCTTTTATGGTGCCAACGTGCCAGAGATCGACGCGATGGTTGCCTCACGCGTGACACCGATGGAGGCGCGCGAAAATGGCGGTGCGGCCATCATGGATCAGGCCCATCAGGACCGGTTTGGCGTCAAACACCTCGGCTGGATTGATGGCGGGATCAAGTTCCACATCTACATGAATTCAGAGCCGAAGTTTAACGACGACGGGATCCTCGACCTGACGGGTGTGAAGCTGCGCGATAACCCGATTTATCACGCGTTCTTCGAAGCTCTCAATGCGACGACCTCTTCCATGCCGGCGACAGAGGTGTATGCGGGGCTGGAAAAAGGTGTCGTGGACGCGGCCGCCTGGACGGAGATCGGCATTCCGCAGCTCAAGTGGAACGAGTTCCTGAAGTACCGGGTTGATCCGACTTTTTACAACACGGACATTGGCGTGATCTTTAACGCCGAAGCATGGGGCGCGTTGTCTGCTGAGTCCCAAAAGCTCATTCAGGACGTGGTGATTGAGTGGGAAGCGAAATCATACGCGGATCGTCAGGCTGAGGTTGCGGCCGACGCTAAGGTGTTGGCGGACGGTGGCATGACCTTTGTCAGCCACTCCGAAGAGGCGGGCAAAGTCTATCAGACCATGGCGGATGACGCAGCCTGGGCGCGCATGTATGAGCGTATCGAAGGCGGCGGCAAAGGTGCAGAAATGTACAAGGCGCTGCGCAAGCACTACGCGGGTGAGTAACCCAAGAACGAACTTTGGCCCACCGCGTGACTGCGCGCGGTGGTGCCCTTCTAAGGTTTTCCCGACATGATGCGACCGATCGACCGGCTTTGTGATCTGCTGGCCATTTTTGCAGGTGTGTATCTGGTGGCGATCATGCTGGGCATCGTGATCAGCGCGCTTGCCCGGACGTTTGACATGTCCGGCGCTTGGTCGAGCCATATTTTCACGTTCGCTGAATTCGGGCTTCTCTACATCGTTATGGCGGCGTCTCCATGGTTGGTGCGTCTGCGCGGTCATGTGTTTATTGAGCTTGTAACAGCTGCTCTGCCGCGGTCTATCCAGCGCCCGTTCAGTCGGGCTGTGTCGGCAATTTGCGTGCTCATTTGCCTTGTGTTGGTCTGGTATACGTTTGGGGCGACATACCGTGCCTGGCAGTTTGGCGATGCTGAAATGCGCAGCCTTGATATGCCAAAATATTTGTTACTGGGCGCGATGCCGATTGGATTTGGCCTGATGGGGATCCAGTTTGCGCGCTTTGTTTTTGGTCCTGTGACCCTTCACACTGGCGAAGCGGGCGTTCACGAATGATCCTCTCACCTCACGAATGGATGCGACATGGAGTGGTTTGAAGCGCTCTTTTTCCTGCTTGGCATGATCTTGTTTTTCATGGCCATTGGTGTGCCGGTCGCACTTGCGTTTCTTGCGGCCAATGTCATTGGTGCCGCCTATTTCATGGGCGGACGTGGTGATATCTTTGACCAGATGTCGCGTGGTATTGGGCAGTTGGCCAACAATGCGATCCCGACGATCACCAGTTTCAACCTGATGCCCGTGCCGATGTTTTTGCTGATGGGGGAGATATTCTTTTTCACGGGGCTGGCCACGCGGATGTTTGGCGCGGTGGACAGCCTGATGGGCAAATTACCTGCGCGACTGTCCTTTGTGACCGTTGCGGGGGGCAACGCCTTTTCGACGCTGACGGGCTGCTCCAGGGGGTCCACCGCTTTGCTGGGGTCGTTGATGGTGCCGGATATGGAAAAGCGTGGTTACAAAAAACATATGGCGATCGGTCCGATCTTGGGGACTGGCGGACTGGCCATGCTGATCCCACCGTCGGCCTTGGCTGTGCTGCTGGCGACACTGGCGGAGCTGGACATTGGTGACCTGCTGATTGCGGGGATTATGCCGGGCATCATGCTGGCGTCTTTCTATGCGATTATGATCCTTGGTATGGCGCTTTATGATCCCAGCGCTGCGCCGATGTATGAGCTGGAGCCGACGACCGGCGTGCAGAAACTCAAGCTGTTGTTTGTGGATATCCTGCCGATGGTTTCCGTGGTGATTGGTGTGATCCTTGTGATCATGTTCGGCATCGCAACCCCGTCTGAAAGTGCGGCGTTTGGCTGTCTTGGTGTGATCCTGTTGGCTGCTTTGTACCGATCCCTGAGCTGGGACGGCATGGTGAAATCCGTCATTGGCGCGCTAAAGGTCACGACGATGGCGTTGCTGATCATTTTCGGCTCGGCCACCTTCTCCGCTCTGCTCGCATTTTCGGGCGCGTCGTCGGGGTTGATCCGTTGGGCTACGGGGTTTGAGCTTGAGCCGATCACGATGCTGCTCATCATGTTTGGGATCCTGTTGGTGCTGGGGATGTTCATGGACCAACTGTCGATGATGCTGCTGACTGTGCCGATCTTTTTCCCGCTGGCGCAAACGCTGGGTTTTGATCTGATTTGGTTCGGCGTGATTGTCCTCTTGGCGCTTGAGATCAGCTTTACCACGCCGCCCTTTGGGCTGTTGCTCTTTGTGATGAAAGGGGTCTCTGCCCCCGGCACGACGATGCGGGATATCTATATTGCCGCTTTGCCTTTCATCGCCTGCTCCATGTTTCTGGTGGCCTTGTTGATCATATTTCCGGGGATCGCGACGTGGCTGCCCAGCCTTGGGAACTAGGACGTGTCGCGGTTTACGTGGTTTGCGACATTCGAGAATACGGCTCACGCGCGGCGCGTTGTTTCTCAGGCCGAGGTTGATGCCGTCGTTGAAGTTGTCGCCGCCACGCCGGGCTTGACCAGCGGGTTGATCTATACGCCCTGGGCCGTAGAGGGGCTGCAATTTGATGACGGCCCGGCACCCTCTTTGCAGCTCCAGCTTTACTTTCAAGAACTTGAGGACCTGGAGGCAGCACTCGGTGTGGCGGGAGCTTTGCAGACGTTGGCGGACCCTGCAGTCCTGCCCTCACTTGTGCAAGCTGAGGTCACTGAACAGGCAATGGTCGCCCGCGCATTTCCGGTGACCACCGGGCCAGACCTATCGCGCGCCTTTTGCACGTTTCTTGTGCATTATCCCGGCCCTGCGGATGATCTGAACCACTGGCTGCGTCATTACATTGATAACCACACCCCCGTGATGCGGCGTTTTCCGGGCATTCGCGGGGTTGAGGTCTGCTCCGGGCTGGATTGGTGCTCAGCGCTGCCTTGGGAGCGGGGGGCGAACATGCAACGCAACAAGGTTGTCTTTGACGATGCAGATGCGCTTAAGGCGGCCCTTGCCTCCTCTGTGATGGATGAGATGCGGGCAGACAGCGCGACATTCCCGCCTTACTCCGGGGGAAATGCGCATTTTGCGATGCGGACGGTGTACGTTGGTGGAAACGAAATCTGAGCAGGATCAAGAAAGAGGGAAACAAGGGCATGCGGATTTTTTGGCAGAGCTTTGTGGATGCGCAGACGGCGGGCGCATATCTTGAAACCTTGCAAGGATACCTCAACGGAATTGCTGCACCGGGCACGGAGGTGGAGGTTTTTGGCATGGTACCACCTGACCGCGACTTTGGCAGGTTGAGCGAGCTGCGCTGTGGTATTCAGGCGATTGATGCAGGGATCGGTGCCGAAGAAGACGGCTATGACTGTTTTGTCATGGGGCACTTTCAGGACCCGTGCCTCTATGATTTGCGGGCAACCCTGTCGATCCCTGTCATTGGCGCGGGGGAGGCGACGTTGCTCGCTGCCTCACAACTGGGACGGCGCATTGGGTTGGTCACGTTGGACCCGGCATTTGAAGTCATGCACCGCGAGCAGGCAGACCTTTATGGCTTGGGCACACGCGTGTCACATGTGACGGGCCTTGGCCTCACCCCTGATGAATTCAACGCTTGTTTTGCAGGAGATGACAGCAAACGCGCGGCCCTGCTGGAGGGTTTTACCGACTGCGCCATGCCGATGGTAAAGAATGGCGCGGATGTCATCGTCCCTGCGGGCATCCTGCCCGGTTTGCTGATCGGTGGGGAGCCCGGGTACAGTGTCGGTGGTGCGCCTGTTGTCAACTGCGCTGCCGTGGCCCTTAAATCAGCCGAGATGTGGGT
The DNA here is from genome assembly GCA_045105735.1 of Sulfitobacter sp. GTDB lineage: Bacteria > Pseudomonadota > Alphaproteobacteria > Rhodobacterales > Rhodobacteraceae > Sulfitobacter. The sequence continues at coordinate 60,343 of JBGCDV010000029.1, read as the reverse complement.
GCAACTGAACGGTTTGAGTGATCTTGAACCAAACCGCGACACCAGTTTTGTTCGAGCCAATGACCGCGCAAAACGAAATTTCCGCACACTTATGGAACGGGGGCAAGCAGCGCTTCGGACTGACCCTGAGTGACATTCCGCGCTGAGGCCAGCAGCGTCGATTTGTCCTCGAATTGGGCTGAAAGCGCTGGGCGCGTGACCCTTGCCAAGGGGGCAACACCTGTTCGCGAAAGATGTGTTTCCACGATCAGCGGTTACCTGAGAGACACTGGTACTTGAAGGGAATCAGCTATCGTTGATGGCAAGGAAGGGTTGGACGTTGCGCAATCTGGCGAACGCAAGCGGGGGACAAGAGGTTCAAAGGTTCGTACGCTGCGGGCAGATCGAGACGACGTCGTCGCGACCATCAGAATTTCTGCATGCGTGCCTATGCGACGGCTGCCATAACATCCTGAATGCGCTCTTTCGTCAGCGGTTTTTCGAGATACCCTGCCACGCCGGGATGTGATTGAGCACGCTCAGCGTCAGCAGGGTTGAGCGAACTTGACGCGATGAAAACCGGCGCGGTCCCGCGCAGCTCGGGGTAAAGGTAGAGATAGGCATCAGCAAATTCAAAACCATCCATGCCGGGCATGTTTATGTCCACAATCAACATGTCAAAGCTGGGCCTTTCAGGAGATCGCAAGAAGGACAGCGCATCTTTTGCATATGAAAACTCGTGCAGCTCCGCCCCGCTTCTCGCTTTTTCAAAAGCGCGGCGTGTGAAAAAGCGGTCTTCTACTGAATCGTCCAAAACTAGTATTTTCGGCATATTGGCCCCTTCTAAGCGGCTTGGAGGAATAAGGTAAACGTGCAGCCGCCATCCACGCCATCTGAGATCACGATGTCGCCGCCTAAGTGGAAGACAATACGCTCTGCCAGAGCAAGACCCAAACCGCTGCCGGAATATTCGCTTTCTGTGTGCAGCCGGGTGAACAGGCCGAACACCTTCTTTCGGTACTCAGGTTCTATGCCGATGCCGTTGTCGGTGATCGCAATCGCGACCATGTTGTCGGACGCCGGAGCAGCACTGATCGATATCTCGCATGGGCGTTCTTTGCTGTGGTACTTCATGGCGTTGGATACGAGGTTCTGCACGACGCGCAAAACCATCCCTGTCGTGCCCAGCACATCCGGGAGTTCCGCAATGTCGAAGGACGCCCCGGTTTCACCAACCTGCTTTGCCAGATCATCGAGGCAATCCTGCACCACCACATTCATGTCCACTCTCATGAAATCGATGTCCTCGTCTTGCAGGCGAGAAAACTCAAGGATGCCGCCAATGCGGTCCTTCATCCGTTTCGCAGAGGCGGTGAGAAAGCCCAGAACTTCCTGCTGATCTTTTGCAACTTCGGCAGGTATGTCCTCGGTCAACAAGTTGATGCAGTTGTCGATTGTGTTGATCGGTTGCACAAGGTCATGTGCCGCGACGAAGGCAAACCGCCTGACCTCATCCGCGCGTCGCTGAACGTCCAGCTCGCGGTCTTTGAGGTGGGTGATATCGACGTGAACACCCATCATGCGCAGTGGTTGGTGATCGTCACTCCACTTGAGCACCCGCCCACGTGACATCACCCAGACGATAGATCCGTCTTTGTGAAGATACCGTTTTTCAGTATCGTAGGGTTTGGCCCCGCGTGAGGTGAAATGATCACGAAGCGCCTCGTTCGATACAGCAAGGTCATCTGGATGGATCAGGGCATCTCGCGCCGTTGGTGTGTTCTCAATATCGCCGTCGGCATATCCAAACATTGATTTGTAACGTGGGCTCATGAAGAATGTGTCGCCGGGAATATCCCAGTCCCAATATCCGGCGGCTTCGCTTTCCAATAGCCCCTCAAGCTGGTCCCGCTGATTGCGCACTTCCTGCTCCAGAAGCTTCATTTCAGTGATGTCCAGCAGCGTGACAACAACCCCTGTGCGATCCCCGTGGACGTTCCGGTAAGGGCGCACACGACACAAGACATAGCCACCTTCGCTGGCGCGCAATTCGCGGCTGTTCTCTTCGCCATCATCACGCGACAGGCGGATGTCGTCCATCAACCGGGTCAGGGAAGCCGCTTCAAACATCACAGCAAAATTCGAAAGGGGCCGCCCGATGTCTCCGGTTTCAAGGTTAACGTACTGCGACACACCAGCGCTGAATTGCCGGATGCAAAGATTGTCGTCGAGCACCAGAACACCCAGATCAGCAGTGGCCAAAAGGTTGCTGATGTCCCCCGTTGCCGCTTCCAGCTCAGTTATTTTCTCAGCATTCTCTGCGTTGAGCGTGTGCAATTCCTCGTTGATGCTCTGGGTTTCTTCGTTGTTGGCCTGCAGCTCTTCGTTTGAGGCGATCAACTCTTCGTTCGTGGTTTGCAACTCCTCGTTGGACGCCCCCAAATCTTCCGCAGTGGCACTCAACATATCCTGCAACGATTGCACTTCGCTTTCCAAATGCTGGATGTACGCCTGCACAGGCATATTGGGTGCTTCGGTGGTTTCCCTCGCGGTCGTCAGCGTGGCGACGGACTCTTGTCTACTGCGCAGCGTGACTGCGAAGGCGAGAACTTGCGCTTCCCACGGCGTTTTGCGGCAGACAATGTCAATAATCTCGACGGTCTCTTCACCAACCAGTCGCACACCTGTCTTTTCGGCCGTTCCCTCGGTCTCGGCCCGGCGCAGTACAAGCGCTATTGAACTGCGCAGGCGGTCATCCACAAGTTCCAGCAGATTGGCTGAAAAGCCGCTCGTGGGAATATTCAGAATGTTGGAATGGTCGCCAAAGGTGCGGATCACCTTTCCCGCCTCGTCTACAATGCAGATACATCCGTGACTGTCGTCCAAAGCCGCCTTGAGAAGTGTCGCCAGATCTTCGCCCGGCATGTGCGACCGTGATGTCATCCGCCGGGTTCGTGGCAGAAAGTGCGCGGTAGGAAACTCCATCGAAAGGTCGCCACGCCGCCCGGCGCGGGTGATTTGCCGCGTGTTGTGGTAGGTGCGGGTTTTGTGTGTCACCGCATCAAACATGCCGCCGTGCTGTCCGGGTGTCTCTGCCGCTCCCAATTGCAAAAATCCGTTCTGTCGCAGTGAGAACGAAAAATGAGTCATGATCTTGGCCTGGACATCCGGGCTCAGATAGATCAGCAGGTTCCGACAAACGATCATGTCAGTGCGGGTAAAGGGGGCATCGTCGATGACATTGTGGACAGAGAATACAACGCGATTGCGGATCGCTGGGGCGACGGTGAACGTGCCCGCCTGAAAACTCAGATACCCGCGATTCAGATAGGTCTCGGGAATTTCTTCGCGAACGCTGTCAGGATAAATCGCCTGCTTTGCCGCCTTGATTGAATTCTCATTTACGTCGGTTGCAAAGATGCGGAAATCACGTTTGATCCCATTTTCGGCGCGATATTCTTCAAGCAGCATGGCGATCGTATAGGCCTCTTCGCCAGTGGAGCAGCCCACAGACCACACGCGAACGGGTTCGTCCTCCATTCCTTCTTTGAAAAGGGTGGCCAGGACGGAGTCTCGGAGGTTTTGCCAGACGGGCAGGTCGCGGAAAAAGTTGGTCACACCAACCAGAAACTCGCGATAAAGAACATTGAGTTCTGAGCTGTTGCTGCGCAGATGTTCCAAATAGCTGGGTAGATCCGCATACCCCCGCAATGCCATGCGGCGTGCTGCTCGCCGCTTCAGGGTCGGTTCTTTGTAAAGGCTGAAGTCAATTTCAGCCTTCTCGCTGACAAGGGTGAGCAGCTCCGAGAAGGCGTCGTCAGCACCCGAGAAAATCCGGTCGACGCTGTCGATCCCTTTTTCCCGCATTTCAAGGTAACGATCAATCTCTCCGACCATAAGGTCAGGTGCGAGGACCATGTCGACAATGCCAGTTGCGATGGCCGACCGCGGCATCCCGTCAAATGCGGCGATGTTTGGATCCTGCACCAGAACGAAGCCTTCGCGATCCTTAACGGCCCGCAACCCGCGGCTGCCATCTGAGCCGCTGCCGGACAGAATGACGGCAATGGCGCGATCCTTGACGGCTTCGGCAAGCGAATGGAAAAAGACATCGATAGGCAGGTTCAGGCCGGGGCGCGGGGTCTGAGCGACGAGGGAGAACCGCAGTCCGGTGTACGCCTCGCCGTCGGCACCATTGGCCAACCGGGCGGCGTTGTCGGCCTTTGTCCCTTGTATCACAATGTTGGAGCGCGGCGGGATCAGATAGATATGCCCTGCTTCAACCGCCATGTTATCTGTCACTTCATGGACAGGCAGAGAGGTCTCGCGGCCCAAAATTTCTGACATGAGGGATTTGTAGTCGGGCGATATGTGCTGGACGATCACCAAACTGTGTGGAAATCCCGGCTGCACTTGGCTGATCATCTGTTTGATCGCATCAAGCCCGCCAGCAGAGGCACCAACCCCGATGAGGTAAAAACTCTGATCAACTTTGCCTATGCTGCGCGCAGCGGCACTGGCATCTTGGATTGTCTGCGCTGCGTCTTCCAATGAATCCCCGCCTCCTGAGTACCTTTTGCGAGTGCAACGTAGAGACACTCTCCTTTAAGTAGAGTACATCGAAGCGTTCCGATTGGGAAGACACTCGTAAAATTTAGGAAGTTTTTACCTCAATTTTGTCAGGCAATGGGAATACTGCGAAATCATTAACAGAGTATTAGCTTACCTTTCGGTCCTCGGACGCATTCATGGGGGGCGATTGTAGCAATGAGCGTAAGGTCCGGCTTCAAGTGGTGTTTGCCGCGTGCCACACGTTCTTGATGGTCATGTAGTTGTCCAAACCTTCGGTGCCCCCTTCACGGCCATAACCGCTTGATTTCACGCCGCCGAACGGTGTTTCGGGCATGGACGCTTCGAGAGTGTTGATCGACAGATTGCCCACCTCGACACGATCAACCAGCTGAGTGATGTAATCAGCGCGGTTGGTGAACGCATATCCAGCAAGGCCGTAGGGCACCGAGTTTGCTTGCGAAATGGCATGGTCGAGAGAAGATACCGGATTGATCACGGCGATCGGTCCAAAGGGCTCTTCCTGCATGATGCGAGCATCCTCAGGGACGTTAAGCAGTACGGTTGGTTGAAAGAAGTACCCTGTGTTCCCATGGCGCGCACCACCTGTCGCAACAATTGCACCTTTGGCGCGGGCGTCTTCGACCAGTTCGGTCAGCACCGGCACCCGGCGTTCATTGGCAGTTGGACCCATTTCCACCCCCGGCTCCATGCCGTTGCCGACAATTGTGGCCGCCGCACGTTCGACGAAAGTCGAGGCATATGTCTCAAAGATACTCTCATGCGCAAAAAAACGGGTTGGTGAGGTGCAGACCTGTCCGGCGTTGCGCATTTTGCGAATGGCACCCGAAATCGCGGCGGTTTCAACCTCCGTATCCTCGCAGACGATGACAGGCGCGTGGCCGCCAAGCTCCATCAAAACCGGTGTCATGTTGTCGGACGCAAGATTTGTCAGGTGCCGCCCAACCTCAGTTGACCCGGTAAAAGCCACCAGACGCACAGGATCTTGGGGGATCAGATAGCCCGAAATTTCGGCAGGTTGGCCAAAGACAAGGTTAAGTACACCTGCCGGAAGGCCCGCATCCTCAAACGCTTTGGCGATATGAAGCGCGCCTGCGGGGGTCTCTTCCGCGGCTTTCAGGATGATGGAACAGCCGGAAGCCAGCGCACCCGCAATTTTGCGGGCGGGTTGGCTCATCGGGAAGTTCCAGGGTGAAAATGCCGCGACAACGCCAATGGGGTGATGGTGCACAGCAAAGGTGTGGCCTGGCGCAGATGGGATGATCCGTCCGTATGTCCGCATCGCTTCACCGGCATCCCATTCGAAAAACTCAGCGCCGCGAATAACCTCAAGGCGGGCTTGGGGCAGGGGCTTGCCATGTTCCAGCGTGATTGATTGCGCAATCTCCTCTTGCCTTTCACGCATCAGCCGGGCGGCCTGGAGGATGGTGTCAGAGCGGTCGCGCGGCGCGGTGTTGCGCCAAATCTCAAACCCGTCCACGGCTGCTTGCAAGGCTGCATCAAGGTCCGCCCGTGCGGCGCAAGGCAATCTTCCTAATTCTTCCTCTGTCGCGGGGTTCACCACGGGCATATCTGCGTTGGCACTGCGCCACTCACCGCCAATGAACATTTTCAACTCTGGATACATCTGTGCGTCTTCCTCAATGTCTTTGTTATTGTCGGCACGTCTTGGGTCAGATCGAAATGGGCTGCGAAAGCTGTTCCAGTTTCGCCACAACGCTCATTGCTGCAAGGGCCGAACTGCGGGGGTTGTCCGGCAAGGCGTTGCCAGTGATCTCAAACCGAAGCTGCCCAAAAGCGCCGGCTGCCTCAACTTCGTGAATATTTTGCGTGATATCGGGGTCCGCGATCAGTCGGACCTGGGTGGCGTCCAGACCAAGGCTTGCCAAAGCAACCGCCGCTGCGACGTTTGCGTTTTTGGGATATTCCAGTGCCGCATCCCGTGCAGACCCCTCAAAATGCGTCGCAGCCGTTTGCAGCGTATCCAGTGCGACCTTGCGCTCAGCAGCTGATCCTTTCCAGCCTTTGGGCGGTTTGCGCCCGGTATAGGTGATCGAGTTCAATGCCCCAATCCCGGCGGCCCTTAGGCTGTCCAACGCACCAATCGCACCACTGGCCAGATGCAGGGTTGCGTGACCTGCAACCGCAGCATCCTTGAGGGTTTGCGACACAACGTCATCAGCCAAAGCGCCAATGGAGACGGTTATCATGTCAGTCCCCGCCCTCAGAACTTCGGGACCATACTCCGACAGCGCCTGATGACCGGCGCAATCGATGACAACCTCTGTCTCTTTGGGCAAATCCCGAACGGCCCCCACATAGAGGTCCGGGTTTTCCGCCACAGCGGCAGGGCGCACTAAAACAGCCGTTACGACATGTCCACGCGCAATCGCAGCTTCCATAACATAGCGTGCAATGGCACCTTTTCCGATCAGGGCAACTTTCATGGCTTGACCCTAATCCGCCTCAGCAAAAAGTTAAATTGACAAGTTGCCGAGATATGATCTTCTGCCACCCAACGTGTCGTTTCCCCTTTGGTGCAGCCCCGCGCCGGTGCCACTGAGGAGCGCAGAACCAAGGGCAAACTTGCGATGAAATACACCAAGCACGACGCCAAATCCTATGCCCGTGAGAACATGAAAGGGATTTGGGCCGCGGCCCTCAACCCGTTCAAGGAGGATTTGTCGCTTGATGAGGCTGGGTTGCGGTCAAACATCCGCCATTGGATCGATGAACTGGACATTCAGGGCCTCTTTGTTGCGGGCAAGCAAGGCGAGTTTTTCTCAATGTCGCTGGAGGAGCGTAAGCGGAATTTTGAAATTGCGGTGGATGAATGCGGTGGCAAGGCCGGCGTAATCGTCTCGGTCTCGGATCAGAACATGAACACCGCCCTAGAGCTTGCCCACCATGCGCAAAACTGCGGCGCGGATTATATCGTGTTGCATGCCCCGGTGCTGAGTTTTGTTCACGATCGGGGAGACGTCCTGTATCAGTATTATAAACGGTTCTGCGATGAGTTGGATATCGGCATTGCCATGTGGAGCCACCCGGACAGTGGCTATCTGATGCAGCCCGAGGAATGCGCGCGGATAGCGGAATTGCCCAACATCGTTGCGATCAAATACTCCGTTCCGCGCGAGATGTATGTGAGGCTGACGCAAATGGTGGGCAACAAAATCCATGTCTCAACCTCTGCTGAGCATGAGTGGCTGGACAACATTCTGGAGCTGGACTGGAAACTCTATCTTTGCTCCTCTCCTCCCTATCAGCTGCAAACAAAGAACGATCAGCGAATGAATGAATACACCTCGCTTGCGATGGCTGGCAAAGCGGATGAGGCGCGACGGGTGTTTGACAGTCTTCAACCGGTTCGTGACGCCATGGCCAAGACGCGGCCTGCTGGCAAGCCAACCGCCTTTGGCAAATACTGGCAGGAGTTGCTGGGTCAGACGGGCGGCCGCGTACGTGCGCCCATGCTTGAGCTGACTGAGGCTGAAAAGGAAATGATCCAGTCTGGATTTAACGCATGCGGCCTCAAGCTTTGATGCCATGAAACAGGGAGAATGAGATGTCCAAATTGAGCGCGTTCAACTTCAAAGGTTGGATTGAGGAACATCGCCATCTTTTGAAACCACCTGTGGGCAATAAGATGGTGTTCGAGGATGCTGATATGATGGTCACGGTTGTTGGCGGGCCGAACAAACGAACTGATTATCATGACGACCCGGTGGAGGAGTTTTTCTATCAACTTGAGGGCGACATGCTGCTCAAGCTTTACGATGGTGAAGAATTCTATGACGTGCCGATCCGGGAAGGAGAAATTTTCCTTTTGCCGCCACATGTGCGCCATTCCCCGCAGCGCCCGCAAGAAGGGTCTGTTGGCCTCGTGATCGAGCCCAAACGGCAACAAGGGCAGCTTGATGCGATCGAGTGGTATTGCTTTGAATGTGGCACGCGGGTGCACCGCGCTGAGATGCAGCTCAAGTCCATCGTCGATGACCTGCCGCCCGTTTATCAGAAGTTCTACGCTTCCACAGAAGACCGCACCTGTCCAAATTGCCAGACTGTGCACCCCGGCAAGGAGCCGCCAGCAGGTTGGGTACAGCTTTAGCAACGAAGGCATTCCGGGTTGCAGTGAAAAGGCGCGCGGCACCGCTGATGATCTCATCCGACCATTCCAAAAGGCGATGACAGTATAGTGTTGTCACTTACTGCGGCGTTCCTCAAGCATTGGAGCGCTTTCGTGTGGTGCCCGGGGTGCTTGAGGAGGGGTAGTCGAGGATGCGAGACCGTGCCAACCATCGCCGGCAGTAGCTTTCACGGCTCATCGAGGCATGGCTAACCATTGCGACCCTTCGTTGGCCACCAGACCTTCCACGCGCCCGATTTTTTCAGTGCTCTGGCCGCCACAATGACGACCAGCCCACAAAGGACGGTCTTGCTCAGCGTCTCCATCGTGCCGTCAATCCGTATCGCGTGGATCACGCTGCCCAGAACAACGATGCTGGTCAGCCCTGTGTGGATGCGTCGCCAGACGCGGACAGCAAGCTGAAAACGCCGCCGGAAGACCGCAACAAAAGCGGCCGCAAAAAGCGCCCACATGGCGGTGACGCCCCAAGCGGAAAAGGGTGTCGGAGACGCAAAAAGAAGCGCATCGACTACGTCAGGCGGGCTTGTGATCCACAATGCGCCGACATGGAGGATGACCAGCAAAACCAACAAAGCACCTGTCCATTTATGGATCTGTCGCCCGCGCTGTTTGGTCAAGCCGGGTAACATGTTTGACGCCAACATCGGTTGGACCAACAACAGGGTCAGTGCGACCACCCCTGCAAACCCGCCGATGATGTAGATGGGATCACGCCAAGCGAGAAGGGGGCTATACGCAGCGGTCGCGACAGGCAGTACAATGGCAAGGGCGAGCACGCACCAAATCGCAACCTGGCGACTTGCCCAGCCCTTGCGACCGCTCATTGGTCAGGCCGGTTGCAAAACGAAATGAGCCGCAAGCGTAGTGTCAGATGCGCGCGCCATGATCGGTCGCAAAAAAACTGTCTCAAACTCATCGCTGTCATAGGCAAGATGGCCGTGTGCCTGCCCAAAGGCCGGAACGATCTGCGGCATTTCAAGGCGAAAAAGCCCGTCGGCATCGGTGAGGGTGGCCCCGTGACTGTGCGGATCGCGCTCATGTCCTTCGGTTGTATGTGCCCAGATCTGTATGCGCTGACCGGCAAGAGGTGCTCCATCGCCCGCGCGGCGCACGCTACCTGTCATCCAAAAACCGCCGCCTCCGATCCTTTCCACAATGGGCGCATCGGGAATGTAGTTGTTGGAACCACCTCGCATTGTCGGGGTTGGTGATAAACCGGCAGCATGTGCCGGAAGCGATGAGCCGACCGCGGCTGTTGAAAGTGCGGCACTTCCAGTCACGAGAAGGCTGCGGCGTGTGATCAGGGCATTGGGCATTCAATTTCCTTTCACGAGGTTTACTCAAGCTTTCCGGCCAGAGGGACCGAACAAGCATCAGGCCCCTCAAAACCGTCCCTGAAAAAGATATAGAATGTCGCCACCAAAAACCAATCACGCGGGTTTGAAGCGGTCCCCGCTCACTTCAATGTGATAAAGGAACGTACCGTTTCACGCTGTGCCGCTTTTCACCGATGGACTGCATCACAGGAGTTCTGGTGTCTGGCAGATGTCGAACTGTCGTGCATTTGCAGCTTGTACCCGCCGCCTTTCAGGTGTCGGGTGGCGACATGAAGCTAACCGGTCCCTTTTTGTTCATACTTGCAACGCTGATGATTGACGCCATCGGTGTCGGCATCGTGTTTCCCATCATGCCGGATCTGATGGACCGCGTCGGCGCGGGCAGCACCGCAGAAGGGGCCTTCTGGGGCGGTGTCATGATGTCGGCCTATGCCGCGGCGATGTTTCTGTGCGGTCCGATTGTCGGCAGCTTGTCGGACGCCTTTGGCCGCAAGCCGGTATTGATCGCGGCACTTGTCACGCTGGCCATCGACTATGTGATCATGGCAATGGCCCAGACGTTTTGGGTCCTGCTTGTGGGGCGGATTATCGCTGGGATGGCCGGGGCCACCTATATCACCGCGACGGCCTATATCTCGGACATCGCAAAGCCCGACGAACGGGGGGCCGCTTTTGGCATGATTGGTGCAGCTTTTGGGATCGGGTTTGTCTTTGGCCCGGCTCTTGGTGGGCTTGCATCCGGCTGGCACATTACAGCACCTTTTTGGATCGCGGCAGCGCTTTCGGCGGTGAATGTGGTTTTCGGTATTTTCGTCCTGCCAGAATCCCTGAAAGACGAGAACCGGAGGCCTTTTGGCAAACGCGACCTCAATCCCTTTGGGGCCATTTTTCGGGCATTCCGGTTCCCCGGGCTGGCCATTCCCTTGATCTGCATTTTCGTCTTTGAGTTTGCAAATATGGTCTACGTCGCACTCTGGGCGTTTTGGGGACGCGAGGTGTTCGGCTGGGATGGCTTTGTCATCGGGTTGAGCCTGTCTGCTTACGGGATACTGGTGGCCATCGTGCAAGCGATCATCCTGCCGCAGCTGACCAGACGGTTCGGGGACTACAGGACTTTGGTTTTTGCCACCGCTATCGGTGTCGTCGGGTTGGTTGGGTTTGGGTTTTCCACGACCGTTTTGGCGGTGGCCTTGGTGCTCCCCATCGCGTCGCTGTCAGATATGGCCCCACCGCTGATGACCGCTTTTGCCGCAAACCGTGTGGGCGAAGATCAACAAGGAGTGGTGCAGGGCGTGATCGCATCGCTCGCGTCGATCGCCGCGGTTGCGGCGCCGCTTGTGTTGACAGGCGTGTTTGAGCGGTTTGTGAACGACGCTGGCGTCTACTTTCCGGGAGCACCGTTTCTGGTTTCTGCAGTTTTGGTCGCAGCGATTTTGCCGCTGATCTTCCTGTTGAACCCTCGCAAATCGACAGGTGGACTGCCTTAACCGATCCCTTGCTGGCCAAACCATTAAAGGACGATGTGGGCAAGGGGCTGCGCTCCGTAGCTTTCAATTCTGATCAAGCTGCCAACAACGCAAGCTGCGACTGCGCTTACGAAACCGCTGATCTTAGCAATGTTGCCAGATCGGCATGTCCTGCCTGTTCGGCGGTCTCTGCAATGGTGCGCCCTGCGGGGTCTGTCATTTCAGCAGACGCACCCAAGCGCAAGAGATGCTGAGCTGCTTCAACCTGCCCGTTCACAGTGGCATACCAGAGTGGCGGTGCCCAGTCGTTTGGCCAGTCGTGTTCAGGCCTTGGCCGGACACGGGCGAACCGGGCATTTATCCAGCTGGGGTCTTCGTCAATACGGGCATCAATCTGATCTGTTTTGCCAATGGCTGCCGCCATAAAGATATCCATCTCAGCGGCCATGAGCACGTCTATCACGGGTTGGTTCTGTGCGTGAAGCGCATGTCCCAGCGGGGGCGAAAAGTGCTGAGGATCCCTGAGCTTGGGGTCTGCACCCGCCTTCAGCAAATCCTCAACCACATCCCGATGTCCGCGCCATGCGGCGGCGTGCAGTGCGGTATGCGTCCCCCAGCGGCTGTGGTCAAACCCAAGCCTTACCATTGTTTGAACTGCTTTGAGGTTTCCGTTGCCCGCAGCAGTTGCAAGCAAGGTGTCTTCCTTGTCTGCATCCTGCCCCAAATGTCGATCAGAGAGCGCACTTGCTGCCTCAAAATCTCCAGCCATACAGGCCGCGTGAAACTGATCTGATCCACTGAGCGGGTCACTATTGCCTCCGTTCGCTTTGATAAGTTCTGCGATTTCGGGCAGCCCATGCAAAAGGGCGACCTGATAAGGCGTAAAGCTCAGTGGAGGGGTCTGATAATAGTGTGCATCAGATTTGTTCAGATCAACACCGTGTTCGATCAACAGCCGTGCGCGGTCAGCATACCCAAACCGCAGCGCCATGATAAGTTGGAAGTGCATCGTGCGGTGCTCATTGGGTTTGTGATCCTCATCTGTCAACCACCAGTCACTTTGGTCACTGTCCTTCAGGCCATACTCCAACATCAAGTTCAGGTGGGTATTGTCGGCGTTAAAGCACCGATTATACGCCCCTTGGCTGTCATTCGGATGTGCGCCTTTATCCAGGGCCGCGCGGGCAAAAGGCAGCATATCTGGATGCTCCGGCAAGCTCATTTTGCCACCTTCGCCATCACCAAAAATGCCCGTCAGGACAGCAAAACGATATGTACCGCCCCACATATAGTGGGCATTGGGATCTGCCCCGGCTTCAAGCAGCACGCGCCCGGCAGGATAGCTTGATACGCCGGGCAACCGTGCATAGGCGGCATACATCAACGGGGTCCATTGAAACGGACCACCTTTTTGATCGACAGCCCCCGGATCATCAGCCAGTTTATCGCGCAAGGTTTTCACATCGCCACATACCGCTGCAGTATGCACAGAATGCTGTGCGATTTGGGGATGCGTGGCCAATAGTGCAGCGGCTTCTTGGAAGGTATGCGCCCCGCGATTTTGTTCGAGGCCATAGTACAAACACACCAGATCAAGAAATCGATTGGCATGTTGCTCAGTTGTGAGGGTTTCGGATGCGCCGGCTTCAATGTGGTGTTTGAGCTTTGTCCAACTGGAAAAACCATAGTCCCTTGCCACAACCAATTGGGCTTGTTGCAGGGAAATGTCCGACGGATCGCCGAAATGGGGACCCACCAGAGCCAGCGCGTCGGTCTTGTTGGATTTGACCGCCTTGTACAGGCGTTTGGCTTGTTTTTTGAGGTGCTCAAGCGAAGGATTTGGAGGAAGATCAGGCATGTTAGCCTCCTTTCATCTGTCCGGTATCCGCGCCCACGAACCTGAAAGAAGGTCAGCTATGGAAGTCTTTTGACGTCTCAGACAGGCTCGGCCTTTCCCGCGGATCGGATGCGCTCTGATGCACATCTCCTGACTAACATAAATCACCCCGTTTGGGAACGTCGCATGTCGGCATGGCATGCCTAAAGGCGTTCACCGAGCAGACGGTAGCACCAGAACGCCTCTTCGATCTCGATCAGTCGATTGAGACGCCCGGGCGAAAAGCCCGTCGCCTTTTTGACCGCGCGCCCCATATGCGACTGGTCACTGAACCGCGCATCGGTCGCAATTCCTGCCAACGGAGCATCTGGCTCCCTGATCCGCAAATCCAGCAGGTCTTCCATCTTGGCATATGCTTTCAGCGACTGACCGGATTGACCAGTCAGGCGTTTGATACGCCGTTCCAGAGATCGCGCACCTTGTCCTGCACCAGACAGGGCGGCACGTGTCAGCAAAAAGCGGGTCCAATCGGAAATCTTATGTGACCCGGCCCAATCAGGTGCAGAGCTGGCTGCACGCGCATTCACCCAGATCGGTCCAAGTGTGGCGCAAAAAACGTCCCATGCAGGTTCAATTCCATCCGCGCTCAGTAGTTGTAAGGCTGCGCGCTCCAGGCAAGGGGGCAGCGTTCCGGTCGAGATATGCCCGCCAAGCTGGGTCCAGGCATCTGTGTAGAAACCAACAGTCAGCGCGTGAATGGGTCCATCGCTCCAGCTTTGTGTTGGTGTGGCCTGCGGAGGTGTCACTGAGATCTTCGGCATCACCTGTTTGGTGCGCATGGTTTCGACATCACAAATCTCTGTTGAGACCCGCAGATGGCCCTCCATGACAACAGTCAGGGCAACAAGCGGTGATGCTGGAAAATAGTTCTGTCGGTCTGCTTCACACAGGTCCGCGTCACGCGTATCGCGGACAATTGCCAGCGAAATGCAACTGGCAAGTTCGGCTGGTGGAAAAAGGATGGTCGCGTTTGCTGACATGAAAACCCTCCGTGTGTCGGTTTCGTTCTATAGCTGCCGTTGTTCGGTTGGCAATTAGGAAGCTGTTGAACACGAGGTCGAAAACGGATGGCAAATCTAAACTTCACGGGTGCGATAAAGCATCGGGTGCTGAGTTTCATTACCCTGAATCGTATCGCTCTATCGGTATTTGCCCGTCACGCCCTTGGTCGAAAAATGGCTGAGGACTGGGATGCAATGACAGAGATCGGGATACGGTTCTGGCGGCATCAATTCACGCGCGCCATGACGCATCCGCAGATCAGGGTCGGGCGGGAAATTTACAAAAGCCTTCAACCCCTCCCTGATGTTGCGTACCCGGTAACAACGCGGGATCAAGACACGCCAAAGGGCAGTTGGATCGTGCCACAGACGCTCAAGACCCAAATGACCCTGCTCTATTTCCACGGCGGCGGCTATACCTTTGATGGTCCGGTCAGCGATCATTTTGGAAAAGTGCTGGCACACCACGTGGGTGCGCGTGTGTTCATGCCGTCCTACCGTTTGACGCCTGAACACCCACATCCCGCGCAATCGGAGGACGCAATGACCGCATGGGGGTATTTGCGCAAGAGCATCGACGCGGAACGGCTGGTCATCATTGGAGACAGTGCAGGCGGCCATATGGCGCTTACGCTTCTCAATCAGTTGCGTGACCAGAATGAGCCGCAGCCTGCATTGTGCGTTGGTCTGTGTCCGTGGACCGACATTGGCAACAGAGGGGCCAGTCTGCAGACCAACGATCGGTATGATCTGGTCCAAGGCTGGATGGCGTTGCGGTTTGGTGAATGGCTTGATCCTGACGGACGGTATGGACGCGCGGCGCTTTCTCCCATCCATTGGAACTTCTCAGGGTTGGCGCCGGTCTATCTGCAAGCGGGTGGTCGGGAAAACCTGAGGGATATGATTGTTGATTTCGCCCAAATGCAATCAGACAACGGTGCAAGTGTCATGCTCGACCAATGGGATGACATGATGCACAATTTCCAGATCGCAGATACACTCCATGCGTCCTCAGGAGAGGCTCTGGCGCGGATTGCCGCCGTCATTCGTGCCGCGGGTGGCGCAGAGGTCTTGCTGCCCAGCCTGCCGAATGTCACGCGAGTGGCGAGTGGCCGATTTGAAACTGCGCTGTTGCCAGATTTGGAAGATGCCGTTCTCTCCTGACCTGCAGTCAGCGGGATCAGCCAACCCTTTACCGTCGGGCAACAACTCAAAACCCGGTGCGCATAAAACGCCGCCTAATTGGCGGCGCGCCCTTCCGCTCCATGCTCCAGCCATGCCCGCTCCTGAGGGGTGAGATGGCGATCCATAATGTCGTCATATGCGCTCAGTTCGTTCTCCGTCAGTTGGCCAACCCACTTGCCACTTTTCCCGCTTTCGAAAAAGTCGGTGTCGGATTTCATAAACCCGGTGCCACCGCCGGGCGCAAACCGCTCGGCATGCGCCCGCATATTGTCAAAGGATGCTGTCTGAACCAATTGGTCAAGCACGTCGGAGGAATGCGTGATGTCCAGTAATTGGGCGACCTTTGCAAAAGTACCGGGTAAGTCGCGGCTCATGTCGGCGTAGTGAAACAAGGACACATTTGGCCGATCGGCACGTGCGCGGGCCGCTTTGTAGTGTTGCAAGATATGGGCCAGCGGCATTGCATCGCCATCAAACCCTTCGGCTCCACCATCAAGAAAGCGGCGAAAGGTCACGCCATCTGCGTCATCCTCCGGGTACCAGTGGCCGAAGAATGGCATCGGGATATTGCGCAGGTGCTTGCGATAGGAAAAATGCGCATCGAGGGGATGCCGGAACACGCAAATGTAGTGTGCATCATCTTTCCACGGCAGCCCATCCATTGGCGTGTGGCTCTTCATGCTGCGCCGTGCTGTCATCGCTTCAAGCCGCTCAGCAACCTCCGAAATTTCACGAAAGCGGATGTCGACCCATGGCATTTTCACAGATAACTGCGTTTCGACCTCCGGGTCGCCAGCGAACAGCAGGGCCACGATGGTTTGCATCCATGTTGTGCCAGATTTTGGAGGGGTGACAACAAACACATCATCCGGGCGGATGTTCACCCGATCCCAACGGCGGTTGTCAGTCAAAGGACCAAGATAGAGTTTGCGATCGGTCATATCTGTCTTTTCCCTCTGGTAACGGCTGCCCTTAAAAAGACGCCAAACGAAGTTTGAACGCAATGAAAATGGCCAGGGCACCGGAACCATACCTTTAGGTCCTGACCCTGGATTTCCTCAAAGACAGTGGTTCTAAAATTCATACATATGCCGACCACGGGCACGAACCTTTTCACAGGCTGTGCCACCGGTCTTGAGGGTTCACCCGCATCCGATGCAGGCTGTTAGCCCAGCACCGATTTGGGGAAGTAAAAGCTCACCACCCAATTGGGCATGTCCACTATTTCGGAAATCCGCAGATCGCCCGAGACGCTGCAAAGCATATAGGCTTCGACGGGCGAGATTTTTGCGGTGGCGCAGATCCAATCGATCATCTGCCGAACTGCATCGCGCGAAGATTGCATCAGATCCGTGCCGATGCCTGTCGCGACCCGGTATCCTTGTTGGTCAATGTGGTTCGTAACCGGGCCGCTGGTTTCCAGCCGGGGAAACGAGAACTCGGCACCTTTGATCAAGTCTACCTTGATCTCCACATCCATCGGGCTTTCGATGGCAGTGCCGCAAATCTCTCCATCGCCTTGTGCTGCGTGGGTGTCCCCAAGTGAAAGCAGCCCACCCGCGACTTCGACTGGCAGGTAGAGCGTTGTGCCCTGACAGTTGTCGCGAATATCGAGGTTACCACCAACCCGGCGCGGAGGGACAACACTGTGCTGGCCCACGTCCGCCAACGCGAGCCCAATTGTGCCCACAAAGGGTTTCAATGCCACCTGACCAAAAGGTGCGAACACGGCGGGTTTTGTCAGGCCCGTATCGTAGTTCCAGACGTGCAAAGCGGCATCGGGGAAGTCGTCGGCCAGCAATCCAAAACCCGGAATGTTCGCGGTCCATCCCCAGCCGGAAGCGTGAAATTCCTGAAAGGTGATCGCAACGGCATCACCCGGCTCCGCGCCCTCTACATAGATCGGGCCGGTTACCGGGTTCACATTGTCAAAATCCAACGCCTTGAGATCGTCAAGCGTCGCCTTTGCATGCAATTGCCCGCCTGAGGCGTCGATTGTTTCAACGGCGATGGTTTCTCCGGGGGCGACGCTGAGCACAGGTTCGATTGCGTTGTCCCAGCCCAAATGGTGCTGGTGTTTGTGGATTGTGTGATTGCAACTCATGGATACCCTCCGAGTTCGGGACGATTGATTGGCGCGGTCTTTTTCACTCTACGGTGCC
This sequence comes from Sulfitobacter sp., assembly GCA_045105735.1. Lineage (GTDB taxonomy): Bacteria > Pseudomonadota > Alphaproteobacteria > Rhodobacterales > Rhodobacteraceae > Sulfitobacter. Next base: position 42,576 of record JBGCDV010000029.1, on the reverse strand, counting down.
TCCGGCAAAAAAACTGGCTGCAGAGGTGTCGTTCATGGGCCCAGCGTGATTGGTCCGTCAGTTTCATAAGCATCCACTGGCGAGGGATTTGCCGCGGTGGTCGTGCCCCCAAAATGCGCAATGATCCCGGCCACAGCGTTGAGCGACGTTTGCACCGCCCCTTCAACCCACGCAGGCGTCCAGCTGACACCGTCCCCGGCAAGGAAAATGCCACGCTCTGCGGGGGGCATATCGCTTTGCATGAAATGCCCGAACATGCGGTGATTATAGCGGTAGTGACCGGGCAAGGCACCCTTGAACGCACCAAGGAAATTCTGATCCGCTTCCCAGCTCACTGTGATGGGATCGCCCAAGATGTGACTGCGTATGTCAACCTCGGGATAGATCTTTGAAAGAGCGGACAGCGCCAGTTCCACGCGTTTTTCAACTGGCAGGGGCAGCACTTTCAATGCATCCGTCATCCAGGCATAGCTGAGGCAGATGACCGAAGGCTTGTCCGGTCCGTTGTCAAACAGGTAGGTGCCCCGCGTCATCCGGTCGGTCAGGGTCATTGACATAGCGTCGCGGCCTGTTGTGGGGTGTTTGTCTTTCCAAAATGGACGGTCAACCATGACGAATGTTTTGGCCGATTGCATGTAGCGCGTGCGGTCCAATGCCATCCAGAGGTCCTGCGCGAACAATGCCTCTTCGGTGTCGATCTGTGTGGTCAAAAGATGGGTTTGGCAGGTCACGAGCACGGCATCAAATGCCTCTGCCCGCCCCCAGGTATCTGTCACTTCGAATTGGGTATCGTTCAAACGTCTGATGCGTTTGGCACCTGTCCGCGTGGCCCCTTCGTTCAGCTTGCACAAAGATGTCCCGGAAGACCAATGGGCCAGCGTATCCGGCTCATGTTGCCAAAGCTTGCGGGGCACCTGCGCCACGCCCCCAACAATGTAGCGTTGATGATCGTCGCATTCGGTCACGTTAACGCGCAGGATTTCCAGCATCGTGTTGGGGAAATCGCTGTCCCAGCCACCGGTGCCGAAACCAACTTGGCCAAACACCTCGCGGTGATGGAACGACAGCTTTTGAAATGCCTCTGACGAAGCGACAAAGTCATAGAATGTGCGTTCGTCCCATGCGGCAACCAGCGGATTCCAGATCTCTTTGATCCGCGCGATGTCACGGTCGCGGATGGCTTGTTTCAGCGCGCCAAAGTTTGCGCTCTCTTCCAATGCAGCATCGTAGGCTGCCGCGACCTCTTGGAAAAGCGGTGGCAGATCAGAGAGGGTTTGAGCGTAGTAAGTCTTGCCCAGCAGGTCGATGACGGTTGACCCGGCGGCTGGGGTCAGCGGGTTCGGAAAGGGTTTGCTCTCTATCCCGAGCAGATCAACGTAAGTGTAAAACCCCGTGCTGGACACCGGAAAGCGCATCCCGCCTAATTCAGCGATCACACCCTCGGCCCCTTCAAAGGGTTGCGAGCGCAGGCGTCCGCCAAACTGACCAGCCTCAAACAAAATCGGGCGCAATCCGAGCTTCATCAGCTCATAGCCAGCAATAACCCCAGCTGCACCCGCACCGATAATGGCGACCCGCGCACCATGGGCCGACGCTGGCAATGTGGCCAAACCGTCGGGGTGTGTAATCCAGTCGTCATACGCAAAAGGAAAGTCCGGGCCAAAGACGGTGACAGGTTTCATATGATCTCACCATAAAGATCGGCGCGGCGGTCCAAGAGGTGTGTCTGAGCCTGTCGTGCGTGGGTCACTGCGTCGTGGTCCAGTGTTGCGTAGAGCAGGGCTTGCGCCTTCTCCCCCCGGGTTCGGTCCTCGCCATCTGGACCTACCACACAAGACAAGCCGTTGTATGTGAATTGGTCCTCTGCACCGACATAATTGCAATACGCGAGGTAAAGCCCGTTTTCCTCAGCCCGCGCAGGGACCAGACGGTTTGCAACACTGTCGAACGGCTCCATGTTTGCGGTGGGCGTTACGACGATTTCTGCGCCACGCAGTGCAAGCGCGCGTGTCAGCTCAGGGAACTCAACATCGTAGCAAATCGCCAGTGCGACCTTCCAGCCGCCCAACTCAAAAACCGGTGACAGGGTCGAGCCACCGGAGAATTGTGCGCGATCGACGCCCCCAAAGAGGTGTGTCTTGAGATAGCGGGCGACTTCCTGTCCGGCGCTGTCGATGGCCACGCAAGCGTTATAGGGGCGTGGTTCGGCCGATAAGGCCAAGCCTGCGATCATCGCAATCTCATGGGCGCGGCACATGTCTTTGAGGGCGCTCAGCACTTGGGCGGATTGACCTGCATGCGCCGCGATGCGCGCCGCTCCGATGTTGTATCCCCCCACGAACATCTCTGGCGTGACAAGCACATCTGCTCCATGTGCAGCGGCGGCCTGTGCCGCATCGCTAAGAGCATCAAGAGCCGAAGCAACATCAGACCGGGGGTGCGTCTGCCAAAGCGCTATCTTCATCCGATCCCCCTAGTATGTATCTGCGTAGGCCGCACATTTGGCGTCAGTGTCCATGTCTGCCAGATGCGCAATCTCTGCATGTTTGTGTGCGCAGTAAACCTCCGCAAACTGCGCCGGGAACCATCCTGTAACCGTGTCATTGGCCGCGAAGGTATCCAAGGCTGCCTCGAGGGTTTCTGGCAACCGGGTGAACCCGCGCTTGGTCAATGCCTCGGGTGACAGCAGCGACAGGTCCTCTTCTGTTGCAGCGGGCGCGATCAATCCGTCCTCGATCCCCTGACATCCCGCGTGAACCACCGCCGCCAAGGCCAAATGCGGACAAGCGGCCGCGTCTGCTGCGCGGTATTCGATGTTGAACTGTCGTGCGACAGAAGCAGGGTCGCGGGTTGTCACGGGGCACACCCTGAGCGAGGCTTCGCGGTCGCGGAAACCAAGGTTGTTGTAGGCCGCAGACCAGCGATGCGGCGTGAGCCGTTCGTAAGACACCACAGAGGGTGCCGTCAGAGCCAGAATATGCGGCATGTATTTTAACACACCTGCTGCAAATGCACCCGTCAGCTTTGACATCCCGCATGGTCCGTTTTCATCATAGGTCAGTGGCGCATCATTTGCGTCGCGAAAGCTCATGTGAATGTGCACGCCGTTCCCGACGGATGCCGTGTCAAGGATCGGCGCAAACGTGGCCTCTTCGCCCAGATGCGCAGCAGCAGAGCGGGTGAGCTCGCGCAAGATCACCGCCTGATCGGCAGATTCTGCACCCAGGGCGGGTGCAACAACCACTTCAAACTGATTGGGGCCGTATTCCTTCATGATGCTGTCAGGGGACAGGCCCGCTTCTTTCAAGGCCGCCATCAGGGTTTCCAGCAACCGTCGCTGGCTTTCAAATGCGTTTCGGCCAAATCCCTGATTTGGCAGGCCGTTCCCCTTCAATTGGAACTCGTGCTCAAAGGCAGAGAACAGGCGTGCGCCAGACAAGGTCTGCAGACGCTCCAATGCATCGCGCAGAATGTGTCGGGTGCAGAAATCCCATGGCTCTCCTTCAAGAGTGACGATATCCCCCAGCATGAAATGCTCAGGTGCGGCATCACTAAAGGTGACTTTCACCTCGGACGTGGGATCGGGGATCAGCAGCAGATCCCCCAAAGATCCAAAGGGGCTGTCGCCGATGCTGTCAAAGCAGGTGATCTGGACGTTCGTCGGCACCCAGCCGACACCGCGTTGCAGTCGCTTTTCAAGTTGATCGGCCGGAAACGCCTTGCCGCGGACCTTGCCCGCGATGTCGGAGGTGGCGGCGAAAATCAATGGCATCGGAGTCATTCAGTGCTGTCCTTTGAGGTTACGCGAAGCTTGTCCCAGGCTTCGATCCGGTCCCGGGTGTGCTCCCAGTTGTCTTCGGCAATGCGGGTGACGATGGCTTCCGTAATGGCGAGGGCGGATGAATAGGTGTCCCACAATGTCCCAGATGCGATTGGAACAGGCAGCACATCTGTCGCATGGCGAGCAACTGGAGAAATCCACTTGTCCGTCATGACCATCACCCGGGCACCCCGCGCGTCGCGGGCCAACGCGGTAAGCTCAGCAAGCGATGTCTGGTAGCGTCGAAAATCCACAACAAAAAAGATATCGCCCATCTTCATTTGCAGCAGATACTCTGGCCAGGTTTCCGGGTCCGACGGCAGGTGAAACACACCGCGCCGCGCCTGACGAAGGTGAAACGACAGATGCGCCGCGATTGTATCGCTGATGCGTCCGCCGATCACATAGACGTTGTGTTTCGGGTTCGCGAGCAGCGCGCAGACGCGGTTGAATTGTTCTTCGGTAATCGCATCGCCGGCAATAGCCATCTGAGCGCTGGCCTTGGCCAGAAAGTCCGACAGGTAATCGCCTTCGATGTGGCGGCCGCGTTCGTGTACTTCCACCGGACTGCGATCACCTTCTTTCAACTCGGCGATCAACAGGCGTTGAAATTCCTGATACCCTGTCAGCCCGATCTTGGTCATGAAGCGCGAAATGGAAGGGGCGGAAACCTCGGACCGGGTTGCGAGGTCCTGAATGGAGGATAGCCCTGCATATGGGTAGTCAGACAGTATCGCAGCCGCGAGTTTGCGTTCGCCCGCTGTAAAGGTGTCAGACGCCTGTTCTATCTTCTTTTTGATCTGCACAATCTGCATGCGAGTGCTCCAGTGAGCAGCAGAGTTGATGAAATTAATTTTTCAGTCAATACAAATATGTTGACTTTGGAAGTTTTCGTTCGTCTACTTTCGAAATACTTGGGGATTGCCGTGAATCATTTGGACGCCATCGACGTATCTGACAGGCAAGGTGACAAGGCGGAGGTTGCCGGACTGCTGGGCACCAGCGATCCTGATCCCATTGATGTTTGGCATGCGCAATCTGCCTCACCGCTGTTCTTGTTGTGTGAGCACGCGGGTCAAGCTGTGCCACAATCCCTCAATGGCTTGGGGCTGCCCGAAGGCGCAATCGACCGACACATTGGCTGGGACATTGGTGCGGAAAAGCTGGCCTGTGCAATTGCTGATCGGCTGCAGTGCCCTTTGATCCTTCAGCGCTACAGCCGCCTTGTGATTGACTGCAACCGCCCCCCTTTATCTGAAGGATCGGTGCCCGAACGCAGCGATGGCGTGTTTGTACCGGGCAACGCAGGACTTGAAAAACAGGGTCACGATCTGCGCAGACAAGCGATCTTTGATCCGATGAATGAGGCAATCACCGCCGCGTTTGAGGCTCATCCACGAAGGGCAGTTTTTTCCATCCATTCCTACACGCGCCATTTTCAGGGTGAGGATCGGCGCTGGGATGCGGGATTTCTCACCCGGCACGACACGGAAACGGCACATCATCTGATGGCCGCAATTGCAAAGGTCGCGCCTGAGCTGAACCTGGCCCTGAACCAACCTTACCAGATCGACGACGCAAGCGATTGGTTCATCCCACGCTACGCCGAAGCACGCGGCATGCGGCATGCGCTGATTGAGGTGCGAAACGATCATCTGCGCGACAGCGCCGGCATTACCCGTTGGGCGGATCTTTTGGCCCCTGCGATCCAGACAGTTTTGGAGGACACCGCATGACCCTCACCCGCAACGTGCCATTGGTCCCCGCTGACGCAGCACTTTTGTTCATAGATGTGCAAAACTTCGCGGCACATCGCGACGGCGCGGAGTTTGAGGGATTGAGCCAAGAAGACTTCACCTCAAAATACGGCTGGTTTTTTGAGCAACTGGACACACGGATTTTCCCCAACATGCAGGCCCTCCAGACTGCCTGTCGCGCAGCACAGATCGAGGTGATGTACACCACGATTGAAAGCCTGACCTTGGACGGGCGAGATCGTTCGCTCGACTACAAAATCACGGGCTTTAATGTGCCAAAGGGGTCTTGGGATGGCAAAGTCGTCGACCAGATTGCACCTCAGGGCGATGAGATTTTGCTGCCAAAGTCCTCATCCTCGGTTTTTGTGTCGACCCACATCGACTATGTGCTGCGCAATCTGGGCGTGAAGCAGCTGGTGATTTCCGGACTTCTGACGGATCAATGCGTGGAAAGCGCCATTCGGGATGCCTGTGATCTTGGATATCTGGTGACGCAGGTGACCGATGCCTGCCTGACCTATACGCCTGCGCGGCACGAGAATTCGACAAGCACGATCAAGGGATACTGTCGTCAGGTCACCACAGCCGAATTGCTCGCGGAGCTGGAGAGCCTGTGATGGCAGAGGTCCACCGCTCATCCCGCATCATGCGGAGGGTCGCATGCTTGAATTGAAGGGCATCGATAAATCCTTCGGCGGTGTGCATGCGGTGCGCGATGTCAGCCTGACCTTGGGCCGTGGAGAGGTCCGCGGTTTGATCGGTCCAAACGGTGCGGGCAAATCTACGCTCGTCAATCTCATTTCGGGTCTGTTGGTCCCTACGGCAGGAACAATCACGCTTGAGGGGGAGGGGATCACGCGGACAAGCGCGCATCAACGCGCGCGCAAAGGCATTGCCCGGACGTTTCAGAACCTGCGCGTTTTCCCAAGCCTTAGCGTTGAGCAAAACATCGATGTTGCGCGCTATGCGGGGCGTGGCGCGGACTTGCCGGAGGCTGCGATTGACGAATTCGGGCTCCGCGACAAGCTCACTCAGCCCGCCAATGCCCTGTCCTATGGGGATCAGCGGCGGCTCGAAATTGTACGTGGGTTGGCGCTCCGCCCCAAGGTTCTGATGCTGGATGAACCTGCCGCCGGCATGAACGAAGAAGAGACCGAAGCATTGGGGCGCGCGCTGACATGGGTGCAGCAAGAAGCGGAGTGCACGCTCTTTGTGATCGACCACGATCTCAAGTTCATCATGAACCTTTGTGATCGGATTACCGTGCTCGATATGGGCGCGACCATCGCTGAAGGCAGTCCGGAAGATGTGACGAGAGACCCTAAAGTCATCACTGCCTACCTCGGAGAAGAAGCAGGCGCAGATGCCTGAAAACAAAAGACCACCAACAAGGAGAACGTTATGAAAAAGTCTATCCTCGCAGCGCTGGCCTGCACCGCTTTGGTGACACCTGCCTTTGCGCAAGAGACCATCAAACTCGGCCTTGGCGTGCCGATGACGGGTGATTATGCACCTTATGCCGAATGGCAGGGAGCCCGTTGCATGGCTGAAATGATCAATGCTGACGGTGGTGTTGACGGCAAAATGATCGAAGTCCTTGTGCAGGACGCCGCGGCTGACACCCAAACCGCCATCTCGCTTGCGCAGAAGTTTCTGGACGAAGGCGCGGTCATGCTGGGCACGATCCCGTTTTCCGACACAATGATCCCTGTGGCGCAAGTCGCTCAAAGCTACGGTGTGTCGATCTTTCAACCGCAATCCACGCAGGTCGAGATGCACGCAGGCATCGTTGACAACTTCTTCACTGGCGTTTCACCTGATCCGTTCACGGCCACGGCTGCCGCCAACCATGCCCTTGAAAACGGGGTGAAGAATGTTGTCCTGTTGGCTTCTGACGAAGGCGGAAGCTGGTCTGCAAAGACACCTTTGTGGTTCGGCGAAGTGATCGAAGCAGGCGGCGGCAAAGTGTTGAGCACGCTGAATTTCAGCTTTGGCACCTCTGACTGGTCGCCTCAGATTGCTGAGATGCGCGCGCTGGGCGAAGAAGTGGACGCGGTCTATATTTCTTCGATCATGCCGGATGTGGGCGTTTTGGTCCGCCAGCTGCGCAGTGCGGGAATCGACGCATGGGTTGTTGGGTCAGATGGGTTTGACGATCCATCGCTGGATGCCATCGGGACCGATGACCCGTCGATCCTCGACAAAGTATTCTTTGCAACCCTTGCACCCAGTCACGCGGATAGCGCGGTGGTGCAATTCATCGCGGACTGCAAGGAGATCGGTGTTGATGTGCCGGGCCTGTTCCCCGCCACTGGTGCAGATACGGTGAAAGCACTGGTTTGGGCGATTGAGCAATCCGGCAGCACGGACCCTGCCACCATCGCAAAGACCATTCGGGAAGCAGACAGCATTCCGGTACTGACGGTCGACAATATTTCGTTCAAAGAAACCAAGACATACGCGCAGCGCACGATCCCTGTGATCGGTTTCAAGGATGGCAAGCGCGTGCTCATCTCGAACGTCATTCCCGAAAATGTGCCATCTGATTGGTAAAAACGAGTGGGGCAGGGCGAGGCGTCCATGCCCCACTATCGTCTCATGTTAGATCTTCAGAACCTCCGCGTCTCCCATGGCCCCATTGAGGCGGTCCACGGCATTTCCCTGCACGTTGGTGCGGGGCAATGTGTGGCTCTGCTTGGGCCCAATGGTGCGGGAAAGACGTCAACCATTTCAGCGATTTGCGGCGTTGCGCAAGCAACCGGCGCGATCCGGCTTGATGGCGCTGATCTGGGCAAGGTGAGCGTCGAAGAGCGCATTCAGAGCGGCATTGCGGTGTCACCCGAAGGGCGCCGTATCTTTAGCAACCTCAGCGTTGAGGCGAATCTGCGGCTTGGGGGGGGAACCTGTACAGACAAAGGCGGCGTTCAGGATGACATCGACCGGTGGTTTCAGACCTTCCCGATCCTTGGCGAACGGCGCAATCAGCCGGGCGGCACCTTGTCGGGCGGGGAGCAGCAAATGCTCGCCATCGCGCGCGCCTTGATGTCAAAGCCGAAAATCCTGCTTTTGGATGAACCCAGTCTTGGCCTCGCCCCCCGCATCGTTGCACAGGTTTTTGAACTGATCGCCCAATTGCGCCAAGACGGCATGACAATTCTTCTCGTGGAGCAGAACGCCCGGCAGGCGCTGCGCATTTCAGACTATGCTTACCTGTTGAACAGCGGCCGCATTCAGGCCGAGGGCACTGCTGAAACTCTGGGCGGAAGCGAAGACATGATGGCAAATCTAACGGGGCTGGTCTGAGATGGAATACGCTGCACAACAGATCATCAACGCGCTCTCATTTGGGGCGGAATATGCGCTTTTGGCGCTTGGCCTCGCGATTGTGTTCTCTGTTATGGGGCTGGTGAATTTCGCCCATGGCGAGGTCATCGCCGTCGGCGGCTACACGATGGTTGCCTTTGCTGCCCTTGTGACCGCAAATCCATTGATCATTATCATTGGTGCCATCGGTGCCGCTGCATTGACCTCTGTCGCGCTGGAACGTGTGGCATTCCGTCCTGTGAGGTATGCAGATCCTACAACGGGGCTTTTGACGGCGTTTGGCGTATCCATCGTGTTGCAGAACCTCTTCCTATTGTTCATCTCACCACGGCCCATTGCGGTGACGGCACTCTATTTTCTGGACGCGCCGGTCAATCTTTTTGGCATACAGATATCCTCTTTGCAGATTTTTGAATCCATCACGATCTTTGTTGTGATCATTGGTCTTGTGCTGTTTTTGCAAAGGACCACGCTGGGCCTTGCCATGCGGGCCGCGTCGCTCGACTTTGAGATGGTGCGCCTGACCGGCATTCGCGCCAATCGTGTGTTTGCGCTGGCCTTCCTGATCTCCGGACTTCTGGCGGGGCTTGCGTGCATTTTCATCATGGCGCGGCGTGGATCGGTAGATCCACATTTCGGCTTTAACCCTGTGCTCAAGGCCTTTGTCGCTTGCGTTGTCGGCGGCTTTGGGAGCCTGCCCGGTGCGGTGCTGGGTGGTTTTCTGCTCGGGGCGGTTGAGGTGGGCATGTTGGTCCTGCTGCCGCAGGAATATGGTGGGTTGAAGGACGCCTTTGTCTTCGGGATCATCGCACTTGTTCTGGTCTGGCGGCCTGATGGCATATTGAGCCCAGCCAAGGAAAAAGGGGACAAGCTGTGACCCTGACCCGAAGCCAGAAACGCGGCATTGTGGGGGCATGCATGCTGGCCACAATCCTGATCGCAATCGGAGTGTTTGCCACTTACTTTGCCTCCAAGTACCAGCTGCGCCTGATTTATAGTGCTTATGTGAACCTGATTGTTGTGCTTGGCCTTCAGGTGTTTATGGGCAACTCCCGACTGACCAACCTTAGCCACAGCGCTTTTATGGGGATAGGGGCCTATGCCGCCGCCATCTGTGTGACGCCCGTTGCAATGAAGCAGATCGCCTTGCCGGATGCGCCTTGGGGGCTGAACGCCTTTGCGTTGGATCCTGTCACATCTGCCATCATCGCTTTGGTGATCTCGGGGCTGATCGCGCTTGTTGTGGGCATCTTTATCGTGCGCATGACAGGGACCGGGGCCACCATCGCAACCCTTGCCATTCTGGTTATCGTGCATTCGATTTTTCTTTATCGCACGGATATTTTCAAAGGCAATCAGGCGTTCTTTGGCATCCCTCAGGTCTTTTCTCTGACCTCAATTGTGATCCTCGCCGTGATCGTTGTCTTTGTGGTGCGCGGATTTCGCGAAAGCCCGTGGGGCGTCATGCTGCGCGCGTCGGCGGATGATGAAACCGGCTCCGCTGCGATGGGTGTAAACGTTGTGCGCTTGCGGCTGATCGCCTGGGTGCTTTCGGGCTTGATACTGGCCTGTGCCGGGATCGCCTATGCCTATTTCCTTGGTACGATCTCGGCGCGTCCTTTCTACTTTAACCATGTGTTTCTGACCCTCGCGATGTTGATCTTTGGTGGCATGCGGACCGTAACCGGGGCTGTTCTGGGGACCTTTGCAATCTCCTTTGGACTGGAAGTTGTCCGTTGGCTGGAAACCGGCCCTGTCATCATCGGTATCGACTTCCCCGAAGTGCTGGGCCTGTCGGGTGTCATGCTTGGTCTGGTGATTGTGTTGACAATGGCCTTGCGCCCTGTGGGCGTCATGGGCGACCGCGAGATCGAAGAACTCGTTCTGAAGAAAAGGTGACGTATCCCTGCAGCAGAACTATCGAAAGCAGGATCATGATGCCGTCGCGCGCAAGCGCTTTGGGCTGATCAGCACAGGCACGAAGTTGCTGATCAGCTGGTGTTTGTCGCGCGCAAGGCTACGTGAGAGCGCGTTCAGACCAAGCAGTTGGATATGGGCTGAGCCGGGCAGCACGATTGCCCCAACACTCCCTCACGTATCTTCGGTTGTTCGACTGATCGAGAGAGGCACCTGCGCAAGGTCCGCTTCCCATAGTTTCGCATCGCCGTTTTGCTTGAACTTCATCGACCCCGAGGCACTGGAATGAGGTTTCCAGCCGACGTCGGTCGCGCTCTTTTGATCGTTGGGATACTGCGTAAGCATTGAGAAAGCCCCAGCGGGTCCCGCTCTCTTGAGCACGCAGGTGGCGTGGCGCACCATGTTGCGGCCATCGGCATCGGTCAACAACTTCACATTCATTTCGTCAAACAGCTTGTCGAGCGATATCTTGCCCTCCTCGAAGCGCTTCAAGATCTCCTCTGCAACGGCGGGATCTACGGCAGCATCGTCTTGTTTCTTGACGGCATACCCCCAGCCCGGGGATGATTTGGGGGGTGGCAGTACAAGGGTAATCTCCGTGAAATCGCCGTATCCGCGACTTTTCTTGTAGTGAGTGAAGTCTTTCATCCCATCTGCCAACGCCATGGCGGTATCAAAGGCTTCTTTTTCAAGCACAGGGTTAGCCCACATTGACCCGGTGTCCGATCCGCTTGTCCGAGAAGGAACCCCGGCAATCGCTTGTGCGACCTTCTTGCGGTCCTTGACCACGCGGCGGCCATCCTCTTCGGTGTATTCGATTTCGACTTTGTTCCAGACTTCCTTTTGCGCTGTGCCCGCAACATTGCCTGTTTGATCCGGGGTGATACCGGTCCCTCTCTTGGCCTTTTTCTTGCCGTCTCGCATCTCCATCTCGGTTGTCGCGGCGCGGCGGGCCTGACGGTCCAGACCGGTCTGTGCACCGTGGCGTCCGGTGCCATGATCCCTTGTGCCTGCTTCCGCTTTCAGTTTTTCCTCGCGCCACGCGGCCGCTTCAGACATCTTCTGAACCGTTTCGCGGAGCTCATTCTGGGCCTGATCAAACGATGGGCTGTCGAGCATTTCATCGAGCGCTTCCATCTTTTCGGTTGTCTCAGCGAATTCCTTGCTCAGCGCGCTTGATGTGCTTTCCTTGCGCCGCTCCAACGCAGCAGCCATGATGTTGTAGGACTTGCGTTCTTTATCGACGGCGGTACGCGCTGTTGCCACCTTCTTTTTGCCGGTGTCGATCTCTCCCTTGATGCGGGTCAGCTCAGCAACATCTGGCGTGTCTTTGGCATTTTCGGCCCGCAGATCATCGCGCAGTTTTTCAAGCGCGGCCATTTCCTGTGACATGATCTTGAGAACGGCATCCAACTTGGTGTTCCGGTCTTTGACCGCTTGCTGGAGCTGCACTGAATCGGGATCGCTGGCGAGTTGGGCGTCGCGCTCTTCGCCTTTGGTTTTGGCTGCTGCCTGTTGTGCCGCCAGTGCAGCCTTTGCACGCGTCACCAGAGCGGTGTCCAATTCTCTGGTTTTCGACAGCGCGGTGCTCCAGTCCTCGGACTTTATCAACGTCGCCGCTTCTTTTGCCAAAGTGCTGATTGCCTTCTTGTCGTCTTCCGGCAAGGCTTTCGCGATCTTCGACGCCTTCGCTTTCACCGCCTCGAATTCCTTGAGTGCCTGAGCCTTCTCGGGCGGTGGCGCGTCGGGGTCGGCATTGCCTGCTTCGATATTCGTAAGCGCCCTTTCAAAACCCACCACCAGTTTGGTCACTGCCGCAATATCTGGATTATCTGCACCGATGTCGGTTTCGATTTTGCCCATCAGCTTGTCGAGTGTGTCTGTGCTCGCCTTGTCGAGCCCATCTTTTACGCGTGCGTAGTCATCGCGCGCCTTGATGAACCGCGCCTTCAATTTGACGGCACCGCTGGCCCCATCCGGTGCCGGGGACATGTCTGCGGCGACAAACTTGTAGCCGTAGTTTTTTGTGTCCTTGAAGACCTGTTTGACCTTCGCTTCTGGTGCTTTGCCACCGGTCACAGTCATCTTGACCGTGCCCCCTTCGAGGAAACATTTGCCAACCCCTTTAACGCTGGCCTGTTTCTTGAGCTCCTTGGTCACGGCAGATTTCACGCGCCCCAGCAAGATGATGCTTTCGGGCGTGCCGTTCACGGGGATGCCATCATAGAAATAGAAATCCCCCAGTTCGCCCGGTTTGAGCCGTTTGATCTCGTCCTTGAGCGCCTTGATGTAGGTGGTCTTGGTTGTCAGGAAATCGGCGGTGTCATTAAATGGCATTTTGCACTCCCTAATTGGCTTCTTTGAAAATAATGACCCTACGTTAAGTTGTGACGTTTCCCAAAACAAGCTTCGCTGTAAAAGTCCCTTGGCATTGCCCTTCTTTGCAGGCCCCAAGGTGTCCAGCCACTAACAAGAGGGAAGGGGGGATTTCGCCAGAGATGCGAAGTCAGGTACTCGATTATCAGCGCGCATCGCGAGCAGCATCCCGTCCGTGTTCTTTGCAAAATACTCAGCATTCATCCGATCTATCCTAATTCTGAATCAGAGGTTTTCGTAGAGCGTGTCCAACTGGCCTGCAAAAAACACCCCGAATTGAGAGTCTTTCAAAGTTCGTTTTGCCCCATCACCTTGCCAAGGTCAGGGTCTTGACGTCGAAGTTAGTCGCTTGCTCCAGTTTGCCGAAATCACCTGTAAAAAATCCGCAACCAATGGACTTCGCGGCGACGTGCATCAACGGTCGCAGCGTCGCAGCTTGTCCTCGTGGTCTGCCGCTGCTAGGCATTGGAGCCACCCGATTGCTCGTGTGATCCTAGTTGTCGTCTATGGTAGGGCGCTGCTTGCTTCGATCCGGCATCGACGTTTCCTCATCCGGCATCGCCAGATGTGGCGCGATAATGAAATCGTCGAAAATAAACTCCATGGAAAACACACGCCGACCGTAGTCCTTCAATGCCGGAAGGAAGTGGGGGTTTGTGCGATACACCTTCTGTTTGGTGACACCGCGGTTAGACCCGCTAGGAGGGAGCTTGAGCACGACGTAGTCGCGCCCGTTCAGCTCATCCATTTGCTTTTTGACATAGTCTTCCTGACCCTCGCGCGGTGACGTGATGTCGATATGCCCAGTCTCGTCAATGGTGCCTGTACCGAGCGGTTCGCGGCGACCATCACGGAGGTGATAGATTATTTCGATGTCAGCTTTGGCCATCGGAGTTGTGTCCTTTCCCGTGCATACCGCAAGTTAGAAGGTAGGCTCTTCTCTCAGAGCATCCTGAACGCCGCCACCAGTTTCCCAAGCGTGGTCTTCAAGCGGTTGTTTCTTGTACCCTTCATGGTCGTCTTCGGGCTCAATAAAATCATAAGGCCCGCTATTTGCGGCAAACATCAAAGCCTGTTTGAATTCGGGATCATCCGGGGTCAAAAGACCCTCTTCGAGCCTTTCAACCAATGTGGCTTGATAGTGGTGCGCAACTTCATGGGTCATGGTGTCAACAGTTTCGAAAAAGTCATCGAAACCCACCTCTTCGTGAATATTGATGTTGACGGTGTTGTCACTTGGATTGTGAAAACCTGCGTCGCCATTGGGATCGGAAAAGGTTTTGATCTCGGGGACTGGCATGCCGTAGATTTCGCATTCCTTTTTCACCGTTTTCATCAACAGCTTGATCTTTTCCTTTGGTGAGATTGCCGTGTCGGGATGAGTGCTGTCCCAATCGGCACGGGCGGCCTGAAGTTCGGGATCGTTCTTGATCGCCTCGTTCAACTCTGCACGGCGTTCCTCGTCTTGTTTGACGAATTCTGCATCGAGGTCCATTGACATGTAAACCTTGCGCTGCATGTCCTTCTGTTCCGGCGTGAGTTCCTGTTTTTGGCTGCGAAGCTTTTCGAGCAGTTCGAGCTTTTCCTCCGTGGTCTTGGATTTGAGGTCGGCTTCGAACATTGTCTGCAACTCAACGAGGGCGGCGTCAGCGGTTTCTGCACCGGCGGCATCGGCGGCGTCATGATCGGCCTTTTTGGCGACGAGCGCGTTGATGGCGCGCTCAAGCAGTGGGGTTTCGATCAGGACCTGATCCCAGTCGTGCCGGTTATAGGCCTTGTTGTAGAGAGTATTTGCGGCGTCGAAATCCTTGACAAGTTTTTCAAGTTCGTCAGTTAAGCCGCGCATTTCAACGGCGATGTCGTAGTTCGCCCGGAGCGGTGCCCATGCCGCATCTGCGGCGTCTTTTTTGGCCCGAAGCGCGTCATATGCGCCCTGCATTGCGTTGAGTTCGTCAATGGCCTGGTCAAACCGGGGCCAAGCCGCGCGTGCAGCGGTGAAATCTGCGTCATCATAGGGCGTTTGAAAGCCCTTTTGCGCGTCGTCATAGGCGTCGACTTTGGCCTGCGTGGCGCGGTCGACACCTTCAATTGCGCGCGCGGTATTAATCTGGGGTTGTTTTGCAGTCACCTGCGCCTCTACCCAAGTGCGATCGGCCAGCAAGGGACCTTCAGCCGCTTTGAGCGCTTCGAGATCAGTGACGAGGGGATCAAGAGCCGCGAAATGCTCCAGGGCTTCCTTAAAAAGGCGGTCGGTTTTGGCCGTTTCGAGACTGGTGCGCAGCTCTATAGCGGACGTGCGCTTTTCCTTCATTTCCTTGGAACTGTCGACGTACCCGGTCACGGTCGTGAGGCGCGCGATGAAGGCCGCGGTGAACTTTCCAGTCAGTTCGACCTCGCGCTGATCAACAAGGACCTTGGCGGCAACGACGCCTTTTTGTAGTTCTTCGGCTGCTTTTTCGACATGGTCGAGATGATCGCGGGCTTCGAGATAACGCTGTTCGCCGTACAGTTTCTGATAGTATTTCCACGCCTCTTCGAGTGACCAGAGCATGTCCTCCAACTCCGTCGGATAGGTCTCACCATCGGTTTTGGCGGCGTCAAACTTGGGTTTAACGGCTGTCTCTCGCGTGTCGCAGGCGGCCTTGGCTTCGGCCTCGTGGCCTGCGTGGGCCGCGGCTGCGTTGGTCACGGCTTCGGCTGCAGCGATGTAGGCGTTGAGTTTGGCTTCAGTATCAGGCTCGGCCCCAGCCAGAGAGCCGAAGAACTCAACTTGTGCGGTCCGATAAGCCTTGAAAATGGTCAGCATCTCTTCGGTATTGGGTTTGACGGCATCGGCTGCGTCAAACTTTGCCTGGGCCGCTTTTTGCAACGCCAGGAGCCGGTCACGTTCGGCCACGGCAACTCTCTCTGCTTCGATGATGGGCTCAAGATCTTTGACGACTTTTTCAAACTCCCCCACGATCTTGAGCGCCTTGGTCATGTCGGGCTTGTCGCGCACGACTTCCCAGAACGCAGTCTTCTTTTTGCCGCCTTCGATAAGCTTGTTCCACAATGCCTCCGTATGCACGTCGCGGATTGCGTTCATTGGCTTAAAGAGCGCTTCGGCAGTTTTGAACCGCGTCATGGCTTCGTCGTATTTAGCTGCGTGAACGTCGCAGTCCTTCTTGCGTTTGAGTACCGCCTCGGCGGCTTTCGTGGCCGCCGGTATGGCTGCGCGCGCGGCCGGATAGTCAAATGCGTTTTTGGCCTCTAGCACCACGTCGTCGGCGGTATCAAACGCATTGAAAAGCGTTCGCACGTCCGGCAGCGTTATCCTCATCGCGAAGACCTGACTGCGCACGGCTTCGTATTTTTCCCAGTCGACCACGAAAGTGTCACGCACGGCAACGCGGGCATCGAAGTCAGCCTGACGTGCAAGCAGCCGGTCGATGGAACGCTCAAGCGAGTCGACCGCGACAAGGGCATTCCCGAAATGGTTCTGGTGGATCGAAGATGTGACGGCTTCGTCTTCCTCGCGGAACTCTTCAACCATCGCCTTGAACTCTTCGTCGATGGGATAGAACAATTTGGCCTTGTCGATTTTGGGCTTGAGCGCGGCGTAGGCGCTTTCGGCCTCCTCGCGCAGTGTGTCTGCGGCGACCATAGCGGCCTCTTCGGCCTGAAGGGCAGCGATCGTGCCGAGCATCTGCGTAAACACGAGCGTCGCGTCGGTCGGCTTAAGCTCGGCGCACAGACGTTCGATCTCTTCTGATTGGAATTCGAGCCGCCGCTGCAGTTCCTCGCCCTTGGAGGTATTGCCGGGCATCGAGAGCAGGCGTGCAATCTCGCGCAACTGCTTGGAGTGTTGCTTCATGATCTCGGCGGCACGCGCCTCGCGAAGCGCTCTGTCGTCCTGCAGGGTCTCGATTTCGACGATCGCCTCTTCGAGGGCTGGGCACAGCGAGATTGCGGTATCAAAGTCCTCGACCGCGACGGCGGCGTCAATCTGGTCCAGAGTGGCAAGCATGCGCTGCGTCGGTTCAACTGTGGCCGGTGATTCAGAGGAATTGAGCAGCTCCGCGCGGACTTTGAGAGGATCATAGGTTGCGTGGAAATCGGCGTGTTTGATCTGCAGCTCTTCGAGACGCCGATGCGTGTCTTCGACCAAAGGTGTAAGGGTCGCGAGCAGCGCTAGCGCAGTAACGTAGTCATGCACCGCAACGGCGGCTTCGATTTCGGTTTGGAGGTTCAAGATCTCACTTTGCGCCTCCGCCAGCGAGGTGAATTCACAAACCGAAAGATCGTCCAGCTTGCCGCTGATCGCGCCGAGCCCGGCCTCTAAATCAGCCACGTTTTTCTGGAAGTCGATCAACTCTGCCTCGACCTGCTCAAGCCGCGTGTTTGCCCCGGCAAGGAGGATTTCGGCATCGACATAAGCGCGCTCGTCGGCGGCGGCATCAATCGCGCCGATTGACGCGTCGATATCGGCCAAGCCACTTACAACGGTCTCAGTCTTCGGTTCGGTGCTGCGCGCCGCGGCAAGGCGGGTGTCAAAATCAGCCCGTGCGAGCAGATAGCGGTCCATGGCGGCTTTCTGCTCAACGTAATTGCCATAAACCGGCTCCATGCTCATCATCAGCTGGTCCAGCGCCGCCGTCGCATCGGCCCAACGTTCGTCGGGGATGGCTTCGCGGATGGGCGTAAATTCGCCTTCGATTGCTGGGGCTTCGGGATCGCCGAACGACTGCAATTCAGTCAACTGGCTTTCCATCAATGCAAGATCACCGGCGCGCCCGTCCCAAATGGCTTTGTTGGCCGCAACCTCATCGCGCAATTGCCGGACCTTGGCGTTCACTTGATCGATTTTTTGCAGCACGCGCTCCAGTGCCTTCTTTTCGAAGTCGTCGAGCTGCCTGTCAGACATAAAGTCTTGTCGCATGTCCTGCTCTCGACTGGCCAGCTCTGAGGCAGAAATCTCAGCCGCATCCGCAGCGACAAGTTTTGGGTTTCTAGGCATGGAAAAACCTATTTTTAGGCCAAGCAAACTGGGCTCGACCCAGTTGACAATGGGTCATTATCGGAAGGCTTCTGCCACACCGATCAGAAAGCAAGGATATCGGTTGAGATCGTCGTGGAAGGTAAAGGAAAAACGAGGCCAGGCTCATGGTGCAAACATCAAATTTCTCAATCAAGTAAAGCAGTTGCAAAAAGATGCCAATCGGACAACATCACATGGCATGTAGCGAAGCCTCATGCGAAAAGGACTTTTGAGTCAAGAAAAAGCGTCACTCCGCCCCGGCGGCAATAGAGATCAAAGGGGTACGGCCTGAAAATCAACGGCCCGTTGTATGACCCAAGACATCACGCGTTAGGCGTTTACGGACTGCACCGCAGCATCTGGTCGGCACGGCAGAGTTTCTCGGGACATTGCTGCGCAATACCCTGTCAGGCAGTGGAAAGAATCAAACGAAAGACGCTCAAGACGCGCCGCTTGCATCACCGCCAGCACGCCGCATAATCAAACCAACCAGATGAGCCAAACTCTCTCTCAAGTTAGGCCGTACTTGGTGCCGAAAACCCTGACGACGGACATTGATTTAATGGCGATCCCTGAAGGACTCGAACCCTCAACCTGCTGATTAGAAGTCAGCTGCTCTATCCAGTTGAGCTAAGGGACCAACCCTGTCGGTTTCTTAGACGGTCATATCTCATGGGGCAAGCGGGTCATTGAGCCTTGGCCGGTTTCGATGCCGCAACCGCTGAGCAATTTGCGGCCCTTCACGCCGGCAGACAGACCAAGCACATCAACTGACCCGAACACCGGCGCTCCAGACACCGGAAATCAGCGGCACCCGCTCCGTTGCCCGGACCCGCAGCAGGTCGGCACGCAATCCTGGGTGCAAGCTACCCCGGTCCGTTAACTTTGCGGCCAAGGCAGGGGTGCGCGTGACACATGCAATGGCGCGGGGAAGATCGCCCCACACTTTTGCAAGATGGAATGCCGACACCAGCAAAGCGGATGGGATATAGTCCGATGATATGATGTCGAGAATCCCAACCTCGGCAAGTGTCATCGCGGAGACATTGCCCGAATGTGACTTGCCGCGAATGATGTTTGGTGCGCCCATCATCACAGCGATCCCCGCAGTACGGCACGCCTCTGCGGCCTCTATTGTTGTCGGGAATTCTGCAAAGCCGACACCGTTCTGATGCGATATCGCCACTTCCTCAACCGTGGTATCGTCATGGCTGGCAAGGACTGCTCCACAGCGTTTGGCATGATGGACGGCCCCGGTCTGATGCTCAGCGCCAAAGCGCTCCTGTAGTGATTTCAGTATCGCCACATGTTCGGCAAACTCCGCGTCATTCATCGGGCGTTTCTTGGTCAAATAGGTGCGGAGTGCGGGCATATCGCGAAACTGACGTTGGCCGGGGGTGTGATCCATCAGGCTGACAATACCGATGCGGTCTTGGGGGCCAAACTGTGCCATCTCGCCCAGCAATCCCTCGGAACACATCTCAGCCCGAAGATGCAGGAAGTGGCTGATCTTGAACAAACCCGCGGTGCGGGCAGACAACAACTCATCGGCCAAACCTCGGGCATAGGGTTCAGTTCGTGTCATCGCCTGAGGTCGCGACCCGACGCGCATCGCATCAAAAACGGTTGTGATCCCGGTTGAGGCAAGTTCCGCATCATGTGCCACAAGAGCTGGCAGGTGAGGCCAATCCACTTTGGGACGGGGTTCGATATGACGCTCAAGGTTGTCGGTATGCAGCTCGACCAATCCGGGCAACACATAGTCGCCCCCGCAATCGAGGGCCCCTAAGGGCACATGATCCCCCTCCACAATCTCAATGATCATGCCTTCTGCGACCTCCACACGGCCCAGCATGACACGGTCTGGCAAAATCAGTTTTGCGTTTGCAAGACAGAAGTTGGCGGTGGGGGTCATCAAGATACCTTCCGTTGGAGAGCCGATATTGCCTTGGTGATTGTGTCTTGCAAGGCACCGTCGTTCGCGAGTTCAATCGTTTTCAACCCAATCGGCAGAGTTGGGGCAGGGCGGGCAAGCCGTTGGGTGATTGCGGCCTGCTCTTCTCGGCCGCGCGCGTTGAGGCGCTGGGAAAGTGTCTGGGCCGTTGCAGTCAGGTGGATGACAAAAAAATCGGGAAACAGAGCTGCCGCTTGAGTTAATACGGAGCGGGAAAGATTGACGATTGAAGTCATGCCCCCCGCGACATCCTGCACGGTTTGCGCTGGAATGCCGTAGCGTAGGTCATGCGCGTGCCAATGCAGGCAGAATGCCTGTTTTGCTACGGCCGCGTCGAACTCTGTGTCGCTCACAGGATCAAAGTCCTCGCCGCCGCTGTCCGGCTTCCGGGTGATGGTTCGGCGCACCAATTGAATGGTTGGATCAGCGGCCACGATGCCGGCCATCACGCTGTCCTTGCCCACGCCCGAGGGCCCGACGACGGCTATCAACTGCCCATCAGTCATGCGGCTGCCATCTCTCTTGGTCTTTGCCCCACGCAGTCTCCCGATACATCTCGACAACTTCTTCCAATACTATACAACTAGACATATCATAGCAGATTGTTTCGATTCCCCCAGCAGAGATTTCGCAAAAGTGACTGCCGAACCTCAAAATCGCCGCACGCCACAGTGGTTGGCCATTGCACGCACCTTGCGCAATGACATCGCAGATGGGCGTTATGGCCCCGGTGACAAGTTGCAAACCGAAGCGGTACTGGCTGAACGCTTTGGCGTGAACAGACACACGGTACGCCATGCGCTTTCCAAACTGGTGGAGGAAGGGGTGGTCCGTACCCGGCGCGGGGCGGGTGCCTTTGTCACGTCCCGGCCCACAGACTACGCCATCGGGCAGCGGGTGCGATTCCATGAAAACCTGTTGGCAGAAGGACGGCATCCTGAGAAACGTCTGCTGCAGATTGAGATGCGCGCAGCAAGCGAAAGCGAAGCGTCGGCGCTGGAGATTGAGAAGGGCGAAAAGGTCTGCGCCTACATTGGGTTGTCCTATTCTGACGGTCAGCCCATTGCGGTGGCCGAAGGGGTGTTTCCAGCGCTTCGATTGCCGGGAATTGATCTCGCGCTGACGGGCGGGGGGAGCATCACCGAAGCACTCGCGCAGGTGGGTGTCGCTGATTACACCCGCGCATGGACGCGGCTCACGGCGGTGCTGGCCGATGCTACACAGGCCGTTCATCTGGAGTTGCAAGAAGGTGATCCCCTGTTGCGGTCAACGAGCGTGAACATGGACGCCAAAGGAACCCCGGTTGAATATGGTCGCACGTGGTTTGCCGGGGATCGCGTGACTTTGACGCTGGAAGGGCACGGGCCATAGCGCTACGCTCAGTAAAAACGAGCTGTTGAGCTGTGTTGGGTTCCAAAGCGCAAGCGCCTTGCGAGGATTCGAAATGTCTGATGTCTTTGTCCTGTCTGCCGGGCGATCAGGATCGACCCTGTTGTCGCGCATGCTGCAGGAGCATCGACAGATTTGCTCGGTCTCGGAATTCTGGACGTCCATGCTGATGCAAGGTTTTGGTGACCCAACGGTCAGCGGTGCCGCGTTCTGGAACATGATCTCAAGCGCGCCGGAGTGGTTTCGCACGTTCATTGCCAAATGTCGCTCCGCGGATGCCATGCCGTCTGAAATCATCTACGATGAGGAACAAGGCCGCTACACGTTGGAAGACTGCCCGCCTATCGCGACCATGACGCTCCCCGCCTTCGATGCAGACCCGGATGTTGTCTTTGACGCGTTGGCCGCTGTAGTGCCGGGCTGGGGTAACGCTCCTGTGTCTCATCACGCCTCGAGACTGATTGCGCTGCTCAAAGAGCGCTTTGATCGGCAGGTCAGTGTCGAACGATCAGGGTTAAGCTATTGGTACGCGCCGGACATGATCGCCGCCTATCCCAAGGCCCGCTTCGTGCATCTGACCCGCAATGGCCGTGAGGTTCTGCTGTCGATGCGTGGCATGCGCATGTTCGATCCTATCGTCCGGTTCAGCTGGATGATCAGCTGCATTGAATCCCGCAAGCAGATCCTGCGCAACCGGATGTTCTTTCACCACCGTGGCCTGTCGCGCCGCGTGATGATGCGATTTGCTGATGTTGAGCGCGTGGTGACCCGTCAACACGGACGCGCACGGCCCTACAGCCTGCCGGATCGATTTGATCTGGAGCGGCAGATCAAGGTCTATGCAAGGTTCTGGGCCGCGTCGGCGGAGCTTGGCATGAAATCGATGGAAGCCCTGCCGCCGGACCGGCTTTATACGCTCAGGTATGAGGACATAGTTGCCGATCCTGTCCGGACATTGACCGATCTGATGAGCTTTGTGCATCCGGGGCGGGATCACAGTGCGTGGGTGCGGTCCGTGGCGCATATGCCAGTGCCACAGAAACAAAGATGGCCTGATCTGGACCCTGCACTGGCCCGCGAGGTCGACCAGATTATCCGTCCCATGAATGATCGTTTCGGATACGTTTGACATGGACTCAATGCGCAGAGTGTTTGCTGCGGCGCGTTTCAGCGTTGACAGAACGGCCCGTGTCATGCGTCATTGAGGCATTGAACGACCAAGGCTACCTTGCATGAACCTTATCAGCCAATCTTCAAATACGCGCCGCGCAACCGGCTGCGATCTGGTCGTTTAACGGGGCTTTTTGCGCGGCACCTTGTCAGGCGCCTCACCCTGTTCTTCTTTTTACATTGGCTGACGACATGACAACACCAGACGGATTGCGCCTTGCCATCGATATTGGAGGCACTTTCACGGACACCGTTTTGATGGATGCCGCGCACAGCGTTCTGGCCACGATCAAGACGCCCACAACCCCGCAGGCACCGGCCCTTGCGGCCCTTGAGGGCGCGCGCAGCGTGTTGGAGCAGGCGGGCAGAACTTTCGGACAGATCACGACATTTATCCATGGCACGACGCTGGCCACAAATGCCCTGATTGAGCGGCGCGGTGCCAAAGTCGCAACGATCACCACCGAAGGCTTTCGAGATATTCTGGAGATCGCTTACGAGCGGCGGTACAGCCAATACGCCATCAATATTGAGAAACCAGACCTGATTATTCCGCGCCAGAATGCCTTAACCATTCGTGGCCGTATGGATGCGAGTGGCAACGAGCTTACCCCGCTGGACAAAGCTGCGGTTGCTACTCTTGCGGCGACGTTGCAGGCGCAGGGGATCGAGGCTGTTGCGATCTGTCTTTTGCACTCTTACGCCAACCCGGCCCATGAGCTTTTGTTGCGCGAGTTGCTTTGCACCCATTTGCCTGATTTGGTGATTTCACTCAGTCATGAGGTCAGTCCGGAGGCGCGTGAATTTGACCGGCTCTGCACGACCATTGCGAATGCCTATATCCAGCCGCTGATGGGGCAATACCTGCAGGACATTCAGGCGCGTTTTGCGCAGGAAGGACTGCCATGTCCGGTGCTGATGATGACCGCAGGTGGTGGGATGACCACGATTGAAACCGCAACGCGGCTGCCCATTCGCCTGGTTGAATCCGGCCCCGCGGGTGGTGCAATCCTTGCGGCGCGTCTCGCCGCGCAGATGGGCGAAGCCGAGGTATTGTCGTTTGACATGGGCGGCACCACGGCGAAACTTGCAACGATTGATAACTTCCGCCCGCAGATGTCGCGGCAATTTGAGATATCGCGGGCCGAGCGGTTTATCAAAGGATCCGGCATGCCGGTGCGGATCCCTGTGATCGAGATGATAGAGATCGGAGCAGGCGGCGGTTCCATCGCGTCGGTAGACGCGCTGGGAAGGGTAAAGGTTGGCCCGCAGAGTGCAGGGTCGGTGCCCGGCCCGGCTGGCTTTGGCAAAGGTGGCGTGGACGCAACCGTCACGGATGCGGACATTGTCCAAGGCTACATTGACCCTGCGCGATTTGCCGAAGGACGGCTGAGCATTGATGTGCCCGCTGCAACCGCAGCGCTGGCAAAGGGGCTGGGTGCGACGTTGGACATCGCGGCACATGCTGTGGCAACAGCCGTCACGGAGGTGGTAGATGAGGCGATGGCCAGCGCCGCGCGGATGCATGCAGTGGAATCGGGCAAGGACCTGTCAGGGCGTCTGATGATCGCTTTTGGTGGGAACGGCCCGCTGCATGCCACCCGACTTGCCCGGCGTGCAGGCGTGTCGCGTATCCTGATCCCGCATGATCCCGGCGTGGGGTCTGCCGTTGGTTTTCTCTTTGCGCCAGTGTCGTTTGAGATCATCCGGTCGCACTACACGACGTTGGAAACACTGGATCCAAAAGCGTTGAATGCCCTGTTTCGTGACATGCAGTGCGAAGCTGAAGCGGTCGTTCGCTCAGGGGCACCAAGCGCTCCTCTGACCCACCGCCGCACCGCATTCATGCGGTACAAGGGTCAGGGACATGAGATCGAAATTGCGCTTGGCAATGATCCGATTTGTGCCTCGGACCTTCCGAAGCTGATCGCGGATTTTGAGGCGGAGTATAGCCGTCAGTTTGGCCGCCGGGTGCCCGGTATGATGATTGAGGTGCTCAATTGGGGCCTTTCGGTTTCCGCGGCGACACCTGAGGTGAGTGTTCAGATCAAAGAGGTGAACGCCACCCCGATGCATCCAGAAACGACGCGCCCAATCTGGTGCAACATCACCGATGCGTGGCGTGACGCAGGTGTGTTTGATCGGGCTGCACTTGCACCGGGGGCGCAGATCGCGGGCCCTGCGCTGATCGTTGAGGCGCAGACAACCACGTTTGTCACCGCTGATTTCACAGCTGACATAGACGCCGCTGGAAACATCTGGCTGACACAACAACGGGAGAGCGTGGCATGAAGTTGTCGAACACAAAACTTCAAGTGATGTGGAACCGCTTGCTTGCCGTTGTGGAAGAGCAGGGCCAAGCCCTGATCCGTGCTGCGTTCAGTCCGATCGTCCGGGAATGCGGCGACATTTCTGCGGGCATCTTTGATTTTGAGGGGCGGATGCTGGCGCAGGCGGTGACGGGCACGCCGGGGCATATCAATACCATGGCAGAGGCCGTGAAAACTCTGCGCGCACGCTTTGCAGTTGAGGAGATGACGCCGGGCGACATCTACATGACAAACGACCCTTGGATCGCGTCGGGTCACCTGAATGATTTCTTGCTGTTGATGCCGGTATTTCACAAGGCCCGCGTCATCGGGTTTACAGCCTGCACTTCCCACCTTGTTGATCTGGGCGGGCTTGGCATGGGGCCGGAAGGGGGGGACATCTTTGACGAAGGGCTGCTGATCCCACCGTGCAAACTGATGAGCGGGGGAGACATTAACGCGTTGCTGATGGAGATCGTCAAAGTGAACTCCCGGGAGCCTGTGGCAAATGAGGGGGACATCTATGCCCTCATCGCCTGTTGTGAAGCGGGGGCTGCGCGGCTTGGTGAGATGATGCGCGAGTTTGATATCGATGAGCTGACTGTGTTGGCAGACCACATCATCGAAACGTCACGCACTGCAACCATCGCGGCCATAGCTGACCTACCGCGGGGCAATTGGCAGAGCACGCTCACGGTTGATGGATATGACGCGCCCATTGATCTGCACGCGGCACTGACCATTGCCCCAGATCATGTTCTGGTTGATTTCGCAGGCAGCGCCCCTTGTACCAACAAGGGGATCAACGTGCCGTTGAACTATGCGACGGCCTATTCTGTTTTTGCGCTGCGCTGCATCATCGGGCCGGAGATTCCAAACAATGCTGGATCGCTCGACCCTTTTCGGGTGGTCGCGCCTGAGGGCTGTATCCTGAATGCCCAGCCGCCCGCGCCTGTTGCGATGCGTCACACGCTGGGACAGATGACACCTGATCTTGTCTATGGTTGTCTTACGCAGGCTTTACCGGATGTTGTCCCTGCTGAAGGCGCTTCTTGTATGTATGACCTGCCCTTGCGTCACACACCCGAAACAGCAGGGCGCGAGGACGAACACTTTGCGGTTGAACTGGTCTTCAATGGGGGCACAGGCGCGCGTCCGCAGCTTGACGGTCTGTCCGCGACCGCTTTTCCCAGCGGGGTCTGGGGGTCACAGATCGAGACGACGGAAGCCGCTGCCCCGGTGCTTTTCCATGCCCGTGAGCTTCGGCCTGATTCTGGCGGAGCTGGTGCACAGCGCGGTGGCCTTGGCCAAAGAATTGAGGTGAGCGCGTCTCGTGATCAAGACATTCTGCTGTTTTTGTCCGTTGAGCGGGTGAACACGCCGGCGCGAGGGCGACATGGGGGTTTGAGCGGTGCATGTGGCCGCATCCGCATCGGAAACGACAGTCCCGACCTTCCGGGAAAAGGTGCTTTTCGGATCAAAGCAGGAGAGCGGTTGATTTTTGACACACCCGGCGGTGGTGGCTTTGGCCCGCCGCAAGACCGCGCGCCAGAGGCGTTGCGCCGTGATCTTGACGCCGGGTTGATCAGCCCGGAAGCGGCGCGCAAGTTTTATGCGAGGCGGACATGATCGACGCCCTGCGAAATTCCCTGCGGTTGACCCGTCGTCGACCTGTGCGTGGCCTAAGGGCTTTTGGATACCTTCACATTTCTGGCAACAGGACCAACCTATGAAACAGTCTCGCGGACGCGCGCGCCTAGGGCTTTTGGTGCCTTTCACCAACTCCAATCTTGAACCGGACTTCGCCCTGATGCGCCCGCCGGGCGTGTCGCTTCATGTGGCACGGCTGGGCGGGTACGACGAAGACGAAGTGCCGGATGAGGCCCAGATGCAGGGGCTTGGCGCTTCGGATTTGGACGCGCCTCTGGCGTTGCTGGCAGGTGTGAAACCCGACGTTGTTCTATATGGATGCACCTCAGCGACATTGACCCACGGCACCACATTTGACCGCGCGTTGGCTGCGCAGATCGCTGCCTTGAGCGGTGCGCGAACCGTCACAGCGGCAGGTGCGCTGGTGCATGCATTGGAAACGTTGGGCATCTCACGCATCGGCTTTGCCTCGCCATACGTGCCTGCCATCAATGATCTTGCGATTTCCTTTCTTGGGGACAAAGGCGTCACCACAGTGATCCGATCCGAGGTGCGCGGGACGCTCGGCAACCATGAACAAGGCGCGCTTGACCCCGACGCAGTGCACGCGTTGGGCATGGCGGCAGATCACCCTGAGGCAGAGGCCATTGTGATGTCGTGTACAGACATGCGCAGCGTTGAGGTCTTGGCGCATCTTGAGCAGAGCATCGGCAAACCGATCATCAGTTCCAATCAGGCAATGATGTATCAGGCGTTGTGTTTGCTGGGGATCACAGAGCCAGTGCTTGGTTTTGGCACGCTACTTGAAAGGACACGCCATGCAGTTTGAGGAGATCGCCGAATTTGCGCTGGGCAGTCCCGACATTCCTGAAAGCGCTCTCGAAATGGCCTCAACGCTGCTTCTTGACACGCTCTGAGTGGCAGCGGGCGCTGTTCACATGACACCGGGGCAGATCGCGCGCGACCACGCTGTTCGGTTCATGGCGGCGGGCAGCGAAGCGGACGCGGCAACACTGCTTTTTGACGGTCGTCGTGCGTCCATTCCGGGTGTCTGTTTTGCAATTGCCACGCAGATCGACAACCTTGATGCGCATGACGGCTACAATCCAACCAAGGGGCATATCGGCTGTGCAGTGGTGCCCGCATTGTGCGCCTTTGCGCAAAACCGTCCTGATTTTACTGGCCGCGATGCGCTTGTCGCCCTTGCGATCTCCTATGAACTCTCCGCGCGTGCGGCCATCGCGCTGCACAATACGGTCAGCGATTACCACACGTCGGGCGCGTGGAACGCGCTTGGCGCGGCGGCAATTGGGGCGCGTCTGCGTGGCATGTCGTCAGAACAATTGCGTCAGGCGCTGGGCATTGCAGAATACCACGGCCCGCGCAGCCAGATGATGCGAGAGATCGCCACTCCCACGATGCTGCATGACGGCTCTGGGATGGGCGCGCTTGTGGGTGCGATGGCGGTACTGATGGCCGAAGACGGCTTTGAAGGCGCGCCGGCAATCACCGTCGAGGCCGCAGAGGTCGCACCATATTGGGCCGATCTGGGGCGGGGTTGGACGATCACGGAAAACTATATCAAGCCTTATCCGATTTGCCGTTGGGCACATGCATCTCTTGATGCGTTGGGGCACCTGATGCAGTCGCATGCTCTGACAGATGCGCAGATCGCTGAGGTTGAAGTGCGCACATTTGCGCAAGCGGCAGCGCTGTATCAGGGACTACCGGAAACCACGTCGCAGGCGCAATATTCACTGCCGTTCGCTTTGGCTGTGCGGATGGTTCGGGGGCACATCGCACCTCCGGATATTACGGGCGACGGACTGCGCGATGCGGCGGTCGCAGCGGCGCTTTCCAAGATTGTTGTGCACGAGGAGCCGCGCCATTCTGCGCGGTTCCCACAGGGGCGGTGGTCTGATGTGACGGTTCACACGACCTCTGGAGAGGTGTTCCGGTCCGGCGACATACATGCCCGCGGTGGGCCGGAGGCACCGATGGCGATGCGCGAAGTGGAGGAAAAGTTTCACACAATGACCGCACCGCTCGCGCCCACCCGTCGAGCAGAATTATGGTCGTACCGGGAGCGGTTGCTTGATCCCAGGACGCGGTTTGCCGACTTTCTGGCCCTGCTGCACGACCCGGCGTCCCCATGACCCAAGCTGTCCGCGTCTTGATCCACACCGACGACACCGCACCTTTTGCCAAAGGTTTGCGCGCGCGCTTTCCCGATGTGGATGTGGCCGAATGCACAACCTATGCTGATCTTCCGAGCATGGTTGCGCGTTTTTGTCCCGAGGTGGTCTATACCGTGCGTTTCGCAGGAACGCCCGGTTATCCACGTGCGGCGCTCTTTCAGGAGGGCGGCCCGCGCTGGATCGCGAACGGCGGCGCGGGGACCGATCATTTTGGTTTCTGGGATCCCGCACATTGTACTGTCACCAATGCGGCGGGTGTCGCTGCCGATGTGATGGCGGAATACGTCATCGGGGGGTTTTTGCACTTCACTCTGGATGTGCCGGGTCTGCAGGAAGACAAGGCTGCTCGCCGCTGGCAGGCACGCAGGGTAGATCATTTGAAAGGCAAGACCCTCCTTATCATTGGCCTGGGGCATACGGGTCGCGCGATTGCGGCACGGGCGCAGGCGTTTGGCATGAAAGTCATCGGCACCCGCGCCACGCCGCAGCCTATGGAACATGTGGATGAAGTGCATTCAGCAGCGGCTTTGCTCGAGCTTGTGCCTCAGGCCGATTTCATTGCCGTTTGCACCCCGCTCACGCCGGGGACGCGGGGGGCTTTGGGACGGGTCGAATTCACCGCCATGAAACGCGGCGTCTATGTTGCGGACGTCTCACGCGGCGGGGTTGTGGATCAATCCGCGCTTTTTGAGGCCCTCACCGACGGTACGGTCGCAGGTGCCGCATTGGATGTCTTTGAGACGGAGCCGTTGCCGTTGGACAGCCCGTTCTGGACATTGCCGAATGTCCTGATCTCCCCTCACTGCTCTTCGGTTTATGAGGGATGGGCGGAGGCGTCATTCGAGTTGTTTCTCAGCAACCTTGAACGCTGGATTGCAGGCGAGACGTTGTTGAACATCGTAGATCCCCAAAGGGGGTATTGACCGCTACGCCACTGCAAGAAAGATCATCGTTCCCAAACCCCAGAACGTCATTTGAAAATGTGTGTTTTGTGCGCCTTCATGGCCGAACCAATAGCTGAAATGGTTGCCGACAATCAGGAACATCGCCCATGTGGCCGTGAACATCAGGGCGGCACCTAAGCTGAGCGCCTTGGCAGACCCCAATTCACTCCATCCCAGGCATGCAGCGCCAAGTGCCAGCACACCGGCCCACAAGGCCAGCGTGGTGAGTACCTCCCAGACCACGACCAACCGGAATGCCAGTTTTTGTAGGCTGCGGTTCACAACGCGTCTGTGCGCAACCTCTGCGTAAGCCTCCGGATAGTCCTGCCGCATCCGCGCCATGTCCATCACCTCAGCGGTGAAGGTTTCATTTACCATCGGATACAGGATGTTGTCTCGCACGCCGGTGGTCAGCCAAAGGGCCAAGAAACCAACAGAAGCTGTTTGTGCGATGAGGATCATTTGTTCCATTGTGCTTCTCTTTTAACGCTCATGTGTGTCTTGCATGCGAAGACGATCCAAGCCATCCGCGTCACTGGCCGTGACACAGAGGCTAGAGAGCGTACGCGGCTGCTCATATGGCCAAGGCGTTGCCCTGTGCAGCACCGCCCGCTGATCCCAGATCAGCACATCCCCAACGCGCCATTCATGCGCATAGACAAAGGAGGGCTGGGTGCAAAACGCGATCAACTCAGCGAGTAATGCCTCGCTCTGCGCATCTGAGTATCCATCAACGCGGTAGGCATGGCTCGCCACATAAAGCGCTTCGTGACCGTTTGCCGGGTTTGTCCAGACTGAATTCCAATGTTGGTCGGGCCATTTGTGAAACATCGGCAGGGCGGCCAGATCGGGGGAAATCTTGGCGCGCGAATGGCTGTACTTGTGCCAGATACCGCGTCCTCGAATGCGTGACTTCAGCGTTTCGGGCATTGCGGCCCAAGCCGCCCGGGTTGAGGCCAGTTCAGTGGCCCCACCGTGAGATGTCACCACCCGCGAGACCAGAATGTTGGTCAGGGCCGGACGCGGCAGAAACGTGCTATCGGCATGCCAAAGCATGTTGGCCTTGAGGTTGAGCGTGTGCAGATCCATCTCGGTCGTGACCACACCATCGGTGCGCACATTCGAGACCTGCGGCACGACATAGGCCTCACCCTCCTTGCGTTCATCAGCCAGACGGTCCTCAATCTCTCCGAACTTCCTCGCAAGCGCGAGGTGCGTTGCGTCGCTCACCTCCTGACCGCGGAGCAGCAGGGCAGAATGGGTTTCAAAAAGGCTGCGTAATTGATCAAACGGGCCCTCGGTCGCGGCCTCCTTCAGGTCCATCCCGCTGATCTCAACACCAAAGACCGGGGTGAGCGCGCGTGTTGTTATCCCGTTCATGCCTGATCTCCTGATGTTGCTTTTGCCTCGATCTCCTCGGGGCTCAGGTCTTTGACGGTCTCCCATGCCATGCTCTTGGCGCTGTTCAGCAAGCCTTTGGGATCCATGCGTTTTTTCCATGCAAGATGGTGGTAATCCGCATTCTTGAGCCCACCGCCTTCTACGTGCCAAGTGTGCGCGTCATAAACGGGGAAACCATTGTCGGCATAGATGGCGTTGATTTCCTGCAGGCGCGCGGTGTCACTAAACCAGATGATCGGCAGGTCGAACGTGACAACCTCCCCTCCCACGCGGGCAAACTCGTGATGCATCCAGACGTCATCGCCCAGCTTGGGCCGCAAGGCCGCGATGGCGTTGGGGTCTGGTGGGCTGGGACAACCGATCTGTTGATATGTTGCACTTCGGTCTGCTTTGAGAACCTGCAGCGTGGTATGGTTATAGGAGAAGTCATAAACATGCGGGATTTTTGCAGCTTCTCGCTCCGTCTCTGACAGCATCAGGTCGATATGGCCACCATTGGCGTTGATGGCGGCGGCAAAGGCGTCTTTGGACGCTGCGGGGATCATTGAAACCAACAGGTGCTTGTCCGGGCGAATGTGTCCTTCCAGCTTTGGGAAATATGCTGCAATCCGGGCATCCACTGTGCTGATTAATTTGCAGCCGATCTCATTGGTTTGCGCGAGGGTGCAGCCCGCACCATACGCCAGCGCATAGTCGTTGAAGGTGGCCATGCACCCTACCCAGTCATGAGTGTGCACAGTGCGCAATGTCACTTCGGTAATCACCCCGTTCAAGCCCCAGGCATGGTGGATATGCAAGACATCTGACCCTTCGAAGGTCCGCTCTTGAGGTGCCTCCTGCACGTCCATCGCCTTTAGGGCGACGAGGTTGCCGGGGTCGCGCAGCATGCCGTTTGCAACGGACCCAATACCCGAAGAACCACCAGCAACAAAACCGCCAATGGTTGCGATCTCCTGAGTTGACGGAAACATGCACATCTCTCGTCCCGTCTCTTTCAGAGCCGTGTTGATGTCGGCCATCAGCGCACCGGCTTGCGCGCGCACGAAATCAGGGCCGATCTCAAGCACGGCGTTTATCTTTGTCATCTCAATGATCAGCCCTCCATCCATCGGGACCGCCTGTCCGTAGTTGCCCGTACCGCCACCGCGCACCACAATCGGAACGCTGAAAGCATGGGCAGTCTTGAGGCAAAGTGCCAATTCCTGAGGTGTTTTGGGCAAGGCGACGAGATCACCAAAACTGCGTTTGAGCGCCGCGTTCAGAATAGGACTGTACCAAAAGAAATCCCGAGATCGTTTTTTGACCAGAACGGGTTCGGAAATTGTTTCGACATCGTTCAATGCCGCCGCAAAAGCATCCCAGTCGATTTGGGTTTTACCCGAGATAGAGGTCATGAGGTGTCTCCCAAAAGAGGGCTGGAAACTGGCTGAGGTGGGGGCGCATCTGCCAAAAGCGCGGACGTGCTGCCGACATCGAATATCTGCAAATCCGCCGCCGCCGCATCATCGACAAAAACGGGCGCAAACCCCATGCCGCGTGCGGCGTCTGTTGTGATCATGGGCAGATGATCCCCAAGGGGCGGGTCCAAATGGGCCGCCAGAACCGCAGAGGCAAGCGAACTGAGCGGGTCATGCCGCCCGATCGGACAAAAGGCATCGCGGACATTATCGGTGCCGACCGAAACCGGCACCCCGGCCGCACGAAGCTCTGCGATCCGGGTGATACCCCGCCGGTTGGGGGTGCCGCCCTCCCGACCTTGTAGATAGAGGTTCGTTGTAGGCAATGAAACGATGCTCAGGCCAGCGCGGAGCACCTTGTCAATCAACCGATGCAAAGCATCTGCGGTCAAGTTCATCAAGCTACAGCAATGTCCGCAAAGGACCGGACCCTGAAAACGCATCTCATTTGCCGTATCGGCGATCAAGGAAAGCCCATCCAATCCCGGCATCAAACCTTCGTCCACGTGGAAATCCAGCGGAATGCTGTAACGGTCCGCAGCGACAAACGCCTGTTTGATCCCCTCGGCCCGCTTTGGGTGATCAAAGACAAAGGCCCCCAGTGCGCCGCCAGCCTGCGCTGATGTCCTCGCAACATGATCGGCAAAATCAGCATCTGCCAGCAATTCGATGCCAATCAGCGGCGACAGCTGCAAAGCGATTTCCGCGCGTCTTTCCTGCGCCAACTCATGCAACACGTGCCATGCCAAAGGCGGGATGTCTGCCTCAGCTCCGCGATGCCAATCGACATGGCTGCGCACGATACCGCACCCCGCGCGGATCAACTCGTCCAGACCTTGTCCGGCACGGGCGCGTATATCTGCATTTGTCCAATGTGTTTTGTCTTCAAATTGCGCCGCGATTGCTGCGTGCAAATTGCCACCGACATTTTTGATCCTGTCCACGCTGTGGCATTTGTCCAAATGAACGTGCGGTTCTGCGAACTTCGGCAATACCATACGAGGAGGTATGGTATTGCTTGGCGCAGCGAGGCCGAAAACCCGTCCATCGCGGATCAACAAATCACCCCGGACGCAGTCCCGCTCTGTCAGCCCGCCAAACCTGTCGGGCGCTTTGATAACGGAGCGTGGCACCAAGACGTTGGGCAGGTAACCCTCTGGAAGGTTTGCGCCGCTCATTCTACGCGACCCGCAAGGTCAAAATGCGAAAACTCAGCCAGAAATGCCGCAAACCCTGTCGAGGCTGTCGTGAGCAAATGTTCGCCCTTTGCCGGGGTGGCGGCCGCTGCGTCCCCGCAGGCACCGTCAACGTGCAGATCATCCGCGATCCACGCAGGGCGCGCAGGTTGCCCATTCAGGCCGATGTATTCAAACTGAGCGTTCCATTGCCGCATCGCAGGCCGAAAATCCTGGGCCTTTCCCATATCCACTTTGTCAGGATGAGCAGCCAACATGGCTGAGGTTTCGATGTCGCCTGCATGAATGTCATGCGCCAAATCTTCTGCAGAAATCACGCCGTCATAGTCTGCGAACCCGAACCATGAACAGCTGGCCACAACCATTCCATGTTTGATCCGCAACTCCCTCCCGGCGACCTCAAGCAATGCAATATTGCCACCATGGGCGTTCAAGAAGACCAGCCTTGTCACCCCGGCGCGCGCGACACTTGCGCCGATGTCGCGCAATACGGCTAGCAGGGTCTCTGGCCCAAGGCTAAGGGTGCCCGGAAACCGGTCATGTTCCCCACTTTTGGTGATCGCAAGTGTGGGCAGAACCAACACAGATTGGTCATGCTGCAAGGTGTTGAGCATACGCTGCACAATCTCATCCGCCAGATCGCGGTCTACGCTTAGCGGCAGATGCGGGCCATGCTGCTCCACCGCGCCGAGTGGCAAGACAGCGATGCAGGTGCCCGGCAGGTCCGAAAAAGCGGTGGATGGCAGATCGGCCCAATATCCTTGCGGTATCATCCGCCGCGCCCAGGCACTGCAATTTGGCACACCAATTGACCACACATAAGCTTCTCCTTTCAAGAGAGTTGCGTTGCGTGGCCCTTAGAATCGATCTGTGCCAGAGATGTCCTGTTATGCTTGCAAAGATGCCAAAGTCGGACAAGGCTTTTTGAGCAGAGATTACAGGATTGCACGATGAAAGCGCTTACCCCAACCAACATCCGCCCGCCGTTTGGCCGCTATGCCCATGGCGTCGACATTCCGGCGGGATGGCGGATTGTGCGGACATCCGGGCAACTTGGCATGACCGCTGATGATCACATCCCCGAAAATGCACGGGCGCAGGCCGACATCTGTTTCGCCAACATCGCGGAGATTTTGTGCATGTCCGATATGGGGCCGCAGGATGTTGCCCACATCTCGGCCTTTGTGACAGACCGTCTGCACATGGCAGATTACATGGCCGCGCGGGATGCCTTTATGTCGGGCGTTGACAGGTTGCCCAGTTCGACCTTGTTGATCGTTGCAGGCTTCACACGACCTGAATTCAAGGTAGAGGTCGAAGTGATGGCCGCGGCCCCGGCGTAGCTTCTGCATTCAGATGCGCCAACATTGCTACGGCTTCTTTTAAGTCATTGATAAAAAATTCTTTTTGTTCTGCCTGCGTGGTCAAATAGGGCTGTCTCAGCAAGGCTGAGGGTTGCAAGGTCAGATAGACAGGACATCCATCTATTCCCTGTTCTACAGACCCTCTGCGCTTTAACAATTCTTTGCCATTGCCGGTCAGAGACAACGCCGCCGTCGCACCCAGAGCAAGGATCAGTTTAGGTTGCACCAAGGCGATGTCTTTGCGCAACCACGCGCGGCAATGGCTCACTTCTGACCCGCTTGGAGAGACGTGAATGCGCCGTTTGCCCCGGACTTGAAACTTGAAATGCTTCACGGCGTTGGTCACATAGGCAGCCTTCCGATCAAGTCCGGCCTCTTGCGCCAATCTGTCAAACATCTGTCCTGCAGGTCCGACAAAGGGGCGGCCCGCCAAATCCTCCTGATCGCCCGGTTGCTCTCCGACAATCATCAGGTCAGCTTTTTGCGGACCCTCGCCGGCAACCGCTTGGGTGGCAGGCCCCGCAAGCGGGCAGGCATCGCAGGTCTGCAGCGCGGCGCGCAGGCCATCGCGCGCATCGGGATCAGCAGCGTTTTGGGCACAGGGCATCCGTGCCAACACCCGCTCGGCCCGCACCGGAGGGAGCGTTGGCGCACTTTGCCGCATTTCGCGCATACGGTTTTCAGCCTGCGCAATGAGGTCCGGGATCAGGGCGGCTTCGGGTAGGTTTTTCCAGTATTTCTTGGGCATCTCCGATTGCATGGCTTTGATCTTGAGACGAGCAGGGTTGAAGATGTTTGCGTAATACGTCCGCCAAAGCTCTTCCGTGTCATCGTGCAGATCCAGACGTTCCATGACTACGGCTTCATGGGTGATCTGGCCGGCGTCAAAACGCGTGGTCACCTCGGGCGTCACGATCACCCAATCCATGTCGCCAAACCGCCGGGCAAAGAAACCGGCGATCAGTTCTTCGATACGGTGGTCGGGTTCAAACCAGCTGATGAATTGCCGCCGATTTGCTCCTTCCGGCGTGACTTCGCGAAAGCGGACGAACGCTTTCATTTTGTGCATGTCGCGGCGGATGTTTTTGGCAAGCGTCTGCGCACGGCCCACTTGTAGATCAGCGCGATTGCTGAGCAGTTGAGGCTCATCGCCAAGGCGAAACAGCAACCGGTAGGCAAGATCATGAGCGCCCGCAGCTCTGCTTGCGCACAGCTGCTTGGCCAATTGTGGAAAATCCCGCGACACCTTGATCTCGTTTGGGGGCAGGTTCGGCAGCGGGCACGGTGTATCAAAGAGCGAAGCGCTTTCGCCTTCCATCTGCCACAAGACGTGATCGGGTGACATCTGCGCCCCCGCCAATCGCCGGGCTGTATCGCGCCATGCCTCAAACGTGCTAAGCCGGGGCAAGGTTACAGTTTGCATCAGATAAGCTGCAACTGCTCTGCAGGTGGGGCGAACCGCGCCCGCAGGTTTTCCGCATCTGTCAGCGATCCGGGTCTCCAGTCACGCGCCACGATGAACGGTTTTGCCTTGCGCACAGATGCGCCAATGCGGCGCAGATCGTCGTACCCCAAGGCCCCGTTGCGTCGTGCAGCCAGAATGCGGCTGACTGATTTTGTCCCAAAACCCGGCACCCGTAACAACATTTCACGGCCCGCGCGGTTCACATCAACCGGAAAGGCGTGGCGGTGCGCCAAGGCCCAGGCGAGCTTTGGGTCGACCTCCAGATCAAGCATCCCGTTGCCTTGGTCCGGCGCAATCTCTTCGGCTTCAAAGCCGTAAAACCGCAACAGCCAATCTGCTTGATACAGCCTGTGTTCCCGCACCAGAGGCGGCTTGATCAACGGCAATTTCGCCGTGCTATCCGGGATCGGGGAGAATGCAGAATAATAGACGCGCTTGAGCTTGTAGGAGGAATAAAGCCCCGTGGAACTTTGCAAAATGGTGCGGTCATCCGCCCCGTCAGCGCCCACGATCAGTTGGGTGGACTGGCCCGCGGGGGCAAACTTGGGCCCTTTGCGACCCTTGTATGTCGGTGCCTTTAGCTCTTCTTTGCGCAGACGCACATTGCCCATCGCGCGGCGAATTTCATCGGGGTTTTTCTCAGGTGCATAGGTCTTGATACCTGCATCGGTGGGCAGTTCGATGTTCATCGACAACCGATCCGCAAAAAGCCCTGCTTGCTCAATCAACTCCGGTGCGGCGTCGGGAATCGTCTTGAGGTGAATGTATCCGCGAAAATGATGCACTTCGCGCAGGGTGCGGGCGATGCGCACCATATCGGCCATCGTATCATCTGGGGACCGAATGATGCCGGAGGACAAAAACAGGCCCTCGATGTAGTTGCGGCGATAAAACTCGGTTGTCAGATGCACGACCTCTTCAACCGAGAACCGCGCGCGGGCCACATTCGAAGACACCCGGTTGATGCAATAGGCGCAGTCATAGATGCAGAAATTGGTCATGAGGATTTTGAGCAGGCTGATACAGCGGCCATCGGGGGCATAGGCATGGCAGATGCCCGACCCTTCGGTGCTACCAAGGCCAGAACCATCACGACTGCTGCGTTTGGACGTGCCTGAGGACGCACAGGAGGCGTCGTATTTTGCTGCATCGCTGAGCAGGGCGAGCTTTTCCTGAAGGGTCAATTTGGCCATTTGTTCTTGATATGTTCCGAAAGGCGCTCTGGCAAGCGTTTGGTTTGTCGCACCGGGTCTGAAATCCGCCGATGGCTTTGGTGCTCTCGAAAGCCTGCTTTGCGGCCAGCCTGGGATCGGCTAAGATGCCAGAAAAACATATCGAGGATCAGAGCAGATGAACCTTACCCGAAGAACCGCATTGCTAAGCCTTGGTGCGCTTGGCCTGAGCGCCTGCACAACGGGGGGCCTCACGCGGGGTGCGCCCGCGAATTCCAGTGGTGCCGCCTTGCCCGCTGACCTGCGGCCATCGCCAAATGCCGCTTATGACGCTTGGGTCAACGCCTTTCGCGGGCGCGCAGGGGGGCAAGGCATATCTGCGGCCACGCTCAACGCCGGTTTTCGCGGTGCTGGATTTTTGCCCGGTGTCGTTCGGCGCGACCGCAACCAAACGGAATTTTCCCGCACGTTGGAGGATTACCTTGCCATCGCTGCATCAGATGAACGTGTGGCCAAGGGCCGCGCCGCATATGCTCGCCATGCAAGTACACTTTCCGCAGTTGAGGCGCGCTACGGCGTCCCGGCAGAGATTGTAACCGCAGTCTGGGGTTTGGAGAGTTTTTATGGGGAAAAGCGCGGCAATGTACCTGTCATCTCTTCGACATCAACGCTGGCTTTTGATGGACGACGCGGGGCGTTTTTTGAAAAACAACTGATTGCGGCGCTAAAGATCTTGCAAAAGGGCGACACCACGGCTGCCAATCTCAAGGGGTCTTGGGCCGGGGCGATGGGTCATACGCAATTCATTCCGACGTCCTACCAAGCGTTTGCAGTTGATTTTAATGGTGACGGCCGCCGCGACATCTGGTCCGACAATCCGGCGGATTCGCTGGCCTCCACCGCCGCCTACCTTGCCCGCAATGGATGGAGCAAAGGCGTCCGCTGGGGCGGCGAAGTGGGTAACGGCGCGCCACAAGGATCGATCATACAGCCACAGGCTGGCGGACCGCGTTTTGCTGTGACTTCTAATTTCCGGGTGATCAAACGCTACAACAACTCTGACAGCTATGCGATTGGCGTGGGTCATCTGGCGGATCGGATTGCAGGGGACGGCCCGATCCGGGCGAACTTCCCGCCGGACAAATATGGATTGACCAAGGATGACCGCATTCGACTTCAAAAACGTCTCACGGCTAAAGGGTTTGATACCGATGGTGCGGATGGCGTCATTGGTCCCAACAGCCAAAAGGCGATCAGCGCCTATCAGAGCAGCATTGGCGAACCTGCGACAGGTAATCCATCGCAGGCATTGTTGCGCAGTCTGGGCTAGCCGTTAGATCAGAGCGCCACCAAAGGGATCGTCCACCACGCCCACCACTTGCAGGAGGAACGCATCGTTTTCTCCGCCGGGGGTAAGGGCATGTGGCCCATCAACCCGTGTCACAGCTTGATCAATGCTCCGCATGATTTCCATGGCCTCTTGGACATCTGACAGTCCTTTGGTGACCGCGAAACAGGTGCCGATGTCGATTCTATCGCGCCGGCACTGCGGATTTATGTGCTGTTTTACAAAGAACGCGGCATCTGCGTCGCCGGGCGGCGGCGCTTTGGCCCCTTCGAGCACCGACAGAAAGAACTGGTCGCCCTGGACTTCAAAGGGTTCACGGCAGCCTTAACCTTTTCAAAAGGCCAAACATGGTACGCGCTTGCATGTTTCAGTCCACCCTTTGGCTTACAGGTGCTTTTTTCTTCTCACTTTTGGTGGGTCCTTTGGCATTTTTGGGCACCCAAGCAGGTGAGCCAGACCCGTCAGACCTCTATCTGGTTTTGGGCATCTGGTCCGAGCAGGAAGCCGACATGCATCTGGCCTCATTCGGAGCACAGGCTGTTGGTCCTGAAAATGGGGTCTTCTCTCAACTCATCGTTGTCGAGCCGGACATGCATCAAAAGGTCAAAACGGCAGGTTATGTGTTGCTGCCCGCAAGCGCCATCGCCGCACTATGCGGTATCAGTCCCAAGCGCCCGAATTAGGGCATTAGAAAAAGTTGATATGTTTCAAAAAATGATCCACTCGCCCGTCGCGATTGTCTTTTGCCTAGCGGCAGTTATCAGTGTCTTCGCGATAGTTGTCGCATCGTTCATTGGGCAAACCGTGCTGCCAGTCTTGATGATTTCGCTTGGTTTTATCGTTCTTGGTGCGTTGGCCGCGCGCAGTCAGCCACGACTGGTCCCGATTGGCGCTGCTCTGGCGTTGATCGGACAGGCCATCGCCTTTACCGCCGCTTTCCAAGGGCATTCGTGGCAAATTGACAGCCATATGATGTTTTTTGCTTTGCTTGCATGCCTTGTCATGCTGCGCAGCATTCCCACCTTGCTGGTTGCCACCGTTGTCGTCGCTCTGCACCACCTTTCCTTGTCGTATCTGATGCCGTCTTTGATCTATCCAGCTGGCGATTTCATGCAAAATATTGGCCGAACCGTTATGCATGCCGTGATCGTAGTTCTCGAAACCGCAGCATTGGTTGCCACAGTCCACCAACTCCAACGTCAACGTGAGATAATGCGATCTCAAAAAGCGGCACTTGAAGACAGCCTCAAAGCATCAGCCGTTTCGCAAGAACAGACATTGGCGTCAAAATCCGCGGCCGAGGCTGCGCAGAAAGAAGCGCAAGACGCACAGAAAGCCGCGGAAGCCGCCTTGGCGCAGGCCAAAGAGGCAGATCAGGTGCGACAAACAACGGAGGTCGAGCGGCAAAAACTGGACGAAGTGCGCAGAAAATCAGACGAGGCAAAGAGCGCAGAACAGGCACAGGTTGTGGATGCCTTGCGTGTTGCCTTGACGCGATTGGAAGGCGGTGATTTGACAACGCGGATTGCGCAAAAACTACCGCAGGAATACCAGGCACTGGGCGTTGAATTCAATTCCGCCGTCCACGCGCTCGAAGAACTAGTGTCGGCTGTGTCGCTGCAATCCGAGCAAATGAGCGCCGAAGTGCGTGAGATTTCTGCAGCAACAGATGACCTCGCGCACCGAACACAGGAACAGGCACGCAAACTCACCGACACAGTTGATGCATTGGACGACCTCACGCAAAGCGTTTTGGAAAACGCAAAAAGCGTAGACTATGCCAATCAATCCTCACAGGGCGCACAAACGAGCGCACAAACAAGCGGCGAGGTCGTCTCAAGGGCGGCAGACGCGATGCAGGCAATCAAGACCGAAGCCGGTGAAATTGCCAAGATTGTTGAGCTGATCGAAGGCATATCATTTCAAACCAATCTCCTGGCGTTGAATGCGGGCGTAGAAGCGGCCCGCGCAGGAGAGGCCGGCCGGGGCTTTGCCGTTGTCGCATCCGAAGTCCGGAACCTCGCGCAACGCTCCTCTGAAAGTGCAACCAGTATCCGTTCCCTGATCAATCGCTCAGCTGAGCAGGTTGAAAACGGATCAGAGAAAATCACCGAAACGGTCAGCTCACTTGATGTGGTCGGACAGACGATTGCGGACATCAGCGGCAAGATGGAAGTGATCTCTGGCAGTA
The DNA here is from genome assembly GCA_045105735.1 of Sulfitobacter sp. Classification (GTDB taxonomy): domain Bacteria; phylum Pseudomonadota; class Alphaproteobacteria; order Rhodobacterales; family Rhodobacteraceae; genus Sulfitobacter. The sequence goes on along the minus strand of JBGCDV010000029.1, from coordinate 1,157 downwards.
CACAAGAGCAAAGCCAAAAAATTTCATCCCTGAACGCATCCATCGCAGAAATGGGTGGCGTAACACAGCGCAACGCCGAAATGATCAAAGAAACAAATGCTGCCTGCTCAAACCTGGCAAAGGGTGCGGAAACGCTGAACGCGCTCACTGGAAAGTTCCGGGTCTCCGATCCTGCTGCTGTCTCACCTAAGGTTGCCTGAGCTCACGTCTTGAAGCATGCTCACCCAAATGTGCATTTTGCTGACAGGGTGTATCGCTTTGCGCGGTGACCCTGTTTGATCGCAGTCTCGAACAGGAAGAAACAGATGAAAACCTTCGGTCTTTATAGCGCAGGCGGCTTCGCCCGAGAGGTTCGGGCGTCATTGGTCAAAACCCTATCCCTTCAGGAAAATGAAGCGTTCGAGATTGTCTATATTGACGATGACCCGTCCAAAGTCGGCACCTCCATTCATGGCTCTCAGGTCGTCTCCTATGACTGGTTTCAGAATCTGGAAAACAAGAGACTGAATGTCGCTTTCGCGGATCCAGCTATCCGGAAAAGCAAGTGCACAAAGGCTCACGAGGACGGCATTGAGTTTTTCTCGCTTTTTGCACCGACCTTCATCAGGGGCGATAACGTGCGCATCGGCGAAGGTGCGATCTTTGCCAACAACACTATTGTGACCGCAGACGCTGTGATCGGCGAACATTTCCACTGCAATATTTATTCTTACGTGGCGCACGATTGTCAGATCGGAGACTATGTTACATTTGCCCCCCGTGTGTCGCTCAACGGTCGCGTCGTTGTGCAGGACAACGTCTATATTGGGTCAGATGCAACCATTCTGCCAGGTCAGTCTGATACCCCACTTGTCATCGGGGCCGGTGCGATCATCGGGGCCGGTGCCGTTGTGACGAAGAGTGTTGAGCGTGGCGCAACGGTTGTCGGCAGTCCAGCAAAGCCCCTGATGCGATAACTTTGCCCACGAAAAACTGCCCGGTCGCGTCGGCCTACCGCCGGTAGATGTATGCCGTACATAAGAAGATATGGCGCGCCGTAGGGGCCAAGCTCTGACCTCTCGATGTTGTCATCGTTCTTGCAGAACGATTGTCGCCCGTCGATGTAATGATAAGACGGTTATTGCTTTCTTTCAGGAAGCAACCTGGTGCTGCTGGAG
>JBGCDV010000028.1:0-3409 GCA_045105735.1 Sulfitobacter sp. | reverse complement strand
GCGCCCAACAGCGCTGCCCCCTCGCCCCGCCCAATCCGCCATCTGCTGCGCGCGACCAGGATGATCGCGGCCGTCGCGGCGACCATGACCCAGATATCCAGCCGGGCGATCACCGGGGGCACGTCTAGCGGGTGCAGAATTGCCGTCACCCCGAGAATGCCCAGTATGTTGAAGATGTTGCTGCCGACGATATTGCCGAGCACCACTTCACTGTGCCCCTTTCGGGCTGCGATGATTGTGGTGACCCGTTCCGGCATGAAGGTGCCGACCACCATGGTGATCAGGCCGATCATGGCTTCTGACTTATCCGGTGCGGCAGCGATGGCGACAGATCAGTTGACCAGAAACCCGGCGCTGATGATCGTTAGCGCCAGACTGCCGACCAGGAACAGCGTCGCCAACGGCATGGCCATATGGATCACCGGCCCTTCATCAGGCGCTACGCTGGTATCGAGCTGTTTCAATACAATCATAAAGGTCAAACAGGCAGCAAGGTCAGTAACAGGCACATTCCGGCAAGCGCGGACAATGTGCCGACCTGCACGGCGATGACACATACGGCGGAGGCGCGCGTCAGCACGATCATGTTGCGCCAGAACCCGGCCTTGACGGCGGCTATGGGCATCACGATTGCGGCAACGCCAACGATCAACAGGCTGTTTGCGATATTGCTGCCTACGACATTGCCGGCGGCGATGCCCGGCGCACCGACAAAGGCGGCCTGTGCGCTGGTCACCAGTTCTGGTTTGGACGTGCCAAAGCCTACCAAGGTCAATCCGACGATCATGGGCGAGACACCGAAGACCTGCGCGAGAGCCACTGCGCCGCGCACCAGGCCTTCGCCTCCCGGCAGCAGTCCGATCAAACCGGTGATTATGTAGACCATGTCCATGTTGAGCGTATCCAGGTCGGTGGCACGAAGCACTGCTCACGGCCCTTGCGCAGCTTCCGATGACTGGTCACGGGGCGCGAGCAATTCGAGGAGGGCACTGCAATCGTGCGCGCATCTCAGAGCAGAAAGCTGAGGGTCAGCGGGACAAACAGGATCGACAGAACGGTTGATACGACGACCAGGCTTGCGACCTCTGCGGGTTCGGTGTCGTATTTCAGCGCGAGGAGGTAATTGGTCACCGGCGCAGGCATGATTGCCTGCAGGATTAGAACACCAAGCACAACGCCCGACAGCCCGAGCGCCCAGCCGATGCCAATGGCAATCGCCGCCGCTGCGGCAAAGCGCAAAACGGCGATCAGCGCCGCCCGCAGGATGGATGAGACCTTGATCTGGCTGATGGACACGCCCAGCGTCAGCACCATCAAGGGAATACCCATCTGCCCGATCAGCGCGATGGCATTGTCGAGAAAGCCAGGGGGCTGGAGACCGCCCCAGGACAGGGCAACCCCAGCTAATGCGGCCCAAACCATGGGCTGGCGTGCGGCCTCCCATCCTTTGCCCGGCCCCGCCAGATACCAGAGCCCGATGGAAAACTGCAGCGAAACCATAAGGGCAAAGAGAACGATGGATAGTGCCAGCCCGTACTCGCCAAAGGCATAGAAAGCGACAGGCAGACCAAGATTCCCTGAATTGTTGACCACGGTGGGCGGCAAAAATGTACGCAGGTTTAATCGCGCGCATTTAAAACCAATTGCAAAGACCACCGCAAAAGTGCCGTACAGCATCAGCGTCGCCAGCATGATTTCCTGAAAGGCCCCTGGATCGATTTCGGCCCGCACCAATGTCGAGAATATCAAGCAGGGCATGGCTAATTGGGTGCCGACACGCGTGACAAAGGCAATATCATACGGGATGCCGCGCTTGGCCCAGAGATACCCGATCGAGGCCAGAATGAAGACCGGGGCGGTTATCTCTAAAATCTGAATCATCATCTTCTTGTCGTCAAAGCTATGGAACTTTTGTTAGTACACATATACTAAGTTGCCATTGTGGAGTCGCAGTCTCGTGGAGCGAAACGTATCGATATGATCAGGGCATCAGCAAGATTCAGGATCGGTCAGGTGGTGCAGCATCGCATCCACCCGTTTCGTGGTGTGATTTTTGACGTAGATCCTGTGTTTTCCAATACAGAAGAGTGGTGGAATTCGATACCCGAAGACAGCCGCCCCCGGAAAGATCAGCCTTACTATCATCTCTTTGCAGAGAACGACACAAGTTACTACGTGGCGTATGTATCGGAACAGAACCTCGTCCCCGATGATACGGGCGAGCCTGTTGATCATCCCGAAGTCGACGAAATGTTCGGCTTGCTGGAAGGCGGTCAATACACGATCGAGGCGCATTTCCGCCACTAAGGCCCTGCGTGGTTTTATCTCCCTGAATATGACAGACAGCGGTGTGCTCGACAGCACTGGCTATGATCTTATGCGCGACCATCGTACTGGCGATGGATGCCAGTATGGCAATATCGAAGGCCATGAAATTTGTCAGTGGCATCACGTATCCCAGAAGTGCCGGCCCCATTGGATGCATCAGATAGATCCCAAGCGACAGCTCAGATAACGCGCGAAATCGATGTGCTGGGCAGAACGATCAGCATAGAGGCAAGGATGGCGCCGGTTGAAATCAAAAGCTGCCATGCGAATGACGACCACCCCGAGGCGATGAATACCGCGATGAACGGGCAAAAAAGAGCCAGCCGGTACAGGCGGTACTTGTCGACTGTCACGGCCAGACCAAGACAGGCTGCTGGCACTACGAAACACCATTGCGGCAGCGGGGTCGGCAAAACCAGCGAATTCATCGCCAGGACGGCAAGGATTGAGATGGCGGTGCTGAAGCCGATCCACTGCTTGGGTGACATTGAGCGCCAGAATGGTCGGGGCAGCGGCAGAAAAAAGACACAGAACGGCAGAAACAAGAGGTAAATGGTTGGACTTGTCCGGATCATCCAAGGTTGAAATTCCGACAGGGCCGGTCTGCCTTCACCAAAAGCCTGCTCACTTTTTGCCAACCCATAGATGACGCACCAGTTCTTCCACGTGACCAACAGTCGTTGAAATGATGGTTCAGCGGCTGATCGGCACCAAAATAGCCGAGCAAGGTGACGAACAGCGGCAACGCAGACAGCCCGACGCACGCAGATAGCTAGAACACGAACCTGCAAACGCCGTCAAAAGGGAGGATATCTGTTGATCCGTTTCGAACTTGTACCAATCTGTTGGATCCCATCCGCCTCGGCACCGCGAAATCGACAAAGCAAGGGCAGTTTAGCTGCCTCTATTGGGCTAAAAATCACAGAATTGGCGTTCACTACCATGCGCATACATGACGGATGCTCACATCATTTCCGTTTGGCGATGTTGTCGGCAAGCTTTTGCCAGTCGCGGTTGTTGATCAGTGTTGATTGGTAAACCCGAAGACGCCCGCAACCGCGAATGGCCTGAATGCTTGCTT
>JBGCDV010000027.1:0-49206 GCA_045105735.1 Sulfitobacter sp. | reverse complement strand
TAAGCAAAGAAATGCTGCGGTAGCGAAGGTAAGATACTGGACAGCGGCTTTGTCCGCATTCCACCAATCCGTGCACCACGCAGCGAAGGGCGGCTGTTGCTGGATTCCGTGCCAAGAGAAGGTAATTTCTTAGGTCAGCACCTATTACCTGTAATCAGGGTTATGTATCATTTCAAACCTATAGAACGTGAGAGTACCGTCAGTGATATCTGAGGAGGAGGTGCTTACCGCGTTCTCTCTTGTACTTGTATCTTGTTCAAGCCAGCGTGACTTAAGTCTGTTTTGTCCGAACAAGAAAGAAGCCCCTAAGAAATGACAACTATTACAATTACTGAGGGCGAAACAGCCACGTTTTCCAATCAGCCTTGGCCCGTAAACTCATGGAGCGTCCAATACAGTGAGCAGCCCAATGGCGTCAATCGTGACGATATGCTTGTGTACTTTTCTGAGAGCGTAGAAAATGTTGGCCTGACGAGTACTATCGCCACCGATGGGATTTGGTACTAGGTGGCCGATTTTGCGGTGACAAACCGCAGGATACCCTCACTCCCGCTTTTTGTTACAAGCGAAAGTCTTGGGTCATTATGTATGATCCATAGTGGGAACTCTGCTGAGAATAGCTGAAATGTATCCCGCGATTGTTGTCCGTTTTGTCAACGCAGCGGCGGCTCACTGCACGCGATCCTGTTCCGGCCTTTAATCTGCGTTCCATGCAGGTTACCAAAATGCAAAAGCCGGAGGATGTGCCATGACCGAACCCCATGTTTCCACCCATGAAGCGGAGGCCGATGCGCGAAATGATGATATCCTCATCTATGTGAACGGTGACATCGTGCACCGGGATGAGGCCAAGGTATCGGTTTACGATTCCGGGTTCATGCTGGGCGATGGTGTGTGGGAGGGGCTGCGGCTTTATGATGGGTATCTGTCCTTTCTCGACGATCATCTTGATCGGCTGTATGAGGCAGCGCTTTATATCGACCTCGACATCGGGATGACGCGGCAAGAGCTGACGCAGGCCATCCGCGACACGCTGCGCGCCAATGACATGCACACGGATGTGCATGTGCGGCTGATGGTGACGCGCGGGCGCAAGCGCAAGCCGTTCCAGCATCCGCATCTGAGCATTTACGGCCCAACGATTGTGATCATCGCGGAGCATTCCAAGCCTGATGAGGGCGTGATTGACAGGGGTATCCGTCTGCACACGGTGCCGCACCACCGCGGTCTGCCGCTCACGCAGGACGCCAAGCTGAATTCGCATTCCAAGCTCAACTGCATCATCCCGCTGACCCATGCGGTGCGGGCGGGCGCGGATGAGGCGCTGATGCTGGACCCGTTTGGCTTTGTGAACACCACCAACGCCTGCAACTTGTTCAGCGTGCGCAACGGGGCGGTTTAGACCTCAACGGGGGACTACTGCATGAACGGGATCACCCGGCAAAAGGTGATTGATCTGTGCCGCGCCAACGACATTCCTGTCTTTGAGCGCAACTTCTCTCTTGTGGACACCTATAGCGCGGAAGAGGCGTTTTTGACGGGCACCTTTGGCGCGCAAACCCCGGTGTTTGAGATTGACGGGAGAGTGATTGGCGGCGGTGTGGCCGGGCCAATGTTCCACCGCATTCGCGGACTTTACAAAGAGATGATCCGCGCTGCTTCGCAGGCTGTCTAAAGCGACATCGCGCCCACGGACCCGCCGCCGCAGACATAGAGCGTTTGCCCGGTGACAAAGCTGTTTTCGGGATCGCAGAAAAACAGGAACGCATTTGAGATGTCGCGTGTGGTGCCAAGGCGGCCCACGGGGATACGTTTCGCCAGGTCCGCCTCGCGGTCGCTGCCCTTGGGGATGATGCCCCAGAAGTTGTCGGTTTGCACCGGACCGGGGGAGACAACATTGACGGTGATGCCATGCGGCGCAAGCTCAAGCGCCCAGGTGCGGGCCATGCCGATGATCCCTGCCTTGGTTGCGGCATAGGCGGTGCGCGTGGGCACGCCAAGGGCCGCCCGCGAGCCGTTAAAGAGCACCCGACCAAAGTGGTTTTGCTTCATCCCCGGCAAGCAGGCTTGCAAGAGTGTGAGCGCGGCACCCAGATGCAGTTGCGTGAGACCGATGAGGTCGGAGGGTTTTGCCTCCTCCACCAGATTGGGCCAGATCATGCCCGCGTTGTGGATAAGGTGGCTGACGTTGTGCGCCGCTGCGATTTCAGCCGCGGCCTGAGCGGTCGCGTCGGCATCCAGCAGGTCCACCTCCACGTGGGTCAACCGTGCATCCGACCACTCCGGCGCACCACGCGAAAGGGAAACAACATCGTAGCCTTTGGCGATCAACCGCTGGCCCAAGTCGGCCCCGATGCCCTTGCTGCCGCCGGTGATGAGCGCGGTATATTCGGTCATGCCATCACCATTGCCAGCACGCGCAGCGGACTGCCGGTGCCCCCTTTGATCTTGAGCGGTGGCGCAATCAGTATCGCGCCGGTGGGCGGCAGCTGGTCGAGGTTTGCCAGACATTGCAGGCCAAACTTGCCCGCGCCATGCAGCAGATAATGCGCCGGATATGGCGGGACGTAATGCGCGCCTTGGCCTGCGTCCGTACCGACGGTTTCGGTGCCAAAGCCGCGAATGTCGCGCGTCAGCAACAGCTCAATTGCGGCGGGGGTGGGGCCGGGGGAATGGGGCCCGTCTTCAGCCATGTTGAGGTATGCGGCCCCACGTCGCTTTGACCAATCCGTGCGCATCAACACCCAAGCATCTGCGGGGATGGTGCCGTGGGTAACCTCCCACGTCTCAATGATCTCGGGCGTGAGTTCAAAGTCATCGTCCGTTGCAGCCCCTGCGCTGCAATCAATCACGACGACAGGCCCGACAAAAGCCGTCGGGTCAATCTCATCCACGGCACCATTGGGCACGTCCTTGCCCGAAACCCAGTGGATCGGCGCGTCGAAATGGGTGCCGGTGTGTTCGTTCAGGGTGAGGTTGTGCCACTTCCACGCAGGCCCACGATGGTCATAGGCGCTGACCTCTTCCATGCGGAAACGCGCGCATTGGCCGAACTCCGGCGGCAGGATGATCACCGGGAAATCCGGGTCTAGCGTGTGGGTCAGATCAATGATCCGCGCAGCACCCGTGGTCAGCGCCTGCGTCATGTCGGTGATGAGATCGCTCATGCCGCCCCTCCGGTCTTTTCGCGTTCCAGCAGCAGCGCGTCGTCCTGCCAGCGGGCATAGATGTCGCGGGCGATGTCGCCGCAGGTGACTTCCTCAAGGCCATCCACCAGCCCTTGTACCACCGAACGGGCCAGCGCCTTGGGGCTGACCTTGGGCGGGGGCAGCGGTTGAAACCAATCGTCGCCCTCAAGCGGCCCGGTGTAGACATTCATCACCCGCAGGCCAGAGGCGCGAAACTCAGCCCGCAGGCTTTGGCTGATCGAGCGGGCGGCAGCTTGGGAGGCACCGTAAGCACCAAAGCCCACATCCGGGACAAGCGCTTGGGCGGAAAGGATGTTCACAAAGGCGCAAGCGGCGTTCACCCCGTCTTGCGCGCGGGCGGCCATGCCGGGACCAAATCCTTGCGCCAGCCGCATCAGGCCGAGGGCATTCACCTCCATCGTGTCGCGGGCAAAGACGGTATCGCCCCCCAGTACGCCACCGGGGCGGGTGAACGCGGCCGTGTTGATCAGGATATCAACCTTGCCGCCAATTTCAGCGCTGAGCTTGTCCACCGACGCGCCATCCGTCACATCCAGCGCCATGAGCGAGACGTTTTCGCGTCCCTCAAACGCGGTGCGGTCGGGCCAGCGCCGCCACGCCTCCGGCTCCCCGACAAAGACATGGGACGCCCCCGCCGCCAACAGCGCATCGGTCAGCGCAAGAGCCGCCGGCGCACGGGCGTCCGTGATCAGAATGCGCCGGTGTTTGGGGTCGCAGGACATCGCCCGCACCACAGGATCATCTTGCATCATCTCACTCCCCTTGATCGGCAGGGCAATCAGCACCCCCTGCCCGGCTTTGTCGAGTTTGAGCGCCATGCGCACCTGATCACCGCGCGCGACCTCGCCCTGCAGGTGGCAGTTGAGCATTGGCCCCGCGGCCAGTTTCACGGCCCCCATGCGCCACGGCATACGTTCGCGAAAGTAAGGCTCTGGCGAGACGCGGATGGTGGTTTGTGCCAGCACCTCGCCCATTGGGTTTACATCCTGCCACGGCAGATCAACGCAAAGGCATCTGTGACACGCATCGCGAGGCGGATATTGCACCGCCTGACAGTCGGCACAGACCTGCAGGCCAAAGCGCCCCTGTGCCGCCATCACGCCCAACCCCAACGCTGCACGGCTGCGCGTCATGGGCGGCAGCACCGGCACGCGGGTGCGTTTTTGCGGGTCTTTTCGGGGCGGTGGCGTCAACGGATTGGTCATGCGCCCGCCCCCGTGATCACCGCAGCGGCAGAGCACAGGCCGCGGTCATAGTTGATCACGCCAAAGCCGGATACACAGGCGCGCGCGGCACCGTCTACCTGTGTCGGTCCGGCGGTTCGCGTGACCTGCCGGATCGCCTCAACCAACCCCAGATAGCCGCCTGCGGCCCCGGCCTGCCCCACGGACAACTGCCCGCCAGAGGTGTTGTGCGGGAAATCGCCGGATGTGGTCAGATCATGGCGGCGCACAAACGCAGCGCCCTCGCCTTTGGCACAGAACCCGAGGTCCTCGAATTGCATCATGCAGATCACCGGGTAGTCGTCATAGGTTTGCAACAGGTCAATCGCCTCAGGTCCATGCCCCGCCATCGCCCATAACTCATCTACATCTACGGCCCAGCCCCCGCGCAATTGCATGGGATCGTCGGGAAAGGCATTTGTGCGTTCAATCGTGGCGCTGATCCGGGCAAAAGGCAGCCCCTTGGCCACGGCCATCTCCTCACGCATCACAACAAAGGCTTCGGCCCCGGCGCAGGGCATCACGCAGTCATAGAGGCTGATCGGATCAGAGATCATGCGACCCGCCATGTACCCCTCAAGGTCCAGCGGTTTCTTCATGATCGCCTGCGGGTTTTTCAGCGCATTGGCCCGTTGGGCCACGGCGATGCGCCCAAAATCCGCTCGGGTGGCCCCATAGGTCTGCATGTAGGCGTCCTGCAACAGCGCAAAACTGGCGTTCGGGCCGCCAAATCCATAAGGGAACGTCGCGTCCATGGAAAAGCGCGAAAAGGCCGACAACAGGTTGCGGAAACTGTCGATGCGGTTGGTGTCGCCTGACACGCAGGCCACGACATCCACATCGCCGCATTGCACCGCGCGGGCCGCACGGCGCAGGGCCCCGACCCCACACGCGCCACCCATCGGGACCGTATCAAGCCAGCGCGGTGAGACGCCGAGATGTTGGGTGAGGCCGACAGGCGTGTCGGGCGCGAGTGTGAAGCTAGAGACGGACAGGCCGTCAAGCTGGTTAGGTGTGATATCAACCGCCCGCAGCGCTTCGCGCAGGGCCCGCGCGATCCACCAATGCGCGGTTTCGTTGGTGTAGCGCACGTAAGGCACCGACACCGGGGCGGTCAGGACCACGCCATCATAAGGCAGGCGGCTCACGCAGCGGTCCGTTTCTTGAGGTGCCGTGTGTCCGCGGTTGCCGGATCACTCAACAATTCCTGCGCCAGTGTTTTCAGCGTCGCGCGTTGCAGTTTTTGCGTCGCGGTGACAGGCAGCGTATCGACAAAGGCGATGTATCCCGGCGCTTTGTAATAGGCCATCTGATCAAGGCACCAAGTGGTGATCTGGTGCGCCTGCTCCGGTCCTGCCACCCCTTTTGGAATGATACAGGCGAACACCTCATCCCCTCTGATGTCATCCGGCACAGCGGCCACGGCAACCTGCGCGATGGCGGGATGTTTGGCGAGCACGGATTCCACCTCTACCGCCGCGATATTCTCACCAGACCGGCGGATCACGTTTTTCTTGCGGTCGACGAAATACATCGTCCCATCTGCGGCCCGGCGCACGATGTCACCGGTGTGAAACCAGCCGTCCTGCCACGCCTCATCAGTGGCTTGCTGGTTCTTGAAATAGCCGGCAAAGAAGCCTTTGCGCGGGTCGGGGCCAGCAGCACGCACAAGCAACTCACCGTGATCGGCGTCCTGGCCCGCATCATTCACGAGCCGCGCCTCGACGCTGTCTTTCGGCCAGCCGATGCAGGAAGTGCCGACATTGCGCGGCTCCCTGTTGGCGCAGATCGTGCCGCCCGCACCGGTTTCTGTCATCGCCCAGCCCTCGCTTAGCGGAAAACCGAAACGCGCCTCAAACGGGGCGTGCAACTTGGGGTCGATGCCAGCGCCAAAGCCGAAACGCACGGTATGATTGCGGTCTTGATCACTGGGGTCCGCCCCCATCAGCATCGACGGCATGACGCCCAGATAATGCAGACAGGTCGCGCGGCTGTCGCGGACGGAGGCCCACCACGTGCGCGGATGGAAACGGTCAAGCGCGGTCAGGCATCCGCCGACCGCCACCATCGCCATGAAGGAAAACGCCATCGCGTTCATATGAAAGATCGGCAGCGGAGTGATCATGCGTTCATGGTCAGTGCTCAGCGCACAGATGCCTTGCGCATTGGCGTACCAGCGCCCCGCCTGAATAAAATACTCATTGGTCAGGATACAGCCCTTGGGCTGGCCCGTGGTGCCAGAGGTGTAGAGCAGCCCGGCCTCGGCATCGTCTTCACGCGCGGCAATCACAACGTCCGTGACAGCCTGCGGAAGCGGACCGTCAGGGCCAATGACGGGCATTTGCACGCCCGCGCTCTTCGCAGCTTGGCGCAGCTCATCGCTCCTGTCCGCTGTTGCGATCGCCAGCACGGGCTCTGCATGACCAATCATGTAGGTCTGTTCGGCCTGCCGCAGATCAGGGTTCACCGGGACCACCGAAAGCCCCTGCGCATTCAGTGCGAGCCACCACAAGAAATAGGCCGGGCGGTTCTCCAACAACAGCATTACCCGCTGGCCTTTGCGATAGCCTGCCGCCTCGATTTCGGCTCTATACTGCGCAATCGTCTGAGATGCGGCGGCATAGGTGATCTCACCCGCCTCAATGCCGTAAACCTCTGCCGTCTCGACCAAGACATTTAGAAACGGCCGTTCAGGATACCGCGCCGCTGTCTCGGCAAAGGCCTCAAAAACTGTCCCCGCCGTGATCATGGCAGCAGCTGAATGTTGCGAAAGGCGGCGTCGCAATTGAGGATATCCACGCGTTTGCCCGCGATCCGCAGCACACCCTCCACCAGCGCCAGATCATGCCGCGCGGTCAGCGCCAGCAGCTGCTGTTCATCCAGCCGCGTTTCCACATAGTGCATCGAAGTGTTGGTGACGAATGTATCCCCGTTCATCTCATCCACAAAAGGGCGCTGGATCACGTGATGACAGCGGCTTTTTGGTTTCTGGCTAAAGGTCCGCGCGCCGTTCAACCGCTCCACCCGCAGTTTCAGCATGAACATATCTTCATAGAGCAGCGACGTCTCATTGATCGGATCGGTTTGTTTGTAATCCAGCGGCATCCAGTACATCGCATCGGGCAGCCACAGGGCGAGCCAGTCGTCATAGCGGCCCTCATCCAGCATGCGCGCCTCATCATAGATGAAATCTATCAGCTGATCCTTGGTGACACTCATTCCGCCGCCTCCTGCGCAGGCAGGCCGTAGGTCATGAACCTCGCCCAGGCGTCAAACTGGTTGCGCATCTGGCGTTCTGTGGTGCCGTTGGTCTCCTTCGTTTCGCCAAAGTCTTCATCCTCTTCCAGCAGCCGCTGAATGTTGACCCACTCCATCCCGTCCGCATGCAGGCCTTCTTGCGCGCGCTCATACATCTCAAGATCGTCATGCCCCACGATGGAGGTCGGCGCGTTGATCATGCGGTTGTACATCGCCGTGCGGGCGGTCAATTCGTCCGGTGCCCCCACAAGCCGATAGATATAGCTTTCCACGATGGTCTTGTCGGCCGCCAGCGGGATGAAATTGCGCAACTGTTGGATCGGCCCTTTGACCATGATGTTCGGAAAGTAGACCGTGTTGTGGCGGTTCTCATCCAAAATCGCTTTGGCGCGCTCCTCGCCGTAAGCCTCTGTCATCGCCTCAAAATACCCCGGGATCGCGGTATAGTCTGAGTGGATCGAATGATGCACGCCGGTGTGCCCATGCCCGTTGGGCCAGGTGCGGATGCCCATCCCCTCAAAGAATTCATAAGGCGACATAAACGGCGCGATGATCTCCATCGCGGGGGGTTTGGGCGCGCCTTCGGGCAGGTTCAGCTCTTCATAAAGCTTTACGGCTGTGCCTGCGCTGGACTCATGCGCCACCATCGGATGGCAGGTATCGGTCTGGTTCTCGACCAGCATTTTCCAGTTGCAGTGATGCAGATAGCGCAGCGGCGGGCCCACGACCTCAAGCCGCCCTTCGGGAGAGCGGTCCACCATATTATCGAGCGAGCTGAGGCTCTCGCCAAAAAAATCCTCAAAGCTGATCCCCTCCTCCGCCAGACGCGCAAAGATGAAACCGCGGTAGTTGCGCACAGCGCCCACCGCCTTCATGCCCTTGCCGCTGTCGGTCTCCTCCAGTCCTGTGCCTTCGTATCCTTTCTTCAATGGGATCGCGAGCAGGCAGCCATCCGTTTTGAACGACCATGCGTGATAGGGGCAGCGGAAAAACTTGCCGGTGTTGCCCTGTCTGTCGATCACGATCTTGGTGCCTTTGTGCGGGCACCGATTGTAAAGGACGTGGATCTCATCCGCCTTGTGGCGCACCTGTATCACCGGCTGATCGCCCACTTGCGTGGCAAAGTAATCCCCCTTGTTCGGCGTCTGGCTTTCGTGGCCGACAAACACCCATGCGTTCGCAAACACATGGCGCATCTCAAGTTTGTAGACATCCTGATTGATATAGACATCGCGGTGTACCTGATTGGGGTGCACAAGGTCTGTGGCCGCCTGGCGGTTTCCTGAATAGCCCATCGTATCCCCCTATCTGTCTATATCGAGCACAAGCCGTGCGGATTTGGCACGGCTCACACAGATTTGCATCACGTCCCCCGCCGCGCGCTCTGCCTCGCTCAGCACAACATCGCGGTGGTCCGGTTGCCCTTCGATGACATCGCATTGGCAGATGCCGCAATCGCCGCGCTGGCAATCATACATCACATCAACGTCGTTTTCTTCCAGCACTTCGATGATGGTTTTGCCCGGCGGGATAGTAAAAACCGCGCCATCGTTGATCTGCACTTCAAAGGCGCTGTCGTCCGCCTGCGCGTCCGCCGCCTCAAAAAGCTCAAAGTGGATGCGCGCACCGGGGATGCCCTCCGCCTCCGCCTTGCTGCGCACCGCATCCAGCAGGCCGCGCGGGCCGCAGACATAGAGGTGGGCCGCGCCTGCGGAAGCGATCAATGTGTCGAGGTTGAGCGCGCTGTCGTCGTCGCAGTGCAGGTGCAAAGCCCTGCCATGCGCCGCTGTCAGTTGGTCGCGATAGGCCATGACCGTGGCACTGCGCCCGGCATAGTGAAACGCATAGGTTTGCCCCGCCGTGCGCACCGCCGCCGCCATTGAGATCAACGGCGTGATCCCGATCCCCCCGGCAAGGAGGACTGCGGAGAAGGAGGTATCTACGGGAAAGTCATTCTTGGGCGCGGCAAAGGTCAGGCTGTCGCCCACCGTCAGAGCGTGCATCGCCTGCGATCCACCCTGCCCGTCCGGCTCTCGTTGCACGGCAATCGTGTAGCTCGCCGGGGCTGCCGTGACCGGCTCAAACGAGATCAGCGAATAGGCCCGCGTTCCGCCCGGCACATCAACATCAATATGCGCACCAGCTGTCCACATCGGCAAACCGCCGCCCGCCTTGGACGTGATCACAAAGGCGGTGACGCGGTCGGTCAGCGGGGTCACCTCCGCAATGATGCCTTCGATTTTGGTCACACCGTCCTCCCTTTGAAAACAATATGAATTTTCATATACTTTCGGTCAAGATGATTCTGACAACCGGTAAGCAAAGGGGAAGTTCATGGAGGCACAGGCAAAATCTGATGCAGATCAAGAGTTTGTCTCTGACTACCTGCTCTATCTCTTGGCCGCCGCAAGCGAAGAAGCCAGCGCGCAGTTTCACGCAGAGGTGCGCAAAGCGGGTCTGCGGGTGCCGGAATGGCGGGTGCTGGCCTGTCTGCATGACCGCGACGGCGCGATGATCACACAGCTTGCGCGCACCGCTCTGGTAGAGCAGTCGCGCCTCACCCGGATCATCGTTCAGATGGAAGAACGCGGTCTTGTCCTGCGCCAGAATGATCCCAAAGACGGCCGTCGCGTGCGTGTGTTTTTGACCTCACAGGGGGCCGTGCTGACGCAACAACTGGTGCCGCAAGCGCAGGCCCATGAGGCCCGGCTTCTGGCACGCCTTGCGGATCAGGGCGGCGCACAGCTCAAACCGCTTTTGCGGGCACTGTTGACAACGCTGGAGGATGAAACGCCTTAGGCGACGGCCCGGCTCAGCGCACATTGCGACCACAGGTGCGACAATGCCTCGACCAGATGCTCAATATCCTGCGCTGTGTGCAGCGGCGAGGGCGTGATGCGCAACCGCTCCGTGCCTTTGGGCACGGTGGGATAGTTGATCGGCTGCACATAAATCCCGTGGTTTTCCAGCAAAGTATCGCTGAGGAATTTCGCCTTGAACGGGTCTCCGACCATCACCGGGACGATGTGGCTGGGGTTGTCGTGATGCGGAATGCGCAGCGCATCAAGGCGCGCGCGCAGGGCGGCCACATTGGCCTGCTGGCGGCGGCGTTCCAGATCACTGCGCCGCAGATGCCGGATGGAGATCAGCGCGCCCGCAGCCAATGCAGGCGGCAAAGCGGTGGTGAAAATGAACCCGCTGGCAAACGATCGGATGAAATCACACATCACGGCGGACCCGGCCACATAGCCGCCCATCACACCAAAGGCCTTGGCCAATGTCCCTTCGATCAAGGACACGCGATGCGCCAACCCCTCACGCTCTGCGATGCCGCCACCTTGCGGGCCATACAGACCCACGGCATGCACCTCATCAAGATAGGTCATGGCACCATGTGCCTCTGCCACATCAAGGATCTCGGCCATCGGCGCGATGTCACCATCCATGGAATAGACACTCTCAAACGCCACCAGCTTTGCGCTGTCCTGCGGCAAGGCCGCAAGCTTGCGGTTCAGGTCTTCGGGATCGTTGTGTTTCCAGATGACCTTTTGCGCCCGGCTGTGGCGGATGCCCTCAATCATGGAAGCGTGGTTCATCTCATCCGACAGGATCGTACAATTGGGCAGGCGTGACCCCAATGTGCTGAGGCTCGCCCAGTTTGACACATACCCGGACGTAAAGAGCAGTGACGCCTCCTTGCCATGCAGATCGGCCAGCTCCCGCTCTAACGCCACATGCTGCGTCGCAGTGCCGGAAATGTTGCGCGTCCCGCCCGCGCCTGCGCCGTCCTGCAATGCCGCTTCGGCCACCGCCTCACGGACGAAGGTGGCCTTGCCCATGCCAAGGTAATCGTTGGAACACCAGACCGTGACCGGGCGCTGGCCTGCTTGACCATGCAGCACGGCGGCGGGGGCATCGCTCGCGTCCCGCTCCAGTTCCGCAAAAACGCGGTAGTTCCCTTCGGAGCGAAGCTGTTCCAGTTGATCGGCGAAAAAGGCGTCATAGTTCATGCAGGTTTCTCCCCCAGCGTTTTGACCATCAAACAGGGGGAACGCAGGCGCGGCCTTGACCCATGTTAAGTCCGCCCGTCTGCCTCATCCATCAACCGCCGGGCCCAACGGGCAGCGGCCCATGTGGCAGGAATGCCAAGGGGCACCGACCAGATGAGCGCGGTCACAGGACTGATCGGCTCAATGCCGACCACAGGCCCGACAAGAAACGCCATAAAAAGATTGATCGCCACCGCCCCGGCGGCAAAGGGATACAAAAGCAACGCCAGCTTCCACACCGGCCAGGGGCGCTCCGCGCTCATGCGTCCTCCCTTACTGCCATCTCGATGATGCAGTTCATGGCCAGAACCGGCGTTTCCGGCCAGATCCCCACCGGGTCAAGGACCGGACCGGCAAAGGCTGCCGCCGCCAACTCTTGCGGCAAATCACCTGTCACGTGGCCCGCACGGGCCGCGAAAAACGGCAGCACGATTGCAGGGCCATCCACCTGCGCCGCGTCACGGATCACCGGCGGCTCATCCACATAGCAGGGGCGGATCGCCTTGAGTGTCATATGTCGGGCCAGCGCCTGCGCCGCCACCTGTGTCGCCAGACGTGGCCGGTCGCTTGAGGGGGACCCATGGGCCGCAAGGATCAGCGTCGTGTCAGCGGCCTGCCACCCTTCGGCGGCCAGCCTTGCCTGCACCCGGTCGCGCATCAGGCGGCCAATGCCGGGCATCAGGCCCATCGTTTTTGTGGCATCCCACCGCTGCAACCCGGCCGCGTGCAGGCGTTTGGGTAAATGTGTGCCCACAAACCACCCATCCGACATGAACCACGGCACCACAATAGGATTGTCCAAGCCCCGCACCGCCCGATCCAGCGCCCCTTTCGCGGCCAGCGTCACACCCTGCACTCCGGCATCGGGCAGCACCTGTTGCAACCCCAGCGCCAGATCGCGCACGGCGATTTCCTGGCTCACCGGATGGGAGGGCGATCCATGCGTGATGACAAGGACATCGCGGTCAATGGCTGGTGCCGTCGGAAAAGGTGATCTTGTTAAAAACATTGTACTTCCCTGATGGTTTGCTCATGGGCAGGCGTTTGACTTCTTCCAAGGTCTGCGCGTCGTAGATGATGACCGCGCCGTCATGTTCCCACAGGCTGACAAGCGCGTGGTGCCCCTCACGGTCAAATTCCACATGGGCGGCGGTCTGACCGGGCGCGGGGCGCAGGGTCTTGACGATTTGCAGCGTCTCTTTGTCGATCACATGCATCACGTCGCGGTTGGGGCCAAAGAACACATCGGCCCAAAGGTATTGAGAGTTCTCATGGCTGCGCAAAAAGAACCCCGGCCCGTCCGTGTCGATCTGCGCCAGCACTTCCCAGCTCTGGATGTCGATCACCGACAGCTTGGCCTCGCGCAGATGCGGCGTCGCCATCACGCGGCGGCCCTGATACATCCATGAGATCCCCGAACCGAGGTGCGGCAGGCCCGACAGCGGCAGCTCATGCGTCTCGCGCCCGACGTTCAGGTTCACGACAACACCGCGGTCGCTCTCCCGTGCCGCACCAATCAGAAACCGGTAATCGGGTGTGAAAAAGAAATCATCTAGCGGCTCTGACACCTCAATCCGTTTGCGCGCGAACAACCCTTCGGAGGAGGCAATGGCCTCAATCATCCCTTTTTCACGGCTGTGCACAAACCCTTCATAGACGGGCTCTGCGTTGGGGTCGGTCGCGACCTCCCAAATCTCGGGGATGTCTTTCAGCGCAAGGATAAAACTGTCGCGCTGCGGCGCCTGATAGACGGCTGACACACGCGAGGTGACATCATCCTTGTCCGCCACATCAAAGATCTTCGCCACAGACAGGTCCGCTGTGGCCAGAATTGTCAGCGTATGCGGCAGGTAATTCGCCACAGCGAGGAATTTGCCGTCTTTCGACATTGCAATGTTGCGGGCGTTGACCCCTGCGCGTAGGCGCGCGACCTCTTGCATGGACCACAGGTCAATCTTTTGCACCCAGCCATCGCGCGACATGACAAAAACAAAGCGCCCGTCAGGGGTAAACTTTGGCCCGCCATGCACCGCCAGCGGCGTAGGCAGGCGTGCGAGCACTTCAAAACGGTCGCCATCCACCACGCTGATGTGGTGATCCCCGGTTTCCACCACAACAAAGATATTGAGCGGGTCGGCTTTGTGCTGCGGGGCAGCCGGCGCCACGTAATCGGTGTTCACCTCCAGCGTTTCGGCGATGCGCGCGGCGTCCCACACGGGGATTGCCGGCAAAGGCTGGTGCAGAAAGGCGGCCAGTTCTGCGATCTCCTCATCTGTGATTTGATCTGCAAAGCCGGGCATCTGTGTGCTCACCCGACCTTGGGCGATCACCGCGGCGAGCTTCTCTCCCTTCAGTCTGCGCAGGCTTTCAGGGATCAGCGCAGGACCAAGGCTGCCCAAACGGTCGTCGCCATGACACACCGCGCAATGCGTCGCATAGCTTACGGCCGGGTCGGCCATCACGGCCCCCGGCAGCAGCGCCAGCACGCTAGCTGAAAGAATGCGCCGGATCATGCCGTCTCCCCGTGAATTTGCGTAGCGCGACGCGCGGTCCATCCCCATCGACCCCAATCTCGGCGTCGTTCAGATAGCAGGCGGGGTCTTCCTCCCACGGATCACCGGTCAGTTGCAGGGCGCGAATGCGCGTGTTGCCGCCACATACCGCCTGATGCGCGCAGGCCCCGCAGCGCCCCTTAAGCGGCCGGGGCCGGGTGAGCAGCATCGCCAGCATCTCATCCGGGCCAGTCCAAAGCTCGGTAAAGGGCGTCTGCTTTACATTGCCGATGGTATAATCGGACCAATAGGTATCGGGATGCACCTTGCCGGTGGGGTCGATGTTGGCCACGCCCACACCTGAGGAGTTGCCGCCCCAGGCCTCCAGATGCTGCGTCAGGTGGGTGATTTTCTCCTCCGGAAACCGCTCTGCCGCCCAGTTGAGAAAGCGCACAGCGTCCGCGTCGTTGTTGCCCGTGACAACCTCAAAGTGCCGCCCGTCCTGCAACGCGTCCCACGCCCGTTCGATCAGCAGATCAACGCATCTGCGCGCCCGTGCATGGCCCGCATCCTCGCCCCGGTTCTTGTTGCCACGCCCGGCATAGACCAGATGCGACATGTAAAACTTGTCGATCCCTTCGGCCTCGCACAGGTCCAGAATGTCAGGCAGCTGTTCGGCATTATCTTCGGTCGGCGTAAACCGCAGCCCGACCTTGATCCCATGCGCCTTACACAGCTTCGCCCCTGCAAGCGCTTCGTCAAAGGCCCCTTCCTGCCCCCGAAACCAGTCGTTTGTGGCCCCCACACCATCAATGCTGATCCCGGCATAGTTGAACCCGATGTCAGCAATCTTTTGCACCGCTTCGGCATCAATTTTGGTGCCATTTGTGGACAGCGCCAGATACCGCACTTTGCTGCGCGCATATTTCGCCAGATCAAACAGATCGGGCCGGGACAAGGGCTCGCCCCCTGACAGGATCAGCGCCGGAATGTTAAAACCCGCCAAATCGTCGATCACCCCCAGGGCCTGCTCTGTGGACAGCTCACCGGGAAAGATGTTGTCGGACGAGGTGGTGTAGCAATGCCGACACTTCAGATTGCACCGCCGCGTCAGGTTCCAGATCACCACAGGCCGCACTTCCCCGCGCCGTTTGCGCGGCGGTGTCGGTGTGATCAGCTGCTCCATATATTGTGTCAGTCGAAACATCAGCTGCCCCCTTTTCCGGCAAGCCGCAGGCCGGTTTTCTTGAGAATTTGAGTGGAATAGAGCACGTCACAGGACCGTACAGCGCAGCCCAGGAACCCCTTGAGGTGCATACGTTTTGCCTCGACCTCGTCCCGGTCAGCGCCGTGCAGCATCGCAAAAAGGTTGTAGGGCCAGACAGGCATCGCGCGCGGGCGCAGATAGCAATGGGTCACATCCTCCATCGCGCCCACCAACGCCCCCAGCTCTTCGGCCTGATCGTCGTCAATGTCCCAGACGGTCATGCCATTGGCGACCATGCCGAGCTTGTAATGATTGGGCGCAATCCCGATCCGCCGGATGATCCCTTGCCCCGTCAGCGCCTCCAGCCGCGCGGTGACGTGGCTTTCTTCCATGCCAAGGCCTTCGGCAATCTGCGCATAGGGTTCGGGCACAAACGGCAGCCCCGCCTGACAGGCTTTGATCAACGCGCGGTCCTGAGGAGAAAGGCTCATGCCGCCACCCGAAAGCCAACAAAGAATTCTTTGAGCTTGGGGAACTGATAAACCGGCAACCCGGTTGCGGTCTCTATCCGCTTGGCTGTCTCCCCGATACCTTCGGGCGTCTCCGTGGCCAGCACAAACCACATGTTGAGCCGGTGGTCGCGGGCATAATTGTGCGCGACCTCCTCAAAGCTGTTCACCGCTTTCGTCATCTCCTCAAATGCCTCCTTGGGGATTTCCATGGCACACAGGCAGAACGCTCCGCCCATCGCGGCGGCATCCAGAAACGGGCCAAAGCGGGTGATCACTCCGGCCTCTTTCATCGTGCCTAGCCGCGCGATCAGATCGTCCTCCGCCAGCCCCAAACGCCCTGCCGCGACGGCGAATGGGCGCGGACCAACCGGAAACCCTGTTTGCAGCGCGTTGATGATCGCGCGGTCAATGTCGTCAAGTTGCATCTGGTTCTCCTTTGGCGACGTCGATCAGGGCACCGCGCTGACGAAAACAACGGGTGCTGAACAAAACGCGATATTCGTACGGGACAAGGTTTGCGGCCACGCGCGCCTGGCTCAGCACATCCAGCGTCTCCGCACGGCTGCGCCCGTGGATCATGCAGTAAAGCGTGTAGGGCCAGACATCCGGCGCGGGCTGGCGCTCATAACACAGCGTGACACCCTGCACTTTGGTCAGGGCGGCACCGCAGGCTTCAATCTCCTCCGGTGGGACCACAAAAACGCACATCGCATTGGCCCGCCATCCCAGCGCCCGATGCCGCAGGATCAGCCCGATGCGCGACAAAATTCCCGCTTCCGCCAGCGTGCGCACTCGGCTCAGCACCTCTGCCTCTGTCTGGCCCAGTTTGTCAGCCAGTTCGGCAAAGGGGCAGATCGTCGGCGACATCCCTTCTGACAGGGCCTGCATGATCGCGCGGTCATGGCTGCCGATCTCAATATCATCCGCCAGCACGCGCGGGGTCGGCAGGGCGTTGGACCCGTCCAGCGCAAAACCCAGATCAACATTAAAAGGCCGTCGTAGACGCAGGTCCAGCACCCTCAGGCCGGTTTGATCGGTGATCCGCGAGAGGATCGCGTCGACAAACGCGCGGTCGGGTCCGGTGGCCACAAACCAGATGTTCCATTCGTTTTCACGTTGATAAGAATGGTTCACCCCCTCTTGCGCGTTGATGATCCCGGCCACTTCCTCAATCTTGTCCGGCGGCGCGGCAACAGCGGCCAACGTGCTGGCCGCCAGCGTATTGGGCCGGCACGTGGCCCCCACACGGCTGATCGCGCCGCTTTCAAGCAATCCCTTGAGCCGCGCCACTATGCACTCCTCAGAAGTTTCCATCTGCGCCGCGATCACCTGAAACGGGCGCGGAACAAGTGGCAGGTCACGCTGCCAGTCGTTCATCAATCGCCAATCCAGCGCGTCGAGGGTCATGGCGTCTCCTTCAAAGCCCAATGCGGTGAGCCCTTGCCGTGAAAAAGATCCCCGAGGGCGTTTGCGCCGGGATCTCTCCAAGTTTCTCAAAGGTCTGCGTGTCGTAGATGTCGATGCGGTTGGCATCGCGGACCGACACCCAGACCTGATGCCCGCGCGCCGTAAACTCCATGTGCAGGACCGCGGGGCCGGGTTTGAGCCTGCGCAACACCTCGCCTGAGCGGGTGTCGATCACCTCAACGGTGTCATTGTCGGGATGGGCATAGTTGACCCAGACATGTCGCCCGTCGGGCCGCGCCACGGCAAAGATCGGCTGGCCATGGGTCTTGGTGCGCCCCAGCTCCGTCAGCTTTTGCGCGTCCAGCCATAGAACCTCGTGCCGTCCCACCGCAGGCAGGGCAAAGCGGTCACCCGCCAGCGCCCAGCCCTCCAGATGGGGCATCTTGTAAACCGGCAGCGGGTCTTCTCCCCGCCCATAGCCCGGCAGGATACGCTGCACGCGCGGGTGGTCCGACCACAAATCCAGCGTGCTCAGCCCGTCCTCGCCGAAAAGTCCGACAATATAGCGCCGCCCGTCCCCGGTGATCAGCGCGTCATAGGGATTTGCCCCCATGCCGGTGATTTTGATCAGCTTGGGCGTGTCGCCTGACATATCCGCAATCCACGTCTCGCCTGCGTCCCAGAGCGAAAAGACAAACCGCCCCCCCGGCGCATCCACCAGCCCGATGGTTTTCGACCCCGTGGGGAAATCCGCCACCATCTCAAGCGTCTGCGTATCAAAAACCCGCACGCCGCCCGGCTCATAATTCGACACCGCCACCAGCCGCCCATCGTCTGAGATCGCCCCGCCGATGGAATTGCCCGCCTGCATCACCCGGCCCACCATTTTCTGTGTGACAAGATCAAGCTTGCTCAGCCCGCCATCACGGCCAAACACAAAGGCAAAGCGTTGATCTGGCGAAAACACGGCGCTGGCGTGGGACAGATCACCAAACCCTGTCACACGCGCCACCACATCCATATCGGATTGGTCAATGATCAGGACGGACCCGGTAGCGCGTTCGATCACAATGCCCATATCCCCGGTGGCGTGAACCTCCGCTTCGGCCCCTGCGCCGCTGACACAGGCAACCCACATCAAAACCGCGACAATCAAACGCCTCATCCGCCCACCTCCAACAAATACGCCGCGATCCAGGCCGCCTCTTGCTCACTCAGCAACGCGCGCCAGGGCGGCATTGCGGTGCCGGGAATGCCATCCAGAATAATGTCTTTCAGCCCTGCCACCGTGCGCCCCTCAAGCGCTTGTGGCGTGATCGGGCTGCCAAGACCTCCGGTCAGCCGCAGCCCATGGCACGATCCGCAATCCTGCGTGACCAGATGCGCCAGCCGGTCCTGATGCGCCGCTGACAAGGGGGCCTCCCCCAGCACAGGAGAGGCCATCAGCAGCGCGCAGAAGGCGACAGCCTTACCCATGCAACACCCGTTGCAATTCGGGGCTTTGCAGGATCGTTTCAGCCGCATTGCCATCATGTTGCGCCAGCAGGCTCACGACCCTTCCGATGATAAAAAGCACCGGACCGGGCACAGCAATCGTGGCGCGCTTGGTCTGCAACGCACCCAGATGCGTCACCAGACGACTCTCATTCGGACGTGTACCATTGACCACAACCAGCACCGGATGATCGGCCGGCAGGCCATGATCCAGCAATTCACCGGCAATCTGCTGCATGTTGGCGTGGCCCATATAGACCACCAGCGTCGTGTCGGGGTTGGCCAGCCCCGACCAATCCAGATCAAGCGGACGGTTGGCCTGACAATGCCCGGTCACAAACCGCACACCCGTGGCCAGCCCGCGATGCGTCAGCGGAACACCCGTAGCAGCAGAGACACCTTGCGCGGCGGTGATCCCGGGCGCAAAGCTGACGGGAACGCCCGCCGCCCGCAACACGGCCGCCTCTTCGGAACCCCGCCCGAAAACCATCGGATCGCCCCCCTTGAGCCGCGCAACACGCAGGCCCGATTGCGCCAGCCGCAACAGCAGGGCGTTGATCTCCATCTGCGGCACGGGGTGGTGGTCGGGCCGCTTGCCCACATCGATGCGTTCGACCCCTTCGGGGATCAGATCAAGGATCGGCGCCGACACAAGGCGGTCATGCACCACCACATCCGCAGACTTGATCATCCGCAGCGCCTTGAGCGTCAGCAGCTCGGGATCACCCGGGCCTGCACCGACCAGAAATACTTCACCAGTGATAGAGCCGTTCAACATATCGCATCCTAAAATTCGTGGCCCGGTCAGGGCCCAATGCAGAAAGTCAGGAGCGCCAGGTGGGAGAGACCCGCCGCCCCTGTTTGCGACGGACTTAGTAGACGTCCGCGCGTGTGTTGAAGACGTTGAACTTGCCTGTAGGTGTGATCAGACGCTCGTCCTTGATGACGTGTTTCATCTCAAGGGTTTTGTCATCGACCACCACAATCGCGCTCTCAAGGCTCGGGGCATTCCAGACAGAGAACCAAATCTCATTGCCTTCCTTGTTGAACTCACCCTGCACCACGCGGGGCTGTCCTTCGGCGATACCGGCCCATTCCACGATCGGCAGAACGCTGTACTCCGGCTCCTCCTGATCCAGCTCATTGATCTTGAAGACCGCGACAGAGCCCGAAATCTCAGCATCGGGGTTCAGCGGCGCATCCACATAGAGGTGGTTCGAAGTGGGGTGCGATTTGACAAAGAGCGAGCCACCGCCCAACGAGTACAGCTGCTGCACCATTTTCCATGCCTGATCGGGATGGTTTTCAGGGTCCGTACCAATCAGCGCCACAGTGTCATCCCCAAGGTGCGACGTGGCCCAGACAGGTCCAAGCGTCGGGTGCAGGATGTTGGCACCACGGCCGGGGTGCGGGGTTTCTCCTTCGGTCTCAATCACCGCGACCTTGGCGCTTTCCTTGGTATCGATCACCACAACCTTGCCACGGGCATTCGCCGCCGTGAGGAAGTAGCGCTGCGTGCTGTCCAGGCCGCCATCATGCAAGAAGCGTTCGGCGTTGATCTCAGTGACCTTGAGCGCGTCAATGTCGGAATAGTCCACCATCAGGATTTTCCCGGTCTCTTTGACGTTCACCAAAAACTCCGGCTTGTAGTGTGATCCAAGGATCGCCGCCACACGGGGCTCTGGGTGGAACTCCTGCTCATCATAGGTCATGCCGCGTGTCGATTTGATGCGCAGCGGCTCCAGCGTGTCGCCGTCCATGATGACGAACTGCGGCGGCCAGTATGCCCCAGCAATGGCATATTTGTCCTCGTACCCTTCGAACTTGGACGTCTCCACCGACCGCGCTTCTGATCCGACCTTGATCTCTGCCACCGGGCCGGGCGTTTCCATCCACAGGTCAATCATCACCACCTTGGCATCCCGTCCGATCACAAACAGATAGCGACCAGAGGCGGAAATCCGGCTGATGTGCACCGCATACCCGGTGTCGATGATTGTCTTGATCTCATAGCTTGCACCGTCGATCAGCGCGATCTGACCTGCATCCCGCAACGTGACGGAGAAGAGATTGTCGATGTCGATATCGTTCATCTTTTCGGTTGGGCGGTCCTCAGGCGCGACCACAACCTTCCAGCTTTCGCGCATCTCGGCCATGCCGAACTCTGGCGGCACCGCAGGCTCAAGCAGCAGATAGCGCGCCATCGCATCGACCTGCTCTTCGGTCATGTCACCCGAGGTGCCCCAGTTGGGCATGCCCGCAGGTGAGCCGTAAGTGATAAAGTCCTTGAGGTAGTCAAAGCCGTTCTCGCGGGTGATATCCGTGGTCAGCGCCTTGCCTGTGGCCCCTGCGCGCAACACGCCGTGACAGCCCGCGCACCGCTGAAAGTAAATCTGGTTTGACGATTGGTATTCGCTTGGTGTCATCACCGGATCACCGGGCTTGCGGCCGGGGATCTCAACCTGGATCTGACCCAGGGTCGTCATTGAGGGCTGATAGGCACCAGAGGCCTCATCGCCGTGATCGGCGGGCTTTTCCTGCGCAAACGACAGGCTGGCGGAAAACGATAACAAGGCACCAACGGCAACTGAACGGGTAAGGGATGAAAGGGACATATACGTGGCTCCAACTGCGAAAAATCCGATGCCCCAAGGCTGGGCGACAGCGGCCTGTCAGAGCCTTGACTTTAGTCAAGACGCGGAAAACCCCAACGCGGCAAAGTCGTTTCAGAGGTGAAAATGCGTTTGAAAACCTGTGCGATAATGGCTGTTATCGTGTCCCTTTGGGGCGCGGTTTCCGCATGGGCGCAGGAAACGCTGAACCCTTCGGATGCCGCCCGGCTGCTGGGGCTTGAAGGCACGCAAGTCCTGCTCTTGGCTGAGACGGAACCGGTGCCCAAGTGGCACGTGCTCGCTGCGACGGACCGCCGCCCGCTGGGGCAGATCGGCTCAACCTGGGCGCTTTTGCACGCCACGGGCTATTCCGGGAAACCGCTTGATATCCTCGTCGCCGTTGACCCCGTCGGAACGATCACAGGCGCACAACTCATTGAACACGCGGAACCCATTCTGACGCTTGGTATCTCTGACAGGGACATCGCCAATTACGTCAGCGGCTTTGCCGGGCTGCGCATGGGCCCCGACGGGATGGAAGGGACGCCTCCAGACATCATCAGCCGCGCCACCGTCTCCACCGGGGTGATCCGCGATTCGATCCTGCACACCGCGCGCATTCTGGCGCATTCAGATCACGGCGGGCTGGACCGTGTCCGGTTTGAGCCTGCCTCTTGGGCCGCATTGGAACGCATGGATGCCTTTGGCCATCACACCGTGACCCTCCGCGAGGCCACGACCGCCTTGCCCGATGCAAAACCGCCAATCCCGGAAAAAGACGGCACCTTCCTTGAGGTCTGGATCAGCGTCCTCGACCCCGCGACCATCGGGCAAAACCTGCTTGGCCCGCCGGGCTTTCGCCGCGCCATTGCAGCCCTGCCTGCGGGTCACGATGCCCTGCTGATCGCCAGCCGTGGGTTGCACTCCCATCGCGGCACCAATTGGCGGCGCTCCGGCATCTTTGACCGTGTCACGCTTGAGCAAAACGGCACCAGCTACACACCCACCTCAGACGGTTACCAACGCCTGCCCCAGTTTGAGGCAGATGGCGCGCCCGAGGTCAAAGAGGCCAGCCTTTTTGCCATCCCGCGCGACCAGATCGACCTCGCGCATTCCTTCACCGTGACCATCACCGCCACGCGCGGCGACGCCAGCTTTGCGATACCGGCCACCCTCACCCTTGGCGATGATTTCCTACGCCCCGCCGAGCCGCCCGCCGCCCCTCCCCCTGCGTGGCGCAATGCGTGGGAGGCCAAGACGTTTCCCCTCATTACCCTCGCCCTGATGCTCGGCACATTGTCGGTGATCCTGTTCTTTCAGGACGCTTTTGTGAAACGCCCGCGTCTCTGGCTCTGGGGGCGCACGGCGTTCCTGCTCACCACATTCCTCTGGCTTGGCATGGTCCTTGGCGCGCAATTGCCCGTCGTGCAGGTTGTCGCCTTTGTGCATTCCCTGCTCACCGGTTTCCGGTGGGAGGTGTTCTTGATGGAGCCGCTGATCTTCACGCTCTGGGGCTTTACCGCGCTTGGCCTGCTGTTTTGGGGACGCGGTGTGTTTTGCGGCTGGCTGTGCCCCTTTGGCGCGTTGCAGGAACTCACCAATCAGGCCGCGCGCAAACTCGGCATCAAACAAATCGCCGTGCCAAATGCGGTGCATGAACGCCTCTGGGTCATCAAATACACCCTGTTTCTCGCCATTCTTGCCCTGTCGTTCTACTCAATGAAAGACGCGCTCACCCTGGCTGAGGCGGAACCGTTCAAAACCGCCATCTCTCTGCGTTTCATGCGGGCATGGCCCTTTTTGCTGTTTGTCGGTGTGATCCTCACCGCCGGGCTCTTCGTGGAACGCGCCTATTGCCGCTATCTTTGTCCCTTGGGTGCGGCACTGGCGATCCCTGCAAAACTCAAGATTTTCGACTGGCTCCGCCGCCGCCCGCAATGTGGCCGCGAATGTCGTCTATGTGAACAAAACTGCACCGTGGGCGCCATCGACCCACTGGGCCGCATCAACCCCAACGAATGTATCCTCTGTCTGCGATGTCAGATGATCTTTCACGAACCGCACACCTGTACGGTTCTCAAACGCCGCAACCGCGCGGCATGACCTCAGCGAAAGGAACTTCCATGTTGAAAAAATTGTCCATCGGTCTGCTGACACTGACCCTTGCCGCCCCCGCCCTTGCCGAAGGGGATGCGAAAAAGGGCGAAAAGGTGTTTCGCAAATGCAAGGCCTGCCATGCCGTCGGGGACGGGGCCAAAAACAAGGTTGGCCCCATGCTCAATGGCATCGTGGGTTCCGCTGCGGGGGCTGTTGCCGATTTCAAATATTCCAAAGCACTGGTTGCCCGCGCCGAAGAAGGCCTGATCTGGGACGAAGCAGCGCTCGGCGCTTACCTCACAAAACCAAAGGATTACATCGAAGGCACCAAAATGTCCTTTCCGGGTCTGCGCAAGGAAAAGGACGTCAGCAACGTCATCGCCTATCTTGCGACGTTTGAATGAGCCTCTAAACGCCCCTTCTTGACTTTCGTTAAGGCCGCCCTGCGCGGCCTTGACCATTCTGTCCTCACTGGCCCCTAGAAAAAGGAGGATAGGATGCGTGACGTTCTCACGACTTCCATGGCCCGTAACATTTTCTATGGCGGGTCACTATTTTTCATACTCATCTTTGTTGGACTGTCGGTCCATTCCCATCGCTATATCGTCACCACCTCAACAGATACGGCAAACCTCACCGAAGAGGTCGCGCACGGCAAACGCATCTGGGAACACAACGCCTGCATCAACTGTCATACCATTCTGGGAGAGGGCGCATACTTTGCCCCTGAACTGGGCAATGTGATGACACGCTGGGGCGTTCAGGACGATCCCGAAGCCGCATTTGAGACGCTCAAATCATGGATGGATGCTATGCCGACAGGCATCGAAGGGCGTCGCCAGATGCCGAACTTTGACCTATCGGACGAAGAATATCGCGCGCTTTCCGAATTCCTGCTCTGGACCAACAAGATCAGAACGCAGGACTGGCCGCCGAATGACGCAGGATAAGGGGAACCAGCTATGAAATATCAATCTCAAAACATTGCGCTGGTCTATTTTTCCGTAGCCCTTGCGCTTTTCGCTATTCAGGTTTCCGGGGGGCTGCTCGCGGGATGGATCTACGTCAGCCCGAATTTCCTCTCTGAAATCCTGCCCTTCAACATCGTGCGGATGCTGCACACCAACTCCCTGATCGTCTGGCTGCTCTTGGGCTTTATGGGGGCTGCGTATTTTGTCCTGCCCGAGGAATGTGAATGCGAGATCCATTCGCCCACTCTGGCCTATATCCAGCTGGGTATCCTTGTGCTGGGCACGCTTGGCGTCGTTGTCACATATCTGTTTAACCTCTTTGAGGGGAATTGGCTCCTGGGCAAAGAAGGTCGCGAGTTTCTGGAACAACCCCTCTGGGTGAAACTGGGCATCGTGGTTGCTGCGCTGATCTTTATGTACAACGTCACCATGACCGCGCTCAAAGGGCGCAAGACCGCGATTTCCAACGTGCTCCTGCTGGGCCTCTGGGGTCTGGTGCTGCTGTTCCTCTTTGCCTTCTACAACCCCTCCAACCTCGCCCTGGACAAGCAATACTGGTGGTACGTCGTGCACCTTTGGGTCGAAGGCACATGGGAGCTGATCATGGCCTCCATCCTCGCCTTCCTGATGCTCAAGCTGACAGGTGTGGACCGCGAGATCGTGGAGAAATGGCTCTACCTGATCGTCGCCACAGCGCTCTTTTCCGGCATTCTGGGCACCGGCCACCACTACTACTGGATCGGCACACCCGGTTACTGGCAGTGGATCGGCTCGATCTTCTCCAGCCTCGAAGTGGTACCGTTCTTTGGCATGATGGCCTTTGCCTTTGTCATGGTCTGGAAAGGCCGCCGCGATCACCCCAACAAGGCCGCTTTGCTGTGGTCGCTGGGCTGCGCCACGCTCGCCTTCTTTGGCGCGGGTGTCTGGGGGTTCCTGCACACCCTGCACGGGATCAACTACTACACCCACGGCACCCAGATCACAGCCGCGCACGGGCATCTGGCGTTCTTTGGGGCCTATGTTTCACTGAACCTCGCGATCTTCAGCTATGCCTTCCCGATCCTGCGCCAGCGTGATCCCTACAACCAGGTACTCAACATGGCGTCCTTCTGGCTGATGGCTGGCGGCATGACGTTTATGACCTTCGTGCTGACCTTTGCCGGGACCGTACAAACCCACGCCCAGCGCGTGCAGGGTGAGTATTTCATGGACGTCCAAGACGCCTTGGCGGTGTTCTACTGGATGCGCTTTGGCTCTGGCGTTGCAGTCGTCATCGGCGCGCTCTTGTTTATCTACGCGGTGGCCCTGCCCCGGCGTGAGATCATCTCGCCCGCCGATAAACAACCGGTGGCCGCAGAATGAACGCGCACCACACACCAACCCAAAGGGGGGCGGCAGACGCCCCCTTTTATATGCCGCAAGGCGCTGAATGTGATCTCTTTGAGGCCGCGTTTCACGCCAATATGCCGCTGCTGCTCAAAGGGCCAACAGGCTGCGGCAAGACGCGGTTTGTCACCCATATGGCCGCGCGCATGGGCCGCCCGCTCTATACCGTGGCCTGCCATGATGACCTGTCCGCCGCCGATCTGATTGGCCGCTATCTGCTCAAAGGCGGCGATACCGTCTGGGCCGATGGCCCGCTGACCCGCGCAGTGCGCGAGGGTGCCATCTGCTATCTCGATGAGGTCGTGGAGGCGCGCAAAGACGTGACCGTCGTGCTGCACCCCTTGACCGATGACCGCCGCATCCTGCCCATTGACCGCACCGGAGAAACGCTTGAGGCCGCGCCGGGCTTCATGCTCGTGGCCTCCTACAATCCCGGCTATCAGAACATCCTCAAAACGCTCAAACCCTCCACCCGGCAGCGGTTCCTCTCCGCCACCTTCGACTTTCCGCCACCTGAACAGGAGGCCGCGATTGTCGCTGAAGAAAGCGGTCTGGACCCGGCGCGCTGCAAGAACCTGATCCGCCTTGCGGGCAAGTTTCGCGGATTGAAAGGGCAGGATCTTGAGGAAGGTGTCTCAACCCGGCTGGTCATCTACACCGCAACCCTGATCGCGCAGGGCATGCCCCTGCCGCAGGCCATCCACGCCGCGATGATCGAACCGCTGAGCGATGATGCGGACGTGCAACAGGGCCTGACCGACATCGTCACCGCCATCTTCGGCTAAGCGATGTCAGAGGCCATCGAACCCTGGGAACCCGAAGAGACCATCGGCAAAATCTGGCACCGCTGGGCCAGCCATTTTGACGCACCCGATGCGCATTTCCCCGACGCCGCTGTGCATCTGGAAGACGAGGTGGCCCGCCTCGCCGTCCTCTTCCGTGGCCTTGGCGGCACGTCATCGGTCGAACTCCGCCCCATCGCCGCTGAAACCAGTCACCACCGCCTCAGCCTGCGCCGCAGGCTCGGCACATGGGCGGAACAGGTGCCACAAGCGACCTTTGACGGCGGCATCCTGCGCCTGCCGCTGACGTTGGATATCTTTCCCGAGGCCACCCAGAACCGCGCGCTTTATACATGGCTCGCGGCCTGCGCGGCCTGCACTCAAATCATCCCGGCCCTGCCCGATGATCCGCTTGCCGCCGATCTGTCCTATATCCAGATGGCACAGGAGGTCACCCTGCGCACGCTCACGCAGTGCCCCGGCCTCAAATCCCTCTACGCTGACCTCAAAGGCAGCCATCTCGCCGCGCGCCCGTTTGGCACCCTGCCCCGGTCCGAGGCAGCACTGGAGGCGCTTGCCCGTTATACATTGGGCGAAGGGCCCGCACCTACGTCCCTGCCTGACACCGCGCCCCGCACCTACCGCCCGCTGCGCCCCGTGCCACTCTGGCTGCGCCTGATCCCTGCCGAAGCGGGCCCGTCAGGGTCCAATGAGGATCCGCCCGAGGCCGAAGAAAACACCGCCGAAGAAACCCTTGAAGCCACCAAAAAAGGCAAACGCAAAACCGCCGATCAGGCAGAGCGCCGCGACAGTCTGATCCTGCACAAGTTCGAAGCGATCCTGAGCTTTTCCGATTTCCTCAACCTCAACCGCCGCACCGATGACGATGACCTCGATGCCGCGAAAAAGGCGATGGATGATCTCGATGAGCTGTCCCTCACCGACATCTCCAAAACGCCGGCCACCAAGTTCAAACTGAACCTCGATTTGTCCGCAGCGGATGTGAACCGCGAGGCGATCAGCGGGCAACACACCTATGACGAATGGGACGTGAAGTCCCAAAGCTATATGCCCGATCACTGCCGCGTCTTCGCCTCTGACACCCAGGCGGCAGCGGCACCTGCCCCCCAAGACGCCCGCGCCAAGCGCCGCATCCGCAACGTGCGCCGCCAGTTTGAGGCATTTCGCCCGCGTCCCGTCACGCTCAAGTCCCAGCCTGACGGCGACACGCTTGATCTGTCGTCCGTGATCCGTGCCCGCGCTGATCTCGCCGCCACCGGTTCCGCCCAGGATCGCCTGTGGTGCCAGACACGGCCCACCGCGCGGGATCTGGCCGTTTCCATCCTGATCGACACCTCGCGCAGCACCGAAAGCGCTGTGACAGGCCGCGCCGTGATCGACATTGAGCGCGAGGCCCTGACAGCACTTGCATGGGGCCTGCATGCCTGTGGTGATCCGCTGGCAATCCATGCGTTTTCCTCCCTGCGCCGCGACCGGGTCTATGTGGAACGCTGCAAGGATTTCACCGAACCGATGAGCGAGAATGTGGAATGCAAACTCGCCGCTCTGCGTCCCGGTTTCTACACCCGTCTGGGCGCTGCGATCCGCCATGTCACCACTGATCTGGCAGAGGCCCCGCAGGCCTCAAAACTGCTGCTGGTGCTGACGGATGGCAAACCCAACGACATCGACCACTATGAGGGGCGCCACGGCATCGAAGACACCCGCATGGCTGTCCGTGAGGCGCGCAGGCGGGGGCAGTCCGTCTTTGGGATCACCGTTGACCCCAAGGGGCAAAGCTGGTTTCCCCGGCTCTTTGGTCCGGGTGGGTATGCGGTGATTGCCCAGCCGGAACATCTGACAACTGCCCTGCCCGCGCTCTATCGGCAGTTGGTGGGTGACGGGGGATGACCCAACCTGCGCGGGGCCTGCCGGGTGAAGTGATGATGTGGGTCCTGATCTTTTCCGAACTCGCGGTCTTTGGCGCGGGTCTTGTGGCGTTCATGTCCGTGCGTCTCACTGATCCTTCCGGATTTGCCGCCGTGCAAACCCACCTCAAGGTCGCCCTCGCCGGGACCAACACCATTGTCCTTGTGACGTCCGGCCTCTTCGCCGCCCTCGCCGTGATCGCGACGACACCGCGCAATGCCCGGCTCTGGCTCATCGCCGCCAGCGCGCTCGGCGTGCTGTTCCTCGGTCTCAAAGGCATCGAATACAGCAGCAAAGCCGCCGCTGGCATCACCTTTGAAACCCACAGCTTTTTCATGTTCTACTACCTGCTCACCGGGTTTCACGCCGCCCATGTGATCGCGGGCATCGGGGTTCTTGCCCTTGTGGGCTGGTCGGCCCAGCCCCGCGTGATCCAGACCGGTGCCGCGTTCTGGCACATGGTGGATCTTGTCTGGGTCCTGCTCTTTCCGGTGATCTATCTGATATGACCGCGCAGCACCTCATCCGCACATGGGCCGCGCTTGCGCTGCTCACCACCCTCGGCACCGCGCTGCATTTCAGCACGGCAGCCCCCAAAGTCATGGGCGCGCTGATCCTCATTGCCGCTGGCCTCAAGGCGCGGCTGGTGCTGCTGGACTATCTGGAACTGCGCGGCACGGCAGGTTGGGCGGGCGGCACCATAGGGTCCCTTGCCGCCTTGATCGCCCTCCTGCTGGTCCTGCTGTTGGCCGCCTGAGGCTCAGGCCGCCGCTTTGACCACCCCGGCAAGGCTGCCGGGCAGATCAAACTCTTCCAAAACCCGCGCGCGGGCCTCGGCTGACATCTTGCGGGCCGTCTTGGCCACGATGTCCAAAACCTTGTCTTCTGCGTGCTTAGCAGAAAACGGTCCGAAATACCACTTGAGGAAGGTGAAACAAATCACATCCTCCAGTTGCTGCACCTCTGCGTCACGCTTGATACCCTCTTTGCGCAGCAGCACACCCACACGTGCGCAGTCCTGCTCCGCATACCCCGCATCCGCCATCAACCCGGCCAACCGCTCCCCGTGGGCGCGCCCCTGATCGCGTCGCCACGCCAGATATCCCGCACGCCCCTCGGGGTATGCCGCCCGTTTCAGCACCCAGCGCTCAATATGCTGGCCCCGCGCGGCAATCCGCAAAACATCTGACGCCTGCGGCCCGATGATCCGCTCCAGCTCCGCCGTCATCCGCACCCCATAAAGGTACGCTTCGGGCTGATCGACACCGGCATCATCCCGCTCAAACGTGGGATCGGCCCGGTTCGCCGCATCAATCGCGGCCAAAACCGCTGCAAGTTTCTGGCTCATTGGCGTGCGCTCCATGCTTCTGCGGGGTCTTCGTCGGCATAATGCGCCAGCCGCTCAACCGATTCGATGATCGCATGATCCTTCTTGATCGTCACACCGTACCCCTTGAGCCGCCGAAACGCCCGGCTGAGCGATTCCGGCTTCATCCCAAGCCATGCGGCAATCAACACCTTGTCATAGGGCAGGATCACCGTGCAATTGCCGCGCTCACAACCACACAGCGACAACAGAAAATCCGCGATCCGCTGTCCGCCAGTGTGAGATTTCAACTGCTCCACATGCTGCACCAGACAGCGATTGCTTTCCATCGCGCCCGACAACACCGACTGACACAACACCAGATCATCACCCAATGCCACCGCCAGCGCATGTGCATCGATCTGGATCACCTTTGTATCCGCAACTGCCTCTGCACCCGCAACAAAACTCTGATCACCCAGCGCAGCCTCTTCTCCAAAACTGTCACTCTTGGTAAAAATACCAACCACTGCTTCGTTGCCACATGACGTCATGCGGTAGGTCTTGACCCACCCTTCCAGCACAACAAACAAACTGTGCGCCTGCTCCCCCTGAAGGTATATTGACGCGCCCCGATCGACCCGCCGCACCGTTGATCGTTGCAGCAATGTCTCAATACTGGCAGGCGGCGCGCGGCGAAAAATCGTAGCGCTCACGGCTGTGTCGAACATGGTATCCATGTTGTGTCTTTCTTTGTCCCTGGTGCAACGTGGCGAGCGTTGCGTGCGCGGGCGATTCCCGCATCGATGGAAAATTCCATCGTGCTCACAGGATAGGTTTCCGCGCAGTTCTGTCTTTGAGAAACCTCAAATCCAGCAGAACAACAGTCAAAAAAAGTTGACAGATTTTTGATCTGGAATAAGTACAAAAGCCTTAAACTGCTTCAGACAAGGCTCAATTCGACAGCAAAGGGGCCCATCATGGACGCTGCTTTTTTATCCGAACAAGACCGTGAAGTATTGCGAAACTCCGTCCTTTGCTCCGCCATGGGCGAAAACGATCTGTCAAATGTGCTGGCCAGTGGGACCATCACGACGCTGGAACGGTCCGACTATTTGTTTGAACAAGGCGACAAGGCACACAACCTGTTTCTAATCCTCGAAGGATGGGCACAAATTACCCGCGACGAACGCGACGGCTCGCGCACCCTCATCGCAACCTTTCACGCGGGCGACAGTCTGGCAGAGGCGGCGGCCTTTCTCGGCAAACCCTATCCCGCTGCCGCACAAGCCATGACCGATTTGCGCGTGCTTTCCGTGCGCGGGTCGATGATGCTCGACATCATGCAGAACAATCGTCAGGTGCTGGCCCAGACACTTGCCTCGGTCTATCAGAAACTGCACGGGTTGGTGGATGATGTGGAATGGCTCAAATCCCGCACGTTGCGCGAGCGGCTCGCCAAATTCCTGCTGGAGCAGGCCAATAATGATGGCCCGGACGAGGTGATCACCCTGCCCTACAGCAAATCATTGATTGCCGC
This sequence comes from Sulfitobacter sp., assembly GCA_045105735.1. Lineage (GTDB taxonomy): Bacteria > Pseudomonadota > Alphaproteobacteria > Rhodobacterales > Rhodobacteraceae > Sulfitobacter. The sequence continues at coordinate 17,732 of JBGCDV010000027.1, read as the reverse complement.
CAAACTCGGCACCAGCCCGCAACAGCTTTCGCGCACCTTTTCCGAATTGCTGGAACACGGTGTGCAGATCAGTGGTCAGAATGCGATCATCGAAAGCGCCGAAGCCTTGCGCGCGCTGATCCTCAAAAGCTGACAACATGGCGTTTCGGGTCGCATCCGAAACGCGGGGAGGAGTTGGCCCCCTGAGTCACGACCCTAGCCGCGATAGGCAAGGGTCGCCCCGTCAAACTGTGCCAGCATATCCGCCATCTGCGCGTCATCCAGACAACAGGCCGCGGTTGACAGCGCATCCGCTACCGCCGCGCTGTCATGGGCGACACTGACAGTCCCCCAGCGCGCCACGGAGGCCCCCGTGCGCCCGTCAATGATATGCCCCTGCCCCGCGCCAATCAGCGTGCCCTCAGGGGACGAGGTGGCCAGCGCGCGGTCCCGCAGAGAAAGCTGCGCCACGATCTTGCCTTGGGGGTCTGCGACGCCCAGCCGCCAATCTGTGCCACCGGGTCGCGCCCCGAGCGCGCGTTGCTCGCCCGCGTCCACCACAAGGTCTGTTAATCCTTGCCCCCGCAGCAGCAGCGCCACCCGGTCCGTGATGTAGCCTTGCGCAACGCCGTTCAGCGTCAACGCCATACCCGGCGCCAGGGTGACGTCCTGCGCAGAGAACCGGACCGCGCCAAAGTCATGTGAACGCGCGACAGTGCGGCCTTCAGCCCGCGCCTGCCAAATCGGTTGAATGCTCGGGTCAAAGACGCCGTTTGATGCTTGCCAAACAGACTTTGCAAGGCTCAGCACCTCCAGAAACTCTGGCATCGGTGTCTTTAGCCGCCCCATCACATTCAACTGCGAAAGTCCCGAATGCGCCTGATAGAGACTGAATATGCCCTCCAGTCGCGCAATCTCATCGCGCACCATTGCAAAGATCGGCGCGGCCTCATCCCGGCTCATCCCGGCCAGCACGATCTGTGCCTCCGCCCCCAGCGCCACACCGTGCCACCGCGCCACCGGAACCGCCTGCGCGGCCCCCGTGCTAAGCCCCACAAGCGGCAGCGCCGCTCCGATCTGCAAAACCCTGCGGCGCGAAAACCCTGTCTGTGTCATTCCTGATCCTACTGCCGAAATACCAATTCTACGGGTGCCAGAAACGCCTCTTGCGGCACATCATCCATCTGGTACAGCGTCCCGCCATGCTCGGCGGCAAACTCCTGCGCCTTGATCTGGTCCGAGAACGGCACCAGCTCCGGCGCGCCCATGCCGCCCGCCTTGCCCGACCCGATCACATAATGCGCGTCGTCCGCAGGCATCCAGTTCTCCGCCCCCGGCCGCTCCCACAGGGCCCGCGACATATCATTGACGTAGACAGCGGCGATATACCCGTCCTGCTCCGCGCTCGCGATATAGGTAAAGGCGTCCCGCACCTGCGCGAAAAAGATCGGGTCCGGCATCCCGCTGAGGAATATCTGCGCCTTGGGGCCGGGATGCTCCGAGATGTTCATCATGCAATAATGCGCGACGTTCTGCGCCGTCAGCGGCATCGGGTCCGGCACCTCGACCAGCTCTTCCTTGCACGCCGCCAGCATCACCAACGCCAGTATCATCACCCGTTTCATGGCACCCTCCGTCCAAACACCAGCCGCGCCAGCAGCAGCCCCATCAGCGGCCAGACCAACAGCGACACCAATGCCGCCCCCTGTGGCAGGGCCGCCACCGCAGCGCCCATCCCGCTCACCAGCGCCTGATCAGCAGAGGCCGTCACACTGAAAAGCCGCAGGGCATCCGCCGGGTTCGCCGCCAGCACCCAGGGAAACACCTCACGGCTGAACACCCCGCCGTTGTCCCAGACCACAAGCGCCAGCAACACCAGATCGTACAGCACCACGAGGATCAGCCAGACAAATCCCGCGCCCCCCGCCGCCGCCGCCACCGAGCGGCTCATCCCCGACACCACATACCCAAGCGCCAGAAACGCCGCCCCCAGCAGCACAGCGCCCATCATCAGCCGCGCCAACGCCAGCGCGCTCTGCATCCCTGCCCCGCCAAGTGCAAAGGCCAACACACCCGCCAGCCCAAAGCCGATCACAACCGCAATCGTCAACCCGCCCAGATGCGCCACGAATTTCCCCAACAGCAGCACCCCCCGCGACACCGGATAGGTCAGCACCAGCGCCAGCGATCCACGTTCCGCCTCCCCCGCAATCGCCTCAAACGACATCAGCAAAGCAACCAAAGGCACCAGATAGACCGCCAGCGTCGTCATCGACGCCACAGAAACCGTCAGCAGATCAACACCCAGCGCCCCCGAAGTTGTGGCCCCCGCAAGCGTCAGCGCCAGCGCAAAGACCGACAAAAGCGCCGTGGCAATCACCAGCCAGCGGTTGCGCCGCAGAATGCGAAACTCAGTGCCCGCAATGGCCAGAACCATGCTCATGCCGCGCCCTCCTGCGCTGAATAATACCGGTACAGGTCCTCCAGCGACGGCGGAATGATCTCCATGTCCGCCACTTGCGTCCCTAGCGCTGTCACCTCCGCCAACCGCGCCATCTTGTCCTCCGGCGTGACCGCAAATTCGACCCGCGCGCCGTTGATCCGCTGCCCGCCAAAGCGCGCATAGAGCGCCTCGGCATCGCCGGGCGCCTCCACCCTGATCCGAATGGGCAGACCCGCCCGCGCAAACAGCGTGGACAACGGCGCATCCGCCACCAGCATGCCTTGCCGCATAATCGCAATCCGGTCGGTGCGCGCCTCAATCTCCGTCAGGGCATGAGAGGCGATCATCACGCCCGTGCCCTGTGCCGCCAGCCCGTCAATCAGCGCATAAAGGTCATGCCGCGCGATCGGATCCAGCCCGCTGGTGGGTTCATCCAACAGCGCCAGCGCAGGTTTGCCCAGAAACACCTGCGCCATCCCCAGCCGCTGCCGCATGCCTTTGGAATACGTCCCAATCCGCCGATCCGCCGCAGGGGCCAGCCCCACATGATCCAGCAGCTCGTCCGCCTCTGTGCGCGCCACCCGTGCCAGCTTGGCAAACAGCCGGATCTGCTCGCGCCCCGTCAACGCCGGGTGAAAGACCACAGCCTCTGGCAGATACGCCACCGCCGCCCGTGCCGCCGCACTGCCAATGGCATGGCCTGCCACCATCACACGACCTTTATCAATCGGCAGCAGACCTAAAATCCCCTTCATCAGGGTCGATTTTCCGGCCCCGTTATGACCCAGCAACGCCACACGCTCCCCCGCCTTCACCGACAGGGAAATCTCCGACACACCGCCGTTCCCCTTAAACCTGCGGGTCAGCTCCTGAACCTCCAGAACGGTCTTATCCATCATAGGACCCTCCCCATTCAGGCACCGCAATCTCAACCGGGCGCATCAAGGGTGCGCTGTCCATCACCCCGCCGGGGGTCAGCGCAGGAAACTCTGATTGCGCCCATTGCACCAACTGCACCGCGGGCGAGCCTAGTAACAATCGCGCCGCAGGCTGGCTCCAGAGGACCAGATCAATGCTGTCATTGGGGCGGTACGTGCCATCGGCTATCCCGTTGCCATCCAGATCGGTCGCGACAAAGTCGGACCAGTAGTTCCCGCGCCCCTCCGTCGCCCAGTCCAGCCACTTGGTTGAGACATATTTGACCTGAGTGCGGTTCCCGACAAAGGCGTTGCCCGTCACCGCATTCCGCTCTGATCCAGCCGTGAAATGGATGCCGATCCCACAGCGCTCAAATCGGTTGTCCTCAATCTCGTTCTTGTGCGCGTTATAGACAAACAGACACTTCTTGGCGCCGTCCTGTACGTAGTTCCCGCGCACCTCGGACCGGTTTGTGAAATTCAGCATCACACCGTGGTCCCGATCCCCGATGGAGACGTTGTTCAGCACTTTTACATGGCGCGAATACATCACTGCAAAGCCAAGGTGATTGCCGATAGACACATTCCCGCTGACCTCGCTGTCGTTGGCGTACATGTAATGCACCGCAAACCGCAGATCGCGAAAACGGTTGCCGCGAAAGATGTTCCGCTTTGAGGTGTTGACGAATATCCCGTCCCTGCCCCAGCGCAGATCGTTGCCCTCAACAATCGTGCCCGGCGCGTTCCAGACATAGATGCCATTGCCGCGCTGGTTCATCCGGTGCCCTTGCCGCCCTTCGATCACATTGCCCCGGATCACCGCATCCAGCGCGCCATGCACGTCGATGCCGTACAAGTTCCCTTGCAGCAGGTTCCCCTCCACCACGGCACCCTGCGCCGATTTCAGCAGTGTGATCCCTGCATCCTTGGTCTCATGTGACCCGCCCGAACCGCTTACGCGCAGCCCTTTGATCCGCACGCCTGCGGCGTCCACCGTCACAACGGAGCCTTGCCCGTCGCCGTGCAGCTCAACGTCCTGACCTCCGATGATCGTCAGCGGTTTATCAATGTGCACCGGGCCAACGTATTGGCCCGGCACCAGCCGCAGCACCTCGCCCGGTGCCGCAGCATCAACCATCGGCTGCAAAGGCGTTCCAGCCGCCAGCGGACCGCTGGCAACATACAACAGGAACAGGAACGCCCTCAGCACACCCATGGCTGTTTACGCCGACCGGGGTTCGACAAACATCCGGCCCCGCATCTCCATATGGAGCGCGTGACAGAACCACTGGCAATAGAACCAATGCACCCCGGGACGGTCTGCCGTGAAGGTGACCGAAGCGGTTGCCTGCGGCCCGACCTCCATCGCGACGCCGTGGTTGGACAGGCAGAACCCGTGGGTCACGTCGTCAATGTCATCAAGGTTCGTGACATAGATCGTCACCTCATCGCCTTGCTGCACCGTGAACTTCTCAAGGCTGAATTCAGGCGCGATGGAGTACATATAGACCCGCACTTTGTTGCCATCCCGGATCGGTTCGGGATGCCCATCCTCAAGGTCGACGCCGTCCGCTGCCGCCTGCTGGCGCGCTGCCTCCCAGCTTGGATCATCGCGGCTGTAGATATTGACCGGGTTCACCTTGGAGGCGTGCACGATGATGCTGTCATGCGGCTCGGCAAAGGTCGGGCCGTCATGCACCACCTTCATCTCATCGCTGGAGATATCAATCAGCTGCTCGTTCTCCGGCTTGAGCGGCCCAGTATTGAGGAACCGGTCCTTGGAGAACTTGTTCATCGAGATGAGCCATTTGCCATCCGCTTCAGCCGTTTCCCCCATCGAGGTGGAGTTGTGGCCCGGCTGGTAGTGCACATCGACCTTTGACACGATCGGATCGACATCCGCGCCACCATAGGCCGCAATTGCGTCCGCCATGTTCCACTTGGCCACCTGACTGTCGAGAAACAGCGTGGTAAAGCAGTTGCCCTTGCCGTCAAACGCAGTGTGCAATGGCCCCAGACCCAGCTCAGGCTCGGCCACAATGCACGACCGCGGATCAGCGCCCTCAAACACCGCATCCACCTTGGTGACATCAATGACCGATACCGTGGGCGACAGCTTGCCGTTGATCACGATATGCTGCTTGTCCGGCGCCGCGTTACACCCATGCGGAGAGTTCGGGATCGGAATATAGCGCGTCAGCGTGCCACCGGCCGTCTTGCGCCCATCAAGCACCCGCACACCGTTCAGCATCTGACCTTCGCCCGCAGCCACCGCCGCCTCGATCGCCTTGATGTTGAACACCACGCAGTGATCCGTCTCATTCGCCGTCATCTCGGCCAGGTTCATTCCCATCTCGGAGTTGTACGACGTCGCAAAGGCGTATTTACCCTGATAATCCGCGTCGCAGTTGTCGAGGTTCCCGCTCACGATCACCTGCCAGGCAACCTTCATCTCGTCACCGTCAATCGCGGTAAAGATGTTGACGTATTCCTCAGGCTTATCGAGCACCTTACCGTCATTGATCAGCGGCGCCTCATGCTCCCCATTGGCAAAAACATAGCCCGTGCGCGGATACTTCTGCGGCCGCATCCCGTGGATGTCCTGCGCATTGGGGATCTCGATGATCTTGTCACATTTCATGATGTCACACCGGATGCGCGCCACCCGTGTGTTCGCCTTGTCGTTGGCAAAGATATAGCGCCCGTCATAGGTGCCATCGGTAAAGCTCATGTGCGGGTGGTGCAGATCGCCATTGTCATAGGTTTTCATGCCGCGCTTCGCGAGCATTTCCTTGGTCTCGGGCAGCAACCCTTCGGTCAACACCTGAAGGCTCTCGTTGGTCTGGCCCCAGCCGGTTGCCGAACAGCGGTTGAACACCGGGATGCGCATCAACTCCCGCATCGACGGAAAACCAAGGATGCGCACTTCGCCGGTCTGACCCGAAGACCAGAAACCGTAGTATTCATCCAGCTCACCGGGCGCGAGGTTAAAGTTACCTTCCGCGGCATGGGCCTTGGTGGCGCTGCTCAGCAATCCCGCACCGCCTGCCGCAGCAAAGGCGGCCCCCCCTGCGGTGGCCCCCATCAACTGACGGCGGTTCAGGCGCATCTGCGCTTTGCGTTCTTCTTGTGACATCTCTGTCTCCTCTCTTATTGCGTCTCTAATACAGGTGGTTTCTTGGCAAAGGCGTCCAGCGCATCGGTACTGGCGCTGGCCTTTGCACGACGTTTGATCTGCTTGATGATGACCGGGCATTTCGCGTCCGATTGGTACAGCACCTGACAATGCAAGCAGTTCACGCATTCGTTCGGGTTGATCTCACCCGTGGGGTGGATCGCCTGCACCGGGCATTCGTTTGCACAGGTGTGGCACGGGTTGCCGCATTCACGATACCGCTTGAGCCAGTCAAACATCCGGATGCGCGCCGGGATCGCCAGCGCCGCGCCCAACGGGCAAACATAGCGGCAATAGAACCGCTCAACAAACAACCCAATGCCCAGCATCCCCAGCGCAAAGACAACAAAAGGCCAGTCGCGCACGAATTTCAGGATGATTGCCGTTTTGAACGGTTCAATCTCCGCCAAGGCCTCCGCACGGGGCAAGGACGTCAGCGAAACAGCAAACAAAACTATGAATATCATATACTTAGCAGGCCACAAGCGTTCGTGCAGGCCCCAAGGCAGGTCAAACTGCGGGATGTTCACAGCCCGCGCGATTTTGTTGGACAATTCCTGCAAGGCCCCAAACGGGCACAGCCATCCGCAATAGGCCCCCCTGCCCCAAAACAGCAGCGCCGCCGCAATTGCAAACCATTGGATGAACACCAGCGGATCAAGCAGGAACGCATCCCAGCTAAAGCCCGCGCGCATGGCACCGCCCAGTGCCAGCAGGTTCACCACTGACAATTGCGCATTCATCATCCAGCCCAAAAACACCAGTGTTAGGGTCAAATACCCGATCCGCAGCCAGTAAAAGAACCGCGTGTTGCGCGTGACCTGTTTTTGGAAAAAGAAGATGCCAGTCAGCACACCCAGCATTGCGATCAGAATGCCAATCTCAACCGTCTTGTCGCGCCAGACCCGCTGCCACAGGGCAGCCTTTGCTGCCGCCTCATCCTCCACCACCGGATGTGTCACGGGGGCCGCTTTGATAAACCTCTCCGGCAGTTGGTAGCCCAGATCAGAGGTCACAAAGGCTTTGCTCACCGCCCCCGTTGCCCGTTGCACCAACAGTTGCAACCGCCAGGGTGCCGCTGGATCAAACTCCGCGTCTGCCGGAATTTTGAACAGGTCCAGCTCCACAAAGGCGGGCGCATCGTCTGAGGCCAGCCTGCCCAGCCGCTTGTGATCCCGGTCAAAGAACCGCACGGCACGGTCACCCTGGATCAACTGTATCCGGTCAAAGATGCCGCCGCGCACATATCCCGACCCTTTAAACGAATACTTGCCGCGCCCGGTCACAAGGATCGCTTCCTCGCCTTCGTCCAGCCACTCTGTCAGGATTTGATATTCCGCCTCGCCCAGCAAAGTCCGGCCAATTTCCGGTATGCTGACGATCGCCGCAGTCATCTCAATAAAGGTATCTTCAGGTGCGCCTTTCTCCGATCGTGCTGCGGCCTCTGCGTCGCCGGATTGTTCAAACGCGCGGTTGACCTGTCCGATATCAAGCGCCAGTTGCCGCACCGATCCATCCCCGGTCAGCGTCATCCAGTCCGCGGTCGTTTCACTGCTGCGGTCAATCTCTCGCTTGGGCACCGCGACCTGCGGGGCCAGCCCGCCCAGCGATAACATCCGCGCCACCTTGATCCCGGCGCGCACGATGCTGTCGTCGATCACCATGATTGTGACCGTGGCCCCTGAAATGATGTCGAGCTCGTGCCCTGCCCCTCCGGCCTCGATTTCCGCCTTAAGGTCCAGCCCGCGATATCCTTCGGTCAGCGCAACGATCTTGCGGTTGGGAATGCCAATCAGGACAATCGGCTCCGAATGCTTTACCAGATGAGCGGCCAGCAAGTTGGCGTTCAGATCAATGCCAGCGACCACGTGAATAGGCTTGCCGGAATAGCCTGTGGTGCCCACGAAGTCCGACGTCAGAAAGACATAGCCCAGCGTCTCTCCGCCTTTGAGCACCGGGGCAAGCTTGGTCTCAGGGTCAATCGCCCCGAACCCGTCCGCGTCTTTGTCAAAGTCCGTCGCGGTAAGATCAGGCAGGAACGTCGCAAGGGTATCAGCGGCGACAGCATTCACGCTTGCCAAAGCAAGGCAGCAAACTGCGATCAAACGGAAGGCGTACAACATGCGGAGGCTCCTCCGCCTGACACTCCCCTAACCGACCGCTCGGAGCCTTAACCAAAGTCAAGTAATTCCAAGGTTCACAGCTGTGAACTTAAACCGCCCTTCGGTTGTTCAACGCCAGTACCATCGGAATGCAGGAGAATTCACCTTTCTCAGCTTTCAACGTCAAAGCACTCAAATAGGCCCCTGGTGCCCTGATTTCCCCAAACCGTTCCAGCATAACGCTCAAGACACTCGCGGCCTGACGTTTCCCCATCACCTCCACCGCTTTGCGCCAAACCCTCAGATCAAGACCCATCATGGGACGGATTTTCTCAGCCGCTGACAAGAAATCCCGCCAGGAATAAATATCATCATCGACAAAACTTTGCAGTTCTCGGCAATTTTCGAGGACAACAGTCATTGGTATTTCGAATTGCGGTTCGGTCTGAGCTTTTTCATCTTCAAATTCTTTTTTTGAATTCTGATGGTGCTGCTCATTTTCAGCGGCGTTGCTGCTCACTTTCGTTGTTTCGAGGCTTAGCTCAGCTTTGATTTTCAACAGCGCATCTCCCAAGTCGTCAGCGATTTGCTGCAGGTCAGTGATGCTGAGTTTCCGACGCAGTGCACGTGCGGTCAGGAGGGCAAGATCGCCAAGTTGGTCCCAGAGCGGCAATCCCGGGTTTCTGACCTCTGCGTACGCCACCAAGGCGGCGAGATCACGGCGCATCAGGCTGACGGTTTGCCGCTGTTGCTGGTAGGCTGCTTCCTCAGTCCGTATGTCATCCGCTGCTTCCGTTATTTCGGATGCCCGAACCAAAAGCGGGGTCAGGTCAAAACCAAATGCCTGCTCGCCTGAGGGGCGTCGTCGGATGAAACGTTTGCCGTTTGGACTGTCGCGACGTTGGATGATGCCAGCACTGACAAGAGCTGCGACGTGTCGGCGCATCGTGGAGCATGGCATCCCGTTCAGACGGGCGCAGATCGTGGCGTTTGAGGGAAAGACAATCAGGGGTTTGCCGCACCCGCCAAGCTCCGTTTCTGGATGAAAACTCAGGAGCGCTTGCAGCACGACCAACGTACGATCGCTGAGCCCGAAGGCTCTGCGTGCAACTGCCAAATCGCGCAGGATATCCCACTTGTTAACAGGCTGCGACGGCAGCGGGCGCGTCGGTTCTTGAAGCTGTATCAGATCCTCAGCATTCAAGGCCCGACGGAACGGTGTCAGGGGTTGGTAGGTCATTTCTTATCCACAAAAGACAAAAAATCCCGGCCCGCGAATCACTTTGGACTTGCGGGAAATGACGCTGACCACTACCTTAAAGTTGCTAGACAAGAAGATTGGGTCTCGTAGGGCGTCCGCTTTGCGGGACCTAATTTTGTCTGGTCTGTGCCTCCATGTTATTGTTTTTCATGCTCATTCCTCAGAACCGGTGGACCACCGGCTGTGAAGGTCGGACAGGACGTCATCAAGCCGTTTGTCGAGCCATTTGGCAAAGGCGTCGTCCTGAATATCAATGCGCAACCCTTTTTCGGAGCGGCGCACGCTGCCTGCGCGCTTGCCACCCAGTTTGAGGGCGCGGCGGCTGTCTGAGGGGGCGGATCTGGCGCGCGGGGCAGGGGGCTCTACCGCGCGCAAGGCCGCCTCAAAAGCGGCAATGGAGGGGTCGGGCGCGTTCCCGTCGTCCCCCGCAATCACAATGGCTTCTTCAGCGGCGGTATATGCCTCTCCCGCGATGACTGCGAGGCGCTCGGGCGCGATATTGCTTTGTACGACACCGCGTGCGAGCGCCTCCCAACGGGGGCGGCCGACACCATGGGCCGGGCCAATCGCGCGCACGACATCAACACCAACGGTATCAACGACATTCAACGCCATTGAGATGGCGGATTTTGTGACGGTCAAAACCTCGGCCACCTGCACCTGAGTGCCAAAACCATTCTCAACGAGCTCTTTGGCAAAGAGCGCCTTTTCGATGAAGGTCAGGTCGCGTCGGGCCATGTTTTCGGAGATTTGCGCCCGCACTGCGCTGCTGTCGTCCATGTTTGCGACCAGCGCTCGGATTTTTGCCACCTTGTCTGACTGGCGGATCGCCTCCAACCGGCGGCGTCCATACACCAACAAAAACCGACCTTCGTCGGTGGGATGCCTGCGAACGAGGATGGGGACGGTTTGGCCATTTGCCTCAATCGCATCGCGCAAATCGTACACGTCATTGGGGTCAAGCCGGTCCGCGATGCGGGTGTCATCCACAGTCCAAGGATCAAGGTCCCATACATGATGGGAATCCACAGCATCACGGGCCGCGCGCAACGCGCGATTAGAGCCCATCATCGGGGCAGGGGGGGCAGAGGCGGTCAGACTGTCCAGCATCGCCATGCGCTTTTTCTTTCCATCGCTCATGAGCGCCCCCAGGTTTGCTGTATTAGGGTCGATATTTCATCATTTACGGCATTCAGGCTTTCCATCGCGCGGTCATAGGTGGCGCGGGTGAAAGCGGAGCGTTCGACCTCATACAGTGTCTGTTTTGTAAGGCCCGCATCCGAGATCGCAGTGGATTTGAGCATCGGTGCATTCAGCACCTTGTCACCGTACATGGTGCGCAAAAAGGCCACGACGCGGTTTTGCGGCGCGTCTGTCGGTTCATAGCGCGTGAGCAGGTAACGCATCCAGTCGTGGGACATATCCGCGCCACTTTGGGCGATGACATCCATCAGATCCGCGGTCATGCGCAGGAATTGCGACATCGACATCACATCCAGCATCTCAGGGTGGATGGTGACGAGTACGCCGGTGGCGGCGGAGAGGGCAGACATGGTGAGAAAACCCAACTGCGGCGGGCAGTCGATGACCACCACGTCATAGTCCATATCTACCTGTATTAGAGCCTCTTTTATCCGAAAAAAGAACAAGCCTGCGTGACCCTGCGCCAGCACGCGAGGGGTCTCATGCTCAAACTCCATCAGCTCTAGGTTGCCGGGGATCAGATCGAGGTTGGGAATATAGGTTTTGCGGATGATATCGCGGATCGGCACAGGATCATCATAGCGAATGGCATCATAAAGCGTGCCGCCGTCGGGCATATCGTATTCCGGTTGCACCCCATGCAGCGCGGTAAAGGACGCCTGCGGGTCGAGGTCGATCGCCAGCACGCGATACCCTTTGAGGGCAAGGCGTTGGGCAAGATGCGCAGAAGTCGTGGTTTTGCCCGAGCCGCCCTTGAAATTCATCACACCGATGATCTGCATGTGATCGCCGTCCCGACGCCCCGGCAAATAGTCGCCGGGCTTGCGTGCTTTGGTCTCTAACAGCTGGCGTAGAGCCTGAATATCGGCTGCGGAATAAAGCCTTCGATTGCTCTTGGTCAGTTCTGGAGAGGGGCCCTTGCCATCCAGATGCAGGCGCCGCAGATAGGAATCGTCGACACCCAAAAGCGCTGCGGCCTCCCCTGATGTGAAGGTGCGCATCGCCTTGGCGGCATCCGGCGGAAACAGGCTTTCCCGCTGGGCATGCAATTGTGTTGCCAACCACTCCGAATGCTGTCGGATGACAGCGTTCAGGTCGTCGGCGTGGAAAGTGTTATCCATCTGCTCTCTCGCTCCGCGTCAGGTCACGGAAATAGTCGTGTTCTCGACCTTTTCCGTGACTATTGCGTCAACGAGTGGATTCGTGCAAGCGATTTCTACATCAGGCAGGGCAGGGCGCGCCTCAGGTTTCCTTTTCTTTGGGTGCGTCCTCATCATCGCCGTCAAACAGGTCTTCGAAGAAGTCAGTGACGTTCTCAACCGCGTCTGTGACCGTTTCCACAACGTCGCTCGCGGTATCGGTGATCGCTTTGGCGGCGTCGCTTGCGGCATCTTTGATGTTGTCGAGGATTTCGCCCCCGGTGGCCTGCCCCGTCAGCGCACCAAACGTCTTGCCGCTGGGATCAACCTTGCCATCCTTCCAGCCGAATTTTCCCTGCTGAAACGTCTCAATCGCACCAATGGTGAGGGAGCCACAATCACTGTCCACCGTCAGCGACGCGCCGTTTTGATTGAGCAGCAATTGGATGGTTTCCACGTCGGCGGGCCTGTTCTGGCCCTTTTTGCCAACCGGCCCGGTGATGGAGGCGCTTGCGGGGTCGATGGTTGGCACCTCTTCGCCACCTGCACCGCCGCCTGCGGCTTCGGCCATCTCGCGGGCGCGGGCGAGGGTCTGGTCAAGCAAATCCAAAGCGGTGGTGAAATTGCCCGAAGCCGCTTCGGCCATGATCTGGGTGACGGCGTCGGCAATCTCCGTCGCGCCTTCGACCCCGGCGGCCACCAGATCGCCTGCCAGAGTGCTCAGCTCCGCGAGATCGGCGGCTTTGTCGAGCCAGCTCTCGTCTTCCCCGGCGGTATAAAGGTCGTTTTTTATCATGAACTTATCAAGAAGAAGCATTTTTGACGTTGCGCGTTTCCAGTCTTCTTCGTCGGCGGCGTCCTTGATCGCGTTATAGGCGCTGTCGACGTGATCGGCGTGAGGGTTGCTGCGCTCTTTGAGGTTTTTGAGAACGTCCTTGATCTTGTCCAGCTGGGTGTCCCCTTCCATCAGGTCCCAGACGGTCTTGCCGGAGGCGTCCTCCTCCTCTTTATCGGTATCCTCGTCCTCTTCGATGTTGTCCCAAAGTTCGTTGTCGGTGGCAAATATGGAGGCAAGAAGGAGTTCATTGACGGCACTGGCCCAGTCATCCGCTGCGAGATGGGCGGTGATGGCCTGCAGGTGGACGTTCAGATCATTTGCGAATTCGTCCTCATCTTTTTCAAGTTGGGCATGCAGTTGCAGCATATCCTTGTAGGTTGAAGCCAGTTCGGTCCAGGCGTCCTTGGCCCCTTCAATTTCCTTTTCTTCTTCTTCGGCACCGGCGGCCATCTCGCGTGCGCGGGTGAGGGCCTCATCCAGAAGGATACCTGCATTTTCATATTCGCCCTTGGCGACGGCGGCCATGATGTCGGCGAGAGCACCGGCAATCTCGGACGCGCCGGCAACACCACCTGATATCAGGCCGCTGACCAAATCGGAGAGTTCGTTAAAGTCGGCCACCCGTTCCAGCCAGCCTTCGTCCTGATCCTCATCCCCATCAAGGCCGTTGTCGCCGAAGTATTTGATCATGAACAGGAGGGAAGTTGTGGCGGTTTTCCAGTCTTCGGCGGCAACCGCATCATCCACAGATTTGCAATACTGAGCGACCGTTTTGGCGTGCGCGCTTTCCTGATCTTCAAGCTCTTTGAGCTTTTCCTTGAACTCGGCAAGCATTTCGGGACCTTCAAGCTTGATCCATCCGGTTTTGCCCGAAGCGTCATCTTTGGATTTTTGATCCTTTTTTTCGTAGTCGGTGTCGTCTTCTTCTTCTTCGCCATATTCCCACAGCTCATTTTCATCGATCCAGATCGTCGCAAGCGCAAGTTCATTGACCGCGCTTTGCCAATCCTCTGCGGCGAGGTGCCCGGAAATGGCCTGCAAAAAGACGTTGAGGTCGGTGGCATGGGAAGAGCCGTCAGACTTGAGCGCTGCGTGCAGCTTCAGCAGGTCTTTGTACGTGTCGGAGAGGTCGGTCCAGGCTTTCTTGGGCGCGTCATCATCGCCGCCGCCGCCTCTGTTCTCATCGCGCAGTTTTTCCTTGAGCGCTTCAAGTTTTGCGCCGACGCGTGCGATCAGCTCAAGTTCGCTTTCCTCTCGGACGCCGTCCGCATCTGCATCGCGGCAGACTTCATCATAGATCTCTTGCATCGCGGCAAGCTTGTTTTCGGTATCGGTCGTATCAGTCACGGTTCACCTCAGCGTTTTGGCCAGTGGCGCGTTTGTTGGGCTGTGTCATGCGACAGGATGCGGGATGCGCGTGGCAGACACATTCGAAAAGGGGGGGCGAAACTTGCCCGGGGAAATGACGGTAAGAACAGCAAAAGGGCTTATACAATGGGGCGAGTATACACAGGTTGGGCCGCAGGACTAGGCTGCGCAATGTGTCAAGTGCCGTTGCGGGGACCTGAAAGCGGGGAGGGCGCGCGATTGGGCCGTTTCGCGCGAAAAGTTCCCTTTAAAATAGTATTTACAGGGAATTTAAGCCTGTTGGGACGATATTTGTTGCTGTGCGCTGGTTTTCCTCGCTAGCTCTTGAGGGCAGAACAGAATTTTGGGGGCGAGATTTGGCGGCATCCTATGAGATCCTCTCAGAATGGAACCTGAAGTACGTTTTTATCTCATCTTCGATTGAGCTGGATGAGCTGCGATCTCTGGCGGATCGCTATTTTGATGACCCCAGATTTGACAGGTCGATCAGGTTCCTGGTGGATCTGACAGAGCTTACTGCATCCTCGGCGCGGTTTCGGGATGTCTTTACGCTGTACAGCTACTACCGCCGGAAACTGCATGGACTGGATCGGCCGATTGATGTGGCAATTGTGGCCCCGGGGGATTTTGCCTTTGGGATGTCACATATGTTTTTTGCGCTGGCCAATATGGATCATGTCATGCACATCAAGATTTTTGCCGATATGGCGGGGGCCGCGGAGTGGCTGGTTGTTCCGGTGGAGGTGGCCACGCATCTGCATGTGGAGCAATACGCGCTGCTTGGGGCCATACCGCAGGATACGTGACGCACAGCGGTTCACGCCGCACGTCCCAAGGGGCAATGCTCCGACAGTTCTGGATCATGGACCACCTGAAATGACCGCACTGTGAGCAATTGGATTGACTTCTATGGCTCTAAAATGATCTATTTTTGAGTTATAGGAGGGATTTCTATACCTCATGGCATGGAATTGGCAAATACCCGGTTGGCCGGAATTTCGGTATGATACAGCTGCATTGGCCCCGCTTGAGCAGCGGTTTTTGCTGTCGTCAGGTGAGATTATCGGTGCCGTGCAGCATGTTGGCCCCACTGAGCGGGATCAGCTTCGTATTGATCTGCTGAGCGATGAAGCCATGAAAACAAGTGCCATCGAAGGTGAGGTGCTTGACCGGCTGAGTGTTCAATCCTCGCTTCGCCGCCAACTTGGGTTGGCCCCTGACACCTATCCCAACAAACCCCGAGAGCAGGGCGTGGCCGAGATGATGGTCGATGTCTATTCCACCTATGCGGAGCCGCTGACACAAGAAACCCTGTTCCGGTGGCATCAAATGCTGCTGTCTCATGATCGCCGTCTTGAGACGATCGGTGCCTACCGGCAGCACGCGGATGCGATGCAAATTGTGTCGGGTCGTTTTGATAGGCCAACCGTGCATTTTGAGGCCCCGCCATCGCACCGGATTGCGCAGGAGATGGGCGGTTTCATAAACTGGTTTGCGCAGAGCGCGCCGGGTGCAGGTGGGGCTCTGTCGCCGCTGACGCGCGCGGGCCTCAGCCATCTTTATTTTGAAAGCATCCATCCCTTTGAGGACGGAAACGGGCGTTTGGGTCGGGCTTTGGCGGAAAAGTCATTGGCGCAAAACATTGGCCAGCCAAGCCTGATCGCGCTTGCTTTTACGATAGAGCGTGCGCGGAAGGATTATTACACCCAGCTGGAGCAGCATCAAAAGACGCTGGATGTCACGCCTTGGCTGATGTGGTTTGGTGAAACGGTGCTTACTGCGCAGCAGGTCACCTTGGGGCGGGTTGGTTTTTTCATCTCAAAGGCCCGTTTCTATGACCGATATCGCGTCAGGCTGAACCCGCGACAGACCAAAGTGATCGAGCGGGTTTTTCGCGAAGGGCCAGACGGGTTTGAAGGAGGTCTCAGCGCCGAAAACTACATCTCCATTACGGCCACGTCGCGCGCAACAGCGACACGGGACCTGCAGGATCTGGTTGAGATGGGGGCAATCACGCGCACCGGTGAACGGCGCTACACTCGGTACTGGCTGCGGCTGGAGGAACCCTAGGGTCATGGGCCTAAAGAGGGGCTGGTTTTTCTGAATGCAATGTTGCCAATGCTCTGGCAATCTCGGCAAAGGACGCTTTGGGCTGACGGTTGCCTGTGTCAAAATCCACGCCGATGAGGCCAAACCGTTTCTCATACCCCAAGGACCATTCGTAGTTGTCCAGGAGTGACCAGAACGTATAGCCCGCCAGCGGGACACCGTCTTGCATCGCGATTTGGGCGGCCATCAGATGCGCGTCGAGATAGTCAATGCGCGCTTGATCGGGGGTGCCGGTGTCGTCCCCCCATGCCATGCCGTTTTCCGTGACATAAAGCGGCAGATCCCGAGTGTAGGTCTGATGGACCATTTTCAGGAAATGGGTGAGACCTTCGGGATAGATTTCCCACCCCATCTGCGTTTTGGGCAAAGGGCCGGGCAGGGACTGCCAGTTGGGCCAGGCCCCTTTGTGATGCGCGATGCGGGTGCAGGTATAGTAGTTCAGCCCGCACCGATCCAATGGCTGTGTGATCAGGGGAAAGTCGTCTTGCCAACCCGGAGGGAGATGCGGTTCCAGCCCGTCGAGGGCGAGGGGCGGATAGTGGCCGTTGAACACACCGGACAGGAAAAAGTGGTTGTAACACTGGTCGTAACGGGCGGCGGCCTGTGCGGTTGGTGGGGTGTGATCCGCCGGATGCACGTATTCAAAGTTGAAGACAGCGCCGAGGTTTTTCATCCCCAGCCCGCGCATGACGTCGATCGCGCTGCCATGCGCCTTGAGCAGATGATGCATGGCGCGGGCGGTGGCGCGGATGTCGCGCAGGCCCGGCGCGTGCTCTCCCGTGAAATGCCCCAGCCATCCGATGCACCACGGCTCATTTATGGGGGCCACGGAAAACATCCGGTCCCCGATCCGGCGCATGATGATGTCGGTGAAATCGGCGAACCACTGCGCGATGTCGGGGTTTTGCCACCCGCCCAGATCGGCAAGGGCGGAGGGAAATTCCCAGTGATAGAGGGTCGCCATCGGCTTTAGGCCATGCGCGAGCATGGCGTCGGCAAGCCTGTCGTAGAAATCCAGACCCTCAGCGTTTGGCACCCCGCGCCCCTCGGGCAGGACTGAGCCTCCCCCTTTGAAGTGGTCCGCCCCTATAGTTAGGAAAGCGGAGGACCAGAGATGGCCATTAAGAGACCCAAGGCCGAAGAGATTGTCGTGAAGTTGCGGCAGGTTGAAGTTCTGATGGGGCAAGGCATGCCTCGG
>JBGCDV010000026.1:0-10370 GCA_045105735.1 Sulfitobacter sp. | reverse complement strand
CGCCGAGAATCCGTTTTCAGACTGATCCAAACCTCGGAGCGGGATTCGACCTGCTGAAACTCCACAGGCACGCGGCGGCGCAAGCACCACTGATTTCCTCTTTTGATCACAGACATAACGCACCCCGCGACGAACCTGCTGAGTAGCAGATTGTGTAGCAATTTCGGGGTGTTCGGTTAGCCCATACAGCACGCAACACACCCTTTGAAGGGGTAAGTATGCGTAAAATATGAGGTTTCAAGTTTTCTTGGTATTTTGTCATGGCGGACCGAGGAGGATTCGAACCCCCGACCCCTTGATTCGTAGTCAAGTACTCTATCCAGCTGAGCTATCGGTCCACTAAGGCGCGGTTTAGTCGGCAAAGGCAGCGTTGGCAACCCCAAGTTTGAGCCATCAACATACAAAACAAATTCGCGTCAAACCGTTCCATCCCCCTTGGGCAGTGTCAGGCGAAATGTTGTGCCAGCCTCATCCGTCTTCAGCAACGCGAGCTGTCCGCCATGCCCTTTCACCAATTCCGCCGCAATCGCCAGACCAAGGCCAGAGCCGCCTTTGCGCGCGCCCCCCTGAAACGGTGTAAAGAGATGCGCCTGTGCCATTGTGGGCAACCCCGGACCGGTATCGGACACCTCAATCAGCCACGCCGCTTCGCTGTCCTGCGCGCTCAGGGCGATCTCTCCACCCAGGCCAGTGCCCATCAACGCCTGCCGTGCGTTGCGCACAAGGTTTGACAGCACGCGGTAGAGCTGTTCGGGGTCTGCGCGCACCGTCAGCCCGACGGGAACATCCGCGCCAAAACTGATCGCATGGTCCCCGGTGGCAAGGCGCTCCCCCTCAATCACGTCATCGACCAATTCCGCGAGAGGCACCATCGTCAGTGTCGGCCCCGGCTCTTCGGCCTTGCCAAAGGCCAGCGTGCTTTCGCACAGATGGACCGCCCGGGTGATTGATCCCACCAGTTTGGGGGCCATGCGTTTGACGATCGGGTCTTCGGACATTTCGATCCGGTCGGTAAAAAGCTGTGCGGAGGTCAGGATATTGCGCAAATCATGGCTGATCTTGCTCACCGCAGAGCCAAGTTGCGCCAAACGCTCCTTCTGTTTCAATGCTTGCGTCAGGTCCGTTTGCAAGGTCTTCAGCGCCACTTCGGCCTCGCGCAACTCTGTCACGCTGGCCGAGGGGTCAATGATCCGGCGGGCATCCTCGGGCGCTTCGGCATAGCGCTGCATATGCCCCACAACGCCCTTGATCGGCTTGAGCAGCAAGGCCCGCATTGCAATAAACAAAAGGACCGCCGTGATCACCGAAATCACCGCTGACAACAGCAAGATGCGCAAGCCATAGTCGATCATGGCCATGCGCATCGGCGCGGTTTCCATTGTAATCTCAATCAACAATCCGGCCTCACGCACCGGCGCGCCAATCACGCGAATGACCTCTTCTTGGGTGTTGACCATGCGCGCCATGGCATCCCGGATCAGCACCAGTGCTGTGGCGTCGCGCAGGTCATATGTGTCGGCAATAGGCCGGGGCATTTTGCTCGACAGGACCAGCTGGCGCACCTCATCACGGCGCAACACGACGTTAAACACCTGTGCGTTCTCCAGCAGCTCGTATTCCAGCTCCGGGTCCAGCATGTCATCCGCCAACAGCGCCAAAGAAGCGATCTGCGCCCGTTCCAGCCGGTTGAGCATGTAGTCTTCGCGGAACCGGGCGATGGAGGGGACAAAAATCAGCACCTCAGCGATCATCACAAAGATCGTCGTCAGGATCAGCAGTCGGCCAGAGAGGGAATTGAACATCGTGCGGCTACCCTCGCAGGGTCAGGGCGCGGATGTCGCCAATGTCGTTCGACGCCCCGATCACGGCAGATACCGCTGAACAAAACCTACGATCCGCTTGACCTTGTCACTTTCAAACAACCGCGGGCTGAAATAGGCACCCGCCGCACGTTTGTTGATCTCGCCAATAGTAGGATAGGGGGCCACCATGGCGGCAATCTGGCTCATTTTCATGCGGTTCGCCAGCGCCAGCGCCCAGAGATTGATCAGCTCGCCCGCCTGATATCCAACGATGGAGGCCCCGACGGGCCGCCCTTTCACAACCATCACCTTGATGAAGCCCTTGGTCTTGCGCTCGGCAATGGCGCGGTCGTTATGGTGGTACGGAAACCTTACAACTTCCACCGCGCTGCCATGCTGCTTTTTCGCCTCTGCCTCGGTCAGGCCCACCTGCGCAAGCTCGGGGTCGGTGTAAGTGGCCCAGGGGATGTGAGATGTCTTCGCCTTGGAGGGCAGACCAAAGAGCATGGAGCGAATGATCACGCCTGCATGGTATCCCGCCACATGCGTGAACTGAAGGCCACCTGCGACGTCGCCGATTGCGTAGACTTTTTTGTTGCTGGTGCGCAGCGATGCGTCAACTTCAATGCCTGTGCGGCTGGGTTTGATCCCTGCCTTTTCAAGGTCCAGCTTTTCGGTATTGGCCTTGCGGCCCACCGCCATCAGCAAATGTGTACCTTTGAAGATGCGGCCATCCTTGGCTTCCACCTCAATGGCTCCGGCTTTGCCCCGGATTTCAGCGGCCAGCGCATCTTCCTCGATCACGATCCCTTCGTCCCGCAGCGTATCCAGCACGACGCCTGCCATCTCCGGATCATCCTTGCCCAGCGCCTT
Source organism: Sulfitobacter sp. (assembly GCA_045105735.1). Taxonomy (GTDB): domain Bacteria; phylum Pseudomonadota; class Alphaproteobacteria; order Rhodobacterales; family Rhodobacteraceae; genus Sulfitobacter. The sequence goes on along the minus strand of JBGCDV010000026.1, from coordinate 7,695 downwards.
GGCCCCTTCGATCACAGTGACCTTTGATCCCAGCCGGATATGCGCCTGCGCCATCTCCATGCCAATCGGCCCGCCGCCGATGATCAACAGATGCTCGGGCCTTTCACGCAGATCAAACAGCGTCTCATTGGTCTCATAGGGCACGTTCTCCAGCCCCGGAATAGGCGGCACCAGCGGCGAGGACCCGGTAGAGATGACAATCCGGCGCGCCGTGATCACCGTCTCACCCGCCTGCACCTCCGTAGGAGAGATAAAGCGGCCATATTCCTCAATGACGTTGATCCCAAAGCCTTCAAACCGCTCAACGCTGTCCATTGGCGCAATCTGCGCGATCACATCCGCGACGTGATCTTTGGCGGCGGCATAATCGACCTGCGCCGTCACATCCTTGACCCCGTATTGTGCCGAATGCTGTTGTGCGTAAGCTGCCTTGCCGCTGGCAATCAGCGCCTTGGACGGCACGCACCCGAAATTGAGGCAATCGCCCCCCATCTTGTGCCCTTCAAGCAAGACGACATCCGCGCCCATCTGTGACGCCCCCGCCGCGACGGATAACCCGCCGGATCCGGCACCGATGATGAGCACATCCGTCTTAATTCGGTTCATTTGATCAGGTCCTTTTTGCCGGTCACGGCTTTGATCACCACGGGCAGCACCGACAGCGCTGTCAGCCCAAGAATTGGCAGCAGAATATGCGGCTCAAAGATAATGCCAAGGTTTGGCGTCTCGCCTTTTGCAAAAACCTCACCCAGTCCGGCACCCACGGATGTATAGACCAGCGAGCCGGGGATGATCCCCACAAAAGTCGAGATCGCAAAACGATACAGCGGCACGCCCACAAATGCCGGGATCAGGTTGGCCACAAAGAACGGCACCGCCGGCACCAGCCGGATGAAAAACAGCATCGACCACTGGTTCTCGTCGATGCCTTTCTTGATTTTCGCCACGAGCCCGTCGGAGGCATCCATCCGCTCCTTGAGCCTGTCACCCAGCCCCATCCGCGCCGCCTGAAAGATCAGTACCGCACCAATCGTTGCACCGGTGATGTTGATTCCCGTGCCCAACGCCGTGCCAAACAGAAATCCCCCAGTCAGCGTTCCAATGGCCGCACCCGGCAGCGAAAATGCCACAATCGTTACGTAAACCGCGATGAAAGCCAGCACGGTCAGCAGATAATTGCTGTCACGAAATGCGATCAACGCTTCGCGGTTGTCGCGCAGCGCGTCAAAGCTCAGATAGTCGCGCAGGGTAAAGGCCCCTACCACCGCCACGACCGCAATCGCGATCAGGGGCAAATACCGGCGCAAGCCGGATTTTTCAGGGGTCACGTTGCTCATATCAGTCATGTATCACATCATTTTGGGTCAAGGACATCTGTTGTCTCACCTCTAGATGGCCCGGAACGGTGCACCGCGATACCCACCTCACGCGCGCTTGATAATCGGTGTATCATTCCGCGAGATTTTGATCAGAAAGCAGCGACATTGAAACATTTCTCACGTGGGGTGATTTAAAAATGTTGCAAATCACCGGGTTTTGCTGCCCCAAGGGTTTGACTTGCCTCCACACCCCCAGTAGAGAGCGGGTCTGAATTGATGTGGTGCAGGCGATTCCGCCGTGCACCCCCGCCAACCAGATGGAGCAGGACGCGATGAAACGCACCTTTCAACCTTCCAACCTCGTGCGCAAGCGCCGCCACGGTTTCCGTGCACGTATGGCCACCAAAGCTGGCCGCAAGATCATCAATGCGCGCCGCGCACAGGGCCGCAAATCGCTGAGCGCGTAAGCGCCTGGCAGGTTTTTGAGCTATGACACCGCCGGAGGCTCCCATGGATGGCACCACTGCCACCCAGAGGGAACAGCCTCCGGCGGTTTCTTTGCGTCTGGTGACATTGACCCAGCGCGCGGATTTTCAGCGCGCCAGCCGCGCTGCTCATGTGGCCCGACCCGGTTTTGTCCTGCAAATGCGCAAACGCCGGGCAACTGAACCCTGCGACACAGATTTGATCCGCGTCGGCTTTACCTGTTCTAAAAAGGTTGGCAATGCCGTGGCACGCAACCGCGCCAAGCGCCGTTTGCGTGAAATCGCCCGTCTTGCACTTCCCGAACATGGGCTGCCCGGACACGATTATGTCCTGATTGGCCGCAAGGGGGCCACTGCCACGCTGCCTTTTGTGCAGCTTCAGGCAGATTTCCGCACCGCCCTCGACATTCTGCATGGCAAAAAGCGATGAGCCCGCTCGCCACGCTCCTCGCTTTGCCCGTGCGCGCCTATCGTTTGATCTTTAGCCCATGGGTTGGCTTTAACTGCCGCTATCACCCGACCTGTTCTGCCTACGCCCTCGAAGCGTTGAAAAAGCATGGTGGGATCAAGGGAGGCTGGCTTGCGGCGCGGCGCATTGCGCGCTGCCATCCCTGGGGCAGCAGCGGAATTGACAATGTGCCGGATTGAGGTCGTCAAGGTCACTCAATCGCTGGTGCGTGTGTCACAACAGCAGGCTTTGCCAAGCCACCCTTTGATGAACCCACATCTCAGGCGGGATGAATGATCGACTGCTACAGGCGTTCTATTGCCAGTGCGATGCCCTGACCGCCCCCGATGCACATGGTGATCAAGGCGCGCTTGCCCTCAATCCGTTCCAGCTCATAAAGCGCCTTAACCGTGATGATCGCCCCCGTCGCGCCCACAGGGTGCCCCAGCGCAATCGCGCCGCCATTGGGGTTTACGCGGGCCGCATCAAAGCCAAGGTTCTTGGTCACTGCAAGCGCCTGAGACGCAAAGGCCTCATTGCTCTCGATCACATCAAAGTCCTCAACACTCAGTCCTGTCCGCGCCAGCAGGTTTTCCACTGCAGGGACCGGGCCGATGCCCATCACCTCGGGTCGCACACCGGCATGTGCGTAGCCCAAGACACGGGCGCGAGGCGACAGCCCTGCTTTCTCCGCCGCATCCGCCGTGGCAAGCACAACAGCCGCCGCGCCATCGTTGATGCCGCTGGCATTGCCCGCGGTCACGCTGCCGTCTTTTTGGAAAACCGCGCGCAGACCGCTCAGCGCTTCCGCTGTTGTGGCTTTCGGGTGTTCATCCACCTCGAACGGCACCAAGTCGCGTTTGACCCGCACCTCAACGGGCGTGATCTGTTCCTTGAAATGTCCCGCCTCAATCGCGGCCGCGGCGCGCCGCTGGCTTTCCAGCGCAAAGGCATCCTGGTCCGCGCGGCTGATCTGATGCTCCGCCGCGACGTTTTCCGCCGTTACCCCCATGTGGCCCGTCCCAAAGGGGCAGTTTAGCGTGCCAAGCAACATATCGCGTGTTTTCACATCGCCCATTTTCTGACCCCAGCGCGCATCCTGCATGATGTAAGGCGCACGGGACATGTTCTCGGCCCCGCCAGCCAACGCAAAATCGGCATCACCCAGCATCAGCGATTGCGCGGCAGATACAATCGCCTGCACACCAGAGCCGCACAGGCGGTTCACGTTCATGGCTGGTACACTGTCCGGCACGCCTGCCTGCATCGCCGCAACCCGAGACAGGTACATATCGCGCGGCTCTGTGTTGATCACATTGCCAAAGGCCACATGGCCAATCTGATCTGGCTCAACCCCTCCACGGTGCAACGCCGCTTTGGCCGCTGCCGTGCCCAGTTCGATTGTTGTGGTGCCTGCAAGGCTCCCGCCAAAGGTGCCGATGGCAGTGCGCGCGCCGCTCAGTATGACGATGTCGTTGTTCATGTAAGTCTCCCTGAAATGTTTGGGGAAGACTATGTGGAATTACAGCTTTGGCCCAGACCGGACGTGCCGTCACGCTTACTGCGGTTTCAGTGCCACGCGGCCCTGCGCCGTCAACAGCCAGCATTCAGCCCCTTCAAAAACCGCAACAGTAAGCGGCTTGCCGTACCCCGCGCCACTGTCGAGGTTGATCCGGTTTCCATAATGTTGCGCACCGTCCACCGGCGTATGCCCATGCACGATCAGCTTGGGATGCGGCCGGGTGTCTTTGTGAAACTCTTGCCTGATCCACAGCAGATCTTCTTCGTCCTGATCGGCCAGCGGCACGCCCGGTTTGATCCCAGCATGCGCAATGAACAGCTCATCTGTCTCAAAACTCAGCGGCAGGGCCTCCAGAAAATCTATGTGATCCTGTGGCACGCGCGCACGTGCCTGCGCATGCACGTCCAGCATCCGGGAAGTCCCGGTAAACTCCACGCCGTAAGAGGCCAGCGTCGTATCACCGCCCAGACGCGGGTGCAGCCAATAGAGTTCGACCGGCAAATACGCCTCATGCTGCGGGTATTCCCGCATGAACCAGCAAAACATCCGGTCATGGTTGCCTTTGATGAAATGCCAGTTCCGGCCCATCGCCTGTCCGTCTATCAGGGTGTCGATCACGGCGCGACTATCTTTCCCGCGGTCGGTGTAATCACCCAGAAAAACGACCTGCGCCTCTGGTCCGCCGTCAGCTTCGATCAGGTCGAGCACCCGGCACAGTTCTTCCCATTGTCCGTGAATGTCGCCGATTGCGTAAAGCGGTTTGGACATGTCTTGGCTTCCCGAACTGCAAACGCCCGCCTCGGTGTGGGATGGGCGCTTTGCCTCTAGCATTGTCAGACGTGTCAGGCCACGTCGAATTGCAAAGGCTTCACTTGCGTGAACATGCCTGTGGCTTCCAGTTTGTCGATAACAGGCGCTGGCACCGCTTCATCCACATACAACAGCGCAATCGCCTCGCCCTTCACTTCAGCTCGGCCAAGGGTGAAGTTCGCGATGTTCACCCCGTTCTCACCCATGGTCTGACCCAAGGTGCCGATGATGCCCGGCACGTCCTCGTTTGTGGTGTAGATCATATGCGCGCCGATCTCAGCGTCGATGTTGATGCCCTTGATCTGAATGAAGCGCGGCTTGCCATCCGAGAACACAGTGCCTGCAACAGAACGCTCGCGTTTATCTGTCACAACCGTCACCTTGATGTAACCGTCAAAGACGCCCGATTTGTCCTGATTGGTGGTACTGATCTGAATGCCCTTTTCACGGGCCACCACTGGGGCGGAGACCATGTTCACATCCGGGTTCGCGCGTTTCATGATGCCCGCGACCGCACCGCAATTCAGCGCCTCAAGGTTCATCTCGGCCACAGTCCCGTCATACAGAATGTTGATCGCCTTGATTGGCTCATCTGTCATCTGTCCGATGAACGCACCCAGATGACCGGCCAGCGTGATCCACGGTCCCATGACCTTGGCCTCTTCGGCGGTAACCGATGGCATGTTCAGTGCATTGCTTACCGCACCGGTGAGCAGGTAATCCGACATCTGTTCTGCCACCTGCAACGCCACGTTTTCCTGCGCCTCAGTTGTTGCCGCGCCAAGGTGCGGTGTGCAAACGACGTTGGGCAAATTGAAAAGCGGGTTTTGGGTTGCAGGCTCCTCCTTGAACACGTCAAAGGCCGCGCCCGCGACATGGCCGGACTTCAGCAGATCGGCCAGCGCTTCTTCGTCCACCAGACCACCACGGGCGCAGTTGATAATGCGCACGCCTTTCTTGGTTTTCTCAAGGTTCTCTCGGCTCAGAATGTTCGCAGTCTGATCGGTAAACGGCACATGCAGGGTGATGAAATCGGCGCGCTTGAGCAGCTCGTCCAGCTCGACCTTTTCCACACCCATCTTCTCGGCCTTTTCTTCGCCAAGGAAGGGGTCATAGGCCACAACTTTCATCTTGAGGCCACGGGCGCGGTCACAGACGATTCCACCAATGTTGCCCGCACCGATCACGCCCAGCGTTTTACCGGTCAGCTCGACCCCCATGAACTTGGATTTTTCCCACTTGCCGGCATGGGTGGAGGCAGAGGCCTCGGGCACCTGGCGGGCCACGGCAAACATCATCGCAATGGCGTGTTCTGCAGTGGTGATCATGTTGCCAAAGGGGGTGTTCATCACGATCACACCTTTTTTGGAGGCTTGATCCTTGTCGATGTTGTCGGTTCCGATGCCCGCGCGGCCAATGACTTTGAGGTTGGGCGCGTTGGCGAGGATTTTCTCGGTCACCTTGGTGGCTGAGCGGATGGCAAGACCGTCATAATTGCCGATCACTTCGGCCAATTTGTTTTTGTCCTTGCCCAGATCGGGCTGGAAATCCACGTCGATGCCGCGGTCTTTGAAGATTTGCACAGCTGCATCGCTGAGTTTGTCTGAGATGAGTACTTTGGGAGCCATTTTCAGGTCCTTTCAAATGGGGAAGGCTCGTCCAGCCGTATGGCTGTCCTCGCGAGGACGTCCACACGGACGGAGGAGCGTTATTTGTTGATTTCGGCCTCAAACGCCCAGGCGAGCCACGGCAACATGGCCGCGATATCCGAGGTCTCAACCGTGCCACCGCACCAGATGCGCAGGCCCGGAGGGGCGTCGCGATAAGCACCGACGTCCAATGCCACGTTCTCATCCGCGAGCCGTTTGGCCACCGCCTTGGCAAATGCCGCGCCATCGGTGATGCGGTCATCGGTGAACTTCAGACAAACGGAGGTATTCGACCGCGTCGCGGGATCAGCGGCGAGGAAATCAATCCAGTCGTGGTCTGTCACAAAGTCCGCAATGGCCTGCGCATTGGCATCTGCCCGCGCGATCAACCCCTTCAGCCCACCGGCGGACTTTGCCCAAAGCAGCGCTTGCAGGTAATCTTCAACACAGAGCATCGAAGGTGTGTTGATCGTCTCACCGCGGAAGATACCTTCGTTCAGCTTGCCGCCCTTTGTCAGGCGGAAAATTTTCGGCAAAGGCCATGCGGGTGTGTAGTTTTCCAACCGCTCAACAGCGCGGGGCGAGAGGATCAGCATCCCATGCGCGGCCTCACCGCCCAGTACCTTTTGCCAGCTGAACGTCGTCACATCGAGCTTGTCCCAAGGCAGGTCCATCGCAAACGCGGCCGAGGTTGCATCACACAGCGTCAGTCCGGCGCGGTCTGCGGGAATCATATCGCCATGTGGCATTCGCACGCCTGAGGTCGTGCCGTTCCAGGTAAAGCAGACATCGTTGTCGTAGTTCAGCGCGGCCATGTCGACGATCTCGCCATAGTCCGCCGTGTGCGTTGTCGCCTCGATCTTGAGCTGTTTGACCACATCCGTGACCCAGCCCGCGCCGAAACTTTCCCATGCGACCATCTGCACGGGCCGTTCGCCCAGCATGGTCCACATCGCCATCTCAAACGCGCCAGTGTCCGATGCCGGCACAATCCCGACGCGGTAGTCCGCGGGCACGCCCAAAATCTCGCGCGTTGTCTCGATCGCCTCGGCCAGCTTGGCCTTGCCCACCGCAGCACGGTGCGATCGCCCCAAGGGTGCGTCTGCAAGATTGTTCAGGTTGAAAACGGGGGGTTTGGCGCAGGGGCCAGAAGAAAAACGCGGGTTCGCCGGAACGGCGACAGGTTTAGGTGCCGGCCGCGTCGCCGGATGTTCAATAGCCATAATGCTACCCTCTCAGATATGCGCCCTTCGTTGGGGAAGGGTGTCCCACCGCCGGACATACGGAACCCCAGTAAAAACAGCAATAGGGAAAGGTGTTTGCCTTGAAGGTAAATGTAGCCTTTTGCAGAACGATGCAGGAACGCATGTTTCCTATTGGCACAAATTTGACACAAGGAAATCCGGTTTTGTTCCACAACACCAAGCCGCAGAATCGTGTGGTATGCTTAATGCAATCAGCC
>JBGCDV010000025.1:0-3468 GCA_045105735.1 Sulfitobacter sp. | reverse complement strand
ACCAATCTGGATGGCCATGATGACGCTATTAACGGCGGCGTCGACCGTTTCAAATCCGCAGGTGGCGGCAAGTATCGTCTCTGGTTGGCCGAACAGGCGCACTGTCAGCCGTGTAATGATCCCAAGCGTGCCTTCTGAGCCGACAAAGAGATGCGTAAGATCATAGCCGGCCGAGGATTTTCGCGCCCGCGATCCAGTTTCGATTATCGTGCCGTCGGGCAAAACAACTTCTAGCGCCAAGACATTCTCGCGCATCGTGCCGTAGCGAACCGTGTTCGTGCCTGATGCGCGTGTGGCAGCCATCCCGCCAAGCGTCGCATCGGCGCCAGGGTCGACGGTGAACATCAAACCGGTGGCGCGCAGTTCCTGGTTTAGCTGTGTGCGTGAAACCCCAGGCTGCACAACCGCGTCGAGATCGCTTTCATGGATTTCAAGAATCTTGTTCATCCGGCTGGTATCAACACTGATCCCGCCATGGGTCGGGATGACGTGACCCTCCAGTGATGTGCCTATACCGAACGGCACAACCGGCACCCTATGTTGCGCGCAAATCTTCACGATCGCCGAAACCTCTTGGGTGCTTTCCGGAAACGCGACTGCGTCCGGCAAAGCGGGTTCGGAATAGGCCTCATCCCTGCCGTGGATTGCCCGGATGGACTCGCCGGTGGACAGACGATCTCCTAGCAGGTCTTTCAAGGCGGCAATAGCCAAAGCCGTATTGTGCTGTGTCATACCAACTCCCTATTTCTCATTTTAATGTTCGATCAGCTTTGTCGGCGCGCTTTACTGGAAAACCCCGTCATAAGCCTCGCGCAGAACGTTTTTCTGCACTTTGCCCATGGCGTTGCGTGGCAGGGCTTGGACAAACTCGATGCGCTTGGGTTGTTTGAAGCGGGCCAGATTATCTTTGATCATGTTGGAGACGTCTTTCGCCGAAACCTCGACACCATCCTGGGCGACAATGACCGCCACGACGGCTTCGCCAAAATCCTTGTGCGGGACACCAATGACCGCGCTTTCAACGACGCCCGGCAGATCGTCGATCACCAGTTCGATCTCTTTGGGATAAATGTTGTAGCCGCCCGAGATGATCAGGTCTTTTCCGCGTCCAACGATGTGAACATAACCGTCTGCGTCGATGCGCCCAAGATCACCAGTGATGAAAAACCCATTGCCGCGCAACTCTTCCGCAGTTTTATCAGGCATCTTCCAGTAGCCTGCAAATACGTTGGGCCCGCGCACTTCCAGCACGCCGATTTCACCCTGCGGCAAGGGCGCGCCAGTTGCCGGATCGGTGACGATCACCTCAACCCCTGGCAAGGGGAACCCTACCGTTCCGGCGCGTCTATCGCCGTCATATGGGTTCGAGGTGTTCATGTTGGTTTCGGTCATCCCATAGCGCTCCAGAATCGCGTGTCCGGTCACATCGCGCCAGCGATCATGTGTTTCGGCCAGCAATGGAGCCGAGCCGGATACGAACAGACGCATGTTGACTGAAGCCTTGCCCAGCCCTTCGGTTTCAAGAAGGCGCACATAAAAGGTCGGCACGCCCATCAAAACCGTGGCGTCCGGCATGTAACCAAGGATGTCATCGGCATCGAACTTGGACATCAAGATGCAGGACGATCCGGCCAAAAGCGTGATATTTGTTGCAACGAATAAGCCGTGCGTGTGAAAAATCGGCAAGGCGTGGATCAGGACATCATCCGCGCTGAAGTGCCAGCTGTCTTTGAGTGTCTGCGCGTTCGACGCCAGCGCCCGATGCGTCAGCATGGCCCCTTTGGAGCGTCCCGTCGTGCCCGAGGTATAGAGGATTACGGCCAGATCGTCGGGCCCGCGCGGGGCGGGCGTGAACCCGGGGGCTGCTGCATCGCGTCGCTCTGGCAACGATCCGCCTTCATCAGCGCCAATGGTCAGAACTTGGGCCACACCTGCGTCTTTTGCGACAGCTGATAGCTCATCTTCGCACTTTGGATCGCAGACAAAAATCCACGGCTTCGCATCGGTCAGGAAATAGGTGATCTCGGAAGCAGTATAAGCTGTGTTGAGGGGCAGAAACACGCCCCCTGCCAGAACTGTTGCAACGTAAAGCTCTAACATTGCCTGCGTCTTTGGGGCCTGCACGGCCACGCGGTCGCCGGGCTTTACGCCTGCGTCCACCAAGGCCTGCGCCATACGTTCGGCGTTGGCGAAAAACGCCTTGTACGAGACCTCTTCGCCGGTCTGATGATTGTGCAGAAACAGGCTGTTTTCAGCGCCTAGGCTTGCTGCACGCAATTTCTCGGCCAAGTGGTTTGCGTGATACATTGAACGCCCTTTTACCCTTTGCTCAGTGCGGTGACGCGTGGTGATGCCGAGACATCGTGATCGCTTGCGTAGGCCTGATGGTTTTGTTCGATCGTCTCACCGTCATAAAGATAGTTGACCATCACGCCCCACGAATTTTCGGTGCCGCGCAGGCTTAGGTCCGCGCCCGGATGAATGCGCAACAGGGTGGCCCCGTTGCCGAGGTGAAAATGGGCCACCGGGTCGGCTACCGTGCCCGACGCCCTTTTGGCTTGCGTCAGAAAACGCGCTGCAAGCTGGGTGATGAAGTCATCTTGTGGCAGGTCGTGTTCGCCAAGCTCGCTTAGCGTCTCCTTGTCGGTATCGCTTAGCAAGGCGTCACCGTTCTGCAGGGATTGCGCGACCCACTTCCTAAAGCCCGGCACAGGCGACAGCGTCACGTATGTCTTGAGGTTAGGGCGCAGTTTTTGCAGTACCGCCACAACCTGTTTAATCAGGAAGTTCCCGAACGAGACCCCGCGCAAGCCCGCGTGGCAATTGGAAATCGAATAAAAAGTTGCGACCGTGGCGGTGTCGAGATCGGTCCGCTTGCGATCGGCCGCAAGGATCGGCCCGATTGCATCCGGAACCTCGCTCAGCAAAGCGACTTCAACAAAGATCAGTGGATCGTCCGGCATCGCGGGGTGGAAAAAGGCAAAGAGCATCCGGTCAGGATCACCAACGCGCTGGCGCAAATCATCCCAGTCAGCGATTTCGTGAACCGCCTCGTAAGTGATGACCTTTTCCAGAATTTGCGCCGAGGTTGACCAATTGATCTGCCGCATCTCCAGAAAGCCGCGGTTGAACCAAGACGCAAAGAGGTGCTGAAAATCCGAATCCAACCCGCGCAGCTGTGGGTTCTGTTTCGCAAGCGCGAGCAAATCAGCCCTCATCGCGACCAATTCAGCAGTTGCCCCGGGAACGCGGTTGATGGTGCGGATCAACTCTTGGGTTTGCGGCTCTGCCACGAAATGCAGTGCGCGTGCAGCGTCAATGTCTCCGGGGGTCCAATCGGCGACGGCTGCGCTCAGCGCTGCATCATCGGGCCCGAATTCCTGGCTGACAGCGGAAAAGAAGGCCTCCTTTTCTGCGACGTCTGCCGCCGCGTAAATGTCGAGGATTTGGCGCGATATCTTCAGCCCC
>JBGCDV010000024.1:0-98041 GCA_045105735.1 Sulfitobacter sp. | reverse complement strand
GGGCGATGATGCCGCCATCTGTCAGGCCGCGCGGGTGTCTTATGGCAAGGGCACCAAGTCCGTGCAGAACGACGAAGGCCTCATCCGCTATCTGATGCGCCACTGGCATTCGACCCCGTTTGAGATGTGCGAGATCAAGCTGCACGTGAAGCTGCCCGTCTTTGTCGCGCGTCAGTGGATCCGCCACCGCACCGCCAACGTCAACGAATATTCCGCCCGGTATTCCATCCTCGACCGCGAATTCTATATCCCCGCGCCCGAGCACATCAACGCGCAAAGCGTCGTGAACAATCAGGGCCGGGGTGGTGTGCTGGAAGGGGAGGAAGCCGCGCGCGTCCTCGAAATCCTGAAATCCGATTCAACCCGCGCCTATGACAACTACGAATCCATGATCTCTCAGGACGGGCAGGACGGTCTGGCCCGAGAGCTCGCCCGCATGAACCTGCCTGCGAACATCTATACCCAATGGTACTGGAAAGTGGACCTGCACAACCTCTTCCACTTCTTGCGGTTAAGGGCTGATGCCCACGCCCAATACGAAATCCGCGTCTACGCAGATGCGATTTGTCGGGTGGTTGCCGACTGGGTACCTGCGGCCTATGGCGCGTTCGAGGACTACCGTCTGGGAGGGGCAACGCTGTCGGGCAAGGCGCTGGATTGCGTCCGCCGCATGCTTGCGGGGGAAGAGGTGACGCAGGAGACCTCTGGGATGTCCAAGGGGGAATGGCGGGAGGTTGAGGGGGTTATTGGGTAAGTTTAGTGATGGATGGGAACCGGGTAGTTCTCTATTCGTTTTCGGCAGCGGTCTTGCTTTTGATCGGATGGCTGGCCTCGGAGGTTTGGTGGAAAGGGATAGTGCTGTCCGAAGTGACTTTCGGTACAGTGGTTGGCGCGTTCCTCGCCGGATTGTTTGGTTTGTTTGCAGCAACATATACCGCCGATGCAGCGAGACGGGAAAAAGTGAGAGAACGCGAGGCGAGCGAAATCGTGATGCTGCAGTCAATACTGGTTAAGCTGATTGACTTGGATGATCGTTTCCAAAAAAGCTATCGTCACTTTAAGGCATCAGATGTCACTACAAGAGTGTTCTTCGGTGACGCCGGAGAAAACAGCTTCTCTAAGCCAATCGAAGGTTTCGAGAAGCACATTGATTTTTCAATACCCGAAAGAACTTTCTTCTTGAGCAAGTTTGGCCCGGAGTTCTTCAACCGGATAATGAACATTCAAGGAGCGTCTGAGAGCTTTTTCGTTTCTTCAGGAAAAGCACGCGGTGGCTTTCTATGCCTTTTTTGACGAAGTGGCGGATGATTTTGACAAGGACGGTTACGTACTTTCTGGCGGCATTTCTAAAGATAACTTGTCACTAATGAAGATGATGGACATTGATGGCGGATTTAGGAGTTTGCTTGTTAGAAGCCATGACGAGATTCATAAATTTCTGAAAGAAGTAATGCTCCAATACAACGCGTTGGCGGGCATGAACCTGCGATACGAACGCCGTGATGTGTCTCCTTCTGCAGAAAATACTGAGCGGAAAGATTATTAAATGCACTGCTGAATTAATGTAGTCCAACGTCTGTGCTTATAAAAACCTGCAATTTGCCAAAGACGAATCTCACGGGCCAACCCATCCCGCCCGGCACCGCCGGACCTCCCCCGTTCTGCCAAAGGCAAACCTGCGCTTTGACGGGAGGGCGCTTCGCACCCACCGCGAGGTCCGTACGCTGCCCTTTGCTGCACTGTTACGATCCGTAAAACTGCGTGCTTCTACCGCGGAAATCGCGGTACGCTCATCCCATGAACCCCGAAACCACCCTCCGCGCCCGCCTCGATACTCTCGACGCCGAGGACGCCGCCGCCCATGACGCCACGCGCCCCGTGACGCTGGATCAGCAGTCTACCGGCAGGCTCACCCGGATGGACGCGCTGCAAAATCAGGCGATGGCGCAGGCGCAGGTGCGCCGCCGGGCGGCTGAACGCCAGCGCATCCACGCCGCCCTAAAGCGGATCGAAGAGGGCGAATACGGGTTTTGCACCGACTGCGGCGAAGAGATCGCACCCGCCCGCCTTGCCGCTGACCCCGCCATCCCACGTTGCCGCGACTGCATGGGGTAGCCCCCGCATCCCAGCTTGCGCAGCATGCCCATTGACCCCTCCGTCGAAACGGCGAAACTCACCTCATGTTTGACCTATCAAATCCCCCCGCCGGTTTCGTCGAAAACCCCTTTCCGCACTACGATCAACTCCTGCGGGACAGCCCGGTGACGCCGCAGCCTGACGGGTCATTCCTGATCACCAAACACGCTGATCTGAACGCGATCTACCGCGACACGACCACCTATATCTCTGATAAAAAGCAGGCCTTTGCGCCTAAGTTCGGCCCCGGCACGCCTCTTTATGAGCATCACACCACCAGCCTCGTTTTCAACGACCCGCCGCTGCACACCCGCGTGCGCCGGATCATGACCGCCGCCCTCACGCCCCGCGCATTGGCGAGCATGGAGCCGGGCTTGATCAAGGCCGTTGATGATCTGCTCGACACCATGCCGCAAGCGCCTGATTTGATCGAAGATTTCGCCTCCGTCATTCCGATACAGATCATTGGAAATCTGCTTGATATTCCCCTATCCGAACGCGCGCCCTTGCGGGACTGGTCCTTGGCCATCCTCGGCGCGCTGGAACCCACTCTCACAGAGGAGCAGCTTGCCCGGGGGCACACCGCTGTGAGTGAATTTAAGTCATATTTACAGGGCCTTATCGCGCAGCGTCGCGCGCATCCCGGCGATCCTGAAACTGATGTTCTGACCCGGCTCATCGCCGGTGACGACAGCGGGCAGCTCACCGAAATCGAGCTCATTCAGAACTGCATTTTCATCCTCAATGCGGGCCATGAAACCACGACCAATCTGATCGGCAGCGGGCTTGCCCTGTTGCACGACCACCCCGATCAAAGAGCACGGCTCCTGCGGGATTTTACCCTTATCGACAAAACAGTTGAAGAAGTGCTCCGCCTGCGATCCCCAAATCAGTTTGGCAACCGTGAAACAACCAAAGAGGTCAGGATCGGAGGCCACAGTATTCCTGCCGGCTCAAACCTGCACCTGTGTATCGGTTCGGCCAATCGTGACCCGGACGTATTTGAAAATGCAACGACGTTTGATATTGCGCGACAGCCTAACCGACACCTTGCATTTGCCGCCGGGCCGCATGTCTGCGTGGGGCTGACCCTGGCGCGTATGGAAGGGCGCATCGCGCTTGGCCGGTTTCTGCGGCGGTTTCCGGACTATCAGCTGTTGGCGGACCGCACCTTGGGCGGGCGCATACGATTTCACGGTTACACCCGGCTGCCCGCGCAAGTTCATCCCGGCTAAGCACAAGAAAAGACTGGACTTGCCCGGCCCACACCGCCAATGTTGCCGCATAAAAACCGGTGGAAACAACGATACGAGGGAAGCATATGCGTCTTTTTTCTGGAGCACTCGCAGGCGTCGGCCTGACGCTCGCCACGATGATGCCTGCGCAGGTCGCGGCTGAGCCAAAGATTTACGCCTATCACGGTGCAAACTACTGCCCCGCTGGGTACCAGCCCATCACCATTTCTGGCGTGATCTGCTGCGGTGTGCCCAATCAGCATATGAGCTATCAGCAAGCATTGGCGCATCCCATGCCGAAGCGCGCGCACAAAGTGCGGCACAAAGTACGCTCGGCGCGGCCAACCTGTGCCGCCGGCACGAAGGGGTGCACTGACCGCTAAGGCGCGGTCAGATCTTGAATATGGTGGTCTCGGTCTTCTGACCGGGACGCATCACAGCAGCGAAATATCTGCCGCCATTTGTCGTCCGTCCCGTCCTTCGGTCAGTTCAAAGCTGACCTTTTGATCGTCTGCGAGACCGGTGAGGCCAGAGCGTTCAACCGCAGAAATGTGCACGAACACATCGTTGCCGCCCCCCTCGGGTGCGATAAATCCGAAGCCTTTAGTAGTGTTGAACCACTTCACGGTGCCTGTTGGCATGTCATTCGTCCTTCTTTGTCTTTACCTTCAGTCGCTGCCTCTCAGCAGCACAGCGCGGCTGGCCATTGTCACCCGCACACCTTAAAAGATTGAGCGAATTGGACAAAAATCAAGGCTGATGTGGCTTGGCTGTGGCGAGATGGCGCAGATGTGAGGGAAGAAAATGCTGATTTATGGGCTGAAGAACTGCGACACCTGCCGGAAAGCGATCAAGGCTCTGCCAGATGCGGAGCTGCGGGACGTGCGTGTGGACGGTGTGCCCGATGATGTGCTTGGCGCCGCCTTGGCGCAATTTGGTGACGCCCTGCTCAATACCCGGTCGACCACGTGGCGTGGATTGGATGAAGAGGCGCGGGCGCAAGAGCCGATGGCCTTGCTCAAAGCACATCCGACATTGATGAAGCGCCCGCTGATTGCTGTGGATAACAGGTATTTTCTGTCTTGGAACAGTGAGATCGAGGCAGAGATTAAAGCATTACTTTAGTGTAAACTGCGGCTCAGATATGCGCAGCACTACCTTTCCCGAGGCTTTAGCGCACGGTCAAAGGACAATGGTCCCGCGCCCTTGATCACCAAAACAACAAGCAGGAATACCCACAGCGCGCGTTGATCCATGATGATCGCGTCGGGAAAACGATCGAACCATCCCCCCAAAGCGTCAGCCGCGTTGTGCCCGTAAATGTC
The DNA here is from genome assembly GCA_045105735.1 of Sulfitobacter sp. Classification (GTDB taxonomy): domain Bacteria; phylum Pseudomonadota; class Alphaproteobacteria; order Rhodobacterales; family Rhodobacteraceae; genus Sulfitobacter. Next base: position 93,345 of record JBGCDV010000024.1, on the reverse strand, counting down.
GGTAAGGGATTGGACCACCACAAAGCCGATCATGCCGAGCGCGGCGATCCGTGTCAAAATGCCCAACACGATCATTGCGGGAAGTATGAATTCGGCCCACGTACCGCCGAGAACCACAAGATAGTGAAAAATGCCAAGCGCGGAGGTATCATAGCCTGCTGCTTCAAGCGTTTTGGGGAAAATCTGGGCGTAAGCACCAACCGAAGGGGTCCAGATGCCAGCAAAGCCATCCCCCAGCTTTGTGAGCCCTGAGTTAAAGAAATAGACCATCAGGATCGCTGCGAAAAGGAACCGGGCCAGGGTAGGTACCAGCCAGTCGGCCCGGTCCAGCCGGGCGGAGATAGCGCTATAAAGTGACAAAAGTGCAGTCATGTCAGATCCTTATGATGTAGTGTAGCAAATGCTTGCGTGCTGAGGGCCAGCGTGAGGCTCTTGGCAAGGTCAAATGTCGGGGCTGCGGCAACGGCGCGATCATGCGCGACACCAAAGGCCGCGCCGTCTCGCAGCGCCATCAGCCATTCAGCAGCGCCCGCAGGCAAAGCATGCGGGACCGGGTCAAAGGCGGGCCGGGTGATCAGCACCGCCTGCGCGATGTTTTGGGGCTTTGGTGCGTCGGGCTGCTGATTAAAGCGCCAGATATCGAAGAGTGGCCATCGTGACGCAACAATGCGCGTCGCCGGTGCAAGGGTAAACGTCGCCTCCATCAACGCATCGGGATGCAGAGTCTGCAAGCGACCTGCATCAAAATGAGGTGTGTCCGCCGCGTGGTAGGATCGGCGCAGGGCAAGGTCGAGGCGGGCAGCGTCAGGCAGGTACGCAATATGGGAAAGTGGTTCAAACGCCGCAAGAAAATCAGGAAATTCAGCACCATAGAACATCATCAGCGGGGACGAGGGCGGATGCGCCCGCACGAACATCCCTGCGAGGTTCTCGAAGTTTTGCGGTCCGATCAGCTTGGCAACAAGGGGAAAGGCGCTGCTCATCGCTTCGATCAAAGACAGGGTCACATTGTTTCGGTAGACCGCATAGCGCCGGCCTGCGGGTTGCTCTGCGCCATCCACGAGGCCCTCTGGAACAGGCTGTGACGGGTCCAACAGCCCAGACTTGAATTGGGTTTGATTGATCATTGGGTCAGAACTTGAGCGGCGCGGGCGGCCTCGGCGCGCAGGGTTGGCCAGTCGGGCAAATCGGTATCCCATTCGACCAACACAGGTGCCGGACCGGTTTGGGCAAGTGTGTAGTTCAGCAAGGACCAGACTGGATCGACCACCGGCTTTGCATGGCTGTCGATCAATAACGGCGCGCCGTGATCGTCTGTATCTTCATCATGGCCGCCGACATGAAGCTCGCCGACCTTGTCTGTTGGAAAGGCGTCGATGTAGGCAAGCGGGCTGACACCAAGATTTGTGGATGAAATGAAGACGTTGTTCACATCAAGCAAGAGACCGCAGCCAGTCCTCTGGGTAAGTTCCTTCAGAAAGTCGGTTTCTGACAAGGTGGATTCTTCAAATGCGAGATAGCTGGACGGATTTTCCAACAGCATTTGGCGGCCCAGAATGTCCTGAACCTGGTCAATGTGCTGCGCGACGCGATCCAGCGTTGCTGGGGTATAGGGCAGGGGCAGCAGATCATTCAGAAACTCCGAGCCGTGGGTTGACCACGCGAGGTGTTCAGAAAAACTTGCCGGTTTGATCCAATCGCAGAGCTTTTTCAGCCGCGCCAGATGGTCAAGATCCAACGGTCCCTCGCCGCCGATAGACAGGCCGACACCATGGATGGAAATCGCAAATTGTTCCGAAAGGGCTGCGAGTTGCGCAAGCGGGCGGCCACCGTCGCCCATGTAATTCTCGGCATGCACCTCAATCCACTCAACGGTACCGGGATCAGCGCGCAACGCATCAAAATGTTGCGGCTTGTAGCCAACGCCCGGGGCGTGCGGCAAAGGTTCATGTCGGGGAGACGTATCAAGCATGCGGCACCCGGAGGTCTTGGGGTGAAGGTCTCAGGCGGGCAAAGCTGCCTGAGACCATAGATTTCTTAGGCCGGCAAGTCGCGGTCCAGCGCTTCGAGTGAACCGGTCCGGTCAGAGCCGTCAGCCATTGCTGGCAGTTCAATCTCAGCGCATGTGCCCGCGTCAACCAGCGTCCAGGCGTTGCCCTGATAGTCAACGGTGGACGTGCCTGCGCATGTTGTGCCTGGGCCAGCCGCACAATCATTCGCACCGGCCAGCGACACGCCATAGCACTTCTCTTTCGCAGCGGCTTCGGCAGTTGTTGTGGAATGCGCGGTCATTGCGGCAGCAACGGCACCGGCGATTGCGACAGATTTCATTACGTTGGACATGTGATCTTCCTTTTTCGTTTATGAAGACTTCGGGGTTGGTGAGGACACTAAAGCACCACAGCCGGGCGTTCGCCAGTCACGACAGAGTGTGTCACGATCCTGTCAGGAAAATCGCGCAAAATCTCGCGAAAATGCGGGAAAAGAGCAAAAAAACGCTTGGGAATGTTGCAAAAGCTGGTGGCCGGGCGGCAAAATGTTTCCGCCCGGCAGGTCAATTGTTACAGTTCGATCACACGCGCAGATCGGGTGGGGTTGCTTCATCACGCAATGTTACAGTCACTTCTGCCAAAGGTTGCACAGAGGTGCGCTTGTCTCCCAGCCGTCGGACTGACACGGTTTTCTCATCAACTTCGCGGTTGCCCACGGCGAGAATGACGGGGACCTTACCCACCGAATGCTCGCGCACCTTGTAGTTGATCTTTTCGTTGCGCAGATCTGCCTCGGCGCGCACGCCTGCTTTCTTGAGGGTGTCGACCACCTCTGTGACATAATCATCCGCGTCTGAGGTGATGGAGGCAACAACAACTTGCCGCGGTGCCAGCCAAAAGGGGAGCTTCCCGGCGTGTTCCTCAATCAGGATGCCGATGAAACGTTCAAAGGATCCAAGTGTGGCGCGGTGCAGCATGACAGGGCGGTGCTTGCCGCCATCCGCGCCGATGTAGGTCGCGTCCAGCCGTTCGGGCAGCACAAAATCCACCTGATGGGTGCCGCATTGCCAGTCCCGGCCGATGGCGTCGGTCAGCACGAACTCCAGCTTGGGACCATAAAAAGCGCCTTCGCCGGGGTTAAGCTCTGGTTCGATCCCGGCTTTGCGGGTGGCCGACAGCAGCGCCTCTTCGGCTTTGTCCCAAACCTCATCGGATCCGGCGCGTGTCTCGGGGCGGTCGGAAAACTTGACCTTGAACTCTTCAAAGCCGAGGTCACGGTAGATCGCGGAGAGAAACTCGATGTAGGTCAGGGTTTCGCTCTCAATCTGGTCCTCGCGGCAAAAGATGTGGCCATCATCCTGGGTGAACCCGCGCACGCGCATGATGCCGTGCAAAGCACCTGACGGCTCATACCGGTTACACGAGCCAAACTCCGCCATCCGCAGCGGCAGGTCCCGGTAGGATTTCAGGCCTTGGTTGAAAATCTGCACGTGGCACGGGCAGTTCATGGGTTTGAGCGCATTCACAGCCTTTTCGCGCGCGTGCTCCTCGTCCACCTCGACGATGAACATATGCTCTTGGTACTTTTCCCAATGGCCCGAGGCTTCCCATAGTTTGCGGTCCACGACCTGCGGGGTGTTCACCTCAACATAGCCGCCATCGCGTTGGCGACGGCGGATGTAGTCCTGCAGCTCGGTATAGATGCGCCAGCCGTTTGCGTGCCAGAAAATCTGCCCCGGCGCTTCTTCCTGCATGTGAAAGAGGTCCATCTCACGGCCCAGTTTGCGGTGGTCGCGTTTGGCGGCTTCTTCGAGCATGTTCAGATGCGCACGCAGCTTTTCCTTGCCGGTAAAGGCCACGCCGTAGATGCGTTGCAGCATCGCGCGGTCGCTGTCGCCGCGCCAATACGCCCCGGCAATCGACATCAACTTGAAGGCATCCCCCGGCACCTGACCGGTATGTTGCAGGTGTGGCCCCCGGCAAAGGTCCTGCCAGTCGCCATGCCAATACATGCGCAGCGGCTCATCGCCAGGAATGGCGTCGATCAGCTCCACTTTATAGGGCTCATTGTTGTCCTCGTAGTGCTTGATTGCGCGGGCGCGGTCCCAGACCTCGGTGCGGACGGGATCACGCTTGTTGATGATCTCTTTCATCTTTTTCTCAATCAGCCCGATGTCTTCGGGGGTGAAGGGCTCTGCGCGGTCAAAGTCGTAATACCAGCCATCCTTGATCACCGGGCCGATGGTCACGCGTGTGTCGGGCCAGATCTCCTGCACCGCGCGGGCCATGATGTGGGCCAGATCGTGGCGCACAAGTTCATTGGCCTGCTCTTCATCGGCCATGGTGTGAATGGCGATGTCAGCGTCGGCATTGATCGGCCATGCGAGGTCAAAATGCTGGCCGTCAACAGTGGCGGAGATGGCTTTCTTGCCAAGCGATTTGGAGATATCTGCAGCGACCTCGCCCGCAGTGATCCCTGCGTCGTAGTGTCGTGAATTGCCATCGGGAAGGGTGAGTTCGATCTGGGCCATTGGGGCCTCCTCGTCAGTTTGGCGCCCACGAGACGCCCGGTTGCGGGTTATGTGTGCGCGCCTTTTGGACCCACAGGGCCGATGCGTCAAGGGGCCGGGGGAGAGAGCGGGGGAAAGCGTGTTGAAAACATCAGATGCAGGAGAGCCAGCGCAGAGACAAGACCCGCCGCAGCCCCGGTCCAGATCAGCCCAAACGTTGCAATCACAAAACCACCAATGGCCGATCCCGCTGCCGCGCCGATGTAGATTGCGGCGGCATTGAGCGCGAGCACCACAGGGGCTTGCCCCCCTGCGAGGGTGATCAGCCGCATCTGTTGGCCCGCCATAAAGGCCCAGCCAAAGAGCGACCAGCAAAAACAGATGGCGGCGAGGACAACCGGCGGCAGCGGCAGCAGGCTGTAGAGCGGCATGATCACCATCTGGCTGATGCAAAGCACCGTGAGCGTGATCCGCCAGCCGAGCTTGTCCGCCAATATGCCCCCCATGATGTTGCCAAAGACCGCCCCGATGCCAAACATCAACAAACTAAACGCCACCCCGTCGCGGCCATAGCCCATCGCCTCGCTCAGCAGCGGTGCGATGTAGGTATAGAGGACATAGATCGCGCCCAGAAATGTCGCGGTGAAGGTGATGGCCAGCATCATGCGCCCCTGCCGGATCACCTGACCCAGATCGGCCATCGTGACGGGTTGAAACCGCAGGCCAGCGGGCACCCGGTGCCAAATCATCCAAATCAGCGGCAGCGCCATGGCGACCACCATCCAGAACGCCCATCTCCAGCCAAAGCTGTAAGCGATCCAACTGCCCGCTGGCACGCCGATCACCTGCGAAATGGTCAGACCAAAGAACACCGCCGCCAGCACTTTGGCGCGCTGCGCTTCTGGATACAGGGCTGCGGCAACGGCAGCCGCGACGGGGGTGAAAATGCCAGCCCCGGCGGCGGCAAGGATACGGCCGATGTTAAGAACGGCGAAATTGGGCGCGAGCGCAGACAGGAATGCAGCGACTGCGACCAGTATGATGGAGGTCGCCAGCACCCGCCGGCGTCCAATCTGCCCGGACAAGGCCACCATCAGAGGAGACAGGACCGCGTAGGCCAAAGCATAAACGGTGAGCAGTTGCCCCGCGCTGGCAGCGCTGAGGCCCATTTCATCCCCCAAGGGTTCAAGAATGCCAATGATGGCAAATCCCGCGACGCCGATCACGAAATTGCCCAGCGACAGCAATGGGATGAGGTAGGGATCCGGGGAAGGCGACTTCATGGGTCTTGGTATCATGCCCTAACGGCAGCGCAAGCAGCGTGCGCTTGGTATGCAGCTTTGAAGGACAAGATATTGGTTGCGGACTGTTAATGTATACCAAGATATACGTTGACTGCGACAGATAAGGGTTTAATTACGACGTAATGCTGTGAGAAGCCGCAGCGCAGCAAACTGAGGGGACACGAGCATGCCGACATACAACCGCAACTTCCAGCTTTCCATTGAAGACGTCGATCTGATCGAAGAAGCCTTGCGCGCCCGTGGGCGTGAGTTGTGCCGCATGCGCCGTGCTCTGAGTGACGAAAACCCAGCCGATATGGAATCGGTCCGGGTTGTCGAAGAAGACCAGCGCAAGGGCGAAGAGCTTTTGGGCCGGCTGCATGAGCAAAAGGTCTTTTACCGGCCCAGAACCACTGTTTACGTCAGCGGTTAAGCCATCCGCGCAGCAAATACCGCATAGCCCATCAGCAGACAGCAGGCCCATCCGAGGTTGAAAAGCATGGGCCGCAGCGGCATACGGGCGATCCCGCTGATCATGCCAACGGCATGGGCCACTCTTATCCAGAAAAACGCAATGGCCGTCCAGAAGGTCAGGGTGCTGAACCCATCCACCCGGTCCACGAGAAAGACGAGGACGGCAAAGGGCACGAACTGCTCAAGCATGTTGAGATGTGCGCGGTGCGCCCGGTGCACCCATGCGGGCAGGTCGTTGAGGTTACCAGGGCGCACGAAGCTGTCTGGCGCACCCTCAACCACGGGCTGGCGCACAACGCCGACAATGTAGGGCACCCAGAGGGTTGCCGCAAAAAGCGCCAGACAGGTAAGAATGCCAAGTTCTGTGGGTAGCGTTTCCATTTTCAATCTCCTTTCAACCGATTGATTACATTGCGGCTTTCATGCCGGTGCCGGTTTCAAGGTACGACTTGAGCGAAGCCGCCAGCCGCGCCCAGCCTTCGGCGACGCCCTCTTGCCCTTCGGGAATGTCATAGTGTTCGATGGTGAGCTTGCAGGCAGGGCCTTGCGGCTCAATCAGGTAAATCATGCGCGACGACGGCGCATCGGGGCCAAAGAAATGCGGCTCAAACGTCGTCTCGATCCGGCTTTTGGGATCCACCCTGGTCACAGATTGGCTCAACATCGGATTGCCGTCAGGCAGGTTAAAGCGGATCGTTTCGCTCTGTTCTGCACGACCTTCGACCACGTCGCAGGCAAAGTGATAGGCGGCCATGCTCTCCGGGTCGCTCAACGCATCCCAGAGCGCTTCTTGGGTACAGCGGATAAAGGTCTGCATCATGAAATCTGGTTTCGTTATCGTATCGTTCCTTTCGAGGGTTGATTTAAGGTTCAAAACCGCCCGAGCCGCTGGTTTTGCGCGCATCGGCTCAATCCAGCGATCTATGGTTTGTTGCAGGGGCACCGCGTTCAAATAGTGATGTTTGAACCGCCCCTTTTTGTGCGTGAGGACCAGTCCGGCCTCTTCCAGCACGCCGAGATGTTTCATCACGCCGAACCGGGTCATATCGAGGAGTTCCGTCAATTCCTGCAACGTCTGCCCATCCTTTTGGCGCAGAGCGTCCAGAAGGGTGCGGCGGGCCGGATCGGCGAGAGCTTTGAAAACGTCGTCCATGGAATCGGCTTATAGGTGACAAAGTAGTCACGTGACAATATGGTCACCTATAAAATCTGCCTGTTGTACTTGCCCAATTGCCCGCGCATGATCGACAAAAGAGCAGGGGAGCGAGATGGCTGAGACGCAGTTTCTTTCAACAAAACAAGGGCGCAGGATCGCATATCACCGCACCGAAGGGCGCGGCCCTTGGGTCGTTTTTCTGGGCGGACTAAAATCTGACATGGAAGGCACCAAGGCGGTGTTTCTGGAGGAATGGGCGCAAAAAGAGGGGCGTGCGTTCCTGCGCTTCGACTACTCCGGTCATGGTGAGTCGTCAGGCGCATTCACGGACGGATGCATCGGGGACTGGGCCGAAGACACGGTTGAGGCGGTGACCGCCCTGACGGAAGGGCCGATCATCCCGGTGGGGTCGTCTATGGGTGGCTGGCAGGCGCTGTTGTTGGCACGTGCGCAGCCTGAGCGAATTGCGGGATTGGTCACGATTGCGGCAGCACCTGATTTTACCGAAGACGGCTATGTCGCGAATTTCACCGAAGAACAGACGCGCGAGATGGAAGAGAAAGGGCAGGTGGCGCTGCCGTCAGACTACATGGAACCCTACATCATCACGCGCCGGATGATTGAGGATGGCCGCGCGCAACTGGTCCTGCGCGATCCCTTGCCGCTCCCCTTTCCGGTGCGGTTTCTTCAAGGCACAGCGGACACCGCCGTCAGCGTCAGCACCGCAGTGAGGCTGCTCGAACATGCAAGTGGTCCTGATATGCAATTGCGTCTTGTTAAGGACGCGGATCACCGGTTCTCAGACGACCCTTGCCTCGGTTTGATACTTCAGGCTCTGGATGAAGTAGACAGCGCAACTGATTGAGAAAAATTATGAAACTCCTGAAAAATCTACTATTGGGCCTCATCCTCCTGGGCGGTGCGCTTTATCTTTTTGGTCCCTATGAGAACAGTGATCTGACTGCTGAGTTTGATCGTTCAAAGCTGTCAGAGGGCGTGGCATCCTACTTTGCAGCGCAGGAAGCGCGGTTCGATGACATCACGCCGGGTGTGCAAAAACAGGTGATCTGGTACGGGGAGCCGGAGCAAAAGACGGACTGGGTCGTGCTCTACCTGCACGGGTTTTCGGCCACGTCGCAGGAAATACGCCCCGTCCCGGACCAAGTGGCCGAAGGGTTGGGCGCGAACCTGATCTTGACCCGCCTGACAGGCCACGGACGCAGCGGAGATGCGTTGGCAACGGCGACAGTGCCGGATTGGATGGCGGATGTCGCCGAAGCGATGGCAGCAGCACGTGCTGTGGGCGATCGGATCTTGATCATGTCGCTGTCAACGGGCGGTACGCTGGCCGCAGCGGCGGCGATGGATGCAGAGCTGTCTGAGGGGATTGCGGGGATCATCTTTGGCTCCCCCAATTTTGGCATCAACAACCCGGCTGCTCCCCTGCTGACCTTGCCTGCCGCGCGCTACTGGGTCCCTCTGGTCGCCGGAGCGGAGCGCAGTTGGGAGCCACACAACGAAGCGCAGGGCCGATATTGGACCACGCGCTACCCAACCGTTGCCGGGATTCCTGTAGCTGCCTTGGTCAACAAGGTCACATCCCTGGATTTCAGCCGGACAGCTGTTCCAGCGCTCTTTATGTTCACATTGGAGGATGAGGTCGTCCTCCCCGCCAGGACACAAGAAGTCGCGGCGCGCTGGGGCGGCGCGGTAACGGTGGTTAACCCGGTGCTGGGGCCTGAGGATGATCCGTCCAAACACATCATCGCGGGGGACATCATGTCGCCCAGCCAGACAGAACAGACCGTGCAAACCATGTTGGAATGGGCAAGGGGACTATGATGCAGCAACGGGTTTCTTTGATCACACTGGGCGCGCGGGATGCGGATGCACTTGCCGCCTTTTATGACGCGTTGGGATGGCAAAGGGTGGAGACGCAGGACGGCGTTGTTGCCTATGATTTGATTGGGCAGACGCTTGGCCTTTATCCGCTTGAGAAACTGGCCGAGGATATTGGTGTGGACGTGGAGGCGTTGGGATCAGGGGCGATGACGCTGGGCTACAACGTGCGCGACAAACGCGAAGTTGCCGAGATCCTTGGACGTGTGGCGCAGGCCGGCGGGCGCGTGCTCAAACCGGCGCAAGACGTCTTCTGGGGCGGGCATCACGGCTACTTTGCCGACCCCGAGGGCCACTTTTGGGAGGTCGCGCACAACCCCTTTTCTCAGCTTTCACCGGACGGCGCGTTTCGCTGGAACGGATACGACTGATGCGCAAGCCCGGCAGCATGTGGAGCCTTGAGACATTTGGCCGCCAGCGTCTGTCAAAGTACTATTTCATGCGCGATTTCATGTATTCCGAGATCAGTGGTTTTCACGGCCGATCCAATGTGCCGGAAAACCCTGACCTGGCGCTGGCGAATGGACGCGCGTTTTGCACCGCGCTGATGGACCCGCTGGAGGAAACCTTTGGCCGGATCGCGGTGCGCTCTGGCTATCGCTCCCCCGACCTCAACCGCTATGGCAATGAGAACAAACTCAATTGTGCCCGAAACGATCATCCGCTTGAGTGCCACATCTGGGATCGGGCCGAAGGTGCGGAGGCGATTGCCGGGGCCTCCATTGTGGTGCCGTGGTTTGCAGATCAGTATGATCAGGGCCGGGACTGGCGCGATCTGGCATGGTGGCTGCACGACCATTTGCCGTACTCGGACATGTGGTTCTTTCCCAAACTGGCCGCGCTCAATCTGGTGTGGCGGGCTGAGCCGTGGCGCACAATCTCAAGCTATATGGCCCCGCGCGGCACGCTTTTGCGGCGGGGCGAAGCACCTGCGGAATCGCTTGAGGTGCGAAAAAGGCGCTACGCTGATTTTCCGCCCTTTCGCGGATTATCCTTACCACAGGCGGCAGTTGATATTGCGGCGGATTAGCGGCGTGCTATAGATATGCCTCAAAGGGCAGGGGCGATTTTTCACATGACTTTTCAACCGGATGTTGTAAATGGCTGAGCCGCTTGTCCTCTTGCCCGGCATGATGTGTGACGCGCGCCTTTTTGGCCCGCAGATCGCGGAGCTTTCTGCGGATATGGCGGTGATGGTGGCCCCGGTGACCCAAGGGGAACGGATCGAAGAGATTGCATCGGGCCTTTTGGACTTGTTGCCGAGCCGGTTTGCGCTGGCCGGGCTGTCCATGGGGGGCATCGTCGCGATGGAGCTGTTGCGCCGCGCGCCCGATCGGATCACCCGCATCGCATTGATGGATACCAATCCGCTGGCAGAAACGCCCGTCATCGCCGCCAACCGCGAGCCGCAGATCGTCAAAGTGCGCTCGGGGCGTTTGCTGGAAGTGATGCGCGATGAGATGAAGCCGAACTATCTGGCCCCCGGCCCGCAGCGCGCCGAAGTGCTTGAGCTTGTGATGCACATGGCCGAGGTGTTGGGGCCGGAGGTGTTCATCCGACAGTCCCGCGCCCTGCAGCGCCGCCGCGATCAACAATCGGTACTGCGCAAATGCCGGACGCCCGCACTCATCCTGTGTGGGGAACATGATCAGCTTTGTCCGGTCAAGCGCCATACTTTCATGGCTGAATTGATCCCTTATGCGGAACTGGTCGTGTTGGAAAACGCCGGGCACCTGCCTACGTTGGAACAACCTGCAGCGACAACAGCGGCCTTGCGCAAATGGATGCAGCAACCGCTTGTTTTGCAATAAATCTCAGGGTGTTGTGGCCAGAAGGGCGGCTTTTTCCTCTTTTGATACCAACGTTGGTTCTACGATTGGTCTGAGGGTTTGCACGTCATAGAGCGGCGTCTTGCGCCATGTGCCGTTCAACCGCGCCCCAAGCACACGGAGCAACAAACCAGCCAACGGCAGGATGCCGGAATGCCCGACTTTGCCGCCTTCCTTTGGCACAAAGGCTTTGCTCTTAACCGGGCCCGCGACGCCTGGCGTTTCAAACCGGTCGGTCACAACTGAGATGAAGGCCGATTTGGGGCTGGGTCGGCTTGAGAACATCGGCACGTTGCAGCAGCGCGCCTTCCAGCGCACGATGCCTTTGGGGCTGAACACAAAAGGCGTCAGATTTTCCAACCCTTGAGTGATTTCAACATGCTCCGGCTGCGTGAGGTAAAGATCAAGCGGAGTGCCCGATGGCAGCTGTGCACCGCTATAAAGCGCGCCGGCGCGGCAACTGTCGCAATAGCATTCCAGATGCAGCCCGCGCGCAGGCGTCTGCGCAACGCTGCCCTTTACCTGACCACATGAACAGGAAAAGGACGCCGCCGCCACGGATCAGGCCGCCGCGTTTTTGTTGGCGGCTTTCTTACCCGCGGCCTTTTTCTTGCGAAAACCGGGAGGGGTGTCTTCTTCGTGATCGTCGATAAAGTCGAGCACGAGGGGCCGAATGTTGTTGCGCCAGCTTTTTCCCGCGAAAATGCCGTAGTGCCCGGCACCTTCTTCTACGTGGCTTGCTTTTTTGGCGTCCGGCAGGCCCGTGAGCAGATCAAGTGCCGCGATACATTGGCCGGGGGCCGATATGTCGTCATTGGAGCCTTCGACGGTTTTTACCGCAACGGTTGTGATTTTGCCAATGTCGACCTTTTTGCCTTTGACGGTAAAGCTGTTGGAGGCAATCTCACCCGCTTTGAAAATCCGCTCTACTGTAGACAGGTAGAATTCCGCAGGCATGTCCATCACGGCGAGGTATTCGTCGTAGAACTTGTTGTGTTTGTCGTGCTCATGCGCGTCCCCCTGAGAGACACGGCTGATTTGATCAACAAAGGCCTGATAGTGGGTTTCTGAATTCATCGAGATGAAGGAGGAAAGTTGCAAAAGGCCGGGATAGACCATGCGGCCCACGCCTTTGTATTTGAACCCGACCCGCTGGATCATCAGCTCTTCGAGTTGGCCCATCGTGACAGAATGGCCAAAATCGGTGACTTCCGTCGGGGCCGCACTTGGATCAATTGGGCCGCCAATCAACGTGAGCGAGCGCGGCTGCGCGTCTGGGTTTTCTTCGGCCAGCAGGGCAGTGGCGACAAGCGCCAGCGGCGCAGGCTGACACACAGCGATCACATGGGTATGCGCGCCCAGCTCTTTCATGAAATCGACAAGGTAGAGCGTGTAATCTTCGACATCGAATTTGCCCGCGCTGACAGGAATGTCGCGCGCGTTGTGCCAGTCGGTGATGTAAACGTCACAATCAGGCAGCAGGCTGATCACAGTGGAGCGCAGGAGTGTGGCATAATGTCCCGACATAGGAGCGACCAGCAGCACTTTTCGTCTGGGAACGGTCCGCCCCTGAACCCGGAAATGCAGGAGGTCGCCAAAGTCCCGTTGCATCACGATCTCTTCGACCACGATACGATCTTGCCCGGTTGAGCCGACAAACGGTGGAATATTCCAATCCGGCTTCATCACCATGCGCGAAAATGTCCGCTCGGTCACTTCACCCCATGCGGCCATCCAATTGAGCGCTGGGTTTGGAAACATTGCAAAAGCTGGGTAAGATGCCATGGCAAGCGCGGAGGCGCCCAGCCACTGATTGGTGTTCCGAACGGTTTCCATCAGGTCGTAAGTTGCCATATAGCGCATCTGGGGTCTCCTTGGTTGGCCCATATAGGGCATCGCGTCGCTCCGGCCCCTGAATCGGGCGACGTTATGCTGCAGGTGCGAAGATAGGAGCAAAAGGTTAAAATGACAACTAAAACAAAAGGTCCTGACGCCACGACAGACGCATCCATGAACCGAATGGCCGAAAACCTAAAGAAAGTTGAGGCGCTGACAGAGCGTTTGGGCAAGGTGATGGCGACCCGCCAGACCCACCAGCAGGCGCTTGACGGACCGAATCAAGAGCTCTTTGCCAAAGCCGCGCAATCCTACATGTCCGAGGCCATCAACAACCCCGCCAAGCTGATGGAACATCAGATGGGGTATTGGACGAAAACGCTGACACATTTTGTCGAAGCGCAGCAAGCGCTGACCACTGGCCCCATGCAGGCACCCGCCGACCGCACCGAAAAAGACCGCCGCTTCACCAATCCCCTGTGGGAGACAAATCCCTATTTCAATTTCGTCAAACAGCAATATCTGATCAATTCAGAGATGCTGAACCAGGCCGTCGATGACATGGCCGACATGGAGCCGCGTGAGAAGCAGCGACTGGCGTACTTCAGCCGTCAGATCATCGACCTGATGAGCCCGACGAACTTTCTCGCCACCAACCCTGACGCGCTCGAAAAAGCAGTTGAGACCGAGGGGGAGAGCCTCGTCCGGGGCCTGGAAAACCTGATCTCCGATCTCGAAGCCAACAACGGAGAGCTGATCGTGCGGCTGGCGGATGAAAGTGCCTTTGAACTGGGCCGCAACATCGCCACGACACCGGGCAAAGTGGTGTTTCGCAACCGCATGTTCGAGCTGATCCAATACACGCCGACCACCGAAAAGGTGCACAAGACGCCGCTGCTGGTCTTCCCGCCGTGGATCAACAAGTACTACATTCTCGACCTCAAAGCGCAAAACAGCTTTGTGAAATGGGTGGTAGATCAAGGCTATACGCTCTTCATGGTCTCTTGGGTAAATCCTGACGCCAGCTATGCGGATGTCGGCATGGAAGACTACGTCGAGGATGGGTATCTCGCTGCGATCAATGAGGTAAAGGCGATTACGGGCGAAAAGCAGGTCAACGCCGTGGGCTACTGCATTGCGGGGACAACATTGTCGCTCACCTTGTCTCTGTTGAAACAGAAGGGCGACAAATCGGTCAAGTCCGCAACCTTCTTTACCGCGCTTACCGACTTCTCCGATCAGGGGGAGTTTCAGCCGTTTCTGACCGATGATTTCATCGACGGGATTGAGGCGGAAACTGCTGACAAGGGCATGCTGCCCTCGATCATCATGGCGCGCACGTTCTCCTTCCTGCGGTCCAACGATCTGGTCTATGGCCCGGCGGTCAAAAGCTATATGATGGGAGAGACACCGCCCGCTTTTGATCTGCTCTATTGGAACGGGGACGGGGCCAACCTGCCTGCCAAGATGGCAATGCAATACTTGCGGGGGCTGTGTCAGGCCAACAAGCTGGCGGATGGAGGTTACGATCTGCTTGGGGCTCATCTGGTGCTGGATGAGGTTGATGTACCGCTCTGCGCCATTGCCTGTGAAACGGACCACATCGCACCCTGGAAAGACAGCTTTCGCGGGATTCAGCAGATGGGATCCAAGGACAAGACCTTTATCATGACCCAATCGGGGCACATCGCAGGCATCGTGAACCCACCCTCCAAGGGCAAATACGGTCACTATACAAACGAAGACCTGAGCCTTGATCACGCCGCGTGGCTGGAGGGGGCGGATTTCACCGAAGGGTCATGGTGGCCCCGCTGGGAAAAGTGGCTGACCAAGCGGTCGGGCAAGATGATTCTTGCGCGCACACCCGGTGAGGATGGCCATCAAATCATCTCCGACGCACCCGGTTCCTACGTGGCAAAAAAGGCAAACGGCTGATTTCCCGGCGTATTTGATCTCTGTGGCAGGACTGCTTGCCGCTAGGGAAAGAAATTTATGCTGCAGTGCAGAAAAAACTTGCAATGCCGCACTGCAGCATGTACATCCTTTGACAGACGAACACAGCAGGCATGGACCTGCCCTGAGTAAGCCAAAGGATTTGGAAAATGACAAAGACACCTGACATGACCGCAATGTTCAAAGACGTAATGGGCGCATTCCCTGTGGATGCTTCCGCTCTGGAAGGCGCGTTCAAAACATCCGCGACACTCAACGAAAAACTCTCCGGCGTTGCGCTGAGCGCGGTTGAGCAGACAACCGAGATTTCGTCCAAATGGACAAAAGACACCGTGGCCAAAATGGCTGAGCTGTCCAAAGCGAAGGCAGAGCCAGCAGACTACGCCAAAGCAATGACCGAGTTCGCCTCCGCCTACGCAGAGAGCGCGTCCGAGCACATGGCGGCCTTTGCTGAGGTTGCCAAGAAGCTGCAGTCCGAAACTGTTGAGCTGCTGATGGCCGCTGGCAAAGACATGCAGGAAGAGACAACTGCAGCCGTCAAGAAAGCCACAAACGAGGCGACAACTGCTGCGAAAAAAGCAACAGCGAAGTAAGCGTCAACAGACGTCCGTATGAGTTTTCCCTGAACTGGTATGGGGAAAGGGCAGGTCCATCGGGCCTGCCTTTTTCGTGCGTGTCAGCTCGGATCAGGGACGCGACAACCGCGGTCCCAGCGCCTTGCTCAGATAGTCATAAACCTTGCGAATGCGTGGGATCTGCCGCACCTCTTGGTGTGCCGTCAGCCAGACGGGCAACTTCCCAACTGAAATCCCTCCCGACAGGCAGACCAGATGATCGTCTTGCTCTGCTATGGTTTTCTGATTGAACCCAATCCCAAAGCCCGCGCGGACCATCTGCCAGCACACGACCTGATCATCGCTGCGAAACTTGAACGCATCCCGGCTTACCTCGAACCCCATCGCGGCCATGCCATCAATGATCAGCGTGCTACGGTCATAGCCAATCAGATCGTGGTGCAGCAAATCCGCGATGCCGCCCGGCGTGCCGTTGCGCGCAAGATAGTCGCGCGTGGCATAGGCGCCCATTTCCAGATTGCCGATGTTTTTGGCGATCACATCGTTTTGGGTGGGGCGGTACATGCGCAGGGCGATGTCGGCTTCGCGCCGCAAAAGGTTATTTGTCTCATCCGAGGCCACCAGCTCAATCTCTATCCCCGGCAAGGCGTGGTGCAATTCCGTCAAGACCTCAGGCAGGATAAAGGTCGCGACAATACGGCTCGCCGTGAGCCGTACGGTGCCTGTCAGGGCGGGGCTTTCTTCATCATTGATGGAGGTCAGCCGTGCGGCTGCATCGGCCATTTTGGAGGCCTCCTCCAACAGGTCGCTGCCCTTCTCCGTCAGAACTACACCCGCCTTGCTGCGCTCAAACAACCGCACACCGAGTGATTGCTCCAGTTGCGCGATGTGCCGGCTCAGCGTCGGCTGGCTGCCGCCAGAGGCACGCGCCGCAGCCGAAAGCGAGCCATGCTCTGCCACCGCGACGAAGGATTGAAGATAGGCCCAGTTGAAGTGTTGCATGGAGTATCCATTAATGAATGGCGACATTGAAACTTTGCGGACTGATATAGAATAATGGATCGATTATCTATGGCTCATCACAAACACAGGAGTCAAAGACATGGGAAAAGTGATCGTATTAGGCGCAAAGGGCCGGTTTGGCCGCGCAGCGGTTGAGGCGTTTGCGCAATCTGGGTGGGATGTTACGGCCTTTGGTCGGAACTGGACCAGCGCCGCACCTGAAGGGGTCGCGCGGGTCAGCGGGGATGCGTTTGATCCCGCAGCACTGACAGCGGCCTGCGCGGGCATGGACGTCATCGTCAATGCCTTGCATGCGCCATATGAAAACTGGGTCCGCGACCTGCCAAAACTCACAAGCTCTGTCATCGCCGCCGCACGCCATGCGGGCGCCGCCGTGATGATTCCCGGCAACGTGTACAACTACGGGGCCGATGCCCCGGTGCGGTTGTCCGAAAAAACGCAGTGGCATCCAACCAGCCGCAAAGGACAATTGCGCGTTGAGATGGAGCAGGCCTACCGCAGCGCACAGGTGCGCACGATCGTGCTGCGCGGCGGCGATTATCTTGAGCGCGCAAAGAGCGGCAATTGGTTTGACAGCCAGATCGCAGTGAAGGCCCAGCAAGGCCGCACGCTTTATCCCGGTCCACTTGATCAGGTGCATGCCTGGGCTTACCTGCCCGACATGGCGCGGGCTGCTGTCATGCTTGCTGAGCGCCGTGCGGAGTTTGCCAGTTTCGAAGAGTTTGGCTTTGAAGGGTATTCCCTGACAGGACAGGCCTTGGTTGATCAAATTGCACAGGCCGTTGGAAAACCGCAGAAAATCAAATCGTTACCTTGGCCGATACTGTGGGTGCTGGGTCTGTTTCAGCCTGCCATGCGTGAGATTTATGAGATGCGGTATCTGTGGCATGTGCCGCATCGCCTTGATGGGAGTAAGCTCGCGCGGACCTTGCCGGATTTCACGCCGACGCCGCTGCGGGACGCGATGAAAGATGTTTTGGCGGCCTAAGCGCAGACCTGTCGCAGATGGCTTTCTTTTTCCCCTCCCAGCGCATAAGCTGCAATGCAGCACTGCGCTGGGAGGAACACCGTGTCAGAAAAATCGAAACCACTGCTGATCAAGCGCTACGCTTCGCGGCGGCTCTATAATACGGAGACAAGCGACTACGTCACGCTTGAGGATATTGCGGGCTTTATCCGCGATGGGCGCGAGGTGCAGATTGTGGACCTGAAATCGGGCGATGATCTCACCCGGCAATATCTGCTTCAGATCATAGCAGAACACGAAAGCCGCGGTGAATCGGTTCTGCCGGTGGATGTGCTCAACGATCTGGTGCGCAGCTATATGTCAGGCAATGTTTCGGTTGTGCCACAGTTCTTGCGTGCGTCTTTCGACATGCTGCGCGACGGGCAGGCCAAGATGGTGGAAAACATGACCTCCCTGAACCCGATGGCCAAGATGCCGGGCATGGAAGCAATGCAAGCGCAACAAGAGGCGTTCATGAAGGCCATGACCGGGGGGTGGGGCGGGGGCACCAAGCCCAGCACAACAGAGCCGGAGCCCGAAGTGCCCGAGCAGGGCGAAGACCTTGATGCGATCAAGCAGCAGTTGGCGGATTTGCAGGACAAACTGTCAAAGCTGAAGTGAGACTTTGGGGGCTGGCCTGACGCTCAGACCCCCAACCGATCCCGCATCGCATACCACGACATCGCCAAGACCAAGAGCGGGCTGCGCGCGGCAGGACCGCCCGGAAAGGGCGTGCTTGGGATCGTCGCCATTGTGTCAAAGCCGTCGCCGTCCCCTTCAATCGCGCGGGCCATCAACTGCCCCGCCTGCGTTGCGTTGCCCACGCCGTGACCAGAATAGCCGGAGGCTGACAGGGTGTTCGGGGCCACCCGAGCGAGGTAGGGCAGGCGTTTCATGGTGATGCCCAAGGTCCCGCCCCAAGCATAGTCAACCTGAACGTCTTTGAGATGCGGAAAGACCACTGACATCGGTTTGCGCACCTTGGCTCCGATGTCTTTGGGGAATTTGTAGCCATAGCTTTCGCCCCCCCCAAAGAGCAGTCGGCCATCATGGCTGAGCCGGAAATAGTTCACCACAAAGCGGCTGTCGGCGACGGCCACATCACGTGGTAGCACATCTTTGACCCCATCGCCCAAGGGTGCGGTTGCTGCGATGAAGTTGTTGATAGGCATCACGCGGGCGGCGACCTTGCGGTTCAGCCCCCCCAGATAGCCGTTGCAGGCCAGGACCACGTGATCCGCGATCACATGACCTGCGTCCGTTGCCACGCGGGCTTGCGTGCCCTCAACGATGTTGTGAACTGCACTGCGCTCATAGATCTTCACGCCCGCATCCCGGGCGGCACGGGCCAGCCCCAGCGCATAGTTCAGCGGGTGCAAATGCGCGGCCCCCATGTCAAGCACACCACCGAGATAGTCAGGTGACGGGCACACAGATTGCAGGGCCGCATGGTCCAGCACTTCCAGCGCGTCATAGCCGTATTCCTTTTGCAAATGCTCCGCATAGGCAAAGGTGTGTTTGAGATCGCCTTGTGTAGAGGCGGTATGCGCCACACCGGGTTTGAGGTGACAGTCGATCTGATGCTCTGCAATCAGCCCTTTGACCAATGCTTTGGCGTCCTCGCCGAGCGACCACAGCTGTTTGGCGTGATCCATGCCCAGCATCTGTTCGAGGTCGTCTTGTTCAACCCGCTGACCGCTGCCCAATTGCCCGCCGTTGCGCCCCGACGCGCCAAAGCCCACGCGCTGCGCCTCCAACAGCACCACATCGCGTCCGGCTTGCGCCAGATGCAGCGCCGCGCTCAGCCCGGTGTAGCCGCCGCCGACGACGCAGACATCTGCTTTGTGCGCACCTTTGAGCGGATCGAAACGCGCCAGCGGCGTGGCGGTGGCCGCATACCAGCTCTCGGGGTACTGGCCGCTTGTGTCGTTGGCATATAGCAGGTTCATAGGCTCAGACGTTCAACAGCAAATGCTCGCGCTCCCAAGGGGAGATCACTTGCAGGAATTCGTCATATTCTGCTCGTTTGACGATGCTGTAGACGCGGGCAAACTCTGGTCCCAGCACGGCGTGCAGATCTGTTGCCTCGTCAAAAAGGTCAAGCGCTTCGCCCAGCACCCGCGGGATGTCACCGTCGCCGTCATAGGCGTCGCCTTTGAACTCATCCTCCGGCAGGGTGCCTTGGGTCAGGCCAAGATATCCGCAAGCAAGCGAGGCGGCGATGGCGAGGTAGGGATTGCAATCCATCCCCGCCAAACGGTTCTCCACCCGCCGCGCGGAGGGGCCTGACAACGGCACGCGAATGCCGGTGGTGCGGTTGTCACGGCCCCATTCAAGGTTGATGGGGGCGGCATGATCTTTGACGTATCGCCGGTAGCTGTTGACGTAAGGCGCGATCACGGCCAGCGCTTCGGGCATGTGATTTTGCAAGCCTGCGATAAAATGCATGAAATGCGGTGTCTCGGACCCATCGCCGTTGGAAAAGATATTGGCCCCGGTTTTTGCGTCCAGAATGGAATGATGAATGTGCATGGCCGATCCGGGTTCATCTTCAATCGGTTTGGCCATAAACGTCGCATAGCAATCATGGCGCAGCGCGGCCTCACGGATGAGCCGCTTGAAATAGAACACTTCGTCCGCCAGCTTGACCGGATCGCCATGCAGCAGGTTGATCTCCAACTGCCCGGCACCGCCTTCCTGGGTGATCCCGTCGATCTCAAACCCCTGCGCTTCGGCGAAATCATAGATGTCGTCGATCACCGGCCCGAACTCATCCACTGCCGTCATTGAATAGGCTTGCCGCGCTGCTGCGGGGCGGCCTGAGCGGCCAATCATCGGCTCAATTTCCTTGGCCGGATCAAGGTTGCGCGCGACCAGAAAGAACTCCATCTCAGGGGCGACAACAGGCTCCCAACCTTTGTCCCGGTAGAGCTGCACCACGCGTTTCAACACGTTGCGGGGGGAAAACTCGACCGGATTGTGATCGCGGTCGTAGGCATCGTGGATCACCTGTAGCGTCCAATCGCCCGTCCAGGGGGCAGCGGTCGTCGTCGCCATGTCAGGTTTCAGGATCATGTCCTTCTCAATGAAGCCGCCGTCGCCTGCGGCCTCTCCCCATCCTCCTGTGATGGTCTGGTAAAAGATGCTGTCGGGCAGGTGAAAGAAATCCTGCCTGTTGAACTTGGACGCAGGCACCGCTTTGCCGCGCGCAATGCCGGGCAGGTCAGAGACGATGCACTCCACCTCGTCCAGCCGTCGCCCTTCGAGATAGGCCTGAGCAGGTGCGGGCAGTTTTTTGATCCAATCGGCCATCAGGCCCTCTCTTTCGTGAAAAATGCGGTCATTTGCCGGGCCATGCCTGCGCTGTCCAACGGTTTGTCCAAAAGGGTGCGTGCCGCCTCAAGCTGATCATCGGGCACAAGCCCCTTGCCGCGATAACGGATCAGCCCATCCATGAAGTCGGCTCCGTATTCGGGGTGCGGCTGGATGGTCCAGAAAAGATCATCATAGACCAGTGCGGCATTGGCACAGAAATCGGTGGATGAGATCACTTTCGCGCTTTGCGGCTTTTCCACCACCTGATCCTGATGCCATGCGTTGATGGCATATGTCTGGCCCTCGATCTCATAGTCTACCGCGCCAACAGACCAGCCACCGGCGAATTTCTCAACCTTGCCGCCCATCGCCTGTGCAATGATCTGATGGCCGAAACAGACGCCGATCATCGGCACGCGCGCGGCGTAACAATCGCGGATAAACGCTTCGAGCGGTGGGATCCACGGATGGTCCTCATAGGCACCGTGGCGCGAGCCGGTGATCAGCCAGCCATCTGCGTCCTGCACACTCTGCGGCATCTCGCCATCAACCATGGACCAGCTTGCATAGGTGAACGCCTCTTCCCCCAGAAGCCTGCGGAAATAGGCATCATAGCGCCCGTTAGCTGAGAGTTCCTCAGGCGGGTGGCCGGTGATCAGAATGCCGATTTTCATATGGGGTCCTTATACGGTTTCGAGATAAATCTCGACCTGCTCCTCAGCGGGAAGCGTGACAATCGCCGCATGTTCTTGCCGTTTGGTCATTACGAGATTGCGGATGATGTCTGGTGAAAAGATGCGCGCGACATGCGGGTCCTGTTCAAAGGCATCAATGGCGGTCTGCCAGTCCGCAATGATCTGCGGCAGCATTTGAGTATAGGCATTGCCGGTGATCGGGGCAGGGGGCATTGCAGCATCCTCGATGCCGTTGATCGCGGCCCCAAGGACGGCGGCCAGCATCAGAAAGGGGTTCACGTCCCCGCCCGCGACCCGGTGCTCAATCCGCCGCGCAGCAGGGTTGCCAGAAGGGATGCGGATGGCAGCGGTGCGGTTTTCATAGGCCCACGCGATGCCTGTTGGTGCATGTGCCCCCGGCACGATCCGGGCATAGCTGTTGGCGTGCGGTGCCAGGATCAGTGTCGACCCTGCCAAGGCGGCAAGACATCCGGCAACTGCATGGCGCAGCGTGTCCGTCCCGTCGTCGCTGCCATTGTCAAAGACGTTTTCGCCCTTAGTGTTCAGCAACGAGAAATGCGTGTGCAGACCAGAGCCCGCATGATCAGGATAAGGTTTGGCCATGAAGCTTGCCGCAAAGCCGTGTTTGCGGGCCAGCCCTTTGACCAGCATCTTGAAAAGCCAGGCATCATCCGCCACCCGCAGCGCGTCATCGCAATGCATCAGGTTGATCTCATACTGGCCCAATCCCCCTTCGGAGATTGCGGTGTCGGCGGGGATGCCCATGGCCTCACACCCGTCATAAAGATCGTTGAAGAACGCGTCGAACCTATCGAGTGCCCGCATGCACAGGATTTCGCCGCCCTGACGGCGTTTGCCCGACCGTGGCGATACCGGCATTTGCAGGGTCTCGCCCGTGTCGTCGATCAGGAAAAACTCAAGCTCCACCGCGCAAACCGGGGTCAGCCCGCGTGCCTTGAACCGGCCTAGAACGGCGTTTAACGCGTGGCGCGGATCACCTTCAAACGGGCGGCCATCGTCGTGATACATCCACAAGGGCAACAGTGCGGCAGGCGCATCAAGCCAGGGCATCGGCAGAAAACCACGCTCCGTTGGATGAAGCACTCCGTCCTTGTCCCCGCTTTCCATCACCAGCGGGCTGTCCTCAATATCTTCGCCCCAGATGTCGAGGTTCAGCACAGAAAACGGAAACCGTGTGGCACCCTCCAGCGCTTTGCCCGCAAACCGGGCCGGCAGACGCTTGCCCCGAGGCTGCCCATTGAGGTCAGCAGCCGCCACTCTGATGGAGCGGATATGGGGGTTCTCGGTTAGCCAGTTCTTCATTGCACACCTGTCGGGCGGTGGGCCTTGCGGTTTGGCTGAGGTCGTCATGGTACCCGCCAAAAGCATCCGTCGCCCACGCGCCGAATAATTTGATCAAATCTTGGATACTACCGGATCAGATTGGGACGCAAGCGAATTTTGCGCTTCTGTTCCTGTGGCAGATGCCGGTTCAATCGCGCGTTGATCACGCCGAATGTGCCAATCACAACCAGCGTCAGCAGAATGAAGTAACCGGCAAGGATCGGGTAGGGCACAAAAGGATTGAAGGTCTTATCCGCAAAGTAACTCGCGTAGTAGAGCGCATCGCCGCGCTGTTGCCACGCCGGAAATCCGGACAGAAAGACCAGCGTGGTAGAGTGAAACAGAAAGATCGCCTCATTCGTGTAAGCGGGCCAGGCCAGCCGCAGCATGGTGGGCCAGATCACGCGGCGAA
This sequence comes from Sulfitobacter sp., assembly GCA_045105735.1. Taxonomy (GTDB): domain Bacteria; phylum Pseudomonadota; class Alphaproteobacteria; order Rhodobacterales; family Rhodobacteraceae; genus Sulfitobacter. The sequence goes on along the minus strand of JBGCDV010000024.1, from coordinate 70,044 downwards.
AGCGCGACCACCCTGTCAGGCCATAAGCATCCGCCGCCTCAACATCCCCTTTCGGGATGGATTGCAGCGCCCCATAAAATATTTCACCCGCATAGGCGGCCGTATTGAAAAACAAAACGATCAGTGCGCCCAGCCAAGCCGCCGTGAACGGATCAAAGAAAGCGTAGTTCGACTTCAGCGTGAGGAACAGGAAGTAGCCAAAGAAGAATTGGATAAAGAGTGGTGAGCCGCGAAAGACAAAGATAAACCATTCCGCCGGTTTGCGGATCCACGGGTTTGCACTGGCCTTGCCAACACCCAGCGCCGTCGCCAGAAAGAAGCCAAAGAGCAGCGCCATCACGCCGAAGTAGATGTTCCAGATCATGCCGGAACCAATCAGAGTGAACTGCTGGCAGAGCGTGAAATCCTCTCGCGGGAGCAGGCGTTCACCGATCCCGATGGCGCGCAGCCCATAGTCCTGAATGGTCTGGAGACAGCTCATGCCGCTTTCCTTTGCGCTTCGCCGCCTGTGGTGGCCTGCCCGTGGGTCAGCCGCCCCATCAATCTATCGAGGACGATCTCGGAAACGCGTGTGAAACACAGGTAAAACACCAGCAGCGCGAGGAAGTACCACATGCGCCAATCGCCATGCGGGTAATCCGTAAAGCGCGGCGTCTTGGTCCCGCCCAGTTCGCGCGCCCAATAGACGACGTCTTCGACACCCAGCAGGAACAACAGCGGCGTGGCCTTGATCAGCAGCATCCACAGGTTGCTCAGGCCGGGAAGGGCATAGACCCACATCTGCGGCACCAAGACGCGCCAGAATGTCTGGCGGGTGGACATCCCATAAGCCGCCGCAGTTTCAAGTTGCGCATGGGGTACGGCACGCATGGCCCCAAAGAGGACATTTGCGGCAAAAGCCCCATACACGATAGCAAAAGTGATCACTGCGATGCTGAAACCATAAGTCTCGTGCACCCATTGCGGGGCTTCCCCCAGTGGCATCTTGGCCGCCTGACAGACGACGAAATCATTGCCCTGCCGCACCGGCTGAAACACATCGGGGCACAGGATGCGGTGACGGGTGTATTCAATCGCCTGATCCAGCGCGATGACGAAAAACAGGAAAAACGCGATGTCCGGCACGCCCCGTACAATCGCGATGTAGGTCTTGCCGATCCACCGCAGCGGGGCCAGAGCGGACCGTGCCGCAGAGGCACCGGCAAAGCCAAATGCCAAGGCCACCGGCGCTGTGATCCCCAATAGCATCAGCACCGTCAACACCGACCAATAAAGGTTCATGTGCTTGCCCGTTGTCAGGTAGCAGGCAAACCAGCGAAAGGTCTCAAGTTGTTCAGGATCGGCGCAGTAGGGAAACATTGAACGCTCATTATTGGTACGACCAGTTTTAGCAGCGCGCCGTTGTTGTCAAGCACTTGCCTTGGGTCAGGTCACGAGGCAGGGTCCGGCAAACACCATGAGGGATACGGTAAAATGCAGGGCAAGGGCCGCTCTATCATCATCGTGGGCGCAGGTATCATTGGGGCCGCCGCCGCCTATCGCCTGCAATCTGCGGGCGCACAGGTGACCATCGTGGACAGCGGTGCAGAGACAGCAACGGCGGCGTCCTTTGGCTGGATCAACGCGAGCTTTCACCAGGACGATGCGCATTTTCGCCTGCGGGACGAAGGGATCGCCGCCTGGCACCGCCTGTCTGAGCACCTGAGCTTGCCCGTGGTCTGGCAAGGGGCGCTGTGCTGGGAAGAAACGGGTGATGCGTTTGAGGCGCAGCGCGATCATTTGCTGGCGTTGGGGTATGAGGTGGCTGAGGTGACCCGTGATCAGTTTGCGCAGCTTGAGCCGCATGTGGCCACGCCACCTGAACGGGCCTTGCATTTCACGCAAGAGGCGGCCGCGCACAGCCCTGCGGTGGCGCAAGCACTGTTGGACGGGGCCGTGCGGCTGGGCGCGCGGCGGTTGCGGGGATTGACGGTCGAAGAACTGGTGGAGCAGGGCGGGCGCATCACGGGCATCCGCACGCAGGCGGGTGTCACATCCGCGGATTACGTGCTGATTGCCGCAGGAACGGGCAGCGCGGCCTTGATGGCGCAGGCCGGATCGGCCCTTCCAATGCCGCGCAGGCCTGCTCTGGTGCTGCGCACCCGCCCCGTCGCGCCCCTGCTGCAGCATATTCTGGTTTCTGAACTAGGCGAGTTGCGTCAGTTGGATGATGGCAGTTTGCTCATGCCGGGGGTCGTAAGCCATCAAAGCGACGCCGCTGATGCGCTGACCGAACCCCTTGAGGTGACAGCGCAGAACGTGATGACGCGATTGCGCACCATGTTGCCGGGGATTGCACTCGATTGGCAGGACCTGACATTGGCGTTTCGCCCCGTGCCCCAAGACGGCCTGCCGGTGATTGGAGAGGTGCGCGCAGGCCTGCATGTCGCCTGCATGCATTCCGGCATAACGCTTGCCGCTGTGACAGGGGAACTGGTGGCACAAGAGATGTTGGAAGGGGTCTCAAATCGGTCTGCCGCGTTGCTGGCACCTTACCGGCCGGGACGATTTGAGGGGTAGGGCAGGCCACAGATGGCCCGCCCCGATTGTCTGGATCAGAACAGTTCTGCTTCTGGCAGCCACTTTTCCAACAGCGCGTTCAACGAGCCATCGTCTTTCATGGACTGGATCGCGGTGTTGAACTTCGCACGCAGCTCCCCGTCGCTTTCACGCACGCCAAGGCCGATGCCGCCGCCAATCAGCTCTTGCTGGGCCAGCAGTTGCAGCTCTGCATCTGCCTCAGCAATCGGCGCGAGGAAGGATTTATCCGCCAGCACTGCGTCCGCCTCACCGTTTTTCACGGCCGCGACGGTCTCTTCTGGTGTTGCAAATTCAACCAGCTGCGCCCCTTCCATAGAGGCGATATGGGCGGCCTGAATGGTGCCGCTTTGTGCAGCAAGGATGGCACTTGCGGGATCAATCTCACCTGCTGCGAGATAGGCAGAAGGATCAGGCAGCGTATAAGGATCAGAGAAATCAATGACTTCGTCACGCTCATCCGTGATAGACATGCCTGCGATGATCACATCGTAGTTGCCCGATACCAGGTTGGGGATGATGCTGTCCCACTCGTTTGTGACCCACTCACAGGTCAGCTCAGCGCGGGCGCACAGCTCGTCACCGACTTCACGCTCAAAGCCTGCAACTTCGCCGTTGTCGTCAAGGAAGTTGTAGGGAGGGTAGGCACCCTCGGTCCCCATGCGGATGGTCTTGGCGTGGCCGTCGGCCATGGCCAGCCCAGCGGTCAGCGCAAGAGCGGCTGTCGAAAGGATAAGTGTTTTCATTGTGGATACTCCCGTTTTTATTGATTTTGGTTACGTCGCGTGGGTCGCCGAGAGGAACCCGCGCAGGCGTTCTGATTTGGGCGCACCGAACAGCGTTGCGGGCGGCCCTTGTTCTTCGATCAAGCCTTGATGCAAGAAGATCACGTGATCCGAGACATCAGCGGCCAGTTTCATATCGTGTGTGACAATGATCATGGTGCGCCCTTCGGCTGCAAGGTCCTTGATCACCTTGACAACTTCCTGTTCCAGCTCAGGGTCGAGGGCCGACGTTGGCTCATCAAACAACAGGGCTTCGGGCTCCATGCACAACCCGCGCGCGATGGCGGCGCGCTGTTGCTGACCGCCCGAAAGCTGGGCGGGGTAGACATCACATTTGTCACCGATCCCCACCTTGTCGAGGTACTTGCGCGCAGCGGTTTCAACCTCGGCCCGGTCGCGCCGCAGCACGGTCAGCGGCGCTTCCATGACGTTTTGCAGGATCGACATATGCGCCCACAGGTTGAATTGCTGGAACACCATCGACAGGTTTGTCCGAATGCGCAGCACCTGTTTGGCGTCCGCAGGGCGGCGGCCATGACCTGTGCCTTTCCAGGTGACAGGTTCACCTTTGAACAGGATTTCACCCTGCTGGCTGTCTTCAAGCAGGTTGCAGCATCGCAAAAGCGTCGATTTGCCCGAGCCGGAGGAACCGATGAGCGAGATCACCTCACCCCGTTTGGCTTGCAGGCTTACGCCTTTGAGGACTTCCAAGGAACCGTAGGCCTTGTGAAGACCGTCGATCTGGATCACGGGGGCGGTTTCTGTCACGCGGTCAGTGTCTCTTGTCGGTTATGCCAGGGGGCATAAAGGGGCAATTTGTGGTGAATTGCAATCTATTCCGCCGCGCGGCTTACCTTTGGTAAAGAGCTGCCTCACCTACCCGTTGTTGCGTTCAACCCGCTTGCGTGCTGTGCCACTTGCTGCGTCACTGACACCGATCAGGCTGGCCACCAACCGCAAGAGCGCGTTTTCCTCGTCGGAACGCGCGCCATCTGCCAGCACCACCTGCCACAGCGCTTCAATCACGCCAAGGCGTTCTTCGTAAGGCACGGCATCCTTGATGGCGCGGGTGAACCGGACGGTGTCGGGGGCTTCCGCCTCAAGGGTTTCGGCCTCATTGCGCAGGGCTGTCGCCTGCGCGGGGGTCAGGCCATATCGATTTTGCGCAATCTCTTCGATCAACGCGACCTCTGAGGTGTCATAGCTGTGGTCAGACCGGGCCACACGCACCAGCAGCGCAATGAGCGCAAGGCGGGCATCGGTTTCGGTCAGCGGGGCGGGTTCGGGCTGTGTCAGCCGCTTGAGAAAATCACCAAACATGGGGAGGATATAGGCGTCCCTTTGGCAAAGGCCAAGTCACGGCTCGCCTGTCGCTTCCTTGCTCAGCGCTTCGATATCGGTGTCTGTCAGACCCAGCGCTGTTTCAATGGCAAGCAGCTGTATCTCTTCGTCTTCGTGGCGGTGCCCATCGGCAAGGGCCACCGACCACATCGCCTTACCCAGCGCGAGGCGATCAGCGTAATCCACCTCTTCGCGCAGGATTTCCGCAAACTCCGGCGTGTCCGGTGCGTCCCGCTCCAGCGCTTCGCTGGTGGCGCGCAGTTTGGCGGCGTCGATGGGCCCCAGATCAAAGGTTTGCGCCAGAATGCGGTCAATCTGGCCAATCTCAGTGGCGCGGTAGTTGCGGTCTGCAAAAGCCACGCGCACCAGCAATGCCCCCAGCGCCAGCTGGACGTTGGGTTGCGGCAAGGGTGCGGGCTCCGGCGTGCGGCGGGGAAAGAGACGTTCAAACATGCGGAAAGGATTAACTCAAATCTGGGGGTTTGCCAAAGCGTAAAGTGTCAATGGCAATGCCTTGCGGGTCGGTGTTGGTGACAATGAAGCCTGCGATATCGGCCTTCCCATTACCGCGCAGGAAGCCCACGGAGAATTCACCCGTGGGTTCAACCGGCACCTGTGCAATGGCGCTGCCGTCGCGTCGATAAAAGGTCACGATTGCCCGGCCAGCCTCGCCGCCGCGCATGTCGAACGCCAGCGCGGATTGATCATCATCAAAGAGTGTGGCAATCGCCCCTTCGCCCTGACCTTCACGCTTGGGAAATCCCGCAGCGCCGTACCCATTGATCACCGTTTGCCCGTAAAAATGAACCACTGACAGGTTCTGCCCCGCAGCGCCCGGTACCATGGTCAGCGGCGAAAACGCCTGTCCCTCAATCTCATCATGGGGGCCGCGCATCGCCACGCTTTGACCTGCAAACCGTTCGCCGAATGTGGCACCGGGCAGGGGCAGGATGTCGTCAAGGTTGTGACCGGGCCCCGCACCGCTGCGCACGTCGTCAAAGGTGATGATCTGGGTCAGGCTCAGACTGTCAGGATCAACCAGACAAACAGGCGCGACACAGGCCAGCGAAGCGGTGGGCATCAGGGTGAGGGCGAGGGCAGCAAAACGTGTCATGGACATTAGCCTAGCACATTTTTCAGCTTTCGTATCCCTCAACGACAATTAGGCTGCCCTCAGACACAGGGAGGCGGATCGCCTTGGCGCTTTGATAGGCGTCGCTGTGATAGCAGGCCAGCGCATCGGCGTAGGATGCAAACTCCAGCACAACCGTCCGCGTGCGCCACTCCCCTTCCTCGATCTGCTGCGTGCCACCGCGCACGAGGAACTTGGCCCCGTAGTCGGCAAAGGGTTTGGCGTTTGCGGCGCGGTAGGTGTCATAAGTGGCCGCGTCTTTGACGTCCATCTGGCCGATCCAGTAACCTTTGGGCATGTCGTGTCCTTTCAAAGTGTGGCGAATTTCTGGGTAAGGCGCTTGGTTTCCGCCTCAAGCCCGTAGGGCGGATTGATGACAAACATGCCCGATCCGACCATGCCATGCCCGCGCCGGGCGGGCGCAAAACGGACCTCATGGCGCAAGGCATCGGTGTGCGCTTGGACAAGGCTATTCAGCATCGGCACATGCGCCTTGGAGGTCAGCAGCGGATACCAAAGCGCCACGACGCCAACATTCCAAGCGCGGGTAATCTTGGCGATATGGCGGGGGATCGTGGCGTAATCTTCTTTCACCTCAAAGCTGGGGTCGATCAAGAGCAAACCCCGGCGTGGGGTTGGCGGCGTCAGCGCATGAGCCATCTCAAACCCGTCGCGATGGTGGCATTTTGCGGCGTAGGGGGACATGGCAAGCGCGAGGGCCGCATGCTCCTGAGGATGCAATTCGGCAAGGTGGATTTGGTCACTGGGGCGCAGCAGGCTTGCGGCGAACAGGGGGGAGCCGGGATAGCTCTGGGCGCCATCTGTGTCCCGCGTCTGGCTCAAAACCTGCGCGAATGGATGTTTCGGATCGAACCATTCATGTGTCTTCTCAATACCTTGCGCGGCCTCTCCGGTCTTGCGCGCCGCAGGATCCGACAAATCATAGAGCGCGCGACCTGCGTGCGTCTCCATGTAAGTCAGCGGTTTGTCCTTGCGCGTCAGATAGGCCAGAATCCAGGCCAGCAGGCTGTGTTTATGGACATCCGCAAGGTTCCCGGCATGATAGGCGTGTTGATAGGAAAGCATGACCTCACCTTTCGCTCAGAGGAAAACTCTTGCAAGAGTTTTGGCCGGAAAACTCAGATTTTCCGGGGCGTCACACCAGCCTGGACACGTCCTTGGCCGCTCGGATGAAATCCTTGAACAGCGGATGTGGATCAAAAGGTTTCGATTTCAGTTCCGGATGAAACTGCACGCCGATAAACCACGGATGGTCGGACCATTCCACGATTTCCGGCAGCTTGCCGTCGGGTGACATGCCAGAAAACCGCAGGCCTGCTTCCTCCAGCTTGTCTTTGTAGGCGATGTCCACCTCGTAGCGGTGGCGGTGGCGTTCGTCGATCGTCGTGGTGCCGTAGGCTTCTGCCACCTTCGACCCGGCCGTCAGCGTCGCGTCATAGGCCCCCAGCCGCATGGTGCCGCCCTTGTCGTCGCCCACCTTACGCTCAACCTTGTGGTTGCCCTGCACCCATTCCTTGAGGTGATAGACAACCGGCTCAAACCGCTTCTTGCCAGCCTCATGGTCAAATTCTTCGGACCCTGCGGTGGTCACCCCGGCCACATTGCGCGCAGCCTCGATCACGGCCATCTGCATGCCAAGGCAGATGCCCAGATAGGGCACCTTGTGTTCGCGTGCGAATTGCGCCGCTTTGATCTTGCCTTCGGTGCCACGCTCGCCAAAGCCACCCGGCACAAGGATCGCGTGAAACCCTTCAAGGTGGGGGGCCACGTCGTCGGATTGGTCAAAGATCTCCGCATCAACCCATTCCACCTTGACCTTGACCCGGTTGGCCATGCCGCCGTGGGTCAGCGCCTCTGCGATGGATTTATAGGCATCTTCAAGCTGCGTGTATTTGCCTACAATGGCCACGCGCACTTCACCTTCGGGGTTGTGGATGCGGTCCGCGACGTCATGCCAGACGCGCAAGTCGGGTTTGGGGGCCGGTGAGATGTCAAAGGCATCCAGCACTGCCTGATCAAGCCCCTGCGCATGATAGGCCAGCGGGGCCTCATAGATCGACTTGAGGTCATAGGCCGCAACAACAGATTCCTTGCGTACATTACAAAACAGCGCAATTTTTTCGCGCTCTTTCTCCGGGATCGGCTGTTCGGAGCGGCCCACGAGGATGTCAGGTGCAATGCCGATGGACTGCAATTCCTTGACGGAGTGCTGCGTGGGTTTGGTCTTTAACTCGCCGGAGGCAGCAAGGTAGGGCAGCAGGGTCAGATGCATGAAAATGCACTGCCCACGCGGCTTGTCGTGGCTGAACTGTCGGATCGCCTCGAAAAAGGGCAGCCCTTCGATGTCGCCGACCGTGCCGCCGATCTCACAGAGCATGAAATCCACCTCATCATCGCCGATGCCGATGAATTCCTTAATCTCATTGGTGACATGCGGCACCACCTGAATGGTCTTGCCGAGGTAGTCGCCGCGGCGTTCTTTTTCCAACACGTTAGAATAGATGCGGCCTGAGGACACGGAATCGGTTTTGCGGGCGGGCACACCTGTGAAGCGTTCGTAATGGCCCAGATCAAGGTCGGTTTCCGCGCCATCATCGGTTACGAAAACCTCGCCATGTTCAAACGGGCTCATCGTGCCGGGATCGACGTTCAGATAGGGATCAAGTTTGCGCAGCCGAACCGAAAATCCGCGCGCCTGCAGCAGCGCCCCAAGCGCCGCGGATGCCAACCCTTTGCCAAGCGAAGAGACCACACCGCCAGTGATAAAAATATAACGCGCCATGCTGTCCGAAGACCCCCGTGAAGTTCAGTATTTGGCGGAAAATCCGCTGACCCTGCCGTCGAAAAACCGCCAGATCACGGGATTTAAGAATAACAGGATTCGGCCAGCCAAGGCAAGGGCTGCCGCAACATCATGTTGCGAAAATCGGCCCTTACTCAAGGTGTTGTAGTCTCTGACTTAATCCGCCAGCGGCACCAGCGGTGCGGTGTCATCCGAAGACGGTGGCAACAAAAGATCACCTGACGGCACGCTGCTGTCGGTGTCTGTTGCCGCCGGTGGGGTGACGCCCAGGCGGTCAATCACGGAAGCCCCGGAAGATTTCTGCGCCACGATCACAGTCAGTGTGATCGACGTGATGATAAAGGCCACACCCAGAAGCCATGTCAGCTTGGTCAGCGCTGTGGCTGCGGCACGTCCTGCAACAGCACCGCCGCCACCGCCCATTCCCAGACCGCCACCCTCAGAGCGCTGCATCAGCACCACGGCGATCAGGCCGAGGGCAAGCAAGAGGTGAATGATCAGAACGACGTTTTCCATGGGCAATCTGCTTTCGTTTCGCGTTTGCGGCTATCTATGCATCTTTGCGCGTCGGGGCAAGAAGGGATTGGCCCGATTGCGGGTCGGGCAAAGCTCATTCCATGAGCAAAGACCGCCGCAAGCCGCGACGGCCTTTTCCTGAGCGGTGCTCTACCACGTCACATATAAGAGGGCTATCCTGGAATTGAGGTGGATCAGACTCGCTCTATTCCCTCTATGGTAGCATAAAACACACAAAAATGCGCCCCTAAAGAATGCCGTTGTTTGAGGGGGTTGGTACAATGTCGCGATGGACAGGCGATTGCCGCTGGTGCAGTCTGCGACCATGCCACATGACCACGCACACGATGACCCGCACGCCTTGTTGCCCTCTGACCCTGCCTTGCGGGTCAAGGCGCTTGAAACACTTTTGACCAAGAAGGGGCTGATTGACCCTGCTGCCTTGGACGAAATCATAGACACCTATGAAAACAAGATCGGACCGCGCAACGGGGCCCACGTGGTTGCCCGCGCCTGGAGTGATCCGGGGTTTCGCGCCGCATTGCTGGAGGACGCCACGCCGGTGGTGGCTGAGATGGGCTATTACGGGCGTCAGGGCGAACATATGATGGCGGTTGAGAACACCGACGATGTGCACAACATGGTCGTTTGCACGCTCTGCTCTTGTTATCCTTGGCCATTGCTGGGCATTCCGCCGGGATGGTACAAATCCGACGCCTACCGTGCGCGCGTGGTGCGCGAGCCGCGCAAGGTGCTGGCTGATTTCGGTGTGACACTGCCCGAAGACCCGGCCCTTTGGGTCTGGGATTCAGCGGCTGAGATGCGCTATCTGGTGATCCCGCAACGGCCCGCCGGGACCGACGGCATGGATGAAGCGGCGTTGATGAACCTCGTCAGCCGCGACAGCATGATCGGGACAGCATTGGCGGGTCAGCCATGAGCCGCATCCATGACATGGGCGGACGGTTCGGTGATGGCGCGGTGCAGCCCGAAGCCGAAGATGTGAAATTCCACGCCGACTGGCACCCACGTGCGCTTGCGATCACCCTTGCGTCCGGCACATTGGGGCAATGGAATCTGGATGTCTCGCGGCACGCCCGTGAGCGGCTTGCACCCACTGATTACGCGCGCTTTAGCTATTACGAGAGATGGATGGGCGGGTTGGTGACCCTCTTGATCGAAACGGGCGTCGTCACGCGGGAGGAATTGGCAGGGCAGGTTGAGCCCGCGCCAAGCCCACTGGCGGATCGGGCCATGAAGGCCGATCAGGTGGCGGGAGTACTTGCCAAGGGTGGACCGGTTGATCGTCCGTCCAATGTGGCACCAGCCTTTGCACCCGGAGACGCAGTGGTGGCGCGGCGATTTGCCGAGAACGAAAAGGTGAGCGGCGGACACACAAGATTGCCGTCTTATGCGGCGGGTGCGCGCGGGCGTATCCTGCGGCTTCATGGGGCGCATATTCTGCCCGACAGCAATGCGCACGGAACGGGCGAAGCGCCTGAACCGCTTTATGCGGTGGTGTTTCCAGCCTCCGAGCTTTGGGCACATCCCGAGCATCCGCGCGATGAGGTTGTGGTGGACATGTGGCAAAGTTATCTGAGCGCGGACACATGAAACCAGAACCCGCGTTTGAAGCACCTTGGCATGCGCAGGTCTTTGCGCTGACTGTGCACCTGAATGAAGCGGGGCATTTTGACTGGTCTGCCTGGGCAGAACGCTTCGGGGCCACGCTCAAAGCACATGGCGTGGACCGGGAACTGAATGGCGGCGAAGACTATTTTGCGGCCTGGCTGGAAACGCTGGAGGGGTTTCTGGCGGAGATCGGCATGGCCGCCCCTGCGGATGTCGCAGCGCTGCGGGATGCGTGGGAAGCGGCGTATCTGGCCACGCCGCATGGAGAGCCCGTGCGCCTTGCAGAGGGTTGAGGTGTGACTTGAAAGGCTTGGGGCTGGCCCGCGACGCGCTTGAGACAAGCTCAAGACGCCCCGCCCGCCATCCCGTCAGTCCCTGCTGTAAATGCCCGCTTTTCGCAAAAACCGTTTCATGGCCCCACGGCGGGGGATCCAGCCTGTGATTGCGCGTGAGGACCCCGCAAGGCGGTTGAATTCATGGGTGTCGATGATCCGTTCTGCGCAGCCGCAACCCTCGCCGGTTGCGACTTTGTCATAATAGAACTTCTCAAAACTTTCAGGTTTGGCCGTTGTTCGTTTCATCATTCGTCCACATCATCCATGTCTGATTGTCCCGAAAGCGCGCGGCGCACGTGGCTCCAGCTGAGGCCAATGCCCAGCACGAAGCTAAGCGCGCCAAGCGCCAGCCAGAGATTGAAGCTGGCGTTGTCCAGCCGCAGTACGTCGAAATCGTAAAGAACCCAAAGTGCCGCACCCACCACCGCAAGGACCAGCAGCATGCCGAAGGCTCCGATGGAGCGGAGCGTCGCACGCAGGTAGATGATGTAGCCGATGCCCAGAACCAACCCTGCCAGCACCGCCACGGAAAGGTTCTGTCCGCCGTAGCTGCGCAGCCAATCCACGTAGTTGTACTCTGTCGGGTTGAATGTCGCCGCCAGCAGCGCAAACGCAAATCCCCAGCGTAAAAGAAAGCCCATGGCAGTCCTCGAAACTTGTTTGCGCCAAGGAACCACGGGTCGTGCACAAAGTCTAGCGTAGGGGATGGGGCGGCGGCTGTGCTTGAGTATTTTTGGCAAAAAGGAGCAGAGGCGCGTTTTGCAGTTTCGCGCCGCGCACCTTGTCGTTATGAGGGGCGCGGAGTTTCGCAAAGGAAAGAGCATCATGGCCAATGTCGTTGTTGTCGGGGCCCAGTGGGGCGACGAAGGAAAAGGCAAAATCGTTGATTGGCTCTCAGAGCGTGCTGATGTCATCGCGCGCTTTCAGGGCGGGCATAATGCGGGTCATACGCTGGTGATTGATGGGACCGTCTACAAGCTGCATGCGTTGCCGTCTGGTGTGGTGCGGGGGGGCAAGCTTTCGGTGATTGGCAATGGTGTTGTGCTTGACCCGTGGCATCTGATGAACGAGATCGCGACCATTCGGGCGCAGGGTGTTGAGATCACGCCTGAGACGCTGATGATTGCTGAAAACGCGCCGCTTATCCTGCCAATTCACGGCGAATTGGACCGTGTGCGTGAAGAAGCGGCCTCCAAAGGGACCAAGATCGGAACAACCGGGCGTGGGATTGGTCCGGCTTATGAAGACAAGGTGGGGCGCAGGTCTGTCAGGGTCGCGGATCTGGCAGATGAGGCCACTCTGGAGATGCGTGTGGACCGCGCGCTCCAGCACCATGACCCGCTGCGCAAGGGCCTTGGTATTGAACCGGTCGATCGTGATGCGCTGATCGAGGCATTGAGAGAGATCGCGCCGCAGGTCTTGCCCTATGCGGCCCCGGTTTGGAAGGTTCTGAATGAGCGCAAGAAGCGCGGAGAGCGGATTTTGTTTGAGGGGGCGCAGGGGGCGCTCCTCGATATTGATTTTGGCACCTACCCGTTTGTGACCTCATCCAATGTGATTGCAGGGCAGGCAGCCACTGGTGTGGGGGTCGGCCCCGGGTCCATCGAATATGTGCTGGGCATCGTCAAAGCTTACACCACCCGTGTCGGCGAAGGGCCATTTCCAACTGAATTGGAAGACGCGGATGGTCAACGGCTGGGCGAGCGGGGCCATGAGTTTGGCACAACAACGGGGCGCAAGCGCCGCTGTGGCTGGTTTGATGCGGTGCTGGTGCGCCAGACCTGTGCGACCTCTGGCGTGAACGGCATCGCGCTGACCAAGCTTGATGTACTCGATGGATTTGAAATGCTCAAGATTTGTGTTGGTTATGACCTTGATGGCACGCGGCTGGAATATCTGCCCACGGCTGCGGATCAGCAGGCCCGCTGCACGCCGATCTATGAGGAAATGCCAGGTTGGTCGCAATCCACCGAAGGCGCACGCAGTTGGGCGGATTTGCCTGCCGAGGCCATCAAATACGTGCGCCGGGTGGAAGAGTTGATTGACTGCCCCGTGGCGCTACTTTCCACCTCACCAGAGCGGGATGATACCATATTGGTGACTGATCCGTTCTCTGACTGATCGGGAAGGGGTGCCATGGCGCTGAGTTACAAAGCACGCAAACGCTGGTCGATCGTGATCTTGCTGGTCGCGATGCCGCTTTATGTGGTCGTGGCGGTAAATGTCGTTGAGCTTTTTGGCCGCCCGCCGATCCTTGTTGAGTTGCTGATTTTTGTGCTGCTTGGCGTGGTTTGGGTGCTGCCGCTGAAATCGATCTTTAAAGGGGTTGGTCAGGCCGATCCTGACGCAGACGGGTGAAAGGGCAAATGCCGCTGGTCTTGGCACCAAGTGGATGGTCGGGCGGCGCACAACCCCGGCTGGTCTTGCTCTGCCGGACGGGAATGAAATGAGCATGTGCGGCGCTGCTGGCCTCAAACTGATTGACGGCGCTTCGGGTGAACACTGATCCATGGAATTGCTTCAACACGGGGTTTTGAGCGGGCAGGGTGGGCACCAGATCTACTGGGAAATGGCCGGAAATCCTAAGGGACCAGCTGCACTTGTGCTGCACGGCGGGCCGGGGTCGGGGTGCCGTGAGGGGCATTATGACCTTTTTGATCTGACCCACTACCGTGTTGTTTTGATGGATCAACGTGGATGTGGGCGCAGCAGGCCGTTGGCATCACAGACCTTGGCGGCGCTCGCGCAGAATACAACCGATGACTTGCTTGGCGATATCGAGACGTTGCGGACGCAGCTGGGTGTTACAGATTGGATGATCTTTGGCGGCTCATGGGGGTCCACCCTTGCGATGCTCTCTGCGCAAAGGAACCCGGGCACGGTTCGCCAGCTTGTCCTCGCGGGGGTGGCGACCACAGCGCGGCGCGATCTGGCGTGGCTTTATGACGACATTGGCAACCTCTTTCCCGAGGCCTTTGATGCCTTTTGTGCGCTGACACCGCAGCCCGATGATGTTTGGGCGCGCATCGCAGGTTATGGCGACCTCTTGGCGGACCCGCTGCATGCGCAGGCGGCGGCGGATGCGTGGTGCGCTTGGGAACTGGCGATCTTTCAACAGGATTTTGCCGGGGCAGGCACGCCTTGGACTGACCCCGGCTTTCGGCTCGGCTTTGCCCGGATTGTCACACATTATTTTCGCAACAACGCTTGGCGTGAGGACGATCATATCCTGCGTAATATTGACCGTATCGCGGACATTCCGGCAGTGATGATCCACAGCCGTTTTGACCCAAGTTGCCCCCTGCGAGGGCCGTGGGAGCTTGCCAAACACTGGCCTGCGTCCCGGCTTGAGGTGCTGGACGGGAATGACCATTCGGCGTTGTCGGAGGTGATGAAAGACCGCATCCGGGCTGCGACTGACGGGTTTCGCCTGATTTGAAAGATCCATGGCAAAAGGGCGGCACCCTTGGCACCGCCCTCAATGTCGATTGATCCTAAAGCGCCCGACCTTGAACTTGAACCGCTTGCGGGTTGGATTTCGCCTGCGGCTCAAACGCAAAAAAAGCGATGCAGGCGTCTGAGGGTAAAGGTCGCACGCTTTGGGCGTTAGCCCGCGGCGCGTTGATCCGGGCGATAGCCGATTTCATCTGACACGGTAAACCGTCCGCCTTTGATCTTTTCGATCTTGCCAGCCCGCAAAAGTTGCCCGAAAGAGCGCAGCCCTTCTTCGCGGGTGAACTCTTCTTCACCGCCGGCTTGACGCACTTTGGTCATCAGCTGTGGGCGCGAAAACTGGTCACGGCCTTCGACAAAGGACATATAGGCTGCTGCCGCTTCGAGCAGTTGCGGCAGGGTGTTGGCACCCATGTCTGAGGCGAAATCGGCAAAGCTCTCGCCTTCTGGAGCTTCGGGTGCAGCGTCTGTCACGGCGGCAACCCGGCGGGGCCGGACCGGACCGGATGGCTTGGGCTGCTCCACATCGACACGTTGTTCCGCCACCAGTTTCAGCGGCGCAGGGCGCGCATCACCGGGGCGTTCGGTGCGGGATTGCTTGGCAGACGGGCGGCGGGGGCGCACCACCTCTGCCAAATCGCTGCGGTACGCGTCATCTGCTTCCAATCCGTCATCTGCGGCAATGGATGAATCCGCCTTTTTCGCAGCTACAGCCGCGCGCAAGTGGGCAAAGGCATCGCGCCGGGTTGCGCTCTCTGGCTCATCCATTTGCTGATCGGCTTCGGCCATAAGGCGGCTCATGTCTGTGTCGCCACTTTCGTCGATTGATGGCAGTTGGCGGCGCGTGGCATGCGTGGGTGTATCATCGGCAGCTACAGCAGTGTTGGCCTCCGGTTCTTCTGCTGCGATATCGGCCTGTAGATCGGCCAACTCGCGGGCAAGCTCCGCCTCGTCTTCTGGCGACAGCGATGTGTCAGGTTTGCGCGCAGGGGCCAGATCGTTCAGGCCGGGACGCTCTTCGGGAGCTTCCGCCTGCTCGGGTGCGGCGTCTTGCTCCGTCTCTTCGTCATACTCTTCCAGATCGCCTTTCTGAATTGCCGCTTCAAGATCGGCACGCTTGACCTTGATCACGCGGGCGCGGCGGGCAGTCAGGCGTTCGGTATCGTCAATCGCGGCGGGGGCAGGTTTTTCGTCTGCTGCTTTGGGTGCCTCAGCCGCGGCCATGGCCCCTTTGACAGCATCAAGAGCGCTGTCGTCGTCTTCTTCAAAGAGATTGTTGACCGTGTCCTCACCCGTCTCCTGAACGCTTTGCTGCTCTGGCTCTGGTTCTTGAGCAGGCGCGGCATCTGTCACGACGTCCTGCACCGGAACTTCGCGCTCCAGGCGGCTGAGGATATCGCTCACCTCGTCGGTTTCGGCGGTATCGTCGGTGGCGTCCTGTGACGCGGCGGCGTCAGCCGCTTCATCGGCCTCCAGCGCGCTTTCAATGTCGGCCCGTGCTTCAGCAATCACTTCTGCAGTTTCTTCTTGCAGATCGGGTGCCGTGCCAGCGTGTTCATCTTCGAGGTAGTCGTCGTCCTCTTCCGCTTCTTCGTGCTGGGCGACAACGGCGCGAATGCGCTGCAGTTTGGCTGCGATGCTGTCAGGTGCGGGTGCCTCTACGGCAGCAGGTTCCACGCTTGTGTCCTCTGCATGAGGTGCGGCGTCTTCTTCAAGTACGGGATTTGCCGGGCTGTCGGCAAAGAACGCCTCGACTTCAGCGTCGGGCTGGCCTGGTACGATGTCATTCTCATCTTCAACAAAGGCTTCTGAAACCGCATCAAGAACAGCGGCCTCATCGGCTGCGACCTCGGGGACCTGCTCTTCTTTCAGGTCTGCTTCTGCGATGTTCTCTTCGGTTTCCAGCAGCTCCGCTTCGGCCTCTTCGGTGGAAAGGGCGGCAACCTCAGTGGCTTCGTCGGTCGGTGCTGTCACCAAGTCGGCGACCGGCGCGGTGGTCTCCTCAGGCGTATCAGCGTCCTCGATCGCCACCGGTGCGTCATCCGCTGTCAGATCGTCAATCTCATCCAGAGCAACGGGGGCCGTGTCGACAGCGGTCTCTGCCTCTTCAACCGTGATCTCGTCGCCGTCATCCGCTACGATCGGATCGGCCTCAACCTCAAGCGCGACCGCTTCGATGTGTGCCTTGTCCTCGGCCACCAAATCCGCGACCAAAGGTGCTGCGACAGCCGCTGCAGCGGCAGAGGTTTCCGCCTCGGCGGGTGTGGCGGTTGTGTTGTCCTCAAGCGCGCTCAGAACAATCTTGCCATCCTGCTCGCGGGCCTCAACCCTGCGGGAGACCTCCTTTTGAGCGATGCGCGCCAGCATATCAGCGTCGGGTTGCGGCGGTTCAGCGCCAAAATACCGGTCATCCGCGGCCAGATCGCGGAAATACTCCGCAATCGCCTTCATTGTCCCGAACGAATCCTCGAATCCCTCCAACGTGCACGAAAATGTGCCATAGGAAACTGTAAGAATTTTGTTGTTATTCATCATCGGATGCTCGTCCTCTGCATGTTTGCGAGCTATCGTTTACCACGATATCCAAGACCAAAGCGGCCCGAATCTGTGCCTTGCACCGTATCATTTCATGGCGAGATTGTGGTCTGTTTCCCAAAAGGCTGCAATTCCTGATGTCTGACTGCATTGTTGAAAGCGCGGATCCCGTCACCTTGATCGGTGGAGGAGAGGCTACGCCACAGGACCTGCAAAAAGCGTTAACGCTCGCGCCTGTCTGTGTTGCGGCCGATGGGGGGGCAGCTTTTGCGCTCGATATCGGAGTGATGCCAGAGGCTGTGATAGGGGATTTCGATTCTCTGGAGGCCGAGACCCGCACGGCGATCCCGACTGCGCGCCTTCACCATATTGAAGAACAGGAAAGCACCGACTTTGAAAAGGCGCTGACCCGGATCAAGGCACCTGTCGTGCTTGGTGTGGGTTTTCTGGGCGCGCGCGTGGACCATCAGCTTGCCGCACTTCATACGCTTGTTGCATCCCCTCAACACCCTTGCCTGCTGATGGGCGCGCATGAGGTCATTTGCCTTGCGCCGCCACAGATTTCCCTGCCCGTGCAGCCGGGTGATGCCGTCTCGCTCTTTCCGATGGGACCGGTGACAGGGCGCAGCACCGGTCTGGCATGGCCGATTGAGGGACTGGCCTTTGACCCTCACAGCAAGATTGGCACATCGAATCGCGCGGTTGGGCCCGTGACCCTGGACATGGACCGCCCAGCGATGCTGCTGATCCTGCCGCGCAGGCTTACACGGGCGCTGCTTGCGCAGTTTGTGCAGCCAGATGCTGCGCGTTGGCCCGCTCGCGCAGGATGATATAGAGGCCCGCCGCGACCGTGATCGCAATCCCAAGCGAGGCGAGCGCGTTGGGCAGATCGGAGAAAATGATAAAACCGATGAGTGTGGCAAAGGGGATTTCAAGGTATTGCATCGGCGCGAGCGTGGCAGAGGGCGCATAGCGCAACGCCCAGGTCATCAGCAAATGCGCGATGGTCCCGAGCACGCCCAGACCCATCAAGAGTGTTGCGATCGGGATATCCGGCACGACAGTTTCAAGTGGCGGGACGCCCAGAACGCTGCCTGCGACGATGATCGGCACCATAACGGCCACGGCCATCACACCACTGACAGCTTGCAGGCCAATGGGATCGGTCTGCTTGGCAATCTGGCGGGTGATCAACATAAAGACAGAGAAGTTGGCGGCGACAAAGACGGGCAGCAGTGCGGGCCAGCCCACTTCGACAAAGCTGGGCTGAATGACCAGCAACGTGCCGACAAATCCCACCATACAGGCGATCAAACGCCGCGCGCCCACCTCTTCCTTGAGCACGAATTTCCCCAGCAGCAACATGAAGAATGGCATGACAAACGCAATGGCCACCGCATCCGCAAGGGGCAGATAGCTGAGCGCAGAAAACATCGCGGCGATGCCCAAAATGTGCAAAAGTGTACGCAGGAATGTCAGCCAGAGGACACGGCCCTGCATCCGCCAAAGTCGCCTTTGTGCCCAGACCAACGGGGCAAGGATGACCACCTGCACAGCAAAGCGGATCAATACCACCTGACCAATTGGCACCCGGTCCCCCAACACTTTCGCGATGGCATCCCCCATTGGGGCCACGATGCAAAAGCCAAGCATGAGGGCAATACCAAGGTAGGGGCGGTCGTGCTGCATGATTGAAAGCTAGTCTTTTCGAATGGGGAGCGCAACTTTTAGTTGAATTGGTGTGGTGCCTTGATCCCCGTTGTCAGGCATTTTTGTGCCGGCATTGCAGAATTCATTGATATCGCCTGTTTCAATGTCAGGCTGACCACAACCTAAGCGATTATCTGGTTTCATTGGTTGAGGCTCGTTGGACAAGGGCCTGAGGGATAGTGCCTCCTGCCTGTTGTCGTCCAATCAAAACGGCGTGACCGGGCAGATGATCACGCAGCTGGGCGGCCGAAGTTGACCTGATTGCGCCCACATCCTTTTGCAGCATAAAGTGCACGATCTGCTTGATCGAGCAACCAGGGGCCCAGGTCTTGAACATCGGCATGCGATTTTTGAGCTGCCCCATTCAGCGCCATGCCGATGCTGATGGTGACTGAAATCGGGTCTGCGTTGCCGGGGATATCAAAAGGCGTTGCCGAGATCGACTGGCAGATACGAAGCGCGGCTTTCTGCGCTTCGGCCAAATCAGTTCCGGGCATGATCATCATAAACTCCTCGCCGCCGATGCGCGCAACCATATCGGTGCTGCGCATCGCACCACGCAGGCGATTGGCAACCTCGACCAGCACCGCATCCCCCGAAGCATGTCCATAGGCATCATTGATGTGTTTGAAGTGATCAAGATCGGCCACCATTACCGCAAAGGAGCGGCTTGTGCTCAGCCCATGTTCTGCCATCCGCTCAAGATGGGGCATCGCATAGCGGCGGTTGTAGAGCCCGGTCAACGGATCAAAAACAGCGGCCTGGAGGCCGGTACGGACGGTGGCGCGCAGCGCTTCGCGCATGCGGTTGCGGCGCATCACCGACTTGATCCGCAAGGCCAGTTCGGCAGCATCAAAACCATCGCTCATCAAATCGTCAGCACCCAGATCCAGCGCGTTCGCCCCCAGTGTGGCGTTGGGGGATGTCTGAAGAACGATCACGCCAGCATGCCGCGCAGAGGCCGCAGCCTTGAGCGTGGAAATCAGCCTCAGGTCTTCCATAGCGTGTTCAATGTCTTGCGGCAGGACAAGGACAAAGACGTCAGGTACCTTTTCTTCTGCCACCTGCTGCATCAGCACGGATGCGCTGGACAAAGACAGTTTCATCCGCAGCACGTTGCGCATTTGGCTGGCGTACTTTTGCAGGGTCGGGCGGTCGGCGCTGACCATGATGCAATGGCCCTGTTCTTCAAATTCAGCGGCAGGTTCCGCCATGCCAAGGGCGCGGCAGGTATCTTCGCGCATTTGCCATTCAGAGGCGGCGTTGTGCGCGCGGATCAGGCTGCGCACCCGGCCCAGCAGCAGCACCTCATTCACCGGTTGGGCCAGCACATCATGCACACCTGCCTCAAGCGTCGTCATGCGCGCGGCATCGCTGGTCTGACAACCGATGGCGATCAACGGAATGTGCTGCGTTCCCGCGTGACCTGACAGCGCGCGGCACAGCGCAGCCGCACCACCATCAGGCAACTCCAGCGCGCAGATCACCAGATCAGGTGTTTCAGCGCGCGCCACCTTCATCGCATCCGCCATGCTGCCGACCTGCAACACATTGTAGAATGCCTTCTTCAGCTTGACCTTGAGCACGATGCGGTTGGTCGCAATCGCATCCACAATGAGGATTTTGCCTTGCACGCCGCTAGTCCTTTGCGGAAAGAGTTGTTTCGGGTGTCATGCGCTACTCTTTGCCTCTATTGGTTAACAAAGCGTTTCCAGACCCACTAAAATCGGAGGCACCCGTCGATGCATACGCAAGAATCCGCTGAGACCCTGGCCCTGCAAGTGCTTGGGTGGCTGGTGACAAACGAAGACCTGATGCCGGTCTTTCTGGGCAGCACCGGTGCCTCGGAGGCGGACATCAAGGCACAGGCCAGTGACCCGGTGTTTCTGGGCGCGGTGCTTGAGTTTTTGATGATGGACGATGCGTGGGTTGTGCGGTTTTGCGATGAAAACAACCTCAGTTATGATCAAATCATGCCTGCTCGCGCCGCCTTGCCCGGTGGAGCGGAGGTAAGCTGGACATGACTCCCATCGACGCACTCCTTTTTGACAAGGACGGGACACTCTTTGACTTTGCGGCCACATGGGAGGCCTGGGCCAGTGCATTTTTGCTGCGGCTCAGTGGCGGCGATGCGGACCATGCGGCACGTGTCGGGGCTGTCATCGGTTTCGAGATGTCGAGCCAGACCTTTGCCCCTGACAGCCTTGTGATAGCGGGCACACCCGGTGAGGTCACGCAAGCATTGTTGCCGCATTTTGAGGACTTCTCAGAGGATGCGCTTCTTACCGTTCTGAATGACGAAGCTGAAAAAGCGCCCCAGCGAGAGGCCGTGCCGCTGGTGCCTTTGCTGAGTGGCTTGCGTGCAGATGGGTTGCGCCTTGGCGTGGCGACGAATGACGCCGAAGCGCCCGCGCGCGCCCATTTGGGCCAGGCCGGGGTGACGGCGCTCTTTGATTTCATCGCAGGGTACGATTCGGGCTATGGGGGCAAACCCGCCCCGGGGCAGCTTTTGGCTTTTGCCGCCCGCTGTGATCTGCCGCCTGAGCATATCGCCATGGTTGGCGACAGCACCCATGACCTGCAAGCCGGTCGCGCCGCGGGCATGACAACAATTGGCGTGCTCACGGGCCTTGCCGGGCCGGAGGTGCTGACCCCATTTGCCGATGTTGTGCTGCCGGATATTGGCCATCTGCCCGCGTGGCTTGACGCGCGGAAGCTGTAAGCGCGTCCGATCAAACCTCAAAAACGACACTTATCGTCGCGAATGGCAAGGCTGGGATACATGCCTTGGGGCTTTCTGAAGACCAATTCAGGAGGCGATGAGCATGGCAGATGATACCCCCAAACGCAGAACCCGTGGTGGTGGCCGTGCAGGTGCCAAAGAACGGCGCGGCGCTTCTGTTATTGAGCAGATGCCGTGGGACCCTCCCGTCAACATCGACCGCCCGACCGAACCGCTGAGCCTTGAAGGTGTCGAAGCCATCCACGATGGCGCGATGCGCATTCTCGAAGAGATCGGGATCGAGTTTCTGAACACTGAGGCGCTCGATATTCTACGCAAGGCGGGCTGTACGGTGGACGGCGAAAACGTCCGCATGGGCCGTGATTTTGTGATGGAGTGGATTGCCAAAGCCCCTGCCGAATTCACACTGACGCCGCGCAACAAGGACCGGACCATCACCATCGGTGGCAAGAACCTTGTGTTTGGCAATGTCTCCTCTCCGCCGAACTACTGGGACATGGCCATCGGCAAGAAGGTTCCCGGCACGCGCGAGATGTGCAAGGATCTGTTGCGGCTGACGCAGTATTTCAACTGCATCCACTTTGCGGGCGGTTATCCGGTGGAACCGGTGGATGTGCACGCCTCGGTGCGCCATCTCGACGTGCTTTATGACAAGCTGACGCTGACAGACAAGGTGATGCATGCCTATTCATTGGGCCGAGAGCGTGTCGAAGACGTTATGGAAATGGTGCGCATCGCGAACGGTCAGACCCATGATGAGTTTGACGCCACGCCGAGCATGTACACCAACATCAACTCCACCTCGCCACTGAAACATGACCATCCGATGATGGATGGCTGGATGCGGATGGCGCGGCGCGGGCAGGGGCTGGTTGTGACACCTTTCACGCTGGCGGGGGCGATGGCCCCTGTCACCATGTCGGGGGCGGTGGCGCAATCACTGGCCGAAGCGCTTTGTGCTGTCGTGCTAGCCCAGATCATCCGTCCAGGGTGTCCTGTTGCGATTGGAACTTTCACGTCCAACGTGGATATGAAATCTGGCGCGCCTGCCTTTGGCACACCGGAATACATGCGCGCAACGCAGATGACCGGGCAATTGGCGCGCTACTACAACCTGCCGATGCGGTCCTCGGGTGTTTGTGCGGCCAACGTGCCAGACGGTCAGGCCATGTGGGAGACGTCAAACTCGCTTTGGGCTTCGGTGCAATCGGGCACCAACATGGTCTACCATGCCGCGGGCTGGCTGGAGGGGGGGCTGATCGCCTCGCCGGAGAAATTTATCATGGCCTGCGAAGTGCTCCAGCACATCCAGCGGTACATGCAGCCTGAGATTTGTGCCACCGGGCCGGATGAAATTGCCATTGATGCGATCAAATCGGTGGGCAACGCGGGCCATTTCTTTGGGATCGAGCACACACAAGAACGCTACACTACCGCTTTTTACCAGCCGTTTCTGTCGGATTGGCGCAACTATGAAGGCTGGGAGGTCGCGGGCGGCATCTGGACAGCGGAGCGGGCGCATCACATGTTCAAGGAGATCGTGAGCAGCTTTGAACCGCCTGCAATGGATGATGCGATCCGCGAAGAACTGTCTGACTTTGTGGACCGTCGCAAAGCAGAAGGTGGCGCGCCGACGGACTTCTAGGCCTCTGGCTTCGCCCGATCTTTGGGGGGAATTCCTAAGACTCACATGCCGCCAAAAGTCCATAAAAATAGACTTATTGGCCAAATGTTAACTCCTTGCGTTGATTGTCTGGAGACGGGAAAGCGGGAGTGCTGTGATCATGCTTGGGCTGATCAATAGAACGATACAATCATACGTGCGCCACAGCTATGGCCACGCCACGTGGGATGAGGTGACCGACCACGCGGGCGTCGGGGTCAGCGAGTTTGAAAGCATGCTGCCCTACCGCGATGATTTCACGCCTCGCCTGCTGGATGCCGCGGCTGAGGTGCTGGACCGTCCGCGTGCAGATGTGATGGAGGACATCGGCACCTTTATCGTTTCTCATCCGGAGTTTGAATCCGTGCGCCGGCTTTTGCGGTTCAGCGGGGATGATTTTCTTGATTTTGTCCTGTCGCTGGAGGACCTCGATGATCGGGTGCGGCTTGCCGTCAGTGACCTCGATTTGCCCAAAGTCGAGATTGAGATGATCGCGGACGGCCATTTTGAGCTGCGCTGCAACGCCGATGTGGCCGGCTATGGGCATGTCATGATGGGCGTCTTGCGGGCCATGGCGGATGATTATGGCGCATTGGCATTTCTGGAACATACGGGCCGCAAGAGTGGGGCCGAAACTGTCTCGATCTCCCTCATCGAAAGCGACTACGCCGAAGGCCGCAGCTTTGAGCTTGGGGCGCGGGCAGGATGACACTGGCGACGGATATGCAAACGCTGGATGTGCTCTGTCCGATGCACCTGCGGCTTGATGTCCGTGGCATGGTCCTGCACGCAGGGCCAACATTGCGCAAGATGTGTGGCGGAGATGCGGTCTTGGGGCAATGTGTGCTTGACCTGTTTGAGGTCAAACGCCCGCGCCACCTGAACTCCGCCATCGAATTGGCACAAGCTGCGGGACGCAAAATGGTCCTGAAACTGCGCCGTGAACCCTGTACAACGCTAAAGGGTGTTCTGGTCCCTGTAACCGGTACAAACGGCGAGATGATCCTTAATCTCAGTTTTGGCATCTCGATTTTGGATGGCGTGCGTGACTTTGCGCTCACCAACGCGGATTTTGCGGTCACGGACCTTGCCATCGAAATGCTCTATCTTGTCGAAGCGAAAACTGCCGCGATGGAGGAATCATATCGGCTCAACAGCCGCTTGCAGGGGGCCAAGATCGCCGCGGAGGAGCAGGCGTTCACCGATACGCTGACGGGTTTGAAAAACCGCCGCGCGCTCGAAACCGTGCTGAACCGGCTGTTGACCCGCAGCGTGCCTTTCGCCGTGATGCACATCGACCTCGACTACTTCAAAACCATCAATGACACCTTGGGCCACGCGGCGGGCGATCATGTATTGCAAGAGGTTGCTCATATCATGGTTGCAGAAACCCGTGCAGATGACACTGTCGCGCGGGTGGGCGGGGATGAATTCACCATTGTCCTGCCAAATGTCACGGGGGAAGCAACCCTGCGCCGCGTCGGGGCACGCATCATTGAACGTCTCGAAAAGCCGATGCCGTTTCAGGGCACAGATTGCTGCATCTCAGCGAGCATCGGCACGGTTTGGTTGCAATCCGATGAACGGCCCAGCATGGAAGAACTGCTGTCAGACGCCGATGTGGCGCTTTATGCCTCCAAGAACGCGGGCCGCGCCACGCATACGCTCTACGAACCTGGGTTGCGAGATGCGGCGAATGTGGTGGCACCGCCAACGGAACGCCGGGAATCGCCGGCCTGAGGCCGAAACCATGAGTCGGATTGCGGCTCCGATGCCGCGGTACGGGCCGAAAAACTCCGCAACACGACCCGGCAGTAGACGGGCGCGCCGTCCTAGCCTATCACGCGGCCATGATACGCCCTGCACATCTCTTGCGCCGCCTGTGGCAACGGGCCGCTGACCGCCGCCGCCGGGCGCGGTTCGCGCGTGCGGTGCGCCATCTGCACGGTCCGAAGACGCCGGGTATCCCGGCGGATGAGGTGCTGGCGATCGTTCTGGTGCGCAACGGCAGCTACTATATGGATGCGTTCTTTGAGCATTATCGCAGCCTTGGCATTCGTCACTTCGCCTTTATCGACAATGGTTCAACCGATGACACCATCGCCCGGATCAAGGCTGAACCGGGCACCATCCTTGATCAATGCACCCTGCCGCTTGCCGATTACGCAGTTGTGATCCGTCTGTATCCGGCGCAGGCCTATGGTCAAAACCGCTGGTGCCTTTACGTGGATATGGACGAGATTTTTGATTTTCAGGGGCGCGCGCAAATCGGCCTGTCTGGGCTGATCCGCTATCTTGAGGGGCAGGGGGCCACCGCTCTGATGGCGCAAATGCTTGAGATGTTCCCCAAAGCGCCGCTCAATGCCGTCGTTGATTTCTCGTACGAACATGCGCTTGAGGCGTTTGCCTATTTCGACATCAGCACGGTCACGCGCTTTCCATATCACAGCGCGGACATCCCCTTTGCGGCGCTGTTGAACGACAATGAAATCCCCTCCGCCGCGCTGCAGTTCTGTTTTGGCGGGGTGCGGGGCAAGGTCTTTGGGGAAAACTGCTGCTTGACCAAACATCCGCTGATCTTCAACGGCCCCGGTGTGACGCCCGCACCGCATCCGCATCTGTCAATGGGGGTGCGCTGTGCTGACGTGACCGGGGTGATCAAACATTATAAGTTTGCGGGCAACACTGCCGCGCGCGATGCCGCTTCGCTGGCGACGGGTGATCTGGCGCATGGCGAAGACGCGGCACGTGCCGCAGTTCTGGAAAACGCACCGGACGTCTCGCTGTTTTCTCTCGAGGCGCGCAAATGGAACAGGGTGGAGCTGCTGATCCGCGCAGGTTTCCTTGTGGGGTCAGAGCGCTACGATGATTTTCTCAAACAGGACCAACCATGAGCATTGCCGCCGTTGTCATCGGACGCAACGAAGGCGCGCGTCTGGTTGCCTGTCTGGAGGCATTGCAAGGACAGGTGACGCAGATCATCTATGTCGATTCTGGTTCAACCGATGGGTCCATCGTGGCGGCGCAGGTGGCCGGCGCAGAGGTGATCACCCTTGACATGACCCAACCTTTCACAGCCGCGCGCGCCCGCAATGCAGGGATCGCAGCGGTGGATCCCGGTCAGGACTATGTGCAGTTTCTCGATGGTGATTGTGTGCTGCGCGCAGGATGGCTTGCCACGGCCCAACGTTTTCTTGAGGGCACACCAAAAGCCGCCGTCGCCTGCGGCAGGCGACGCGAACGGCACCCCGAAGCATCCGTGTATAACGCTTTGATCGATGCCGAATGGGACACGCCCATCGGCCCGGCCTTGGCATGTGGGGGGGATGCGCTCATGCGCCGTGCGGCGGTGCAGGAGGTGGGCGGTTATCGTGATACACTGATCGCGGGTGAAGAGCCGGAGCTTTGCGTGCGCCTGCGCGCAGCGGGGTGGGAGGTCTGGCGGCTTGACGCAGAAATGACGTGGCATGATGCGGCGATCACACGGTTTGGCCAATGGTGGCAGCGCAGCAAGCGTGCAGGTCACGCTTTTGCGGAAGGGGCCGCGCTGCATGGCACCCCGCCTGAGCGTCACTGGGTGGCGCAGACCCGGCGCGCGCTGATCTGGGGCGGCGTGCTGCCCGTGCTGATCCTGCTGGCCGCTTTGCTGACAACCCCTTGGGCGCTGGCCTTGGGGCTGATTTATCCGCTGCAGGTGCTGCGTCTGGCCCGTCACAGCGGGCTGCGCTGGGCCTTGTTCACAACCCTTGGCAGATTTCCCGAAGCGCTGGGCGCGCTGAAGTTTTACGCCAATCGTCTGATGCGCAGGCGGCAGGGGATCATTGAATACAAGTGAAGCGGCGTTTCAGCGCGACGTCTGCCGCGCCCGAATGGCTTGCACCACCAACCCCGGCAGGATCGCAAAGCATTTGGCATAGCGCGGCACCATCCGCATCGGGCTTTGCAGCGCGCGCCAAAGCCATTCGAGCGCCAGCATCCGCATCACGCGCGGCGCGCGCACCTGGTGCCCTGCCAAAAAGTCCAGCCCCGCCCCGATGGACGCAAAACCCACGCTGGGCGCCTTGTCCCGACCGCGGGCAGCAAATAGTTCCTGTTTGGGTGCACCGAGTGCGACAAAGCACAGGCCCGCGCCGCTGGCTTCCAAAGCGTCAAACAGAGCATCGGCCTCAGCGCCTGCCGGATCAAAACCGTAAGGGGGCGCATGAACGTAGGCCACTTTGAGGCCCGGCACAGCCGTGCGCAGGGCCGTCGCCGCGCCGTCCAAAGCCGCATCTGAACTGCCGACCATGGCGATCGGCACACCCATTTCCGAACAGAGGGCGCAGAGCGGTATGATCAGGTCAGAGCCGGGCATCAACTCTACCGGTTGACGCGCCAATTGCGACAGCCAGACCACGGGACGGCCATCCGCGACCACCAGTTCATGCGCGCGGTATGCCGCCAGAAAGGCTGGATCGCGGGGCAGTTTAGTCAGGTGGTCAAGGTTCAACGTCGCCAGCGCAAACCCACTGCGCGCCTCAAGGCGGTCGCGAACCGTGCGAAACAATGCGTCTGTGGTCGGGATATTGACGTCAACCGCGTGGGGAATGGCGCCAAATTTCAAGGGGCCAATCCGGGTGCAGGTGTTGCGAAAGGGATGCACTGCGCAGCGCCATCGTCGTAATATATCATATTTTACAGGCCTTTACCGCCAGTCATGTTTGTTCGCACCCAATCTGATCCGCAATCTAGCGGGATGACAGGTCAGGGGCCAAGTGCTAATTTCTGCGCACATCAAACACAGGATCGTCAGACGCGACAAATGGGGAACGGACTTGCATATCTGATGCTGGCGCTCTGGCCAGTGATCTGCCTTGTGCTGTTTCGCACCCAAAAGGTGGAGCGGGCGCTGATCTGGTCAATTCTTGGGGGCTACCTGTTTCTGCCTCCTCTGACTGAGTTCAACCTGCCGCTGGTGCCCGCGATGGACAAAGTATCGATCCCGAATCTTTCTGTGTTGCTGATCCTGCTTTTTGCCATGCGGCAAAAGGTGGTGCTGTGGCCAGAAAGCCGGATCGCGCAATTGCTTGTGGTCGGTCTGATCTTCAGCGCGGTGCCTACCACGCTGACGAACTCTGACCCCATCGCATTTGAGGTGCTGCGCAATGCAGAGCCGATCCGGTTTATTGTGGATCAACTGCCCGGCCAGTCGGTGCGCGACATTGGGTCCGTTCTGATTGCGCAAATCCTGACGTTGGTGCCGTTCTTGCTGGCACGCCAGTTCCTCGCGTCTGAGGATGGTTTGCGCGAGATGCTGCTGGCGCTGATGGTCGGGGCGTTGGTCTATTCGGTCCCGTCCCTGATTGAGATCCGGCTTAGCCCGCAAATGAACGTCTGGGTCTATGGCTTTTTCCAGCATTCTTTCGAACAGATGATGCGGGCTGGGGGGTTCCGACCGATTGTGTTCCTGCCGCATGGTCTTTGGCTCGCGCTTTACGTCTGCATGGGGCTGATGGCCGCTGCTGCGCTCGCGCGCACTTCGCCTGTGATTGATCGCTGGAAAATGGTATTGCTGGTCGGCTACCTTGGCGTTCTTCTGGTGCTGTGCAAAAGCCTTGCGTCCTTTGCCTATGGGATGGTGCTCACGCCGATCATCCTGTTTGCGCCAATGCGCTGGCAAATCCGTCTGGCGGCGCTCTTTGCCTTTGTTGCGGTGGCCTATCCGATGTTGCGGAACTTGCAACTGGTGCCGCTTGACGCGATCCTCGCACAGGCCGAAGCGATCAACGCAGATCGCGCGCAATCCCTCGGGTATCGCTTCAACAACGAAGAGCAACTCCTTGCCCGTGCAGCAGAAAAGCCCGCCTTTGGGTGGGGCGGTTGGGGCCGTAGCCTGATACGGGATGTGGAAACCGGCCAAATTCTCACCATACCGGATGGGCGTTGGATCATCATTTTCGGCACGTTTGGCTGGCTTGGCTATATCTGCGAATTTGGCTTGCTGGCGCTGCCCTTGGTGTTGATGTGGCTCTACATTCGCCGCAACCGGGACGCAGAGCTGTCACCCTATGTTGCTCCGCTGTGTCTTATTCTCGGCATTACGATGATGGACATGTTGCTGAACGCGACGCTGACACCACTGACGTGGCTGACTGCTGGTGCGATTCTGGGCCACGCCGAAAAATGCTTGCCGCGGCGGGCGCGCAAACCGCGATACGCAGTTTCAAAGACCGCAATGACAGCTGAGGTCACGCCCAAAGGCAAACGCACGGTCTTTTGAGCCATCCAACTGGCCGCAATGGCAAATTGTGGCCGGATTGTTGACCCTGCGGCAATAATCGCGCTGCATTGACGTGACTGTTGTGTTATTCCCCTGCTGCGTTAGGCAAAAAGCGCTTAAAGTGCTGCTCAATCCGGCTTTGATGGGCGATTTGGCATAATTCTGCCCAGATTGCGCTGTAGGCCAACGCAGCATTGCCAGAATAACCCATGAGGGCCCGGCCTTGGCGCAAGTCAGGTGATGGGATGATGTGTGAAATGATGAACACTTCAGATACCCGCCCAATGTCGGGCGAAGATATTGCGATTGTGGGCCTGTCGGTCAACGTGCCCGGTGCCGCCGGGGTTGATGCCTATTGGGCGAACCTGCGCGACGGCGTGGAATCAATCCGCCGTCTGTCAGAGCAAGAGTTGCGCGACGCCGGTGAAAGCCCCGAGGCCATCGCGCGCAAGAACTACGTGCCCGCCGCCGCTGTGCTGGACGGTTTTGATACGTTCGATGCGGAGTTCTTTGGCTTTTCCCCCAAAGACGCCGCGATCCTTGATCCGCAGCATCGCAAATTTCTTGAGGTTGCATGGGAGGCAATGGAGCAAGCGGGCCATCCGCCGGAGACTGTTGCAGGCCCCATCGGGGTTTATGCAGGCTGCGGCATGGGCAGCTATTTCTATTTCAACATCTGCTCCAATCCTGACCTTGTCGACGATGTGGGCATGTTCCTGCTGCGCCATACCGGCAACGACAAGGATTTTCTGTCGACCCGGGTGAGCCACGTCTTTGACCTGCATGGCCCCTCGATCAACCTGCAAACCGCCTGTTCCACCTCGCTGGTCGCGATCCACTATGCCGCGCAGGCGTTGCGCGCAGGCGAAGTGGATATGGCGCTGGCGGGTGGCGTGACGATTGAGCTGCCCCATGGGCGCGGCTATGCGTTCAAGGAAAATGAAATCCTGTCGCCGGATGGGCATTGCCATGCCTTTGATCACCGCGCCCAAGGCACGGTTTTTGGCTCCGGCGCAGGGTGCGTCGCCTTGCGGCGGCTCAGCGACGCGGTGGCGGATGGGGATCACATCTGGGCGGTGATCAAAGGTTCCGCTGTCAACAACGATGGCGCGGCCAAGGCAGGGTATCTTGCCCCATCCGTCGACGGGCAGACACAAGCCATTGCCAAGGCGCTTGATGCCGCAGGGGTCGCGGCACAAAGCATCGGCATGATCGAATGTCACGGCACAGGGACCTATCTGGGTGACCCGATTGAGGTCGCGGCCCTGACCGAAGCCTACCGGGCTGAGACGGACGCCAGTGATTTTTGCCGCATCGGTTCGGTGAAAACCAACATTGGCCACCTCGATACTGCCGCTGGCATTGCCGGACTGGCCAAGGCCACGCTGGCCCTGCATCACCACCAAATCCCGCCGTCGCTGGGGTATGAAGCGCCCAATCCCGTGATCCCGTTTGAGGGGTCACCTTTCCGCGTTAACGATACGCTGACGGACTGGGCCACCGGGCAAACACCGCGCCGCGCCGCCGTGAACGCGCTGGGCGTGGGCGGCACCAACGCCCATATGATCCTTGAAGAAGCGCCCGCGCGTGCCGCGTCAGAAGAAAGCGACTGGCCTTTCCATGCGCTTGTTGTCTCCGGTGCCAGCAAATCGGCGCTGGAGGCCAATACCGCAGCACTAGCGGCGCATCTGCGCGCGCATCCTGATCAACCGCTGGCGGACGTGGCGTATACGCTCAAGAACGGACGCCGCGCCTTTGACAAACGTCGCGTTGTGGTGGCCGAAACCCATGCGCAGGCTGCAGAGTTGCTGGAGCAGGGCGACACCCGCCGCGTGTTCACCCACGACGCGTTGGGGGATGCGCCCGAAGTGGTGTTCATGTTCCCCGGCGGCGGCGCGCAATATGTCGGCATGGCCCGTGATCTCTATGAGACAGAGCCGGAGTTCGCCGAATGGATGGACCGCGGTCTTGACCACCTCGGGCCGCAGCTTGACTATGATATTCGTGCGCTCTGGTTGCCTGAAGCGGATCAGGCCGATGAAGCCTCGCAGAGGCTGAAGAGGCCTTCGGTGCAATTGCCGCTCATTGCCATTGTCGAATACGCGCTGGCGAAATTGTGGATGTCATGGGGGGTGCAACCCACCGCGATGGTGGGGCATTCCATGGGCGAAAACGTCGCCGCGTGTCTTGCAGGCGTCATGACGTTTGAGAACCTCATTGATCTGGTGCTGCTACGCGGCAGGCTTTTTGATGAAGTCCCAGCAGGCGGCATGTTGTCCATCTCCGCGCCCTTGTCCGCGATTGAGCCGCTTTTGGGGGATGACCTCGATATTGCCTCCATCAACGCGCCCGAACTGATCGCGGTCTCCGGCCCGCAAGCAGCCCTTGATGCGATGCAAGAACGTCTGAGTACGGCAGAGATCGAATGCCAGCGCATCGCCATCGACATCGCCGCCCACAGCCGGATGCTTGAGCCGATCCTAGATCGGTATCGCAGGTTTCTTGCCGGTCTTGATCTGCAAACACCGCACGCTCAGGTGATCTCCAACCGCACAGGCCAGCCGCTCACACCGCAAGAGGCCACCAGTCCCGACTATTGGGTCGGCCAGTTGCGCAACACCGTACATTTCGCCGAGTGCATCACCACGCTCGCGGCCCCCCGCAAGCGGGTCTATCTGGAAGTTGGACCGGGCAAGGCGCTCTCCGCTTTGGCCCAAATGAGTGCCGATGTCGCCCCGGCGCAGGTCCTTTCCACCCTGCGCCATCCCGATCAGGACATCGCGGATGACATGTACTTCATCTCGGTCATCGGGCGGCTTTGGGCCTGCGGGGTTGAGGCCGACTGGACCCAGATCTGGGGTGAGGCGAAACGCAATCGCGTGGTCCTCCCGACCTATCAGTTTCAGCGCGCCAAATACTTTATTGAACCCGGCAGTGCCGCTGTGGCCGCGCCCACCGAGGTGCTGACCCGTCTGGAAGACATCGAAGACTGGGGGGCTGTGCCCGCATGGCGGCCCCGCTTTGCCGATGTGGACATCGATGTGGCCAGCGATCTGGCCGACAGGCCGCTGACATGGCTGATCTTTGCAGATGATGCAGGCTGTGGCGCGCCGGTCATGCAACGCCTGCGCGATGCGGGCCACCGGGTCATGAGCGTGCAGGCCGGGGATGCCTTTGCGCAGGTGAATGAGACGCATTACACCCTCGCGGCGGAGCAGGGGCGGCAGGGCTATGATCAACTCATTACCGCGCTGAAAGAACATGACGCGATGCCGGACCGGATCGGTCATTTCTGGCTCACCGATGATCATGTCGCGCCGCGCCCGGGGTCTTCGGTATTTGACCGCAACCTCGAACAGGGGTTCTGGAGCCTGACGTGGCTGGCGCAATCCCTGACCGAAGCGGGGCTGGACGCTCCGCTGCACCTGAGCGTCTTTACCGCCGGGGCCGCGCAAGTCCGGGAGGAGGGCGTGCCGCACCCCGAAGAGGCGCTGATCAGTGGTCCGGTAGGGGTTTTTGCCCGCGAGATGCCCGGTGTCACAGCCGCGCAAATCGACATTGAGCCGCAAGAGAGCCTGACACCGGCCAACACCGGATGGTTTGCCAAACCTCAACCTGTGTCAACGCTGGATGAGGCCCTCACAACGCGCCTTCTCGAAGAGCTGCTGGCGGCACCCTCCAACCTTGTCGCGGCCTATCGCGGCGATAAACGGTTTGAGATGGGGTATCGCACCTTGCCACTGAAATCAGGGGCAGAGGAGGGTTTCCGCGATGGTGGGACATATCTGATCACAGGCGGTTTCGGCGGCATTGGCCAAACCATCGCCGCAGATGTTCTGCGCAGCCACAAGGCGCAGGTGATTCTGCTCATCCGTGAGGCGATGCCCGACCGCAAGGCGTGGCAGGGGTATCTCGCCAAACACGGCACCACCGACCGCACCGCGCGGCGCATGCGCGCTGTGATGCGGCTGGAAGAACTGGCACAGGCCCAGGGCGGACAGGTGGAGGTGGCCCAGGCGGATGTGGCGAACCTCGCACAGATGCGCCGCGTGATCGAGGATGTGCAGGCCCGCCACAACACGCTCACCGGGGTGATCCATGCTGCTGGCGTGCTTGATGATGCACCGCTACTGGCGAAAACAGATGCGCAGATGGATGCGGTGCTTGCGCCCAAGGTGCAGGGCCTTCGGGTGCTGGATCAATTGCTGCCCGATGGCACGCTTGAGCTGTTGATCCTGTTCTCCTCTACCTCCACTGCGACCCGTGCGGCGGGGCAGACAGACTATGTTGCAGCAAACGCCTGGCTGAATGCTTTTGCCGCCTCCCGGCGCGGGGGCAAGACCCGCGTTGTGGCGGTCAACTGGGGTGTCTGGGCGGACGTTGGTATGGCCGCAAACGCCTTGGCAGGCGGGGCCAGTGATGTGCTGCCGCCCCGCAGCGTTGACGCCGGCCTGATCAAGACCGCAGGGTCTGACAGCGCGGGCGATCCTGTCTTTGCTGCCCCGCTTAACACGGATCAATGGGTGCTGGACCAGCACCGCACCGCGGACGGACAGGCGATCCTGCCCGGCACAGGCTACATCGAAATGCTGGCCGAGGCAGCAAAGGCGCAGGGGCTCAAGAGTTTTGATATCCGCGACCTCTATTTCCTGCGTGCATTGCCGGTGGACGACCACATGGCGCGCGACATGCAGATCACCCTGCGCCGCGATGGGGCCGGTTACAGCGCTGAGATGCGCAGCGATTGTATGTTTCAGGGGCGTGCCGGCTGGCAATTGCACGCGCAGGCGGGGCTTGCGCCGTTGTCCCAGCCATCCGCTGCGACCATCGACCTTGCGGCAATCGCTGCGCGTTGTGGCACGGCGCAGGTTGCCCCCGAAGGCGACCGCCTGCGATCCCCTCAGGAGGCGCATCTGAATTTTGGTTCGCGCTGGCATGTGCTGCGCGAAATGGCCTTTGGCGATGCTGAAGGGCTCGCCCACCTCGCCTTGCCGACAGAGGCGCAAGGCGACCTTGACGCAGGCCATCTGCTGCATGCTGGCCTGATGGATCTTGCGACCGGATGGGCCATCGATCTTGTGCCGGGGTATCAGGCACGCGGGCTTTGGGTGCCGGTGTCTTACGGGTTGATCCGGGTTCATGCGCCACTTGGACCGCAGGTGCGCTCTTGGGTGCGCCTGTCCGACGGGCAGGACAGCGACGGTTTTGCCCGGTTTGACGTGACGATCTGTAACATGGATGGTCAGGTGCTGGTCGAGGTGCAGGATTTTGCCATGAAACGGCTGGAAGGCGCGTTTGATGCGGCCCCGCTGAGCGCCGCCGAAGTGCGTTTCGATGCGGAAGAAGACAACGACGACGCGCTGTCCCCGGCAGAGGAGCGGCTCGCCTATATGGTGTCTCAAGGCATCCGCGCGCAGGAAGGGCCGGTTGCGCTGCGCCGCGCGCTCAGCCTCAACCGTCCACAGGTCATGGTCTCTTCGCTCCCCTTGCAGGGGCTCATCGAACAGGCTGACCAACCGCCAGGTGACACCCCAAGTGCCGGCCAGAGCTTTGAGCGTCCTGATCTGGATGGCTCTTTCGTCGCGCCGCGCAATCGGATCGAAGAACGGCTGGCCGAAATCTGGGAAAACCTGCTGGGTGTCAGCCCTGTTGGCGTCGAAGACAGCTTCTTTGATCTGGGCGGTCATTCGTTGATCGCTGTGCGGCTCTTTGCCAGCGTCAAACGGGAGTTCAAGGTGGAATTCCCAATCTCCGTCCTGTTCGAGGCACCGACCATCGCCAAATGCGCGGCGCTGATTTCTGCCCAGACAGGGGAGGCCGACGCCGCAATGGGGGATGCGCCTGCGGCCCCGGCGCAAAGCTTTGAATTCCTCGTCCCGCTGAACCAAAGCGATCAAGGGGACGCCGCTCCGCTGTTTATTGTGGCGGGCATGTTCGGCAATGTGTTGAACCTGCGCCATCTTGCGATGCCGCTTGCACAGGAACGCCGGGTCTTTGGCCTGCAGGCGCGCGGATTGATCGGGGACAAGGCACCACATGATGATGTGGCACAAGCCGCCGCTGATTACCTGAGCGAGATCAGAGAGATACAGCCCAAGGGGCCGTATCTGTTGTCGGGGTATTCCGGCGGTGGTGTGACGGCCTATGAGATGGCGCAACAGCTGCGCGCGCAAGGTGAAGAGGTCGCTGTGCTTGCGCTGCTCGACACGCCTTTGCCCGTGCGCCCCTCCCTCAGCCGTGCGGACAAGGCGTTGATCAAGCTCGCGGAGGTTCGGACCAAGGGACCGGGATATCTCATCGAATGGGCCCGCGCGCGCTGGGCATGGGAAAAGCAAAAACGCGAAGGCGTGGATCAGGACAGCCCGGCAGGCGCCTTTAATGATCTCAAGGTGCAGGCGGGTTTCCTGGCCGGGGTGGGAAAATACCAAACGCCGGAATGGGACGGTGCAATGACGCTGTTCCGGCCTGCGCTTGATCTGCATTGGCAGGTCACGGGTGGCAAATGGGTCAGTGCGGAACGTGAGTATGTGTTTGAAGACAACGACTGGCGTCGATACGCTCCGCATCTGGACGTGATCGAAGTGCCGGGCAACCACGAAAGCATGGTCCTGGCCCCGAATGTGACCACATTGGCCCAGGAATTGCGTGAAGTGATCGCGCGCGCCTTGCCCGAAGAAGGCGACGACGCCTGGCACCCTGCAACGGCCGCGGAATGAGACCGCCCATGACCCCCCGCGTGCTTGTGATTGTACTGAACTACCGCACAGCAGAGATGAGCCTGCGTGCGGTTGAGGCCGCGTTGGCTGGTCTGCCTGCCGATGGGGCTGAGGTGGTGCTTGTGGACAATGCCTCTGGCGATGGCTCCTCTGCGCTGTTCCAGCGTGAGATTGCGGCGCGGGGCTGGGATAAGGGCGATCGCGTGCGTCTGATGTTATCAAACGTGAATGGCGGGTTTGGCGCGGGCAACAACATCGGTCTGCGCGCCACGATGGCGGATGGCACCGCGCCGGATTACTTCTATCTGTTGAACTCTGATGCCTTTCCGGATGCGGATTGTTTGCCCCAGCTTTTGCGCCACATGCAGATCACACCCAAGGCAGGGTTTGCGGGCAGCCATGTGCGCGGTGCGGATGATGTGGACCATACCACCGCCTTTCGCTTTCCTTCCATCGCGGGGGAGTTTGAGGGGGCCGCGCGGCTGGGCCCGATCACGCGGCTGCTGCGCCACGCGGTTGTGGCACCTGATTTGCCGACCGAGCCTGCGCGCGTCGATTGGGTGGCCGGTGCCAGCGTGCTGATCCGCGCCAGCATGCTGCGCGACATTGGCCTCTTTGATGAAACGTATTTTTTGTATTTTGAGGAAACGGACCTGTGCCAGCGCGGGGCGCGTGCTGGTTGGGAGTGTTGGTATCTGCCGCAGGCACGGGTTGTGCACATCGGCTCGGTCTCCACTGGTATGAAAGAATGGCAGCGCATCCCGGATTATTGGTTTGCCTCGCGCCGCCACTATTTTGTGAAAAACCACGGCCGCGCCTATGCGGCTTTGGCACTGATTGCCAAGCTGGCGGGGGGTGCCATCCATTCGCTGCGCTGCACGCTCACCGGGCGCAACCGACAAGATCCGCCCGGGTTCTACCGTGATCTGCTGCGCTTTGGTCTTGGCCTGCCGCTGGCCCGTGCCAAACCAGCCCCAAGCCGACCTGTTCCAAAGGAGAACCCATGACCGCCACGTTCAATCCCGCCGGGTTCCGTGTCTTTTTGATGGGGGACGAATCCCTTACCATTGCCTGCGGTGACATGATCCTTGCCGGGGGCCACACGATTGCGGGCGTGGTGACGCGCGACGCTGACGTAGGGGGATGGGCCGCAGCGCGCGGGTTGTCGGTCCATGCCGCACCCCGCGATCTGCTGGTAACAGGCCTTGAAGCGGAGTGGCTGCTGAGCATCGCAAACCTGCGGATGATCCCGGCGGATGTGCTGGCTTTGCCCTCGCAGGGCAGCATCAACTTTCATGACGGCCCCCTGCCGCGCTATGCGGGCCTGAACACACCTGCTTGGGCGATCATCAACGGCGAGACGACCCACGGTGTGAGCTGGCACATGATCGAGGGGGGCGTGGACGAAGGCGATCTGCTGGCCCAGCGGATGATGGATAACGCACCGGATGAAACGGCATTCAGCCTCAACTCCAAATGCTATGCCGCCGGGATGGAGAGCTTTGCCGAGGTTCTGACACAGCTTGAGGGCGGCACGCTGGACCGCACGCCACAGGATCTCAGCCAGCGCAGCTATTTCGCACGCGATCAACGGCCCGCGCAGATGGGTTTTCTGGATTTTGCGCACTCGGCTGAAGAGGTGTCAGCCTTGGTGCGGGGGCTCGATTTCGGGGATTACTGGAACCCCCTGACTACGCCCAAGCTGACACTGGGTGAGACAATTCTGCGCGTTGGCGCGCTGCGCGTTGACGCAGGCGAGGGCGCGTCCGGAACCGTTTTGGATATCGCATCTGATCGTATCACTGTTGCCACCGGGCAAGGGGCCATAACGCTCAGCGACCTGACGACGCTTGCAGGCGGGGCCGTTGACCTTTCGACGCTGGCCTCAACCGGGGATGTGCTTTCCTGTCCTGAAATGCCCGAATTCGACGTTGCGGATGAGCGTTATTGGCACCAACAACTCACGCAGTTTGAGCCTTTGTCCCTGTCGTTGGTCCACCCCGCGACGGATGGCATAGACCTGCACACACGCGCACTTGCGACGGCGGGAACATTGACCCAGGCGCAGCTTGCCACCGCCGCGGCATTGTCGTTGCTCAAAAGCGCTGGAGGTGAGGCTGGATACCTCGCCGTTGAAACGCCCGCACCTCACCCGCTCGCAATGCCTTGGGTGCCGCTCGGCCTCACTGCCAACGGCGAAGATGCCGTCAATGACATCACCGCAAAGATCGACGCAGGCATCACCCGGGCGCAGGCGACAACGGGTTTCCCCCAAGACTTGCCCCTGCGCGATCCCGCTGTGGCGCAGGCCACCACACCCCACATCGCCCTGTCATTTGCAGGTAGCCCTGTGCCGGGGGCCGCACTCACGATTTCCCTGCAACCTGACCAGCCGCACATCACCTTCGACGCCAATCGCCTCAGCGCCGAGGCCGCCGACCTTCTTGCCGCCCGGCTGGACGCGGCTTTTGCCGCATTCCCCACCGCCGCCACCTGCGATGAGGTTTGGGCCCTGCCCAAGGCCGAAGAGCACCGCCTGCTTGAAACGTGGAACGCGACGGAGCGCCCCTTTGACCGCATCACGGTCCACGCCGCGTTTGAAGCGCAGGTTGCAGCCACGCCGGACGCCGATGCGCTGGTTTTTGAAGGCGAAGTGCTCAGCTACGCCATGCTCAACACCCGCGCCAACCGCCTTGCGCATACCCTGCGCGAGATGGGGGCAAAACCGGGGATGCCTGTTGGTCTCTATACCAGCCGCGGCACCGATCTGCTCGTCGGTGCGCTTGGCATCCTCAAGGCGGGCGGCGCCTATGTGCCGCTTGATCCGGCATACCCGGCAGACCGCATTGCCCACTACATCAGCGACAGCGCCGCGCCGATTATCGTGACGCAAAGCGGGCTGGCTGGCCAATTGCCGGGCCACAGCGCGGAGGTGCTGCCGATCGACAGTGACCCACGGCTCCGCACCGCCAAGCCTGACAACCCCGACCCAACGGCCACGCCAAATGACCTTGCGTATCTGATCTACACCTCCGGCTCCACCGGGGTGCCAAAGGGTGTGATGGTCAGCCACAGCAATGTCGCGAACTTCTTTGCGGGGATGGATGACCGGATTGATCACGACGCCGGTGCGGTCTGGCTCGCTGTAACGTCGCTCAGCTTTGACATTTCTGTGCTTGAGCTGTTCTGGACGCTTGCGCGCGGCTTCAAGCTGGTGCTGGCAG
Organism: Sulfitobacter sp.; assembly: GCA_045105735.1. Classification (GTDB taxonomy): domain Bacteria; phylum Pseudomonadota; class Alphaproteobacteria; order Rhodobacterales; family Rhodobacteraceae; genus Sulfitobacter. Next base: position 30,599 of record JBGCDV010000024.1, on the reverse strand, counting down.
GCGATGAAAGCCGTACGTTGGTCTCAAACGGTCCCATTGCCGGGTCTGACCGCAAGATGGACTTCAATCTGATGTATTGGGGCAATGACGACGGTGTCGGCCCCAAGAAATATGAGCTCCTGCTCGAGGGCGCGAAGTTTGCCGATGCCCATGGTTTCAACGCCGTCTGGACGCCCGAGCGGCATTTTCATGCCTTTGGTGGCCCCTATCCCAACCCTTCGGTGACCGGTGCGGCCGTTGCGGCTGTGACGCAGAACCTTTCTGTGCGCGCAGGCTCCTGCGTGGCTCCCTTGCACCACCCCGCAAGGATTGCGGAGGAATGGGCGGTCATCGACAACCTGACCAACGGGCGCGTCGGGCTGGCGATTGCCAGCGGCTGGCAGCCTGATGATTTCATCCTGCGCCCCGAAAACACGCCTCCCGCCAACAAACCAGCCATGTATGCCGCGATTGACCAGCTGCGCGCGCTTTGGCGCGGTGAGGCGGTCGCGTTTCCCAAGCAGGACGGCACGTCCCATGCGGTGATCACGCAGCCGCGCCCGGTTTCTGCCGAACTGCCGGTCTGGGTGACGACGGCCGGCAACCCGCAGACGTGGAAAGAGGCGGGTGAGATCGGGGCGAATGTCCTCACGCACCTTCTGGGCCAATCCATCGAGGAAGTTGGCGACAAGATCAAAATCTACCATCAGGCGTTGCGCGACGCGGGCCATGATCCGGCTGATTTCACGGTCACGCTGATGTTGCACAGCTATCTGGCGGACACGCGCGAAGCGGCTGAAGAGGTCGCGCGCGAACCGATGAAGGCTTACCTTCGGTCTGCCGCGGCGCTGATCAAGCAATACGCCTGGGCCTTCCCGGCCTTCAAACGGCCCGAGGGCACGTCAAACGCTTTTGATCTCGACCTGGAAGGGGTCTCCGATGAAGAGCTGGACGCGATCCTTGAGTTTGCCTTCCAGCGGTATTTCAACGACAGCGGTCTGTTTGGCACTGTTGCGGACGGTGTGGCGCGGGCTGAGGCGCTCAAGCAGATCGGTGTGGATGAAATCGCCTGCCTGATCGACTACGGTATTGAGCCTGCGCTGGTGATGGAAGGTCTGAAGCCACTGGCTGAGGTACTGAAACGTTCCAACACCGGGGTGATGCTGGAGGAGGGCGATTATTCGATGGCTGCCCAGATCATGCGTCACAATGTCAGCCACTTGCAATGCACGCCATCGATGGCGCAGATGCTCGTCACCAATGACGAGGCGCGTCAGGCGCTGGGCCGGGTCAAACACCTGATGATTGGCGGCGAGGCGCTGCCGGGGTCACTGGTCAAGGCGCTGCAATCGGCGAGTACCGCGCGGGTTCAGAACATGTATGGCCCGACAGAAACGACAATTTGGTCCACAACGCACACAGGCCCGGATCTAGAGGCGGCAACCGCCCCCATCGGCACGCCGATTGCCAATACGCAGGTCTTCATCCTAGATGGTAACATGCGCCCGCAACCCGTTGGTGTTGATGGTGAATTATGGATTGGTGGACAGGGCGTTACTCAAGGATATTGGCAACGTGAGGCCATGACCACGGACCGGTTTGTGAACAATCCCTTTGGCGGCGGCAAACTTTACCGCACAGGTGATTTGGCGGCCTGGGACGCGGCCGGTGTTCTGCATTTCTCGGGCCGTGCCGATGCGCAGGTCAAGCTGCGCGGCCACCGCATTGAGCTGGGTGAGATCGAGGCCAAACTTGCCGCCTTGCCCGGTGTCACACAGGCGGTTGTCAGCATGACCCAGGCCTTTGGTAGCGACCAGCTTGTTGGATATGTCACCACAACTGCGCCGCTCACGTTGGAGGCGGCCCGGTCCGCGCTGGGCCAGGAGTTGCCCGATATCATGGTGCCCTCTTATCTGGTGTCCTTGGATGCCATGCCGCTGACCCCGAACAAGAAAATCGATCGCAAGGCGCTCCCTCGACCTGAGCGTCGCCGCACGCCGCGCCCCAAAACCCAGGAGGTGCCTGTCAGTGCGACGCAGGCCACGATTGCGGAGGTCTGGTCTGCTCTGCTCGGTGTCAGCGATATTCGCGGCGAGGATAACTTCTTTGGCCTTGGTGGGCATTCCTTGCTGGCCGTGCAGGCGCACCGCGATATCAAGGCTGCGTTGAACAACGATGGTCTGTCGATCACGGATATCTTTCGGTTTCCCACCCTCGACGGATTGGCCGGGCATATCGACAAGGCACAGACCCCTCAGCCCGCCACGACACCGGAGCCTGCCAAGACGGAGACCATGTCAAAACGCCGCGCGATGCGTGCAGGCCGCAGCAGGGCCGGTGCGTGAGGCACATGGGGGCACCGGACCGGCTGGCGCGGGCGCAAGCCGTGATTGCAGCGTTGTTTGACAACGCCGTTGCTGTGGCAGTGACAGACCCGCGTGCGGCTCAACCAGAGGCGCTGGGCGGGGAGGCCGATCATCTAAGCCGCGCCTTTCCCACACGCAAACAGGAGTTCGCCGCAGGCCGTGCCGCCGCGCGCAGTGCGATGGCGCGCCTTGGTCATGCCCCGCAACCCATCCATGCCGCAAAGGATCGCGCGCCCATTTGGCCCGAAGGGATCGCAGGCAGCATTTCGCATAAAGCCACGCTTTGTGCAGCCGCGGTCACGGACGCGCCTGTGCTGTTTGGTCTCGACATCGAGGAAAACACCGATCTGGCGGCAGACCTCATGTCTGCCATCTGCTCTGACGCGGAGCTTGACCGCATCAAAGGACCCCATCAGGCACGGCTCGCCAAGCTGATATTTTCCGCCAAAGAGGCCGCTTACAAGGCGCAATACCCGGAGACGGGTATGCTCTTTGGCTTTGATCATATGGATGTGACGCTTGATCTGGCCGCGCAGACGTTTACCGCTACCTTTGTGCAGCCTGCGGGGTGTTTTGCCGTCGGCGATACGCTGCCGGGCCGGTTTGATGAGGCCGCAGATCACCTTGTCACCGCTGTGATGGCGCCTCACGGTGCCCACAAAGGAGCCTGAGCCGATGATGAAGCTGACCCGCCGCGCGGCTATTGGGGTATTGGCCGCAGCCTCGGCTTTTGGGGGCTATACGTACGTCCAGCGTCAACGGTTGTTGAGCACGGCGCAAACGCTTTATGCCAATCCGCTGCCCAAGCCTGACGGCGCGCTCAACGTCTTTCACCTTGGGCATTCGCTGGTTGGTCGGGACATGCCCGCGATGCTGGCGCAGCTTGCAGGGCAGGGGCACCGCTATGACAGCCAGCTTGGCTGGGGCACCTCGCTCAAAGAGCATTGGGAGCCGGATCTGCCGGTCAATGGCTTTGATGTGGAAAATGATCATCCCCGCTTTCGCCCCGCAAAAGAGGCTATCGGATCAGGGGGCTACGATAGCATTGTCCTGACAGAGATGGTCGAGATTGCGGATGCGATCCGATACCATGACAGCGCTGAATATCTCGCCCGCTGGGCTGCCCTCGCGTTTGAGGCCAATCCAAACGCTCGGATCTATTTGTATGAGACATGGCATCACACCGATGATGGCAACGGCTGGCTCTACCGAATTGACCGCGATCTGCGCAAATTTTGGCAGACGCAGGTAAAATTCCCGGCCTTGCTGGAGGGGGAGGCTCCGATCCATCTGATCCCGGCGGGACAGGTCAAGGCGGCGTTTATCCGCGCGGTTGAGGCGCAAAGCGGGGTGGCAGAAATTGCAGGTGTCGATGACCTTTTTGCCAAGCAGGCGGACGGCACGGCTGACACGATCCATTTCAACGATCTGGGGGCGTATCTGGTGGCGCTGACCCATTATGCGGTGCTCTATCACCGCTCGCCGCTGGGCTTGCCGCATGCGTTGTTGCGCGCGGATGGCACCCCAGCAGAGGCACCCGCGCCGGAGGTTGCAGCATTGATGCAGCGCATTGTCTGGGAGGTTGTGCAGCGCCACCCTGAAACCGGAGTTGCAGTGGCATGAGCGGTCTTTCCGGGCTGTTTTCCGTGCTGATGGTCGGGCACAGCCTCTTTGGTACCAAAGGGCCCACGATGCTGGAGCAGGCCTTGCTCGCTGGCACCGGGGACGCAGCGGTGCAGGCCCAGATCATCAACGGCGCACCGCTGCGCTATAATTGGCAGGAATCCGACACCGCCGAAGGGGTGGACGCCCGCACGGTGCTGCCCGAAGGGGGTGTGACCCATCTGATCCTGACAGAGGCCGTGCCGCTTGCGAACCACGTCAAATGGTCAGAGACGGAGGTGTACGCCCAAGCTTTTGCCGGGCTTGCCACCGCCGCCAACCCGCAGGTGCGGCTTTTTGTGCAGGAGACGTGGCATAGCCTCAAAAGCGGCACGGGGGCTGAGGTTGATTATGACGAACAGGCACATATCCCGTGGCGCGACCGCCTCGATCAGGATTTGTCCGTGTGGGAAGGCATCGTTGCCGAGATCGCGGCGGGCACCCGCTCTGAGACGGCCACGGTTGCTCTGATCCCCGCGGGTCAAGCGCTGGCCCGACTGCATGATGAGATCGCCGCGGGGCAGGTGGCGGGCGTCGACACCATCGCGGCTCTTTTTGACGATGACATTCATCTCAATGACATGGGCCACTACTTTGTTGCGATGGTGCAATATGCCACGCTGACCGGGCAATCGCCGCTGGGCCTGCCGGGTGATTTCAAGGACAAGTTTGGCAAGGCGTTTGATACGCCCGACGAAGACCTGGCTCGCGTCTTGCAGCGCGTCGCATGGGACACAGTGCAGGCCTACGCCGGGGCCGCCGTCACGCCCGTGCCGCCGACCGCCCCAAAACCTGCCAGCGCAACACCCGTAGCCCCAACCGGGCCGCCGACGACCCCAGTGGCAGACCTGACCCAAGTGCCGGACGGGGCAGTTGCAGGGACCAATGCCGTCGCCATTGGTCTGGCTTCCGTGACCGATTGGAGCACGCAGGTGCCCTTCATCGACCTGATGAAAACCGCGCGCCCCTGGATCGGACACAAGCCCGGACAATGGGGCGGGATGGAATATGCTGAGCTGCGTGCTGGCGGCTATCTCGATGCACAGGGCTGGCCGGTGAAGATGCCGCGCGAGCTGAGTAGCATCGGCACGGTTATTCTGACGGACATGCCGGAGGAGGCTGTCTCGCTCAAGGGGCGCTACCGATTGCGCTTCGAGGGCAAAGGCGTGATCGAAGTCTCGGGAAGGGCGAAAAATGTGCGCTACGGCAAGGGAGAAGTGTCCTTTGACTATGCGCCCGGTTCGGGCAGTGTTGAGCTGCGGGTTCAACGGATCAACGTCACCGACCCGCCGCGCAACATCACTGTTGTGCACACCGACAACACCCGCCGCTTTGACCAGGGCGCGGTGTTCAACCCGCAATGGACTGCGCGCATTGGCCAATTCCGTGCGCTGCGCTTCATGGATTGGATGGAGACAAACAATTCTGAGCTGTCCAGCTGGGACGCGCGGCCAAAGCCGGGCGATGTAACCTACGCAGGCGGCGTGCCGCTTGAGGTGATGATTGATCTGGCCAACCAGCTTGAAAAGGACGCGTGGTTCAACATGCCCCATCTGGCGGATGATGATTTCGTGCGCCGCTTTGCCGAGACGGTGCAGGAAAGGCTGGATCCTGCACTGACGGCCTATGTGGAGTTTTCAAACGAGGTCTGGAACTGGCAATTCTCGCAGGCTCGCTGGGCAGATGCGGCGGCGTTGGAGCGGTGGGGCCAGAAAGACAAATGGATGCAGTTCTACGGCATGCGCGCAGCTGAGGTCGCGCGTATCTGGTCGGAGGTCTATGGCGATGCGGCGGACGGGCGGCTGGTCAACGTGATTTCAAGCCAGACGGGGTGGCTGGGGCTGGAAACGGAAGCGCTGAGCGCGCCGCTCGCTGTGGCCCAAGGGGCGCCTGCGCCGCATGAGGCTTTTGATGCCTACGCGGTAACGGGGTACTTTGGCGGTGTGCTGGGCCTCGAAGACCGCGCACCGATGGTGACCCGTTGGCTGGAGGAAAGCCGCGCCAAAGCTGTGGCAGAGGCGGAGGCCAAAGGGTTGAACGGGCAGGCGGCGGAGGATCATGTCACCGCGCATCAATACGATTATGCGTCAGAACTGGCGGGGCGTGAGCTGATGGATGGCGCAGTCAGCGGCAACGCAGAAGACACGCTGGCCGATCTGTTGGGCCGCGTCTGGCCGCATCACGCACAGGTTGCCCGCGCGCATGATCTGGACCTGATCATGTACGAAGGCGGCAGCCATGTGGTGGGCCTTGGACCTATGGTCGAAAACGCAGCGCTGACGTCCTTCATGCATCACTTTAACTATGCGCCGGAAATGGGCCTGCTCTATGAAACCTTGCTCAGGGGGTGGCAGGCCAACGGTGGGCAGTTGTTCAATGCCTATTCTGACGTTTATGCGCCGACCAAGTGGGGGTCATGGGGGGCGCTACGCCATCTGGATGATCAAAATCCCCGCTGGGACGCGCTGGTCGCATTTCAATGAGCGTCACCGTCCTGATCCCGGCCCATGACGAGGCTGCGTATCTGCCTGCCTGCCTTGACGCATTGCTTGCGTCTGACCCTGTGCCATCCAGGGCAGAGGTGATTGTGATCGCCAACGGTTGCACCGACAACACCGCTGAGATTGCGCGGGGGTTCGAGGCGGCTGCAATCAACAAGGGGTGGACCCTGAGCGTGCTGGATGTGGCTCAAGGCGGCAAGCTGGGGGCGTGGAACGCGGGTGAGGCGGCGGCGTCGGGTGATGTGCTGATCTATCTGGATGCCGATGTGCATGTCTCGCCCCCGCTGATCGCTGAGATTGCCAAGGCGTTGAGCGGCAGCGCGTCGCGCTATGCCAGTGGCGTGCCAAAGGTCACCATCACGGGCCAAGACGCCATCACGCGGCACTTCACCCGGTTCTGGCAAGGCATCCCCTTTATGACCTGCGGCGTGCCGGGGTTTGGTGTGTTTGCGATGAACCGAGCGGGCCGCGCGCGTTGGGGAGATTGGCCCGACATCATCTCGGATGACACCTTTGCGCGGCTCAATTTCACTCCGGCGGAGCGGGTGGGCGTATCCGCCCCCTATGATTGGCCGATGATCGAAGGATTCAAACGGTTGGTGCAGGTGCGCCGCAGGCAAGATGCGGGCGTGGCGGAGATTGCCGCGCGCTATCCTGCGCTGATGGGCAATGACGATGGGCATGACGGAGCCCAGCCGCTGTGGCGGCGGGCCGTGGCTGATCCTGTGGGCTTTGCGGCCTTTGCTGCCGTGCGCATCACTGTGCGCCTGCCGATTTGGCAGACCGATAACAGATGGGTCAGAGGGCGCTGACAGACCTGCGCTTCGGGTCTTTCCAAAGCGAGGTGCTCAGCGCATCAAATCCGCCAGCTTGCCCGCCTCAAGTGCCACATCATGGCGTTCAAGCACCCGGTTGCGCGCGGCCTCTCCCATCTTTTGCAGCTTTGCCCGCGGGGTTTTGGCCAGGGTGTCCATCGCCTCGGCAAAGGCCGCCACGTCGCCTGCCGGGACCAACCACCCGGTCTTGCCCTCCCGCACCAACTCCGGCGTTCCGGCGATGTAGGTGGCGATGACGGGGCGGGCGGCGGCCATGGCCTCCATCACCACCATGGGCAGTCCTTCGGCAAAGCTGGGCATCACCAGTGCATGGGCATTGCCAAGTTCCGCGCGAATGCGCGCCTCGTCCACCCAGCCGGTCAGGGTCACGCGGGACTGCAGGCCGTGTGCCGCGATGAGCGCCTCAATCTCGCCGCGCATCTCGCCATCTCCAATCAGTGTCAGGTGCACGGGGCGTTCGGTCTGTGCCATCGCCTTGATCAGGGCAAGCTGGCCTTTTTGTTCCACCAGCCGCCCGATGGCGACAACGCGGGCAGGGGCGTCTGGCATCGGTGCGGGGTCGGTGAATTTCTCAGGTTCGATGCCGCAATGCACAACCTCGATCCGCTCCCAATCCGCCGGGTCTGCCCAGCGGCAGAGCTGTGAACGGCCAAACTGGCTGATCGCGACGGTGAAGGCCGCATGGTGTATCTTGCGGCCCAGCGACAGGGCGCGCGGGGCGTCAAACTCTTCGGGCCCGTGCACCGTGAAGCTGAACTTTGGCCCGCCCAACAGATGCGCCAACATCGCGACAGCCGCAGCATTGGTGCCAAAATGCGCATGGGCATGCGTCACACCTTCTTCGCGGCAACGCGCGGCGACAAAAGCTGCCTCAGCCAGATAAATCAGGTGACGCAGGCGCCCCACCTCTGACGCAGCCCCCATCGCCAGTGCTTCCTTGAGCGCCTCAGCAAATCCGGCAAGATCGGCGCGCATGGCCCGACCCAAGGCCCCAAGCAGCGCGGCCTTGCCTTCGGCCAGCACATATTCGGTTTTGGCACCCTCCGCGACGTCCTGCGCATCCACCAGTGGGACGTCCGCGGCGCGCATGGCAAAGCGGACAACTTCATGCCCCTGCGCCTCAAGGCTGCGGATTTCGCGGCGGATAAAGCTTTGTGAGGGCTGGGGGTAAGTGTTGAGGATATAGGCGATCTTCAAGGCAGTGTTTCCATCGGCAACTGAGGGCGTTTACGTCACAGGCATGGACGCATGGCTGCGACTGTTCTATCAGGCCTAAACGGCTAAAGTGAGGCAAATTCGACGTGATGGCGCGTATCTCAGGGTTGGTGGGCGGCAATCACCTGATGGCGCGCGTGGCGCGGTCGGTCTCGTGGATCATGCTGGGCTACGGCGCGTCGCAGGCGATCCGGCTGGCCTCCAACCTGATCCTGACGCGGCTTTTGTTCCCCGAAGCCTTTGGCCTGATGGCGCTGCTGAGCGTGGTCACAATCGGTCTGTCGCTGTTTTCGGACGTGGGCATTGCACCCTCCATTGCGCAGTCAAAGCGTGGCGATGACCCGGCTTTTCTGAACACCGCTTGGAGCATTCAGGTGATCCGAGGCGCGGTGCTTTGGGGTATTGCCTGCGCGCTCGCCTATCCGGTCGCGGTGTTCTACGACCAGCCGGAGCTTGCCACCTATTTGCCGATTGCCGCGCTCACGCTTTTGGTCGCCGGGTTCAACCCCACACGGATCGAGACGGCGCACAGGCACCTGCTGATGGGGCGGCTGACGCTGCTTGATCTCGCCTCTCAGGTCATTGGCATTGCTGTGATGATCGTGCTGGCGATGCTCTGGCAATCGGTGGCAGCCCTTGTGGTGGGCGGTGTGGTACAGGCGATTGCCAAGCTGCTGCTGACCCATCTGTTCCTGCCCGGACCTGCCAACCGGTTTCAGTTTGAGCCCCCAGCGGTCAAAGAGTTGGTGAATTTCGGCAAGTGGATTTTCCTGTCTACCGTGTTCTGGTTCTTTGCCTCGCAGGGTGACAAGGCGATCCTTGGCAAGTTCCTCACGCTTGAGGTCTTGGGCATCTACAACATCGGTTATTTTCTGGCGAGCTTTCCGCTTTTGCTGGGGCTTAACGTCACCAGCCGCGTGATGATCCCGGTCTACCGCGAGGGGGCAGAACCTGCCCGCCTGCGCCGTCTGCGCTACACGCTCAGTTGCGGTGTTTTCGGGTTGCTGGTGGTCATGGCGCTGATCGGGCCATGGCTTGTTGGTGTGCTCTATGATCCGCGCTACGCCAGTTCGGGGGCGATCATGGTGCTGATTTGCATCGCGTTGATCCCGCAGGTGATTGGTATGACCTACGATCAGGCGGCCCTTGCTGCCGGGGATTCGCGGCGGTTTTTTGTTGCAACGGCCTTGCGGGCCAGTGTGCAGGTCAGCTTGTTGTTGATCGGCGCGCTCTATGGCGGGCTGGTCGGGGCGCTGATCGGGATGGGGGGCGCGATGGTGTTGTCACATCTGGTGATGATCTGGCTGGCGCGGGCGCATGGGGTCTGGGACGGGGCGCATGATGCGCTTTTTGCCGGGACGGGTATTGTTGCCGCCGGAACAGCCATCTGGCTGCACTGGGATGCCATTCAGGTGATGGTCGCCGCCACCGGTTAACCGGGTCCCATATCCGGGTTGCGGGCAAGCCGTGCTGCGCGGCCGCGTTTGCCGGCGTCCTGCCGGTCCTGCCAGAGTTTGGCCAGCCCTTTGCGTTCTTTCGCCGGCGCTGTCTCAGGGATGGAGACAACTGGCAAGAGCCCGGTTTCCCGCTCCATCTGACGGGCGGTGCGGATCACAGGGCGGCGCAGTTCCAGCAGGAAGGCCAGCACAAGACCGAGAATGCCCGATGCGCCCACCCCCATGATCACGCGGTTCTTGCGGCTCATGGTGACTGGGTAGTCGGGGATTTGCGCCTCTTCGAGGGTGATAAAGCGTTCACCGCGGGCCGCCGTTTCAAGCGAGAACCCAACCTCCGCCTCGCTGCGTCGGGTGGAGATCACGTCAAGCTGCCCGCGCAATTGCGTCATGCGCCGCTCAAACTCTGCCAAGGCACGTTCGACCTCGGGTGAGGTCTCAATGCTGGCGCTCAATGATTCCTTGCGGTCCTGCAAAAGCTGACGCTGGGTGGTCAGGCTGTCGAGAAGGCGCTGAAACTCCTCTTCCTGCCGCTGCACGGTGGCGGCGCGGGTGTTGCCGGAACGGTCGATGTTCTGCAAGCTGAGCTGTGCGGTGATGATCTCGCGGTCCAGCTCCAGCAGGGCGTCGTTGAGGCTGCCCAATTCTGAGCGGCGGAACTCCAGACTGCCTTCGATAGACAGATCATTGGCGCTGCGAAACGCCAGCATCTCAGCTTCGAGATCGGCGATTTCGGTCAGCACTGTCTCTTCCTGTGCCTGAAAGAACTCCAGTGTTTCGCGGGTCTGCTCCTGCCGCTGGGAGGCAGCAAGCGCGCGGGTGCCGTCAGCGAACGCATGGGCGACATCGCGTGCGGTTTGGCCATTATCCATCTCGGCGGTGATGGTGAGTACGGAAATCGCGCCATCATCGGCAAAGCCTTCGCGCACCGCTGCCACCCCTGTGATGCTGACCGATCGGCGCAGCAGGTCCACTTTCTCAGACTGACGGAGCGCCGTGAGATTGCCATAAAGGCCAAACTCTTCGATCATCTTGACCAGATTGCTGCGGGCCATCAGCTGTTGTTCGATCAGCTGCAAACGCCGCGCGGCAGAGCCTTCGACGGTGGATCGCGCCAGATCATCGGAGATTTTCGGTTGCTCGACCTGTATGACCTCGGATGAGCGATAGGCGTGAGGGATCGACAGCGCCCAAAAGACAGACGCAAAACACCCTGCAATCACAACAGCCGAAATCAGCCCCACCCGACGGCGCAGCATATCCAAAAAATCAGCCAGCGAATATATCGGACCCATCAGCCTTGCATATCCCAGTTCAACAGGTGCGGAGGGTAAACCCCCCGCGCAGCTTCGTTCAAATCAGAACAATACGTCGAATGTAGGGCAATTCTGTAAGAATGGTTAGGGGTTGGCAGAATGTGACCCTAGTTGTAGCGAGGAATGGAATTTGCCCGCGCCCGGTTCAGGACCACACCAAGCAGCGGCACCTGACCCTCGAGCAGACGCTCACATTCCATCAACTCGCGGCCCATGGTTTGCGTGCCATCGGAGACCAGCAGCACACCGTCAAGGTGGGGCAGGAAAGCAGAGACATCGTCATGGGTCAGCATCGCGGGCATGTCGTAGATCACCAGCTCCGGCTGCAAGGACGCGCGCATCCGCTCAAGCGTGTGGGCTGTTTCAGCGGCTTGCAGCGTTTCGGCGGCGTTCTCATTGGGGGCGTTGTTCAGCCCCAGCGCCAATGTATCACTGACCTTGACGACATGATCGCCGATGGGTGTCTGACCTGCCAGAAAATCCTGCATCGCACCGCGCGGCGTCATATCAAAGGCCTGTGCGACGCCGGGCTTGCGCAGGTTGAAATCCATCAAGACCGTGCGCGACCCCGATATCCGCGACAAGCTCAGCGCCAGATTGACAGCCGTAAAGGTGTTGCCGCAGCCAGAGGTCGGCGCGGTGATCGCGATATTGGTCCAGCCGTGTTCCTGCGTGGTCTGGCGCAAGCGGGTGCGCAATTGATCAAACGCCCGCACAGAGGCGCTGTCGCGGTCCGCGTCGACCACAGGCATCGCTGTCCGGGCCGTGCGGCGATTGCCGGCCTCAACCGTCGCAAGCTCATGCCAGCGGGGCATTTCCGGCTCTGGCAGAACAGTCCGTTCAATCGGGGCCACAGGGTGTTGCAGTGGCGGCATCCGCGGTTCAGCCGCAGGGGCCGTGACCGCCAGTTCAGCAGAACGGCGCGGGCGAATGGAATGCCGCATGCCGGGTTGGCTGACCACACGCGCGGGTGTGACCATATCTGAGCGGAGCGCGTCAGCGGGATAAGTATCACGCATGGTTGGCTCCTTTGGATGTTTTGTCATGCCACAGGTTTACACCGGAACAGGTTAATTCAACAACGTCAGCCATGATCAGTGCCCCGTGGGGCGCAGAACCACGCCGATTGTCTTGTAAAGGATCGTCAGATCCATCTTGAAGGTGAGCGCGCGTTCATAGGCACCATCGACCTCATTGCGATAGGTAAAGCGCGCCGAGTTGCGCGCGGAGACCTGCCACAGCCCTGTGATACCGGGCCGGACCGCGTTGTAAGAGGTCGCATCACCATACATCGCCAACTGCTCAGGCATCATGGGGCGGGGGCCGACAAGGCTCATGTCCCCGACCAGCACATTAAAGAGCTGCGGCAGTTCATCCAGCGACGTCAGGCGCAGCATGCGCCCGACCCGCGTCACGCGTGGGTCATTGCGCAGTTTCTGCAGCTCGTCCCATTCACGGCGCATTTCTGGATCGCGCGCAAGATAGTCTTCGAGCACCTTGTCGGCGTTCCGCACCATTGTCCGCAGCTTGAGGATCGAAAACCGCTGTCCGTTTTTGCCCAGACGCGGTTGTGTGTAGAACGGGCTGCCCCCTTCGAGCCACAGAGCCAGCGCGCAAAGACCGATGATCGGAAGGGAAAAAGGCAAGGTCAGCAGGACAAAGACAATGTCTATCACCCGCTTGCCCAGATGCCGATACAGATAGACAGGGCCGGGCTTGCGCGCCAGAGCAGCATCCCAAACGTGGCTTGGCTCCACAAGTCCTGTACTGGCCGCATCGCCAAAGCGTGAGGACGGCCCAAAAGGAAAGGCGCCGAAATCGGCAGTTTCCGCAAAATTGTCTTTCATCTTAACCCCCCAGGGTCATAGGTAATCATACAAAACGGCACGGTTTTCAGGCCGTGCGGGTATTACTCTGATGCCGCTGTCTGCTGGAGGTGGCGCAAGTGGCAGCACGCGCGCGCTCTCCTTACAGTGAAATCCCGCTTCCTGACAACAAACGCTACGTCACTTTCGTGACACATTTGGGCAAGAAATTGGGCAGACGCAGCGTCATCACAATAATCTTGACGCAGCCGTACCACCTTTTCGCCTCATTTGCTGAAATCTCGTTGAAACACACTGTTTCCGAGAGAATGCGCCGACAGTCACCATAATACCGGAGGATTGTTGCGCGATTGGGATAAAACGTCTTTGAAAATAAATGCTTGCACAGACAATATCAACTATAACTAGAATACTTGGCAATTGCGATTCCTTTTTTAGGAAAATCTCAAAGAGTGATTTGGCGGGGCAGGTTTTAACGCTGCAATTTGGCAAATGGGGCAGAACTGTGGTTGGCCCGATGACGCCCCTTTGGCGGTCCAAGCTTGCCACGTGCCGGACTTACCGGATTGAACGCTGCTGCGGTCTGGGAAAAACTGATTTGTTTTCCCACTCAAATCATCGCGGTCTTCCTCGCAATCCTTGCAGCTCTACAGGTGAGGGGGGGAGCGTGGCCGAGAACAAGAGAGAGGCGCAGATTGATCTGCTTTGCGCCTGCGCCACTTTGGCGGCAAATGGCCGTTGGCACGCCCCTCACATTCATCCCAACGGTGTTTGGGATCTGGTCGAGGCGGGCCTGATCACGCCGCAAAAGAAACTGACGCTGGCGGGGCGTATGACCCTGTTCCTGCTTGGTAAGGCTGACGACCCGCTAAATGCATCACAAGATCAACACATCACCATTTTGCGCAGGGATTGAGGAAAACCAAGTGCGCGCGGCGTGGTCTCTCCCGATATGACCGGTGCATTCGCGCTTGCCCTCGCATGTCCGTTCGTGTTGCAGGAGCTGGAAAAGGACGTTTGGCTTGGCAGGTCAAAGAGGCGCGTCCGCATCCTGTGATTCCCTGCTTCTTTAGTGCGCCGTCACGCTGCATATACCGTGGAATCCGTTCAAAAACCTGCCCCCTCCCGTATTGGTTGTGATCCGCGCTGGAGGCTCATCTTGTTGACCAAAGCCGAAGGGGTTGGGGGTAATGAGATAAGCTATTGTAAATACTATGTTTTGTTGGATGTTTCGGCCCTACCGGAGCGATTTCACCCTCGCGGGGCAGGCAACACGGGTGTCGGCACAAGAATTTGTGCGCTTTTTGCCAAAGCGGTTCACAAGAACGATGTTAGGCTTGTGCCAACGCAAAGACCTTTTGTGCGTGGGGGACGTGAAATGAGCCTGAAGGACAAAGCTGCAAACGACCGGTTGACTGCTACCCAGTGGCAGGCGGCCGTCTCTGATACGTTTTTCCCTCTGGAGACGTCGATGGTCGATGAGCAGTCTTTTGCGGGCGACCTGAACACGTGGAATCTTGGCATTGTCGGATTGTCGCAAATGCGGTGCGACGGGATTCTCTACAAGCGGCACAAGCGGCACTTTCTGGACGAGGTGGAAAGCAGTCTGCTCATCACCATACCCAGATTGGGCAATGTCGGCTTTGACCAGAACGCGCGGCAGGCGACATGTGCGCCGGGTGAGTTTTTGGTTGAAAGGGGCGATCTGCCCTATGAGTTTTGGCACGAGCAGACAAACGAGCTGCTGGTTCTCAAGGTATCCTCAGAAAGCGTGCGTGCGCGGATCGGGCCAACCGACAGATTGGGCGCGCTCAGCTTTGACGGGACGGCGGGTGTGGCGAACTATTTCCTCGATACCGTTAAGACCACGGCACAGCATGTTGATTTCCTTGATGAGGCGGCGCGCACGGCGGCGGGTATGCACATCCTTGATCTGTTGTGTCTGGCGATACGCAAGGACGACCGTGTGCTTGACAGCAATACGTCGTCTATCCGGGCCGCGCATTTGCACCGGGCCGAACAATTCATCCGCAACAACCTGAGCAATGAAGACTTGTCTTCGGGCCTTGTGGCCGAGGCCTGCAATGTCTCGCTGCGCTATCTTCAGCAGTTGTTCTCAGGTTCGGACAAATCAGTCTCCGGGTTTATCCGCGAAAAACGATTGGTCCGCGCGCGCGAGGATTTGAGCGTGGAAGGATCGGCCACCATCGCTGAGATCGCCCATCGATGGGGCTTCTCAGATCAATCGCAATTCAACAAGGCCTACCGCGCGCGTTTTGGCTGCACGCCAACGGACACACGCAAAGCGGTGCAGCGAAACCAACAAGGCGCACCGCCTTAGACCGACACCAGTCACCCCCAGAATTCCTGAGTTGGGTCAGCATGCGCTGGCACCAGCGCGATGCCCTATTGTCTTTTGAAGGATAAAAGAATGAAAAATACCAGAGTAGCCGTGGATGTAGGCGGGACGTTTACGGACGTCTGCATCATGGATGAAACCACCGGCGCGATCCGTATCGAAAAGACGGCATCGACACCGGATGATCCCATGGTGGCCATCCTGAACGGGATTGAGCAGGGCGGGATCGACCTGAGCGAAGTGTCGATGTTTTCGCATGGCACAACAGTGGCAACGAACGCGCTGATCACCCGCAACCTGGCACGCACCGCAATGATTTGCACCGAAGGCTTCCGCGACGTGGTCGAAATTCGCCGCGCCAACAAAGAAGACCTGTGGGACACGTACAAGGACGTCGCCAAGCCGTATGTGCCGCGCCGTGACCGCCTTGTGGTCAAGGAATGTGTTGACGCGAACGGCACCGTTCTGGAACCGCTGGACGAGGAAGGTGCGCTGCGGGTTGCGCAGGTCCTGAAGAAACGCAACGTTGCCTCTGTCGCGATCTGTTTCATGAACTCCTACACCAATGGTGCCAACGAAGCGCGGATGCGTGAAATCCTGCAAAGTGTGATGCCAGATATCCCCATTTCCATTTCATCGCAGGTTCTGCCTGAAATTTTTGAACACGAGCGTTTCTCGACCACGATGGCGAACGCTGCTGTGTCGCCTTCGGTGGTTGACTATGTCGAACGGCTTGAGGGCAAGCTGTCGGATGGCGGGTATGAGCGGGACTTGCTGCTGCTGCATACAGGTGGCGGCGTCATGACGCCTGCAAGCGTAAAGGATTTTGCGGCCCGTCTGGCGGGGTCCGGCATCGCCGCAGGCGCGATTGCCAGTCGTTTCATCGGCAACCTGTGTGGGTACGACAATTCCATCGGGTTCGATATGGGGGGCACCAGCACGGATGTGTCTTTGGTCTATGAGGGCAAGTCGCGTGTCACAAAAGACTGGTACATTGAATACGGCTATCCGATCCGGTTCCCCTCCATCGAGGTGCTGACAATCGGCGCGGGCGGAGGCTCTCTGGCATGGAAAGACGAAGGCGGCTCGCTGCGCAATGGTCCACAGTCTGCGGGCGCGTTTCCGGGACCTGCATGCTACAAGAATGGCAACGAGGTCGCGACGAACACGGACGCGAACGTCGTTTTGGGACGTTTGGGCACCTCCTTGGCAGGTGGCAAGATCACGCTTGACCCAGCACTTGCCGAAGCATCCGTGAGAACCTCCGTCGCGGAACCCTTTGGGATGGAACTGCACGAAGCCGCAGAAGCCATCGTGAGCGTGGCAAATGCCAACATGGCCAACGCCGTGCGGTTGCTGTCCATCTCCCGTGGGTATGACCCGCGTGATTTCGCGCTTGTTGCCTTTGGGGGTGCGGGCGCGCTGCATGGGGCGGCGATTGCAAAAGAGCTGTCGATCCCGACCGTCATTATCCCGCCGAACCCCGGCGTGACATCTGCGCTTGGGTGTCTGCTGGTGGATATTCAGCACGACTTCTCAGAAAGCTTCATGGCCGCCGCGGATGACACAAAACCCGCCGATATCGAAGCCGCCTTTGGCCGCTTGGAAGCGATGGCCGCCGAACGCCTGACCCATGAAGGTGTTGCCGCAAAAGATATTGTCACACAGCGCACTGTTGAAATGATGTATCAGGGGCAGTGGCGGTCTCTGGCGGTGGCTGCTCCTGCCAAGGTCACGGATATCGAAACGCTGATTGACGGGTTCCACAACGAACACAATCGGGAATTCAACTTCCGTCGTGATGACGCTCCTGTGTCGATTTTCCGTGTGGGACTGACCGCGACGGGCATGGTGCCCAAGGCCGAGCTGCAAACCCATGAAGTGACAAAGAACACACCCACCACGGACGTCACACGTGATGTCTGGTTCGATGGCAAGGCGTTCACCGCGATGATTTTTGAGCGCGATGACCTGAGTGCCGGTGCGACTTTCGATGGTCCGGCTGTCGTGGAGCAGTTCGATTCAACCACAGTGATCCCGCCAAACACCACCGCTGAAGTCGACAAATACATGAACATTCTCATTCGAGTTCAGGAGTAAAATCATGACCGATACCAAAGCCCTAGATCCCGTCACATTCGAAGTTCTCAAGAACTCGTTCATCACCTCCGTGGACCAGATGGCCGAACAGATGCTGCGCACCTGTTATTCCTTTGTGATCTACAACAGAGACTTTTCCAACGCGCTGCACGACGCCGAGGGTAACTCGGTTGCGCAAGGCAACGATGATATCGCGGTCCACGTCGGCACGCTCCACTTCACCTGCAAGGACGTGATCCGTGTCTTCAAGGGCGATATGATGCCCGGCGATGTCTACGCGATCAACGATCCCTACGCAGGCGGCACACACTTCAGCGATGTGCGTCTGGTGCGCCCGATCTTTGACGAAGACGTGTTGATCGGCTTTTCACAGTCCAACGGCCATTGGTCCGATCTTGGCGGCTCAGTACCCGGTTCGTTTGATGTGACGGCCAAAGATATGTTCCGCGAAGCGGTGCGGATCACGCCCGTGCGCCTGTTCCGTGCGGGCGATTTCTGTTCCGATGTTGCAAACCTGATTGCGAATAACACCCGTGACCCGGCATCCATCATCGGCGACATCCATAGTCAGGCGCAGGCCACTCAGGTGGCGGAACGTGAAATCCTGCGGCTGGTGCGCAAATACGGCCGCGATCAGGTCACGCAGGGCATGGATGAGGTTCAGGACTACGTTGAACGGGCCGTGCGCCAGCGCATCGCGGCTTTGCCAGACGGGACGTGGGAATCTGTCGACTATATTGACCGCGATCCTTCGGGCGGTGAGGGCATGATCCCGATCCACATCAAGATGACGATCAAAGGTGATCAGATCTATTATGATTTTGCGGGCAGCCATCCGACGATTGGCTCGATGTATAACTCTGCACCCGGTGCGACGTTCTCGGCTGTGGTTGCGGGGATGAAGACCTTTTTCCCCGACCTGCCGCTGAACAGCGGTTTCTACCGTATGATCTCAGTTGACGCTCCGGAGAATTCAGTGGTCAGCGCGCAATGGCCCACCGCGGTCACTGGCTTTTTGATGCCCTTTGAAAAGATCATGAATTCGGTCTTTGAGATGTGGTCCGAGATCATGCCGGAACGCGCAATCGCCTGTGCGTTCAACCTCGAATACCTGTTGGCCGGCGGCACGGACAAACGGCGGGACGAAGATTCAACCTTCATGTTCTACGAATGGCTGCCCGGTGGCTGGGGCGGGCGTCGCGGCAAGGATGGCAGCGACGTGACCACGGCCTGCTTTGGCACCGGCCTGATGTCACAACCCAACGAGGGCAATGAGCGGGTCAATCCAACACGCACGCTTGAATTCCAGATCAAGCAAGACAGCGCAGGTCCGGGCAAATGGCGCGGCGGGGCAGGGGTGCAGAAAACCTCGCTTCTGCTGGAAAGCGAAAAGTCCGTTATGTCCTATGTCTGCGACCGCGAACGCGCTGTTGTCTGGGGCGTGGATGGCGGTTTGCCTTCGATGCCGCATGGTTTGACGATCAAGCGCGCAGGCTCTGATACCTCTGAATGGCTTGGCTCGGTTTTTTCTGATTTCCCGATGTATTCGGGAGATGAGTTCGCCCGTCCCACCGCTGGCGGTGGAGGTTTTGGCGATCCGATGGAGCGTACGACCGAGGCGGTGCTGACAGATGTGATCGATGAATATGTGTCGGTTGAACGCGCCGCACTCGATTACGGTGTTGTGATCAAAGAGATCGATGCGGACTTGTGCGAATACGAAGTTGATGTGGCTGAGACGGACAAGTTGCGCGCGCATATCCGCGCCAACCGCGTTGCATGGGCGCGCACCGACCCGGAGGATGTCGCGCAGATGTACCGCAAAGGCGAGATCAATGCGATGGATGCTGTGCGCCGCTATGCCGTGATCCTTGATTGGGAAACCGGCGATCCTTTGCCAAAAACAATCGAGCAGTTCCGCGAGAGCTTTGAGCGGCGCAGCGTCGCCCATTGGTCATGAGCTTCACGCATGAAACCGGGATCGCCAGTACTTGGCGGTCCACAGGGGCTTTGGGCGGCAAAGTCGGGGCACCCGAAGGGGAGGCTGACATACCCTTATGTTCAAGTCGGACCGAGGTAGGTCTGATCGAAGTAGTCAATGACAGAGGTCGCGGTGCGCGAATGTTCGACACCTTTGCGCCAGGCAAGCCCGACATCCATCGAAGGAATTTCGTGGTCTGTGTTGGCGGTTCCGATCCTTTTGCCCTCCAACGACCAGGGGCGGTACACCATGTCTGATAGGATTGTGATGCCCTGCCCGTTGCCAACCATTGACCGCACGGCCTCCACGGAGGACGTGCGCAAGGACACGCTTGGCTGGTGGGCGCTTTGAGCAAAGTAACGCATCGTTGTGTGGGCGGCTTCGTCGACGGTCAGCATGATGTAGTCCTGCGCGGCGATCTGTTCAAAAGTCGCCTTGCCCTGTCGAATGAACTCATGCGTGTTGGCCGCCCACAGTCGCCTTTGGGATTTCAACAGCGTCTTGGTTTCCAGTTCAGGGTTGGACATGTTGGATGTCAGCACCACCGCCAGATCGAAGCGATTGGAGAGCAACCCTTCTTCGATGCTCTCTCTGTTCAACTCGCTCAACCGGATTTCGAGATTGGGGAACAATTGTTTCAGCCGGTCCAGGTGAGGGGGCAGGAAATAGCCCAGAACGGTGTAGGTGGCAGCAATGGAAATGGAGCCTTTGACCGGTGACTGTTTCTGCGCCACACGTTTTGCCTGATCGAGCTTTTCGAGAATTTCGCGTGACGACGCGAGAAAGTCGCGACCGGCTTCGGTCATTTCCATGCCGTTGGCGGTGCGCGAAAAGAGGGATGCGCCAAGCTCTGCCTCAAGCTCCTTGATGGCGCTGGTCACCGCGGATTGCGAAATCGAAAGCTGCGTCGCCGCTTTGCTCACCTGCCCAAGCTCTGCTGTCGCTACGAAGAATTTCAGATGCCGAAAGTTCACTGAGTACCGCCTTTTTCTAAAATCGATAAACCATTATCGAATTTTGAGATACAACCCAAAGTAACGAAGATACTAATTTATAGGCAAAAAGATGAAAAGCAGCAAGAATCCGGAGCTATCTGTATCTGACTTATCGATATCGTATCGCACAAATGGGTATTTTACATACCAAGTTAACTCAGCAACTCTTGTCACATCTTAGACATACAAGGATCAACCCGGATGCGTGAAATTGTCGACCTGAACTGCGACATGGGAGAGGGCTTTGGCCAGTGGGTGCTGGGAGAGGCACCCGACGAGGAAATCATGTCTTTGATCTCATCTGCCAATATCGCAGCGGGGTTCCATGCCGGTGATCCCAATTCAATGGACCGTGTTGTGAAGCTGGCCCATGACTTTGGCGTGGGATTGGGCGCGCACCCTGGGTATCGTGATTTGCAGGGGTTTGGCCGGCGCTACATCAAGATGGGTGCCGAAGAGCTGGTGAATGACATCGTCTACCAGATCGGAGCGATCCGCGAATTTGGCCGGCGTCACGGTTCGATGTTGCAACACGTCAAGCCGCACGGCGCTTTGTATATGGAGGCCGCTGTCAACGAAGAGCTGTCGCAGTTGATCATCGATATGCTGGCGAAAACCAGTGGCGACACAATACTCTTTTGCATGGAAGCTTCCAAAACCTATCATCTGGCAAAGCAAAGCGGGCACCCCGTCGTGCGTGAATTCTTTGCGGACCGTGACTATGACAGCTCTGGCTCAATCGTTTTTGCCCGCAAGGTCGGACGGCCTGACTATGCAGCGATTGCCGCGAAATGTGTAAAGGCGTGTAAAACCGGCAAGGTCACAACCATCGACGGCGATGAGATCGATATTGGTTTTGAATCGATTTGTTTCCACTCCGATACCCCTGGTGCCCTCGAGATGGGCAAGGCGATCAAAGCCGGATTGCTGGATGCCGGGATCACCATTGCACCCGCATCGACCGTTTTGGCGCACTCAACTTAACGAACAGGATCAAGAAAATGGCAGATATTCAGTCTCCGCTCCCAGGAACATTTTACCAAAAACCCTCGCCAGAGGAGCCTCCCTTCAAGGCGGCGGGCGACAGTGTCGCTGTGGGTGATACAATCGGGTTGGTAGAGGTTATGAAGACCTTTATCGAAGTCAAATCCGAGATTTCAGGCACATTCGATGGCTATGCCACCGAGGACGCGGCACCTGTAACGGCGGGCCAGACGCTTGCGACGCTGAGCGACTGAAAATGACGATCAAGCGCCTCTTCATTGCCAATCGCGGCGAAATCTCAGTCCGGATCATCCGGGCTGCACAAGAGCTTGGGATAACGACAATTCAGGGGTTCTCTGAAGCTGACGCAGATATGCTTTCTGTGAAGATGGCTGATGAAACGATTTGCTTGGGCCCCGCCCCGGCAAAAGACAGCTACCTCAATATCGCCGCGATCATGAAGGCGATAGAGGACACGAAGAGTGACGCTGTGCATCCCGGCTACGGATTTCTGTCAGAAAGCCCGGAGTTTGCCCGCGCGGTTGAAGCCGCGGGTGTCATCTTTGTCGGTCCCAGTGCCGCCACGATTGAACGGATGGGCGACAAGGTAGAAGCGCGCAAAGCGGCGGCTGCGGCAGGTGTTCCGGTTGTGCCGGGGTCTGACGGTCGTGTTGACACGGTGGATGACGCGGTCGAAGTCGCGGCGTCCGTCGGGTATCCGGTGATGATCAAGGCGGCGGCAGGGGGCGGTGGAAAAGGCATTCGTGTGGCCGAAACCGAAGCAGATCTGCGCACCTTGGCCCCCCAAGCGCAAGCAGAAGCTGCGGCCGCCTTTGGGGATGGTGGCTTGTATCTGGAACGCGCTGTTCGGTCCCCAAGACATATCGAAGTGCAAATCCTCGGAGATGGAATAGACGCCATCCATTGCTATGAGCGGGAATGTTCCCTGCAACGCCGCCGTCAAAAGGTCTGGGAAGAAGCAGGTGCCGTTTGTTTAGACGAGCAAACGCGGGAGACATTGTGCAAGTCCGCGGTCGCACTGGCCAAGGCGGTCAACTATCGCGGTGCCGGCACCTTGGAATACCTATATGATGAACAAAGCAATGAGTTCTTTTTCATTGAGATGAACACCCGTATTCAGGTCGAACACCCGATCAGTGAGATGATTACAGGCGTTGATCTGGTTCAGGAAATGATCCGGGTCTGCGGGGGCGCAAGGCTCAGCCTGTCACAAGATCAGGTCAAGCGAGAAGGCCATGCCATCGAGGTGCGCATCAACGCAGAAGATCCGTTGATGCAGTTCATGCCCTGGCCCGGCAAGCTCGAAAAAATGCATGTCCCTGAGGGCGACGGCGTGCGTTTCGATCACTTCCTTTACGAAGGGTATCAGGTTCCGCCCTTTTACGACTCCCTTTTGGGCAAGGTGATCGTCCATGCCCCGACGCGTGCAGAGGCCATCACCAAGCTCAAGAGCGTGTTAGAGGGCGTCGAATTTAAAGGCCTCAAAACAACAATCCCGCTGCATTTGGCCTTGGCTGATGATGCCTCAGTCCAAAGCGGGGACTTCCACACCCAATGGCTGGAGCCATGGTTGGAAGCAGGAAATCTACAACCAGCGCAGACAACAGGAGGTGCATCGTGAAGACACGTTACACATTTGGAGGTGACGAGCACATCTTTGTCGAAATGGACGAAGAGATGTCGCTTGATGCCTTCTTCAAATCGCTCTCGATGAGTAACGCGGTGAGAGAGGCCAACATTCCGGGCGTGACAGAGATCTGCCCGGCGAATGCGTCATTTCAGGTCAAGTTCGATCCAGATGTGACGCATCCGGATGAAATGCTCAAGCGTGTTCAAGAACTGGAGCACGTGGCGGAAAACGCGGAAAAGCGGCTGTCCACACGGATTGTCGAAATCCCCGTATTCTACCAAGACCCGTGGACCCAGGAATGCGTCATGCGGTTTCGTGAACGCCATCAAGACCCCTCTGGAACGGATCTGGATTATGCGGCGCGCATCAATGGCTTTGACAGTGTCGATGCCTTTATCGAGGCGCATCATTCGCAACCATGGTTTGTTTCCATGGTCGGCTTCGTGGCGGGCCTGCCGTTTCTCTACCAACTGGTTGAGCGGGATAAACAGTTGCAGGTTCCCAAATATCTGCGCCCTCGCACCGACACACCAAAGCTTACCGTCGGGTATGGCGGGTGTTTCTCATGCATCTATTCGGTGAGAGGGGCAGGGGGCTATCAGATGTTCGGCATTACGCCGATGCCCATCTATGACCCAGAGCAGGAAGTCAGCTATCTCAAAGACTTCATGGTGTTCTTCAAACCCGGTGACATCGTCAAATGGAAGCCGATTGATCACGCCGAATATGACCGGATCACTGCTGCAGTAGAGGCGGGCACATACACCCCCCGCATTGCAGAAGTCGATTTTGATCTCGAAGAGTTCAACGCCGACATGGCAGGGACCAATGCAAAAATCATGGAGGCTCTCAATGGCGCTTAAGATCATAAAACCCGGCCTGTCGACTTCCGTGCAAGACCTTGGTCGTCCCGGCTATTTCCATTTGGGTATTCCAATCGGGGGCGCAATGGATCGCTATGCGATGCGCGCGGCCAACATGCTTGTGGGCAATGCCGAAGATGCGGCTGGCCTTGAAGCCGTCTTTATGGGCCCTGAAATTGAGTTCACAGAAAATGCGACCGTCGCTGTGACAGGCGCAGACATGCCCATGGCTGTCGACGGTGATGCGGTTGAGGGATGGACGTCGTTTGAGGTGAAAGCCGGTCAAACCCTCAGCTTTGGGTTCCTCAAAACAGGTGCACGTGTCTATATCGCTGTATCTGGCGGGATCACCACGGATCCTGATCTTGGCAGTCGGTCAACATACCCCATTGGCGCGTTGGGTGGCATAGAAGGCCGCGCCATCGCTGCAGGGGATGTCATTCCAACGGGCGACGCGCAGACGGGCGCATCTGGGCGATCGGTCCCTGCGGCTCTGCGGCGGGGGCCTTCCAACCCAGCCGAACTGCGGGTGCTTCCCGGTCTCTATTGGAACCGTCTGACACCAGAGGCGGGCCAAGGATTTTTTGACGACACATGGATGGTCGCGCCCGAGGCTGACCGCATGGGGTATCGCTTCAAAGGCGGCCGCCCCCTTGAGTTTGTAGACCGCGAACAGCCATTTGGTGCGGGCGCTGATCCATCGAATATCGTCGATGGGTGCTATTCATACGGCTCCATTCAGGTGCCCGGTGGTACGGAACCGATCGTGCTGCACCGTGATGCGGTGTCAGGCGGAGGATACTTCACCCTTGGTGCAATTATTTCGGCAGACATGGATCTGATTGGCCAGCTTCAGCCAAACACGCCGGTCAAATTCATCAAGGTCACGATGGATGAGGCGCTTGCGGCCAGAAAAGACCGACAGGCAACCCTTCAGAAAGTTCGAGAAGCACTGGCATAGGGCGCAGACCTGAAACAGTCGGGTATTGCCAAACACGACATAACAACTGGCCTTGCCGCCTCGGCTGGGCCCAAGAACCAAGAGGGTACAATTTTTGTCACTAGAACTAAGTTCGATCAGCGTTGCATTCGGCGGCTTCAAGGCGCTCGATGATGTGGCCATTTCGCTCAAGAAAGGCGAAATTGTCGGTCTCATCGGTCCGAACGGTGCTGGCAAGACAACCTGTGTGAACGTGATTACAGGATTTCAGGACCCCAGTTCCGGGACAGTTGTGCTTGATGGAGAGAGCATCAACGCCAAGACACCGCACGACATTCGACGCCGCGGGCTGGCGCGTACGTTTCAGGCGGGGCGCTTGTTCACCGGACTGGATGTGTTGGACAATCTGGCGGTGACAGGGGTGGGCCTTGGCCATTCGCGCCGTGCCTCCGAAGACGAGGCGATGCGCCTTCTCACATGGATGGGCGCGCAACAGCTCGCGGAGCTGCCGGCAGCCGGTTTGCCCTATACCGATGAGCGCCGCGTTGGCATCGCGCGCGCATTGATGTTTGCACCAGATTTTTTGCTGTTGGATGAACCCGCCGCGGGCATGTCCGAGACCGAGGCCGATGATCTCGCCCACATCATCAGACGGATTGCGGATGAACTGGCATGTGGGGTTTTGTTGATCGAACACAACGTCGGATTGGTGCTGTCGCTCTCAAACCATGTCTATGTGCTGGACGCTGGCCAGATCATTGAAGAGGGTGACAAGGCCGCGATCCTTGGCAGCCAAGCCGTGCGCGAAGCCTATCTTGGTGCTGAACACACAGCAGAAAATCCGGAGGGCGCATAATGTCAAAGTTAGGCATTTTCGATGTTGCCGTGCGCTATGGCAAAGTCCCCGCGCTGTCGGATGTTTCCTTCACCGTCGAAGAGGGCGAGCGGCTGTTCATTTCCGGGCCAAATGGTGCTGGAAAATCCTCACTGCTCAAGGCCATTTGTGGGGCTGTCCCGACCTCTCATGGACGCATTGAGGTGGATGGTGATCTGCTCAATGGCCGCTCTCCCGAAGCGATTGCCCGCCTCGGGCTGACCATGGTGCCAGAGGGCAGGGAAATTTTTGGCACGCTCACGGTTGCGGAAAACCTGCGTGTTGGCACAGGCATTCGCCGAGACAAAGCCGCGATTGAGACTGACATCGCGGAGGTCTATGAGAGTTTCCCGATCTTGGGTGAACGGCGTCATGCCAACGCCGGTGCCTTGTCGGGCGGTCAACAACAAATGCTGGCCATCGGGCGCGGCCTGATGACCAACCCAAAGCTGATGCTGGTGGACGAGCCGTCGCTTGGGCTTGCACCAAATATCGTCGATCAGGTGTATGAAACGCTGGTCAATCTGCAAAATGAACGCGGCCTTACCCTGATCATTGTGGAGCAAAGCTCTGCCCGCGCTGCGCGCGTCGGGGGGCGCATGATTTTGTTGCGCGGGGGCAATCTGGTGGGGGATGGCGACGCTGAAAAATTCGCGGAAAGCGACCTGCTCAAGGAAGCATACTTTGGGCAAGACCAGTCAGAGGACCCGTCATGAACGCCATTCCACAGCTCCTCTTTGATGCCCTGAGCCTTGGCGGCATCTACGCAATGGCCGCCTTGGGGATCGCCCTGATCTTTGGGGTGATGAAGCTGGTGAACTTCGCCCATGGTGAATACATCGCCTTTTGCGTGTTTGCCCTGATCGTTCCGTCGACCGATGCAGTCGCGGTCATGTTTCTGGGCAAAGCGCCAGCAATCGTATTGATCCCGATGCTGCTCTTGATTGGGGCAGCCCTCGCTGTGGTGTCGGAGTTTCTGGTCTATCGCCACATGCGCAATGCCACGCCTGTGGCAATGATGATCTCCTCGTTCGCGCTTGGGTTTGTCATCCAGAACATCTTGTTGTTGACCTACAGCAGCCGGGCAAAAGCGATCAGCCTGTGGCCAGAACTGAACCAGCCGGTGAGTGTCGTTGGGGCCTCAATACCGCTGTTGCAGATCATCGTCATCTTCACCACCTTGCTGGTGGTCGTGACGCTGGCCTTGCTTTTGAAGCGCACGCGGATCGGGCTTGAGATGCGCGCAGCGGCGGAAAACTTCACCATGGCAAGGTTGCTGGGCGTGCGCGCCAATGTGGTCATCACCGGTGCCTTTGCCTTGTCCGGTGCGCTGGCGGCGGCGGTGGCGCTGATCATGGTCACGCAAACCGGTGTCGCGGATATTCGCATGGGGGGGCAGATCATGCTGGTCGCCTTTATCGCAACAGTGATTGGCGGGCTTGGCAGCCTGCCGGGCGCGGTTGCTGCGGGTTTTCTGATCGGCGCGGCCTCCGTCATCTTGCAGGGGTTCCTGCCGCTCGAAGCCCGCCCCTTCAGGGATGCTTTCCTCTATACGCTGGTGATCGCCGTCTTGCTTTTGAAACCGGATGGCCTCTTTGCGCCTCGTTCCACAAAACCGAGGGTGTAAGCGAATGGCACAAACACACGCACAAAAGCGCCTGAGCGCATGGTCAACGCCCCTTTTGCTCATCGGCATCCTGCTGGTCTTTACCCTGTTGGTTACCTTTCTGGGCGATAAATCACTGGCGCGCATGGCGGCACAGACATTGATACGGGTCACTTTTGTGGTCGGTCTGTGGATCTTTGTCGGGAACTCCGGGGTCGTGAGCTTTGGTCATGCCGGCTATATGGCGATTGGGGCCTATTGCTCGGCGTGGCTGACGCTTCGGCCGCAAATGAAAGGGATGTTCCTGCCCGATCTGTGGCCATTTCTGGCAACCGCCGAATGGCCGGTGCTGCCTGCCGCGATTGTCTCTGGCCTGCTTGCGGCGGTGGTCGCGCTGGTGTCCGGCGCTGCTATTTTGCGTCTGTCCGGCATTGCGGCATCCATCGCGACCTTTGCCTTTCTAGCGATTGTCTACACCGTTTACTCCAGCTGGGAAGGCGTGACAGGTGCCACATCTTCTGTTGTCGGCCTGGCCCGGTACGCAGACCAATGGGTCACGTTGGGATGGGCGTCCGTCACGGTGCTGGCGGCGGCCTGGTACGCGAATTCAGCCTCTGGGCTGGCCCTGCGCGCCAGCCGCGAAGACGAGGTTGCCGCCGACGCCAGTGGCATCAACATGTACCGCCACCGCCTGCTGGCGTTGGTTGTATCTGCGTTTTTTGCAGGTGTCGCGGGTGCCTTGTTTGGCCATTCGCTCGGCGTGCTGAACCCCAACAGTTTCTACCTCGGCATCACCTTCATCACACTTGCCATGCTGGTTGTCGGTGGGATCGGCAGCCTGACAGGGGCTGTCATGGGCGTGCTGGTCCTGTCGATCATCATCGAAGTCCTCGTACGGATGGAGCGCGGCATGGACATCGGGGAGGCAACATATGCCCTGCCAACGGGTGCCCAGGAAATCATCATCGGGATCATCATGATCCTGGTCCTTATTCTACGTCCTGCCGGATTGACCGGCGGGCGTGAACTCCGTCTGCGGATCGGTGGCCGCTCACGGAGATAACAATCACATCGAGACCTAAAGGGAGACAACGAATGAAACATTTTCTAACTGCAACAGCTCTGACGATGGCGCTTGGCACATCTGCCATAGCCGAGGACATCACGATCGGATTCGCAATCGCCAAATCCGGTTGGGTTGAAGCCTACGATTCACCCGCCGTGGCTGCGGCGCGCATCCGCATTGATGAGATCAACGCGGCCGGTGGCCTTCTGGGCAAGCAGCTCAAATGGATCGAAGCGGACACCAAAAGTGATCAGGCCCAATCTGCAAGCGCTGGCCTGCAAATGGTGGACGACGGCGCGGACATGCTGATCGTTTCGTGTGACTATGACTTTGGTGCACCGGCTGCTTTGGCGGCAGAGGGCGCAGGCCTCAACTCCTTCTTCCTATGTGCCGAAGACATCAAAGCGGGCATTCAGGGTGTTGGCCCCAACAGCTTCTCAGCGTCGGTACTGGCTGCTGTTCAGGGTGCAACTGTCGCTGAATGGTCGACGCAAGAGCGTGACGCCAAAACCGGCTATGTGCTTCTTGATACGACGATTGAGTATAACAAAGGCATCTGCACAGGCTTTGACTGGATGTTCCCCAAAGCGGGTGGCGAGATTGTTGGCCGCGACACCTTCCTGAACGGGGACGCGTCAATCGCGAGCCAGATCACCCGTATCAAGGGTCTCGACAAAGAGCCTGACGTGATCATGCTGTGTTCCTACATTCCCGGCGCGGCCTCTGCGGTGCGTCAGATCAGGGCCGCGGGCATCAATTCGACGATCCTGAATGGGTCTGCTGTTGATGGCTCCTATTGGCTGGACGCGGCACCTGATTTGTCGAACTTTATCGTGCCGGTTCAAGGCTCCATCTATGGCGATGACACACGTCCCGCCGTGAACGAGTTCCGCGATGCATTTGAAGCCGCAACAGGCGCGGGCCCGTCAAGCACATACGCCTATCCGGGCTACCTGCTGATTGATCTCTGGGCCAAGGCGGTCGAGCGCGCAGGCACCGTGGAAGCATCAGCCGTGACCGCAGAGCTTGAGAAGATGGACAACGAACCAACAGCCTTTGGTCCGCGCAGCTTCTCCGATGAAATCCACCACCAGAACACGGCGGAGATGCAGATCGTTGAAGTCACAGGTGGCAAGGCGGGCGTGATCGACAGTTTCACGATCAGCGAACCTGTGCCGCTGGACGTGCTGCTGAAGTAAGCACTCCTATTTACGGAAGAAACAACGAAGGTGCCCCGAGAAGAGGGGCACCTTTTTTCGTAGGATGCGCGCAAGATCCGTTGATCACACCACGATTGCGACGCTTCGCGGGCTCACCACATTCAAGTGGTTCAATCTGCCTGCCTTAAGGCGCAACCTGTCAACCCCCCCCGCAAGGATAGGGGGCCTGCGGATCACACTCATGTCTCAAAACAACACCGGCAAGACGTGGCGATGTTCGCTGCACTTGATTTGGACGGCGGCAACGCGGGGTTTTTCCGACATTCATTTTTGCGCGCTCGCTGATGTAGCGTGCGTTCGTATAGGCATGGTTGTCACGGCAACTGGACATAGAACCGATACTGGATTTTCGCCACAGACAGCGCCAATACGAAAGGCGCGGACAGGGCTGTCTCTCGCCCTTTGCGCACCAATGGCTGCTCAAACCACGATGAGCAGACGGACCGAGGATTGCAGGATGGTCGAAATCCTATCAGGTCGCTGCGTTGATGATTATGCGTTCGGGACGTCGCGGTTTCTAGCGAGGTCCAGCTTCTTTGTGAGGTCGGACCTGATCCGGTAAAATCGGCTGCTCGGAACTGGAACGGAGATTGCTGCAATTTCTCTGTTGGGGCCGATGACCGCAAAACCCAATGCACAGACTTCTTCGGAATGCTCCCCCAGGTCTTGAGCAGCCCCACTTGAGTGGTCCAGTTTGAAAGTTAGTGCATGATCGGCCTTTGGTCCATCGGTACGATGGCCTCTGGCGCGGGTGGGCGATAGCCCAGAGCACTATGGGGTCGTTTGGTGTTGTAGTGGTTCCTCC
>JBGCDV010000023.1:0-123100 GCA_045105735.1 Sulfitobacter sp. | reverse complement strand
TTGCCATGAGACTTGGGAAAATAGGGAGCCAGACGTGCCATCTGCACGTCATTCAGCCAGAAAAGGTCGCTCATATCACCGCTCGATTTTCGACCCGTGAATCACGACGCATGGAGAAAATCAATGGGTCCTGACCCTAATTGATGGGGTGGTGTCGCGCAGGCCCGTCAGAAGGCGTTCAATATCTTCTGTAACGGACTCTAGCATTGGATCGGCTAGTCTTGACGTCACCTGATTTAGACGTGCTTGTGCAATAACCAATTCTCCCAGCCTATCCATGACTTTGTCCAGGCGACCAGAGTCGACACGAATAGGGGCCGTTGTCTTGGCTGATTTCGGTGTATCCACCCCGGTAGGAGCGGCATCCTCCTGCGGAATTTCTGCCACTTCCGCCAAATGCCTTGTCACTTCGAGCTCTGAATCGTCGGTAAAAATGAAAACATCCCTGATGGCGTCTTCGGTCGTTTCACCTTCCAAAGTGACAGACCAGGCCGCGTAGCACTGCAAGACTTCCAGCTCATCCAGCGGGGGCACTGCCGTCAGGTCCAGTTTGTGTGTGACTGTTCCCAACTCTTCGAGCTCACCATGCAAGAGGTCGGGACGCAAGCCATTCTTCAGGTCGTCTGCTGCGGGTTTGAACCAAATCTCGAACACGGCTGCATCTCCAGCAGGTTCCCCAACTGGTGTCTGAGGAGCTTCCCCTGTGTCAGTCACCTCCTCGCCGGCGTTGGTAAGTGATTGAAGCGCGGCAACAAGTTCCTTTACCTCAGTCGCGTCCGACAGCTGATCTGCCTCCGGCGTATCCCCCCCAAATCCACAAACCGCCGCATCGTGTCACGGGCTTTTAGGGACAAATCAATGAGCTTGGCATCGACCTCCAACT
This sequence comes from Sulfitobacter sp., assembly GCA_045105735.1. Lineage (GTDB taxonomy): Bacteria > Pseudomonadota > Alphaproteobacteria > Rhodobacterales > Rhodobacteraceae > Sulfitobacter. Next base: position 122,217 of record JBGCDV010000023.1, on the reverse strand, counting down.
TTCCTTCTCGAATAAGGTCGAAGGCGGTCTCGAAATGGTGAGTGAACTGGGACAGCTTGGTAAAACCAAACATGGACCCAGACCCTTTAATCGTGTGCAACGCACGAAATACTGCGTCAACCTGAGAGGTATCATGGCTGCCTTCCAACTCAAGAAGTTGATCTTCAAGTGTTTCAAGGATGTCGCTTGCTTCTTGAACGAAAGCTTCGATCGCGGGGTTTGTCATAATTGGTCCTATCGAATGAGTTTCTGGACGACACCAACAAGCTTGGCGGGATCGAATGGCTTGTTCAGCCATCCAGTAGCCCCGGCCGCCTTTCCTTCAGCTTTGGCTTCAGGTTTGGACTCGGTCGTTAGCATCACAATCGGAACACCCTGTCCGTTGCTTCGCCGCGGGCAGCGCGAATAAACTCAAACCCATTCATCACCGGCATGTTCAGATCAGTGATGATTAGGTCAAAGCGCTGGCCTTGCACCTTTTGGTGACCGACCTGACCATTTTCGGCGGTCACGACGGTGTAGCCTTCGGGCTCAAGTGTGAATGCGATGCTCTTGAGAATGGAATCGCTGTCATCCACGGTCAGGACTATTTTGCTCATGGAGTTACCGCCTTTTCCGGGCTCAGGATGTCAGCCGCTTGTCCATTCAATTGATAGTCACAGCCCATCTTCTTTAACGTAGAGATGCAGCTTGCTGCGAGCTGGATCGCCAATACAGAGGGATCAGGCGCGTCAAATTCAATTGAGCATGCCGACTTTTTTTCGACCTTCGCGACTTCGGATAGCAGGATCTTCTGCACATCATGTGCAGTTTCAAAATTGACGTTACTTGGAATGCAGAACTGATTTGTCATGTTGCCCCCTTTGCCTACTCTCGGGCAAATGACATCAAAAAGGATATCCAAAGGTTTCAGCCCATGGCGCATCTTTCAGTTACTGGATTAAAGATTTCTAAAACCCCACTTAGTTGTCTGGTGTAACGATAGGCCGCGAAACGTCCCCCTTTGAAGTGGTCCGCCCTTATCGATAGGAATGGTTCTTTCTTGATCTGGCCATTTCGTCATTAACGCAAAGGTAACCAGCCTGCTGCTATCCGGAGCACCTCAAGAGGAGCGATCAGGATGCCACAGTATGCGTCGCAGTCAGAATTGACCTGTTCAAATCGGCAAAGGCCGTGGCGCTTTGGCGCTGATACGGACCGCAGCGATCGGGGCATGGTCGTGGCCGCACAACGGCCTTATGGGCAATTGCGGTTCAAGAGACAGCGGCCCGCGTCGCATTGGCCTGAACTTGCTTCTGATCTTGTGTTCTCGCTCCGATTGTGGGCCCGCAAGACTGGCGGTATTTTGGTTTCACAGAGGGCGCGCGCTGAAGGCTGCCGAAAAATCATGGGGTTCAGGCACAACAATTTGGGTACCGCAACAGTCGATCTTGAATCTCAGTGGTCCGAAATTGAACAAACGCGAGGGTCTGCTGCCAATGTTGATCAGCTGTTTCTTGATCTGCAGGAAAACCTGCGCTTCAGGCAGCGGCTTGCCCTGCTCGCGGGGGATGCGCTGCCCGCATGGACCAAAACGCCTTCGGATGGAAAGGGAAAGTAATGTCAGAACAGCAAGACTATGAGACCCTTGCAGTTGCGGTGCGCCGCTCAGCGCGTGCGCACGTCCTTGAAATCCGGCGCGCGCTGTTGGCCAAGCGCGCTGAAGAGCGGCGCGAAAGGGCTGAAATGGTGCCAGCAGACGAGGTGCGCGCAGCCGTAATTGACGTTGCTGAAGGAACTAAGGAAGATATGGGTTCAGGTGTCAAAGCACTTCACTCTGACCCGTATCTGGTCGATGAACGAGATGACGTTGCGGTGAAGAATGCCGGGATGTTGGATATGATCGCGCCAGTAGCAGATGTTGTCGATCCAATTGGTCCGGCTGATACTGGTTTCCCGCTTTTGGAAGATAAGCAAGTGGCAGAGGATATGCAAGTGGCAGAGCGGACTGACGCGGGCTACGAATTGTTGTCATCAGTGGCGGCGGGTGATGTCCAACCCGAAAACCTTTCACAGGAAGGTGCAGTTGAAAGTGATGCAGATTTAGGCGTTCAAGAAGTCGAGGGCACTGAAACTGCACCTTCGAAAGTGTCCGATCTTGAAAAACTGCCCGGTGCTGGGCCGGGATTGATCTGGATGCTGAATCAATGTGGCGTAATGACTTTGGACGATCTGGCCGCAAAGGATCCCGCCGAGCTTTCACCAAAACTGGGTGTCGTGGGCCTAATCCTCGATGTGGAACGGTGGATCGCCATTGCCAGCGCAGATCAGGCGGCCTAGCAGCAAAGAAGATGATGGCAGAGCAAAGGACTTTGTTCTTCAACACAGCAGTCTTTGACCCGTATTGATACAGACGCGACCAGAGGTCGCGCCCCGAAGGGCTATGAGATACATCTGCAGGCAGACGGGATCGAAGTCATTGACCACCTCATCGAAGAATCCCTGTTTCACATGCTCGAGATGCGCATTGATAAGTGTCACGCGTTCTAGGCCAAATTCCATTGACGCCTTGAATATCTTGGGATCAGGCACGCCTAGATAAAGCGCGGTACACCGCAATTGAACGGCAAAGCCGAGCGGTCCCACCAGTCCGATCAGCAGGAGTCCCATCAGCTCCCCAGTTACAAAGTTGCCCTCGATCTCGAGCGCAAACTCGACGCATGAGGGTGCCCCGACAACTTCGCCAGACCGCATGGCACCCACGACGGCCAGACGCCTTTCGAAGCTCTCAAAGACAAGCAAATGCAACTCGGCAACTGCCCCGCAGGTTCGTCCAGGATACACCGCGCACATTGGCGCGAATGGGTTTGAGGCATCTGGTGAATATGTTTCTAAAAACACTGCCACCAATTAACTAAAAATAAAGTCAAAGCGCGCAATCTGCTCACATTCGCGACAGATGGAGAGGAGCCTTGGGCCACCTGTGACCAATTTTGAACCCTCCACGACTTTGCCCTACAAAAGCGCGCTTTGTGAAAGGCGAGATGCAACGTCATCGCCCTTGTTAGACCTCACATCGCCAGCCCAATTCTTTGAAAACGAAGAGATTGGAAGCCTGACACAGCGTCGCCTCTTTGATGCACCAGCCGGTGTATCCATTCGCTTTCAAGGCAAACCCGGCAGGGGGAAAACATCTCTATCCCTTGAGATCACCTGCCGGATCGGGAGCAAAGTTTCGGCGATAGCAGGCCAGGCTTGGCTTGATGCGCAAGCACGAGAAGTTGCCGTTCCTGCGCGCAGCCTGACGCTGCCAGGTCTCTGGCCTCCTGTCGCGTTTGCGCCTGAACTGAAAGGTTTATCTAACATTCCAGCGGAGGTCTGCGTATGAATTCGGCCGATGCACTCACACCTGAGCAGGAAGAGCGGCTTGGCCTGACTTTAATGCGGGCTGAAAATGCGCGCTCCGGCATGTTGCCGAAGTTTGGCCTGTTCGCTGACGACCTGTCGCACGATCTTGGCCCTTTGGGGCAAATGATCTGAACGCCCGCATGAAGAGAGAGAAAGCAATCCGATGATGCAAACACCCTCCTCCGCCCCGGACCAAACGGGTAACGCGGCCGCTGACGCGCGGCATCCTCAACAGCATCAGATTGATCCGTTGATCGCTGCGGGCCTTGTCACGCACCTCATCACAGTGGAAGAAAACCTAGAACCACTTTTCGCCACCGCCCAGATACGCCAACTGCCTGAAGTCCGTTTTGTCGCCGCTTTTACCGATGGGTTGATCGCTTTGGGATGTCCCGGAGAGCTGCCGCAGGAACTACGGAACCTAGCCCATCCCGTTGACCAACCGTTGGCCCCCTCAAGTAGCACCATCGCAACAGATGATGTGACAGAGAAACTTCAGAAAATCGACAAGACCACATTGCGTCTTGAGTATCTGCTGGACGCGCTGGAACCGCAGACGCCAGATATTTCAGGTCGCGGGATTGATGCGCTCATTGACCGGATCGCAGCAGTCGAGAGCATTGTGAAATCGCAGGCCAACGATGGCATGCAGGAGATGAACGCAAGCCTCAAAGAGCTCAGCAACAGGTTCGATGCCCAGCCTGATTTCATGGCGGCACTGAACGCCATGATGTCAAAAATCGAGGGCCTGACAGCAGATCGCGCCGACGACCATTCAGACCAAGAAGATCCTGTTCCACAAATTATGGACCAGCTTGAGACCATCGCGGCGCAAACGGGTCAAATCAGCGAAATCGCACAAGAAGTCGGCAGCCCTTCTGAAGTTGGCACCACCTTGACGGAAATACTGACACGGCTCGACACTCTGACGGCCCCCGATCCGTCAGATAACCGTATCGACGAAATGCATCAGATGTTGTGTTCCATAGAAAACAAGCTGCCAGATCAGGACCACGAGCTTTCAGCCAAGATATCCAATTTGCAGGAGGTGGTCAGCGGCCTCGCTGCGGCTCCCGGACCAACCCTTGATCTGACCGAGCAACGAAAGAGTTTCTCACAATTCGCAACCGTTCTTGCGATGATCGTGAAAAGGGTTGAAGCCGCGGCCAATAAGATGACCGATGCTGGACAGACCCCTCAAACAAACCCAAAGCTAGATGAAATTCTGGAAACGCTCTCGACCATATCTCAATCAAATGAGACCGCAGCAGAAGTTGACATGACCCCGGTCACATCAGAGTTGGCGGCCCTCTCCTTGGTGATCAATGACTGGCCCAACAAACTCGACGCACTGCAATCTGAGCTGGCAAGCATCGCTCAACAACCAAAACCCGTATTGGACCTCACCGAACAGCGACAGAGCTTCGCTGCTTTTTCCACCACACTCAGCACAGCAGTCCAAAAACTGGAAGCAGCGATTGCGTCGATTGAGAACCAAAGTACGGGCGACGCTACCTCAAACACCTTAACCGGTTTGCAAGAACAGATTGCTGCACTCCCACGACAGAACACCTTGGAACCCTTATTTGAAAACAACAGCTTGGCGACCATATCCGAAGTTAACAACACATCGGATCAGCAAGTGTGGGCTGACAAACTGGGCGAAGTAAACGCAAATATTTTGCGCCTTCTTGATCAGCCAGACCTGAAACCAGTGCTTGATGCACATGGTGCTGCGCTCCAAACTGGCATGCAAAAGCTTGAAGGGTTGGAGAGCCAGATCCTTCGAAAGAACGAAACAACTGACTGTCAACAAGAGGAACTGAATGCTGTTGTGCAATCGCTGCCACAAATTCTGGACACAACGGTCCGCCAGGCCACGGATCTATCCACTATAGAAGTTGGGCTGCAACAGCTGGGTCAAACACTGGAAAAACTACCAGACTCAATCGGCTTTACAGAATTTGCAGATACGCTGAACATGATCGCCAAACGTCCGGACCCAGTGCTTGACGTGACCCAGCAGCAGGAGAGCTTTGCGAGGTTCGGCACGTCGATAGATCATATCATTGAGCGTCTGGAATTCATCGCTGACAAATTGGCGATACCAGATCAAATGGGCACGGATCAGGACAATCTGGCGGGGGCCTTAGAGAAGTTCGAGGGGATGTTGCTTGCAATATCCAAAGAGAATGCAAACGAATTCGGAATCATTACAGCACGGATACAAAAGATGGCTGACGACCTGGATGTGTTACACCGCTCCAAGGTTTCGCCAGCCGGCCCAAGCGCCAGCGAAGACACATCCACGCTGTCGCTCGATGATCTGAGGATGCAGTTTGCAGAACTTATCGCCACCCAAATTCAACAAAACGCGGCGTCTTTCAATCTCGACAGGACTGAGATGTCTTAGAAATGAAGCATGCAGCGGTTTTGTCGTCCTGCGGCTTTGAAGGATTTGCCCGGTGACCCATTGCCCGCGAAGGTTCGTTGCATAGGCATGAAATTCAACAAAAACTCCTGCGCAAATGCGCCGCGTCACAGAAGAATTCTTCAAACCACTGATGTAGGTCAAATGGGTCTTGTCTCCAGAGCGCTGACCTTGCCGTTGGCGACAAAACAGCCTGCTCTCTACTCATCTTGGTCTTTCTTCAAAAGGCCATATTTTCGTAACTTAACGTAAAGCGATTGCCGGGACAGTCCCAACATCTCGGCAGCAGCAACCCGGTTGTTTGAGGTCAACTCAACCGCAGTTTCGATGCACATCTTTTCGATCACATCCGTCGTCTTGGCCACAATCCCTTTGAGGGTTTGGCTGCCGATAAGCTCAATCACCGAACGCATATCAACATCTGTGATTTGCTGGTTTGATTTGCGCACCATCTCGGCCCGACTTGCATCACGGATCACCAAGGCAAACACGGGCTCTTGTGCCCCGCTTAACAGTGTCGTTGCAATCTCAACGGAGATCTCAACACCATGTTCCCCGATCAGACGGGTCGCATAGAGCCGCATCGACCCTGTGCGCGACGCATTTTCACAAATGACGTTCAAATCAACGGAACCGCGGCCCAGAAAATCCGTGATCGCGCGCCCTTTGACAGCTTGCGAGTGGACCACATCAGTGAGCCGCATGAAGGCATCATTTGCGCTGAGCACACTGCCGGATTTGTTGATAAAGACGATGCCGTCCGCACCGCGATCAAAAAGCCCTGCAAGGTGTTCTTCCAAGGCGTCGGAACGCACCGATATTCCCTGTGCATCAACAATTTGGCAAAGCAACATTTGTTCACCTGTTGCGCGGAACAATGTCGGCCTCAAACTCAGCTCACGCCCGCCATTCGTTTTGACGGCTGCTTCGTTGTCCGTCTGCGCATTGGCCAGATCGCCCAACGTCTCCAGCAGGTTCTCACCTGACACAAGGGTCAGCAGGTCAGACAGGTTCCGGCCCATCACATCGCCCCGCGTCAAGCCAAGCAACGCCATCGCAGAAGGATTACAATCGGTTATTTCACCGCTGCCACTTGAGACAAAGAGCGTCCCCTGCGGTGTCGCGGCCATCAGAACCCGCAGGCGTGTGTCGTACTCGCGCTGCGCTTCGTAGTCTTTTTCAAGCGCAATCTGCGCTGCAACCAATTGTTGCTGCATTTCAGCAACCGGGCGCAGATCCTGACCCAGCATCAATATCGCACCATCTGTTCCAATGCGGTGAAAACTATACCGGACAGGAAACTCCTGTTGCTCTTGGCTGGCTGAATGATTCAGCTCAACAGGGCGTACAATTCCATTCTCAACCTCAAGAAACTGCTCAAGGCGTTCTTCAAACTTTGGAACCGACTCAACGGTCAGATGAGCACTCAACGGCTGCCCTTCCCAACGCGAGAACGCATATTGCAGTTTGGAGTTGGGGTTGCTCAACACGCCCAGCACAGTACCGGCGCTCGAAATCACCAAAGCCAGGTCCGCGATCCGAGAGATAATCTCCGATACGATCTCTGGCTCGATCATCGGGATCAGGCCGCTGGTCCAAGTCATTTCGCCTTGTGACATCATTCCGCGGCACTCCTGATCCGCGCAGCGTCAAAACCCCGATTGTCAGAAAGTTGAGACGCAAGAATTGATGTTTCCTCGTGGTTTGAAAAGCCATCACAAAACCGAAGGGCGTCATGGACGTCGTTGGTCACAAAATCCGCTTGTGTCTGCAAAAGTATGTCGTCTGCCTGGTCCAAGATAGGTCCGCCAATAATAACCGGCGTGCTCCGGCTTTGTTGTTTGGCGTTTTGAACCAACTCGCGCAGGGATTCAAGCTGACCAAGCGCAGACCCGGACAACAGGATCCCGCAGTAGTTCTGGCCCGAAATCAAGGCACCAAGCTCTTGCACTGTCAGTTCCATATCCAGATGGACAGACAGACCTCGATGACGCAACTGCCCCGCCAGCACGGCCGCCCCCAGAGTGTGCTGTACCCCATCCGGCACGCCCACCAAAAACCCCGGAGGGCTGTTTGACGCAACTTCATGGGATTGGTCCCAGTCTGCCTGGAGTTTCCTCAGCAAGCTTTGCAACCGTGCAGATCCAATGGTCACACCAGAAAAGCTCAGGCAGTCGGCCAGCCAATCATCACCCAGACGGCGCGCAACGGCGGGAACATATTCTTCTGCAATTTGCGGAATTGAAATCCGCGCCCTGCGCATTTGCCGGACAACATCCGTCAGGGCATCGCGATCAGGGGCAAGACATCCTTGCGTCATCTGCCGGATGTAACTTTCCAGCGGCGGGCGCGCAACGCTCACCGGCGAACCGCTTGGTGCCACCTTTGATATTGCCTGCAAGACAACACGGTTCACCCCGTCAAGGGCTTCCGTTTTGTCTGGCTGGGATCTCGTTGGCATGCCTGTCTCCCTGACAGTACCCCAGCGGGGATGGGCCAAAAGCAACTGAAAAACTTGCAATATGCTCTCAGTGCGAGGCCAAAATGTCAAATTATATTGACAGAGTACCACATATTCCTCCTAAGGGTCCATTTTATATGGCGTTATCGGCTGTAACGTACCTCACCCATTGCCTCACACTAGTGTAAATGAAAGTTGACAGTCTGATAACTTCCTGCCAGATTTTAACTTGAAGATGACGCCAAGGGGGAGCCATGACAGGCATTCGCGGCACTGCGCAAGCCCGCCAACCACTCTATACGCCGGACCAAAAGAAACGGCGCGATACGACTCGTTGGACAATGGTTCAGGGCGTATTGGCCCCCGTCCAATTCCTCGTCTTTCTGATCTCTCTTGGACTGGTGTGTCGCTACCTGATCAATGGCGAAGGGTATGCGATTGCCAGCTGGTCAATTGTTGTGAAAACCGGGTTTTTGTACCTCATCATGGTGACCGGCGCGATCTGGGAAAAGGTCGTCTTTGGCCAATGGCTGTTTGCGCCGGCCTTCTTTTGGGAAGACGTCTTCAGCTTCGCCGTCATCGCGCTTCATACGCTTTATATCTATGGGCTTTTCTGGACCGGCCTGCCCCCGATGACACTCATGGTCATCGCACTTGCCGCTTATGCCGCCTACGCGGTCAATGCAGGCCAGTTTGTGTGGAAATTGCGCATGGCGCGCCTGCAGTCTGAGGTGACGGCATGAACGATCAATTCACCCCTCCTCCAGCCGTGGGCTGCCGGACTGCGCCCGTTCTCAAACAACGCGGCCAGCGAGAGGTTTTCTGCGGTTTGACCGGGATCATCTGGCTGCACCGCAAAATCCAGGACGCGTTCTTTTTGGTGGTAGGGTCACGCACCTGTGCGCACCTTCTGCAAAGCGCGGCCGGTGTGATGATCTTTGCCGAACCACGATTCGGGACGGCGATTCTTGAAGAATCGGATCTGGCGGGCCTCAACGACGCCCACGCAGAGCTTGACCGCACCGTAGAGCAGCTCTTGGCCCGTCGGCCCGACATCCGGCAATTGTTCCTTGTTGGCTCTTGCCCCTCGGAAGTGATCAAGCTTGATTTGTCCCGCGCGGCGGAACGACTGACCCAGGAATTCGCACCCAAGGTGCGCGTGCTCGAATACTCCGGGTCGGGCATTGAGACGACCTTCACCCAAGGGGAAGACGCCTGTCTTGCTGCGATGGTACCCGTTCTGCCTGAGACTAAAGAACGCGAATTGCTGGTCGTTGGTGCCTTGCCTGACGTGGTCGAAGACCAGATGCTCAGCCTGTTGGACGGTCTGGGTATTGGCCCGGTTCGGGTGCTGCCCGCCCGCTCGATTGACGCCGAAATGGGGATCGGGGAAAACACGGTCTTTGCCCTCACTCAACCTTTCCTTGGCGAAACGCACGCGGCCCTTGAGCGCCGCGGCGCACGCCATCTGGCGGCCCCCTTCCCCTTTGGCGAAGAAGGCACAACCGCATGGCTCGCTGCCATCGCTGCTGAGTTTGGCGTCAGTGATGAAACGTTCCAAACGGTTACCGAAGCCCCTCGTCGCCGTGCCCGCGCCGCGATTGCTCAGGCGTCCGAGCCCCTGCGCGAAAAATCGGTTTTCTTCTTTCCTGACAGCCAGCTTGAAGTCCCCCTTGCCCGCTTTCTGACCCGCGAATGTGCGATGTCCGCGATTGAGGTCGGCATGCCCTATATCCATGACGCCATCCACGGCCCGGATCTCGATTTGCTGCCACAGGGCCCGCAGATCTCCGAAGGACAGGACGTTGACCTACAACTTGATCGATGCCGTGCGGCGCGCCCTGATCTGACAGTTTGTGGGCTGGGCCTCGCAAATCCGCTCGAAGCAGAAGGGTTGAGCACAAAATGGGCCATCGAACTGGTTTTCACACCTGTGCATTTCTACGAACAGGCAGGCGATCTTGCCGCGCTCTTTGCACGGCCCCTGCGCCGCAAATCGATCCTGTCGACCAGCGCAGAGGTGGCCGCAGAATGACCACCACCTCGCTCCTTTTTGCCAAAAATACTCATGTCGGACAGATGCTATGAAACTCACCGTCTGGACATATGAGGGCCCGCCCCACGTCGGAGCCATGCGCGTTGCCACAGGCATGAAGGGACTACACTACGTCCTGCACGCCCCACAGGGTGACACCTACGCCGATCTGCTTTTCACCATGATCGAACGACGTGATCACCGCCCACCCGTGACCTATACCACCTTTCAGGCACGCGATCTTGGCTCTGATACGGCGGGCCTGTTCAAGCAAGCCTGCCAGGAGGCCTATGATCGTTTCAAACCAGAAGCGATCATTGTCGGGGCGTCTTGCACCGCCGAACTCATTCAGGATGATCCTGGCGGGCTGGCTGAAACCATGGGCCTGCCTGTTCCGGTGATCCCACTGGAACTGCCCAGCTATCAGCGCAAGGAGAACTTTGGCGCGGATGAAACGTTCTTTCAGATCGTGCGTCATCTGGCCAGGCCGATGGCGCGAACGGAGCGTGTGACCTGCAACATCATTGGCCCAACCGCATTGGGCTTTCGGCACCGCGACGACGTGCAGGAAATCACCAATCTGCTCTATGAGCTGGGGATAGAGGTCAATGTGACCGCGCCGATGGGGGCCACCCCAACGGACATCGCGAAAATCGGGCAAGCGCATTTCAACGTGCTCTTGTACCCCGAAACGGGCGAGCAGGCCGCGCGCTATTGTGAGCGCACCTTTGATCAACCCTACACCCGCGTGATCCCCATAGGTGCGGGTGCAACCCATGACTTCATCGCCGAAGTGCGCAAGCTTACTGGCTCTTCAGCCGTGCTGGACACGGACCGCTTGCGCCAAACGTGGTGGTCCCGGTCAGTTGATTCGACCTACCTCACAGGCAAGCGCGTTTTCATTTTCGGTGATGGCACGCATGTGCAAACCGCTGCGCGCATTGCACGCGATGAGATGGGATTCGAGGTTGCGGGCATCGGGTGCTATAATCGCGAATTCGCCCGCCCGGTCCGCGCTTTGGCCAAGGAATATGGGTTGGAGGCGCTGATCACCGACGACTACCTCGAAGTCGAGCGGGCAATTGAGGCGCTCCAGCCTGAGATGATCCTTGGCACACAGATGGAGCGGCACATTGGCAAGCGTTTGGGCATCCCCTGCGCTGTGATCTCTGCCCCGGTGCATGTGCAGGATTTCCCCGCCCGCTATTCGCCCCAAATGGGGTTCGAGGGGGCAAACGTCATTTTTGACACCTGGATTCATCCGCTGGTGATGGGGCTCGAAGAGCACCTGTTGCACATGTTCCGTGAAGATTTTGAGTTTCATGATGCGGCGGGGCCGAGCCATCATGGCGGTCATGCGCCGAAACCCGCCGAAGACCGAGGACATGCGTCCTCGGATGAGGGGCTAGCCCCTCACACACCCCACGGTATTTCAGGCCAAAAAGAGGCGCAAACCGGTGGTGACGTGATCTGGCTCGATCAGGCCGAACGCGAGTTGAAGAAGATACCGTTTTTTGTGCGCGGCAAAGCCCGCCGCAACACCGAAAGTTTCGCAGCCGAAAAAGGACTGCAGGAAATCTCCCTCGACACTCTTTATGAGGCCAAAGCCCACTTTGCGCGATGATGTAACCCATAAACCCTACAACGTCGTTCTTTTGACGTTGGACCGCCACGCGGCGGGACCAGCCGCACGGGTGGCCCCTCGGCTGGCGCAGGATTTTGATGGACTGCGTCTGATCATCCATGCGGCGGCGGAATGGGAAAAAGACCCAAGCGCGCTTGAGAAGGCAAAACTCGACATTGCCAAGGCCGACATTATTGTCTCTTCCGTACTTTTCCTTGAGGAGCATGTGCAGGCGATTTTGCCTGACCTCAAAGCGCGGCGCGCAAATTGTGACGCTATGGTCGGCATCATTGCGGATCAAGAGATTGTGCAGCTGACGCGCATGGGTGATCTGGACATGTCGCGCCCGGCGTCTGGCGTGATGGGGCTGCTGAAAAAGCTCAAACCCTCTGGCAAGTCCGGCTCTTCTGCCCGTGACATGACAAAGATGCTGCGCCGTTTGCCCAAGATCCTGCGGCTCATCCCCGGAAAATCTCAGGACCTGCGCGCGTGGTTCCTGACTATGCAGTACTGGCTTGGGGGATCAGACGAAAACATCGAAGGTCTGGTGCGGTTCTTGCTCTCGCGTTATTCCGCGCGCCCTGAATGGCGCGGGACCCATGCAGCGTTGCCGATCGCCTACCCCGATCTGGGTCTGTATCATCCAGATTTGCCAGACCACCACATTGCCACGGATATTGCGGACCTTCCGATGCGTGGCGATGGCCCAATTGTCGGTCTGCTGATGTTGCGCAGCTATATTCTTGCCGGTGACACCGCGCATTATGCGCATGTCATTCGCACGTTTGAAGCGCGCGGCCTGCGGGTGATCCCGGCTTTTGCGGGGGGGCTGGATGGGCGGCCTGCGATGGATGCCTATTTCGAAAAGGTGGACGCGCTGGTGTCGCTTACCGGGTTCTCGCTTGTCGGAGGTCCCGCATACAACGACAGCGATGCTGCTGTTGCAGCGTTGGCTCAGTTTGATGTGCCCTATCTGACGGCGCAGCCGCTTGAATTTCAGACACTTGCGCAATGGGCCAGTGGTGATCAAGGCCTTAGCCCGGTTGAATCTACCATGTTGATCGCCCTGCCTGAAATCGATGGGGCAACAAACCCGACCGTATTTGCAGGGCGTCATGGATGTGGCGGATGCCAGGGATGTGCGCACAAATGCCTCGCGATGGGCGACGTCAAAGCAATGGCACCTTGCATCGAACGGATTGATGCGCTGGCGGAAAAGGCGCACCGCCTCGCCACTCTCCGGCGCAAACGCAATGGCGAAAAGAACCTTGCCGTTGTACTCTTTGGTTTTCCGCCCAATGCTGGTGCTGTGGGAACTGCAGCGTATTTGTCGGTGTTTGAGAGCCTGTTCAACACCCTGCACAGGCTCAACACCGAAGGCTACGATGTTGAACCGCCCGTCTCAGTTGAGGCGTTGCGGGAAACAGTGCTTAAAGGCAACGCTCAGATTTATGGGCAGGAGGCCAATATCGCGGCGACCGTGCCTGCCGACCAGATAGTCGCGCGTACCCCTTGGCTGGAAGAGATTGAGGCCACATGGGGCCCTGCCCCCGGCAAAATCCAGTCAAACGGGCGTGAGGTGTTCGTCCTTGGTGCGCATTTTGGCAAAGTGTTCGTCGGCGTTCAGCCCGGTTTCGGTTATGAGGGCGATCCGATGCGACTCTTGTTTGAGCGTGGTTTTGCGCCGACGCACGCGTTTTCTGCGTTTTATCAATACATCAAACATGACTTTGAGGCCGATGCGGTGCTGCATTTCGGCATGCATGGCGCGTTGGAGTTCATGCCGGGCAAACAGAACGGCCTGGGTGGCGCGGACTGGCCCGAGCGGCTGATGGGCAACCTGCCCAACATCTACCTATATGCAGCAAACAACCCATCCGAGGCGACCTTGGCCAAGCGGCGCAGCAATGCGGTGACGGTCACGCATCTGACCCCTCCTTTGCAGGCGGCGGGCCTCTATCGGGGTTTGGCAGATGTCAAAGATACGCTGACCCGTTGGCGTGCCTTGCCCGACGCAGACCCCGCGCGGGCGGACCTGCGGAAATTGATCGTGGCGCAGGCGCATGCGGTGAACCTTGATGGGAGCGACCCTGACACACTGTGGCTGAAGCTGCTGGAGACAGAGGACGCGTTGATCCCGGACGGGCTGCACATTGTCGGGCGTGAAATGGATGCAGACGCGCGTGCCGATCTACTGAACCTGATGGCATTTGAGAACGACGCGGATCGCAACGCGACAGATGCAATCCTCGCGCAAGATCACGAATTGCCCGCACTCATGCGTGCCCTCAACGGCCAGTTTATTGCCCCCGTACCCGGCGGTGATGTGATCCGTGCGCCCGAAATCCTGCCGACGGGCCGCAACATCCACGCTTTTGACCCGTTTCGTATGCCCACCGCCTTTGCGATGCAGGATGGCGCCGCACAAGCGGACGCCTTGATTGCCACGCATAAAAACCTGCCGCGTACCGTTGCGCTGGTGCTTTGGGGCAGTGACAATATCAAATCCAACGGTGGCCCTATTGCTCAGGCACTTGCGCTGATGGGGGCCGCGCCGCGCTTTGATGCGCATGGGCGGTTGTGCGGCGCTGACCTCATCCCGCTTGAGACACTGGGGCGCGCACGCGTCGACGTTGTGATGACGCTTTCCGGGATTTTCCGCGATCTGCTGCCCTTGCAAACCAAATTGCTGGCTGATGCCGCACTGCAATGTGCGCAGGCTGATGAGCCAGACGCGCTGAACCCCATCCGCCAGCATGCACAGGCCTTTATGGCCAAAAATGAATGTGATCTGCAAACCGCCGCATTGCGGGTCTTTTCCAACGCCGAAGGCGCTTATGGGTCCAACGTGAACCAATTGGTCGACAGTTCGGCATTTGACAATGATGCCGATCTTGCCGACGCCTATCAGGCCCGCAAGAGCTTTGCCTATGGCACCAATGGGGAGGCGTCTCAGCAATCTGATCTGTTGCAGGACACCCTTGCGCATGTGGATCTCGCTTATCAAAATCTCGAATCTGTTGAGCTTGGCGTCACCACCGTTGATCATTATTTCGACACGCTGGGGGGCATTGCCTCTGCTGTAAAACGCGCCAAGGGGCGCGATGATACACCCGTCTACATCGGCGATCAGACCCGGGGGGCCACCACTGTGCGCACTCTTGAGGATCAGGTCGCCCTTGAGACCCGCGCACGCAGTCTGAACCCCAAATTTTATGAACCGCTGCTCAAACATGGCCATGAAGGCGTGCGCCAGATTGAAGCGCATATCACCAATACCGTCGGCTGGTCCGCCACAACGGGCAAAGTGGAGCCTTGGGTTTATCAAAAACTCTCTGAGACTTTTGTGCTCGACGACGACATGCGCCAGCGCCTCGCCGATCTGAACCCACAAGCCTCCATGCGGATGGCCAATCGCCTGCTTGAAGCCTCCGACCGCGACTATTGGCAACCCGACGAAGAAACGCTCGCAGCGCTGCAATCCGCAGCGGATGCCATTGAAGATCAATTAGAGGGCATTGCAGCCGAATGACCCCAGGGAAGGACATCACATGAGCCCACTCGACAAAGGTATCCCGCATTTGCGCGGACAGGACGGCGAAGGTTCCGTTCAGGTGCATCAGGACGACAGCGCCAAGATTGAGGGCGCAAAGGTGTTCTCCGTCTATGGCAAGGGGGGCATTGGCAAATCAACGACCTCCTCCAACCTGTCGGCCGCGTTTTCGATGCTTGGCAAACGGGTGTTGCAGATCGGATGTGACCCCAAGCATGACAGCACATTCACACTGACAGGCAGCCTTGTGCCGACAGTCATCGACATTCTCAAAGAGGTGGATTTCCACCCCGAAGAGCTGCGCGCCGAAGATTTCGTGTTCGAAGGGTTCAACGGTGTGAAATGCGTCGAAGCCGGTGGCCCCCCTGCGGGAACAGGTTGCGGCGGATATGTGGTTGGCCAGACGGTGAAGCTCTTGAAACAGCATCACCTGCTCGAAGACACCGATGTGGTGATCTTTGACGTGTTGGGGGATGTGGTCTGTGGCGGTTTTGCAGCGCCTTTGCAGCATGCTGACCGCGCGCTGATCGTGACCGCCAATGATTTCGACAGCATCTATGCGATGAACCGGATCATTGCGGCGGTGCAGGCCAAATCGGCCAACTACAAGGTGCGGCTCGCTGGTTGTGTCGCAAACCGGTCCAAGGACACGGACGAGGTAGACCGCTATTGCAAAACCGTGGGTTTCAACCGCATCGCGCATATGCCTGATCTGGACGCGATCCGCCGCTCTCGGCTCAAGAAAAAGACGCTGTTTGAGATGGATCTCGATGACGACATCGCCGCCGTCCAAAAGGAATACATCCGCCTTGCCGAAACACTCTGGAACGGAACGGAGCCGCTGGCCCCTGCCCCGCTGCCGGACCGTGACATCTTTGAACTGCTGGGATTTGATTGATTGACCTACGAGGCAACAAGAAACCGGGTTGAAACCTATTTCGACCGTACTGCGACCCGCACATGGGAGCGTTTGACCTCAGACGCGCCCGTTTCCGGCATCCGGGCCACCGTGCGCGCTGGCCGGGACCAGATGCGGGACGTGATCCTTGCCCAGCTTCCCAAGGACCTGCGCGGCGCGCGGGTGCTCGATGCTGGGTGCGGCACAGGCGCGCTTGCCTTTGAACTGGCCGCTCGAGGTGCGGAAGTCCTCGGGGTCGATATTTCCCCACAACTTGTTGATATTGCACGCAAACGCACGCCCACCGACATGCTTAACAAAGTGACGTTCCGTGCCGGTGACATGCTGAACCCCGCCTTGGGCAAATTTGATCACATCGTCGCAATGGACAGCATGATCTACTATACCGCGCCCGACATTGCCCAAATCCTCGAGGGGCTGGCACCGCGTCTGCGCCAAAACATGATCTTTACCGTGGCCCCGCGCACCCCGCTGCTGATGCTGATGTGGCGCGCTGGCAAGCTCTTTCCCCGCTCTGATCGTTCTCCTACGATGGTGCCACATTCCCCCGCGCGCCTCGCGCATGTTCTGACCAAGGGCAAGTTGCGCGACGTTCAGCGGGTGACATCAGGCTTCTACATCTCAAATGCGCTGGAGTATCGTGCATGATCCCACGCAGCGTCATAAAAAACGCAAGCCTGCGGATGCTGCCATTCTCAGACGCGGTGTCCGAGCAATTGCCGCTGAGCCAGCTTTTACGTTTGTCGCTGTTCCAGATCAGTGTCGGCATGGCCTCTGTCATGCTGCTGGGCACGCTCAACCGTGTGATGATCGTCGAATTGGGCGTGGCCGCCACCATTGTCGCGGTCATGATCGCCATTCCCGTGCTCGTCGCGCCGTTTCGTGCGCTTTTGGGTTTTCGCTCTGACACCTACCGCTCTGCGATAGGCTGGAAACGCATCCCCTACCTTTGGTTTGGCTCGCTCTGGCAGTTCGGCGGTCTCGCCATCATGCCGATGGGCCTGCTGGTGCTGTCTGGGGATCAGGTCGCAGGCCCTGCCTGGGCCGGGGAAGTTGGGGCCGCCCTTGCCTTCCTGCTGACCGGTCTTGGCATGCACATGACACAAACCGCCGGTCTGGCACTGGCCGCCGATCGCGCAAGCGATGAAACGCGGCCACAGGTTGTTGCCCTCCTTTATGTGATGTTCCTGATCGGCATGGGCGTCTCAGCTGTATTGATCGGGACGTTACTTCGTGATTTCAGTGCGTTACGACTTGTTCAGGTCGTCCAAGGTGCCGCCGTTGTCACCCTTGTTCTCAATGTCATCGCACTTTGGAAGCAGGAAAAGGTCACACCGATGACCAAGCAGGAACGCGAGTCGCCGCGCCCGCAGTTCAGTGCGGCATGGGCCGATTTGACCAAAGACACCGAAGCGACGCGGCTGTTGGTCGTTGTTTTCCTCGGTACGCTGGCCTTCAACATGCAAGATGTGCTGCTTGAGCCATATGGCGGTGAAATTCTTGGCCTGTCGGTTTCTGCAACAACTCTTTTGACCGCCATGTGGGCGCTTGGCGCGCTGATTGGCTTTGGCCTTGCTGCAAGATGGCTCAAGCAGGCGATCAACCCGCACCGCATGGCCGCGCGTGGGATTCTGATGGGGCTTATCGCCTTTTGCGCCGTCATATTTGCCGCACCGATGAACAGCAGCGTGTTGTTTTTCGCAGGTGCCTTCGGCATCGGCATCGGGGGCGGGCTCTTCTCGGTCTCGACGCTCACGTCTGCCATGTCGCTCGACACCCAAGGGAGTGCCGGCAAGGGGCTTGCCCTTGGCGCATGGGGTGCTGCACAGGCAACGGCTGCAGGCGTTTCGATCTTCCTCGGCGGCGCATTGCGCGACATCATCAACGCCGCCGCTCTCAACGGAACACTGGGCGACGCGCTGAACTCAGCGACCACCGGTTACTCCGTGGTCTATCACCTCGAAATCGCCTTGCTCTTTACCACACTCATCGCACTTGGACCGTTGGTCCGGGCGCGCCCGCTCACCGAAACACCTGCGCAGCCCATCGGGCTCGCGGATTTCCCCACCTGAACCCGAAAAACTGCACACCACGGAGGCTCTTACAATGGTTGGCACAGAATTCTTCGGCAACTTCGATCTGGCATCTGCCGCGATCTGGTTGTTCTACATCTTTTTCGCAGGGCTGATTTATTACCTGCAAACCGAAAACATGCGCGAAGGCTATCCGTTGGAGACGGATGATGGTCAGCCTGCACCAAATCAGGGGCCCTTTCCCGTTCCCAAGGACAAGACATTTATCCTGCCGCACGGCCGTGGTGAAGTGACCGTCCCGTCGGGCCAGCACCCAGACCGCCCCGTTTTCGCCCTGCAGCGCACCGCCAAGGCGGCAGGCTCGCCTTATGTGCCCACGGGCGATCCAATGATGGATGGTGTCGGCCCCGCCTCATGGGCCCCGCGCCGTGATGTGCCCGAGCTTGACGCGCATGGCCACGCCAAGATTCAGCCGATGTCCAAGCTTGAAGGCTTTGAGGTTTCCGCAGGGATGGACCCGCGCGGCAAACCCGTTGTCACAGACGACGGTGAAGTCGTGGGCCGCGTCACCGACATGTGGGTCGACGTACCGGAGCATCTGGTGCGCTACATGACCATGGATGTGAACCCCGAAGGATCAGGCCAGAGCCGCCTCATCCCTATCAACTTCGCCCGGATCAAATCCGACCGCGTTGTGATCCGATCTCTCTATGAGGGCAATGTGTCGGGCATCCCCACCACCAAAAGCGATGCTGAGGTGACGCTGCTCGAGGAAGAAAAGATCATGGCCTACTACGGGGGCGGCACTATGTACGCCGATCCCGCACGCGCAGAACCACTGCTCTAGAAAACACGTTCCGGGCTCCTTCGCCAAGGGCCCGGGCCAACAACAGGGATAGACACCATGCACCATGACGATTTCAAATTCGAACCTGTCCCCGGCCTGCCAGAGGCCTTGCCCAAGGGTGAGCATATTCTGTGGCAGGGTCGGCCAAACAGCCTCCGTTTGGCAAAGGACGCCTGGAAATTGAACTGGGTGCTGGGGTATTTCCTCTTGCTGGCCGTCTGGCGGGTGGGCGTATCCTCCACGGTTGTCCCTCTTGGGACCGCTTTGGGGCATGGTGTGCCCTTCCTGATTGGCGGGGCCTTGGCCGCTGCCATCCTGTTTACGCTTGCCGTCGTTCAGGCCCGCAGTACGGTCTATACTCTGACCAACAAGCGCGTCGCGATGCGCATTGGTGCGGCGCTGACCATGACGTTGAACCTGCCTTATGTGCAGATCGCCAATGCCGAGGCCAAGGTGCAAAAATCCGGTCTTGGCACGATCACGTTTGAGCTGATGGGCGACACCCGACTGAGCTATCTGATGACATGGCCGCATGCCCGCCCGTGGCATTTTGCCCGCACACAGCCCGCGTTCCGCGCCATTCCTGATGCCGCACGGGTTGCCGCACTCTTTGCCGAGGCGGCCGAAACCCGTGTGTCAGAGCCTCAGGTCATCCGCGTGATGCCCACAGCAGACGCAATCGCGGCGGAGTAAACGACATGACACATCCAACCTCCTCCCTCGCCAACCAGATGAAGATGCGCGACCGTGAAATGGTCCCGCGCGTGCTGGTGATTGCCATGTTTGGTCTGATGGCGGCCTCGCTCGCCATTGTGGCCTTTGCCCGGCTTACCGATCAGCCTTTGCGCGGCGTGCCTGCACAAAGCGCTGTCGTCGTCGAACGCCAGATCACGCTTGAAGGATCTCGGAACACCGGGGTGCGTGTGCTTGACCCCGCCGGGGCCGAAATTGCCTTTTCTCAGGAAGACAAAGCCGGGTTCATCGATGTCATCTGGGTCGCCGTGGCCCGGGAACGCAAGGTGCAAGGGGTGTCGGGCAACCCGCCTCTGACCCTCGTGCGTCGTGAAAACGGACATACAGCCATTATCGACCCCGCCACCAACTGGTCTATCGAGTTGATCGGTTACGGCGCGGACAACGTCGCAGCTTTCGCCAGGCTGCTTGATTGAAACACTATGGAAGGGACACAACCATGGGACTAATTACGCGCAGCAAAGAGACGGCCCCCTGCACCGTCACCATCAGCCACCGGTTTGAGGAACTTTCGGCCCATGTGAAATTCAACAATGGTGCCGTCGTCTATCCAGGCGACAGCGTGCTGGTACACGGGTCTGAGATCATGGCCCCCTACGGTGAGATCGTCGAAGAAGACCGCACCGCCACCATCACCCGCGCCAGCAAGCTCGAACAGCTCTGGACCCGGATGACCGGCGACTTCGAATTCATGGAACTTTGCGAGTTTTCCTTCTCTGAAGAGGTGCTGTCATGAACGCCCACAGCAAAACAGAACCCGCACACTCCGCCTATGCCGCCACCGCAGATGAGGCGATTGCCGCACAGGATGCGCTCGACAGCGGCATGATCACCTCTGAGCAAGCGACCGAGGTCGCGATGCAGAATACGCTGCTCACGCCACGTTTCTACACCACCGATTTTGATGAGATGGACGCGATTGACGTCTCATCGGTGCGCGAAGAGTGGGACGTGCTGATCGGCCAGATGAAATCAGACCCGAACCGCGGCCATTTCAAGAAAAACGAAGAATGGGGCACCGTTGATTGGGAAGGGATGGAGCCAAATCTGCGCGCTGAGTTCATTGATTTCCTGATCTCCTCCTGCACCGCCGAATTCTCCGGCTGTGTGCTCTACAAAGAGATGAAGCGCCGTGGGTCAAACAAGGACATCACGGAGTTGTTTCAACTGATGGCACGCGATGAGGCACGCCATGCGGGCTTCATCAACGACGCGCTGCGCGAGGCTGGCATCCGGGTGAACCTGGGCTTTCTCACTCAGCAAAAGAAATATACCTATTTCCGCCCAAAGTTCATCTACTACGCCACCTATCTGAGCGAAAAGATCGGTTATGCCCGCTACATCACGATCTTCCGTCATCTCGAACAGAACCCCGAAATGCGGTTCCATCCGATTTTCAAATGGTTCCGTGAATGGTGCAATGATGAGTTCAGCCATGGGGAGGCGTTTGCGCTGCTGCTGAAAACCGATCCCAAGCTGACGCAGTCATTCTCCAACAAACTGTGGATCAAGTTCTTCTTGACCGCCGTCTATTCCACGATGTGGGTGCGCGACCACCAGCGGCCTTTGTTTCATGACGCCTTGGGCGTTGATACCACCTGGTATGGGCAAGAGGTGTTCCGCAAGACATCGGAAATCTCCAAGCAGGTCTTTCCGATGACACTGGATATTGATCATCGGCGTTGGAGGCCAAATCTGGACCGGATGGAAGCGGCCTCCCGGCAGGTCGCCGCAGCCAAGGCGCGCGGCGGTGTTGCTGGAATGATCAGCCGCATCAGTGGCATGGCCAAGGCCGCAACGGCCTTTGTGTCGCTCTACACCATCCCGGCCAAGAAAAACGCTGTCCCTGACAGCCCCCGGCTTGAGCCGAGCTACTAAAAGGAACCTCCATGTCGTCCCCCTGGATCGCAGCATTGATCGCAGTATTTGCCTGGTGGTTTTCCACCGGGCTGATCCTGTGGGTGGTGCGCCATGCAGATGGCGGCGACCCGGTGGCGCATGGGCGCAACGTCTTTTTGGGGGTGCCGCTCTTTGCGTTGGGTGTGGCGGGCATGGTGGTGTCTTCGGCGGAACTGACCACCCTCAACGTCTATCTTGCCTTTCTCAGCACCCTTATAATCTGGGGCTGGATCGAACTTGCGTTTCTTGCAGGTGTCATAACCGGCCCTGAACGTCGCCCCTGCCCCGAAACGCTGACAGGCATGGACCGTTTCAAGCGCGCCTGGCGCACCGTCAGCTATCATGAGCTGCTGCTGCTTTTTGCCCTGCTGACCATAGTGGTTATCACCACGGGGGCCGTAAATACCGTTGGCTTCTGGGCCTATCTGATCCTTTTCGTGGCGCGGATCTCGGCCAAGCTGAACCTCTTTTTTGGTGTCCCCCGCATCAACACTGAATTTGTGCCGCAGCCCTTGCAGCACCTCAAAAGCTATTTTCGCCAAGGGCCGATCACCATGGCGTTTCCCATCGGCGTGACCTTTCTGTCGGTCACTGCCGCTTGTTTTGCCGAACGTATCTATTCGGCCACCAGTGTAGAGGCCGTCGCCGGCTTTGCGCTGCTCACCGCGTTGGCGACCCTCGCCACGCTCGAACATTGGTTGATGGTGGTGCCGCTGCCAGATGCCAAGCTCTGGCGCTGGATGCTGCCAGACCATCCCACGACACTAGCCAAGGACAAGACCCATGAACTTTGATACTCTGTTCCAGAGCCAGCTCGACGCCCTCAAAGAAGAAGGCAACTATCGCTATTTTGCTGAGTTAGAGCGCAAGGCGGGCAAGTTTCCGCGTGCGGCAAACCATGTGGATGGGGACACGCGCGATGTGACGGTTTGGTGCTCCAACGACTACCTTGGCATGGGCCAGAATCCAGCGGTCATTGACGCAATGTGTGAAGCAGTGCAGCGCACTGGTACAGGCGCGGGCGGCACCCGCAATATCTCCGGCACCAACCACGATCACCTGTTGCTGGAGGCAGAGCTGGCTGATCTGCATGGCAAGGAAAGCGCGCTTTTGTTCACGTCCGGCTACGTCTCCAACTGGGCGGCCCTGTCCTGCCTCGGAAGTCGCCTTGAAAACTGCGTGATCCTTTCTGATGCAGGCAATCACGCCTCCATGATCGAAGGGATCCGCCATTCCCGCGCGCAAAAGGTGATCTGGAAACACAACGATGTGGAAGACCTAGAGGCCAAGCTGGCCGCTTTGCCCGCCAATGTCCCTAAAATTGTAGCGTTCGAGAGTGTTTACTCCATGGACGGTGACATCTGCCCCATGCGTGAGATCGTTGAGGTGGCCGAGAAATACGGGGCCATGACCTATCTTGATGAAGTGCACGCCGTGGGTATGTATGGGCCTCGTGGCGGCGGGGTAAGCGAGCGTGAAGGGCTGGCAGACCGCATCACCCTGATCGAAGGCACCCTTGGCAAGGCCTTTGGCGTTGTGGGCGGCTATATCACTGGCTCTGCTGCTCTTTGCGACTTTATCCGCAGCTTTGCCTCTGGCTTCATCTTTACCACCGCCCTGCCCCCGGCTGTGGCGGCCGCCGCGCGGGCTTCCATCATGCACCTCAAAGAAAGCAGCGTTGAGCGCGACCGCCAGAAAGAGCAGGTCGCCAAGCTGCGCCAACTGCTGGATCAGGCGGGTATCCCCCACCTGCATAACACCAGCCACATCATACCCGTGATGATCAAGGACCCGGTCAAAACTCGGATGCTGGCGGATTATCTGATGGATGAATGGGGCATCTACGTCCAGCCTATCAACTATCCCACCGTGCCAAAGGGCACGGAGCGCCTGCGCTTCACCCCCTCACCGCTGCACACCGACAAGGACCTTGCCTATCTCGTCGACGCACTGAGCCATCTGTGGAAACAATGCGCCATCAGTCACGCGGTGGCCTGACCAACAGGGCCGCAAATCTTGCTTCTTCGCTGGGACTGGCATATATTGCCAATGCCAGTGGAGGACAGACCTATGGGCACCCGCAACGTCGTTTTGACGGACAGCAACGAAGACTTCATCAACGCACTTGTGCAATCAGGCCGTTATCAAAACGCAAGCGAAGCGTTGCGCGCCGGATTGCGCCTGTTGGAAGCTGAAGAAACCGGGCTTCAGGCGCTCCGAGATCACCTGTCGGAGAGCATCGCCCAAGCGGAACGCGGTGAGGTTGCCGAAGGCACAGGCGAAGAGGTCATCCGCCGTGCTTTTGCCCGCGCCCGCGCGCGCTATGCGGCAAAATGCGCCAGCTGACCTTTACTGTACTGGCAGAGCGTCAGCTTGATGACATACTTTCATGGAAGTTCGAAGAATTCGGACCCCAGCAGGCCGAAAGGTATGAAGACGAGCTCATCAACAGGTGCGCGGCCATTGCAAGCGGTGTCGCCGCAACCCAGAATTGTTCCATGATCATGCAGCCCGGCGCTGTGTCAGCCCTGCGATTTGGGCGAGCGGGTCAACATCTGGTCGTTTTTCTTGAAAAACCCGATGCGATCATCATCGTCGGATTTTTGCACGGCAAAAGCGACCTCGCTGCACAATTAGAACTGCTGTCACGGAAGTTGGAGCGGTAACCGAACGTCGGACTAACCCCGCCAGTCAAAGAACCCTTCACCCGCCTGCGCCAACAGCTTTTCAGCCATCTCACGCCCCGCTGCGGCCCCGTCCTCTATCGGACAGCGCATCGCGTCGTCAATCGCCTCTGATCCGTCCGGGCGCAGCACTTCACCGCGCAGGTAGATCTCCGAACCTTCCAGCATCGCAAGCCCCGCAATCGGTGTCTCACATGATCCGTCCAAAGCTGCCAAAAACGCACGTTCCGCCGCGAGACGCTGACCTGTGGGGCCATCGTGGATCGCTTCCAGCATCTCAGCCATCCGCGCGTCATCAACGCGCCGCTCAATCCCGATCGCACCTTGCGCCACCGCAGGCAGCATGGTCTCCACTTCAATCGCGGTCTTGGGCACCTCGTCCATCCCCAATCGGTTCAGACCTGCCATCGCAAGGAACGTGGCTTCGGCCACGCCGTCCTCCAGCTTTTTCAGCCGCGTCTGCAAGTTTCCGCGAAATTCCACTACGTTCAGATCGGGCCGCCGCAGCTTCAGCTGCGCCTTACGCCGCAAACTCGATGTACCCACAACCGTGCTCGCCGCCAATTCATCCAGACTTGAACTGCGCGGCGAGATAAACGCGTCACGCACGTCTTCGCGGGGCAAATAAGTGTCTAACACAAGGCCATCGGGCTGAAGCGTCGGCATATCCTTCATCGAATGGACGGCAATATCGATCTTGCCTGCCAGCATATCATCCTCAATCTCACGGGTGAAAAGCCCCTTTCCCCCGATCTCCTTGAGGGGGCGGTCGAGCACTTTGTCCCCTGTGGTTTTGATCACCACTATTTCAAACGCGTCATGCGGCAGGTCGAACGCCTTTGCCAACCGTTCACGGGTCTCATACGCCTGAGCGAGCGCGAGCGGAGAGCCACGGGTGCCAATGTTAAGCGGGTTCTGCGGGGTCGGTAAATTCAATGTCATACCCCTTCGTACATGTGTAAACTTCGCCTGACAACTCTTGTATCACCTGCACATAAGCCGCATGATGCAGGTACCACTCCGAACTCAGGAAAGACCCCAATGAGCCAACAGAAAACCATCCTCCGCGCCCTCGCCGGAGAGACGCTGCCGACCCCACCGATTTGGATGATGCGTCAGGCGGGCCGTTACCTGCCGGAGTACAAGGCAACACGGGCACAGGCCGGGGATTTCCTGTCCCTGTGCTACAATCCAGAGCTCGCCGCTGAGGTGACTTTTCAACCGATCCGCCGCTATGGATTTGATGCCGCGATCCTTTTCGCCGACATCCTGTTGATCCCGCAAGCGTTGGGTGCCGATTTGTGGTTTGTCACCGGTGAAGGCCCTCGTTTGTCGACAATCACCACACAGGCCGAAGTGGATGCCCTGAAACCAGTTGAGGCGATCCATGACACGCTGAGCCCGGTTTACGAGACCGTCAAAATCCTGTCGAATGGCCTGCCAGAGGAAACAACTCTTATCGGTTTTGCCGGTGCGCCCTGGACGGTTGCGACCTATATGATCGGCGGGCGTGGGACACCGGATCAAGGGCCAGCCCACGCGCTCAAGGCGGACAATCGCGCGGTTTTTGAACAGGTGCTGGACCGGATCACAGAGGCGACCGTTCTATATCTGTCGGAACAGATCAAAGCAGGCGCTGAGGTGGTCAAGATTTTTGACAGCTGGGCAGGATCGCTTCAAGGCGCTGATTTCGTAGAATATTCTCTGAAACCAATGGCCCGAATCACATCTGAGATCAAAGCGCTTCATCCCGACATCCCTGTCATCGCCTTTCCACGGGGCGCGGGCGAAAAATATGTTGGCACCCATGCGGCCATCGGTGCCGATTGTATCGCGCTCGATGATGGTGTGACCGCAGAATGGGCTGCCGCCAATGTCCAGCCTTCGGGCTGCGTGCAAGGCAACCTCAAATCGTCTCACATGGTCACAGGAGGCGATGCGCTGATCGCTGAGACGCGCAGAACTGTGGACGCTCTTTCAAACGGGCCGCATATTTTCAATCTAGGGCATGGGATCACGCCGGATGCCGATCCCGAAAATGTGCAATTGATGATCGATACCGTGCGCGGCGGCTAAATCACGATCTCAATCCCGCTGACCTCCCCATCGATCGACTGGCAGGCGCGCAGCAGTGTGCCGGCCAGATGTGTCTGTACATAGGCCGCGTGGAACCTGCTGGGTGCGCGCAGGGTAAGCCGCCCCCCTGCCCTGCCCTTCCGTTCCAATGCCTGCACCCATGCGCCAAACCGCCCGGCATCTTCTGAAAACAGCACCGCACGCGCCAGCCCCCATTCCGTGGTGTCGTCCAGCGCGGGAGCTGTAACCTTTCCGGTGGTTGGAAAAGGCACAACGGTTTGTGCGGGAGCATCCTCAAGCCGCAGGGCGAAATCGGGGCCAATTTCAGACCAGATGGCCCGGGTCGCCCGCAACATCTCGCTCGTATCAAAGCCATAGGTCGTCACCCGGCCCCGCGCCCCCTGCCGCTTGACCAAGAGCCAGCCCAACGCGCGCAGTTTGGCCAGTTCGCGTTTGACTGTGCGCTCATTGCACGACCACAGCTTTGCAATCTCTCGCTGCCCCATTGACAGCTCATCCCGACCCCAGTTGTAACGCGCCGTCAGCAATGTGATTGTCCGCAAAATCAACCGCTGCTCATGTTTGCCCAACGACAAGGCGTGTGCGCCCAAAGCAGTGATCAAATCATATTTGCGCGCAGCGGCACCCGGCCCTGCCAACTTTGTCTGGAGCATGTTCCTGCCCTACTCAACCGCAGACATCCCGCTGTGATGGCGTTCATGCTGCTATGCCTCTGATCCCAAACTCTGAAGGTTTGGTTGAATGGTCTCTCCACGCTACTCAACGCTTTTCCGAAACCTTACCTGATTTGCGTCCAAAGCGGCGATTCTGTCAAGGGGTAGCTTGAGGTTTGCCTTCAAACCCATTCAATTCAAAATGAAATCATAGGTTAAATAGGTAAAGGGGGACATTCAGTGTGTCACTCAATCAGACTCTTTTGTCCCCTATTAGGCTCTGGTGGAGAAAGAGCCGTCCCCTAATGTGGGACAGGTTTCCCGCTCCTTTCAGCACGAGCCCGATTCGGGAGCGCGCCAGAATAACCCAGCATAACAAGGCCTATCCGTATAATATTCAGATTTACATCTTTGGCAAATTAGGCGTAAATCGCAAAGTGGCAAGAATTTGCGTCCGGTTGGGTGTAATATGGGTGCCTCAAATTCTGTCCCCGCGGGGACAGAGGGCGAAAAGTGAATAAAAAGAGGCATATAGCAGTATGTTCACACATAAAGATCTGGCGCAGTTGCAGGCTCAATCACTCAAGATGCAGGGGTTTATCCGGCAGCAGACGTTTTCTCCCGAAAATGAAAAGACGCTGCGCCGCTTCTCCAGCTGGGAGGTTGCCGAGCTGATCTTTAAGGTGAATCAATCGACCCTGCGTGGCCGGCTCGCCGCGGATCCTTCGTTGCCGCAAGGTCAGACAGAAGAAGAAGGGCGCCAGCATTGGTACAGTCTGGAGGAGATCAACGAGCTGCGCCGCAGGCTGAAGGTCAACCGTAAGTCTCTGATGCCTGAACGCCCCGCGGGGAAACGCGCCATTCGCGCGGCGATTGCGAATTTCAAAGGGGGGGCGGGCAAATCGACCGTGGCTCTGCACTTTGCACATGCCGCTGCTCTGGATGGGTACCGTGTGCTGGTGGTGGATTTTGACCCACAGGCGACGCTCAGCCACTCCATGGGGTTGAACGACGTGAACGAGGAATACACCGTCTGGGGGGTCATGGCGCGCGATCTGATCCGCGAGACTGAAAGGATGAACGCCGCCACGCAAGGTGCCGAAAGTGGTGCCGCCCTGCCCCAGCGCAAACTGCCAAGCAGCATCACGGAGATGGGTCTCAATGAGCTGCGCGTTACTGATTTCATCAAGCCAACAAACTGGCCGACAATCGACGCCCTGCCCTCTTGTGCCAACGCCGCCTTTGTTGAGTTTGCCTCCGCGCAATACCGTCATCTGAACCCAGAATGGTCCTTCTTTGCCGCTGTTTCCCGCTACCTCGACAGCTTACCGGATGACGCCTATGACCTGATCCTTTTCGACTGCCCCCCTGCCATTGGTTACCAGTCCATGAACGCAGTCTTTGCCGCTGATGTTCTCTATATCCCCTCTGGCCCCGGGTACTGGGAATACGATTCAACCACATCGTTCATCGGGCAATTGTCTGAGGCGCTTGAGGATCTGGAGCGTTTTGGCGGTGCTGTCCCTTCAGGGACGCTGACCTTGCCCAAGGTTTTTGCCGATGTGCGTTTCCTGATCACCAGGTTTGAAAGCAACAATGAGCTGCACCGCGCGATGCAATCAGCCTTCGGCAAGGTGTTTGGCGATAGGTTGGCCGAACACCCGATTGAGATGACCCGCGCGGTGGAGCAGTCGGGCCGCTTTCTGAGTTCTATCTATGAGACGGACTATCGTGACATGACGCGAGAAACCTGGCGTCGCGCACGGGCGTCCTTTGATCAGGCTTACGACGAATTCAAGGGACACCTTATCACCGCGTGGGACACGCTTTGAGGCAGCTTTGGGAGAATAGAAGATGAGCAAGAAGAAGCGCGTATTCGACATTGATTTTGAGGACGCTGTTGATGTGCCTGAACCTTCTGTCCCTTCGGGGACAGAGCGGCGTGGCCCGATGGCTGCGGCCATCACGGAAAACGCCGAAGCGCTGGGAGAGCGACAGGAAGCCGAAGCCGCAATCCGGGCGGAAAACGATGCGCTGGCACATGAGCATGTGAGGCTGAAAAAGGCGGGTTTGATCACGGACCTGATCCTGTTGGATGACATCCGTACGGACAAGCTGACCCGGGATCGTGCTCCGGGCCGGGATGCTGAGATTGATGAGCTCAAGCAATCCATTCGCGAGATCGGTCTGAGCAACCCGATCCGGGTGGAGCAGGTCGGCGATACCTTTGAGCTGATCCAGGGCTTTCGCCGCTTCACCGCGTATCGCGAATTGTTTGAGGAAACCGGCGACGAGACCTATGCCCGTATCCCCGCGGGGATTAATGCCAAGGGTGAGAACCTGTTGCGCCTTTATCGGCGGATGGTGGATGAAAACCTTGTCCGGCGCGGCGTGTCCTTTGGTGAGATGGCGCAGCTTGCCATCAACTATCGCCATCAGGCGTCCGAAGTGGAGGGCTATGACCACGCGGTTGAGCTGCTCTTTGCGTCGTCCGGTCGTCAGAAGCGGTCCTACATCAAGCATTTCGTGCGGCTGCTGGCCGACACCGAGGGCCGGATCAAGCATGTTGATACCATCCCTCGCGCGCTCGGATTGCAGGTTGTGCGCCGGTTGGAGGAAGACGCACAGGCCAAGGATGTGCTCAACCGGTTGCTGGCCGCCAAAGAGGGCCGCTCGGCAGAGCAGGAGCAGGCCTTGATGAGCGATTTCGTGGCGCAGGTGGCAGTGGCCCCCAAGGTCAAAGCCAAGCTGGGCCGGCCGCGCAAGGCCAAGACGACCTTTCGGCTGGACCGTCCCGATGGGGACGCCAAGTGCACCGTCTCTGATGGTCGGATCGAGCTGCAGCTAGATCGTGATTTCAGCGGCGTTGAGCGCAAGCGACTGGAACAAGCGGTAGAAGCGTTTTTGGCGGCTTTGGAGGGATAAGTGCGGGTGTCCCCGCGGGGACAGGTCAATATATTTTTTTAAAAACAGTTATTTAGATGTGTTTTGCTTCAAAAAGTCGGTGATCGCATCAAAAACAGCCTTTGCATCCTCCTCATGGGCCAGATGCCCCAATCCAGGAAGGGTGATGGCCTGTCCATTTTGCATCTTTGCCGCTACATCTCGCGACGTCCCCGGAGGGACAGCTTTGTCCCGTTCCCCCGCAACCAGCAACGTCTTTGAGGGATGAACCGGCAGCGCGCGCAGAAGCGGGTTGAGATCCCATTGCGCCATCATCGCAAGGGTGCCGTCCACATGGCCCGTGTCACCAATCAAGGCGCGATACCACTGCAAATCATCCTCTGTCAGGTGCGACCCTGTGCCCTCGATCAGCCGTGTGACCGACTGCGGTCGTGAGGTTGACGCGGTGAACATGCGGGCGACCCAGGGTGTCATCGCCAGCGCTTTGGCCATCAGCGGGAAAAGCAATCCGGCGAGCCCTTTGAAATTTCCCAGCGCCGCGTTGATCCCGATCACGGGTGGGGCAGGAGAGACATGGCGCGCCATCTCGAGGGCGATGGCCGCACCGGCGGAATGGCCAATGATAACCTGCGGCACCCATCCTTGGTCTTGGCACAACGTCGCGATGTCTTGCGCCATCGGCACCAACCCCATGCGTTGTTGTGCGCCGCTCTTTGTGAACCCTTGTCCGGGTAAATCTATGGCCACAACGCGGTGGTCTCTGGCCAGCAGCGGCATCAGATGGCGCCAGCTTTGTGTGGCGCCCCCGGCACCGTGAAGCAACAGCAACAAAGGCCCAGTGCCCATGTCCTGTATGTGCCAGCGATGCGGTTTGCATAATACAAATTGCGAGTGTGCCGCATGGGGCCACTGATTTTTGTACTTTGCCCATTCCATTTTCAGGCGCTCAGCGCAGTGCTGACCGTCTCTGACAAGGCATGAGCGTCAGCACGGGGCAGCGACACGTAGTGTCCCCGCAGGGCGTGTGCAAGCCTGTTAAGCGCAGGCTCGGGGCGGCGGCCTGTATCTATCACAATGCTATCAATGCCGGCCTGTGCGATTTGTGTGGCGATCTGAGTGGCGTCTCTGGCGGCGTCGGCGCGGTTTGGTGTGCCATCCAGTGCGACATTACTGCGCCCGTCAGTCAGCAGGATAATGACCGGACTCAATCCCTTGCGTTCTGAGTTCAATGCAGCCTCAAATCCCGCTTGCAGACCCGACGCGAGGGGGGTTCCGCCGCCGCCAGGCAGCTCCGCCAACCGCCGCTTGGTCTGCACCAGCGAACGGGTGGGCGGCAGCAGGACTTCGGCCGCCTCTCCCCGAAAGGAAATCAGCGCAACATGGTCACGACGGGCATAGGCTTCGGCCAAAAGCAGCTCTACAGCCCCCTTAGCCTCCGCCAGGCGGGCAAGAGCGGCTGAACCTGAGGCATCCACAGCAAAGATCAACAATCGGTCTGAGAGGTCCTCATATCGCTTGTATCGCAGGTCTGTGGGGTGGATGATCGGGCCGTGGCGGTCTGGTTGGGATTGTTTTCGCAGTTTCTGCCAAGGGATTGCAGCACGCAGCGTAGCAACAAGGTCAGCGCGCGCACCGTCAGCCTTGGCGTTTGTGTCGCGGGGGGGCAGGGGGCGGCCACGGCGGTTGCCGATCTTTCGCTTTCCTGCGCCGCTGCCAGAGCTGTTTTTGCCCGCGTTAGAGCCTGTTTTTGACAACAGATCTGGAGGCAATGCTGTTTCAATCGCTGCCAATAGGAGTTCATCTGGCAACGTCATGCTACTGGGGTCTTTTGGTGGCTCCGCTTCGGTCTGTTCAGGGGGCGTATCGGGTGGCTCCGCATCCGGCTCCGGCATGCGCGTCGCGCGGGGTGCAAGGACCAGTTCCGCAGCGGCAATGACGTCCGCTTCTGTGACACTATTCCGTTGATGTAGAGCCGCAAATGCCTTTGCTGCATTCAGGGCCAGTGTCGGTGCGCGCAGGCTTGTAATGCCAAGGGAAACCGCCAGTGTAACAATGTCAGAAAGGACGCTGTCTGGTGCGGCGACATCGACCGGATCAAGCGCCTGTTCGGGGGCAAATTCAACGGCGCCTATGTCCTGCAGACCCAGCCCCTCAAAGGTCAGATGAAAAGCAAGGCGGTCCAGCAGCGTCTCACTTGGCGGCTCTTCGTCTTCTGTGTGCTCATCCAGCGCGACTACACAGTTGCCTGCCCGCGCGTCCAGCATCGTGGCAATGGACGTTGCGATCAATGGCGGGGTCCGTTCGGCCATGGCCAGTACAAACATGCCTTCCCGGTCAAGGAGGCCGCTCTGCCGGACCAGCGCGCCCTCCGCAAGGCTGGAAGAGACGTCGATGCCGCCTGTGAGGGCCTCTTGGGTCATGGCAGGGTGCAATCGCATACTTGTCGTGGGAAGCAATGCTATAAATGCGTCTCTAACAGGTCCTGATCGGGCGTTTAGGGCAATACCGCCCAGACCGTTGGGGTCGATTTGTACCAGTTGAAGCGCCGTTACGGCCCTGGCCCAGGGGGTCATCCCAACACGTCCTCAACAATGCGTGTAACCCGCGTGCCGGAACCCGCCTCATCCAGCGGATCGCGGCGCAGACGATGACGCAGGGCCATTGGTGCAACATCGCGGATGTGACTGCGCGCGAGGGCTGTATCGTCTCGGTAGGCAGCATAGGCGCGCGCGGCTTTGAGCAAAGTCAGCTCTCCGCGCAACCCGTCCGATCCTAGCTTTATGCACAGCTCTGCCACGTCGCGAAGGGCGCTGTCGGGCGTTTTCAGCTTTGTCAGAGCCTTGCGGGCCTTGAGGATGCGGTCACGCAAGGCGGCATCTTCTGCCTCCCAACGGAGCATGAAGGCCGCATTGTCGTTCTCATAAGCATCGCGGCGCTTGATTACTTCGATCCGCTCTTCGATGTCAGTGGGGGAGGCTACATCGACAGAGAGGCCGAAGCGATCCAGCAGTTGCGGGCGCAGCTCTCCTTCTTCGGGGTTACCGGAGCCAACAAGGACAAAGCGTGCGGCATGGCGAATGGACAGCCCCTCGCGTTCAATGACATTTTCGCCTGATTGTGCAACGTCGAGCAACAGGTCGACGATGTGATCTTCGAGCAGATTGACCTCATCAATATAGAGATATCCGCGGTTAGCGGCGGCGAGCAGACCCGGCTGAAATGCCTTTTCGCCCTTTGTTAGAGCCTTTTCAATATCCAGCGCGCCCGTCACGCGGTCTTCTGATGCGCCCAGCGGCAGATCAACTACTGGCGTTGGGATCTGGTGGGTCGCCTTTTTGGTCACATTGGCCCAGACCGGGCAATCGGCCAGCTTCTCGCTGTTCACGGGGCAGGCCTTGACCGCCTTGATCGGAGGCAGCAGGGCCGCGAGCGCACGGACGGCGGTTGATTTGCCTGTGCCTCGATCACCAAAGACAAGCACGCCACCGATAGAGGGATCGATCGCCGTCAGAAGCATTGCGCGTTTCATTTCATCCTGACCAACGATGGCGGAGAAAGGGAAGGGGGTTTTGGTCATGTTAGAGCCTCTTTCAGAGGAGATGTGCCGCCCCATGTGCCTTCTTCGTGAAGTAGGGTAAATCGGGCGTAGAGTTCTTCGCGAAACCATCCTTCATCGCGCACGGCGCGGATGGCTTCGGCGTGGGGTCCGGTGCGGGCAAAGTTGGCCATTTGTGCCGCATCTGGCCAGATGGAGAATGTCACCTGGTGGAGCATAGGCACTTCTCCGATGCCGATTTTGAAGAGGACATTGGGGTCCTGGCCAATCACCTTGGAAATGTTCGGCACCCTGCGCCAGAATCGTGTCGCAATAGTCGGTTTGATCGTTGCACGGGTCAATGCGGCGAGGGGGCCGTCGGAGTGCGATTTGCTGGGTTCAAACGGGGATTGCCCAGACCATGCGCCGCGCACGCTGTCGGCTGTCATGTATATCGTCCAGCTCTCGGCTGCGCGCGTCCGGTAGCGGGCAAAGATACGCGCCTCTGCATGTGCGTTTTGTGCGGTTTGCATGTCGGGCCATGTGCACAGGATGGCGTAAACGCCCATGTTAGGGACGGGTGTAAAGCCTTCGCCGGTGCCCGAGCCGCAAAGCTTCCAAAAATCAAGCCCGGGGATGCGACTCATGGCGGGGCGTGCTGCACCCATCATGACAAGCGCCCACGCGCGGGCAAGCACACCGTCAAAGCGATAAAAGCTGAGGCTGACCACTTGTGTCACTGGTTCCGAGTCCCTTCGGCTGTCAGGTTAGGTTTACATATTCGCGCCGAGTTGGGAAGGGCGCGGGTTCAAGATTGTAAATTAAACTGGACAGTTGTAGTGTCGAGGAAGCTGACAAGGTGACTCACATGACAGATGACGCGCGTGCGATTGTAATTGGTGCCGGCCTTGGTGGGTTGGCGGCCGCGATGCGGCTGGGTGCCAAGGGGTATGCGGTGACCGTGCTGGACCGTTTGGACCGCGCGGGGGGGCGCGGATCGTCGATCACGCAAGAGGGTCACCGTTTTGATCTGGGACCGACGATTGTGACGGTGCCGCAGGTATTTGAAGACCTTTGGAAATCCTGCGGCCGTGATTTTCGCAAGGACGTTGATCTGCGCGCGCTTGATCCGTTTTATGAGGTTCGCTGGGAAGACGGCACAACCTTTGCCGCGTGCAGCGATGATGACCGGATGTTCGCCGAAGTGTCAAAGATCAACCCCAAGGATCTGCCGGGATACAAACGATTCTTGCGGGATTCGCATGCGCGATATGTCGTTGGTTTTGAGGGGATGGTTGCCAAACCGATGCACCGCATCTGGGAGACGATCAAGGTGCTGCCCACTTTTGCGTGGTTGCGCGCGGATCGGTCCATCTATGGTCTGGCGGCCGCGCGGGTCAAAGACGAAAAGCTGCGGATGGCGTTGTCCTTTCACCCCCTGTTTATCGGTGGTGACCCGGCGCATGTGACCTCCATGTATGCACTGGTGGCGCATCTGGAGAAAGAGTTTGGCGTGCACTATGCGATGGGCGGCGTGCAGGCGATTGCCGATGCAATGGCAAACGTGATCCGGGCACAGGGCGGTATCATCCGGCATAATGTCGAAGCGGATGAGATCCATGTGGAAAACGGTGCTGCCACGGGTGTCACCCTGACGGATGGCAAGCGGCTGGATGCCGGACTGGTGGTGAGCAATGCGGATGCGGGCCACACCTATGACCGGTTGCTGCGCAATCACACCAAGCAGCGGTGGAAGGCGGCCAAGTTGCGGCGCAAACGGTGGTCGATGGGGCTCTATGTCTGGTATTTCGGGACAAAAGGCACGGCTGAGATGTGGCCGGAGCTGGGTCATCATACGATCCAGAACGGGCCGCGTTTCAAAGGATTGCTGCGCGACATCTTTATGAAGGGAAAGCTTGCTGATGACATGAGCCTTTATGTGCATCGTCCGTCTGTGACGGACCCAACAGCGGCGCCTGAGGGAGATGACACATTTTATGTTCTGTCACCTGTGCCACATCTGGGTTGGAAGAACGCTGTGGATTGGGAGCGGGAGGAGCCGATCTATCGCGAGAAAGTCGCGGCGGTCCTCGAAGGGATGATGCCGGGGTTTCGGGAGCGGATCACCACTGAGCTGGTCTTTACGCCCGAGACGTTCAAGGAACGCTATCTCAGCCCCCATGGCGCTGGGTTCTCGCTGGAGCCGCGCATCCTGCAATCAGCATGGTTCAGGCCGCACAACGTGAGCGAGGAGGCGCGCGGGCTCTATCTTGTTGGGGCGGGTACGCATCCGGGTGCGGGATTGCCCGGCGTTGTATCGAGCGCAGAAGTTTTGGCCAAGCTGGTGCCTGATGCGCCTGCGGTGGCAGACGCACCAAGGATGGCAGCAGAATGATCGCACCACAGGATATGGAGCATTGCCGGGCGGTTATCCGGACGGGATCACTGTCGTTTCATACGGCGTCAAAGCTGCTGCCGGCGTCGGTGCGGGATCCGGCGCTGGCGCTCTATGCCTTTTGCCGCCTGGCGGATGACGAAGTGGATGAAGGCGATCACAAGGCTCATGCCGTGTTATCGTTGCGGGACCGGCTGGATGATGTCTATGCCGGGCGTCCGCGCAATGCGCCCGAGGACCGGGCCTTTGCTGCGATCAGCGAAGCGTTTGAAATGCCCCGCGCCCTGCCAGAGGCATTGCTGGAAGGCTTGGCATGGGACGCGGCGGAAAGGCGATATGAGACTCTTTCAGGTGTCATCGATTATAGTGCGCGGGTGGCTTCTGCTGTGGGGGCGATGATGTGCGTTTTGATGCGCGTAAGGGATGCGGACGCATTGGCGCGGGCCTGTGATCTGGGTGTGGCGATGCAGCTGACCAACATTGCGCGCGATGTGGGAGAAGACGCGCGCGCAGGCCGGTTGTACCTGCCGCTGGAATGGATTGAAGACGCAGGGCTGACGCCGGAGGCGTTTATGGCCCAGGAGATGGCCACCCCCCAAACGCAGCGGATGGTGCGACGGTTGTTGGCTGAGGCGCGCAGGCTTTATATCCGATCCGAAGCGGGGATTTCGCGCCTGCCGCTGCACGCGCGGTCTGGTATTTTTGCGGCGCGGTTCGTTTATGCCGGGATCGGCAGAGAAATCCGGCGCAACGCGTTTGATACGGTGACCAGGCGGGCGCACACATCAAAGGCACAAAAGCTGGGATGGGTGATGCAAGCGGGCCTTAGAGCGGCGGCAACAATAGCAACACCCCAATCTCCGGTGCTTTATGCGGCGCCTTTGCCCGAAGTCGCATTCTTGGTTGATGCCGCCAAATCTGGAAAGACCGGTGCCACGCAGGGGCGCACCGGTGCGCTGCTTGATGTGCTGGCAGAGCTGGACGGGCGCGGCGCAAAGACAGCGGCCTCGCAGATGGCCGCCGAATAGCAGGAGACAGACGTGGACTTTTACCTCTTTGGAATTTTCTTGCTCGCGTGTTGCGCCGCTGCTGCGACGGGGGCGGTCTTTCAGCCCGGCCGCTGGTATGAGACGCTGAACAAACCAAGCTGGACGCCACCTGACTGGGTGTTTCCGGTGGCCTGGACGTCGATTTACCTGCTGATATCGTTTGCCGGCGCGCGGGTCGCCGTGTTGGAGGGCAATGCCTACGCCATGGCGTTTTGGGCCATGCAGGCGGCGTTCTCTACGTTGTGGACGCCGATATTCTTTGGACTGCGGAGACTGAAGGGCGCATTGCTGGTGATGGCACCCCTTTGGTTGGCCGTGCTGGGATGCGTCTGGGCAAATTTCCAGTTGGATTTTTGGGCAGGTATCGCGTTTTTGCCGTACATGCTCTGGGTGACGGTTGCGGCGGCGCTGAATGCCGCAGTGTGGCGACTGAACCCCAATGAGGTCCCAATTGTGCCCGCTGATCTTTGACAGCAGGGCGGTCTGGAAGGCCACGTTTTTTTGGGGGTGCGATCACCTGCTACCTGGGTGTTTGCGGCACCGTTTGCTGGGGCGCTGCCCCATCGATCAAAGATCGATTCCCCGCGGTATTTAAGGCCAAAAAAGAGAAGACGGGCGTGTCTGAGCGTCTTGATCCTAAAACCGCCATTTGGCGCGCCGCGGGACGCGGACGGCGAGCATGGGTTTCAGCAAAGGGTTGGCATATCGGTCAAGGTCGAGCGCTTCGTGTACACCTTGGGTCAGTTCACCGTTGATCTGGGTTTGCACCACCGCGCGGGAATAAAAGGGCGCATCAAGCATCGCTTTGGGCTGTTTGGGGGTTGAGCCGGGGTCTGCACGGGTCTCGCGGCGCAGCGCCCAAAGGGTGCGTTTGAACGGCGTGCGGGGGGGAGCCTGAACGGAGGCGGCAGTACCGTCGGGAGAGAAAGCCACAGCGCTTGCCAAGGATGTGCCGTCGCGGCGGGCCGCGTCATAAAAGCAGGTGGCCCCCGTTTGGGTAGGGTAGCGACCCCAGGTCCAATAGCTGAAGTCCTGCTCCAGCGGGCGGGTGCCGAAGTTGCTGTCAAAGTACCCGTGCCCGCGGAATTGCCAGCCTTTGGCCTGCAGGTCGACATTGATCCCCGAGACGGGCGCGAACGGGCGCCAGATGTGCGCGCCGTCTGGTGTCAGGGGGAGTTCAACATGCGTGAGCGCGGAAGGGGTTACGGTGATCTGGCCGCGCATGCGCGAGATCAGGGGAAGGGAGGAGACCTCATTGATGTCGATGATCAGTTCAGAGCCTGTCCACGTCAGCGAGGACGGGCCGACCGTAAACTGATCAGGCGAGGTGCGCAGGGCGGATGTGCCGCGATCGGTCATCGCGAAGCGCCCGCCGGGACCATAGGTGGCCACATTGATACAGCAATGGTTTGCGGGCGTGTGGCGGCCTGACCAATGATACCAGGGTGAAAAAACCGACCCTATGAAGGCGATGACGGAGACGGCGCGTTTGCCATCGTCCGAGACACCGTCGATGTACCACCATGCGTATCCGCCCGAGGGGACGTCGAGGTCAAAGAAAGGTCTGTCGTGATCGCCTCTGCCGCGTGCTGTGCGCAGAGTGTCGCCATCGGGATGCCCGCCCCCGGATGCACCCCGCCGCCCACCAGATAGAGGCCTGGTATCCGGCTGCGCACCGTCGGGCGCTGAAAGGCTGCCATCATCCCATGTGGGGATCGCCCGTAGAGCGATCCGTTGCTGGCTGGAAACAACGCCGCAAAGTTTTGCGGCATCGTCAGGCTGCTGGAGGGGGGATCGGGGTTGAAGTGCAGACCGAAGTGGGCCAGGCGTTGCAGGGTCGCTGAATGACATCTGTCTTGGTCCTTTGGTGAGAATGCATTGGTGTCTGGCGCGGGGGGCGCGTTCATGATGATCTCAAAACGCTCGGGGCCAGAGGGTGTTGCGCCGCCAAAGCGGTCTTGAGCGCACAGATAAAGCGTCGCGTCCTTGGGCATTTTGCCATCGGCAATTGCGTCGAATTCATCGCGCGGGTCGGCACAGAAGAAGACGTTATGGCCAGCAAGCGGGAGGCCACGGGGCTGGGCGGCGAAGCTGTGGACATACGCGGATAGGCTGCGGGGTTCCGTGCCGGTTTGCCGAACCGCTGCGCGCGCGTCGTCGCCCAACTGGCGTTGTGCGAGGGCGCGCGGATCACCGTTGAACAGGACCGCATCGATCTGGGTGCGTGCGTGGTCTGTCAGGATGGCCGTGGGGCGGCCCTGAGTGATTTCGATCTGTTCGACATGTGCGTTGTAGTGAAAGTGTGCGCCCAAGTCTGCCGCGCGCTGAGCGATGGCCTGGGCAAGCTGGTGCATCCCGCCTTTCACGTGCCAGACGCCCTGCGCCTCGGCGTGCCAGATCAGGCTGAGCAGGGCGGGAGAGGCCTCAGGCCTGCCACCGACGTATGTTGCGTAGCGGCCAAAGAGCTGGACAAGTTTGGGTTCGGAGAACTGTCGCGCGAGGCTTTGATCGAGGCTGCGCAGGCTATCCATCTTGGGAATGAGATGCGGCGCGCGCAGCACACGGGCGGTGAGAGCGCTGAGCGAGGGTGCAGCTGTTTGCATCATCGGGGCGTCGAAGGCGTCAAAGAGGGTCTTGGCGCGGGCAGCAAACCGGGTGAATTCAGCGGCGGACCCGCTGCCGAAGGCGCGCGCGACATTTTCGGTGCTGGCGGCAGGATCGGCCATGAGATCAAGCGTGGTGCCGTCAGGCCAGAAGTGGCGCGCAAGAATATCCTCTCGTGCGAGGGTGATATGGTGCGCCAGAGCACTGCCGGTGTCTGCGAAAAGTTGCTCAAAAACATGTTTCATTGTCAGAACGGTTGGCCCGGCATCCACTGGTCCCGCCTCTGACGGGACTGTGCGCATTTTCCCACCGGGGCCTGCGTGGCGCTCGAACACACTGACGCGCGCACCGCTATGGGCCAGCCGCAATGCGGCGGCAAGGCCGCCAATGCCAGCGCCGATCACCGCGATATGCGGGCGTCCTTCTGTCATCTGGTTTGGACAGTGAGAGATTCCATATGTCTACTTTAGTTGACACATGCGCTGTCATCAATAGACTACAGGGAACCTCAACAGGAGAGTCGCATGAATTTTGCTGACCGCATTGACGCCGCCATCACCCGGGCCATTCGCACAGGACAGGCGGCTCCCTCACCTTCCAAGCTTGCCTCGGCCTTGCACTATACGGTGACGCCGGGTGGCGCGCGGATCAGGCCATCGATCCTGATGTCTGTGGCTGCTGCTTGCGGCGATCGGACGCCAGCGTTGTCGGATGCGGCGGCGGCGGCGCTTGAGCTTATTCATTGCGCGTCTCTCGTGCATGATGATCTGCCGTGCTTTGACGATGCGGATACGCGGCGGGGGAAACCTGCGGTGCACAAGGCGTTTGGCGAACCGCTTGCCGTTCTGACGGGGGACAGTCTGATTGTGATGGCGTTTGAAGTGCTTGCACGTGCGGCCTGCCATGATCCCGAGCAAGCGGTGAAACTGATGCTGATCCTTGGGGATCGCACGGGGATGCCGAATGGGATTTGTGCGGGTCAGGGCTGGGAAAGCGAAACAGAGGTGGATTTGCGCGCTTATCATCGCGCCAAGACCGGCGCGCTATTTATGGCTGCGACGCAGATGGGTGCGGTTGCTGCGGGCGAAGATGCAGAGCCTTGGGAAGAACTTGGTGCGCGGATTGGCGAGGCGTTTCAGGTCGCCGATGATTTGCGCGATGCGCTGTATGATGAAGAGACCCTGGGCAAGCCAGTCGGACAGGACGATCTGCACGGACGGCCCAACGCAGTGACGGAGTTTGGTGTTGAGGGGGCGATTGCCCATATGCGCGAAATTCTGACAGGTGCGATTGCGTCGATCCCAAAATGTCCCGGAGAGGCGATGCTGGCCAAGTTGGTGACGGCGCAGGCTGAGGTGCTGACCCCGATCAAGTGGCGTGCGCAGCAGCAGATGACACCCGGTGAATGATGCCGCACGCATAACGGTTTGGTTCTGATGGCGGATGTGCCTGCGGATATGGGCCCGGGGCGGGCTGGACCCCGTTGGCCTTCGTTGAATGCGCTGGTCGCGAAACGCGGCTTTCAGAAATGGGCCGCGCGCTTTCCCCTGACCCGGCTATTGGTGCGCCGGGAGGGTGAGGCGCTGTTTGATCTGCTGGCGGGCTTTTGCCACAGTCAGGTGTTGATGGCGCTGGTGCAGCTTGAGATCCCGCAACAGCTCATGCAGGCACCTGCCACGATGCGGGCGCTTGCGGCCAAAGCTGGCGTGCCTGAGGCACGGATGCAGGTCCTGTTGCAGGCGGGTGTGGCGCTGGGATTGCTCAAGATGAAGCGCGGAGGACGGTTTGGTCTGACGCAGCGGGGGGCCGCACTTGTCGGTGTGCCGGGGTTGCAGGAAATGATCCGGCATCACGATGTGCTCTATCGTGACCTTGCCGATCCGGTTGCATTCTTTCGCGGGGACACCAAACCGGAACTTGCCGGATTTTGGCCCTATGTTTTTGGCGGTGATGTGGATCAGGACGTGGCTGCGACCTATTCCGATCTGATGGCGCAAAGCCAGCTGCTTGTGGCGGATGATACGCTGGATGCGGTTTCGCTCAAGGGTGTGTCACATCTGATGGACATCGGGGGTGGCACGGGGGCGTTCTTGACCGAGGTTGCCGCGCGGTATGGGGATTTGCAGTTGACGCTGTTTGATCTGCCCGCTGTAGCACCGGGCGCGCAGGCGCGCTTTGCCCAGCATGGGCTGACAGGGCGCACGCAGATTGTGCCGGGGTCCTTCCGCACCGATGCTTTGCCGCAAGGGGCTGATGCGATCTCGCTTGTTCGGGTGCTCTATGATCATGCGGATGAGACGGTCGCGGCGTTGTTGGCGGCTGTTTATGCTGCTCTGCCAGCCGGTGGACGGTT
Organism: Sulfitobacter sp.; assembly: GCA_045105735.1. Lineage (GTDB taxonomy): Bacteria > Pseudomonadota > Alphaproteobacteria > Rhodobacterales > Rhodobacteraceae > Sulfitobacter. Next base: position 80,001 of record JBGCDV010000023.1, on the reverse strand, counting down.
GATCATTTCCGAACCGATGAGCGGTGGTGCGCGTCCGCATCGCCCGGGCGATGCGTACTTTGCGCTTTACACTCTGGCGATGGAGACCGGCAAAGCGCGCAGTGCCGACCAGATTGCAGCGATATGTGCGGCGGCAGGGTTCAAAGATGTCCAAAAGCCAAGCAGCCGCCGGCCATTCGTAACCTCTTGTGTCGTTGCGACAAAAGGTAGCAAATAGTTGTCTAACTTTGTTGACACCTAATACTGTCAGCTTTACCTTACACTACAAGAGAGCCGGTCAACTGAGTCCTTTTGGAACCGTGACTTGGCAAAAAACTCGGAGGGGAACCCATTGCAGACCACCGCTGTCATTCTGAATGGCCCTCGTGATCTGGGCCTGGATCGGTTGAGCGTCACGCCACCGACCGCAGATGATCTGGTGGTTGAGGTGAGCCACTCAGGCATTTCCACCGGGACGGAAAAACTGCTTTGGACGGGTGAGATGCCGCCGTTCCCCGGAATGGGCTATCCGCTTGTGCCGGGGTATGAGGCGGCTGGCGAAGTGGTCGAGGCGGCACCCGCAACGGGGTACAAGCCGGGCGACCGCGTGTTTGTGCCGGGTGCAAATTGTTTTGATGGTGCTTTTGGGTTGTTCGGCGGGGCGGCGTCTTTGCTAGTCTCTGACGCGGCGCGCGTGACCCGGATTGACCCTGCGTTGAAAGCAGAAGGCGCGCTGCTCGCGCTGGCTGCGACGGCGCGGCATGCAATGGCAGGGCAGGGCAAATCAGTGCCGGACCTGATTGTGGGTCACGGTGTGCTGGGCCGGCTGTTGGCGCGGCTCACGATTGCCGCTGGCGCTCCTGCGCCCACCGCCTGGGAAATTGACCCGACGCGCGCGACAGGTGCTGAAGGGTATGAGGTGCTGCATCCGGATCAGGATGCGCGCCGCGACTATACATCTGTCTACGACGCCTCCGGCTCTGTTGAGGTTTTGGGCGATCTTGTCGGCCGCATCGCCAAGGGCGGCGAGATCGTGCTTGCCGGTTTCTACGCAGAGCCAATCCAGTTCGCCTTCCCGCCTGCCTTTATGAAAGAGGCGCGGTTCCGTGTGGCTGCGGAATGGACACGCGATGATCTCAAGGCGACGCGGGCTTTGGTCGAATGTGGGGCGCTTTCGCTCTCAGGGCTGATCACACACACCGCAGCAGCAACAGATGCAACACGCGCCTACGCACAGGCGTTCTCGGATGGCGCTTGCCTGAAGATGATCCTCGACTGGAAAGGTCACGCATGACACTTGATATCCCAAACCTCAAAGATGGCGGCACGATCAAGGACTTTGACCAACGGCTGCGCGACGAGGCGAACGAAGACTTTGCCGATATTGTTGTGGATGAGCCAAAGTCCAAAACGCAGATTATTGCGATCTATGGCAAAGGCGGGATTGGCAAATCCTTCACGCTGGCGAACCTCAGTCACATGATGGCAGAGCAGGGCAAGCGCGTGCTGCTGATCGGCTGTGATCCGAAGTCTGATACCACAAGCCTGCTTTTTGGCGGCAAGGCCTGTCCGACGATTATTGAAACCTCCACCCGCAAGAAGCTTGCGGGGGAAGAGGTGCAAATCGGCGACGTCTGTTTCAAGCGTGGCGGTGTCTTTGCGATGGAGCTGGGCGGGCCAGAGGTTGGGCGCGGATGCGGCGGACGCGGGATCATTCACGGGTTTGAACTGCTGGAAAAGCTGGGGTTCCATGATTGGGACTTTGACTATGTGCTGCTCGATTTCCTCGGCGATGTGGTCTGCGGCGGCTTCGGCTTGCCGATTGCGCGGGACATGGCGCAAAAGGTGATCCTTGTTGCCTCCAACGATTTGCAATCGCTTTATGTGGCGAACAACGTCTGCTCAGCGGTGGAGTATTTCCGCAAGCTAGGTGGCAACGTTGGTGTCGCAGGTCTGGTGATCAACAAAGATGACGGCTCAGGCGAGGCGGCCGCATTTGCCGAAGCGGTTGATATTCCGATCCTCGCGGCGATCCCGCAGGATGATGACCTGCGCAAGAAATCTGCGAAATATCAGATTGTCGGCACGATGGAATCGCAGTGGGGTCCGCTCTTTGCTGACTTGGGTCTTGAGGTCGCAGAGGCACCGCCCGTCAGGCCCACACCTTTGGATCAGGATGGGCTGCTGGGACTGTTCGACGCCTCTGAGACCGGGGGCGATGTGGTGCTGCAACCGGCAACGGATGCGGACATGCGCGGCAAGTATTCCAAACCCAAAGCCTCACTTGAGGTTGTCTACGACGATGTCTGAGCGCAGCGGATACAACGTCGAATATGACGACGCCGGGTCCGTGGTGATCGATGAGGCGACCCATGCACAAATGGCGGGGGATGATACGCCCGTGCCGCAGGATGGGTTGGGCTGTCATTCGGGATCAACCATGAAGGAGGCCGCGCGCGCGGCAGGGCAATCAGAATTGCTGGACCAATACGCGCGCGATTATCCGCAAGGGCCGCATGACAAACCACAGTCGATGTGCCCCGCCTTTGGCTCGCTGCGTGTGGGTCTGCGGATGAAGCGTACGGCGACGATCCTTTCGGGATCCGCCTGCTGTGTTTATGGGCTGACGTTTGTCTCGCACTTCTATGGTGCGCGTCGGTCTGTGGGATATGTGCCGTTCAACTCAGAGACGTTGGTGACGGGCAAGTTGTTTGAGGATATCCGCGAGGCGGTCCATGAGGTCGCTGATCCTGACAAACTCGACGCGATTGTGGTGACGAACCTTTGTGTGCCGACCGCGTCTGGTGTGCCATTGCGGTTGCTGCCCGATGAGATTGACGGGGTACGTGTGGTGGGCATTGATGTGCCCGGTTTTGGCATTCCCACCCATGCAGAGGCCAAAGACGTGCTGGCGGGAGCCATGCTCAACTACGCCCGCCGCGAGATCGAAGCAGGCCCCGTGCCGATGCCCGAGAGCGGCAAATCTGACCGCCCCACCGTGAGCCTGCTGGGTGAGATGTTCCCGGCTGATCCGATGATGATCGGTCAGATGCTGGCCCCTCTCGGTCTTGCGGCTGGGCCCGTTGTGCCATGCCGCGAGTGGCGAGAGCTTTATGCAGCACTTGATTGTGGCGCGGCGGCGGCGATCCACCCGTTCTACACCGCAAGCGTGCGTGAATTTCAGGCAGCGGGACGTCCTGTGGTTGGCTCCGCGCCCGTGGGCCATGACGGCACTGCCGCGTGGTTGGCAGGCATCGGCGATGCCTTTGGGCTGCCAGCGGACAAGGTGGCCGAGGCGCAGAACATGTTCCTGCCTGCGATCAAGGGCGCGTTGGGCGCGACCCCGATCAAGGGGACGATCACGCTGTCAGGATACGAAGGCTCCGAGTTGCTTGTTGCACGGCTGCTGATCGAAAGCGGGGCTGAGGTGCCCTATGTCGGGACGGCCTGTCCCAAGACACCCTGGTCGGCGGATGATGCGGCATGGCTTGAGGCGAAAGGCGTGAAGATCAAGTACCGCGCGTCGCTTGAAGATGATTGTGCCGCGATGGAGGCGATCAAGCCTGACCTCGCCATCGGCACCACGCCTGTGGTGCAAAAAGGCAAAGAGCTGGGCATTCCATCCCTGTACTTCACCAACCTGATTTCTGCGCGTCCCCTGATGGGTGTCGCCGGTGCCGGGTCTTTGGCGGAGGTGGTCAATGCGGCCATCGGCAACAAGGACCGCATGGGCAAGATGAAAGTGTTTTTTGAAGGTGTTGGATCTGCGGATACGGCGGGCGTCTGGGAAGGCGCGCCAAACCTGCAACCACAGTTCCGCGCGCAGAACCTCAAGAAGCTCGAGAAACAGGCGAGGGCAGCGAAAGCTGCGCAGATGATTTGATGCGCGTGATCTGTAAATCTCTGATCCCCAACGCGAGAGGCATGTCATGCTAGTGCAAGACCACGACCGCGCGGGCGGATACTGGGGCGCGATCTATGCGTTTTGTGCCGTTAAGGGCCTGCAATGTGTGATCGATGGCCCCGTGGGCTGTGAGAACCTGCCGGTCACGTCCGTCCTGCACTACACCGATGCGCTGCCACCCCACGAGTTGCCGATTGTGGTGACAGGGCTTGGCGAAGGGGAGATGGGTGCCGGCACCGAAGAGGCGATGAAACGCGCCTGGGAAGTGCTTGATCCGGCGCTGCCTGCGGTGGTCGTAACAGGCTCCATCGCTGAGATGATCGGTGGGGGGGTCACGCCACAAGGCACCAACATCCAGCGGTTCCTGCCGCGCACCATTGATGAGGATCAGTGGGAAGCCGCCGACCGCGCGATGACCTGGATCTTTACCGAATTTGGCATGACCAAAGGGCGGATGCCGCCCGAAAAGAAACGCGAAGAAGGGGCCGCCCCCCGCGTCAACATCCTTGGGCCGATGTATGGCACGTTCAACATGCCCTCTGATCTGGCCGAGATCCGCAGGCTCGTCGAAGGGATCGGCGCCGAGGTCAACATGGTGATGCCGCTGGGTGCCCATGTGGGTGAGATGCGCAATCTGGTGAACGCAGATGTCAACGTCTGCATGTACCGCGAATTTGGGCGGGGGCTTTGTGAGGTCCTGAACAAACCCTATCTGCAGGCGCCTGTGGGCGTCGAATCAACCACGAAATTCCTGCGCACGCTGGGGGAACTGCTGGACCTTGATCCAGAGCCGTTCATCGAGCAGGAAAAGCACTCGACCATCAAACCGGTCTGGGATCTGTGGCGCTCTGTCACGCAGGATTTCTTTGCGACGGCTTCCTTTGGGATTGTCGCGAATGAGACCTATGCCCGCGGTGTGCGGAACTTTCTTGAGAATGATCTGGGCCTGCCATGTGCCTTTGCTGTGGCGCGGACGCGGGGGAAAAAGACTGACAATGATCAGGTCCGCGCCATGGTGCACAACAAGCGCCCGCTGATCCTGATGGGGTCGATCAACGAAAAAATGTATCTGGCCGAGATGAAATCGGGCTTTGGCCCGGCACCGGCCTTTATCCCTGCGTCGTTTCCGGGGGCTGCGATCCGGCGGGCAACGGGGACACCGTTTATGGGCTACGCCGGGGCCACGTATATTGTGCAAGAAGTGTGTAACGGGCTTTTTGATGCGCTCTTTCACATTCTGCCGCTTGCCTCTGAGATGGATGCCACCCCGGCAACGCCCACACCACTAAGACGAGATTTCCCCTGGGATGCGGATGCCCAGGCCAAGCTGGATGAAATTGTCGCCAGCCATCCGATCCTGACACGGATTTCCGCCGCCAAAACCCTGCGCGACGCCGCTGAAAAGCGCGCGCTTGATGCAGGCGAAGAGCGGGTTGTTCTGGAAACGGTTCAGGGCCTTCAAACAGCTTCGGGAGGAGCCAAAAAATGACCGATATGACAACGGATACCATCACCACAAGCGCGAGCCATCCCAAGGCGCGGCACGCGGCGCCGATGCGTGAATACTACGTCTATTTTGCGGTGATCTTTGCGGCGACATTGCCGCTGGCAATCCTGACTTGGGTGTTGACCGCAGCGCGTCGGATGCAGCTGCCAGAGCGCGGCCCCATCAAGGCGGCATGGTCTCAGGCCCGCATCATCACCCCGCGCATCTTTAGCGCGTGAGGCCACCCATTCCGGGTTCAAACCCGGAGCATCCATTCGCCACTCCCCCCCGGGGTGGTGGATTAGAGCAGGGGAGGAGCCCCTGTTGTAACCCGGCCGCGGGGGGCGCGGCGTCGGCACTTTTTCTAAGGAGAAAAACATGGCTGATAAAAATGACCTGTCCTTCACAGGTTTGACAGACGAGCAAGCGCAGGAATTGCACTCGGTCTACATGAGCGGCTTCATGATCTTCACGATCGTGGCGTGTGTCGCCCATTTGCTGACGTATTTCAAACTGCCTTGGTTCAACTGGTAAACGAGAGGATTTCGAGAAATGGCACAGTTTTACAAAATCTGGCTGATCTTCGACCCACGCCGCGTTTTCGTGGCGCAGGGTGTGTTCCTCTTCTTGCTGGCGGCGATGATTCACCTCGTCCTGCTCAGCAACCCAGAGACCAACTGGTTTAACCGCGCCTTCGGTGCGGAAGCCGCAGAATAAGCTCAGCTTCACGATATAGCCGCGGGCGGAAGCGCCATGCTCCGCCCGCAGCAACCGCAAACATCACGCGACGTGCGTGGCCCGGAAGGCCATGGCTGCGCGCGCAAAAGGAGAGAGAAGATGGCACAGCTCAGCTTCGAAAGAAAATACCGGGTCCGGGGCGGGACATTGGTTGGCGGTGATCTGTTCGACTTCTGGGTAGGCCCCTTCTATGTCGGCTTTTTTGGCGTCACGACGTTCTTTTTTGCCGCTCTTGGTACAATATTGATTTTTTACGGTGCCGCCCTTGGTGACACCTGGAACCCCTGGCTGATCTCGATCAATCCACCCTCGCTTGAAGTTGGTCTTGGTCTGGCACCTTTGGCCGAAGGGGGGTTGTGGCAGATCATCACGATGTGCGCGACGCTGGCCTTTGTCAGCTGGATGATGCGCGAGATTGAGATTTGTCGAAAGCTCGGCATGGGGTATCACGTGCCGTTTGCCTTTGGCGTGGCCATTTTGGCCTATGTCACACTTGTGATTTTCCGGCCTTTGCTGATGGGCGCATGGGGACATGGATTTCCCTATGGCATCTTCAGCCACCTCGATTGGGTGAACAACGTCGGATATGCCTACGGCAACTTCCATTACAACCCTGCGCATATGGTTGCGATCACGTTCTTCTTTACGAACTGTCTCGCTCTTGCGCTGCACGGATCGCTGGTTTTGTCGGCTGTCAACACGGGCGGCAAGCAAAACAAGATTGTCACACCCGACCATGAGGACACCTATTTCCGGGATCTTGTGGGTTATTCCATCGGGCCGCTTGGCATTCACCGTCTGGGCCTTTTGCTGGCGCTTAACGCAGGTTTGTGGAGCGCGATCTGTATCGTGATTTCTGGCACCATCTGGTTCGATCAGTGGAGCAGCTGGTGGGATTGGTACGCTGAATTGCCCTGGTGGGCAGACCTGTAAGGAGGGTATGAAAAATGGCTGAATATCAGAATATCTTCACGCAGGTTCAGGTACAGGGGCCGCCCGAAATGGGGGTGGACCCGGACGGCCTGCTGGACCGGGACCGGACAAACGCCACAGGCTTTTCCAAGCTCGCCGGTATCTTTGGCAATGCGCAACTGGGGCCGATCTATCTGGGGCCGTTTGGGCTGGTGTCGTTGGCGACCGGGTTCTTGTGGTTCTTCATTGTCGGTATGAACTTCTGGTGGCAGGTGGACTATTCTCCGGGGTTGTTCTTTCGCGATCTGTTCTGGCTGGCACTTGAGCCGCCCTCCGACGACTACGGTCTTGGGTTTGCACCTCTGAACGAGGGAGGGTGGTGGCTGATTGCGTCGTTCTTCCTGCTGATCTCCGTGATCTCCTGGTGGATCAGAACATACCTGCGGGCCGAAGAGCTGGGGATGGGCAAACATGTCTCCTGGGCTTTTGCTTCTGCGATCTGGTTGTTCCTTGTGCTGGGTCTTTTCCGCCCTGTCCTGATGGGCAGCTGGTCTGAGGCCGTGCCTTATGGAATTTTCCCGCACCTTGACTGGACGAACCTCTTTTCGCTGACTTATGGCAACCTGTTCTACAACCCGTTTCACGCACTCTCGATTGTGTTCCTCTATGGCTCTGCGCTGCTTTTTGCGATGCACGGTGCCACGATCCTCGCGGTCAGCCGCTATGGCGGTGAGCGGGAGATTGAGCAGATCGTTGACCGTGGAACAGCCTCCGAGCGTGCCGCGCTTTTCTGGAGGTGGACCATGGGGTTCAACGCCACGATGGAGGGCATTCACCGCTGGGCGTGGTGGTTTGCGGTGCTGACGACGCTCACGGGCGGTATCGGTATCCTGCTCACCGGAACGGTTGTCGACAACTGGTTCGTCTGGGCGCAGGACCACGGCTATGCGCCGCTAGATTGATAGGAGAAAGATAATGAGTGACAACAACGACTATCTCCGCACCGGCGACAGTACATTCCGCCTTCGGGCTGATGTGCTTGCCCTGATGCTCAAGGGAGCCGGCTATGCCGCCGTGTTCTGCATCGGCGTCGGGTTCTTGATCTGGATTACCTACGCCGTTGGCCTTCTGTTGCCAGAAGAATCCAAGGAAGCGGATGATCCTACGCCGTTCTCTTTCAACCTTGAGGTTGAAGGCGACCAAACGGTCTAAGAATTGGCGGGGCCGCCAGCCACGGCCCTGCCAACAAGTTCCAGTCCTTTCATGTCCCTTGAGAGGTCTGGATCCGTCGGGAAGAGGCTTTCCTGACATGTCCTGTTGGCTACGGGAACCAGGGGAGACAGCTTCGCTTGCGATGCGGTCTCTCCTGATCCGGGCCAACAGGCACCACTCACTCCCCTCGCCAAAGGAGCCAAGCCATGCCGACCACAACCACCCCTCTGCTTGATCGGGTCAACAGCCCGAAAGACCTCAAAGGATTGAGTATCGCAGATTTGCGTATTCTTTCTGACGAAGTGCGCAACGAAGTGATCGAAGCGGTCGCGCAGACCGGCGGGCATCTGGGCTCTTCGCTGGGCGTCGTTGAATTGACGGTGGCATTGCATGCCGTCTTTGACACGCCGCGGGATAAGTTGGTGTGGGACGTGGGCCACCAATGCTATCCGCACAAGGTGCTGACCGGGCGACGGGACCGCATGCACACCTTGCGGCAAGAAGGTGGGATCAGTGGGTTCACCAAGCGCAGTGAAAGCGAATATGACCCCTTTGGCGCCGCGCATAGTTCAACTTCTATCTCTGCGGCTTTGGGTTTCACCATTGGGCGCGACATGGGGCAGGATACAGGCGATGCGATTGCTGTGATTGGCGATGGCTCGATCAGTGCTGGCATGGCCTATGAGGCGATGAACAACGCAGGTGCCGAAGGGCGGCGTATGTTTGTGATCCTCAACGACAACGAGATGTCGATTGCGCCCCCTGTCGGTGCCATGTCGAGCTATCTTTCCGGGCTCTATGGCTCACCGCTTGGTGGGTTTCAACAGATGGCCGAAGGGTTCGAAGCGGCCTTGCCCGGCCCGCTGCGCGATCAGGCGCGCCGCGCGCGCCAGTTGGTCACGGGCGCAGTCGGTGCGCAGGGCACGCTTTTTGAGGAGCTGGGGTTCCAGTATGTCGGGCCGATCAATGGGCATGACATGGACCAGTTGGTGACAGTGCTGCGCGCGGCACGGGCGCGTGCGACCGGCCCGGTCCTCATTCATTGTTGCACAGTGAAGGGCAAAGGATACGCCCCGGCGGAGCAATCAGCCGACAAATATCATGGCGTTGCAAAGTTTGAAGTTGCCACTGGTGCGCAGGCCAAAAGACAGCCCAATGCCCCAAGCTACACTTCTGTGTTCGGCAATGCGCTGACCCGGTTGGCGCAGGATGATCAACAAATTGTCGGCGTCACGGCGGCGATGCCGGGGGGCACAGGCATGGACATCTTTGCCAAGGCGCACCCCAAACGCATGTTTGACGTCGGGATGGCAGAGCAACACGGCGTGACCTTTGCCGCTGGCATGGCGGCCTCGGGGCTTAAACCGTTTTGCGCAATCTATTCGACGTTCCTGCAACGCGGCTACGATCAGGTTGTGCATGATGTCGCCTTGCAAAACCTGCCGGTGCGTTTCGCGATCGACCGCGCGGGCCTTGTGGGTGCCGATGGGGCAACCCACGCAGGTGCGTTTGACATTGGATACCTCACGGCGCTGCCCAATATGACCGTGATGGCGGCAGGGGATGAGGCGGAGCTGGTGCATATGGTGGCCACGGCCGCCGCTCACAACAGCGGGCCGATTGCATTCCGCTATCCACGTGGTGAAGGGGAAGGCGTTTTCTTGCCTGAAGTCGGTGAGGTTTTGGAGATCGGCAAAGGCCGAATTTTGTTGGACGGGTCCGATGTGGCGCTCTTGTCCTTTGGGGCGCATCTGGGTGAATGCCGCAAGGCTGCAAAGAAGCTGGAGGCGCAGGGACTAAGCGTGACTTTGGCGGATGCGCGGTTTGCCAAGCCGCTGGATCGCGGTTTGCTGCACCGCCTTGCGCGCAACCACCGGGCCTTGGTGACGGTTGAACAAGGGTCAAAGGGTGGATTTGGGGCCATGGTGTTGCATGATCTGGCAGGTGAAGGATTGCTTGATGGGTCGCTGCGGGTGCGCACGATGACATTGCCGGATCGCTACATTGATCAGGCCGCCCCCGACGCGATGTACGCGGATGCGGGTTTGACGGCCACCGATATTGCGGCGACAGCCATGCAGGCGGTGGGCCATCGCATGGGTCGCGCATTGGGCGTCTGACGGCATTGAGTGGGCAAGCCCACATTTGATTTTATTGATTTGGCCTGCGCCAAATCCGGGTACGAGACGCTGTCTCGTGCTCTGCGGTAGATAGGGCCAAAAAGAGAAGAAGAGGGTGGCTCAGTTCGCGCCCAAAATCATTTCGTGATGTTTGTCGAGATAGATGCGCAGCCACGGCGTGAATTTCTCGGGGGTGTTGGCAATTTCCTGAGCGAGGTTTGCCGGAGTTACCCAACGCGTGTCCATGACTTCATCCGGGTTTGGTACCAGTGGCATGGCATCGGTCGCCTGCGCGATGAACACCTCAACCACTTCGTGTTCGATCAACCCGTTGCCGACGTCAGCGCGGTATTCAACCTGACCGCGGTGGTGCAGCATGAGACCGGTGATGCCCAATTCCTCGTTTACCCGGCGGTGCGCGCAGGCCATCGCATCTTCGTTCCACTCGGGGTGTGTGCAACAGGTATTCGCCCAAAGACCTGGCGTGTGGTATTTGCCCAAGCTGCGTTGCTGGATGAGGATCGCGCCGTCGCGGATGACAAAGACCGAGATCGCCAGATGGCGCAGCCCGCGCTGGTGTGCCGCGAGTTTTTCGACGGGCGTTAACGTGCCGTTGACCCATGCGGGGATCATAATGTCAGTTGGGGGCATGCTGCCGTCCATGAAGATGTCTTTCAGGTGCGTGTTTCTGAGACTATTCCGGCCAGATGTGCAAGGTTTTTGATCCCGATTTTCAGATGTGCCATGGGTCGGGCCTTGACCAACTTCTTGTTCATGTAGGCTTCAAACGTCAGGCGTTGGACGTCGATGTCATGGCAGAGCGAGACAAAGCGTTCTCGTCGTGCGTCGGATTTATAGTAGGCGTTTTGCATCGCGCCCAACACACGAAAGACCTGTTTGTGCTCGCGCATGAAGAGCTTTCGCGCCAGTTGCAGGTCACGGGCGCGGCCCGTTGTCAGGCACGCAGATGCAGCAGCGGCGGCGACCTGTCCGCCGACCATGGCGTAATAGATGCCTTCGCCTGAGGAGGGGGCGACAACGCCAGCGGCATCCCCGGCCAGCACCACATCGCGGCCATTGTCCCAGCGGTCCATCGGTTTGAGCGGGATGGGCGCGCCTTCGCGGCGGATTGTCTTGCAGTTTTCAAGACCTGCGGCCACGCGCAGATCTGCTGTGGCTTTCTTGAGGTCCACGCCATCGATGCCAGTGCCCATGCCGACGGAGGCGGATTTGCCGTGGGGGAAAACCCAGCCGTAGAAATCAGGACTGATTGCGCCATCATAGATCACATCGCAGCGTTTGGGGTCATAGCTGGCGGTTGGCTTTGGTGCCTCAATGATCTCATGATAGGCGATGACATAGGGGATTTTGTCGCCGCCGGGCACTTCGGCCTTGGCGACGTTAGAGCGGGCCCCATCTGCACCGATGATCAGTTTTGTGGACAGCCGCTTGTTTTCGCCGCTGGATTTCTCGCGGTAGCAGACGTGTGTGCCCTCGGCGTCGCGTTCAATGGCGGTGAAGGTTCCGGTGAGGCGGGTGGCCCCGGCCTGTTCGGCGCGGCCCCGCAGAAATTCATCAAAGTGCTCTCGGTCCACCATGCCGACATAGCCGTTCTCAATCGGGATATCGACTTGTCGCTGTGTGGGGGAGATCATGCGCGCGGTTTGAATGCGGGCGACAATCTGCGGGTCAGGGATGTTGAAGTCGGTGATCAAACGGGGGGGGACGGCACCGCCACAGGGTTTGATGCGGCCGTCCCGATCCAGCAAGGCAACCTTGTGACCGGACCGTGCGAGGTCTTCTGCGGCGGTTGAGCCTGACGGACCTCCCCCAATGACGACGACATCAAACATATCTATTCCCCCGGAACCAATGTGGCCTGTGAAGACCGTGGATTTTCCATAATGTGCAGTGCCAGTGCGGCAGCTGCGATGAAGAGAGCGGCTTCTGCCGCAAAAACGAGGCCAAAAGCGGACGCGTCAGGCTGAAATCCGCGCATGACGTCGACAGCAGTGGCCCCGGTCAGGCCCCCAAAGCCGGCGGCGATTGCCTGTGCTGCGCCCCATAGACCCATGCGTGTTCCTTCGCGCCGGCCGCGTCCTTCTGCGGCAAGCGCCATCATTGAGCCGATGGCCGCCACTGCGAACATGCCATTGAAAAACCCCAGGGCGATGACAAGGGGCGTGAGGGCAAAGGCCGCGGAGGCGATGGCAAAGAGGCTGGCTGCGGAGCCGAGGCATCCTGCAATGATCCAGCTGCGCAAGGCGCCGATCTTGAGGCCAGTCGCGGCGATGCCCACGGTGAGCATGCCGACAAACACGCCGCCGTTTTGAGCGCCAGAGAGAGAAGTTGATTGGCCTGGTGTGAAATCCCACACGAGGCCCGCAAAAGGTTCAAGGATGAGTTCTTGCATGAAGTAAGCGTTCATGGACAGGAAAATGAAGATCGTGAAATTGCGCGTTTTGGTTTCGGACCAGACTTCTTTCAAGCCTTCCATGAACGGTGTTGTGTCGGGCTCTTGCGTGACGGTCACGCGGCGTTCGATGCCCATAACGGCCAGAATGGTGACAAGCGTTGCTGCGGTGACGACGATGCCCACCACGCTCAGCAGGCGGGCGGGCGAGTATGGATCGAGGAAACTGCCTGCGACTCCGGCGGTTACGGCAATGCCAAAGATCATCATCAGCCAGGTGATTGTTGCCGCGGCGGCGCGTCGCTCCGGTGCTGTGGCGGTGGCGAGCAACGCCAGCAGCGATGTGCCGGATGCGCCAACACCGATTCCGATCAGAGCGTAAGCGATGAATGACAGCAGGAGCGCGAACCAGAAGTTGGTCGCAAAGAGCGTGACAGCAAAGGCTGCAAGAAAACCGCCCAAGGCAAGGATGAACATCCCACCAATGATCCATTTGGTCCGATTTCCACCCGTATCAGAGGTAAAGCCCCAGCGTGGACGGGAAAGTTGGATACCATAGTGCAGGCCAACCAATAAACCGGGCAGCACAGCGGGGAGCGCAAATTCGACCACCATCAATCGGTTCAGCGTTGAGGTGGTCAGCACGACAATCGCGCCAAGTGCCATTTGCACCAGCCCCATGCGCACGATTTGAAGCCAGCTTAGGGTCATGCAAGGCTCCGTAGGGCAAAGGCCGCGACCATCATGCCGCTGACGTAAAGCGTGACGCCGGTGCCATTGTACCAAGGCGCGCGGCCTTTTGGATCGCGCAGCAGCACACGCATGGCAGCAACCTGTGCCAAGAGCAAAACAGCGATTGCGGCGGCATGCAGCGGTTTACCCCAGAGCAGCAGCAGAGAGATGACGAAGGTCTGCGGCAGTGCCATGCCCCAGCATGCCACAACGGCTGCGCGTTGGGGGCCAAGGGTCACGGGAAGGGAGTTGACGCCTGTCTGCGTGTCCCCCTCAAGCGCTTTGAAATCGTTAAGTGTCATGATGCCATGCGCGCCAAGGGCGTAGAGCGTGGCGATGATGATCACGGGCCACGTGGGTGCGCCAGCAGAAAGAACGGCCGCACCCGTGAACCATGGCAAGCCTTCGTAGCATAGGCCGACAAGGCCCGGACCCCACCAGCCCGATTTCTTCAGGCGCACAGGTTCGGCGGAATAGGCCCATGCCGCCAGCACGCCAACAACCGTTGCGGCAAAGCCCCAAGGGCCGAGTTGCCAGCCGACGAAAAGAGAGAGCACAGACATCGCAAGGGCGATCCAAAGGCCCCAGCGCCCCGGTATACGGCCTGAGGGGATCGGCCGATTGGGCTCATTGATCGCATCAACATGGCGGTCGCACCAGTCGTTTGCAGCCTGCGACATCCCGCAGACGATCGGCCCGGCCAGCAAAATCCCTAACAGGATCATCGGCCATTCACCTGACAGCGCAGCGCCGGAGGAAACAACACCACATAGGTAGGCCCACATCGGAGGGAACCACGTGATCGGCTTGATCAGCCGCAACATGGCCGCCGGTTCCGGCAGGCGCCGCAGAGGGATATCAGATGTGACACTCATATATGTAAACTTAACCTGACAGTTGGCGAGTCTACAAGTGTAATGTTAGGCAGACAACTCGCGAGAATTTGTGTTGCGGTTCACAGGTGGCCAAACTATTTTCGCAAAAGACTTTGCCTTCGATAAAACTGCACTACTTGTCAAAGTCGTGAACACAGCAACAGGAGTTCAAAGATGAAGATGTTGAAAACCGCCGCACTGGGCCTCGCCTTGATTGCGGGACCGGCATTTGCCGATGGTCACGCAACAGGAGATGCCGCCGCAGGCGAAAGCGTCTTTAAGAAATGCAAAGCCTGCCATTCCGTTGTGGATGCAGAAGGCGAAGCGATTGTGAAGGGTGGCCGCAATGGCCCGAACCTTTATGGTCTTCTTGGCCGCCAAGCGGGTGCTGAGGAGGAGTTCGGTAAGAAATACGGCAAGTCCTTGGTCGCAGCTGGTGAAGCAGGGCTGATGTGGGACGAGGAACAGTTCGTTAACTACGTGGCTGATCCCCGCAAATTCCTGCGCACGACGCTGGATGACAAGAAAGCCAAGTCGAAGATGTCATTCAAGCTGGGTGATGAAGAAGACGCTGCGAACGTTTGGGCCTATCTGGTCTCCGTTGGTCCCGCGCCCGACTCCTGAAAACTGTCGAAATGAGTTTCGAAAAAGCGGTGTCACATGTGTGGTGCCGCTTTTTCTATACCAACTTGGCATTCTCAAGTCTGGACCAAAGCTCTTCCAGGCTTGTCATGGCTTTGTCGAAATCAAGCGCCATGCCATCGACGTGCATCAGCGCAATCTTTTCCTCCGCAGCCCGAACCACATTTCCGCTGACCATAATGAGGGCATTTGGTGTGCTTACCCGCAGCGCGAGAATGAGCCGGGCGAGTGCCGGCAAAGCGTGTTCGCCGCCGCCGGACAGTCCGATCAGCATGTGGCCCGATGTCGTAATCCGCTCAACAAGTTGATCGTGGGTGTCATCCAGCGCCAGATCAACCTCCCATCCCTGCTTGCGAAAGAGATCGGCGGCCATTTTTACGCCGAGCTTGTGATCGTCGTCTGGTACAGCCGCGAAGAAAGCCGAGCGGGCTTCGGGCAGTTGGGTGATCGGCATCCGGTGCCGCAACGTCCGCATGATCGCATAGATGCGACCGGTTCCGACAGTGACATTGGCAAAGGTCACTTCGTCCCTTTCCCACCAAACCCCCAACCGATGAGCGGCCGGGCCCAGATAGTTGACGTAAATATCGACGGGATTAACGCCGCCCGCCAGATAAGATTCAATCAGTTTGCTCGCGGCTTTGGCGTTCTTATCAATGAGCGCTTCGCTGAGCGCCCGAATTTCTTTTGGGGAAACCTTGGGCTCAGACACTTCTCGCGCCATGCGTCGCAGCACCTCACGGGCAAGCGAAGCTACCACATCTTGCGGTAGGTGCGTCTGCAATTGGTTCAGATCGTGGTACGCTCTGTGATAGAGGTCTTCTGTCCCAAGGGCATGGTCATCATCGTTTGCAGTCATCAGCTCACTTGCATTTGTTCGGAGGGGCAGTGTTTGGCCCCTAGGGCATCTGTTCCGTTTGATTTACATATCATAACGGCACGAATTTACAACTTTTTCGACGTAAATGTTCTTTAATAACAATAACTTGATGTAACTTAAAAAATACAGCTACATGTAGCAGAAAATGGACACAATTGATTTCCTTTGCTGCATCAGTAAGTTGAAGTGAGTGCGCGTATTGCAAGAGGGCGGCAACAATCCGCCCGTCTGGGTTGCAGAGCACTGGTTCGGCGCAAATCCACAAAGCGGTTCCAGAGGAAGAGGATGTAAGATGCACAGGGTCGGAATCAGAACCGAAATCATTGACCGTGTGATGGCGCGGCGGGGCAAGCTGCATATTTTCGATCGCCTTACTGCCGCGCGTACGGCTGTGGTGGTGATTGACATGCAAGGTACGTTTTGCGCGCCGGGCGGCCCGGCAGAGGTGCCGCTTTCGCGGGGGCTGGTTGCACCGATCAACCGGCTAAACGCTGCACTCCGGGCAGCTGGCGGGCATGTCATCTGGGTCAATCATGCGAATGCAAGTATATCAGCTGGCAGTGATTGGAGCGGGTTCTTCGACAACTTTGTGGCTGCGGACATCCGCGCCCGTACAATGCAAAGCCTCGCGCCCGGTGGGGAAGGCCAGCAAATCTGGGAGGGCTTGGACGTTGAGGAGGACGACATCCGGCTCCTCAAGAACCGATATTCCGCCTTGATTCCGGGATCGTCAGCGCTCGAACGGGCGCTGCGCTCACTCGGGATCGATACACTGCTGATCGCGGGAACCAAAACCAATGTTTGCTGCGAATCGACCGCGCGCGATGCGATGATGCTGGATTTCAGAACGGTCATGGTCTCTGACGCGACGGCGGCGCTCTCAGATGAGGAACACCGCGCGACGCTTGAAACGATCATCCAGCAATTTGGAGATGTCTATTCAGTTGATGAGATCATAGAGCGGCTGGATGTTAACGGATGATGGATGGCATTCGCTTAAGGTTCAAATATTTGAAGCTTGAAGTAATTTGACGCTTCGGCTAGCTTTTTCTGAACAAAGCCATTTCAATTGGCTCAAACGCGGCACAAACTGCCGTCAGAGATGCGCAAAGCTGCATCCACCAACAACTGGGAGAAGTGATATGAAAGCATTGAATGCAAGCAAGGGCCTCAGGGTTCTGGGTGCGGCGGGCGCTGTTGCGCTTGCGATGGCAACAGGTGCAGTGGCCGACGGGCACGGCGGCAAGGTCAAGATCGGGTTGATCACCACGCTGACGGGCGGCGGTGCCGCACTTGGCGTTGATATCCGGGATGGATTCCTGTTGGGCGTAAAGCAATCTGGCAATGACGGCCTCGAGGTTGTGGTTGAAGATGATCAGCGCAAACCCGATATCGCGGTACAGCTTGCCGACAAGATGATCCAATCCGAGAAGGTCGATATCATGACCGGGATCGTTTGGTCGAACCTGGCGTTGGCTGTGGCCCCGGCGGCGACCGCGCAGGGGAAATTCTACATCTCTCCCAACGCGGGTCCGGCGCAACTGGCCGGCAAGGGCTGTCACGAGAATTACTTCAACGTGGCATGGCAGAACGATGGCCCGCATGAGGCCGCAGGTGCCCATGCCAATACGCTGGGGTTCAAGAACGCCTTTATCATGGCACCCAACTATCCAGCGGGAAAAGATGCGCTGACCGGGTTCAAACGGATGTATGAGGGCGAGCTGGCGGGTGAGATTTACACCAAGCTTGGCCAGACCGACTATGCCGCCGAGATCGCTCAGGTGCGGGCATCGGGCGCTGACGGTATCTTTTTCTTCCTGCCCGGCGGCATGGGGATTTCGTTCCTCAAGCAATACGCAGGCAGTGGCATTGAGCTGCCGATTGTTGGCCCGGCATTCAGCTTTGACCAAACCATTCTCGGTGCGGTTGGTGACGCCGCGATGGACATTCACAACACCGCACAATGGTCCCCTGATCTGGACAACGAAGCCAGCAAGGCCTTTGTGAGTTCGTTTGAAGCGGAGTATGGTCGCCTGCCGTCGATCTATGCGCAGCAGGCGTTTGATACCGCGAACCTGATCGCCTCTGCCGCGGCCAAGGCGGATGTCAAAGACGCGGATGCCTTCCGTGAGGCGCTGCGCGCGGCTGACTTTGCCTCCACCCGGGGTGATTTTGAGTTTGGCAACAACCAGCATCCCATTCAGGATTTCTATGTCCGGCAAGTGGTCAAGGATGGTGATGTTTTCACCAACAAGATCATTGGTTTGGCGCTGGAGAACCGCCAAGACGTCTACGCGGCTGAGTGCAAGCTCTGATCTGTTGCTTTGACCCCCGGCGGTTTGGGCTGCCGGGGGTTTCTTTGTGCGGGGACGTCGATGACCACAATTCTATTGATTGAGCAGATCCTGAACGGATTGCAGTTTGGGGTGATGTTGTTCCTGATGGCGGCGGGGCTCACGCTGATTTTTGGAGTGATGGGTCTGATCAATCTGGCGCATGGCTCGCTTTATATGATTGGTGCTTTTGCCGCCGCCGCCGTGGCAGGCTGGACCGGGAATTTCGCGCTGGCGCTGATGGCGAGCCTGACGGCTGCTGCGATTTTTGGCGCAATCATCGAACTGACAGTGATCCGGCGGCTCTATGACCGGGATCATCTGGATCAGGTGCTGGCCACCTTTGCGCTGATCCTGATTTTTTCTGAGGCGACGCGCTGGGTCTTTGGATCCTTTCCGCTGTTTTTGAACATACCCGATATGCTCAATGGGACGGTGATGTTGCCCGGTGGCATTCAGTATTCGCTCTACCGTCTCACCATTATCCTGATCGGGCTGGCGGTGGCGGTGGGTTTGTTCCTCCTGATCTCCAAGACCCGTGTGGGCATGCGTATCCGCGCAGGCGAGAATGACCGCGAGATGATTGCAGCATTGGGCGTGGATATTTCCGTGCTCTACACCATGGTTTTTGCGCTTGGTGCCGCCCTTGCCGGCCTCTCAGGTGCGCTGGTTGGTGCGATCCAGTCGGTTGAGGTGGGCATGGGCGAGCCTGTGCTGATCCTTGCCTTTGTGGTGATTGTGATTGGTGGCATCGGCTCCATCAAAGGGGCGCTGGCGGGGGCGATCCTTGTTGGATTGACTGATACGCTGGGGCGCACATTGTTGCCGGTGATCTTTGGCGCGTTCATGGACCCATCGGCGGCGACCACTGTTGGGTCCGCGCTGGCTTCCATGCTCATTTACATTTTGATGGCCGGGGTTTTGCTGTTCAAACCTACTGGCCTGTTTGGGACCGCCTGAGATGCTGCGCGAACGCACGATCAACCTGCTAATCCTCGCGGCCTTGGTTTTGATCCCGGCCTACGCCTATGTGGTGGATGAGCCTTTTACCATCACGCTTGCCACGCGCGCTGTGATCTTTGCGCTGGCGGGTGTCGGCCTGAACCTCGCGCTGGGGCAGGGCGGGCTGGTCAGTTTTGGCCATGCCGCCTATTTCGGCATGGGTGGCTATGCGATGGGCATTCTGGCCAGCCACGCACAGAACTATGACCCGATCATGGAGGTGCCATTCCTGATCGAGGGGACCAATTCCATGCCGGTGATCTGGCTTGTTGCGATTGTGATGTCGGGGCTTTTGGCGCTGATCATCGGCGCATTGAGCCTGCGCACGAACGGTGTCTATTTCATCATGGTCACACTCGCTTTTGGCCAGATGTTTTACTACTTCACGATCAGCTGGCCTGCCTATGGCGGTGAAGATGGGCTGTCGATCTATGTCCGCAATCAGTTTCCGGGGCTCAACACGCTTGATCCGATCCAGTTCTTTGGCATCTGTTTTGTGATCCTGTGTCTTGTACTGTTGTTGATGGACCGGGTGAACAAATCGCCCTTTGGTCTGGCGCTGAACGGGGCGCATCAGCGTGAGGAACGCGCGCTCACGGTAGGCATCAACGTCTACCGCGTGCGGCTGGTGGCCTTTGTCATCTCTGGTGCAATCACTGGATTGGCTGGCGCGCTTTTTGCCGATCTGAACCGGTTTGTCAGCCCGACGATGTTTTCTTGGCAAATCTCTGGTGAGATCATGATCTTTATCATCCTCGGCGGGGTGGCGCGGTTGTTCGGACCGGTGGCGGGGGCGTGTCTTTACATCATCCTTGAACATTTCCTTGGTGGCTTGTCTGAGTACTGGTTCATCTATCTTGGCGCGATCCTGCTCTTTGTGGTGCTCTTTGCCAAAGGTGGCTTGATCGGTGCGTTTTCCAAAAAGGACAGCGGCCATGCCGGATAGCATTCTGAACGTGCAGAACATCCAGAAGTCATTCGGTGCGCTCAAGGCCAGCGACGGCATCTCACTTGATCTGCTGCCGGGGGAAATTCACGCGCTGATCGGGCCGAATGGGGCGGGCAAATCAACGCTGATCAAGCAGATCGCAGGCGGGCTGAAACCCGATGCGGGATCGGTTTCCTTTCTGGGGGAGGATGTCACAGGTTTGTCCACTGCGCATCGGGCACGGCGTGGACTTGGCCGGACCTTTCAAATCTCGGCATTGGCGATGGGTTTTACCGTGCTGGAAAATGTTGTGTTGGGTGCCATTGGGCAAAGCGGGTCGGTGTTTCGGTTTTTCAAACCTGCGATGAAAGATGCCGCACTGCTGGACAGGGCACGTGCCGCGTTGGACCGTGTGCAGTTGCGCGCCCATGAAAACACAGTGACATCAGAGCTGTCGCACGGCCAGCGGCGCCAGTTGGAGGTTGCTGTGGCGCTGACGCTTGCGCCCAAGGCGTTCTTGATGGATGAGCCGATGGCGGGCATGGGCGCTGAAGGGTCCAAGGCGCTGACCGGGTTCTTGCAGGAATTGAAGACGGAAGCACCAATCTTGTTGGTGGAACACGACATGGACGCCGTCTTTGCCTGTGCCGACCGGATAAGTGTGCTGGTTTATGGCAAGATCATTGCAACCGGATCGGTGGATGACATCCGCGCCAATCGCGAAGTGCGCGTGGCCTACCTCGGTGAGGAGGACGCGGCATGAGCCTTTTGTCATTGCAGGGGATCACCGCGAGTTACGGCGCGTCGCAAGCGCTATTTGGTGTGAACCTGAACGTGGGGCAGGGAGAGGTCGTTGCGTTGATGGGGCGCAATGGCATGGGCAAATCCACCACGATCAAAGTGATCTGCCGGATGCTGAAAAACTCTGGCGGTACAGTTCAATTCGCGGGCCAAGACATCGGTGCACTGCCGTCGCACAAGGCCGCGCGCATGGGTCTGGGGCTGGTGCCGGAGGGGCGGCGCTGTTTCACGAATTTGACGGTGCACGAAAACCTTTATGCCTCTGCGCGCCCCGGCGAATGGGATTTCGCCAAGGTGCATGCCCTGTTTCCCCGGTTGCACGAACGCAGTGATCAATCTGCGGGTTCCTTGTCAGGAGGGGAACAGCAGATGCTGGCCATCGGGCGGGCATTGATGACCAATCCGCGCCTTTTGATCCTTGATGAGGCGACCGAAGGGCTGGCCCCTGTGGTGCGCCAAGAGATTTGGGCCGCAATCGCCAGCTTGCGTGCAAACACAGGGTTGTCGATCATTGTCGTGGACAAAAGCATTGCAGAGTTGCGGCAAGTCGCGGACCGGGTGGTGATCCTTCAGCGGGGCGTGTCGGTCTGGGACGGCGGGATCAACGATCTGGATGATGAGATCAAAGATCAGTATCTGGGGGTCTGACGCATGGCGTTTATCTACCGACAGGAGATCAAGTTTCGTCACTGCGACCCGGCTGGTATCGTCTTTTACCCGCGGTTCTTTGAGATGATGAATGACACGGTTGAGGCGTTCTTTGCCGAGCGTCTGGCGTTTCCGTTCGCGGACATGCACCAGACCTCGGGTATTCCCACCGCACAGATTGCAGCACAGTTTCAGGCACCCAGCCGGTTGGGGGATGTGTTGGAGATTACGCTGTCATGTACCCGATTGGGGCGATCCAGCCTTGATCTGACGTACCATGCACGGTGTGATCAGCAAGACAGGTTTACCGGGCAATCAACAGTTGTATTTATCGACCATAGCGGCAGATCACAGCCGTGGTCTGATCGGGTCCGCACGTTGCTGGTGCGCGAAGTAGAGGGAGAGCAGGATGCCACATGATGTTATACAGCCCAAAGGTTGGGCCCGTGCCAAAGGCTATGCCAATGGGATTAAAACGGCGGACAATCAACTGTTCATCGGTGGTCAGATTGGATGGACCGCCGAGCAGGTGTTCGAAACCCATGATTTCATCGGTCAGATGGAACAGGCCTTGCGCAACATTGTGGCGGTCCTCGAAGAAGCGGGCGGCAGGGTTGAGGATCTGGTGCGCCTGACGTGGTATGTGACGGACAAGAAAGAATACGTCGCACGGCAAGCCGAAGTGGGCGAGGTTTACCGCCGCGTGCTGGGCCGGCATTTCCCAGCGATGACCATGGTTGTGGTGGCCGGTTTGGTTGAGGACGAAGCGGTCGTTGAAATTGAGGCGACTGCGGTGCTTTGACGCGCTGGTCTGGCTGTTTTGAAGCCTATCTCTAGCGCTCAACGACAGTTCAGTCCAAAGGTGCCAGAGATGCGTTTTGTGATGCCGCAAAAGGTCAAATTCAAACATTGCGACCCGGCCGGGATCGTTTTTTATCCCCGATACTTTGAGATGATCAACGATTGCGTCGAGGCGTCTTTTGACGAGGCGCTGGATTGTCCGTTTGAGGATTTGCACCAAAATGGCGGTGTGCCAACGGCAGAGATTTCGGTGCAATTCACCGCGCCCAGCCGTCACGGAGACAGGCTGGAGCTTGGCTTGAGGTGTACCCGGCTTGGGCGCACCTCGCTTGGGATTGAGACGGAAGCCACCTGTGAAGGTCAGCGCCGCTTTATCGCAACTTCAACGCTCGTCTTGATTGATGTGCAAGGCAAGCCACAGCCGTGGTCAGATCATTTGCGCGCCAAGCTTGAGATGCGGGTGGGCAAGCGCGCGGCTTAATCCTTGATGCATCTTTGCCTGCTGCTAGTGTTGGGGGATGTAGCAACGGTGGGGGCGGGGCATGATACATCCGGTGATTGATTTGGACATTCCCGAAACCGTGGGAAGTTTGCAAAACGTGCAGACCATGCGCCGTATGGAAGCCGTGATGCAGGCACAGCGCGCGCCTTTTTATCAAGGCAAGCTGGATGGATTTGACATCAACACAGTCACCCAACCTGAGGAATGGGCGAAAATCCCGATCCTCGACAAAGAGCAGCTGCGCGCAATGGACAGTGAGACGTTCTATCGCGATTTCTGCATCGCGCCGCGCCAAGACATTGTGGAATACTGGCGTTCTGGTGGGTCAACAGGGCGGCCATTGTTCTATCCGCGCACGCAACGTGACATGCAATATGGGATGGTTGGGTTCAAACGCGCGCTGACGCTGGCTGGTTTCACGCAGGATGATATCGCACATATGTCGATGCCGCTTGGTATTCATCCGGCGGGGCATCTGATGGCGCGCAGCGGCTCAGAGATTGGTGTTGGCATGGTATGGGCGGGCGGGGGCAACACATTGCCGTCCCCTGCGCAGCTTGATTTGTTGGATATGTTCCATCCAACCGCATGGATCGGCATGGCTAGCTATGGCATCCAACTGGGCAATCTTGCGGCGGCTGAAGGGATCGATCTGCCGGGCGGCAGTGTAGAAAAGATCCTGTGTTCTGCGGAACCGCTTTCGGACATCAAGCGGCGCAAACTGGCGGCTCTTTGGGGGGCTGACGTGCGTGATTGTTACGGCATGACCGAAGTGATGATGCTGGGATGTGAAGACGCCGATTGCTATGGTTTTCGCTTTTGGTCGGATTACTGCTATCCCGAGGTGCTGGACGAAGAGACGCTGGAGCCTGTGATGGAGGGCACCCCCGGCTTGCTGGTGGTTACGGCGCTGGTGACCAACAACGCGACACCGTTCTTGCGATGGAACACGGGGGATATCGTCACCATGCGCTCCAAGCGCTCAGGTGCAGGGCCGTTTAGTGTGTTTCCGCTGATCCAGCATACGCATCGCACAGCAGGCTTTGTAAAAGTGCGCGGTGTGAACATCGGGTTCACAGAGCTGGAGGACTTGATGTTCGGTTCTGCAGATGTGTCTGATTTCCGGGTTGAGATCGTATCACAGGAGGCTGCTGATGCGCTGGATCTGCACGTGGAATTGGCACACGGGGTGAATGAAGGTGAGGCAAAAGAGCGGATTGCGGCACTTGTTCACCGAACCTTTGGTCTCAAACCCCGGATCAAATTATCAGCGGCCGGTGACATCGCAAAAGCGTTTGAGGGCGCGTTCAAGCCTGCGCGGGTGCAGGACCTGCGCTAGTCTTTCTTGAGCATATCGTCAGAGTAGACGGGGCGATCCATCTGAAAGGTGTCGCCTGTGCGGGTGTACCATCCCGCCCCATGCATCCGGCCAATCAGACCAATCGCAGGCGTGTCGATGTGACACCGCTCCGCGTCAATGACGTAGACATCGGCCACATGAATGGCGAGGACCTGACCAATCACGATGGCCTGCTCGGGGCTGGTGGTGACAACGGTGTGGGTCTTGCACTCGAATGAAACGGGAGCGCCTGCGATGCGCGGGGGCGTGATGTGCGTGGAGGCCGCCGATTGCAGGCCCGCTATCTCCATCTCGCTGACCTCAGATGGTGCATTGGTGCAGGTTAGGTTCATCTCAGCGGCAAGGGTTTCCGGCACAAGGTTGACGGCAAATTCCCCAGTATGAAGGATGTTGCGCGCAGTGTCTTTCCAACCCTTCTCGGGGTCCGCCAGAATGCCGATGGCAACGGTTGGCGGCGTGTGCCCCATGGCGTTGAAAAAGCTATATGGCGCGGCGTTGACAACCCCCGTTTTGCCGCGTGTCGTCACCCAGGCAATCGGGCGCGGTGTGACGGTAGAGGCGAGCAGTTTATAGCTGAGTTCAGGCGTGTCAGGGCTGAGGTCAAAGCGCATTCAGTGAAATTCCCTGATGGCTTTGAGCGTGGCTTGTACCAACGCGGCTTCTGGGTCAGCCAGTGTGCCAGTGATGTCGAAATGGTTATATGACGCCATCTCCACCTCGGTGACAGTGTGGCCTTTGGCAGTCCAGGCGTCACGATAGTTTTGTGTTTCGCGCAGAAAACCCTCGCGTTCCAGACCGCCGACCGAAAGGATCAGGTGCGTATCGGTCGTTTCGGGTATGTGACGGATGGGGGAGAGCGCCCTAACCGTGCCCATATCCATGTTCATCCAACCATTGACCTGAGTGTGCAGCAGCGGTTCAAGATCGTAGATACCGCTCAACGCCAAAGCCGCACCGATCACATCATCGGGCAGGCCATAATCGCTGCGCCAGCCATCCGCCAGAACAGCCCCGGTGAGGTGCCCCCCGGCGGAGGAGCCGCCCACATGGATTTTGTGGGTATCAAGACCATACTCCGCCCCGTTCAGATGCAGCCATTTCACCGCAAGTCGAACCTCTTGTACGATTTGTTCCAACGTGACGGCAGGGGCGAGCGAGTAGTTCATAACCGCCACGGCCACACCATTTGCCACCAAACCGGGTGCTGCAAAGGCATTGACCTCTTTGGACCCAATCCGCCAGTACCCGCCATGTATCCACAAAAAGACCGGACGTCCGGGTGCCGCCCCATAAAGATCAAGGACTGATCCACTGTCGGGGTCAAAGACGATGTCTCTCAGCGGCTGACCTTCTGCTGCGGCGCGGGTGCTGATGTCGACCAGCTTGCCAAACTCTTCATCAAAAGAGGCCACGCTTTCGCGGGCGTTGTAGTCGCGATCAATCAGTGGGTCGATGGCAAGGCGGCTCATGCAAATTTAGTCGCGTTGATGATCGGGTGCCGCAGCGTCCCTATCCCTTCAACATGCGCTTCCATCACATCTCCGGGCCACATCCATTCCTGCGGGTCGCGCCCGGCCCCGACGCCTTCGGGTGTGCCGGATGCAATGATGTCACCGGGTTCCAACGTGATACCCTTGGATAAATCCGAGATAAGCTCTTCGACCTTGAACAGCATCTTGGACGTGTTGGAGCGTTGTTTTTCCACACCATTCACTGTCAACCAAAGATCAAGAGTTTGCGGATCAGGGATTTCATCAGCGGTCACGATGCAGGGGCCAAAGGGGGCAAATGTGTCCATCCCCTTGGAGAAGATCCATTGCCCCGCGCGGCGGTTGTCGCGGGCAGAAACATCAATCATCACCGAATAGCCAAAGACATGGCGCAGCGCATCTTCGCGTGGGGTGTGGTTGGCGGTTGTGCCGATGATCACGGCCAGTTCTACCTCCCAATCCAATTGTTGGGTCATCTGCGCGTCATGGCGAACGGGATCACCGGGGCCCACCACAGCCGTTGGCGGTTTGGAGAACACCACAGGCTCTTTGGGCAGGGCGTCATCCGTGTCGAGTGCTTTGGCGCTCTCGGTGACATGATCGAGGTAGTTCAATCCGATACCAAAGATGTTTTTGCGCGGGCGCGGGATCGGGGCCAACAGGGTGACGGTTTCCAATGGCAGGGCCAGTGCATTGCCCCAATCTCCTCCGGCGGAATGCAATGCCTCGCGCAGTTGGCGCACAGCAACGGGGCCAAGGTCGATGAAATCGAGCATACGCGCGGGCAGATCAAGGCCCACGTGTTCGCCAAAACCGGCGACATCAACAACGGTATTGTCCTCGATCACACCCAGACGGGCGGGGGCTTCGACATCGGTGCGGTAGGTGACAAGTTTCATATCAAACCCTTCAAGTTGGTTGATGGCCGCCATTGTCGCCAAGGGCTTCTTCTCGGTAGAGGCCAAGTGCGCGGATCACAGGCAGATCGTTGAGGCAGAACAGAACCGCATCGTCAGAAGCGGAGGCATTTGCGTGTTCGTGCCAGGCCCATGACGGGACGCAAAAGATGTCGCGCTCTGACCAATCAAAGCGTTGACCGTTGATGATGGAATGCCCAGACCCCTTGGCGACCTGATAGAGATAGCTTCCGGTATGGCGATGCGCCTTTGTCGCCTCTGCGGGCGCAAGGCGTTGCATGGACGCGCCTAGTGTTTTCATCACTGGACCGTTGGTCGTGGGGTTCACGTATTCCATCATTGTCCCGTCAAAAGGCGAAGGGTCAGAGGCGGACGCATAGGCATTGAGCGCCTCATAGGTGCGATCCCATTCGTATTTGAACATCGGCGAATAGCCTTTGTCCCATGCGCCGCCACCGGGGGTCAGCCCTGCGTTGCCCCACGTCTTTGTCATGTCATCAACGGGGTAGGCAACGGGTTCGGTCAGGTCCGGATGGACCTCAAAAAAGTTGGCTTCCATCGCGTTCACAAAGGGAATGTCGAGCCCGTCCTGCCAGATGCAGGGGGACCCGTCCGCTTCCACGGCGTGTTCGTGCCATGTGCCGTTGGGTGTGAGTACGAAATCGTTGCGGCCCAGTGTCATCTTGTGGCCATCGACGACCGTGTAGGCACCGGTACCCTCCATGATGAACCGGATGGCGGAGGCGGAGTGACGATGTGCGGTGGCCTTTTCGCCGGGGTGCATGACCTGAAGACCCGCATAGATCCAGCCCACAGCGGCGGAAACCTCGGTGCGTCCGGGATTGTTGAAGTAGATCACGCGGCGCCCGGCCTTCTCGGGGGTCACCAGATCAACGGACCGCAGGACTTTTTCGCGCAAATCAGCGTAGCGCCACAGGACAGGAACCGAAGCAGATTGTGGCTCCCACGGCTCAATCTTGTTTGCGACAGTCCAGAGCGCACCGGTATGATAGCCATCCAGCTCATCGTAGTATGCCAGCAGCTCTGGCGTATCCTCAACATTGGCGCGCCCTGCTACATCTTCGCGGTGGTTTTCCCGTGTCATGCCGTTTTTGCCCCCTTGGCGTGCTTGTCGAACGCATTGCCCTCGACGTTATTTTAAGTCTAAACTAATTTCAAGTTCACCAGAACCGAGGCCCCGATGACCGTTGATCCCGATCCTGACCCAAAGCGCCGCCTCTTTGAACCCCATGCAGACACGCAAAGGCAAACAGAACGGTTCGCGGGATCGGATCATGTTGAGATCACGCGCGCGTTTGAGGGATTTCATCAGCACAATGACATGTTCAGCCGGGGGTTCTGGGATCCGCGTTTTCGCACCAAGGTGACGATGAAATTCTACAAGTCCTTTGTGAAACCGACAGAGCGTGTCCGGGATGAGCCGGGTTTTGCGCAACAGGATTTTGCCCTGCGCAATGGCCCTTGGGCCGTCACTGAGATGTTGGCAGAACGGATGAAGGATGAGGACCGGCGGGATGGGTTCACGGATGATTTCACCCCGCATTTGCCGCCCAAGGTACCGCCGGCAGATGTTGGCACACCTGCCACAGCAGCACGGCATGTCAAGAAAGTGGCGAAGCTTTATGGAGCGGATTTGGTCGGGATCACCGCCTATGACCCCCGCTGGACCTACCGCAGCAAGTTTTCAGCGCGCAAGGTGCTGTCCAAACCGGTGGAGGTGCCAGAGGAGATCACCAATGTGATCGTCTTGGGCAAATCCATGGATTATGACTTGGTACGCATGTCCCCAACGGCGACGGCTGCGACCTCAGCCGCGGCCGGGTACGCCGAAGATGCAATCACATTGCTGGCTTTGGCGCAGTACATACGGTCGCTGGGGTACATGGCGATTGCCAATCAGAACGACACCAATCTGGCGATCCCTTATGCCTTGCAAGCGGGATTGGGGGAATATGGCCGCAACGGGTTGGTGATCACCCGTGATTTTGGCCCAAGGGTGCGTTTTGGGCGGATACTGACCAATATGCCGATGGCGCACGACCGCCCCAGGTCTTTTGGCGTTGAAAAGACCTGCGAGATCTGCAGGCGCTGTGCGAACAACTGTCCGCCGCAGGCCATTGATCATGGGGCCCCCTCGACCTACGCGTTTAACCGTTCAAACACCAAAGGCATCAAGAAGTGGACCACAGACGGTGAGAAGTGTTTCAAATTCTGGGTGCTCAAGGGCAGTGACTGTGCCAATTGCATTCGCTCATGCCCCTACAACAAGGACTATGGGCGTGTCTGGTCAAAAGTGATGCGCTGGATGCTGGCGACGCCTCTGCGCAAGCTGGCGCTGTTGATTGATGATCGCACGCGGCTGCATGACCAGATCAAACCGTCAAGCTGGTGGCGTAATGACAAAGGGCCATACGCGGTGATGGAGCGGGCTAAAGATCATGCCCTTATGCCCAATCTCAAAGGGCAACAGGACAAGCTCAAGGCGTTGCGCGATGCGCGAAAGCAGAGCGAGGAGGAGTGAGGGAAGGGGGGCGGTGATTACTCAATCAGCACGTCCGCCTCAAATCCACCATTGCGCCATGTCTCAAGTGCTGCTACAAAATTCGGCCCGCTCAATCCATCCACAGTACTGCTGTAGTATCCGGCGGCGCGGAGCCGTTCTTGCACCGCGCGGATCGTATCGCGGGACCAGTCTGACGTCGCCTGCGTCATCTGCTGAATGCTCTGGCCGCTGTCCTCCGCTGCGCCGCGCAAGAGCATGTTGGCAGCCGCGGCATGGTCTTTGGGTACAATCCGACCTTCGTCCAGCAGGATTGCGCTGGCGACATAGGCGCGCGGTTCCCCCGCGTTGATTGCGCGGCGGAAATATTCCAAGGCTTCGGGCGGTTCGCCTGCTTTGCCGTCTCTTGCCAGCACACCGAGGTTGAACGTGGCAATGGCTGAGCCTTGGTCGGCGGCTTCTTTCAAAAGCTGCACGGCCTGCGCTTCGTCCTGTTCAACCCCGTTTCCCTCAAACAAGGCAACGGCCAGGTTGATTTTGGCATCCGGGCTGCCCAGTTTGGCCGCGCGTTGATAGAGCCGCAGCGCCGCAACCAGATTGGCGGGCACGCCGCGCCCGGCCTCTGTCATCAGCCCAAGGCTCACCATGGCGCGCAGATCACCGCGCTCTGCCGCCACGCGGTACAACCGGATCGCGCCTTCGACGTCACCTGCGGCAATGGTCGCACGCGCCAGCAGCGCGTTGTAATGTGGCAAGTCGGGGTTGGTATCGGCGGCAGCCTGACAGGCGTTAATAGCGCTGATCGCGTTCTGTTGTAGTTTTGCAAATGGAACGCCCGCGGTCCGTGCGGTGGCATCACGCGGATGGGTGGCAAGCCGTTCGCACAGCCGCGCTGCACCCCCTTCGCTGTCAGACGGCAGGGTCGCGATCAATCGACGGGCATCGCGGGCATACTTTCCGTTTGGATATTGATCGAGATAGAATTGCGCGAGGGGCCGCATGCGGCTGCGCTGCGCCAACTGCCACAAACGCTCTTCCTGTGCATCCTGCTCATTTGGGACATAGTCGCGCGACAAGACCGTATCGCCTGTGTCCGTCTCCAGAAACGCCATCACCTTTTCCAGATGCGTGCCTTGCGGATAGCGTTGGGCATAAAGCTCCATCAACTGCGGATCACCCGCATTTGCTGCGACCTGCCACAGCAAGGTTTCAGCAGATACGGTATCTGGACGTGGATCAAAGCGGAACTGGCGGGTCAGCGAGGAATTCTCCCACGGAATTTGCCGGCCGCCGGTGGCGGACAGCACATCCTTCCGAACAGAGATCATCAGGTCAGAAACATCGAGGCCGGGCGTATAGATGTGGCTCAGCAATGCTTCTGTGAAAAAGCTGTTGCGCCCGGTGCCATCGTAGGCAACGTTATCAGGCTGCGTGGCGAAGGAAATCATGAAATCAGCGGCATTCCCGATGCGCGCCAGACCTTCGGAAACAGCATTGATCGCCCCTTCAAACGGGTCGTTGCGACAGGCATCCAGAAAGACAAACTTGATGCCGGGTGCCTCTTCCATCCGGTCAAGGACATCCGTCAGCAGAATGGTTTGATCCTGCACGTCTGACGGTTTCTGGATTTGCGCGTCTGTGGGCACCAGATAGTTTTGCCCCCCGACCTGAAAGCCATGACCGGCATAGTAAAACAGCGAGACATCAGCCGTTTTGATCGCTTCGGCGTATTTTGCCACGATGCGGTTCATTTCTTCCTGACCCAGGTCAAGGCCGAGGAAGACCTCAAACCCCAGTCCCTCCAATGCAATCGACATGTCTGTCGCGTCATTGCCAGGATTGTCGAGTGGCGTGACCAGATCATAGTCGGAGTTGCCGATGATCAGGGCCACGCGTCGGTCTTCAGTGGCCTGCGCAAAACTCAGCACAGGCCAAAGCAGCAGTACCGCGGCGGCAAATATCCTGATCAGCACGGCGTGCATCTTGCCCTCCGATCAGAGCTCAGTTGCGCGGACGAGTGCGCTGTCCACAGTATCAAACGCCTGAATGATCCGCGCGCCGGTCTGACGGTGCACGGCCTGCACTTCGGGGTCATCCGCACGGATCAGGCTGATGGCCTTGCGGATTTCCTCTTTGGCGGTGTTGATCGCGCCGCGCGCTTCATTGATCGCATCGCGGCGAATGCCCCGGCGCTGTGCTTCGGTGTTGGCACCGGCGAGACGACGCTGCGCACGTGCCGTGGCTGCACGGACTTCCTGACTTGCGGTTCGTATCGTGGCCGATACAGACTCCAGGCCGGGTGGCAGATCGTTGGCGATTTCGTCCAGTGCATTGGCGTAGGTATCAAGCGATTCACTCAGGCAGGCCATGTAATTGGTGAAGTCCTGATCCGCAGAACCACACGATTGCACCGCCAGTTCCAGCTCAGTTGAGATGGTATCCACAATGCCAAATGTCCGTTCTGCGTCTGGCAAGGTTTGTTGCGGTCCAGATCCGGTACCGCCATCCTGAATGCTGCCGGGTGTGCCGCCCCCGATGCTTGTGCTGCCGGGGAAACCGATGGTGATCGTATCGGTTGGGTTTGGCAGGCCTATGTTCCCCGGTGGAATTGGATTGATGACAGGCGTCGGGATCAGATCGTCCACGGTTAAGGTGCCGTTGACTGATGCAATGTCATAGTTGTCCAAACCCGTGCCGGTCGCAGCCCCCACAATGATGTCAAAGGGGCTGTCGTCTGCCAGTGCCGCCGCGGCGGCACCGTCGCTGCTCAGCACTACTGAATCCACACTGTCGGCGTTTTGCAGGCCCGTTGTTGTGAACTCTGTCCCGTCAAAGGTGAACTCAATCCCTTGCGGTTTTGTCTGGTCGTTTGCGGTGATCGTCAGCGGGGCAGGGACAACTGTCATCGTACCGTCAGCAAAGATGAGGGTGTATTGTGCCAGCCCGGTGCCCACTGGATTGCTGGCCACAATTGCAAAAGGACCATCGCCTACTTGCGCAGTCCCGGCGGCACCAGCGCTGGCCAGTGTTACGCTGTCTACGCTGTCGCCCGGTGCCAGCCCGGTGACAGTGAATTCGCTCCCGTCAAACGTGAACTCTCCGCCGTAGACCTTGGTCTGGTCATTGGCGGTGATGATCAGGTTGCCGGGGGCCACAACCATCAGACCGTTCACCAGCGTAATGTCGTAATTGTCCACTCCCGTGCCAGTTGGATCGGTGATCAAAATGGCGCGGCCTACCAAATCGATTGGCGCATCATCCGCGGCCGCATCACTTTGCAAGGTTGCCGCATCAATGCTGTCACTGTTCAAAAGACCAGTGACAGTGAATTCATTCCCCTGGAACACGAA
Source organism: Sulfitobacter sp. (assembly GCA_045105735.1). Classification (GTDB taxonomy): domain Bacteria; phylum Pseudomonadota; class Alphaproteobacteria; order Rhodobacterales; family Rhodobacteraceae; genus Sulfitobacter. Next base: position 47,455 of record JBGCDV010000023.1, on the reverse strand, counting down.
TTCTGTTCCGAAGGGTTTGGACTGATCATCTGCGGTCACGGTCAAAGGGGCCGGGACCACGGTCAGTTGGCCCGGGATGATGTTAAGGACGTAGTTGTCGATGCCGGTACCAACCGGCGTGTCGCCAACAATGTCAAAGGGACCGTCCACCACTTGCGCATTCGCACCTGCGCCTGCACTGCTGATGTTCAAAGAAGTCAGCGTGTCTCCGTTGACCAGCCCAACAACAGTGAACTCATCCCCGTTGAAGGTGATGGTATCGCCATATGTTTTGCTGGCGTCGTCGATGTTGACGGTCAGACCCCGACCCAGAACACGCAGGTTACCGGGGACTACATCGATCGTGTAGTTGGTCAGCCCGGGTCCGGTCAGACCGACAAGGTTGAGTGGGAATTCAGGCCCGGAAATCGGGGCCGCTGCAATGTTGCCCGGGCTCACGATTGTGCCCGCTGTGATTTGGTCCGATCCCAGCAATGTTGTTGCTGTAAAGGGAACTGCGCTAAAATCGAGTACTTCACCGTAAGGCTTGTCCGCATCTCCGACGGTCACGGTCAGGGGTGCCGGGGTGATGGTTGCGTCTTGTGAAATTGAACGCACAGTGAAGGCCTGTCCAAGATTGCTGGTGAAGGTGGTGGGCAGGGTATATGTCTGCGGACCGACGGTCGCACCCGACAGAACAACAGGCGCGTTTGCCTGAGGTGGCAGGCCGCTGTCGTTGCGGGGCCCGAACTGAAACTGGCTGGGCTGGAACTTTTCAGGCCCGCCAATGTAACCAACAGTCAAAACAGCATGGTTTACCGTCGCGTTATAGACGAAACTTGGATTGGCTGGTCCCACACCAAACAGAACAGGGTAAGTTGTGTAGAGCCTTGCATAGTCCAGCCCGTCCAGCGGAGGTGCCCATGTATCAAGAGGGTTCCAGCCCGACACGAGACTGGCAGGGAAGAACGCATCGGCGTCGAGCAAGAACGCAGTGGTTTCGCCGTAGGCACCTTCGAACGGGAAAGTGCCGTTTGGTCCGTTGAAGGTGCTGCCAAAGGTTTCGCCAACCTGTCCGCTGTCCGTCAGGCCAACAAGCGCGGTATCCCAGAAGGTGGAGACAATGCTTCTGTCTGATGGATCGTCACTTCCAACGACGGCAAAAGCATCCACAAATCCATCACAGCAGGCCGGACCAACGACAACGGGACCCAACACAAGGCCATTTGTGATGGCGGAAAACATGCCGTTGTTGTCGCCCACCAAACCGCCAATTGTGGCCTCTGCACCAATGGCGCCGTTATTGGAGGAAACAGAGGCTTCGGAGATTACATCGTTGATCGTGTTGAAGTTTTCGCCAGCCAATCCGCCGATGTTGGCTTCTTCGCCAACGGTCGACAGGACGCTGCCGCGGCTGTCGGAGCTGTCAATCGTCCCCGTCGCCGTGTTGGAACCGACCAAACCGCCCATGGCGATCTGACCGGGTGTTTGGGGTGTCCCACCTGGGCCATCGGTGTTGGCGGGGTCAAGCGCATCAATCACGGCCACATCCGCAGTGCTGTCAACCACGACACCGCTGTTGAGGCCGACCAAACCACCACCGTACCGGCCATAGGTAATGACATTGCCGTTTACAGAGACGCCGCGGATCGTGCCGCCAAAGTTCTGCCCGGTTACAATACCTGCATTCCCGCCGCCAACCGTGGCATTGTTAAAAGTGACATATTGAACTGTTGAATCGCTGCCCATGGAACGGAAAAGCCCACCAGATGTGCCATCGCCGCGGGTCTCAGGAAGTCGATCGATGAAAAGATCGTTGATCGCATACCCGTCGCCTTCGAGGTCGCCACTGAAAAACAGCGAGACAAATCCGCGGTTCCGCTCACCATTGATCAGGGGACCCAGCTCAAACCAGTCGGTAGTCCCTGAGGCGTCAATGTCATTGACGAGCATAAAGTTTCGTTCTCCGATGTTTGCTGTCGGCATGCCCTGCAAACCATAGACATCGGTAATCTGGTACGGATCGTATAGTCCCGGATCACCAATGCCGCCAGCACCCGTGCCACCTAACGCGCGGATAAAGTCGCCGCCTTGAAGTGCAAAGTTCGTTGCGTTGAACGTTGGCAAAGAAGAGCTGACTTGCCGCCAGTCCCCCCCGGTTTGGATGAAGGTCGCAACACTCACCGGTCCAATCGTGCCAACGAGCACATCATCATCTACGATAATTTGCTCTGTGGTATTCAGATTGAGTGTGCCAAGCGGTGCGGTGATCGGTGCATTGATGCTGATCGTCTGATCAGCTTGCAAAGTCAGTGTGTTTGCGTTGGGCCAGGTGATCGCGGCCTGTACATCGATGTTGCCCGGTTCTCCGGCATCGGGAAAGGAGGCGTTGGGCCCGCTGGTCGCCACGATGACGTTCATCCCGGCGAGCTGGCCTTCCAACGTGAAAGTGTCAATTTGGTTTGGCCCCGGGGCGGAGTTGACGATTTCGATATCCGTCGGATCGAGGAGCAGCGTACCGCTCTCGCCATTGGGTGCCTGTCCGTCTGCCAACCCCGTGTAGCTGAGGATCTGTTTGCCGGAGACTTCGGCAAAACCGCCATTTCCGCTTTGTGCGCCGCCTCGGGTGGACAGGTTTCCTGCGAAAGTTGTGTGGAGGTCAGACCACAAAATAATGCGCCCGCCATCCCCCGCAGTGATGCCATCGGCGCTGATACGTGTGGCGCTATCCACGTTGAGGATGTCAGCGGTTGGCAAGGATGCCGCCCCCTGCAACGCGCCACCAATGCGGATGTCACCACCGCCATTGATCCCGCTTGCGTCGATCTCGGCGCCCGCCAGCGCGATCTGTTGGCCGGTGATCGTAATGTCACCGCCGCGCTCTGGCCGGGCAGCAGGTCGTGCCGATTGCACCACCTGAATGGCGGGCCGATATGTCTTGGTCCGAACTTTGCCTGTGACAGTTACCTTGCCGCCTGATCCGCCGCCCAGAGTGATGCGACCATTGCGGCCAGAAACCGTGCGCGCCTCCACCACACCGCTGAGGTTGATGGCGTGGCGTGCCGCATTGCGCGCCGTTGCGGCGGAGATCTGTACCGTACCCCCATTGGCTTGAATGGTGCCTGAGTTCTCAATCAGGGCCTCCAGACCGTCATCGTCTGAATTGGTGGGCACGGCGACCTGCAAAAACCCATCGCCCGCCAGATCAAGCGTGACCCGTTCGCCAGAGCCAAGACCAACAAAGCCAAGAGGGGCCTGAATGGTGCCTGAGTTCTTGACCTTGCCGCCGATCAGCGCGGCGTAGCCACCAGTCACAACTTCAACTCGACCCGCATTTTCGACTGTAGCGGAAGACCCGTTGCCCTCGAATACAGTTTTGCCGGTGACAAAGTCATCTGTCCGAATGCCAAGTGTTGAAGCGACAAAACTGCCTGAATTTACACTGCCCGAAGGTCCAATGAAAATGCCGTTGGGATTGACCACAAAGACGCGGCCATTTGCGTTCAACTGGCCGTGGATCTGACTGGTTGTATCGCCGGTCACGCGGTTCAGGATCGCGGAATTGGCGTTTGGCTGATGAATATCGACGCGGTTGCCTGCCCCGATGGAAAATCCGTCCCAATTGACAACTGCGCGGTCACTGCCCTGATTGATCGTCATCGCACCTTGGGTGGGTGTACTGATCTGTGCCGTCCCATGAACGACGGTGCCGCCTGTGGGCAGCGTGTCGCCTGTGGCGGCAATTGGCGTCAGTGCCGTGCTCAGCACAAGTGCGGCACGGGCAAACCGACGCTTTGCCTCAGAAGCGGAAAGAGCCTTGGACGCTAAAGCGGTTGCTATCCGGTTGGTCATCATCACGAGTCCCCCTAGCATATTCGATCCGCACGGTTGCGGATGAGAAATTTGATTTTGTCAAAGTGTTGAATTCCACACCGAGACCATAGGACGTCGCAGAAAGATCCTCGGTTTCGAGTGCGGTTGGTGCCTCAAGGGAGACATCCCCGTAGGCTGCAAAAATATACGGGCTGATCAGATAGGGCCGATCCGCAAGTGTGGTCTGGCGCGGCATGGAAATCTCCGCCCGCGCGACAAAGCCGCTGTCGCCTTTGATACTGCCTGCATCAAAGGCCGAAAGCTCTTGGCCGCCTGCAATCCCGAATTGTTCACCGGTCAGCAGGGCATCCCCAAAGGATGATTGCGCCCTGCCTGAAAGTGAGAAATTGAATTTGTCGTTAATCTTCTGCCGAATACGCCCCGAAAGGATCAGCTTGGTAAAGGTCGCATCGGCCCCCTGGCGCGACAACGGTGTGCCGCCCGCCACATCTGCCGCCCGGCGCGCGCCAAGTGCATCGATCCCGCGTGACAGGGTGGCACCTGTCTCAATTGCGGCACCGCTTTCAGTGAGCCAAAAGCCATCCAAAGCGGCGCGGATCACGGTGCTCTTGTCGAGATAGACAGGAGTACGTCCGCCTCCCGGCGTGATCAGGAATTGCTCATCCGTCTGACGATCAAGCGTCAACTGCCCTGAAATGTTGCGGTTGCGTGTGCGCACAAAAGGGTAAAAGAGCCGGACGGATGTCCGGTTAAAACGGCTCGTGCTGGGTGTGGCCAGCGTATCGGGTGCCGTGCGGCTGTCGGTGCCTTCGATGTTCAGCGTCAGGCCATTCAGGCCAAGCGGGATCACCCCGCCAATGGAGAGCGTGCGCACCCGTGGATCACTGCCCAGCACAGAGCCCACACCGTTTTCATTGTCACCAGACGGCACACCGGAGAGGCGGCCATAGATCGTCTCACCCAGATTGAACGGGGAGTTGAACTCAATGCCTGCGCTGAGGTTTACAGGCCCCAACTCATCAGAGTTGGCGTTGTCAAAAGCGAAGAACCCGGTGATTTTGCGGAATTCTGGTTGCAGGATCAGGGACGTACCACCCGGCGTGGCCCCGGCGGCCAATGCTGACCCGAGTGCGACGCCATATGTATCCCCCGCGAGAAGCAGTTGGCGCTCAAGCTCAGGCAGGCGCAGGCTACGCCGCCCGATCAATGGCTCCGTGATCTGCTCAATCCGTCCGCGCACAGGTTCCGGCACTGCCGAGGCATCAATCGTTTCGACAAATCCATCAACAACTTCGATCCGCAGCCGCCCGCCATCCCGCAGTTCCTGGGCAGGCAAAATGACGCGCGCCAACACAAAGCCAGCCTGCGCATAGGCGTTTTCAAGGTCAGAGGCCGCGTTGAAGATTTCCGCGACAGTGATCGTCTTGCCCGAAAGCCTTGCCTGCGTCGCGGCGTTCGCATCGGCCATCTGCGTCAGGCCACCGTTGACGTTCACCCCGGAGAGGTTGATCAAAAGCTTCTCTGAGCCAGCAGGAGGCTTTGTCCCGCGCTCACCAGAAAACACAACAGCGCCGGTCAGACGCTGGGCATCGGGCGCAAATGTTGGCGCTGTGAGTTCGCTGGCATTTTGCGCGACAACGGGTGTGCTGAGACTCCCAAATCCGATGACACAACTCGCCATCAGCGCCGCACGCAGACCGGCTGACGTTCGCTCAAACAGGGTCGCAGACATCCTGCGCTTCAAAATTTTGGGTTCCCGCACAACAGAACTCCCGCAAAAAATAGGATTAATCAGTAGTTTCCGGCAAATTAACTTAGAGTCAATGATTGGTTTCCCGAATGGCGAGAGATGGCTCAAGTATTCGCGAACCTGTGGGCGTGGTGCACAGGTTGCAGGTGTTAAACTGCTTGCAATGGGGATGCGGCTGGTTTTGACTTGGTGCCACAGCTGCCTGTTCATTTTCATATATCGCATTTTCCCGGCGGCTCGGTGGTTCTTGTTGGAGGGCCTGTGTATGGCAATCGAAGGATTGACCCCGGAACAGAGTGATTTTGTCGAGCGCTTCCTGAAAGTGCCGAAGGTTTTCAACCGAAAAGACAAAAAGCGCGCGCGAAAGGCAGCGGTGGAAGAGTTCCGCGTTTTCAACGCAGGCCACGACATGTTGCGCGATGATATTGTTTTGTTGGAAGACACCGCCGTACGCGATGATTTGCTGGCCCGTTTAGCGGGGGCAGAGGAGATCATTGAGGCTGATCCGGCAAAGCTTGATTTTGCCGGTGGGGCCGCGCGCTTGGCCGAGGTTGAGGCGGATTTTGTGGCTCATGTCCGCCAGATTGAGGCGCAGGCTGAATTCGCAAAGCTGAGCAAACTCATGGCCGGATTGGAGGACCCTTTGATTGAGGAAAAGGGGCGGGCGGATGCGCAAAGTGACATCGCGCTGACGTGGGGTTTTGTTCAGGAACGGATGCAGACGGCCGAGGATACCGGCGATATCGCGGCCTATCAATCCGCGCTCAGAGCGATGGGGCGGTTGGAAGGAATGGTGCAAAACGTCGAAAAGGCAAAGCAGAATCCGTTTGAAGCGCGCGCCGCCGAAGCAGATGGCGCAGTAGAGGCCGGCAAAGAAGCGCTGGAAGCGCCGCGCCGGCTAGCCGATACGTTTGAACACATGGCCGCTTTGAACGCGATGCTCGCCGCACAGTTTGGTGAGGGTGCGGCCCCGCTTGGTTTGCGACTGGCCTGTTCGGCAGTGCAGAACAAACTTGCTGAGGCCAAGGACGCGGAGGACAGCGACCTTGATGATCTGGCGGAGGAGGCCGAAGACGGTTTTCTTGACGCCAAAAAACAGGGCGAAGAGCTGTTGCGGGCGGCACAAATCTGGACGCGTGAACATGCAGCGTTCAAAGTGCGCCTTACCGTGATGGAGGCACATCCCCAGCGTGCCAACGACAAACACGTCAAACCTGAGTTTGAACAGATCCGCGCCACACACAGCGAGATCAAAGCAACCGCTGAGGCCCATGAGTATGCACAAGCCTGCACCGCGCTGACCAAACTGCGGCATGATCTGTCGGACGCGCTGGACGTGGCGGATGATTGTGCCAACTACTTTGCCAAACGCGCAGAATGCGAAACCTTGCTTGCAACGCTGCCCGCGCCTGAAAATTATCCCCTGACCGAGCTGGCCCAAAATCATCGCGATGCCCATCAATTGATGGAGGACGCGGATGAGGAGTTTGAGGCCAAGAAACTGACATCCGCCCTGTCGCTCCTCAACAGGGTTCCCGGTGCGGTCGCTGACATCAAAGTGCTGCGCAAATTTGCCACCCAGTTCAAGGCATTGGAGGCGCGGTGGCAGGCACATCACTCTGGCCTGACGGACCGAGAGGCGGATGTCCTGCCCTTGATCAAAGAAGATATCATCCGTTCAGCGGATTTGGGTCAAGAGGCGCAGGACACGGCAGAAGCGGGTGATTACAAACGCGCCGCCGGTCGGATGTTGATCGCACGCAAATTTGCTGAAGGCATCGGAACAAAGGCGGATTTGATTGTTGACTACTTGAACGCTCATGACGAATTCGCAGAGCGACTCAAAGCGGTAACGGATTTGAAGGAAACCGACGGGCGCCCGGCGATTGAACCCTATTGTCAGGCCATGTTGGGGGATGAAGCCAAGCGGGCGGCGGCCCATGATGTCCGGGATTTCCGGCTTGCCATGGCGATGTGCGAGCGGTTGGAAGGTGAGCACGAAGCGCAGATGAACATCGCGGCCAGTGCTGCTGTGTATTATGAAAACAAAGCGCTCTTTGATCTGGCGCTTGCCGAACTTGTGGGGGAAACATCGCAAGCCACGCTTGAGGCCAAGGCCACCGCAGAACGCATGCGAGACGACGCTGTGGCGGCAACGCTGAAAGGGAATTGGAATGCCGCCGGTGTCTTGATGCAGAGCGCCACCATCGAAGTCAGACGCGCGGCAAACGATGCCGAGACTGCCGCGCTGATCGACGGTGCGCAAGGCCCGGACAGCGCGATGAACCTGACCGAAGACAGCGATTTTGACATGGTTTATCTGGAGTTTGAACTTGTCAAATTGCAAGTCGAGAAGCTTGATACGGATCATTTGTTTGCGGATGCGCTGGCGGATGCAGACAAGACGGCAAAGTCAGCCGAAGCGTTGATGCCCGGTGATCTGACCAAAGCCAGCGCTGCCCTGAACTCCGCGTTGGAGGCCTGTCGTGCGGTGGCGTTGCAAATCACGGCCATTGGCAGTTTCACCGCGCAACGTGAACTGGTGTCTGGGGCCGTGAATGCAGTGGCGCAAAATGATACCTATAACTTGGTCACCGAAGAACGCGACACTGCAAATGCAGCCTTGGCGCGGGCGGATGAGGTGGCTGGAGACCCCAGGATTGATTTTGCCGAAGGGGTTGATGCCCTCGCCGAAGCACACGCAAGTGCCCTTTCGGGGCTCGAAATGCTGCATTTGTTCACGCATGTTGCGTTGCCTGCGACGGCAGCGATTGACGAAACGATGAAAGCCTATTCTGCCTCATATGATGCAGAACATTTCGGCAAAGAGCTCACTGAGCTTGAAGAAACCAAAGCCGGGATTGAAAGAGCGTTTGCGGACCGGGCGTCTGCGGATGTCAGATCGCTGGCTGACAAAGGGCATAAGCTAGCCAGCATGCACACCGACATTATCGCCAGTTGCACCGCAGCGCAGGATCGTCTGGCCCATATCGCGCTGAGGGATATCAGCGATATTCGCACGCATCCTATAACGCGCGACGCAGGAGAAGAATTGAGCGACCTGATCCAGTCGGCGCGGGATGCTGTGGTCATGGGGAATTTCAGACATGCGGAGGCGCTCGCATTGCAGGCCCGCCGTTCCGCAGTCGCAGAACGCGCCAAGGCAGAATCCTATGACGTCTTTTTACCGCTCAAGATCGCCGCAGAAACCCGGATGGAGGACATTGAACCGCGCGCTGTGGTACAGGCCGGCCCGGCGCATGAGGCCGTCATCTCTTTACGCCAACGTCTGGATGCTGCGTTGGAGAAAGAAGCGCAGGGGAATTTTGGCGGCGCTGCAAAAGGATTGGAAGGGTTCGATGTGGCCTGTGATCAGGCAGACGGGATGCTCGCCCTCTATGATCGTTACGTATTGACACAAAGCAAGGCACAGGCAGCGCTGGCGCAGGTGCGGCAGTTGAATGTGCCCGCGATTGAGACGCTGATGGTGCGGCTGGATGGGAAGAACGCCAATGCCGAACGCGCAGGCCAGGCCTTTGATTTCCAAACCGCAACAACGCTGTTTGAAGAGCTGATCGCGGAATGTGCGACCGCCGAAGGAACCGCGGAGCGGGTAGACGGCTTTGTCAAAGAGGCGCAGTTGATCAAGTCGATTGGGGAGGATGACGTCGATGATCTCAAATCCGCGATTGCCAAGGCGGAGGACAAGCTGAACGCGTTATGTGCGCACCCCTCGGCTATCTATCTGCGCGGCCAGGAGGCCAAAGCGCGTAAGCTGCTGCACAGTGCACAGGCCAAAGCAGAGGAGGATTTTGCCGCGGCCCGGGTGGAAGTTGGAAGTGTCGTGGACATCTGCGTTTTGATGGCTGTTGATCTTGCCAAATATGACCGGCTCAATGAAGCCGCTGAAGTTGCGCGCCGGTTGGCGGATGGTTTGTTGACCCAGACCCCTCAGGTCGCATTCTTGACCGATGAAATCCATGCGCAGTTGGATGCCTTGCATATCGCGATGAAGAACGCCCGGACCGCGCCTGCCAACAGGGCGCAGAGCGAAAAGGACGTGGAAACAAGTATCGCGGTTCTGCGCGACATGGGCCGGGTGCTGGAGACACACAAAGGGTATCTTTTGCACCGCGGCAAGATCGAAGAGAACCTGGCCGCAATCGAGAAATCCGAAGACCGCGCCACTGCGCGCGAAGATTTGCTGGCTGCCCGCAAACATCTTGATGCAGCCAGCGCTCTGGTGATTGAGCATAAGCATCCCCAAGCCGTGGCTGAGTTGAATGCAGCGCAAGCCAAGGTCGATTTTGCCCAGCTCCGTATCCAGTTGGCGGGCAACAAAACCCCCAGCAAAGAGGATGTGACCGCGGCGCTGGAGGGCCCGGGCGGGCTTGATGCGTTCGACGAGATGGTCGAAGCATTGCCCCTCACAGTACAGCGTCAGGTCTTGGCAATTGCCTTTGAGGTGCGCTTTGGCTGCGTGCTGGAGCTGAAACGTCCGGGCGATGCGGGGCAAGATCAGAATCCAGAGGATGTTCCTGCCGTTCCCGAAGATGCATTGGACGCCCCCGCCTTTAACATCCGCGCCTTTTATCAGGAAATGGCCAAGCTGCCCGCCAGCAATACGCTTGATAACGACAGCATGCTCACCTTTGAGTATACACGTGGAGAGCAGGAGGGATCTTCATTTGAGCAGGAGACCAAACGTGTTCGCATGCGCGAAGGGGATGAAGAGGTCTCTCATATCTATAACATCGCGGTTGAGCATGAGATCGGTGAGCTGGACAAGCAGGCAACGCCAAAACCGGGCGAGGACCTGACCGCCTTTGGCTGGAACACGCTGCATGAGGTCGGGCATGCGGTGGATGACAAGTTGGGATATATGAAAAAACATGGTGAGCGGTTGGCCGGATGGAAGACCTATGGTGCCAATGTCACAGAAGCCGCCAGAGCAATTGCGGGAAAGTATGACTTTGATGAAAGTTATGTCGCTGAATACATGATGAGCCCGGCCGGGCGGGACTTGCCCATACCACCGGCAAACAATTGTGGGCCGGAAGAATGGGGCCGCCGGATGCAGGACTGCCGTGTTTTCGTGGACCGTGCGCGCGTTGGCAATCAACCCTGGAAATCTGCAAGTATCGCGGATGCCTGTGCGGTGGGGGAATATACCTATCTAGAAAGCTATCCCGGAGATTGGGCCAGATACCGCACATCTGCGCGCAAATTGGCAGTGTCAGGCTACCAATTTCGCGCACCGGGGGAGTGGTTTTCAGAGCTTTACGCCGCGATGTGCACAGATCGTCTAAACGACCATCACCCGCACCGCGATGAGATGGGTGCCCTTTGTATGCGCGTGGACGTCTGATGTCGCTCTTCAGCAATTCCGCGCTCAGTTGTCCCACCTGCGAAACGGTCACCGAATTTCAGGCAGCAGGCAGCGTAAATGCGGACCGCCGCTCCGATCTGCGGAACGCGATTTTGCAGAACAGTTTTCAAAGTGCCAGTTGCCCGTCCTGCGGGGAGCGGATGCGTCTTGAGCCAAGGTTTAACTATCTAGACATGGAGTTTGGGATCTGGATGGCGGCCCATCCTGCACGTCAGCTTGCCGATGTCGCAGAAGCCGAGGCAGAGGTGCAGGCCCTCTTTGACACAAGTTATGGCGTGAACGCATCTGACACCGCGCAACAGGTCGGTGCGGATTTGCGCCCCCGTTTGACCTTTGGCTGGCCCGCTGCACGAGAGAAAATACTGTTGTTTCAGGCAGGCCTTGATGATGTGGCCATTGAAATGCTGAAGCTTGATCTGCTGCGCCGGCTGCCTCAGGCCCCGCTGAGGCCCGGTGTCGATCTGCGGGTGGTGGAGATCGCGGAGCAACAGCTTGGGTTCGTTTGGATTGAGAACGACACAGAGGCAGTGCTCGAAGGGTTTGAAGCGCACTGTGATATGCTCAGTGAAATTGAACAGAACGCCTCGGATTGGGCCGATATCCGGGCGCATCTCACATCAGGGGTGTTTGTAGATATGCAGCGGCTTTTGCTTCAGCCTGCCGAATGAACCTAACGCGCTGCTGTCGTTACAAAGAAATAGACCCATTCCCCCTTAAAATCAGGATCAGCTTCCCGGGCTTCGGCTACGCGGGTCTTGAGCCACGCCAGATAAGGTTCTGCCGGTTCAACCAAAGGACGCAGCCCTGAATACAAAGGGACCGAAGCGGCAAAAGCGGCGGCGATTTCCTGGCCATAGGGCGGGCCAATCGTGACAAAGAGGCCCGTTTCCTCCGCATTCTTCGCACCAATCTGGAGCGCTGATTTTGCGTCTGTCAACTTGAGGGGGCTGCGATCATTTGGGGTCAGATGGATCACGTTCCCGTCTGCATCAAAGTAATCCACGTAGACAAAGGCCGCATAGTCAGGTGCGGTCAGGTTCATCACCAGCGCTTCTCCTGCCGTGTAGCGAAAGGCACGCGCATGGGTGTCGGCACCCACAATCAGCGGATTGGTGATCTGATCCGTTGATTGTGGCAGGCCTACATCCGCAATCCCCGACAAGGCCCCGCACTGTGGGGAAGGCAGGATCAGCAGGTTTTCGGCTACTGCAATATCACTCCCCATCTGAGCTTGGAGCGCTGCCAGAACAGGAGCGCGTTGGCTGGCGTCTGGCACATGCCCAGTGAGTTGCAGCGTCGTTGTGTCAGGGTCAAAAGTGACCTGCATCCGCGCGCAGGGCAGCGACAATGCGCTTGCCAAATCGTCGCGCACCTGTGCGCCCGCGGTGCTGCCGGGTTGCGTAAAGCTTTGGAACGCCGCAAGCGAGGTCGGATCAACGCTGCCAGACGCAGGAAAGGCCAGAACCGCCTTTGAAGATGTCACATCGGGTTCGCGTTGGCTTATTGGAACGCTCGGCGCGCTGGTTTGCGTCAGGGGCAAGGCCGCTGGGATGACACTTGGCACGCTGTCGCGGGCAGTGGACGGATCGGTTTGGGCGATGGGTTCGGCCATCGCCAAAGTCTGGGCAAGAGGCACCGCAGAGGGTGTGACCGAAGCGGCCTGATCTGCAGGCAAGGCCGCAGCTGTTGCCGGTTGGACCTGAGGGTTCGCGGCATTGGCGCTCTCCGCAACAGGAAGAGACACCCTCGCCTCAATGCTTTGAGGGGCCAGCGCCGCCGCGTTGTGCGTGACAGATTTAGGGTCAGTGGCCTGCGTGGGGGGGACGTTCGGGGGCAGGGGTGCTGCCTTGGATTGGGCTACTGCGCCTGCATCAAGTGCGGTTCCTTTTGGTTCTTCTACTTCTGCGTTCTCGCTTTGGGCGGCTTGTTCTTTGGCAGCGCTGCGCGTGACTTCCTGCGCATCAACCTGCAAGCGGCTTTCCGGTACAGGCTGATCCGCAATCGGCTCTGGCTGCAACGCGGCCAGCAATCCGGCACCGGCACCAATGTGTAAAACCGCTGAGGCCGTGAGCCCGAGGGTCCATATGCCGATGCCGGATCTCATGGGTTTGCCGGGGTCACAACAAGTGCGACTTCGCGGGCACCCGCAGCCTCAAGTTCCGCGATCAGGGGCAGAATATGGCGCAGTTCAGTCGCGTGATGGGCGTTGATGCGCACCAACGTCGCCGGATCGTTGGCGAGTTGGGACAGGATGTCTTGCAAGGGCGTGTTCGTGGCACGGCCGTCGACCGCCATTGTCCCGCTCTCACTGACGGACAAAGTTATGCCTCCGGCAGGCATGTCGGTGCCGGTCATCGCGGTGGGCGGCGTGACCTCAAACGGGGCGGTAGCGTCCATGCGGCCGATGCGCATGAAGAACACCAAAAGGAAAAAGACAACATCGATAAGAGCGATGATCGTTTCCGGGGCTTGCCGGGCAGGAGGACGCCTCAGTTTCATTGACGTGCCTCCAAACGGATCACCCGAAGATTGCGCACGCCAGCGCGCGTCGCCACATCCATCACACTGACAAGGCTTTGGGTTTTTGCCACGCCAGTGGGCAAGATCATCACAGGGGAGGCCGGGGCCGCCTCAAGCCGCGTGCGCAGCAATTCATCCAATGCAATCAACGACAACACTTGTCCGCGCACAACCGGTTGGCCTTCCGCGCCGATCCGGATGAGGAGCGGAACGGCGGGGTCTGCCGAGGTGGTGGAGGGCTGAGACGCGGTCTGCTCTGGGGCGACCGCCGGGATCATGTCGAGATCCAGGTAAGTAGAGGTGACCATGAAGAACACCAGCAGGATCAGCAAAACGTCAATCATCGCCACCAACGAGATCAGCGCGCGCGCGGGGCGCGGGCGTCTGAGGGTCAGGGCGGTGGCGTCGGTCATGTGGTTTTCCTGCATGAGGCGTCGAGGTCAGGCGGCGGCGGGGTTTTCCTCCACCAGCATCAATCGGCCCACCGCGTTCTCGATCATCTGAGCGGCACTTTCCGCCCGCGCTGACAAAAGCGTCGCAGCAACGGCAGCGGGGATCGCCACAAGAAGGCCCACGGCGGTGGTCAAGAGTGCTTGCCAGATACCACCCGCAAGGACAGATGCATTTGCCGCACCCTGCGCCATCTCAAGCGCTTGAAAGGATTGGATCATTCCCATGACAGTGCCCAATAGTCCCAAAAGCGGGCTGATCATCGCGATCAACTCCAACACACGGATCAGGCTGTTCATGCGCGCGAATTCTTCGTTTCCGCGCCGCAACAGCTCTGCCATGAGGGGTGGGCCCTCAAAACCGTTGTTGAGCGATTTCATAGCGTAGCCCATCACACGGTCTGCCGGGCTTTTGCCCGAGGAGACGGCCATTTGTGCCAGCTCTTTCTGACCCTCCGCCCATTGTGACAATGCCGCTTCGCGCGCAGCAGCGCCGGAGCGGGCGGGCAAAAGCTGCACCGTTTTTACAACGATCAGCGCCAAAGAGAGCGCGGAGAGCACCAGCAACACCGCAATGATGATGCCGCCAGCACCAAGCGAGCTGAGATCAAATGACATCTCTATTTAACCAGCGCTGTGGTGGCTTTGCTGCGCAGTGTCAGGATCGGGAAACAATCCATCTCCTCCGCGTTTTGTGGCTTACAAGATGTCAGATCATGCAGCAAAATTTCCGAGATGTCTTCGCAGGCTATTTCAGGAATTTCAAAGAGCTTCAGCGTTGTCCGGCTTACGGGCAGGGGGGCTGCATCAATCGACAACAAGCGGTCGATCACCCCTTGGGTGTTGAGAATGGCCAGTGACATTTCAAAGCCGTCAAAGCTGTTGTCGGTTTGATTGCGAAACAGGAAAAAAGCGCTGCATCCACCTGTGTCTGAGGCTTCTGTCTTGTTAAGTTCTACGGTGAGGCCACCGGTGTCTTGCGCTGCTGCCGCAATGGGCAAGGTGCCCAGTATGGCCGCCGTTAGCATGGTCCTAAATCTGTGAAAAAACATGGTATCTATCCTGTGAAATTAGGCAGCAAGAGCGGTTTCGACATCCTCCAATGCGTCAAGCGCAGTGCTGCGAATGGTGGTCTGGGTAAATCCGTTTTGGTCAACTGCTTCAAAAAACTCAGTTGCAAGCTCAGCGCGGTAGGCTTCGATCACTTTGCCAGCCTCCTGTTTCAGCACTGTTCGCGCAGGCCCCGCCGGCGTATCAACCAGCCGCCCAAGGATGGTTTCGAGCGTGCGGTCCAGTCCATCAAGATACTCCAGCAGAACGCCTGTGTTCTCGGCAATTTCAGCCAGGCTGTCGATGCCCTTGGTGTGAGCGTCGATGACCATTTTGAGCTTTACAAGGTCCGCGTGCAGGGCGGCTCGGGTCTGGGACCAGCTTTGACGGGTCTTGCGGTAACTGGAGATCAGCGCGGCTTCTGCTGCCGCGTGCGCGATTTCAGCGGCTTTTTCGGCGTCGGCAAGATGGCTGCGTGTGATATCAACGGCTTGCAGCGTTTCGGCAAATTCTCCTGCCTCAGCAAGGGCTTTTGCATCTTCCCAGCTGCGGCGCAGCGTATCTGAGTTGAATGCACCGCCTTGCAGTGCCCCGTCGACATCCGTTTGCAGTGCGGCGCGCTGCGCTTCCCAAGCTTTTTGCTCCGGGCCGATCGCTTCGGAGACGTCCGGCGCATCTTGAACATCTTCTTCAGCGGTTTGGCCGGAAAGGGCATTAAGTGCCGTCTCAGCGGCGGTGAGTGCTGCATCCGCGCCAGTTCTGTCGCCGGATTTGATCAGGCCAACCGCGGCGACAAGAGGTTGAACAACCGCGCTTTTGTCGTTTCCGGCCAAACCATCAAGCGCTGCCTTGAGTGCCCCGGCGCGCGTGACAAGGGATGCGTGATCAGGCGGCTGTGCGGCAGGCTTACTCTTTTTCGCTTCTTGATGCGCCGCGACTTTGGACAGGCCTTCTTCGATCTTGTCGAGGGTCGCTTCGGCCTGATCCAGGTTTCCTGACTTCAGGTCGTTCACCACACGCGCGACCGCTTTGACCAGCGGCGCACCCAAAGGTCCAAGGGCAGAGATCGGGGCCTGCAAGGCGCGCAAACGCTCTGTGATTGCGGTCTTTTGATCCGTGTCTGTGGGCGCTTCGGCCTCATTGCTGTCGGATTGGAACACGGCATTAAGGGGGCCAACAGGGGTCACCGTTTCATTGGTGTGCTCTTCCTCTTGATCGGAATCGATCACTTCGCCCGTCGCATCCAGAACTTCCACCTTGAGCGACAGATCAAGCGTCTTGAGATACTTGCGGAACTTCTTGGCCAGCCCCGGAACAGTCTGTAGCACGCTGAGCGTGATGAGCTTGGCATCCATTTCAAAGGTGCCCATGGCAACCTTGACCCCTTCGCCTTCTTTCTTGGCGATGCGGCCAATGACATCCGCCGCCTTGATCTTATCGATGATCAGCAGATCGGCTTCCTTGGGGCCGGGGTTGTAGGCAAAATTCATGGCCCGTCTCTTGCCCATGAGCAACAATTTCTTGAGCTCCTCGGTCTTGATCGGTTCATAGGCCAAACTACATTCCTCGCCTTTTTTGGTGGAAAGCCATTGACATAAAAATGACGATAAGGCTGACTATTGGTCAAGCCGGATTTAACCTTTTGCGGTTTTGGCGGGGGGCGGCTGCGATTTGTTTATATTTTTGAGACGTTTGCGAAATTGGTGATGTGCACATTTAACCTGATCTGCAGTCAGCGGACATGCACCTTGCACGTAATGGGGGAACCAGATGGACGTTGCTAAGCTGCTCGAACCCCACGGGGATGATAGCCCGAGTGGCGAGAACATGGAGTATGAGCCGGCCTTCGTAGAGATGGAGCTGGCCGCTCAGCCTGGCGAAGAGAGCCAGGTGGGTGACCAGATCATTGAGGCCGAAGATCCCGACTTTGCCGAAGTGGCAAAGTTGGCAGAATCAATTTTGGCAGAGAGCCACGACATCCGTGCGGCTGTGTTTTATGCGCAGGCGGTCTTGCACACGAAAGGTTTGCCTGGCTTTGCGGAGGCAACGGCCTTTGTTCGGGGATGCCTTGAGACCCACTGGAACACATGCCATCCGGAGCTGGATGAGGATGACGACAACGACCCGACCATGCGCATCAACGCGGTGCAGGGCCTCGGCGGCGCAGATTCAGTTGTGCGCTCTTTGCGGCGCACGTCTCTGACCAACAGCCGGACGTTTGGCAAGCTGAGCCTGCGCATGATCGAGATCGGCGAGGGCATGGCACCTGCACCTGCTGGGATGGAAGACATTCCAGACGCCTCAGCGGTTTCCGCTGCTTTTCAGGACACCGATTCGGATGAGATCAGCGCGCTGTTGGCCGCGGCTGTGAGCGCGCAGGCAGACATCAAAGCCATTGATGACATCTTTATCGCGCAGACACCCGGTCAGGGCCCCGACCTGTCAGAAACAACGAAGTCGCTCAATCAGATTGTGCGCCGATTGTCTGATGCGATGGGGACCGAAGTGCTTTCTGAGGGGGGCGAGCCGCTCGAAGAAGGCGCGGCAGGCGGCGGCGCGCCTGCGGCGGGTGGCGGTGCCATCGGCGGGATCAACAGTTCTCAGGACGCTCTGAACGCGCTGGACCGGATTATCCAGTACTACCACCGCAGCGAGCCCTCCAGCCCGGTACCGGTGATCCTTGAACGGGCCAAGCGACTCGTGAATGCTGACTTTGTTACCATCATCAAGGACATGGCCGCCCAAGGTAAGGATCAGGTCTATACCATTGGTGGTCTCGAAGATGAGCCGGATTTTTGAGCTGATGCGAAACCTAACCCTATTCACCGCGGATCACATACCGCATTTTGTTTTCCAAGACCAAGGAGCCCTCCATGGCCACTAGTTCCCAAAAATTCATTGCCCGCAACAGGGCACCTCGTGTCCAAATCGAATATGATGTGGAGCTTTATGGCGCGGAAAAGAAGGTTCAGCTGCCTTTTGTGATGGGTGTGATGAGCGATCTTGCCGGCAAATCCGAGGTGGAACAGCCCGCAGTTGCAGACCGCAAGTTCCTTGAGATCGATGTCGACAACTTTGATGAGCGGATGAAGTCCATCGCGCCGCGGGCAGCTTTCACAGTGCCCAATACCCTGACGGGGGAGGGCAATATGGCGGTCGATATCACCTTTGAAAGCATGAACGACTTCAGCCCAGCCGCGATTGCTGCAAAAGTGGAGCCGCTGGCAGAACTGCTGGACGCCCGCACGCAGTTGCGCAACCTGATGACATATATGGATGGCAAGACCGGTGCCGAGGATCTGATCAGCAAGATCATTCAGGACCCCACTTTGCTCAAGACACTGGCGGCCCAGCCCAAGCCCGGCGCCGCGACTGAGGAGGAATAATAAATGGCTGAACAAGAAGCCCAGGTTGAAGAAGCAGGTGGTGCGTCCGCCTTTGGATCCTCCGAATTCGAGAGCCTGCTGAAAAAGGAATTTCGTCCTGCCTCCGATCAGGCCAAGACGGCCGTTGAATCGGCAGTCAAGACATTGGCCGAGCAAGCGCTGACAAACACCGCGCTGATCTCGGACGACGCATTGCGCTCAATCGAGAGCATCGTTGCAGAGCTGGACAAGAAGTTGACGGAGCAGGTGAACCTGATCCTGCACCATCAGGATTTTCAGCAGATGGAAAGCGCGTGGCGCGGTCTGCATTATCTGGTGAACAACACGGAGTCAGATGAGAGCCTGAAAATCCGGGTCATGAACATTTCCAAGAAGGATATGCACAAGACCCTGCGCCGCTTCAAAGGGACCGCATGGGACCAGTCGCCGATCTTCAAGAAACTCTACACCGAAGAATTCAGTCAGCTGGGCGGTGAGCCCTATGGCTCATTGGTGGCGGACTATCACTTTGACCATAGCCCACAGGATGTTGAGCTGTTGGGCGAGATGTCCAAGATCGCAGCGGCAGGCCATGCGCCTTTGATCACAGGCGCGCAGCCATCGCTGTTCCAGATGGAAAGCTGGTCCGAGCTGAGCAATCCGCGCGACCTGACCAAGATCTTCCAAACGCCGGAATATGCCTCTTGGCGTTCCTTGCGTGACAGCGAGGATTCCAAGTATGTGGGCCTTGCGATGCCGCGTTTCCTTGGCCGTTTGCCGTATGGTGCCAAGACCGAACCGGTCGAAGAGTTCGCCTTTGAAGAAGACACCGATGGGTCAGATCACAGCAAATACGGCTGGATCAACGCGGCTTATGGTATGGCCGTCAATATCAACCGGTCGTTCAAGGAATATGGCTGGTGTAGCCGTATCCGCGGTGTGGAATCTGGTGGCACACTGGAAAACCTGCCCTCCCACACATTCCCGACGACGGATGGTGGCGTGGATCAAAAATGCCCCACAGAAATCGCCATCGATGACCGGCGCGAGGCGGAGCTTGCCAAAAATGGCATGATGCCGCTGATCCACCGGAAAAACACGGACGTTGCAACCTTTATGGGCGCGCAGTCTCTGCACAAACCAGCAGAGTATGACGACCCGGATGCGACGGCCAACGCAAATCTCGCAGCAAGACTGCCCTATCTCTTCGCGACATGCCGCTTTGCGCATTATCTCAAATGCATGGTCCGCGACAAGATCGGCTCTTTCAAGAGCCGTCAGGATATGGAAGCCTGGCTGCAAGACTGGATCAACAATTACGTTGATTTCAACGCCGACATCTCGTCGGAAAGTGAGAAGGCGCGGAAACCTCTGGCAGCGGCTGAAGTCGTTGTGGAAGAGGTTGAAGGCAATCCCGGATATTACCAGTCGAAGTTCTTCCTGCGACCACATTACCAGTTGGAAGGTCTTTCGGTTTCATTGCGGCTTGTATCCAAGCTCCCTTCTGAAAAAGGTGCCTGATCCCTCGAATTAGCTTGGGGTCAGCCCAGACGCGATAACGTAAACAACTTTTTGAAAGGAATAGCCCAATGGCTGCTAATATGTTTGTTCACATCTCGGACATTCCGGGTGATGCAACTGAATCCAAGCACGACAAGTGGATCGTGATCCAAAGTGCCAACTTTGAGGTTGAGCGCGCGGTGGATATGACCGATCTGGGCTCAAACCAGCGTGCACACGCCAACACCAACTTCCAAAAGATCGAAGTCACGAGCCAGATTGGCATCGCATCGAACAAGATCGCACAGTCGGTGGCAAACGGCACGGTACGTCCTGAGATCAAGATGGCCTTTTGCCGGTCCGGTGAAAGTGCTGCCGACGGTCTTGAGGCGTTCTCCCTGTGGAAGCTCAAGCACGTCATCATCGACAAGTACTCCATCTCCTTTACCGAGGATGGCATTCCCGAAGAAACATGGGCGCTGGCCTATATCGGGATTGAGCATGAGTACAAGGAAACGGACCAGACCTCCGGCAAGCTGACCACGAAAAACACGTTCAAGTGGAACCTGCGCACCGGCAAGGTGGAATAGTCGGTCTTATCCCAGTACCGCGCGCACTTTTCTGCGCGCGGTATATTTGCGTTTTCTCATGTGAATTTTCTCCTCGCATCCTGAACCGAGCGGAGGCTGTCTTATGACGCCTGAAGAACATCTCAAGTCCGGCGATCTGACCGCAACGCTTGCGGCGCTGCAAGACAAGGTGCGCAGTGACCCTGCGGACCCGAAGCTGCGGATTTTTCTGTTTCAGCTGCTCTGCGTACTGGGCGACTGGAAGCGCGCGATCACACAACTCAAGCTGAGCGCCGAAATGGATCCATCCGCCCTGATGATGGCGCAAACCTACCGCGAGGGGATCATCTGTGAGGTTTACCGCGAGAAGGTGTTCAAGGGCGAAAAGGAGCCGATGATCTTTGGTGAGCCCGAAACCTGGCTGGCCTTGTTAATCGAGGCGCAAAAGCTGCTAGCGACGGGCAAACCGGCCGAGGCGGCAGCCTTGCGCGCGCAAGCCTTTGACGCGGCACCCGCAACCTCAGGCACAGCAAATGGAACAGCCTTTGAGTGGATAGCCGATGCTGACATGCGGCTTGGTCCTGTCCTTGAAGTCATTGTAAACGGGCGATATTTCTGGCTTCCTTTTGCACAAATCGCCAAGCTTGAGATGGAGGCCCCCGCAGATTTACGTGATGCGGTCTGGACTGCGGGGACGCTCACCTTGCGCAATGGGGGAGAGATGGTGGCCCTGATCCCCACCCGCTATGCGGACACACCTGCCCAAGGGGGCGACGGCGAAAAGCTGGCCCGCGCAACCGATTGGAAGGACGCAGGGCAAGAGACGTTTACAGGTGTCGGCCAGCGGTTGTTGGCTACAGATCAAGAGGACATCGCGCTGCTTGATCTGCGCGAGCTTGTGCTCAATCACCCTGACGAAGAGGCGGCGGCCGATGGCTGACAAGATGCTCGCAGAACGGTTGCAGCCCTCGCTTTTGGACAGGCTAACCGATGATGCGCCCAAGGAGAAACAAGAGAGCCGGGCAAATCGCGCCATAGACATCGGGCGGCTGCGCGACATCATCAAACGCGATCTTGCCTGGTTGCTGAACACTAACAGCATTGAGAACATGATTGACCCCAAGCGGTATCCCAACGTGGCAAAATCAGTGCTCAATTACGGTGTCCGCGAGGTGGCTGGAGAGTATTCAACTTCGGCCCGCGCAGAACTGATCCGCAAGTCAATCCAGCAGGCCATAACAATCCATGAACCCCGCATCATTGATGGCTCAACCGCCGTTGAGTTGCGTACCGAAGAGACCAAAGGGGAGACACAGATCGCCTTTGATATCCACGCGGACATGTGGGCCCAACCGCTTCCGCTTGAGCTGTATCTGCGCAGCAAAATCGACATCACGTCGGGTGAGATAACGCTGGATAGGGTAGGCTGACGCGATGGATACCCGGCTGCTCAGACATTACGAAAATGAGCTCGCATATATGCGGGATATGGGCGCTGAGTTTGCTGAAGCCTATCCAAAGATTGCATCGCGTTTGGGGATGGAAGGTGTCGAGGTTCTCGACCCTTATGTGGAGCGACTGCTGGAGGGGGTGGCGTTTCTCTCTGCACGTGTCCAGCTAGAGCTGGAAATGCAGTTCCCGGTTTTCACCTCGCATTTGCTGGAAATCGTCTATCCCCATTATCTGGCCCCGACGCCGTCGATGATGATCGCGCAGTTTTTTCCTGATCTGGCGAATGCTGGTCTGAAAAAAGGGTACGTGCTGCCGCGTGGCACAACGCTGCGCAGTCGATTGCTGGAAGGAGAGCAAACCGCCTGCGAATTTCGAACCGGGCATGATGTCACCATGTGGCCGATCGAGATATCCGAGGCAGAATATATCGACAGCCGCGGCGGATTGGTTGCCGCGGGCGTGGGCGCCCACACGAAGGCGCGGGCGGGGATACGATTGCGTCTCAAACGGCTCGACAATGATCCGATATCTGAGCTGAAGATGGATGATTTGACGCTGTATCTCGACCGTCAGTCGGGGCGCAGTTGGCAGTTGCATGAGCTGCTGTGCACGCAGACGGTGGGCATTGCGGGGCGCTCCTCTGACAGGCGGGCGGATTGGACGCTGAGCCTGCCTGAGGGTCAGTTGCAACAAGTTGGCCTGACACCCGAAGAGGCGCTGCTGCCCACACCGCGTCGGTCCTTTGACGGCTATCGGCTTTTACAAGAATACTTTGCGATGCCGGAACGGTTTTTGTTTGTGAAGCTTTCGGGTCTGCAACCCGCGCTCAAGGCTGCCAAGGGCGCGGAAGTGGACATCTATATTCTGCTTGGTGATGGCAATCGGGATCTGGCACCAGCCATCACGCCGCAAGCCTTTGGGTTGAACGCGGTGCCTGCCATCAACCTCTTTCACAAACGCTGTGACCGGGTGCCGGTCACCTCTCGTGATACCGAGCAGCATGTCGTGCCAAACCGCACGGCGGGGCTTGATTTTGAAGTGTACTCAATTGAAAGCGTGACGGGGATCAGTGGCGATGGGGCTGCGGATGTATCCTTCCGACCCTTTTACTCGGCCACAGATTTCACCGCAGCGGGGGAGGTACACAGCACCTACTACACCCAAAGCCGCAAAATGCGGCAGCGCAGTGAAAAGGAGCGTCTGCGGGGCGTGCGGACGTCCTACCTTGGATCCGAGATTTTCCTGTCATTGGTAGATCGAAATCAGGCGCCTTACTCCGCCAAACTGGATCAACTTGCCGTCACCGCGATGTGCACCAACCGTGATTTGCCGATGTTGCTGTCGGTGGGGGATGACAACGTTTTTCACCTTCCGTCTGGCGGGCCGGTTAAGACCATCCGTACTCCCATATCACCCACACGTCCTAATCCAACCTTGGCCCAGGGCGACACCGCATGGCGTTTGATCAGTCATTTGTCACTCAACTATCTCTCGATTGCGCAGACCAATGACGGCAGCTCCGCCAAGGCCCTGCGGGAGCTGATTGGCATTTACGCGCCGATGGGCAACCGGGTCACGGAAAAGCAGCTTGAAGGTATCACAGACGTATCCAGCCGCCCTATCGTGCGCCGGATGAGCGACGAGGTGCTCTCTACCGCGGTGCGTGGGCTGGAGATAACGATCGAATTTGACGAGACATTTTTTGAAGGCACCAGCGTCTATGTGCTGGGCGCTGTCATGGAGCGGTTTTTCCGCAAATACGCGACCATCAATAGTTTCACTGAAACAGTGCTAAAAACAGAAAGACGGGGGGAAATCGCCAGATGGCGTCCGACGAGCGGGCTGGGCCAGATCCTGTAGACCATTTCACCAAGTTGGTGGAGGAACCTGAAAAACAACACGTTTTTCAGGCCATGCGCGTCATTGATGCAGCCTATCCCGAAACCCCGCGTCTGGGCGAAAGCCGCAGGCCGCGCGAAGACAAGGTGCGTCTGGGTCAAGAGGCGGAGCTTGCTTTTCCACCTTCCACCATCTCAAGCTTTACCCCCGGAACAGACACAAAGCCTGGCACTCTCATCAACCGGTTCTTTGGTCTGTTTGGGCCCCACGGGCCCTTGCCCCTTCACTTGACGGAATACGCCCGCGAGCGGCAACGCAACCACCGCGACAATACGATGATCGCCTTTGCCAACATGCTGACGCACCGCATGATGAGCCTGTTTTATCGTGCCTGGCGCAGCGGTCAGCCCGCAGCGAGCTATGACCGCCAAGATGATGAGTTTGAGCGCCGCGTCGCGGCTGTGGCCGGCTACCGGGGCGATGCATTGCAGGACCGCGATGCGATGCCCGATGTCTCGCGCCGCCATTTTGCTGCGTACATGTCGCAAGGGTCCAAGAACCCCGATGGGTTGATTGCCTTTCTCAGCGCCTTTTTCGATGTAACCGTCGAGATAGATCAGTTTGTGGGCTCATGGCTCCATCTTGAACCGGATGACTGCTGGGAACTTGGCGGCATTGTCGGGCTGGGCCAAACCACAAGTGTGGGATCAAAAGTCTGGAGCAGAACGGCAAAGTTTCGGCTGCGCATTGGGCCGCTTGACCGTGAACGCTACGAACGGTTTCTGCCCGGCAACGACGGTTTTGACAGGCTCGAAGCGATTGTGCGGTCCTATGTGGGCGATACCTTGGATTGGGATGTGCAGCTGATCCTCAAGGGGGATGAGGTGCCGCGCTCCGTGCTGGGGGGAACCACACGGCTCGGCCAGACATCATGGGTTGATATGAAGAGCGACGACGATCAGCTGCGCCCGAATGCGGAGGATTTGTTCCTGTCGCCCCGGCGCGGATTGACAGATCACATAATGACAGAAGGGACACCGCCATGACAGAGATCAGTAGGGTCGCATTGTTCGGCAAGTTAAACAGCCTTGGATATAAGGCCGTCGAAGGGGCCACGGTATTCTGCAAAATGCGCGGGAACCCGTATGTGGAGGTGGTGCATTGGCTGCATCAGATCTTGCAGGGACAGGACAGCGATCTGCACCGGATCGTGGATCACTATGACCTCGACGTGGGTAAGATCGCCGCCGAGATGACCCGCAACCTTGATGGATTGCCGCGCGGTGCCTCTGCGATTTCCGATCTTTCGGATCACCTGATGGATGCGATGGAACGCGGCTGGGTTTATGGCTCACTGCTCTATAGCTCCTCGCAGGTGCGCACGGGGCATCTGCTGCTGGGCATGTTGAAAACACCTGCGCTGCGCAACATCCTCACCTCTATTTCGCCCGAGCTTGCCAGCATCAAACATGATGACCTGGGTGAAAATTTCATGGACGCGACTGCGGGTTCACCCGAGGATCACATGGGCGCGCAGGATGGCTCGGTTACCGGTGGTGGCGCTGTTCCGGGGGAAGCATCCGATGCGATGGCACCGGCGCAGATGGGTAAGGGGGAGGCGTTGGAGCAGTTTTGCACCGACCTCACCGAACAGGCCCGCAACGGCGAGATTGACCCCATCGTCGGCCGGGATGAGGAAATCCGTCAGATCGTCGATGTGCTGATGCGGCGCCGCCAGAACAATCCAATACTCACCGGTGAGGCGGGTGTGGGCAAAACGGCCGTGGTTGAGGGCTTTGCCCTGCGCATCTCGCGCGGCGATGTTCCGCCCGCGTTGCAAGACGTGCGCCTGCTTGTTTTGGACGTTGGCCTGTTGCAAGCAGGCGCGTCCATGAAAGGTGAGTTTGAGAACCGTCTGCGCTCTGTCATTGATGAGGTGCAGTCCAGCCCGACACCGATCATCATGTTTGTCGATGAAACGCATACGCTTGTCGGGGCAGGGGGGGCCGCCGGAACCGGGGACGCTGCAAACCTGCTGAAACCTGCGCTTGCGCGCGGCACCTTGCGCACCATTGGTGCAACCACATGGGCCGAGTACAAGAAATACATTGAAAAAGACCCTGCCCTGACCCGCCGCTTTCAGGTGGTGCAAGTGGATGAACCTGACGTGCCCAAGGCCGTGATGATGATGCGTGGCATCGCATCCATGCTGGAGAGCCATCACAAGGTGCAGGTGCTGGATGAGGGGATCGAGGCCGCAGTTGCGCTCTCTGCCCGCTACATCCCTGCGCGTCAATTGCCGGATAAATCCGTAAGCGTTCTGGACACCGCCTGCGCGCGCGTTGCGGTCAGCCAGCATGCCGTTCCCGCGCAGGTGGATGATGCGCAGCGGCGGATTGAAGCGCTGGAAACCGAACTGGAGATCATCGGACGCGATGAAACCGCAGGCTATGATGTGACAGAACGCCGGGCCAAAGTGGAAGCGGAGAAGGCCGAAGTTGCCGAACGCCTCGAAGGGCTGCAGGCGAACTGGGACGTTGAAAAGGAGATTGTTGCCGAAATTCTCGATCTACGCGCCCAGCTGCGTGCGGGCGGTGCCCCTGTCGAAGAAGGCGCGGAGATTGCGCCCGAAAGGGGCGAGGATGCGCTTGATGAGACCGCGCGCGCGGAATTGATGGAAAAACTCAAGGCCGCAAATGCCAAGCTGGAAGAGGCGCAGGGCGAAAGCCCGCTGATCCTGCCCATCGTTGATGAACAGGCTGTTGCAAGCGTTGTCGGGGACTGGACCGGCATTCCGGTGGGCCGCATGGTCAGCGATGAGCTGGCCACAGTGCTGAACCTCGAAGAACACCTTGGCAAGCGGGTGATTGGTCAGGATCACGCCATGGCGATGATCGCTAAACGCATCCAGACCAGCCGTGCAGGGCTGGATAACCCCAACAAACCCATTGGCGTCTTCCTGCTCGCCGGTACGTCTGGTGTGGGCAAAACGGAGACCGCTCTGGCGCTGGCTGAAGTCCTTTATGGGGGGGAGCAGAACGTCATCACCATCAACATGTCAGAGTATCAGGAGGCCCATTCTGTGAGCAGCCTCAAAGGTGCTCCTCCCGGCTATGTCGGCTATGGCGAGGGCGGCGTGCTAACCGAAGCGGTGCGGCGCAAACCCTATTCCGTGGTTTTGTTGGATGAGGTGGAAAAAGCGCACCCCGACGTGCACGAAATCTTCTTTCAGGTCTTCGACAAAGGCGTGATGGAAGACGGCGAGGGGCGCACGATTGACTTCAAAAACACGTTGATCCTGCTGACCTCGAATGCTGGATCTGACCTGATCATGGACCTGTGCAGCGATCCTGATCTGCTGCCCGAACCCGAAGGCATCGCCAAGGCGCTGCGCGATCCACTGCTGAAAATCTTCCCCGCCGCGCTTTTGGGGCGTTTGGTGACAATCCCATATTATCCGCTTAGCCCTGATATGATTGCCGAGATCACCAAGCTGCAGCTTGGCCGGATCAAGAAGCGGGTGGAAAGCACCCATGACGTGCCGTTTGAATACTCGGACGCTGTTGTGCAGCTCATCGTGGATCGGTGTCAGGAGCTGGAAAGCGGCGGGCGGATGATTGATGCGATTGTCACCAATACCATGCTGCCCGACATCTCGGCGGAATTTCTGCGCCGGATGATGGAAGGCACGCCAGTGTCAAAGGTAGCGATCGACGTCGAGGATAGTAATTTTATATATAAATTTGAGTGACTTAATCTATTTCAGAGGAGCGGAAAGATGAAGAAAGGCGCGATACCAGAGCTTGATTCAAAATGGTGGTCCAAGCACAAAGCCAAGACGATGAAGAAATCCGGCCTCGGGGCTGAGCTGAAGGCGTATGAGGTGTGCCTTGAGCGCGCGATGGCCAAGGGCATGACATCGGCAGAGATTGCCAAGGCGCATGGTGCGACGCTGGATCAGCTCAAGAAGGTTAAGGCAAAGATGCCTGTGGCGCTCAAGGCGTGCAGCGAAAGTCGGCACAAAGAAACGATTGAAGCGATCAAGAAATATCCCAAGATCATTCTGGCGGAGGAAAACCGGCTCAAAGGGATGATCGCGGACTACGCGACCAAGGCCAAGCAGGAGGCCGCTGGAGGGGGTGCCCCCGCCGTGCCCAAACAAAAAAAGGGCAAGCCCGGCAAGATTTGGGGCAAGAATATCTGGACCGAACTTGGCAAGGTCTACAAGATCGAATGGCTGGATAAGACTCAGGGCGGCGATTTGGAATTGGTGCTGAACTGGGACATTATCGATGCGTTGGAGGCTGAGGGCGACTATGTCACGCCGCAGCAAATGGTCGACGATTGCAACACGATTTTCAAAAAGCTGCTTGGTGATGTGGTCACGACGGCCAAGAAAATCGACGGTGCAGTGGGCAAACGCACACCGCAGGAAGTAGACGCCCTGCGCGGGCAATTCGGCAAGTTGGTCAACAAATTTGTTGCCTCCTACAAAACAGATTTTGAGAAAATACCCAAAGCGCGCTTTGCCAAGTTTCAGGCCCGCAAGGCGGCATACAAGTCCTATCAGATTGAGACAGGTCTCAAGATGACGCAATCCGTTCTGGGTGTTGCAGGATCAGCCGCCGGGATCGTGGGGTCTGGTGGTGCGGCACTTGCGCTTGGCATTGTTGGGTTGGTGCGGTCCATCGCGGCCCTCGCCAAGGAAATCCACAATGCCGCACAAGAGGCCGAAACTGTTGGCAACAATCTGGTCAAGGACCTCAACACCCTGATGGCGCGGTATCGCGATGCGCAGGGAGAGGCCAAGAAAAGTCAGGGCGGCCAAGAGGTCGGGGCCAGCGTGCTCAAGGGTATTCTGGGCGTTGATCCTCCATTTCTCGCGACGATCCCGAAATGTGATGGCAACTACACCCTTTGGGGCAACAAGGTTGACGGGCTGTCCGTTCGGGCGCGCAAGGCGTCAGCGGACATCATGAAGGGGATCAAGGCCTGCGAAAAACTGGAGACAAAGCTCAAAGGTGCTTCTGACAAGAAGGCGCAGAAAATCTATCAAAACCTGCGCAAGGCGCGGATCGGGTTGTCAGATACATTGGATGCGACGAGTTCCTTGATGACGCGGGTGAACGCTGCTGACAAAGCGTCGCCGGAGGTCAAGAAGCTGCTTGATGAGTTGAAGTCCAGCAATCCCAAATACGCCGACATTTTTGACCGGGTGTTTCCAACGCTTGTTAATCTTGGTCTGGCGGGGGCCAGTGCCGGGGTCAGTTATGCGGATTCAACGGCAAAGGTACTGGATCATGTCAGCACGTCTCTTGGCCTTTTCAACGACATTGCCAGCGAAGGACAATCGCAACTTGAGGCCACATTGGGCTGACACTTGAAAACGCGCGCTCCCGCTGTCGCACGGGTGCGTGATCACAAAAACGGGTGCGCGGCAAAGCGGGCACCATCTGACAGGAGAAGAAAAATTGGCTGTCATTGAGCGAGAAAAACTGCGCGGGAACCGGCTCAAGGTCTACGATCTTGTTGAATCGCGTTGGTTCACGAATGCCATCCTCGGCGTTATCATTTTTAATACGATTGCGCTGGGTCTCTCTACATCCGATTTCGTGATGGAGCGTGTGGGTGGCCTGCTTAGGTTTCTCGACAATATCGTGCTGACGCTTTTTGTCGGAGAGTTGTTGCTCAAGTTTTATGCCTACCGGCTGTCTTTCTTCAAAAGCGCATGGAATATCTTTGATTTAGCGGTTGTGGGTCTTGGCCTTCTGCCAAGTCAGGAAGGGCTGTCAGCCTTGCGTGGATTGCGGGTCATCCGGGCCATGCGTCTGCTGTCGGTGGTGCCCCAAATGCGTGCGGTGGTGCAGGCCTTGCTCGATGCGTTGCCCGGCATGGGCGCAGTGATCGTAATGATCTCCATCGTCTTTTACGTCTTTGGTGTGATGGCCACGCTGATGTATGGCAACAGCTTTGATGAATGGTTCGGCACATTGGGCCGTTCGCTCTATTCGCTGTTCCAGATCATGACGTTGGAAAGCTGGTCGATGGGCATCGTGCGCCCTGTGATGCTTGAATACCCGTCAGCCTGGGCTTTCTTTGTGCCCTTTATCGTGGTCACGGCCTTCTCGGTTCTGAACCTCTTTATCGGTCTGCTCGTCAACACCATGCAGGGCGCTGTGGAGGAAGAAACCGAAGCGGAGTTTGAAAACCTGCGCAAGCTGGTGCGGGATGAAACCGATGTGGTTGACCGCAATGTCTTGGCCCTGATGGAAGAGGTCAAAGCGCTGCGCGCGGAGATCGCGCAAAGCCAGGGCAAGGGAGGCGCATAGAAACAGATGGCTGACAGCTCGCAAAAGTTTATCGCCCGCAACCGCGCGCCCCGGGTCCAGATCGAATATGATGTGGAGCTTTATGGCGCGGAAAAGAAGGTTCAGCTGCCTTTTGTGATGGGTGTGATGAGCGATCTTGCGGGTAAATCCAAGATTGATCAGGGATCGGTCAATGACCGAAAGTTCCTCGAAATTGATGTAGATAACTTTGATGAACGCATGCGCGGCATTGCCCCGCGCGCTGCTTTCAATGTGCCAAATACCCTCACGGGGGAGGGCAACATGTCGGTCGATCTGACATTTGAAAAAATGTCGGATTTTGAACCCGGAGCGATTGCGGCGCGTGTCGACGCCTTGCGGCCAATATTGGAGGCACGCCAGCAGCTGACCAACCTGATGACCTATATGGATGGCAAAGCAGGCGCAGAAGCGCTGATCGAAAAGGTGCTGGCCGATCCGGCGTTGCTCGGTGCTTTGGCCAGCACAGAGGGTGCCCGTTCTGATGAACAGGATGCCGCCTTGGCCGCGCTGCGTTCAGCAGACGCACCCGAAACTGCGCCTGATGAAAGCGCAGACAATGCATTGGATGGCTTGCGGGCGATGGAGGTTGCGCAGGCTCCGGTGGACGATGGCAGCGCGGCGCTGGATGCGTTGCGTGCTGTTGATCTTCCGGCTGACGACGTTGCTGACGACACCGGTGCAGCGCTGGATGCCCTGCGCAGCAAGGTGCCCGAGAGTGAAGAGGCCATCGATACGGCTGCCGAGGCTCTCAATGCTTTGCGTGCCACAGAGGTGCCGACAGAAGCCAAAGAGGAAGCAGCCGATACCGCCCTTGATGCGCTGCGCGCTGTTGAGCTGGAAACTGATCCTGGGCCTGACGAAAACGCGGTGACCCTTGATGCTCTGCGCGCTGTCGATGTGCCTGAGACGCAAACAGAAGCCTCGGCTGATGACGTGCTTTCTGCACTGCCTGTTGCCGAGCCAGAGGTGGCGACGACCGACACCGCAGCCGATGTGCTTGCTGGGATTGAGGCCGTTACTCAGAAGCCGGAACAAGAAGACATCGCCGCGACTTTGGCAGGGCTCGAAGCCCCTGTGGAGGCTGTGGCTCACGATGACGTCGCTGCAACCCTTGAAGGGCTGGAGGCCCCACCCGAAGAGATCGAAGAGGACAGAACCGACGACATCCTGTCGAGCATTGAAGCTCAGGTTTCTGAGGAGGAAGAAGCTACTTCAGATGCTGTTCTGGCCAGCATCGAGGCCACCGAAGATCTGGCCCCTGAGGAGGACATCGACGCCACACTCGCCGGGATAGAAGCGGTGGAAGCGACCACAGATGTAGATACCTCAGACGCCGTTTTGGCGAGGATAGAAACCATCACAGAGGTTGCGGAAGCCGACGATCTGGACGCTGCCCTTGCTGGGTTGGAGGCTGTGGAAGAGAACATAGAAGAAGACACCACGGGCCAGGTCCTCGCCGGGCTAGAGGCCCCGGAAGATGCCGAACCCGACGACAATGCCAATGCAGTCCTGGCGGGTCTTGAAGCACCTGTAGAGATTGCTGAACCTGATCATTTGGACACTGCGCTGGCCGGGTTGGAAGAACCCGACGACGCGGTGCCAGAAGAGAGTGTGGACGACATCCTTGCAGAGCTTGACGCCCCCGATGAGGTCGCAGACGAGGACACTGCAGAAGACGTTCTCGCTGGATTGGAAGCGCCGGAGGTGGCCGAAGAACACGACGACCTCGATGCCCTTTTGGAAGGGATAGATCCCCCGGAAGAAACTCCAGTGACAGATGACGCAGATGATATTCTTGGTACTCTGGACATGCCCGAAACCTCCGACAATGAGAATGGGGCAGAGGACATTCTGAACAGTTTGGAAGCGCCTGCAGAGCCCGAAGAAAAAGATGACCTTGATGCCCTGCTTGCTGGATTGGATGCCCCGACCGAAGCGGAGCATGAGGACAACGCGGAGGACATCCTCGCTGGCCTTGATCCTGTTGAGGTAGCGCCACAAGAGCCGTCCCTCGCTGATGCGCTGGCTGATCTTGAGGCGCCTGACAACGTATCCCAAGAAGCGACAGCAGATGATATTCTTGCTGAACTTGACGCCGTTGAGGTGGGAGAACCTGATGATCTTGATGCGTTGCTCGCGGATGCCAGCAGCGCCCCGGCAGACAACGCAGGCGCTGACCTCGACGATTTGATGGCTGAACTGGAGTCGCCGGAGGAGCCCGCGCCGCAGGTTGAGGCGGGTGATGATCTGGATGCGCTGATGGCGGACCTGGAAGACGACATTGCAAAAGCCAGCAATGCAGATGATGAGCTTGACGCCCTGATCGCAGATCTGGATGCCCCCACGATCAGCGACGATCCAGACGACATGGGGGTGCCTGCGCCAGATAACAGCAGTGAGGGTGACGATGGTCTGGACGCGTTGTTGGCCGGTGCAGACGCCGACACGCCGTCAGCGGATGATGACCTTGACGCTTTGCTGGCGGGCCTCGAAGTGGCTGATGAGGACCGCCCGGCGTTGGGCGAGGACGACACGGACAGCGATAGCGGCGATGCAGTGGATGATCTTGATGCCTTGTTGGCTGGGTTGGACGAAGACGACGCCACCGAAAGCTCCGACGCAGGAGATGACCTCGACGCATTGCTCGCGGATTTGGACAGTGATTTGCCAGCGGAGGGCGGGGACGATCTGGATGCGCTCATGGCGGAATTGGACGCTGAAGACACACCGGCCACTGGTGATGATTTGGACGCGCTAATGGCAGGGTTGGATGAGGAGACGCCGCCCGCAGCGGAGGACGATCTGGAGGCACTGATGGCTGGCTTGGATGACACGCCTGCGCCATCCGCAGAGAGCGAAGATGATCTGGAGGCCTTGTTGGCCGGGTTGGACGCGGAGACACCCCCTGTAACGGATGACGCATTGGGCGCGATGCTGTCTGATATTGAGGAACCAGCACCAGCGGAGCAAGAAACTGCGCTAGAAACCGATGAGCCGGAAACCACCGCAGATGTGCCTGCTCAAAATGCAGAGCCCGAATTGGCATATGGTGCGATGGGCGCGGAACGGCCCGATCCGCAAAAGCTGGTGCGAAAACGCTTTCGTCTCGCGATCCTCGGTGATTTTACAGGTCGCGCCGCTCGTAATGCGATAGAGGTAGGCGATGAGCTCGCCAATCGGCAGCCAATCCCCCTCGACCCTGATACGGCGGAAAGCGTGATCGAAGGCTTCGCCACGACGCTTGTTTTGCCCATCGGCAAGGACGGCGCGGGCGTCGAGATCAAGCTTGGCGGATTGGACGATCTGCACCCTGATGAACTATATGAAAACGTAGAGATTTTTTCAGCTTTGCGCGATTTGAAATCACAGTTGAGCCATGGTGGCACCGCTGATCACGCGGCCAAATCGCTGACGGCCTGGGGTGAAGCACATGACCAACCGGTGCGGCCAACTCATATGGTCTCGGGTGGCAATACCGTGCGCGCCGACCTCAAGCTAAGCGATTTTCAGCAATTGATCGGGGACAGCGCAGGGGCGTTGACCCAGCCATCGCCAGTGGATGACCTGCTGGCTCGGATTGTCGGGCCGCATATTCGCAAGCTCCCTGATCCGTCGGCCACTGCCATGGCAGAAGCGGTGGACGACGCGTTGTCAGGTGCCATGCGCATGGTGCTGCACCATCCGGAATTTCAGTCGGTAGAGGCGCAATGGCGCGCCGTGGACTTGATCGCGCGGAGCATCGAAACCGACGACACGTTGGATGTCGTGCTCTATGATGTGTCGGCCGAAGAAATCGCGGCTGATCTGACGCAATCGGATGATCTTTCCGAGAGCGGCTTTGTGAGGCTTCTGACCGAAGGGCCGATGGATGAGGAAACCGGGCGCGGTGCCTATTCGGCGATGATCGGCCTGTACACGTTTGAGGAAACGCCCCCTCATGCACAGCTGCTGGGCCGGATTGCACGGGTTGCCGCGCATGTGGACGCCCCATTTATCGCGGCGATTACACCGGGGTTTCTGGACACCGCCAAAGAAGACCGGCACCCGCTGATTGCGCAGGAATGGGATACCCTGCGCGCGATGCCAGAAGCCGGGCACCTCGCGCTAGCCTCCCCTCGTTTCCTGATGAGACGGCCCTATGGTGCCAAAAGCGAGCCGATCTATGAATTTGATTTTGAGGAGTTCACAGAGCAGGCGGGGCTTTCTGGCATGCTCTGGGCAAATCCGGTTGTGCTGGTCGCAATCTTGCTTGCGAAGTCGTTTCGTGAAAACGGAGAGGAAATGGGACTGGGACAGATCATGTCGCTGGGCGACATGCCCTACCATTTCGTGAACGACCGCTACGGTGATCAAGTCGCGCTGCCGTGCACCGAACGCAATCTGACGCTCGACAAGGTGGAGACGGTGCTTGGCCGAGGGTACATGCCGGTGATCTCGATCAAAGGGCGCGACGAAATTCGACTGGGATCCTTCCAGTCCCTCGCCGGGGGCGAGATTTTGGGGCCGTGGACGGGAGAGATACCGCCGCCGCCCTCACCCCCAGAACCGCCCATGGCAACCGATGACGCGGAAACCGGGACGGAAAACGAAGACGCTGCAACCGCAGATCAAGAGCTGGATGATTTGCTATCTGGTTTTGATCTGGATGCGGCAGGTGCGGATGACGGCACCGACAGTAATGATGATATGGATGCCGAATTGGCTGCGCTGCTTGCCGATCTCTGAGCGGGGGAATTTCACCCCGTGCAGGCCGCGCATTTTTGAAGGGACATTTTGATGACCATTAGCAAGCCAAGAGAAGACGCCTCGACCTGGATGTCGGGCGACTACAGCAATGAGGATCTCCGGCTCAAGCAGGCGATCGTCAAAGAAAAGATGAGCACGCTGACCGAGATCACCATCGAATTCCTCGGGCGCAAAACCAACGTGCGCCTTGATGATTTCATCGGTAAAATCATGTCGGTGCATGTGGAGCTCGAAAACCACGAGAACGGTCGCATGTTCACCGGGACCTGTATCTCTGTTGAGGCCTTGGGCATGCGGGATGGTGATGATCACTTTGTCGCCAAATTGCGCCCGTGGTTCTGGATGCTCACCTTGACCCGTAACACTCGGGTATTTCAGAATAAGTCAGTTACTCAGATTATCGAAGAGGTCATGGGCGATCATGGGTTCTCGGATTTTGAGATCAAAACGTCTGAGTCTTATGCAGAGCGCGAATACTGCGTCCAGTTCAGAGAAACAGACTTTGATTTCCTGTCGCGTCTTATGGAGGAGGAGGGTCTTTACTACTTCTTTGACCATACCGATGCCTTGATCACCAACGAAAAGCTGATCATCTGCGACGGGATCACCGCCCATGAAAACGTCAAGGGTGAGCCCGCGCTCACCTTCAAACCGCGCGACGGGTCAGATGCCAAGCAAGGGCAGACGATCTCAGAATGGGGGGCCGCGCAGAATGTGCGGGGTGGCAAGGTCAGCTATGCCGACTATGACTTTGAAACACCTTCCGTGCGCCAGATGGAAACAACATCCATTGAGAGCGGGCAACACAATCACCGCCGCTATGAATTCTATGACAAGCCCGGCCACTACAGGAGCGAAAAGGACCTTGGTGAGTATCGGACACGGGTCCGCATGGAAGCGGATGCGATCAACTATTATGTGCACCGCGGGTCCGGGGATGTGCGCCACTTTGGCACCGGATTTGTATTTGAACTGATCGATCACCCCGTAGATCTGCACAACACAGAATACCTGATCACCGAAACGCTGCACTACATTCGAGATTCAGATGAGATGGGGGACAACGACACGTGGTTCGCGCTGAAACCTGATGACGAAGAAATTCCCGAAGAGATTGTCAGTGATTACAGTTTCATTTTTGGCGCTGTCCCCAAGGTCAAACCGTTTCGTGCGCCGTTGGTCACCCCTTGGCCAGAAGTCGCCGGTATTCAGATCGGAGAGGTTGTCGGCCCGTCGGGTAAGGAAATCCATACTGACGAATATGGCCGGGTAAAGGTACGGTTTCGGTGGGACAGGGTGAACCCCGATGACGACACTGCATCCTGCTGGATCAGAGTTGTCTCGCAGTGGTCTGGCAACAACTACGGTCTTTTGTCGATCCCACGGATCGGGCAGGAGGTTGTTGTTCAATTTGAAGATGGTGATCCCGACAGGCCCATTGTCACAGGGATGATGTATAACAAAGACAAGATGCCGCCCTACGTTGACCCGCAACAGCCCACGCGGACGGGGCTGATGTCGCGGACCTCTCCCGATGGGGGCGAGACTGACTACAACGCGCTGGTGATGGAGGATCACGCGCAGAACGAATACGTCCATTTTCAGTCGCAGAAGGACTACCAAATGGTGGTCAAAGACAGCGCCCAGATCACGATTGGGGATGAGAGTGTTAATGTTGACCCCGAAGGGCACAACGCCGAAGCGGGCAGCCTTTTGCAGACGGTCAAACAGAATGTCACCGAAATGGTGGAGGAAGGAGACAAGAGCGAAACTGTCGATAGCGGGAAGCTCGACCTGACGGTAGAGGGCAACATGACCGAGGTCGTCCGCTCTGGTGATATGAGCCTTGATGTGCAGTCGGGCAAGATTGACATTACGGCTGCCACAACGATCACGATGGAGGCAGGACAGAAGATAACGCTAAAGGTTGGGCAAAGCTCAATCGAGATCACACAAACTGGCATCACCATCAGCGGTGCTATGACTGTCAATGTGGACGCGATCAATACCACCGTGCAGGGCAGCGCAGCGTTGACCCTGAGGGGCGGTTTGGTGAAGATAAACTAAGGCGGTATGATGAGCGAACGTTTCAAAGATATGGTTAAGGTGCCCAAGGAGCCAGTAGCAAAACTGCTGTCGCTCACGAATACCCGCCTGAAGACCCCGATCGAAGCGCCTGTCGCCGCCTTGGCGGAAGAGGTATTGATTGAGCTTGATGGCAAAGGAGCGATGGCGGATGTGTTGCGCGTGATGTCCATCGTATTGCCGCCGCGTGAACGGGTTTGGTGGGCTTGCCTTGCCGCGCGCGACTATGTCGGGCCCAAGGTCGAAAAGCTTCCTGAATCGCTGGTAACGTCCGAGGCCTGGGTGTTTAAACCCACCGATGAGAACCGCGAACGCGCCCGGCTCTCGATGGATGATGCCTATATGGATGACGAGACCGTCAATTGCGCGCTTTCGGTCCTTTATTCCGACGGGACACTGGGGCCTGCGGACCTTGCGGAGTTTCCTGCGCCCGCCGGAGCGTCAGAGACCTATGCTTTTGTGATGAATATCGTGGCGTTGGACAAAAACTCTGATAGATTTGAAGAGTATGGCCAGATGCTGATTGATCGCGCAGTGGATATCGCCCGTGGTGGTAATGGTCGGATCGAAACCAAGGAACGCGTCAAGGAGGCGACATGACATCCCTATCAGCGACCCGCCACCTGAACCGGCACCGGAGCAGGGCCGTCTTTGTGCCTTGCATGCCCGCAGCCCGGTCCCGAGGCGAGGGATAGAGTAAGGATGCCGGTCAAGCTGTCCTTCCAGTCCTCCGGGACGATGCCGGGCGATGTGGGTCCAATGCAGATGCCCACGGGCGGCAGTCTGAGCCTTGGGCGCGGCCCCGCGAACGATGTTGTGCTGCCAGACCCCGAACGCCAACTTTCCAAGAACCATTGTGTGATTGAGGATCATGGCGGCAACATTGTTGTCGTGGATTTCTCAACCAACGGGACATTTCTGAACTACAGCAAAACGCCGCTGGGGCGGACCCAAACACCGATCAACAATGGCGATATCCTGTCGCTGGGCACTTATGAGTTGCTGGTTGAGATAGCCGAAGCCCTGCCACCGCCGATCCCCGATCCCATTGCAGACACCCAGGTGTCTCATGGGTCCGCGCAAAACGCGCCGGACCCTATGCAGCTGTTGGATGATGTTGGGCCCGGTGGTGATTTTCTTGATGATCTCCTGGGCGCTCCCGAAGGCCCTCAGGGACCAGGGCAGATCAAAACCGCCGATCCGATCGACGATCTCTTGCCGCCCTTGGGTGAAGAAGAAGACCCGTTTTTTCACAAACCCGCCGATCCGATGGGCGATGATCTGGGGCCAAGTCAATCGGCCCATAACCGTTCGGGCAGTGACAGCTACCGCGCGCCTTTATCTAGTGGTCCATCATTGATCCCCGATGATTGGGACGATGATCTGCTGGCCCCTTCCAAGCCGCAACAAGAACCGCAGACACCCGCCACAGCACCAGAGGACATCCCGCCGGCAGAGGAGCCACCCGCACCAGCACCACCGCCGGTTCAGGAAACTGCTCCCGCACCAGAAGTCAAAAAACCGCCTCAGCCTGTGTCTGTGCCTGCCGCTCCCCCCAAAGAAGCCGCAGGACCACCCGCAAGTGAGGAACGGGTCGTTGTTTCAGGCGATCAGGCGGCGGCACATGCGTTTCTTGATGCGCTCGATGTGGATGACCTAACGATCCCGGACGAGGATCTGCATACAACAATGGCGCGGATGGGCCGGGTGATGCGCACCATGATCACCGGCTTGCGCGAAATTCTGATGACCCGCACTTCAATCAAGTCTGAGTTCCGGATCGAACAGACGATGATCAGCGCAGGCGGCAACAATCCTTTGAAATTCTCAATCAGCCCTGAACAGGCCATTGAAGCATTGGTAAAACCCAAAACCCGTGGCTATCTTGGCTCTGAAACGGCAACCGAACAGGCGCTTGACGACATCAAGGCGCACGAAGTTGCCATGGTCACCGGCATGGAAGCCGCCCTTAAGGGCATCCTTGCCAAGCTCGACCCTGAAGTGCTGGGCGCGCAGATTGAGGACAGCGGCGGGATCGGTGGTTTGCTTAAGGGCAAGAAAGCCCGCTATTGGGAAGTCTACGAAAAGATGTACGGCCAGATATCCGATCAGGCCGAAAACGATTTTCACGAGTTGTTCAGCCGCGAATTTGCGCGCGCCTACAAAGAACAGCTCGACAAGTTAAAATAACTTGGCACGCCTGAAGGCACGCCAAGACGACAGGGGAGAATTGCGTGTCCTGGGACAGTAAAGTGCTTTGGACGGAGGGGTTGTTTTTGCAGCCTCACCATTTCCAACAGGCCGACCGGCACAAAGAAGCGTTGATCGCGGGGCTTGCGCGCCGCATCCGGCCCTATGGCTGGGGTTTCAGCGCGCTAGAAATCGACGAAGAAGTGCTGAAGGTTGGACAGTTTGCGATCAAGGGCTGCGCGGGGCTGACCCATGACGGTATGGTGTTTCGTGTACCGCAGACCGAAGATCATCCGCCTGCTTTGGAAGTCCCCGAAACGATCAAGGATTGCGTGGTCTATCTGACAGTGCCCCAGCGGCGCCAAGGCGCGGTTGAGGTTGACCTGACCGGGGCAGAGCAATCCGCCAGCCGCCTGCGTCCCTCAGAGCTTGAGATTACCGACACCATGGGCCGCGATCAAAAACCGGTGACCATTGGCGTGGGCAAGATGCGCCTGCAATTCGCGCTCGCTGTGGATGATCTGGCCGATATGCTCGCCATTCCCATCGCGCGGATCATCGAAGTGCGGCCAGACAAGGAGATCATCCTTGATCGCAGTTTTATTCCAAGCTGCATTGATGTGCGCGCCGCGACCCCGCTGGAGGGCTTTGTGCGCGAAATTGAGGGGCTTTTGTCGCACCGCATGGTTGCCCTTGCCGGGCGCCTGTCGGAAGGGGGGGCGGCCAAAGCGGTTGCGGAGGTCTCCGACTTTTTGCTGCTGACAGTCATCAACCGCATGATCCCGGTGTTCCGCCATTTGGCTACAGTGGAAAACCTGCACCCCG
The DNA here is from genome assembly GCA_045105735.1 of Sulfitobacter sp. Classification (GTDB taxonomy): domain Bacteria; phylum Pseudomonadota; class Alphaproteobacteria; order Rhodobacterales; family Rhodobacteraceae; genus Sulfitobacter. The sequence goes on along the minus strand of JBGCDV010000023.1, from coordinate 7,563 downwards.
AGGATGCCTACCGCCATTGCATCGGGCTTGCCGGTGAATTGTCGGTCTTCATGACCACCAACAAGGAACCGCCAGAGTTTCCCCCCTACAGCCACGACAACCTGTCGGTGACTTTTGCCCCAGTGATCCGCACCTTGCGGCAATACCTCAGCTCTGTGCTGGAGCAGACGGCGATCTCCATCCCGCTGGAGGCGCGCAAATACGGTGTGAGCGTCGGGGTCATTACCGACCGCAAGTTGATCTCTACCGCTGGTTTCGTGCTCGCTGTGCAGGCGGAGATCCCCGCCGAGGACGTGCGCCGCCACTTTGCCGGGCAAGCCAAGATCGGTCCGGTAGAGGAAATCCGGCAGCTGGTGAACTCTGCATTGCCGGGCATTGCGCTGCGGCCTTTGCCAGTAGCACCGCGGCAAATCCCCTATCACGCGGGTGTTGTGTATTTTGAGCTTGCGTCGGACAGCCCCTATTGGGGCAAGATGACCACATCGGGCGGCATCGCGGTGCATGTCTCGGGCCAGTATCCCGGTCTGAACATGGAGCTTTGGGCGATACGGAACAACTAAGTCGAAGAAAGGGGGCAAACCATGTCTGACAATGATCCGTTTGCAGAACCCGACGATACGGACAAGACGGTAATCCGCCCAAATCCGGGCGGCCGTCGCAATGCGGCTGCGCAACCTGCCGCCGCACCGGCACCGCCCGCCGAACCTATGGCTGCGCCAGCAGTGGATACGATGGGTATCCCCGCCGCCGCCACCGCTCCACAAGCCGCCAAAAAGGACGGCCCGCAAGAGGTGGAAATGGTGCTGACGGGTATGAACCAGCTCACCGCCTCCGCCGCCCCCTTGTTTTCGTTGATCAGCCGCATTCGGAACCGCGCACAGCATATGGACCCCGACAAACTGCGCTCTTCGGTTGTGGCTGAGGTCCGCGCATTTGAGAACCGCGCGTTGCAGGCTGGAGTGCCCGCCCAGACCGTCAAAATCGCACGCTATGCGCTTTGTGCGACACTCGATGATGTTGTGCTGAACACCCCGTGGGGCGGGCAATCAAGCTGGGGCTTGCAGTCCATGGTCGGCACATTCCATCGTGAAACAGTCGGCGGCGACCGATTTTACGATCTGTTGGCCCGGCTGGAAAAAGAACCCGGCACAAACCTTGATGTGCTTGAGTTTATCTACATGTGCCTCTCGCTGGGATTTGAGGGGCGCTTGCGGATCGAACAGGGTGGCCCGGACAAACATTTGCAAATCCGGCAGGGCCTTGCCCGCATCATCCGGGGCCAGCGCGGCGATGTCGAACGTGATCTTTCGCCGCATTGGGAAGGAGAGGACAAACCGTTCAAGGCGCTCTCTGCGTGGCGTCTGGTCTGGATCGCGCTTGGCGCGACTGCGGCCCTGCTCGCGCTTCAATTCACCAGCCTTTCCTATCTGCTGAGCAATCAGACAGAGCGGCTGATCGGGCAACTTTCCGTCATCGACAGCGGGCCTATTGCCGAACTACAGCGCCGCGCACCGCCGCCACCGCCCGCGCCGCCGGCCCCCGCAGAAGAGGTGCGTTTGCAAAAAGTGGTGACCTTCCTCCAGCCGGAAATCGATGAAGGGATCGTGAATGTCTTTCAAAAGGGCAACACTTTGGTCATTCGCATTGCAGGCTCAAACATGTTTGGCTCTGGCTCTGATACGCTGACCGACAAGTTTCGCACGCCCATCGAAAGGGTCGCAAACGCGTTGAATGACGAACCCGGTCCTGTGATCGTCACGGGCCACTCCGACAACATCCCGATCAAATCATCCCGTTTTCCCTCAAACATGCACCTCAGCCTGGCGCGTGCAAAATCTGTCATGGCAAAGATGGCGGACACGCTCAAAGACCCCGGCCGGTTGACCGCTGAGGGGAGGGCCGAAAACGAACCCATTGCTGACAACGGCACACGTGAAGGGCGGGCCAAAAACCGCCGCATCGAAGTGTTGCTTGTCCAGCAGGAGACCAACTAATGTACGCCCGCAGATTTTTCCAACTCATGTTTCGGTCGATCTATACGATCCTGATCCTTGTCGGTGTCGCCCTTTCAGCAGCGGTCTGGTATCTCGCGCCTTTCATCGGCGGCGAGACGTGGCGCCCCTTTGACAGCATCATGTCGCGCGCGATTTTCATCGGCGGGATATGGTTTTTCCTCTTTGGTTTGATGCTCTTTATCTTCTTGCGGCGCCGTCGCAAGGAACGCGCGATGACAGAGGAAATCGCGGATCAGGTTGAAGAAGCCGAAGACGATCTGAACGCGATTGAACTGGGCGAATTGCGGGACAAGCTCAAGACTGCGATGGCAGAGTTGCGCAAGTCAAAGAACGGGCGCAAGCACCTGCAAGACCTGCCTTGGTACGTGATGATCGGACCACCGGGCGCTGGAAAAACCACCGCGATTGTGAACTCGGGCCTTCAGTTTCCACTGGCAGAAACGATGGGCAAAGCCGCCATCGGAGGCGTCGGTGGTACGCGCAATTGTGACTGGTGGTTCACAAACAACGCTGTTCTGATCGACACCGCAGGCCGGTACACCACGCAGGAAAGCGATGCGGAGACGGACAATGCAGGCTGGCTCGGCTTTCTGGGCTTGCTCAAGAAATACCGCAAACGCCAACCCATAAACGGCGCGATGATCGCCATCTCGCTGAGCGATTTGCTGATGCAGGATGAGGTCACACAGGCCAGTCATGCGAAGGCCGTGCGCCGCCGCCTGAACGAATTGCGTGAGAAACTGGGGGTTCGTTTCCCGGTTTATGTGCTTTTCACCAAGGCTGATTTGATCGCGGGCTTCTCTGAGTTCTACGACAATCTGGGCAAGGAAGACCGCGAACAGGTTTGGGGGTTTACCCTGCCGCTGGACACCTCCAAAGGCGAGGCATCACCTGTTGCTGCTTTTGACAGCGAATTTGCGCTCTTGCTTGGGCAAATCAATGCGCAGTCCCTTGAGCGGATGCAGACAGAGATTGACCCACAACGCCGGTCGATGATCGCGGGTTTCCCCTCTCAGGTTGCGGCAATGCGGGCGGTCGCACGCAGTTTTCTCAATGAAGTGTTTCAGGACAATCGGTATGAGCAGCGCCATATGCTGCGCGGCATCTATTTCACCTCCGGCACCCAAGAAGGCACGCCCATCGACCGCCTGATGCTGGGCATGGCGCGGACCTTTGGCATTGGCCGACAGGCGATTGGTACGGGGCAGGGGCAGGGGCGGTCCTATTTCCTGACGCGGCTTTTTGAAGGTGTGATTTTTCCAGAGGCGGGCCTTGTCTCGGCTGATGACAAGGTGGAGCGCCGCTATCGCTGGACCAAACGGGCTGCCATTGCCGCCACTGTGCTGGTGGCTCTGACAACCGGAACGCTTTTCACCCGTAGTTATCTGGGAAATCAGGACATGATCGCGCAGGCGGGCACGTATGTGGACAGCTATCAGCAGCTTAGCTCGACCCTCCCCGGCAGCCCAATTGGCGACACCGATCTGCCCCCGGTAGTTGATGCGCTGAACGTGCTACGTGATATGCCCACGAACCCCTCGGCGGGTGATCCTGATCCTGAACGCCGCGTGACTTACGGGCTTTATCAGGGAGAAGTCATCGGCACCCAAGCCGCCCAGACCTACCGTGCCGCCTTGAACCAGCGGCTTTTGCCACGTCTGCTGCTGCGGCTTGAGGAACAGATCACCGGCAATGTGAACAACCCTGATCTTCTGTATGAAGCGCTCAAAATCTATCTGATGCTAGGCCTTGAGGGGCCTATGAATACCGAATTGGTGCAGGAATGGATGGCGATCGACTGGACCATCTCGTTCTCTGGTCCGGGGCGCGAACCGCTGCGTCGGGACTTGGGCCGTCACCTTGACGCCCTGCTCAGTCAGCCGATGGAAAAGATCGCTTTGAACGGCCCCTTGGTGGAACAGGTGCAAGGCATCCTCTCTGAGATGCCGCTAGCGCAGCGTGTGTATAACGGCATCATCAATTCCGCCTCTGCGACTGCCTTGCCCGAATGGCGCATCACCGAAGCGGGTGGTCCTGCCGTCAGCCGCGTTCTTGTGCGGTCGTCCGGTAAACCTCTGAACGATGGGGTCGAGGGAATTTTCACTTACGACGGTTTCAACAATGTCTTCCTCGGCGAAGCTCTTGGTGTGGCCAAGCGCATTCAGTCCGAGAGTTGGGTTCTTGGCCCCCGTGGCGAAGCAGAGCAAACCGAAGGGGCGCTCACTGCGCTCAGCCGCGATGTACTCAGCCTTTATTACAATGACTACGTGGCAAAGTATGACACCATCCTTGGTGACATTGACGTGATCCCGTTGGAATCTTTGTCCCATGCGGTTGAGGTGACAAATGTCCTTTCTGGACCAACCTCACCACTGGTCAATATCCTCAATGAAATTTCCCAACAGACAAAGCTGACCGAAAACCGCAGCATTCTGGGATCGGAAGCTGTGTCGGGCGGGATCGGCCAGATCGCCCAGATTGAGGCGCGCTCCGCGCTCAGCATTCAGGGTGAGATATTGCTGGAGGCGCTGCAACGCTCCGCCACGGGAGAGGACGGCGCGCCGCCCAAGCCTCCCGGTGCCTATGTTGAGGAACGCTTTGGCTGGCTGCACACGCTTGTTGACCGGCCTGAGGGCCAAGACAGCCAGCTCGATGGGCTGATCCTTGTGCTGCAAGAGGTCTATCAGGAACTCAACAAGATGTCGTTCAGTGGGGTTGCCGCCACGGCCGTCGAGGGCGGCACCGCGACGCAGCGCTTTCAGCAAATGGCGGCGCGCATTCCCGGTCCCCTGGAACGCTGGGCAAGCCAGATTACCAGCAGTTCAACGGGCATCACAGCAGATGGCACACGATCGTCGATCAATGCCGCCTGGCAATCAGGCGTGCTGCCTTTCTGCACGCAAGCGCTTGAGAACCGCTATCCCTTTAACCGCCGCGCCCGGGCTGATGTGGCGATGGCCGATTTTCAGAAACTCTTTGCCCCGGGTGGCATGATCGACGCCTTCTTTGGCACCAATCTGTCGAAGTATGTCGATACCCGGTCACGGCCGTGGACCTGGAAAAAGGTCAATGACGTTGATTTGGGCATTTCTCCGGCCGTGCTGCAACAACTGCAATATGCGGCAGAGATCCGAGACGCTTTCTTTGCCGGTGGCACAACGCCGACCGTTCAGTTCCAGATCACGCCAGAGGCGCTCGACCCCAAGGCGCAGTCCGTGCAGCTGACCATCGGTTCGCAAAATGTGCTGTTTGAAACCAAACGCCCCAACAACACACCTGTGGCGATCACATGGCCCGGCACAGTGGGCCTTGCCGGTGTGGTGTTCACACCCGCCTTACAAAACGGCGAAAGCCAGCTGGCAAAAGATGGCCCATGGGCGTGGTTCCGGCTTTTGGATGCAGCTGAAATCCGCCGCACCAATGTCTCCGACCGCAAGCGTGTTATCTTCAACGTGGCGGGCCGCATTGCAATTTTTCAACTACAGTCAGGATCCGTTATCAATCCCTTCGCGCTGCCAGCGCTCTCCAAATTCAGCTGCCCCAAGACGTTCTGATGACGCAAGGGTACGGCGCATTCGGAAAGATGCCCAGCATGGGCGATTTCTTTCACCTCAATGCACCGAGCGCTTTCGTGCGCGCGTGGGATGCGTGGTTGCAGGGGGCGATGATGACCTCAGCAGAGGCAGGCGGCACCGCCTGGGATGATCAATACATGACTGCACCGATCTGGCGTTTCGCCCTGTCGCCTGGGTTGGCTGGTGCCGCGAAAATCATCGGCGTGCTGATGCCGTCGGTCGACCGTGTTGGCCGCCGCTTTCCGCTCGCTCTGATGGCCCCACTGGACCGGGAGGGGCCAGTGGCACTTGATCATTTGACGCTGGATGCCACTTACGAGGCCCTCGAGGACGTGGCCCTTGCTTCACTCGAAGACGGCATGGACCGGGAAAGATTGTCCGAAACGCTTGGCAATGTTCCACCCCCCGCTGCACACAACGCCGCCCCATTGCGCCGCGCCGGACATACGCTGGTGCTGACCCAGACCGCTGAAACCGGTGTTGCCCCAGAACTGGCTGCGGGCCTTATCGGGACGGGGGGGTTTGCAAAACCAAGCCTCTGGAGCACTCTTTTGGACGGCAGCCGCCGCGCGTTGATTTGTGACGGCTTGCCCGAGGCGCAAGAGGCGCGCGCCCTATTTGATCTGAATGCCCCCCTGTGGGGAGACGCGAGGCCCCCAACATGACCCTGCACACCCGTTACAGCGTAAAAACCCATGTCGGACACAAACGCAAAGTCAACGAAGACGCGGTGCTTGCCTTGCCCGAACTTGACATTTGGCTGGTCTCTGACGGCATGGGCGGACACGCTGCCGGGGACTATGCCAGTCGGTTGATAGTCGATCTTGCGGCTGGCATTCCGCTTGATCTGGCACCCGCTGACCGCTTGCATGCGCTGCGTGAGACGATCCAGGAAGCGCACCGACTAATCCGGGCCGAAGCCAGTGCGCGCGGGATCGATGTTATTGGGGCAACGGTTGTGGGTCTTATCCTTGCCGAAGGGCACTTTGCGGCACTTTGGGCAGGCGACAGCAGGCTTTACCGATTGCGTGACGGTGAAATCGATATGCTCACCACCGATCACTCAGTCGTTGCAGCCTTTGTCGAGGCTGGACAGATGACCTGGGATGAGGCGGAAACACATCCGCAATCCAACGCCATCACCCGAGCGGTTGGGGTGGGAGACGCGCTTGAGCTGGAAAAAATCAAAGGCGACATTGCGCCGGGTGACCGCTTTCTGATTTGCTCTGACGGGCTGACAAAATATGCAACATTTGAGATTTTGCGCCACGCACTCGCCACTCAACCAATAGAGTTGATTTGTGATCATCTGATCCAAATTGCCTTGGCAGGGGGTGGCGCGGATAACATCACCACGGCTGTGGTCGACATTCTCTAGCGCGAAATTGGTCTCATCTGTAACACACCGCATCCCTTAACTGGTTGAAAAATTTGCCTTTCAGGCAGCACTAAGTGCTTCAGATTTAACGTTTGATACCCTAAAAATCTCAACCGAAGATCTGTCTTTTAGATCCGGGCAGATTGATCAACGCGCGGTTCTGCCAAAATCTCAATAACCAGAGATGACGGGTGCAGCCGCTATTCACGAACCGTGGTCAGGATGCCTGAGTCCAACGAGTGGATTATGCCACCAGATGCCGCACGGGATCGCAACGCTTCTGCGTAGCCTTCAGCCGATTCCGTAAACGGGCGCATTTCCTCAAACAACGGCGTGTCTGAATGCAGCACCAAAATCTTGCTTTTGCCAAGTGAACTGTCATCGACGGTAAAGGCGATGCCGCCGGGTGGCCGATCATCTATGGGGTAGGCAACACGAACTGCTACTTCGCCAGATTTGCCGTCGCGCAGAGAGGCAACAGAATTGTCAGGGCGGCCAATGTGGGGCAACAAATGAATGACACTCCCCGTGACATCGAGAACCGAAACCGTCAGGAAACCATCCGTCACATCTTGCGGCAGAACCACATCGATGA
>JBGCDV010000022.1:0-47900 GCA_045105735.1 Sulfitobacter sp. | reverse complement strand
ATGGAGGAACCACTACAACACCAAACGACCCCATAGTGCTCTGGGCTATCGCCCACCCGCGCCAGAGGCCATCGTACCGATGGACCAAAGGCCGATCATGCACTAACTTTCAAACTGGACCACTCAAGTGGGGCTGCTCAGGGGGCGCGGAACGGCGCTTGTTAATGATATCACCAGCCTAATTGCTGAATTGCCGGAAGTTTCCCAAGATCGCGTCAAAGCAGAATTGGATCACCTTGCCAGCTTGGCCACCCCGCAGACCATGACCGCAGCGGAACAAATATGTGCCGCCCAACGCATTGATTTGGAAGGATTGCAAGGCATCCAAGACGTCCTGCTCATGCTGGCCATGGACCACCCCAAGATTTTGGAACGCGTCGCGGTACAAGCCTCCCTGATGCAGCGTACGGGCGGCAAGCAATGGTCCGCATTTCAATTCGAGGATGACGGGAAACCTTGGGCGCTGGGCGATGACGTGGCCCGCGCAGGCTTTGTCGCTGATGCAATCGCTATTCTTCAATTACCCGGACACCGCAAGCGCGAGGCGGATTGGTACACCTCTATCCGCGTCCACCCTATAACAGGCGAAGAAACCGAAATTCTGCAGGCTACAATCTATGTTGAGGCCAGTGCGGAAAGTGAGCTGACTTTTGGACCAACTGCAGTGTTGGAACGTCAAGTTGTTCAGCGGGTTTTGGAAGTCGGGATCGCCTGCAATGCGAAAGATCGGATTGTGGAAATCTGCGCCCGTGGTGGCAAAAAAATGCGCGACAAATACGCGTCATCATTTTCAAAGCACTTTGCACCACAGTCCCAGCCACCCGTTGAGACGCCAAGGCGTGATGTGCTGTTGGCCAACCTGCGCGCACATCCCAGCTTTCCGACCGAACCTGCTGACCGTGTTGAAAGAGTTGAAGTGTCGTCCCTTGAGTTTTACTCGGTGGGTGGCGGCTTTGCGCGGTTTGAACATCGCGGGGATGACGAAACCATCTATCAATTCCTTGAGCGCCAGTTTGGTGGGCAATCCCCCATTCACGCGGCGGGCTGGACGATTATCGGCGCAACGCTTCGGATCATGCGAGCGCCCGAAGAAGGTAAGCGGGCAAAGTCCTTGACGGTAACGCTGCGCACCCCGAACACCACTACCATTCCAAACAAGACCGAAGCTGAACGTCAGTTTGTTTTGGCTTTGCTGGACCGGTGGAAATTGATCGCACCGCCCCCTGAACCTTTTGACGTGATAGAGGCCGCATAGTTGAATGCGGTAAATCTATTTGCCACCCTGCTCGCACAGCGCGCGCGCGTTGCGAGTGTTGGCTATTCATTGCTTCCGGCCTATGACGACCTGATCAAAGCTGGGCTACTAGAAGAATCTGGCGTTGTTTCATCCATGATCTGTGATGAATGCCACCAGTCTCATGACGCCAAGATTGTCTATGAGGGTTCGCAATATGGATATTATTGTCCTGATCTTGGCTTCATCTCAAAATCCCGTGCCGAACTTATCGCGGTAAGACCAAACCTTAGCGCTTTCGCTGCGCAGATTGCAGAAGCCCAAGCCTGCAAGAGGCGGAAATCTTCGCCTCTAGACAAGGATACATGGCGCATTGGGGCCGTTGATAGCCCTACAGGTGACGTCGTGCTGTACCTGCATCCCACTCTGCAGGACACGCAGGATGTAGGGGACTTGCAAGCAGCCTTGGCAAATGAAATGAAATCACCCTTTGGCGTGGTTCTCACATCAAACGGCACGCTATCGGTGCCTCCTTACGCAACGGCACAACTCCAGGACGTCCTAAGTTTTGATCCCATAGCCGGAAAACTCATTGTGGTTGCTGACCTTCGTGCCGTCGCGGGGGTTCCTGAACAACGCACCGGTGGGCGGCCCAATGACTACAGGACACCTATCTTCGATTTAATCGCACTTCGGGCCAGCCAAGGCCGCACGCTGCAGGGACGAAATGCCAAAGCAAAGGCGTTGCAGGCGGAGTTCCAAGCCCTATTTCCAGACAAAAAATCCCCATCATTACCAACGCTTAAGAAATATGTTACCGGATTCAGAAGTGGATCATAACTGGATCGAAACGCACGATCTGTTTTGATCCACCTTACGTCCGCGAAGGTTCACCCGTCACCAAATGATGGAGAATGAACCATGACAACCACGAAGCAGAACACCCAACCAACACCCCCTATCGCAGTATCCCCAGACGAAGCCGCGCGGCTTGCAGGCATTGGGCGGACAAGCCTTTATGCCGCCTTGGCCAAAGGTGATCTGAAAAGCATCAAGATCGGGACACGCCGTCTGATCAAGATCGAGGCCATTCACGAGTGGCTTGCAGCACACGAAACGGACGGGGAGTAATTCGCCGTGCCAAAGCAAGCCCGTCTCAGCGGGATCAAGTCTTTTCGGTGTTACACAAAAGCGGAGGCGGCGGCACTCGTCGGCGTTTCCACCCGCACAATCGGGAACTGGACACGGGATGGGTTGCCCCTGTTGGACGCGACCCACCCGCCGCTTATTCGCGGGGATGATCTGCGCGAGTACATCACCGCCCAGCGCGCAGACCGTAAGGTCAAAACAGACTTGTGCGAGTTTTACTGTCTGCGCTGCAGAAAGGCTCGTACCCCTGCCGCTGAAATGGCGGACTGCGAAGTCGAACGCAACAGAGCGATGCTTACAGCCCTTTGCGATGTTTGCGAAGGCATCGTTTGCAAACCGATATCTTTGGCCCACCTTCCTGAAGTTCGCTCAAAACTTGACCTCACAATAACACGGTCCGAAGCGACATTATAATGGTGGACAGATACCCCCCTGTGTTTCCTTCTCAGCCACTAACCCAAACGTCCCGAACCCGGTGCGCGCCGCAAGCCCTATGGGCCACATAAAAACACCTGCCTGTAACCAGACCAAAGGATAGGAAGTCACCATGAACAAGCGACCCAATGAAAAGAACGAACGCCTGAAACGCCGCTTTCTCGAATATCGTAAATTCGCCCGCCAGCTTGCGGAAAAAACGCTGGATCGAGAGATCGCCGCGCTTGAGCGTTTTGACGTCTGGAACGGGCGCAAGGACTTTGCCCGTTTTCACATTGAACAGGCTATGGGGTTCCGCACCCACTTGGAGCAGAGCACGACAAAGGCCGGAAAGCCCTTGGGCAAATCCACAATGCGATCAGTTTTGGCCACCTTGCGGGAATTTACTCTTTGGCTTTCTCAGCAGGACGGGTTCCGCAGCCGTATCAAAGCGGCGGACGCGGACTATTTTAGTCTTTCCCGTCGTGACGAAGCAGAGGCCCGCGCAGCCCCGCCCCGCCCAGCGCCCAGCATAAACCAAGCCAAACGCGCCCTTGCCCTTATGCCCAACGCCACACCGAAGCAAAAACGCGACAAGGCCATCTTTGCTTTACTGTGCCTCACGGGTGTTCGTGTTGCGGCCTTGGTCTCACTCAGGATCAAGCACGTTGATTTACAGGAACAATCCGTTACCCAAAACCCGCGCGAAGTAGCGACTAAGTTTGGAAAGGTCATCGACACCTTCTTTGCCAAAGGATTTGACGAAGCCGAGATCGCCCTTGCCGACTGGGTGAAGTATTGTGACGAAGTAGCGCTGTACGGCCCAGACGATCCGCTGTTCCCGGCAACCGCGATTGCCGCCAAGTCAAATTCGGGCTTTGAAGCGGACGGCTTTACGCGCGGCCACTGGAAAAGCACCGAACCTGTGCGCAAGATTGTTCGCATCGCCTTTGAGGCCGCAGGCGTTCCCAACTACGGCCCCCACGCCTTTCGTCACATGCTGGCGCGCCACGCGGCCAAAAATGCGGCGTCTGTGGCCGAACTGGTGGCGGCATCGCAGAACCTTGGACACTCAGATGTTTTGACGACATTGCGCAGCTACGGCCAAATCAGCCGTGAGGATCAACGCAAGCTGATTACCGGCAACAAGTCTAACGAAGACCGAAACGGCGCAATTTGAACAAATGCGCGATGTGGGAACAAATGTGGGAACAGTTCAAACGACATGTCAAAATATTGCACATTATCAATGCGTTAGATTGATTTGCTGGCGGAGGCTCAGGGATTCGAACCCTGGGGACGCTCTCACGCCCGCCGGTTTTCAAGACCGGTGCATTCGACCACTCTGCCAAACCTCCGCAGCCCGCCCCTCCTAATCGGCTTGGTTTGATTCGGCAAACCTGCAAATGCACCACCCGCACAGCTTTTTTATCCAAGGCCCTGTTGTGGAAATTTGCCGATACCGCCTGCGCAGCCTTTTCAGGTGGCCGCGAGCAGGTTAGAGTGCCGCCAAGATCCTCTTTAGGGGACCTATTGGCGTGTCGTATCTTACGACCAAATGAGGCCCAGAAACGGCCCGCAGGCAAGGACAGTACCATGACGAGCAGGCCCATGGAGCACATGCATCCCCTCCCACAGTTGACAACGTATAGCAAAACCAAACAGGTACTTGCCGGGGTTTTGGCGCTGGGGCTATTGGCCGGATGTGACGAAAACGGGAAATTCAGCCTGCCCTCGGCGCAGGGAGGCGCGCAGTCAAGCAATGCGGGAGCCGCCCCCACAGGCAAGCTGGTCGAGCGTGATGTCGAAGCACCAGAAGTTTTTTCTGCAACGGATCAGGGTCTTTGGGACGGTCGGCCATCGCTCGGCGGTGTCTGGGTGGCCCACCCCGATGTAAGTGAGCCTGAGCGTGTGATCATCCGCAATGAGGCCAACAACAAGTTTGTGATTGGCGCGCTGTTTCGCAAGGAACGCGATTTGCCCGGTCCAAAATTGCAAATCTCATCTGATGCAGCGGCCGCACTTGGTATTCTGGCGGGGGCCCCTGCACCGCTCAACGTGACAGCACTGCGGCGCGAAGAAGCGGTTGAGAGCGCGCCCGCCATCGAGGAGGCTGCGACCGACACCGTTGCGGCTCCTGCTGAGGTATCAGAGACATCGCTCGACCCCATTGCCGCCGCAGGGGCCGCGATCGAAGCGGCACCCGCAACTCCAGTGGCCGCACCATCCGCCCCTGCGCCAGCGGCCAAACCTGCTTCTTCCTTGGCCAAACCCTTCGTGCAGCTGGGTATTTTCAGCGTCGAAGCCAACGCCACCCGCGTTGCCAAACAGATGCGCGGCGCAGGTATTGTCCCGACAGTCAAAAAGTCCCAGATTAATGGCAAGCCGTTCTGGCGTGTCGTCGTCGGCCCGGCAAGCAGCAAATCCGAACTCAACAACCTGATCAAAGCGATCAAGGCCGAAGGGTTCTCTGATGCCTATGCCGTTACCAACTGAAACTGACAGGAGCACGCCCAGATTATGATCCGCCTCCTTGCTGCCAGCCTGGCGCTGATCCTCACCTCTTTTGCCGCCCAAGCGTTTGAGACAAAGGCCGCGAGCGCCTATGTTCTTGATCAAACAACGGGCACTGTTTTATTGGCCAAGAACGCGGATGAGCCATTGCCCCCTGCGTCGATGTCCAAACTGATGACGCTCTATATGGCGTTTGAGGCTGTGGCCTCAGGGCGGCTGGAGCTTGACCAGCAATTGCTCGTCTCCGCAGACGCGGCGCGCTACGGCGGCTCCACGATGTTCCTGCAAGAAGGCGAGCGTGTCTCTGTTGAGGATTTATTGCGCGGGATCATTGTGTTGTCAGGCAATGACGCCTGCGTTGTGATTGCGGAGGCCCTGTCAGGCACGGAGGGCCGTTTTGCACGCGACATGACCATGCGTGCGCAGCAGATGGGCATGACAAACTCAACCTTCATGAACTCCAACGGCTGGCCCAAGCCGGGCCACCGGATGTCGATGCGTGATCTTGGGTTGCTGGCCAACCGGTTGATCTCCGATTTTCCGCAATTCTATCCGATGTTTGCAGAACGTGAGTTCCTTTTTGACGAGACCGAAAGCTCAAACCGTTTTAATCGCAACCCATTGCTTGCGCTGGATATTGGCGCGGATGGCCTTAAAACCGGCCACACCCAAGAGGCGGGCTATGGGCTTGTCGGCAGTGCCAAGCAAGGGGACCGGCGCGTGATCTTTGTCATCTCGGGTCTGACTTCCATTTCGGACAGGGCGCGCGAATCTGAATCGATTGTCAATTGGGCCTTCCGGCAGTTCAGCCAGCAAATGCTTGGTGCGGCAGGCACACAGCTTGCCGAAGCACCGGTGGTTTTGGGCGCGCAGCAAACGGTGGGCTTGGAGCTGGTCGAAGACCTGTCTGTCCTCGCGCCCATCAGCGCCAATGGCGGCTTGCAGGGCGAAATCATTTATCAAGGGCCGTTTGAAGCCCCGGTCACCAAGGGCGATCAGCTGGCTGAACTGGTGATCACCCGGGATGAATTGCCAGAAATCCGGGTCCCACTGGTTGCCTCGGAGTCAGTGTCGCCCGGCGGCTTTATGGTCAAGGTAACAGCGGCGGCAAAACATCTGTTGGCGCGTCTGAACGCAGGACCGCAGGACGCTTCGTGAGCGCTGACGGACTGTTCATCAGCTTTGAAGGCATCGACGGCTCTGGTAAATCCACCCAGGCGCGATTGCTCGCTGCGCAGCTGACAGCAGCGGGTCACGACGTTGTTCTGACGCGTGAGCCCGGTGGCTCGACAGGTGCCGAAGAGATACGCGCATTGGTGTTGCAGGGAGAGCCAGACCGCTGGTCGGCTGAAACCGAAATTCTGCTCTTTACCGCTGCGCGCCGTGACCATCTGGAACGCACGATCCGCCCGGCGCTCGCGGCTGGAAAGATCGTGATCTGCGACCGCTTTGCGGATTCCACGCGCATGTATCAGGGTCTGTCGCGCGGAGACTTGCGCGGCGTCGTGGACAAGCTGCACGCTTTGATGATCGGGGTAGAACCGGACGTGACCGTCCTGATCGATATGGACCCCGCGCAAGGGTTGTCGCGCGCGTTGTCCCGGCAAACCGAGGAAGAACGGTTTGAGGACTTTGGCGAAGGCCTGCAACAAGCGATGCGCGCGGGCTTTCTCTCACTGGCGGAGGAGTTTTCGGACCGTTTTGTGACAATCGACGGGGGCCGCGCAGTCGAAGACGTTGCCAAAGACGTGCAAAACGCAGTTGCGGCGCGCCTGCCCGGCTGAGCCTGCTTTCATCAGCCTGCAAACATGCTACACCCCGGCACATGAGCGACGATACACCCCAGCCAGACCGCGTTGACGGTGCCCTGCACCCCCGCGACACCGCGCAGTTGATCGGGCAGGACGCGGCACAGGCTGCGTTTCTCGACGCGTTCAACACAGGCAAATTGCACCATGCCTGGCTGCTGACCGGGCCGCGTGGTGTGGGCAAGGCAACCCTCGCCTGGCAGATTGGGCGCTTCCTGCTGGCAACACCCGACGATGACGGCGGTATGTTTGCAGCACCAACGCCCACATCGCTGCATATCGACCCGGATCACCCTGTTGCCCGTCGCATCGCCTCAGGTGGGGAGGGGGCGTTAAAATCCGTGACACGCACGATGAACCCCGACACCGCGCGCATGCGCAAGCAGATCGTTGTGGATGACATCCGTGCGTTGAACGGATTTTTCCAGATGTCAGCGGCCGATGGCGGCCGACGCGTTGTGATCATCGACGATGCGGATGAGATGAACGTGAATGCGGCCAACGCGCTGTTGAAGATGCTGGAAGAACCCCCTGAGCGGGCGACCCTTTTGCTGCTCAGCCATCAACCTTCCAGTCTGCTGCCAACCATTCGCTCGCGGTGCCGCACCTTGCGGCTTGGAACGCTTGATGCTGACCAGATGGCCGAGGCTTTGGCAAACTCTGGTGTAGCCATCGAAGGCGATCCCGGCGCGCTTGCGACGCTGTCCGGGGGCTCGGTTGGGGGCGCTTTGCGGCTGTCGTTGATGGGGGGGCTGCACCTTTATGCGGAGCTTGTGGCGCTGATGGGCACCCTGCCCCGGCTTGACCGCGCCCGTGCGCTGAAATTGGCCGAGGCGGCGGCGACCCGGGGCGCGGATGAAAAGCTGGCGCTGCTCTTTACGCTGGTGGACCTGCTGCTCAGCCGTCTGGCCCGCACAGGCGCCACCGGCACACCGCCCGAGGTTGAGGCCGCACCGGGCGAGCGAGAGGTCATGGCCCGCCTTGCCCCCACCCCGCATCAGGGGCGCAAATGGGCCGATCTGGCACAAGAGGTATCGGCACGCGCGCAACATGGGCTGGCGGTCAACCTTGACCCTGCCGCACTGGTCCTAGATACCCTGCAAAAGATGGCCCATTGCGCGCCAAGATAACCGCACGGACAGGCATGACCGACACACCTCAGATCACCGACAGCCACTGCCACCTCGATTTCCCGGATTTCGACGGGCAATTGCCCGAGGTGATCGCCCGCGCGGCGGATGCTGGGGTCACACGCATGGTCACGATCTGCACCAAATTGCGCGCGCTGCCGCAGGTGCAGGCGATAGCGGAGGCGCATGCGCCTGTATTTTTCGCAGCGGGCACGCATCCGATGTCTGTTGCGTCTGAACCTATGGTCAGCGTCGATGATCTACTGGCCCTGACAGCCCATCCCAAGATGGTCGGCATTGGCGAGACGGGGCTGGATTATCACTACACAGCGGAGAGCGCGGAGGTGCAGCAAACCTCCCTGCGGATCCATATTGCGGCGGCACGGCAAAGCGGTCTGCCCCTCATCATCCACGCCCGCGACGCGGACGCCGATATGGCCCGCATCCTGCGCGAGGAACACGCCAACGGGGCCTACACCTGTGTCATGCATTGTTTTTCGTCGTCTGAGACCTTGGGCAAGGCGGCCCTTGATCTGGGCTTCTACCTCAGCATGTCTGGCATCACGGCCTTTCCTAAATCTCAGGAGTTGCGCGACATTTTTGCCGCCGCCCCCGTGGATCGCATTCTGGTCGAGACAGACGCGCCCTACCTTGCGCCACCACCCCACCGCGGCAAGCGCAATGAACCAGCCTATACCGCCCATACCGCGCGGCGCGCGGCGGAAACCTTTGGCATCGATTACGCGGAGTTTGCAGCGCAGACCGAGGCGAATTTTGAGCGGCTGTTTACCAAGGCTGCACGCTATAAGGCCGCTGCCTGATGGCTGAGATGCGCATCACCATGCTGGGCTGCGGCTCCTCTGGTGGGGTGCCGCGTTTGGGTGGTCATTGGGGCGCATGTGATCCCGAGGAGCCAAAGAACCGGCGGCAGCGATGTTCCATCCTTGTGGAGCAGGTTACAGACAATGGCACCACTTCTGTGCTGATCGACACCTCGCCCGACATGCGCACCCAACTGCTGAACGCAGATGTGGAACGCCTTGATGCGGTGCTCTACACCCATTCCCACGCGGACCATGTGCATGGGCTTGATGATCTGCGCATGATCGTGATCAACATGCGCGCGCGCCTGCCGGTCTGGGCCGATGCCCCAACCAAACAAGCGCTGATGGAGCGGTTCGGTTATGCCTTCATCCGGCCCGAAGGGTCGATGTATCCACCGATCCTCGACATCCACGATATTGATGGGGATGTCACGATCGACGGTCCCGGTGGGGCGCTAACCTTCACGCCGTTTCTGGTCAACCATGGCGGTATGGATGCGCTCGGGTTTCGCATGAACGACGTCGCCTATCTACCTGATGTTGCTCAAATACCAGATGACGTCTGGCCACATCTGGAGGGGCTGACCTGCTGGATTGTGGACGCCCTGCGCCGCGATCCACATCCGACTCACAGCCATCTTGAGCAAACCCTGGGCTGGATTGAGGATATGGCACCGAAAACCGCTGTGCTGACCAACATGCACAACGATCTGGACTATCATACCGTCGCCGCCGAAACGCCGGAGCATATTTCACCTGCCTACGACGGTATGGTGTTGCGGTTTCCGCTGACCTAACCCTTTTCGCCACGCGCCGCATGGCGGCAAGAAACCAAGGCCCGCAAGTGCAAACCCTTCTGGACGTCATCCTGCCCGTCTTTCTGGTCATCGGCTTTGGCTATGTGGCGGTGTGGCGGGGGCTGTTCCCGGTTTCCGGCATCGACGGGGTGATGAAGTTCACCCAGAACTTCGCCATTCCCTGCCTGTTGTTTCAGGCAATTGCCAAGATCGACATCGCAAGCTCATTTGATCCGCGACTGCTGGTCAGTTTCTATTCTGGTGCCATCATCTGTTTTGCGCTGGGGATGATCGGCGCGCGGGTGCTGTTCAAACGCGACTGGGAAGATTGCGTGGCCATCGGCTTTTGCTGCCTGTTTTCCAACTCTGTCTTGCTGGGCCTGCCCATTTCCGAGCGCGCCTACGGACCCGACGGGCTCACGGGCAACTACGCCATCATCGCGTTCCACTCCCCAATTTGTTACGGACTGGGCATCACCGTGATGGAGATTGTGCGCAACCGTGGCCAATCCGCAGCGACACTTGCGCGCTCCGTAAGCCGGGCGATGTTTCGCAATGCGCTGGTCATTGGCATTCTGGCGGGATTTACCGTGAACATAGTCGGTTTGCCGATCCCCGGCGTGGTGGATGATGCGCTGTCGCTCATCGTGCGTGCGGCCTTGCCTGCCGCACTCTTCGCTTTGGGGGGCGTGTTGATCCAGTACAAACCCGAAGGTGACATGAAAGCCATCGCGATGGTCTGCGCCATCACGTTGCTGGTGCATCCGGCGCTGACCTTTGGCATGGGATCTGCCTTGAGCCTTGACCAGGACCTGTTTCGCTCGGCGGTGCTGACCTCTGCGATGGCACCGGGTTTCAACGCCTACATTTTCGCCAATATGTATGGCCGCGCGCGCCGGGTCGCAGCCTCTGCGGTGCTGATTGCCACTGCAAGTTCGGTGATCACGGTCTGGTTCTGGCTTACCGTCATTGGCTAGGCCTGAAACTGCGCGCCTTCAGCGATGGTGCGCGGCCGCGCGTTTGTCTCGGCAACCGACGTTCCTGCGGTTTGCTTGTACTTGTCCGCATGAGCGGCCAGTTCCGCATGTGGGATCACGTCGTTGATGTGATCAAATTGACCACCACATCGCGCCTCCACCACATCCAGGATCGCATCCGGCCCCGCGACCCGGTTCATCAGCGTCACAGCCGACGCGACGGGTCGCATGTCGGCCTCATACGCCGCAAGCGCCGCCGTGTTCAGGCCGTGCTCCAGGAACGCCGCACCCAGCCGCCGCGCGTCCAGAATGGCGGAGCCTGCCCCGTTTGAGCCAACCGGATACGCAGGATGTGCGGCGTCGCCCATCAGGCTCACGCGGCCATCGGTCCAACGCTCAAGCGGGTCACGGTCCACCATCGGGTATTCAAGCATTTCGTCGGCCCCTTCGATTAGGCCGGGAATGTCGATCCAATCGAGGTTGAAATGCCGCAACTGGGGCAGGAAATCATTCAGATCAGCCCGGCGGTTCCAGTTTTCCTTTTTGAAGCCAGCCGCCTCATCTGTCTGGAGGTTTACAATCCAGTTGATCGTGGCAAGCCCCGTCTCAGGGTCGGGGTTTGAGATCGGGTATGAAACAAACCGCACCCCATCATAGCCGATCATCACCATGGACGCGCCGCTGAGGTATGGTTTGGCCTGCGTGGTTCCTCGCCACAGGATTTTGCCACCCCATGCCGGCGGTCCTTCCTGCGGGGCCATCTGCGCGCGGATCGTTGAATGGATACCGTCCGCACCGATGATCACACTGCCTTTGACGCGCAGCCGCTTGCCGGCAACGCTGGTCATCTCCAGCACCGCTGCGTCTGCATCGTTGACAAAACCGGTGCTGCGCCAACCGGTTTTCACGCAATCTGCCCCCGCCCGCGCAATCAAGGTCTCATACATCATCCGGTGCAGCTGCCCCCGGTGCACGGAAAACTGCGGCCAGTCATACCCTGCGGCTGTCCCGCGCGGCTCTGTCCAGATGTGCAGCCCGTGCTTGGAATACATGCCAACCTCTTGGGTGCGCACGCCAATCCGTTCAAGGTCCTCTTGCAAGCCGAGGTCAAACAGCTCGCGCACAGCAGTGGGTTGCAGGTTTATGCCAACGCCAAGGGGTTTGATCTCACGCACGGCTTCAAACACTTTGAAAGGCACACCGATCTGGTGGCAGGTCAGGCCCAGCGCCAATCCGGCGATGCCGCCCCCGGCGATCAATACGGTCATGTCATGGCTCCTGCTCGTGGCGTTTCTTTTGCGCTTATGGAGCCTTGAGAACGCAGGCGTGTCAACCAAGAGAGCATTCCGCCACATTGCGCAACATGCGAAGGCTGCCGTCTGGCTGCCCTGCGGCAGCGGTTAGCGATCATCTTTCAAAGTGTTCAACCCCGCAACCAGGTTTTTTGACATCCCGCCAGCACCCATGTGGTGCAGCAGTCGTTGATTGTAACCGCCCGGCGTGTCCAACGCCTTGAGCAGTGGGGCGCAGGCAGACCCCAGAAGGCTGGACCCGACAAGATGGCGCAAAAACGCCTCGGCCTGCCCCGCGCTCTGCGCGTCTGCGCTGACCCAGGACGCTGCATCTGCAACCAGCTTTACCACCGGAGAAAGCACCGCCTGCGCGCACAGATAGGCGGAAAGCTCCTCGTCCGAAGATACCGCACAGAGGGTATTGCGTGGTGCAAACAGCGCACGGATCAGCGCGGTTTCCCCGCGCACCAAAATCGCAGAGCCCCCCGTGGCGATGGCCGGAAACGGGATGATCACAGCGTCAGCCGTGGCCGGGGCAACAAGAAGCGCAACTTCGCTCAGCGACAAGCCCCCCATGAGCGAGATCACCGTTTGATCATCCCTGAGCGTCAAAGGACCCAGGACATCAGCCGCAACCTCAGCCATGAGGCCCACAAACACGACGTCGCTCTGCGCAATCACCCCGGCATTCGAGGCGACGGTGACCTCCGTAAAGGTTGCGGCCAACCGTTCCGCCTTTTCAGCGCTGCGCTCAGAAACGGTGATTTGGTGGCCAAGCCCTGCCAACCCTTCAACCACCGCAGTGGCAATGGTGCCCGTTCCGATGATGCCAATCCGCATGTCAGATATCCTTGACCAGTCGCAGCGCGTCGTAGATCGCAGCATGTGTGTTTCGCGCGGAAACCGCGTCTCCGATCCGAAAGAGCTGGTAGGCGCCCGCGTCATTTTGCACGATCTTCTGCCCCTGCCCTGCAATCAAGGCGTCGTGGTCCACCGCCCCGCCATTGCTGCTGTGGGGTTTGAGGGTGAAGTAGAGGTCATCCAGCGGCATGGTTCCATAGTTCACCACGATCTGATCGTAGTCCTTGTGCAAAATGTGATCACTGTAGTCGGTGCCGATGGTTGCACTCAGCCGATTGCCGACGCGCTCGACACCCAGCAGCCGCCGGGTGACGGTAAACGTCACATCTTTGTCCTGCAGGCTGCGCATATAGGGCACAAGGTTCATCGCCATGATATCTGGAGCGAAGGTGCGGTCAGGTGTCATCACTTCAACGCGCGCCCCTGCGGCTGCGGCAACTTCGGCAGCCTGCAGCGCCGGGTGATCGCCGCTTTCGTCATAGATCAGCACGTCCCCCGCCGGTTTCACATCGCCCGAGATGATGTCCCAGGCCGACACCACATGATCCGCGTCTTTGCCTGTTTCGAACAATTCGATGTTGGGCAGGCCCCCTGTCGCCACGATCACAACGTCCGGGCTCAATGCGCGCACATCCTCCGCCTCAGCCCAGGTGTTGAAATGAAAGGTCACATCCCGTGCGGCACATTGCGCCATACGCCAGTCTATGATGGAGATCATCTCCCGACGTCGGGCGTTCTGTGCGGTCAGGCGGATTTGTCCGCCGGGGTCTGGCTGCGCCTCAAAAACAACCACCTCATGTCCCCGCTCCGCCGCGACGCGCGCCGCCTCCAGCCCGGCAGGGCCAGCCCCGACGATGACAACCTTGCGGCGTTTGGTGGCAGGTTCAATGTCGTGCGGCATGTCCAGCTCGCGGCCCGTCGCCGCATTGTGAATGCACAGCGCATCCCCGGCCTGATAGATCCGGTCAAGGCAGTACGTGGCCCCAACGCAAGGCCGGATGTCGTCCTCTCTGCCTTCCATGATCTTGCGCACGATATGCGGGTCCGCCATATGCGCGCGTGTCATACCGACCATATCCAACTGCCCCGATTGCACCGCATGGCGGGCGGTGGCAACGTCAGGGATGCGGGCCGCATGAAAGGTCGGCATCCCCGTGGCTTGCCGGACAGCGCCCGCGAAATCCAGATGTGGCGCGCTTGGCATCCCTTGCACGGGGATCACATCCGTCATGGCGGGGTCCGTGTGGATACGGCCCCGAATGATATTGAGGAAATCAAGCTGCCCGGTCTCGGCAAGGGTTTTGGAGATGTCCAAGCCTTCTTGAGGTGTGATGCCCCCCTTTTGCGCCTCATCCGCCGTATAGCGAAAGCCGATGATAAACTCCTCCCCCACGCGTTTGCGGATCGCCCCGAGCACATCAAGCGGAAAGCGCAGCCGATTTCCGAGCGTATCCGCGCCATAGGGCCCGATCAGGTCATTTGTCAGAGGTGACCAGAATTGATCCAGCAGATGTCCGTAAACCTGCAGCTCAATCCCGTCCATGCCGCCCGCCTTCATCCGTTCCGCGGCATCGGCAAAGTTGACGATGATCCGGTCAATATCCCAGTCCTCAATGAGTTTGGGAAAGGCGCGATGCGCAGGCTCGCGGTGCCTTGAGGATGACAGCGACGGCAACCAATCGCCCTTGTTCCAAGTGGTGCGCCGCCCCAGATGCGTAAGCTGGATCATCACTGCACAGCCGTGATCGTGACAGGCATCCGTAAGGTTGCGTACCCACGGGACAACCTCATCCTTATAGGCCAGCACGTTGTTGAAAACCGGCGGCGAATCCCGCGACACCGCCGCAGATCCGGCGGTCATGGCAAGAGCCACCCCAGCTTTCGCGCGCTCTTCGTGATAGGCGCGATAACGGTCCTTGGGCATGCCATCTTCGGGATATGCAGGTTCATGGCTGGTGGTCATGATCCGGTTCTTCAATGTCAGATGCTTGAGCTGGAAGGGCTGCAAAAGGGGGTCTTTGGACATCAGATGGCCTCTGTTCCTTGTCGTCATTCAGACGCTCTGGTGTGGGCGGCGCACAGGCGCGCCTGAACCGGAGTTTGGAGGAGGTATACACCTTGCGTAAATAGCGAAATTTCCAAGCGCGCACGAAAGGGGACCGCGTTGCGCCTTTCGACCATGAGAAATGTGGCTTTGGCAGGGTGCGCGAAAGTGATCCTGCTGCCCGAGAGGTATCTTTTTGAGCAGACAAAACCGGACCAGTTGGAAAATGTGGTGGAGGTGATAGGAGAAACCTAGAACCAAACCGGCCTCAAGTAGCCGAAGGCGGTAGGCCAATAAAAAGTGGTGCGGGCGGTGGGATTCGAACCCACACGGGCATACGCCCAACAGATTTTAAGTCTGGTATGTCTACCATTCCATCACGCCCGCATCTGGCGTTGTTCTTCAATTTTCAGTTTCGGGCCTATATCGGGCCTTGAAACCGTCTCGTCTTCGCAACGCCTTGTTCCGTATGCACTTTACCGCACAGACTCAAGGATTTTAAGTCTGGTATGTCTACCATTCCATCACGCCCGCATGAGCGCACCTAACCGCAAGCAGGGCGCGGTGTAAATGTCAGAGTTCTTTCCCCTTGGGCCCCAATGGCGCGCCCTCTGCCAGCAAAGCGGCTTCGGACAGCCAGGGGTTATGATCCACCGCGATCAGCAATTGCGCACGCGCCTCATCAATGCGACCCAGGTTCATCAGCGTCAGCGCGCGCCCCGATTGCGCGGCGATGTGCAAGGGCTGCAACGACAACGCGATATCCAGATCAACAAGAGCCGTCTCAAACTCACCACTTAGAAAATTGACAAAGGCGCGTTGGTTGAAACCCTCAGCATACATCGGACAATACGCCACCAGGCGGTCAAGCTCCTGTCGCGCACCGGCATAATCCGCCACATCCCTGCGGCGCATCCCCGCATCCAGAGCAGCCTGTGCGACCTCGTCAGGGGCGCGCAACCAGACCTCCCACATCTGATTGGACACCCGCCTGCCATCGCTGAAATTCTCGGCGCTTTGCGCACGGGCGATCAGGGTCAGCAGCTCTGTGCGCACCTCTTTGGCAGGGGGGCACTCAGCAGAGGCGGCGAAAGCGGAGGCGGCCAGCACCGCCAGTGTTGTCAAAATGCGCATGGTCCGATGATGGCGCGCGAGGCGCGTGGGTCAAGCCCCCTCCGCCAGCATTGTCTCCTTCACCGCCTCCATCGCGACATAGGTCGACGTGTTGGAAACATGCGGCAGGCTCGAAATCGTCTCCCCCAAAAAGCGGCGATAGGCCGACATATCGCGGGTCCGCACCTTGAGCAGATAGTCAAAATGACTGGCGATCATATGCGCCTGCTCAATCTCAGGCACCTTTGCGACGGCCGCATTGAACGCCCGCAGCGCCGCCTCTCGGGTGTCGATCAGACGCACCTCAACAAAAGCGACGTGATCAAGCCCCAGTTGGATCGGGTCAAGCAGCGCACGGTAGCCCAAAATGACGCCCTGCTCTTCGAGGCGTCGCAGTCGCGCTTGTGTCGGTGATTTCGACAGCCCGATCCGTTTGGCAAGGTCGGTTATGCTGATCCGGCCATCCTCTGCCAAGACAGTAAGAATCGCCTGATCAAATCGGTCCAAATCAATCTGTTCCTTTTTCACTTCAATATCTCACTTTTTCGATCATAACGACTTCAATTCTGCCATTCATAAGTCAAACGTCTCGTAGAATCTAGATTATGATCATCAAAATGCATATTTGGAGACAACCCATGCCAAACGCGCCCTACACTTCGCTTCGTCACGACATCGATGCTGGCACCTATGCGGCACCAGACGCCGTTCTGCAGACCCTCATTGATCAAGCGGCGCTGCCTACCCCAGAGCGCGCGGCGATCTCTGCAAAAGCGGCCGATCTGGTTCGCGCCATCCGCTCCACAACGGCACCGGGGTTGATGGAGGTCTTTTTGGCCGAATACGGCCTTTCCACCGATGAGGGCGTGGCGCTGATGTGTCTTGCCGAAGCGCTTTTGCGTGTACCGGACGCAGATACTATCGACGCGCTGATCGAAGACAAGATTGCGCCCTCTGACTGGGGCCGCCATCTGGGGCACTCCACGTCCAGCCTTGTCAATGCCTCCACCTGGGCCTTGATGTTGACGGGGCGCGTGTTGGACGACGAACAACCCGGCCCCGTGCGCCACCTGCGCGCTGCGATCAAGCGATTGGGTGAGCCGGTGATCCGCACCGCCGTTTCCCGCGCGATGAAGGAAATGGGCCGCCAGTTTGTGCTGGGGGAGGACATTAACGCCGCCATGCAACGTGCCGCAGGTATGGAAGAAAAAGGCTTCACCTATAGCTACGACATGCTGGGCGAAGCCGCACGCACAGAGGCCGATGCCAAACGCTATCACCTGAGCTATTCCCGCGCGATCTCCGCCATTGCCACCGCCTGCACGGAGGATGACATCCGCAAAAATCCCGGTATCTCGGTCAAACTCTCCGCATTGCATCCGCGCTATGAGGTTGCCCAGGAGGATGCGGTGATGACCGATCTCGTCCCCCGCCTGCGCGCGCTGTGCCTGCTTGCGAAATCCGCTGGAATGGGCCTTAATGTCGACGCGGAGGAAGCCGACCGCCTTGCGCTTTCCCTCGATGTGATTGACCGCGTGATGGCAGAACCTGCACTCGCCGGGTGGGACGGCTTTGGCGTAGTTGTGCAGGCCTTTGGCCCCCGCGCCACCCCCGTCATCGACGCATTGTATGACATGGCCACCCGCCACGACCGCCGCATCATGGTGCGTCTGGTCAAAGGGGCCTATTGGGACACCGAGATCAAACGCGCGCAGGTCGAGGGCATCGACGGCTTTCCCGTCTTCACCCGCAAGGCGGCCACGGACGTCAGCTATATCTCCAATGCGCGCAAGTTGCTCGGCATGACGGACCGCATCTATCCGCAGTTTGCCACCCACAACGCGCACACAGTTGCCGCTGTGCTGCACATGGCCGACGACCCGCAAGCCTATGAGTTCCAGCGCCTGCACGGCATGGGAGAGACGCTGCACACGCTCGTCATGCAGCAAAACGGCACCCGTTGCCGGATTTACGCTCCTGTCGGCGCGCATCGTGATCTGCTCGCCTACCTCGTCCGGCGGTTGCTGGAGAACGGTGCCAACTCCAGCTTCGTCAACCAGATCGTTGATGAGGACGTCCCGCCGGAGGTTGTTGCAGCGGATCCATTTGAGCAGTTGAGCGGCACCAACGTCACAATTCCCAAAGGCCCTGAGATTTTCCGGCCCCTGCGTGAAAATGCCCGCGGCTTTGACCTCACCCATACCCCCACATTGCGGGAGATCGACAAAGCGCGCGACGTCTTCAAAGACCAGCAGTGGCACGCCGCACCTCTTTTGGCGGGCACCGCTGACCCTGTGGCCGCCATCGCCGTTACCAACCCTGCGCATCTTGACACGTCCCCCGGCACAGTGCGCCACGCCTCTCCCGCTGATGTGGCAACCGCGTTGGACCATGCGGCACCTTGGACCGCCCCTCTGGCTGAGCGACGCAAAGTGCTTTTGCACGCCGCAGACTTGCTCGAAGACCACTTCGGCGAAATTTTCGCCCTGCTCGCCCACGAGGCGGGCAAAGGCATGATGGATTGCGTCGCCGAACTGCGCGAGGGTGTGGATTTCTTGCGCTACTACGCAGCACAGGCCACCGATGAACCCCCTGCCGGCATCTTTACGTGCATCTCTCCTTGGAACTTCCCCATGGCGATCTTCTCAGGCCAGATTTCCGCGGCGCTTGCAGCCGGCAACGCCGTGCTCGCCAAACCCGCGGAGCAGACGCCGCTGGTCGCGCACTTGACCGTCTCGATCCTGCACAAAGCGGGCGTGCCGCGCAGCGCTTTGCAGCTTTTGCCCGGCGGCGGTGGCGTTGGCGCAGCTTTGACCAGCGACGCACGCGTCAATGGCGTGGCCTTCACCGGCTCCACCGCAACCGCTCAGCGCATCCGCGCCAATATGGCAGACCATTGCGCCCCCGGCACACCGCTGATCGCCGAAACAGGTGGCCTGAACGCCATGATCGTGGACAGCACCGCCCTGCCCGAACAGGCCGTACAAGCCATCGTGGAAAGCGCGTTTCAGTCCGCAGGCCAGCGTTGCTCTGCCCTGCGTTGTCTCTATGTGCAGGAGGACATCGCCGAAGACCTCACCAAGATGCTCATCGGTGCGATGGAAGCCTTGCAGATGGGCGATCCGTGGCAGCTTTCCACTGATGTTGGTCCTGTTATTGATGCGCTGGCCCGCAAAGGCATCGCAGATCATATCGAAACCGCCCGAGCCCAAGGCCGCGTGATGGCTGAGCTTACGCCACCCGATCACGGCACCTATATCGCGCCCACGCTGATCCGCGTGAACAGTATCGCCGATCTGGAGCGGGAGGTCTTTGGCCCGGTCCTGCACCTTGCCACGTTCAAATCACACGAACTGGACACGGTGATCGACACGATCAATGCCACGGGCTACGGCCTGACCTTTGGTCTGCACTCGCGCATCGACGACCGGGTGCAATATGTCTCCGAACGTATTCACGCAGGCAACGTCTATATCAACCGCAATCAGATTGGAGCCATTGTGGGCAGCCAACCCTTTGGCGGTGAGGGGCTTTCTGGTACCGGTCCAAAGGCAGGCGGGCCAAATTACCTGCCGCGCTTTGGCGCACCGGATGTTCAGACAGCGGCGGGACCATGGGACACCCCCATGAAAGCCCTCCCCAACTTGCCTCAAGCAACGGCAAGCCGCCCCATCGAGAGCCTGTCCCTGCCCGGCCCGACCGGCGAATCCAACCGCCTGACCACCCAGCCCCGTGCGGCCTTGCTGTGCATGGGACCGGGCGCAGACGCGGCAGCCGCACAAGCCCGCGCTGTCGAAGCGCTGGGAGGCACCGCCCTGCGCGCCACCGGCTCCATCCCGCCCGAGGCCCTGACCCAAGGCCCCGACTTTGGCGGTATCCTGTGGTGGGGCGACGCAGACACAGGCCGTGCGATGGAACAGGCGCTGGCACAACGCACCGGCCCGATCATCCCGCTGATCCCTGGCCTGCCTGACCCCGCCCGCGTCCGGGCAGAGCGGCACGTCTGCGTGGACACCACCGCTTCGGGCGGCAACGCAGCCCTTCTGGGTGCGGCAAGCTAACCTACTTGCGGGCGGGGCCTCTTGACCCTGCCCGCGCAATCGCCCAGCGTGGCGAAATGTTTCCCATACGTGATCACAATCCATCGGGCCGCACGCCCTATGTCACCTACGTGCTGATGGCGCTGAACATCGGCATTTTTCTGAGCTATGTGCCGATCCTGAATGACAACAAGGCGCTCTACGACTTTTACAACACCTACGCGCTGATCCCTGCTCGGCTGGAAGCGGGGTATGGCTTTGAAGGCCTGCTCACCTCGATGTTCCTGCATGGCGGCTGGATGCATCTGGCGGGCAACATGCTGTTTCTCTACATTTACGGAGATAACATTGAGGATGAGATGGGGCATATCCCCTATCTGCTGTTCTACCTCGCGGCGGGTGTTGCGGCGGGGCTGACACAAGTGATGTTTGAACCCTCCTCCCGCGTGCCAATGGTCGGAGCCTCAGGCGCCATCGCGGGCGTGATGGGGGCCTATCTGCTGCTCTTTCCCAAGGCCAAAGTCGACATCCTGATCATCTTTGTGGTCTTCTTTCGCATCTTTCCAATCCCCGCCTGGATCATCCTGATCTTATGGTTTGTGATGCAATTCGTCGGCGGACTGGGCGCGGATCCCAATCAGGGGGGAACGGCGTTCTGGGCCCATGCGGGCGGGTTTGTCGCAGGGCTGTTGCTGGCCATCCCTGTCTGGTTGCGAGAGGGCGGCTTCGGCTTTTGGGACCGCACCGACGGGCATCCCCCCCATCCCGAAGCCACCTACCCCAAGATTAACAACAGCCGCCTGCCAAGGATCAAACGCCGATGAACGATGCGCCGCGCGACATCACCGCAACCTGCCATTGTGGCGCGGTCAAGATCGCGGCAACCCTGCCGCGTGGTTTGGGGGATGTGACCCGGTGCACCTGTTCTTTCTGTGCACGCCGACAGGCAGGTGCCGTGACCGGCACGATGGCGTCACTTCGCATCCTCAAAGGGGCGGACAATCTCACGCTTTACACATGGGGCACCGGAACGGCTCAGCACTACTTCTGCAAAACCTGCGGCATCTACACCCACCACCAGCGCCGCTCAAACCCCGCCGAATGCGGTATCAATCTGGGCTGCATCGATGGGGTCAAAACATGGGAGCACGAGCCCATCCGCTGGACTGACGGCGTGAACCACCCGTCAGACAGCTAACGCTCCCTGCGCTCCTTTTTGCCAAAAATACTCAAGCGCTCCAACAGCACCTTGAGCTGACCTCAGTTATCCGCGAATAACTTTCGCAAAGCTGGAAAAGATCGGCTCGTTGGCGCAAATGATTTCGCCGTCCTGCAGCACGTCGCCCTTAGGGTCCAATGGCTCGACCAGCCCACCTGCTTCACGCACGATGATCATGCCCGCCGCCAGATCCCAGGCATTCAGCCGCCGCTCCCAGAAACCGTCATACCGGCCCGCACCGACATAGGCCAGATCAAGCGCCGCCGCCCCAAAACGGCGCACGCCGGCGCAGGTTGGCATCAAGCGTGCGAGGTCCTGCAATGTCGCGGGCAGGTCACTGCGCCCGCCAAAGGGCAGCCCGGTGGAAAACACACTCTCAATCATCTTGCTGCGCCCCGACACCCGCAACCGGCTTTCGTTCATCCAGGCCCCGGCCCCCTTCTCGGCAAAGAAAAGCTCATCCTTTGAGGGGTCATAGACCACCCCTGCAACCACCTGTCCTTTGTGCTCCAGCGCGATGGAGACGGCCCAATGCGGCAGCCCGTGCAAAAAATTTGTCGTGCCGTCCAGCGGGTCGACAATCCAGCGGCGCGTGGGGTCCTTGCCCTCTTCGGCCCCACCTTCTTCGGCCAACCAGCCATATGTCGGGCGCGCGTTCATCAATTCACTCTTGATGATCTGCTCCGCGCCAATGTCCGCCTTTGAGACAAAATCCCCCGCACCTTTGACCGAGACCTGAAGGTTCTCAACCTCGCCAAAGTCCTTGAGCAACGCGCGCCCCGCCTTGCGTGCCGCTTTGATCATCACATTGAGATTTGCGCTGCCGACCATGGTGATTTCCTTTGAGCCAATCGATTGCCTCCTTTAGGCCCCCGGCGCGTCCTTGCCAAGGGGGGCCGAACCGGCAGGCCCATCCACGGGCCTTCAGGTTGGGTTCCGGCGCACGCCGATCTCTGCCCGCACCTCCCCGAAAGGCGGGGCTGAAACCCGCCCGCAGCACAGATGAGCGCAACGTCACAGCCACCACCCCTTGCCATCTCTGCCCAGCCCGTCACTCTGACCCGATCATTTTCAAAAGGGAGACCAGACCATGAGCAACCAGATGAGCCAGATTGTCCTTGCCAGCCGCCCCGAAGGAGCCCCCACCTCCGACAACTTCCGGCTTGAGAGCGCCGATATTCCGACAGCAGGTGAGGGTGAAATTCTGGTGGAGGTCAGCCACATGTCTCTCGACCCTTATATGCGCGGCCGCATGGATGACGCCAAGTCCTACGCCGCTCCCGTGCCCATCGGTGGCAAAATGGAAGGCGGCAGCGTGGGCCG
Organism: Sulfitobacter sp.; assembly: GCA_045105735.1. Lineage (GTDB taxonomy): Bacteria > Pseudomonadota > Alphaproteobacteria > Rhodobacterales > Rhodobacteraceae > Sulfitobacter. The sequence continues at coordinate 25,161 of JBGCDV010000022.1, read as the reverse complement.
CGTTCTGGCCTCCAACTCTTCTGCTTTTGCCGAAGGCGATCATGTCTTTGGCCCTTTCGGCTGGGCCACCCACTCAACCGCAGATGCGCGCATGTGCCGCAAGCTGGACCCCGCACAGGCACCTGTCACCACAGCGCTTGGCGTGTTGGGCATGCCGGGCTTTACCGGATGGTGGGGCTTTAACGAATATGGCCGCCCACAAGAAGGCGAGACACTGGCCGTTGCCGCCGCCACTGGCCCTGTGGGTTCCATGGTCGGGCAGCTTGCCAAAGCCAAGGGTTTGCGCGCCGTGGGCATTGCAGGGGGTGCCGACAAATGCGCCGTCGCCACCGACATGTTTGGCTTTGACGCCTGCGTCGATCACCGTGCCCACAGCGATTTCAAATCATTGCGCGCCGCGATGAAAGAGGCCTGCCCCAAGGGCATCGATGTCTATTTCGAAAACGTTGGCGGCCCGGTGCTGGAATCCGCCCTGTCGCTGATGAACCCCTTTGGCCGCATCCCCGTTTGCGGCATGATCGCCTGGTACAACGCCGGAGGACTTGGCGCAGATGCCGCCGGCCAAAGTCTCACCGGTCCAAAACTCTGGCGCACCATTTTGGTCAATTTCCTCTCCGTGAACGGCTTCATCATCTCAAACCACTGGAACCGCTTCCCCGATTTCGTGGCCGAAGTTGCCCCGATGATCGCTGATGGCCGCGTGAAGTACAAAGAGGACATCACCGACGGGCTTGAAAACGCGCCCCAAGCCTTCATGGACCTGCTGACAGGCGGCAACCACGGTAAGGCCATCGTCAAGGTCAACTGATACCCAATACCCCCAGCCGGGTCGCTATCCCCCCGGCTGGGGCTCAATCTGCGTCCGCGCCACCCGCAAGAACGCCACCCGCATCTTGTCAATCGACACCGGGGGCTTGGCACGCACCTGACCCAGATCGAACGCAGGCACGCGGATGTGGTGATAGACCTTCACCAGCGTGTCGCCCTGCATCTCCATGTGGAAAAACCCGACCTCACCCTGCGCCGGATTGTCGATGTACCTGTCGCAGAGCACGATCAGGCTGCGCGCGCTGGCTGACCTTTTTGCCTCGTGAAAGACCCCCGCCCGATCGCAAGCACGTGCATAGACATTGACCTGCCCGTTTACATAAGCGTCAAAATCACCCGCCAGAGGCCCCTCAGCCGACATCGCATAGAGCTGGGTCCAGGCGTCAAAATCCTCTCCTGCGGGGATCACCTCGAACATGGTCAGGCTGGTGTCATTTTCCGTCTTGCCGCTGGCCTGATGGATTTCGCTGGTCCGGTGCAGATCACGTGTCGTGCTCCATGGCGGCGGATCAAATCGCACCGTCAGCCCTTGTGCGGACATCACAACCTGCCCCTCTTCCCCCAAAACCGGGCCTGCCAGGCAGAGGCACATAAAACCAAAGAGCCATTTACGCATCGGTATTCTCCCTCAAACTGCCTGCAGTTTCCGCGCTTCTTGCCCCGCCAGTGCCAGCAATTGATCCATAAACGGTTTACCCAGATCATTGGTGCGCACAGCCGCATAGAGCCTGCGGGTGATGCCGTCTGCCGTCAATGGCCGGGTCACATAGTCAGAGGAATATTTCACCTCACGCACCACCCAATCGGGCAGCACGGAGACCCCGCGATTGGACGCCACCAGCAGCAGGATCACCGCCGTCAGTTCCACCTGCCGGATCGCCGCTGGCTCCACCTTGGCGGGGATCAAAAGCTGGCTGAACACATCCAGCCGCGTGCGTTCAACCGGATAGGTGATCAGCGTCTCACCACGGAAATCCGCTGCTTCCACATATGGTTTCTCAGCCAGCGGATGGGTGCTGGAGGCCACAAAAACAGCATTATAATCAAACAGTTCCACAAATTCGACCCCGGCAAGTTCTTCGGGGTCAGAAGAGATCACCAGATCAACCTCTTCGCGCAAAAGTGCCGGCAGCGCGTCAAAGGCAAGACCGGGGCGGATATCCACATCCACATCCGGCCAGGATCGGCGAAACTGCTCCAAAACCGGAAACAGCCATTCAAAACAGGCATGGCATTCAATGGCGATGTGCATGCGCCCCGTGCTGCCCTCGCGCAGGCCCGAAAATTCGTCCTGCAAGGCCTGCACCTGTGGCAAGACCTGTTGGGCCAGTTTCAACAACCGCTGCCCCGCCGGGGAGAGTTTCAGCGGTTTGGAGCGGCGCACGAAAAGCTCAACACCCGCCTGATCCTCCAAGCCTTTGACTTGATGGCTGAGCGCAGATTGCGTGATGTTCATCTTTTCCGCAGCCCGCGCCAGCCCGCCTGCCTCATGGATCGCCTGAATGGTGCGCAGATGCCTGAACTCAATATGCACGTGAGCAATTCCTCATGTTAAAGATGAGAGTTATGAGTTTGTCTCACATTGCTAACTATGAGACAAGAGGGCAACCTGAACCACAGGAGCCTCTCATGGCCACGCCCAATGTCTCGTTCGAAGTATTCCCCCCCCGCAGCGTCGATGCGTCTTTTAACCTTTGGGACACGGCGCAGGCCCTGTCGCCACTGGCGCCCCGTTTTTTTTCCGTGACCTATGGCGCAGGCGGCAGCACCCGCGATCTGACCCATGACGCCGCCCACGTAATGCGCCGCACCTCCGGCCTGCCGGTCGCCGCGCATCTGACTTGCGTGGGCGCAAGCAAAGCGGAGACCCTGCAAGTCGCTGACAACTTTGCAAAGATTGGCATCCGCGATATCGTGGCCCTGCGCGGCGACCCGCAAGACGGTGCCACGTCCTTTGCCCCGCACCCCGAAGGTTTCAGTGACAGCTGCGCGCTGATCGAAGCACTTGCGGACAAGGGCACCTTCAATATCCGCGTCGGTGCCTATCCCGACAGCCACCCCGAAGCCGAGGATATGGCCGCCAATATCGCATGGCTCAAGCGCAAGTTTGAGGCGGGCGCAGATGAGGCGATCACGCAGTTCTTCTTTGAACCTGAAACCTTTCTGCGCTTTCGCGATGCCTGTGCTGCCGCAGGCATCGACAAGCCGATCACGCCGGGCATCCTGCCCATCATCAACTGGAAATCCGCGCGCAATTTCGCGACCCGCTGCGGCACGCCGGTACCTGCGTGGCTCGACGACGCATTTGAGGCGGCCCTGCGGGACGACCGCCACGATTTGCTGGCCACGGCGCTGTGCACCGAAATGTGCGATACGTTGCTGAGTGAAGGCGTCGAAGACCTGCATTTTTATACGCTTAACCGCGCAGAGCTGACCCGCAACGTCTGCCGGGCGCTTGGCGTGACACCTGATGTTACGCTTGAGGACGTGGCGTAACACCTTGCACAGGCGGGGTTTTCGCCCCAGCATTCCGCGCAGTTCACCCTGCCGGAGAGAGCCATGCCCCGCCTTGCCAAAAGCCCCGAAGACCTGCTGAGCCAATCCGAGGCGCTCAAGCTTTCGGGACTGGAATTTATGCAGGCCATCCTCGATGGCACCAACCCCGGCCCGCCGATCGGTGCCACCATGGGGTACACCTTGCATGAGATTGCCGAAGGCCGCGCGGTGTTTCGCGGTGCCCCGTCTTTCAATGTCACCAACCCCATGGGCACGGTACACGGCGGCTGGTACGGCACGCTGCTCGATTCCGCGATGGCCTGCGCAGTGATGACCCGCGTGCCACGCGGATCGGTCTATACAACATTGGAATACAAGGTGAATATCCTGCGCGCGATCCCGCTCGACATGGAAATCGACTGTATCGGCACGACAGATCACGTGGGCCGCTCCACCGGTGTGGCGCATGGGGAGATCAGAGGTGTTGAGGACGGCAAGCTCTATGCCACTGGGTCAACCACGTGCATCGTGATGAAGATCGCCTGACGGCTCAGGCGTTCCCGCCCCCCTCATCCGCAAAAAGCGCTTGTTCTGCCGAGGTCAGCGTTTCTTTTCTCTCGCGACGGGCCCGCACACTCTCGTGCACCCGCTCGGAGATATCCAGCCCGACCTTGCGCTTCTTGCGCGTCATCAGGAACCTGCCATGCCCGCGCCACGTGCCGCGCGCCGGGGCCATCGCGTCACATTCGTAGCGTCCGCGCCACCCCTCGGGCAGTTCCAGACCACATTCCCCCGCCCGTTCCAGCATCCACACCAGCGGGATGTTCGCAAGCGGTCGCGCAGCCTCATAACCGCCAAGCTGTCCCCCCACATCGCCATGCGCGCCAGGGAACCAGACCTGTTCCAGTCGGCCCGGGTATGCGTCGTGGCATTCCCACATCACCGGGGAAAAGGCGACGCGGCTTTCATCGTGGGCCAGCGCATGAAAACCATGTTTGACGATGCTGCTGAGGTCATGGTTGTGAAACGCATGCAGATGCTCTGACAACCGCCAGAGCACAGGCGCGTTGATCCCCAGCGATTTGACCGTGTCCCAGACGCCAATCATCTCGATCCCGATCTCCGCATGACAATGATAATCACTGAACCGGCGCGCCACCTCACTGCCCGGATCGCACTCGTAGTGGCGATAAGCCGCGCGGATGTTTCGCGTCGTGGCGTGATCACCGCGCAGCAGCCCCACAAGGTCGATGACACCCGCCAACGACCTGACCGCATAAGCCCCCCGCGAATAGCCAAAGAGGAATATCCGGTCCCCCGGACGATACCGCGTCGCGAGCCAGCCGTACGCGCGCCTGATCTGCCGGTTGATGCCTTTGCCCGTCGCCACATCGCGAATGGAACGCCAGTTGTCCCACTGCAGGCCCGGCTCATAGTAGATCGACAGCGCGCTGCCCATTTCCTTGAACAGCATATAGCTCCTTGCCGCATTGGTCTGGCAAAGCGGCACAAGCGAGGACAGCGTACCATCCAGAATGATCACATGGGTCGCAGGGGCGCGCCCCTTGGTGTCACTCTGCGGCGATCCGCGCCTCATGCATCATCTCCCAAACCCGGTGCGGCGTGAACGGCATATCCGCCTGACGTACCCCATGTTCCCACAGCGCATCTTGCACTGCATTTGCAATCGCGGCCAGTGCGCCAACAGTGCCCGCCTCGCCGCAGCCCTTCATCCCCATGATATTGGCCGTCGAGGGAACAGGCTCCGACGTGAAGGAAATGTAGGGGAGGTCAACGGCCCGCGGAAGGGCGTAATCCATGAACGTTGCCGTGAGCAGTTGACCATCTTCATCATAGACCACACGCTCCTGCACCGCTTGCCCGACGCCTTGCGCCACTCCGCCGTGCACCTGACCTTCGGCCAGCATCGGGTTGATAAGGTTGCCAAAATCATCCACGACGGTGTAGCGGTCGGTGGTTACAATTCCGGTTTCGGGATCAATCACAACTTCCGCAACATGCGCCCCGTTGGGAAAACTGCGCGCCGGCAATGTCGCGCGTTCGTGATGGCTCAACAGGTCATCGCGACCTTTTTCGCGGGCCATCTCTGCCACCTCCAACATCGTTGGCGTCAGGTTTGACCCTTCGGCGCGGAAGCGTTCGTCATCAAAGCTGATCTCCGCTGCGGGCACGCCCATTTCCTCTGATAAAAACGCGGAAAAGCTCTCAATCATCGCGCCCACGGTTGCCAGCGTCGCGTTGTTCTGTGTCGTGACGGAGCGTGACCCGCCTGTACCGCCGCCTTGTGCAATCAGGTCTGAATCGCCCTGTACGACACTGATCCTGTCCGCGGGGATGCCCGTCTGGTCGCTTAGGAACTGGGCATACACCGTCTCATGCCCCTGCCCATTGGATTGGGTGCCCACAAAGATCGTAACGCTGCCATCCTCTTCGAACGTCACCTTGGCCCCTTCCGACGGATCGCCTAGAATGCTCTCGATATAGTAGCAAAGGCCCTGCCCGCGCAGCAGTCCGCGCGCCGCATCCGCCGCCTTGCGCGCAGCGGACCCCGCCTGATCCGCTTCAACCGCCACACGGCTCAACACCTTGTTAAAGTCACCGACGTCATAGGTTTCGCCGGTCGCTGCCTTGTAGGGAAACTGGTCCGGCTTGATGAAATTCTGCCGCCGCAGCTCCCATGGGTCGACGCCCAATTCCCGTGCCGCCCGGTCCATCAACCGCTCTAGCACGTAAATCGCCTCCGGCCGCCCCGCACCGCGATAGGCATCCACCGGCACGGTGTTGGTGTAGTACCCTTCCACCTGCAGCCAGGTCGTCTGGACGTCATAAACCCCCATCAGCACACGGCTGAACAACTGCGTCTGAATGAACTGAGCAAACTGCGAGTTATAGGCCCCAAGGTTGCACTTGGTCGTGACCCTGTAGGCGGTGATCTTGTTGTTCGCGTCAAAAGCGAACTCCGCCAATGAGGTCAGGTCGCGCCCACCATTGTCTGTCAGCATCGCCTCCGTGCGCTCAGACATCCAGCGCACCGGACGGTTCAAAACGCGCGCGGCCTGCGCACAACAGAAGTATTCGTTGTACGTCATTGATTTCATGCCAAAACCGCCGCCCGTATCGGGGTTGGTCACGCGCACCTGATCCGGTTCCAGCCCAAAGGCAGAGGCAATGTAGCCTTTGTGCACCCAAACCCCTTGCCCGTTGTTGGCCACATGAACACGGCCATCAGACCACTCCGCATAACAGCCGCGCGGTTCCATCGAATTGACGATGATACGGTTGTCTTCGATATCCAGCGCGACCGTGCGGGCCGCCGCCTCAAACATCGCCTGCGTCGCGGCCTCATCACCCATGCCCCAGTCAAACGCCTTGTTGTCGGGTGCCTCAACATGGAGGGTTTCACCACCCGCCGCCATCTCCACCTTCGCGGGCAGCTCATCCACATCGAACAAAATCAGCTCAGCTGCATCCCGCGCCTGCGCCAAACTCTCGGCGACAATCATCGCCACGGGTTCCCCCACATAGCGCACCCTATCCTTGGCCAGCATAGGCCGGATGGGCTTGGCCCCTTTTGTGCCATCGCGGTTTTCCACCACAGCGCCCGCCATCGCGATGTTGATCCCTGCCGCTTCCAGATCCGCGCAAGTCAGAACCAGATGCACACCATCGGCCTCCGCCGCATCGCTCACATCCAGCTCTGTGATCACGCCGTGACCAGTGGAGGAGCGCAGAAAATATCCAAAAAGTGCCCCCGCCGGCGCAATATCATCAACATAACGCCCCGCACCCGTGAGAAACCGCACGTCTTCAGTGCGTATCACTGACTGACTTTTGCCGAATTTATCCATGAAATAGCGCCTCTTGCTTTGGTCTGTGCCGCAATGTGAAAGACATAAGCGAAGTCACCACATTGTCCAGCCTCAAGCAGCGCGCGCCACCTGATCACCTGCGCCCGAAGGGACCGTCGCAACTGAGTATTTTTGGCAAAAAGGAACAAATTCACGTCACCACCGCAAGCCGAACCTTCTGAGAGGAAACAGGGCAGTGATGAGGTGGCTCCTTCTTGCGAGGCAGAAGGCTCTCCAGCCTATACCCTGCCCGCACCAGATCGTAGCGTGGCTAACAAAGCGTTAAGAATGAGCATCACCGCTGCTCCTTTTTGCCAAAAATACTCAATTCCCCCCTTCCGACACCCGCAACAGCCCCGATTGCCGCACAAAACGGGACGCCAGACCGGGTGATACGCGGCTCCACGCAGGAGCGCCGCAGCGCACGGGCCTTTTGTTTCTCCCAAACCTCCGCTAGATCACCAGCCAAACCTGTTTTGAGGATCGCAACCAATGGCTCTGGACAAGACATTCAACGCCGCCGAGGCCGAAGCCCGCCTCTATGCCGCATGGGAAAAAGCAGGCGCTTTTGCCGCCGGGGCCAATGCCTCGCGGGAAGAGACCTTTTCTATCATGATCCCACCGCCCAACGTCACCGGCGTGCTGCACATGGGCCATGCCTTCAATAACACGCTGCAGGACATCCTGACCCGGTGGCACCGGATGCGCGGTTTTGACACGCTCTGGCAGCCCGGTCAGGACCACGCAGGCATCGCCACGCAGATGGTCGTCGAACGCGAACTGGCCAAGGACAAAAACAACGCCACCCGGCGCGACATGGGACGCGAAGCCTTTCTGGAGAAAGTCTGGGACTGGAAGGCCCAATCCGGCGGCACCATCATCGAACAGCTCAAACGTCTTGGCGCGTCCTGCGACTGGGACCGCAACGCGTTCACCATGTCCGGCGCGCCAAATGCCCCTGCGGGTGAGGAAGGCAACTTCCATGATGCCGTGATCAAGGTCTTTGTCGACATGTACAACAAAGGTTTGATCTATCGCGGCAAACGCCTCGTCAACTGGGATCCACACTTTGAGACTGCCATATCCGATCTGGAAGTGGAAAGCACCGAAGTCGACGGCCACATGTGGCACTTCAAATACCCGCTCGCGGGCGGGGCCACCTATACCTACGTCGAGAAAGACGAGGACGGCAACGTCACCCTGACGGAGGAGCGTGACTATATTTCCATCGCCACGACGCGCCCCGAAACCATGCTGGGCGACGGGGCGGTTGCGGTTCATCCATCAGATGAACGATATGCGCCACTGATCGGAAAACTCTGCGAAATTCCGGTTGGCCCCAAAGCGCATCGCCGCCTCATCCCGATCATCACGGATGAATATCCCGACCCCACCTTCGGCTCCGGTGCGGTCAAGATCACCGGTGCCCATGACTTCAATGACTACGGCGTCGCCAAGCGTGCGGGCATCCCGCTTTACGCGCTGATGGACACCCGTGGCGCGATGCGCAGCGATGGCCTGCCCTATAACGCCGCCGCCGCCCGCGCGCAGGCCATTGCCGAAGGCCGCGAGGACGCGCCCACGGATGCGACCGAGATCAATCTGGTGCCCGAAGACTACCGGGGCCTCGGCCGCTTTGAGGCTCGCAAAAAGGTCATCGCCGACATCACCGCTGAGGGCCTTGCCGTGATGACCGCCGCCGATGACCCGCGCCTCGGCAAGCCGCAGAAAAAGAAAAAGGCCGAAGAAGCGGCGGAGCCTGCTGATGAGGCCCCCGTCCCGCTGGTTGAGGCCAAAAAGATCATGCAGCCCTTTGGCGACCGCTCCAAAGTCGTGATCGAGCCTATGCTGACCGACCAGTGGTTCGTGGACACCGACAAGATCGTCGGCCCCGCGATCGATGCGGTGCGCAATGGCGACACCGAAATCCTGCCCGAGCAGGACAAGAAGGTGTATTTCCACTGGCTGGAGAACATCGAGCCCTGGTGCATCTCTCGCCAGCTTTGGTGGGGGCATCAGATACCTGTTTGGTTTGACGATGAGGGCAATGAGTTTTGCGCGCCAAACGAGGCCGAAGCGCAGGCCATGGCACCGGGGAAAACCTTGCGCAGGGACCCTGACGTCCTAGACACATGGTCCCCCTCCGGTCTCTGGCCCATCGGCACGCTCGGCTGGCCCGAGCAGACGGAAGCGCTCCAGAAATACTTCCCGACCTCCGTGCTGATCACAGGGTTTGACATCATCTTCTTCTGGGTCGCCCGGATGATGATGATGCAATATGCCGTGGTGGGCCAAAAACCCTTCGACACTGTCTACGTCCACGCCCTCGTCCGTGACGAGAAGGGCAAGAAGATGTCGAAGTCCCTCGGCAATGTGCTCGACCCGCTGGAGCTGGTCGATGAATACGGTGCGGACGCGGTGCGTTTCACGCTGACCTCCATGGCGGCGATGGGGCGCGACCTGAAACTGTCGACGGCACGTATCGCAGGCTATCGGAACTTCGGCACAAAGCTCTGGAACGCCCACCGATTTGCCGAGATGAACGGCGTCTTCACAGGCGAACCGCATGCCATGCCCAGCCCCACCGCGACCCTGAACAAATGGATCGTGGGGGAGACCGCGCTGGTGCGCGAAGATGTGGACGCGGCCCTGGACAACTACCGGTTCAATGACGCGGCCAACACGCTTTATGCCTTTGTCTGGGGCAAGGTCTGTGACTGGTATGTGGAACTGTCCAAACCGCTGTTGCAGGACGATGCGCCAGAGGCCGAAGAAACCCGGCAGACCCTTGGGTGGGTGCTGGATCAGTGTCTGATCCTGCTGCATCCGATCATGCCTTTCATCACCGAAGAGCTGTGGCAGACCACGGCAACGCGCACCAAGATGCTAGTGCACGCCGACTGGCCGACCTACACCACTGCCGATTTGCTGGAGGCGGACGCGGACCGGGAGTTGAACTGGGTGATCGGGTTGATCGAAAGCATCCGTTCCGCGCGCCAGCAGATGCACGTGCCAGCAGGCCTCAAGGTGCCGATGATCGTCACGGAAATGGATGATGCCGCCCATGGTGCATGGGGTCGCAACGAGACGATGATCAAGCGGTTGGCACGGGTTGAAAACCTTGAAAAGGCGGAAACTTTCCCCAAGGGCACTGTCTCAATCGGCGCGCCGGGAGCAAGCTTTGGCCTGCCGCTTGAAGGCTTGATCGACATCGCCGAGGAACAGGCCCGCCTGCAAAAGACCTTTGACAAGCTGGCCAAGGAAATTGGGGGGCTGAAAGGGCGTTTAAACAACCCCAAATTTGCGGCCTCCGCCCCGGAGGAGGTTGTGGCCGAAGCGCAAGCCAATCTGGAGGCCCGCGAAGAGGAAGCCGCGCAGATACAAGCCGCGCTGGACCGTTTGGCGGAGATGTCCTGATCTGACGGCCGCGCGAAAGCGCGATTGCTTTTATAGGTGTGCGTGGTGCCCTGAGCCCATCCCGGTGGGGTGGGCAAAAGATTGATATGGTTTGATATTTGCTGAGACGGTGTTCAGGGCGCTGTGCGTCCTGAACGACCTTGTGCAAGGTTTCTGCAATGCGCCCCAGCCTCAAGGACAAGCCGCGCTGCGCGCCGTGCGTGCCGCATCCTTGACCCTGCGCCGAACAGCGGCGGTTACTTGAAGACGGCGGGGCGTTTGCCCATTTCCGCAGCGATGACCTCCATTTGATGAGGTTTGCCGATCAGCTCTGCTTGCAGACGGGACTCGGCTTCAAGAACGGCGGCGGCGTCTTCGGTTTCCGCTATGGAAATCAGCCGCTTGGCCGCACGCATGGCTGAGGGGCTTTTGCCCGCGATTGTTGTTGCAAGCTCTGTTGCCGCGGTCAGCGGGTCTTCTGCAATCTCAGTGATGAGGCCCCAGGCAAGCGCCTGATCACCCTCAATCTGCTCCGCTGTGTAGGTCATGCGGCGCAGCACATCCGTCCGGACCAGTTTTGGCAGCAACACCATGCCGCCCATATCTGGCACAATGCCCCATTTCATTTCCATCACGGCAAAACGCGTACCGGGGGCGGCGATACGCACGTCCGCGCCCAGCGCAAGTTGCATGCCAGCGCCGAAACAGACGCCGTGGATGGCGGCAATGACCGGAATTTCCATCCGGTGCCAGATCATCGCAACCTCTTGCCATTGGTTTGTGGTCCCCTCCCCGTGGGTGCGGGGCATCAGCGTTTCAGCCGGATCTTTGCCCATCATCCCGGACAAACCCGTGATGTCGATGCCAGCACAGAACGCCCGACCCTCGCCCGAGATCACGACCGCGCGGGCATCTGAGGCTGCAACCTCCTGACCTGCCGCAATAATGGCATCGATCATTTTCTGATCTACCGCGTTCATCTTGTCCGTCCGGATCAGGCGGACAAAGGCGATGTGGTTCTCATAGGTGATGGTCACGCGGGTCATAAGGCTCTCCGATACAGTTTCGCGCAGTTGAGCCCTTTTGAACCAGTGAGGCCAGCGAAACGTAGCGGCAAATCAGGGTACGACGCGGTCAATCGCACGCATCATGCCAAGGCTCTTGTCATAGACCAGCGTCAGAATGCGCCGCGTGGGCGCTTTTGTGGCGATACTGGGCAGCGTACGCACGGTGCCAGCCGCAAGGGTTGCGGCAATGAAGCCGCGTCGGGTGAGTTTGGCCATGTCGAGGCCCCCTTAGTTGCGAATGATTATCATATAGGGGCGGCAGGCACCTTTTCCAAGACTTGCCCCAGACCAGCGGCCCGCCTATCACAGAAACCATGACAGATTTTCGCCTGACCCCGCTTGCTCACTCCTTGCCCGCAACCGTGCCTTTCGTCGGACCTGAAACGCAGGAACGCGCCATGGGACATGTCTTTGACGCGCGACTGGGGGCCAATGAGAACGTCTTTGGCCCCTCCCCCTCCGCCATCGCGGCGATGGCAGAAGCCGGGCATTGGATGTACGGCGATCCCGAGAGCTTTGGTCTGCGCAAGGCATTGGCCGCGCATCACAAAACCACGATGGATCATATCATGGTCGGGGAAGGGATCGACGGGTTGTTGGGTTATCTTGTGCGGCTCTTTGTCGGGCCGGGCGATGCGGTTGTGACCTCTGACGGGGCCTATCCGACATTCAACTACCATGTCGCAGGGTTTGGTGGTGCGCTGCACAAAGTCGCGTATCGCGAGGATCACGAAGACCCCTCGGCCCTATTTGCCAAGGCGGCAGAAGTAGATGCAAAACTGGTCTACCTCGCCAATCCGGACAACCCAATGGGCAGCTGGCATGCGGGCAAGACGCTGGTCAAGGCGATGGAAGCCTTGCCTCAGGGCTGCTTGCTGGTGCTGGATGAGGCGTACGTCGATACAGCGCCCGAAGGCACCGCGTTGCCCTTGGGTTCTGATGACCCGCGCGTGATCCGTATGCGGACCTTTTCCAAGGCCTACGGCATGGCGGGTGCGCGGGTGGGATACGCTTTGGCGCATCCTGATCTGATCACAGCATTTCACAAGGTGCGCAATCATTTCGGCATGAACCGGGCCGCGCAGGCGGGTGCATTGGCGGCATTGCAGGATCAAGATTGGCTGGCACGGGTGATCGCACAGGTCGCCGCTTCACGGGAGCAGATTGGAGAGATTGCAAAGCGGCATGGTCTGGCGCCCCTGCCCTCGGCCGCAAACTTTGTCGCTCTCGACTGCGGGCGCGATGGTGCCTATGCCAAACGTGTTTTGGACGGTCTCATCGCGCGTGGCATTTTTGTGCGGATGCCATTTGCCGCGCCGCAAAACCGCTGCATCCGGATCAGCTGCGGCACCCGAGAACAGCTTGAAGCGTTTGACGCAGCGCTCGGGCCCGCCATCCGTGCGGCAAATGAGGGGTGACGGCGCGGCAATGCGCGTTATATTCCTCACTATAACAGCTTCATGAGACCCAGATGCGCGACAGCAATGACCGCCCGGCGGCTCCAAATTTTACTCAGGCCTGCGTGGTGATGTTCGGTGTGAACATCGCATGGATCTTTATGGTGATATGGGCGATCTGGGGGCTTGTGGCGGTGGCAGCAACAGGTTGGGTGGTCAACAAGGTGATCACCCGGATTGCCATCGCGCGCGGCCAGCCGCTTGTTACCCCTCCGCGATGACCTGAGCGGCTGCATCAAGCGCACCTGCGCCATGTGCCACGCCAAGGCTGCGCATGCCTGCCTCCATGCCGCCCAACAGCCCCATGATCATATGTCCGTTCACGTGGCCCATGTGGCCCAGACGGAAAAACCCATCACGCGCCGGATCATTTGGCGGGGCCATGCCCAGACCGATGCCCAGCGTGAGGCCAAGCTGTCCTTCGACCCAATTGCGTAGTTCGGTAGCTTGTGGGGTTTCAAGCCTAAGGGCCGTAACGGCGTTTGAGCGGTAAGCAGGGTCGCGCACATTCATGGCAAAGCTGCCTTCGGCGCTCCATGCTTCGCAGGCGGCCCAGACCGCACGGGCGAGCACCGCGTGGCGAGCCCAGACCTGATCCATCCCTTCGGCGTGGATCATATCCAGCGCAGTGCGCAACCCATAAAGGTGATGCGTTGGGGCCGTGCCGCCGTGGTATTCAAAAAACTCTTCCGCCTCGGAGCGCGGTTTCCAATCCCAGTACCAGCTCACACGCGACAGCCTCTCCCGCGCCTCTTTCGCCTTGTTGTTGAAGAAGACAAAGGACATGCCCGGCGGGACCATCAGACCTTTCTGGCAGCCTGTGACCATGACATCGACGCCCCAATCGTCCATCTCAAACCGGTCGCAGCCAAGCGAAGCGATGCAATCGGCCATCAAGAGCGCCGGGTGACCGGTCGCGTCCAGCATGCGACGCAGCTCTGCAATGTCATTGCGGATCGAGGTCGATGTATCAACATGCACGGCCAGCACCGCCTTGATCTCATGGGCGCGGTCGGCCTGAAGCGCCTCACCGATACGGTTCATGTCCATGGGGGAGTCTTTGCCGAAATCAATCAGCTCAATATCCGCGCCAATGCTGATCGCCATCTGCCCCCAGCCCACACCAAATCGGCCCGTGGCGGGCACCAGTACCTTGTCGCCTGGTGCAATCACATTGACCAGCGCGGCCTCCCACGCGGCATGGCCGTTGCCGGTATACATCGTCACGTGATGGCGCGTGCAGGCCACGCGCTTGAGGTCTTTGACAAGACCCGGCATCATCTCGACCAGTTCACCGGCATAGATGTTGGGTGCCGCTCGGTGCATCGCCTGCAAGACCGCATCAGGGATCACGGAAGGGCCCGGAATGGCGAGGTATGGACGACCTTGGGAGAGTGTGGAACGGGGAGGCATGTGAGCGGCCTTTCTGCAGCATGTTGCGCCAGACACTAGGCGCGCGGGCAGCGCCGTCAACACCAGATCAGCATACTTGCTCCAGACGGACATGCGCCCTAGACCCGTGGGGGTACAAAGGACGCAGGCCACAATGAACGATCAGACCTATACGTCAAAAGAACTCCTGGGGTGGCTGTGGCGCGATTATCTGCGCAAGCACGTCAAGCTGATGGCGCTGGCCATGCTCTTTATGATCATAGAAGGCAGCATGTTGGGCGCGCTTGCCCGATTGATGGAGCCGATGTTTGATCAGGTTTTCGTTGCAGGGAAACAAGATGCCTTGCTCTGGGTCGGGCTGGCAGTGATTGGTATCTTTGTGGTGCGCGCCATTGCGGGTGTCAGTCAAAAGGTGCTGCTGACCCGCGTGGCACAGCACACCGCGGCCGACATGCGCATTGATCTGCTGGAACGGATGATGAAGCAGGACGGGGCCTTTCACCAATCGTATCCGCCCGGTTTCCTCATCCAGCGTGTGCAATCGGATGTGAACGCTGTGGGGGACGTCTGGCGTGCGGTCATCACCGGTGCGGGGCGCGATTTTATCGGGCTGCTGGTGCTGTTGGGCGTTGCGATCTCCATTGATCCCACATGGGCGCTGCTGGCTTGTGTGGGCATCCCGATCATGGTGCTGCCCGCCGCCGCCGCGCAGCGTTTCGTGCGCAAACGGGCCCGCGAGGCGCGCGATCTGGGCGCTGACCTCGCGACCCGTCTGGATGAGGTGTTTCATGGCATCGTACAGGTCAAGCTGAACGCACTGGAGGCCTATCAAACCCGGCAATACCGCGACATGACCGGGCGGCTGATTGAGACAGAGGTGCGCGCGGCCTTTGGCAATTCCGCCATCCCCGGCATGGTCGATATCCTTTCGGGCTTGGGGTTCATGGCGGTGATCCTGTATGGCGGGTCCGAGATCATTTCGGGCGACAAGACCATCGGCCAGTTCATGACATTCTTTACCGCGATGGGATTTG
The DNA here is from genome assembly GCA_045105735.1 of Sulfitobacter sp. Taxonomy (GTDB): domain Bacteria; phylum Pseudomonadota; class Alphaproteobacteria; order Rhodobacterales; family Rhodobacteraceae; genus Sulfitobacter. The sequence goes on along the minus strand of JBGCDV010000022.1, from coordinate 9,622 downwards.
CCTTCAGCCCTTTGCGGCGGTTGGGCGGGATCAGCGGCTTGTGGCAGATCGCGGCCGCCGCGCTGGAACGGATCCGGGAGCTGTTGGACGCGCCTTTGCACCTGCAAGACCCCGACACGCCGATGCCCGCCCCCACCGACACCCCTGACATCATCCTGCGCGACGTCGATCTGAGCTATGGTGAGACCCGCGTGCTGGACACTCTGAACCTGACCGCCAAAGCAGGCGAGACAACCGCGTTGGTCGGCGCGTCTGGTGCCGGAAAATCCACCGTATTTAACGTGTTGACGCGTTTGATTGATCCACAAGAGGGCGCGGCCCTGCTTGGTGGTGTAGCGACAACAGATATGCGGCTCAGGGACCTGCGCGGATTGTTCTCCGTCGTCACCCAAGAGGCACTGCTCTTTGACGCGACGTTGCGTGAAAACATCGTGCTCGACCGCCAGAACGTCAGCGATGCACGTCTGCAAGAGGTGCTTGAGGCGGCGCATGTGGCAGATTTTTTGCCAAAGCTGGACAAGGGGCTTGAGACACTTGTGGGGCCGCGCGGCTCTGCCTTGTCGGGAGGGCAACGCCAGCGGGTTGTGATTGCACGGGCGCTGTTGCGCGACACCCCGATCCTGCTGCTGGATGAGGCAACCTCTGCCCTTGATGCGCAGTCCGAACAGGTGGTGCAAGCCGCCCTTGACCGCCTTTCCAAGGGGCGCACAACCATCGTGATCGCCCACAGGCTCGCGACCATCCGGGGTGCGGACCGCATTGTGGTGATGGACAAGGGGCGCGTGGTTGATGAGGGCACACATGACGCGCTTTTGGAACGGGGGGGGCCATATGCCGATCTCTACCGCTTGCAATTCAGCGGTAAGGCAAGCACTTAGCGGCGATAGCTGTCGGCCAGTCGTGCGGCATCCACACCTGCAAAATAGCGCGCAAGCGTCCAGAGGTTGCGCGCACCGCGCCGCACCCAACCTTGGCGGATGTACTTGTCAGCGCTGGTCACGGCCTCAATCGGCAGCCCGCGCAACTTGCCCTTGAGCGCGCGGGCAAGTGCGACGTCTTCCATCAGCGGCACATCATCGTAACCGCCCACCTGCGCATAAAGAGCCGCAGAAATCAGCAACCCCTGATCGCCGTAAGGCAGCCCAAAGCGGCTGCGCAGATTGGCCCAGCCTGCCACCACCCGCGCCGCCATTCCCCCCTGATCAAACCGCAACCGGAACCAGCCCGCATGATCGGGGTGTGCCAGATGCGCGCGCGCCGCACGGGCCCAGCCGGGATGCAGCACCGTATCCGCATGCACAATCAGCAGCCATTCCGCCTTGGCCGCGCTGCATCCGCGCGCCAGTTGCCCCCCACGCGACGCAGGACCATGCAGCACCTCAGCCCCCCAAGCCTGGGCGGTGGCCCCTGTTGCATCACGCGAGCCCCCGTCAGAGACGATGAGTTCGCGCACAAGCCCTGCTTCGAGCCCTTCTACCAGCGCATCCAGACAGCGCGGCAAGCTGCCTTCGGCATTGAGCGTTGGAATGACAATAGAGATCGGCGCGCGCATGTTGCCCCTTTTGGCGTGGTGTGACAGCACTATATCTCAAGGACATGCCAAAAGGACAGAACCCATGACCAATCGTCGCATCCTGCGCCTGAGCGGCCCTGACGCCCACGACTTTCTGCAAGGGTTGGTGACCAATGATGTTAACCGCCTCTCACAGGGGGCGGTCTATGCGGCCATCCTGACGCCGCAGGGAAAATACCTTGCCGATTTCTTTTTGATCCCTGAGGGCGAGGCGGTGCTGCTGGACGTAGACGCGACCCTTGGCGATATGCTCAGCCAGCGGTTGATGATGTACAAGCTGCGTGCGGCGGTTGAGATTGCGGTCACAGACCTGCATCTGCATCGCGGGTTGGGGGAGACACCCTCAGATGGCTTTTCCGACCCCCGTGCGCCGGAAATGGGCTGGCGCGCCTACCGCGACACGCCACAGATTGAGGACACCGTGGATTGGGATGCGCTGCGGGTGCAGCATCTGATCCCCGAAACGGGGATTGAGCTGACCCAGGATACGTTTATCCTTGAGGCCGGGTTTGAGCGCTTGAACGGTGTGGATTTCCGCAAAGGGTGCTATGTTGGGCAAGAGGTGACCGCCCGCATGAAACACAAAACCGAGCTGCGCAAAGGGCTGGCGCGCGTGACGGTTGATGGCGCGGTGTCTGTGGGGACGGAATTGACCGCTGAGGGGAAATCAGCGGGAACGATTTTCACGCAAGCAGGTGGCAAAGGCATCGCCTACCTTCGATTCGACCGCGCAAAACGCCCTATGCAGGCCGCAGGTTCCGACGTTGAGTGGGTGGATGCCCCATAAAATCGCTAAACTTAGAACAAAAAACGCCCCGTGCAGCAACACCGGGGCGCTTAAAGAAGGTTACCAAAGTATGACGTCACGTCAGGTCGCACCGCGATTTTAGGCGCGTTCGACGTATTCCATTGTCTCGGTGTTGACCACGATGTCCTCATCTTGCCCAACAAATGGCGGTACAGAAACCTTAACACCGTTGTCCAAAATCGCAGGTTTGAAAGAGTTCGCCGCTGTCTGACCTTTGACGACCGGCTCCGTTTCGACGACTTTGCAGATTACCTTTTGCGGCAGCGACGCGTTCAATGCCTCGTCCTCATGGTACTCCACCACGATCATCATACCGTCTTGCAAGAACGGACGACGCTCTCCCAAAAGCTCAGCCGAAAGCTGTACCTGATCATAGGTTTCCGTGTCCATCAACACCAGCATCCCACTGTCTTCATACAAGAATTGCTGATCTTTCTGCTCAAGACGGACCCGCTCAACCTTGTCCGCAGACCGGAACCGTTCGTTGAGTTTCGACCCGTTGCGCAGGTTGCGCATTTCGACCTGGGCAAAGGCCCCACCCTTTCCGGGCTTTACATGGTCCACTTTGACCGCAGCCCAAAGGCCACCGTTGTGCTCCAGAACGTTACCGGGGCGAATCTCGTTTCCGTTAATTTTGGGCATGTGGCAAAACCATGGCAAAAGGTTGATGAAATCTTACCGCACCCTATATCTGGCCCAATGGGACCCTGCAAGCCAACGATATGTCGTGATGCACCCGCAGCATGTTATGCGCAGGGCGCATGGGTGCCATGCGATTTAGTTGTATCCGAATCGAGGGATATCGGTCATAAGGGGCCCTACGCCGAAATGACAAGAGCAAGAATAATAGAAAGGACGACGAATGCGAGATTTCGTTGATGGCACCGCTTTCAATAATGAGCAGGGAAACCGTGCTCGCAAACTGTTTGCAGCTGTGGTACTGGCTGCGCTTGATGATGCGATTGCTGATGACAAGAAATACGGCAACGGCCCCGAGCAGATTGCACGCTGGGCACGTTCCCGCGATGGCCGCGAAGTGCTGAGCTGCGCCGGTATCGACCCCAACGAACGTGTGGTCGCTGGCCTCATGGATTTTGTAGGCAAAGGCGTACGGACGTCTGTTGCGCTGTCTCGCGAAGAGAGCGAGCGCCGCCACGCTGCACAACAGGCCGAAGCTGCCTGATACTTTATCCAGAACTAGATACAAAGACGCGGCCCTTCGGGGCTGCGTTTTTCGTTTCAGGTACTGGAAAAGACAAACATCCAAACCCGCGCAACCATCAATTCTGCCGCGAGCAACGCGACGAAGAGACCAGATAATATCCATCCCGGTCTGCGCACCCACAGAACAATCGCCGCCACAACAGCGAGTGCCGCCCCGATCGGTGCCACAATACCTGCGCCATGGTTGCGGTCCCAATAGCTGACCGGGCTTTCAAAGACCCAGCCCGAGATCGGCCAGAAATGCGGACGCCCGTCGTCATGGTGAAGCGGAAAATCCAATGCCAGATGCAGCAAAGCGGCGGAACACAGAACACTGGCCCACGCACTTTTGCGCCATAATGCCAGCGCCAAAAGCATCCCCCAAACCACAAATGAATTGTCGATGGCAAATATCTGTTGCCAAAGGCCCGAGAAATAGAGCTCATCAAACACCACGCGCGCCGGGATATTCAAAAGTTGAAGGGACACCCCCGCGAGGATGTACAGCGACAGATCGGGCAACAGCGCCCCAATCAACGCCGCCCAGACCAACTTGCGCTCACCTTTCTTACCAAAAGCCGCCGCCCCCAGCAGCAAATGCGCGGGTGTGTTCATCGTGAAAGGCCCCTTTCGCGTCGCTTTCAATTGCGCCAGTTTGCAACCAAACCGGATATGAGCATCACATGACAAAAGCCATCATGATACAAGGCACCGGCAGCAATGTCGGGAAATCGATGATCGTTGCGGGCATTCTGCGCGCGTGCCGTGCGCGAGGATTGCGTGTGCGTCCCTTCAAGCCGCAGAACATGTCCAACAACGCCGCTGTGACTTCTGACGCAGGTGAGATTGGGCGCGCGCAAGCATTGCAGGCGCGTGCCTCCGGCGTCGCCCCGCACACGGATATGAACCCGGTTTTGTTGAAACCCCAATCATCGACCGGGGCACAAGTGATCGTTCAAGGGCAGATTGCCGGGCATCAGGAAGCCAGCGCTTTTGGCAAAAACAAAGCGACACTCATGCCCGCGGTCTTGCAGTCTTTTCATAGGCTTGCGGCGGAGTGTGATCTGATTGTCGTTGAAGGTGCAGGCCGCCCGGCAGAGACAAACTTGCGGACCGGCGACATCGCGAACATGGGATTTGCCACCGCAGGAGCTGTGCCGGTGATCCTGATGGGGGACATCGACCGGGGCGGCGTGATCGCGCAGATCGTAGGCACGCAAGCGGTGATGGCCCCTGCGGACAACGCCATGGTGCGTGGCTTTGCCGTTAACAAATTTCGCGGTGATCGCAGTCTGTTTGACGCAGGTCGCGATGACATCGCGCAGCGCACAGGCTGGCCAAGCCTCGGCGTCATTCCCTGGTTCGACCAGGCACACCGGCTGCCCGCCGAAGATGTGATGGATCTGCCCGCGCGAAGCCGTTCTGATGGTGACGGATTGGTCATTGCCGTGCCGCGATTGCCGCGCATCTCAAACTTTGACGATCTTGATCCGTTGGCAGCGGAACCCGGTGTCGATCTGCGGATCATCATGCCCGGTGAACCTTTGCCCGGTGACGCCGATCTGGTGTTGATGGTGGGCAGCAAAGCGACAATTGCGGATTTGGCCGCCTTTCGCGCAGAAGGATGGGACATCGATCTGGCAGCGCATATCCGGCGCGGCGGCCGCGTTCTGGGCCTCTGCGGGGGCTATCAGATGTTGGGCAAACATATCGATGATCCGCTGGGGATCGAAGGCACATCAGGGAGTGTCGATGGCCTTGGCCATCTTGATGTTGAGACGGTCATGGCCCCGATCAAGCACCTCACCCTCAAGGAGGGGCGGCATCCGGCCAGCGGGACCGCCCTTTCGGGCTATGAAATCCATATCGGAGAGACAACCGGGCCGGATACCGCGCGTGCATGGCTTGAGTTTGGTGGCGCGCCCGAAGGTGCCGCCAGCCCAGATGGCCGCGTGCAAGGTTGCTATGTGCATGGGCTCTTTAACAGCGATGCGTTTCGCGCCGCCTTTTTGGACGCGCTTGGCGTGCGGTCAAATCTGCTGTTTGACGCGGGCGTAGATGCAGCGTTGGATGCGCTTGGTGATCACATTGAGACGTACTTCAACGTCGATTTGATGCTCAGCCTTGCGGCTGAAATTTGAAGGAGGACGCCTGCCCTACTCCATCTCTTGCGCCGTCAACGCACGGTGGATCTCACGGCGGACCAGCTTGCGGACATTGCGGGTGATGCGTTCACCCAGCGCGCCTTGCAGCTCCGCCCGGACGATCTCGCTGACCAGATCACGCAATGCCTCTTCGTCGAGAAGTTGTTCCTCATCGCCAAGGTTGAACCCTGTTGCATCCTGAGGTGCCTCATTTGACGTTTCTGAAACCGTCGCGTTTTCAACGGTCTCTTGCTCAGCGGCCTTTGTGACAGGCGCATCTTCGATCGGCTTTTCCGGGGCTGCGCGATTTTCAGATGGCCGCAAAATTCCTGCGAAATGCAAATTGCGCTCTGGCTCCTCCTCTGGCGTGTCGTCTTCCCACGCCATCGCTTCGGGTTCACTGCCTGCGTAGTCGCTCTCGCCCGCGTCATCGGGTTCCCATGTCTCAGAGATGTTGCCAATGGCGGTTTCAAGCGCTGCTATCTTGGCGCTGAGTGTTGCCGCTTTCGTGTCTGCGGTTGAGGGTTCGGCGCCGATTTCATCATCTGCGGCAGTCACACCCTGCTCTGGCGTCGTCGGTTCTGGCGACGACATACTGTCTGCAAGCTCAACACTCTCCAGAGTGTCATCGGCCTGATGATCGTCGGATTGTGTTTCCTCATCCGTACTGAAACTTGCCGGATCCAGCGCAGATTGTTCTTGTGTGGCCACGCTCAGGTCGCCTTCTCCGTCGCCATCTTCCTCATCATCGAAGTTATATGGATCGGTGGAGTAATCCTCAGCCGGATCGTCAAAGAGCACTTCGGTATCAAAGACCTCTTCGACCTCCTCATCCTCGGCCACGGCGTCATGCGGGTAGACGTCAACCGGCGTGTCATCCGTGATAAGGCTGTCAGGCGACGTCCCATCAATGACTTCATCATCAAAATCCGTGGAAGCCTCTTCTTCAGCAAAGTTCTGAGACTCCTCAGGCTGAGGAGATGCGACCTGCGGTTCCGGCGTTTCTTCCACCCGCAAGGCAGGGGTCAATACCAAACGATCCGTTTGCGGTTCCGCTTGTTTTGGCTGCAATGGACGCTTGTCTTCGGATACCAGACGGCGGATCGAAGACAGAACATCCTCCACCTCAGCATTGGTGACAGGGTCAGACATGTTGTTTTTACCACTCGTTTCTCAACACCAAACTACCAAGACGTTGAGATTCCCACAATGGGGCCGCGAAAATTGTCAATCTTTTTGCAGCGCCCGCAACACACGGTCGAGTTTTTGCCCTTCTTTTGAACGCTTTGCAGGGGCATCCTTGACCAGATTATAGTATTCCGTCGGGTCATAAAGCTGCACGGGGAGGCGCAGGTTTTTCGCCGTCAGCCGCCCCGTGGCACCCAAAATCTGGTAAGAGGCCACATAAACAGCGGCGCGCGCGGACACTTGGGTCGATTGCGCATCCAGCAAAGCCTGCTCTGCATCCAGCACATCCAATGTGGTTCTCGCCCCCAAAGCAGCCTCCTCGCGAATGCCGCGGAATGCGATGCTCGCGGCGCGCACCTGACGTTCAGATGCAGCAAGCTGCGCCCGAACGGTGATCAGCGTAGCATAGGCATTGCCCACGTCCTGCGCCACGTTATGCCGCACCACATGCAAGTTGCCGCGCTGCGCGTCAGCATTGGCCTGGGCCCGGCGCGCTGTCGCAGACAGCCCTCCCCCCTGATAGATGGTCTGCCCAGCCTCGATCCCGATGGAACCGCCGCGGTTGTACTCATTCGCGTTCAGGTTATCCGACAACGTCAACCGTCCCGACAGCCCAACCTGCGGTTTCATATCCGCGTTGCTGGCCCGGACGAGCAGATCAGCCGCCGCGACCTGATGTTGCGCGGCCAACAAAGAGGGATGGGAGCGCACCGCCACATTCTTGGCCCGGTCCACATCTTCGGAAATTTTTGGCGGGCTGGGAGGCTGCTTCAGCCGCCCCGGTTTGCGCCCCACCACGTTGCGGTATTCTTCGACCGCACTGATCAGCTCTCCGCGCGCAGCAGCAAGGCCGCTGCGGGCCTGTGCCAGTTGTGCCTCAGCCAGAGAGACATCGGTTCGGGTCACTTCACCCACCTCAAATCGGTCCTGAGCGGCCTTTTGTTCCTGAGTGAGCAGGCGCACGTTGTTCTCTCGCAGGGCAACGAATTCAGAGGCTTCGATGATGCCCATATAGGCCCGCACCGCGCGCAGCAGGACCTGTTGTTCAATGTTGATCAAGGTTTCCCGCGTGGCGAGGACCGATTCTTTTGCAGCCTCAAGCCGGTACTTGCGCGCGCCACCGTCAAAAATGGCCAGCTCTGCCACCAGAGCAAGTGCAGCGGTGAGATCATCATTATCAATCGAGACAGGAGAGACCCCATTGCGGATCGTTCCGAAATTCTGCGTGATGCTGGCGGACCAGCGCAGGACCGGGCGCAGCGTCGCAGCAGCAGAGGCCACATCTTCGTCTGCGGCCCTGAGCAGCGCACGGTTTTGATCGAGCAAACCCGAATGCGTGTAAGCCCCGACAAGCGCATCCGCCAACGTTTCGGACTGGGACATCTGCGGCAGTGCCGTTCCCAAAGCCAGCGCACAAGCACCCGCCAATTGTCGCATCCCCAAGGGCATTTTCTTCAACAGCATGGGCCTATGACCTCTGTATTGTTACACCACCCGCCCGCAGTTGCGCGGACCTCCGTTTTCGTCGTCAGAGTTCAAATGCAGCCGCATGTTTGAACCCATCCAGCAGCGGTGCGGCAGCATTGAATGCCATCCGCCAGCTCACCTGATCACTTCGTTTATACCCCAGACGCACCTCACCCAAGGCCCCGTCCATAAAGAGCGCGGCAATCCGCCCACCCTCTTTGAGCTGATCCAGAAGTGTTTCCGGCACCTCCGCCACACCACCTTGAATGATGATCACATCATAAGGCCCATGCGCCGCGGCACCCTCTGCCAGCGGACCAATGTGAACAGCCACGTTATCTGACCCAGAGGCCACAAGCGCTTCCTGGGCTTCGGCGGCCATGGCCTCGTCTTCTTCGACAGCGACGACAGCCTCCGCCATATGCGCGATCACGGCCGCAGAATATCCCATGCCACATCCGATATCGAGCACCATTTCATTGTTGGCAATGCCCAGCGCGTCCAGCATTTTCGCCAAGGTACGCGGCTCCAGCAAGACACGCCCCTGCCCCAAATCCAGGTTTTCGCCCATGTAAGCAGCCTCACGCTTGCTGGCGGGCACAAACTCTTCTCGGGGAATGGTGAGCATGGCATCAATGATCGGAAACTTCGTCACATCGGAGGGACGCACCTGCGTATCAACCATCATCGTGCGGCGTCCGGTGAAATCACTCATTTGCTAAACTCGTCCGTTCAGATTCTATCTTTCTCAGATGTGCCACATTGCAACGCCATCAGCAACGCCCAGAGACACACTTTTGACAAGCATCCATCTTGCAGCCGCATCCTCAATCCGCTAGGGAGCGCCTACCACTGGCTGGCGAGTTGGCGGAGTGGTTACGCAGCGGATTGCAAATCCGTGTACACCGGTTCGATTCCGGTACTCGCCTCCATTTAATTTCAATGACTTAGCCGAACAAAAGACGATGGACGCGGGTCCATTTTACAAGCCATTTTACAATTTTGTTCTTGAATGGTTCTTTTCAGCTTGTTGTACCAAGCTCAGAATCTTGTCGGTTTTGTCTCCCCCTACCACTGCGTAAACTTCGACCATTTGAGTTGCATACCGCAAATTCCAGCCAAAGACGGAGGCGAGTTGTATTGCATCCGCGCCCGCCTCCAGTAGCTTCGTCGTTGCAGTTCCACGGCAGTCGTGCATGTGCAGGCTGTAACCAAGTGCCTCTTCGGTAAGACCCGACT
>JBGCDV010000021.1:0-15192 GCA_045105735.1 Sulfitobacter sp. | reverse complement strand
GAACAACCTCCCCCTCTGTGATCAGCGCCGGGGCAGGATCAAGCGGGTCCGCTGCCACCGCCCAGCCGATCACGCTGGCGGCGGCGGCATCATTGCGCTGCCATTCCGCAAGCGTCTCCAGCGGGCGCGACACTGGCGCCCCGCCGCCGGGCACACCACCAACTGGCACCCCCCCAAAGAGCCGCAGAACATCTGCGCGAAAGCTGAGCTGGCGCTCAAGGAACATCGCCCGCGTTTTGCGCGCCACGCGCTGGGTCATCCAAATCGCCCTCAGGCGCGGCGCATACCGCGCGGGCGGGGGGGATACATCTATGACATCAAAATGCAGCCCGCCTTCATCAACCCACCAGACCTGCACACCCACAGCCGCACCGGACGACAGCGCAAGCTGCACCACATAGGGCGACAGGTAATAGGGCCGCAGCAGCCAGGGCACGATGGTCTTGCGCGCATCTGAGCGCAGCCCGTCATTGCTCACGTTCAACATCCCACCCGCCCCAAGCGCGGCGAGGACCCTGGCCGAAACCACGCTGGCATCTTCTTCCCTGGTGTTGAGCAGGGTCATGCGCCCGCGCGATACCTCCCCATGGGGTGAGGCGGTTTCAGCGTCCCACGCCGCATGCATGTCCAGCGTGCTGCGATTGGTGGCGGCCACAAGGCTAATGACATCAAAACCCGCCTCTGCCGCTGTCACCGCTGAGATATAGGAGGCCGCCCCCACCATAACGTTATGGGTGCTGATCAGAACCGCGCCCCCCCCAGTGACCCGCCCAGTAATCCGTGCATCACGCAGGAATGTGCGGGCACCGGGGTGGACAGTTGCGCCGCGCATCGCGCTGAGCGGATCCTGCTCAGCAGCCAGTCTGACCCGCGCCACCATGGCATCATCGGGGCGTTCCAGGTGGGGCGATTGCGAGCCAGCGCGCAAGCCCGTCCGTAAGGTGCTCTCCATCATCTGATTGCGGCCGGTCAGCAGGTCATACTCAATCCGCAACAGCGCCGGGAGCGGGTCATTTGCGGGATCTGGTGAGGGAGGTGGCGGCGCGATGGAGATCGCATGCTCAATCAGGGGCAGGGCCTCCACCGGGTCGCCGGGGTCCGCTTCTGCCAGAAGCGCCACAAACCATGCGGTGTCCAGCGCCCCCATCTGACGCGCGATCATCAGCCGGTTGCGCAGGGGCAGCGCGCGCGCCGCTGCCATCACCCTGCCCCGCTCCTCATCCCGCTCTTTATCCGGCCAGTTCTGATGTTCCAGATACGGCATCACCGCCATCGCCAGCCGAGGCGTTGTGCCGATCAGGTCCGTGACAGAGCGGATGAACGGTGCCACCTCTGACTGGTCTTCATGCGACGACAGGGCCGCGAGATACTGCGCCGCGATATTTGCATCCAGCCCCGCACGATCGGGGCGGGGCACCGCAACCTTCCCCGTGGTTCGATACATGTATGTCAAAGGCACGGCGGACGCTGCGGCAGCGGCGGGGTGGTCCCGGTGCAGCTGCGCGGCAATCGCCTCAGCGGCGATGACATCCCCCTCCCGGTCCCGCACCCGAAACCAGAGGAGCGCGCGCTCAAACGCGCCATCCGCCCCACTCACATCATCTGCGGGCGCTTCAAAATCAGCCAGCAGCTCGCGGGCCGAATCCAGCGCACCAAGATCAATCAGCCGGGTGATGCGAAAGGCGCGCTGCGCAAGCGTTTTGGTCGGGAACGTCAGGCGGTAGAAATCCTGCGCCTGCCCCAGTCCCGCACGCAGGTCATGCCAAGCGGCGTCGGCAACAGGCCCGAGATCAGCCCAGGGCGTGGTGGCCAGCCGGTGCCCGCCGGACAGCGCCGCCAACGCCTGATAAATCTGCCCGCGGGCACCGGAATGCCCCCTGAAAAGCGCCGCCGCGACACCTGCACGGGCCTGCGCGTAATCAGTGCGAAACCGCCCGTTGGGATTGGTCGTGGCCAGAATATGCTTTGGCTTTGCCCCGCTCGCGAGGCCGTCACAAACCGCGCCCAGAATATCACGAAGGTCATCTTTCATCCGGGGTTTGGGCCTATCAGTTCAATGAGGGGAACAGCACAGCACTTGATATATCAGGTTAGGCACGAACCGCCATAAAGCGAAACCTTCCCCGCGGGGAAGGGGGGCGTTGTCGACTTTCGCTCTGTTCATCCTCTCGCACGGAATCAAGGCGCAGCCGCCGTGTGAGCGACTGGCCGGTCCGGCGGCCTGTCGCATGTCTGCTATCGGGAAATTCGGTGAGATAGGATGTACTTAGCTGGCATGAAAGTGCCATCTGGCAGGTGCAGTGCGACAGCCCCCGGCCAGTCGCTCACACGGCTACTGGCGGGCCAAACCAACGTCCGCTCCCGCCCCAAAGTACCCTTTTAGGCCCGCCGCAGCGTAGGGCGTTCCGCCAGAAACCTTCCCCGTGGGGAAGGTTTTGCACCCGTCAGGCCCGCTCCGGAAGTCCGGTTTTTAGGCGCCCGCGTCCAGAAACTCTTCGTCGCAGAACCCTTCAGGGTCTGCCATCACTTCGCTGGAGCGCACCACTGGCGGCTGGTGGGCGGCGAAGAAGTGGGACATCACGAATTTGACCCCCTCCGGGCGCACGCCGCGTTTGTTGGCTTCAAAGAACATGCCGCCAAAGGCTGGCGCCGTGATCACCTCGTACGAAGGGAAATAATCGACATTGGCATGGCTGCGCTTCAGGTGCTCGGCGGAGGCCCGCAGGATGGATTTGGACGCGGTGGTCGAGACAATCACATGGCTGTCTTCGGCTGTGGCGACCAGCGGCACGGGGCTCACGGTCAGGAACACTTTGGCGGTCGGGTTCACCAGTTGGAGACCCTCGATAAACCGCTCCATGTCCTTCACCACATCAAAGACGCTGAGGTTGATGAACTCATGCTCATGGGGGGAGAAATCACCCGCCGTCACGCCGGGGCAAATCGGGTAGGCGGCCCCTGTCGTGCGGTTCGCCCAGAACTCCGTCAGCCCCATGGTGAAGACAAAAACATCCAGCTCCTCAAACATGCGGCGCACGGCAGCAAGGTGTTTGGCTTGTTCGGCGCGCATCTCTTCAGCGGTGTCCCAGCCCCCACCACACAGGTTGGGGCGGAACGGGTCCACATAGCGCCCGTCTTTGGTCTGCCATGCCTCATCAAAATCGGTGGCCCCAAAGGCGCGCTGGAACAATTGCAGCAACTGGCGGCTGGTATAGACGTTGCCATAACGCGCGGAATAGAGGCCATAGCCAAGGCTGGTCGGGTCCGCGATGTTATCCGTGGGGAGGAGCGGCTCCACATCGATGAAGTTAAAGCTGCTCTCGGCCATGTAGCGCCCGATGTGCTGGGCAAAACAGCTGCCGCATGTGGCGACCTTGTCGTCCTGAGCAATCTCATATTTGCGGTCATAAAGCTGGTCGATCGCCATGGGGAACCGGTCCGCCACAGCCGGGCGCCAGTAGTTACGATCCGGCAGGCCTTTGTAGGGGTTCTGGGTAGCAGGGGCTGTGGTCATGGGGATCACTTTACTTTGCTCAGATACGGACGCTTCGGCAGCAACCGGCATCACCGGGGCCGCAGCAGGCTCAGGGGTAGGCTCAGCGGGTGCCGGCACAGTTGCAGACAAGGCTGAAACAACCTCCGCCTCATCCTGATCACCGCCAGACTGGCACACCCGCTCGATGATATCAGCGTAGTTGTCATAGATATTGGGCTGGAAATACGGCTTGCCCTTTTTCGCGAGATTGGCGGTGCCCACCTCCAGCACGTTCACAAAAGTGGTCCGCGCCGCGATGTCATCGGGGGCATCAGCCAACAACGCTTCGAACGCCTGATTGAACTCGGTCAGGATATCAATCCGACGCTCGTCATAAGCACCAAACTGGCTGGGGTGAAAGATGCTGTCGCGCTGGCGATATGCCGTGACGGGATAATTCAGCAGGATGATCTTGGCCTGCGGGTTAATCCGTCCCAGATGCTGGATAATCTCAAAGGCATGCTTGGCGCTTTCGGTGCCGTTTGGTGGCGAGCCAGCGACCAGTGGGCTTTCCTTGGAAGTCACGTTGGAAAGCGACAGCGCGACCGGTGCCTTGGACCGGTGCAGCGGCAGTGTCACGCTCTGGCGCGCTTCATAATGGGTGTCCAGAATGACCGCATCGGAATCCATGACCGTCTTGCGCATATGCTTGAACTTGTCGGGCGTGTGCTGCTTGAGCATGAACGCAAGCGACGTGACAGGCTGGAAGAACGGCTCCAGCATGTCAGTGGTTTTCTTGATCTCACGCCCGCTCAGGCCCTTTTCAGAACCGCTCAGCACCGCGTTCAAATAGGAAAATTTCAAATGTGGAAACACTGAAAACTGTGTCTCCCCCCCATCTCTGGCGGCGAGGGCTTTAACTGAATTAAGGCTAAGACAAGAGCCCAGAATCGCAATCTTCATGAGTTCGTTTCCGATGTTAGCGAATGCACAAGACACCCATGCATCATTGAATGAGCATTATTTTGCTCAACATTAGTCGTCCATTACATGACAAGGCAGGTTTTGCACCAGTTTGTTTCATTCAAAATACCACCTTTGGGCGAACTTAGCGGCCCTGCCTCACGTTGAAAATAACCAATACCGTCACCAACCAACCGACCAGCAGCACAAAGGCCATCGCAACCGACAGCAGCAAGCGGCGGGGATAGAGCGGCTCTTGGGGGTAGGTCGGGCCGACGTGCGTGGCAAGATAGCGATGCTTGCGCCGGGCCTCTGCCCGCGCTTCGGTATAGGCTGCCAGCACAGCGACATAGGCTTGCTCTGCAAATTCCCGGTCCATCACCAGTTCTTCGTAATCACCGACCGTGCCGGCAAGGCCGCCACCCAGTGCCGGGTTTTCGTTTTGTTGGGGTGCGGTGCCGATGCCAACCTTGGATTTCTCCAATTCGATCTGCCGGTCTGTTGCTTCGATCCGCCGATCGAGAACGCGCACGCGGGAATCTTCCGGGCCGACCTGTTTGATCAGCACCTCGCGGTCGATCAGCAAGGCGGCCATCTGCCCTTCAAGCGCGCGCACAACGCCCATTAGCTGCTCGATGTCTGCTGTTGGGTCGATCTGTTGCTGGGTATCGCGAAAGGTGCGGATCTGGCGGCGCACATCGCGCAGGCGGGTCTCTGCCTCTTCCAGATCCTGCGCGGCAAAGCGGATCGCATCCTGCCGCGCTTCGCTTGAAAGGTCGTTGATCAGATCGGTGGAGCGTTTGACAAGCGCCTGCGCAATGGCGTGTGCATCTTCATCAGAAAAGGCGCGGGCCTCCACTTCGATGATGCCGGTTCCTGAATCGTAGGCAATCGAAACCATCCACGCCCAGTAAGCGTGCAATTCTTCAATTGTTGGGTTTTCCCCAAGGGTAAAGATCGGGTCCGCTGGCGGTTTGTTGAATATCGAAACAAGGTCAAGGTCACGATTGATTTCCTCAACCAGCTGCTGGCTGCGGATATACTCATAGAGGATATCTGAATCAGACGCGCCCGATGAATTGCCCGACGCCAGCAGTCCACCAAACCCATCCAGCGATGTGCCTGTGTCTTCGGAATGCACCGAGAAACCGACCGTGGAATGAAACTGGTCCGCAGCCCGCGCATAGAGATAGAAAATCCCGATTGCAGTCGGCGCGACCACCAGAAACAAGAAGCTGAGCAGCATGAGCCAATTGCGCGCACGAAACCGCGCCGGGCCCGGCGCGCGCTGCGGCCGGTTCGGAACGATGTGGATGGTTTCCACATTCTTGGCCGGCGGCGCAGCGGGGGCCTGCTGCGCGACATCTGTGCCTTGCTGCATCTCTGTCACGACGGTCTCAGTTGTCATGGAATATCTGCTACTCCTCTACGCCGTGCGGGCGCCGGATCTATGGGCCTGTTTTAACGACAGGTCTGTGTCTTTTATCGGGCAGCTTCGCTTACGCCCATATGGGCAAGGATACACCCGCCGGTAGGGCGGATGCAAACCACGGGGCAGTGAAGGAGCGGCGGGCGCTTGATGGTCGGCAAGTGCACTCAGTTTGATCGGGGGGGCTTTGTTAGCGCACCAACGCCATCAGCCACAGCATCCCCAACAGCAAAACCTTCCCCGTGGGGAAGGTCGGCAGGCCCATCTTAAGTAAAACAGGCCCCTGGCCTCTACCCCAACGCATCATAAAACGCAGCCACCGCCCGCGCGAGGGTTGTGGGGCTGTGCGCTGCGAAATTCTCCGGGCCGCGAATTTCAAGCCGCCCGTCGGCTGCCGTGCAACGGGCATCTCCCAGTGGGCGGGGAATGGTAAACCGCGTCTGCGGCGGGGCGGTTTTTGACGTGGGCGGCGGCGACAAAGCCCTGGCCTCCAGCCCCAATGCAATATCGGCAGCATCCTTTTGGGCAAAGCGGCGCAGGATCGTCAGCTCATCCTCTGCCGTGCGGCGCGGGCTCGCGGTTTTCAGCGCTTGTTGCAACGCCCGCGTCAAATCAGACGTCTCAGCCATGCGCGCCCGCAAACTCAGGCCCAGATTACGCGGGATGACTTCGGGGAATTTCAGATATTTGTCGATCCGCTCCATCAACTCGGCAAAGGCACGAATATAGGACCGCTTCTGATAGCTGGCGGATTTGAACAGCACTTTGACCGCCTCATCCACCTGATGCACATCCGTTCCCGGATCGGCGGCATAGGCTTCGGCCAGCATGGCCATCTCAGCGAAGGAGACATCCTTGCGCACCAGGTTTTCATCCACCATGCGCCGGTAGAGCGCCTCAGTGCTTTCGCCCGGTTGGGTCAGGCTGGCGGGGATGTGTGCAAAAGCCTGATCGCCCGTTTCCTCCAGCAAGGCACGATACGCGGTGAGGCGGCGCAGGCCCTGGATCAGCTCATACCCCTCACCCGATGCCTCCACCCGGATCGGGTTAGAGAGGCCAATTTCGCGGATGGAGGCTTTCATCTCATCAAGATCGAGCGCGATGGATGCCACGCGCCGGTCGCGGGTCAATTTCGTGGTCACGATCGCATCAAGCGCGATCAGCTCCACGACCAAGCCAAGCCGCTTGAGGCGGGCATGTTCATGGGCAAGCGCGTCATTCTCTGCCCGGATAGCATCCTCGGCGGCGCGGCGCTGGCCAACGGCATCAGACGTCTCGGAAATAGCGGCGGCCATCGGCCCTCGCCGAGGGGCACCAATCAGGGAGGCGCGGGGACCGCGTGGGGCCGCAACCGGTGCCTCATCGGGCATATCAATATCGAATGTGGGGCGTTTACGGCTCATGATGTGGCCTCCAATTGCGGTTCCCGGTCTTGTTCAGAGGCAGGATCAGGCGCGGCCTGTGCCGCTTCCAGGAGCGGCCATGCGGCGTGAACATCCCCGATGAACCCCTCATACGCCTTATCAAACGTGGCGCGGGCACGTCGCCATGTCTCCCTCGTCATATCGCGATAATCCATCTCATAGACAGAATTCAGAAACCGCCCCGATTGCTCAACCGCACGGGTCAGCTCCACCGGGTGTTCGGCCACATGATCACCAAAAACCCGTTTGAACGCGGCGAACATGGCCTGATGTAATTCATTGCCCGGCTCATATCGTGTCATCAGGAACCGCAGGGCCGGAAAGGCTTTTGGCAATGTCGCGGTCCCAAAACCTTCCCCACGGGGAAGGTCGGTGGAAAGGCTTTTCCCAAAACCAGCGTTCAAATCCTCAAGCGCATCGGCAAGCTGACCAATAAATGACGTGGTGCTGTCATATTCCCAATACCCCGGCCCAGACGGGATCATCAGCATATCGGCCGCAAACACCGCGTTCATCGACTGATAGCCAATCGCTGGCGGGCAATCGAACAAGATGAGGTCGTAAGCCTCATCCGGTATTTCCGCGAGATAGCGCGAGACGCATGCAAAGAACGACCATTCAGGGTTCAGCGCGCGGTATTGTGCCGACGCAAACTCCACGAATGCCGCATTCGCACAGGAGGGAACCATGTCGATGGTCGGCCATGATGTGGGGCGGATGAAATCGCCAGCCTCGCGCGTATCGAGGCCAAGATCACGGATCGAAGCGGGCAGGGTGCGCGGCACGGCGCGCGCGCCGCTCTCTGCGCCAACGGGCCCGGCATTCATGCGGGTCGTTTCCCGCGCCAAATCGCGCGCAATCACACCCCAAACGGTGTTTTCTTCCTCCACATCGGTCAGCCCCATGGAGTGGGAAAGGGTGGCTTGGGGGTCAAAATCAATCAGCAGCACTTTGTAACCATCAAGGGCCGCTGCATGGGCCAGATGCAGCGCCACGGTCGACTTGCCTGCGCCGCCCTTAAAATTGGCAACTGCGGCGCGAAAGGCCCGGCCCCCAGGGCGCATTGGCATCATGGATTTGCGGGGGGTCGAAAGGCGGCGACGCATCTGGCCAACCTCCTCCAGCGAATACCAACGCTGGCGGCCGTCCTGTTCGACCTTCCCCGTGGGGAAGGTTTCATCTGCTGCAATCCGGCTGCGCAGGGTTGATTGGTTCACCTTCAGGATCAATTCAGCCACTTCCCAACTTGAAAACCGTCGCAGCCGCTTTTCTTGTCCCGGTGCATAGGTTTGGGAGCGGATCCACTCCTGCTGCGCCAATGACCGCGCTTGAAGCGCCGCGAGATGCTCATGATCGTACATAATGGCCCTGCTCGGCTCGTGATCGGACGCTTTTCGCGTCTTTCTTCCAATCTACGTCCAAGCGGCCCTGTGATGCAAAGGATTTACCACAAATGTTTTATGTTTCTCTAAGGCAGGGCGAACGCTGCAGGTCGGAGCGCTCATTGATGGGGATGTTGCTGATATAGAGAGTTATCCACAAACCTGCCTCGTGTTAATTGGTGTTATTTATTGTGTTAAAGAGGTGTTACGGGTTATTGGGTAAATTATAAGACATTGAAATTGCTTAGAAAATTCGATTTTTTTTCTGAGCAGTGACTCTAGAACCACGTTAATGCGATTCCAGAACCACGATATGGTGAATCCAGAACCACGTTTAGATGACTCTAAAACCACGATATCACTGCAAGTGAATCTGAAACCACGAAAAATGCGCTTGTGTAAATGAAACCACGAAACTAACGTGAATGTAAATGAAACCACGTTAGGGATTTGTGCGCCATGTCCACGGCTGATCTGTTTTCGACCGTTTCTGAAGAGGCTTCTCATGCCGCCGTTCAATCGGGCGTTCAATCTGGTGGGCAATCGGGTGCTCAAGCGGACCAGCATCAGGCAGGTCACCAACCGGGCCACCCCCTGCGCGCGCCGTTGTTGCCAGACAGGCACCCCACGTCGGATTTCTTTATCTGTGATATTTTGGATGCGATCCCCAAGGACGATATGGCGTCCATGGAGCATCCGATCTTTTCGCTCTCCACCCGGCCCGACCGGCGTGTGCTGACCTATGCCAACAGGGATGTGAGTGTTGAGATCACGCCGTCGGTGAAGGGTCTGGCAACGATCCACGACAAGGACGTGCTGATTTATTGTATCAGTCAGTTGATTGCGAAGATGAACGCGGGCGAGGCGCCCAATCAGGTCGTGCATCTCAAAGCGCATGACCTGTTGGTTGCCACAAACAGGGAAACGTCAGGTGATGGCTATCGGCGTCTTCGTCAGGCGTTTGAGCGTCTGTCGGGCACGCGGATTGTGACCAATATTGAAACGGGTGGGGAGGAAACCACGACCGGCTTTGGCCTGATTGATAACTGGCAAATCCAGCGCAAAACCAAAGACGGGCGCATGATTTCGGTCTCTGTGCGCCTGTCGGACTGGGTGTACCGCGCGGTGATGTCCAAATCCGTACTCACGCTGCACCGCGATTATTTCCGCCTGCGCAAACCCCTTGAGCGGCGCGTCTATGAGATTGCGCGCAAGCATTGTGGCCAGCAGTCAGAATGGCGCATCTCGCTGGAGTTGCTCTTGAAGAAATGCGGCTCCAACTCCCCGAAGCGGGTGTTCAAGCAGATGATCAAAGTGCTGATTGAGCATGACCATCTGCCCGATTACACCGTGCGGCTGGAGGGCGATCTGGTGGTGTTTGAGAACCGCTCTGTGGTGCTGGAACGCCTTGGCGAAGATGCCCCGCGCCTTGACCCCGATATCCATAACGATGCGCGCATCATCGCACCGGGGTACGACGTGCACTGGCTGGAACGCGAATGGCGCGACATGTGGGTCGAAACCGGCCGCCCCGCCATCCACAACCCCGATGCGGCTTTCCTCGCGTTCTGTCGGCGGCGGGCGGAGAAAGCCCCGATGGGGTGAACGCTTTCACGATTCTCAAAGATACCTGACTTATCACGCCATACAGTTGTGTATTTTTGCGTTATATCTGATTGAGACCCCAGCTAACCGCGTTACGCCACAGATCGCGGGCGCGGCGGGGGAGTGTGCGCGGGGCATCCCGCTCGGCAATCAATCTCTCAATCACAATTTCGGGCGGCGCGGGCAAGCCCGTGACGTTGTCATGATAACGCGGGTAGAGGATGAGCGCGGCCGCCACCAGCTCATCAAGTGACAACGCCCGGTCGCGCGCGATATCTGCCTGATCATCGGTCAGGCCCCAGCCTGCATAAAACGGGCGCCCCACGGTCGTGACGGCCTTGCCACGCATCAACGCCTCAAACCCCATCAGCGACGTGATCGTCACCACCCGGTCGGCCCAGGTGATACAGGCCGGGGCAGGGACTGCGGTGATGATATGATCGGCATGATTGGCGGGGTCTTCGCCCCCATCACGCAGGCCGGTCAGCACATCGGGGTGAGGTTTATAGGCAATGACCGCATCAGGAAACAGCGCGCGCGCCGTGCGCAGCAAGTCGATATTGCGGGTGATATCAGCGCCGCCAAGACGGATGGAAGCATCACTCTCCACTTGCCCTATCACCAGCACCGCCTCCTGCCCGTGAGGTTTTGGCGGCAGGTCATGGGCGTGATGGGAGAGGTTATATTTCGACAACCCCGCCTCAATGATCCGCGCGCGCAATTTGGCCGCACGGGTCAGCAGGGCAGGGGGGAAGGTGATGGTTGCCGCCACATCCTCAAACCCGTTGCGCCAGGCTGAGGGGGGGGTGGCATCGAAATACTGCGCGCCAGCGCTGAAAATCAGGCTTACGGGTGGCACATGGCGCAGGCCCAGACCGACAGAGCGGATAAACCCATCCTCCACCCCTATCGCCCCTTCAGGCACGCCTGCAATGCGTGTGTGATCGCCCCAATAGATGGCGCGGGCACCGGGCGGGATCGGCGCGCCCATGCGGCCATGAGTGGGGGGCCCATGAGGGCCGGCCAGAAAGGGCGCAACGCATCGGCGCTTCCAGCGAGACATGCCAACAAGATGCGCAGGCCGGTCGTTCAGGCGCGCGGCGCTGGCCAGAAATGATAACGCCTCCAGCCCTTCATCTGGCGTCAGTACATCCCCTCGCCACGGACAGACCCAGCGGATCGGGGGCAGGATGGTAAGATCGGGGGCTTGCGCCTTGGTATCTTCCCCAGGGGGAAGAACCGGCTGCCAAAGGCGCTCTGCCTCAATGCGCGCAATCTGTGCTGGGGTCAGCATTGCACCCTCTGCATCCCCCCACGCCACAACCGGCCAGTTGGCGATCGGCGGGGGAAGAGCCGCAGAAGATGTGGAAGATGATGTGCTCAGCGACATCGTTATGCGTCTGGGGAGGTGGCCTCGACCGAATGCCCCGCCTTATCAATCCATCTGTGCAACCGCGCGCGTGTGGTTTTCAGCAGGTGAGGGTTGAAGGTGTTCACGGCAGGGACGCGCAGGAACAGGGCATCGGGTTGGCCTGCGATGACGGTTTTATTGGGCATGGCGCGGGCGAGGTACAGGACGCGGTATCCCCGCGCTTGCAGCATCAGGCCAAGGCGTAGGATGCGTTTGTTACGGATCAGGCCGCGCTGGAACAGCAGGGCGGCTATGGGTTTTGGGGGCGCTGTGTCTGAACTGTCATCGGTGCCTGCGTTTGGCTCATCCCTGACGATCTGATCGGCAATAGGGTTCGGATAGCGCTGTATCTCTTTCTCCCACGTAAATTCATAACGGGCATGGGCGGCGCGCTCACGGGCTTTTGCCCAGCTTTCGGGGTTTTCGCGCAAAGCGACGATGGCTGCCGCAAGGGTGGCGGGGTCAAGGCTGTGCACGCTCTCGCCATTGCCGGTCATGCGCAGGATGCGGGACGATTCAATCGTATAGGTCGACACCATGGGCAACCCTGCGGCGATCAGATCGGCGTGGCGGTTGGCCAGTCCAAACCGGATCAGCGGCACCTCTGGCGTCATCAGGACAACGCCAAGTTCCGCTCCTGCTACGTAGGACAGATAATCATGGGGATTGTTGATCTCGCCTTTGATGTGCAGGCGCGCGCCAGCGCCAAGATATTGGGCGCGGCGCACGAGCTTGTCCTGATACGCCTGCGAGACCGTGCCCCCAACCAGCACCAGGTGATAATGGGCCGGCAGCTTGGCCAGTACCTCAACCAACAAGTCGGATTTGTAATCGGGGGATATGGTACAAGCATGGACCAGCACCACATCGCCGCCAGGAATGTTCCAGTCCTCGCGCATGCTGCTTTCGGAGAAAAGCTCGTAATCGCGAAAATTCCGCACCGCTAAGGTGCGTGCGCCATAGAACCGCCCCGTGATACGCGCCACCCCAAGCGAGACAGCGACGTTGCAATCAGCCGCCTGAAGCGCGGCTCTGATCTGCCCCTCAATACGCTCACGCATGGCAGTGTTCATGCGTTTGAACAACCGCCCGACGCGCTGGCTCAGCATGGGAAACTCGTTGACGTCCACCACATGAAATGCGCCAGTGCTACGCACAAGGTCTGCCCCCGCGGGGGCCGAGATCACATCGTGGGAATGCACCAGATCAACTGGCGCCCCCGCCATCAACAGCCCGACATTCTCGCTCCATTTGAGCATATGTTCTTCAAGATCGACCGTTGGGCCGGGCAAGCCACGGGCGACGGTGTTGGGCAGCCGGGAAATTGTGGTGCGATAATGAACCGGCCATTGCCTGACAAAGCGAATACCCCTTTTGAAGGGATAGGTTACCCCCCTCCACACGGCTCTGACGGGGCGCACAATCACACGTTTGTAGACCCTGCGGAGGCGAGGCGTCGTGCGCACGTCTGCCCCTTCTGGTCCGATAAGCTCAGCAAAGGTGATAACCGTCGCTTCGCAGCCTTCCCGGCTCAGAGCGGCATGCAGAGCGGTCAGGTTGGTGTCAGCCCGGGTGACCAGAATATAGGCCTTGGCGTATCTGCGCGCTTGCGCTGCGATAAAAGGCAGCCGGGCATCGCCCTTGATAAAATAATCATGCAGCAGAAAGACCGCCTCACGGCTGTCAGCTGTGGCATCCTGTTTGGTGTGGTGTCCAGCATCCCCTTCCGTTGGCGCATCGTTAAGATGCAACCGGCCAACCCCCTCTGCGGGGTCTTTGACAAACAGGGTCGCCTTTTTCCTGAACCCCAGCGAGATCATGTTGTTCGGGCGGGGCAGGCCGTTGATGCGTTTGGAGGTCAGAATGCGCGTCGATTTTGGCAAAGACAGCCGCCACAACCGCCCCAATAGCCGGGAGGCGCGGGGCGTAAAACGGCCAATCTCTACGCCTGATCTTGTGACCCGTGCGCGGGGATAGAACGGCGCCCAGGCCGCCTGTTTTTGTGGGGCCTTATAGAAAACTGCCGCCAGCATGGTGTGCCAGCACAGCGCATAGATCGTCACCGCAGTGTCGGGGGTCAGCTTCGCTTCCAACGCCTGAATGTGACGGCGATTGAAGCGGCTTTTTGCAATGAGGTTTAGATAGGAAGACAACCTAGAAGGCATGCAAACTGTACCACTTCGAGTGATGGCTGGAGGCCCCTTTTAGGGACATCTCGGACCTAATGCTGTGCGTAAACGCGCGTCTTATACCCAAGGGCGTGAAGGGCCGAAACCATCGTGGTGATCCGATGGCGGCCCTTGATGCTGCGGTTGGCCAGAATGGTCACCATCTGGTTGTCACCCCCAGGCGGGGGGAGGAACTGTCCAAGGGCCGCTTGCATCGATTGTCCGTCCAGCGCTGTCATCACCTGTTCCCCCGTGGGCGGGAGGGGTCTTGCCTGCTCAAATACCCTGTTTAGGGGGGCTATGAAAGCGGTGGGGGCGGGTGCATCGCAGATTTCTCCGCAATCAGGCAAGCGCTCAATCACCTGCGATACGGCCTGGTGAGGGGTAGAGACAATCGGCACCCCCACCGCCAAACAATCATAGAGCCGGTTGGGTACGCAAAGGCGGGTGTTTTCCAACTCTGTGTTGAACAGGATCAGCGCGCCATCGCAGGCCGCAAGCTCCCGAAGATAATCAGCCCTGTCCAATGCGCCGGTGACCCGGATGCGGGGGCCAAGGGCGGTGATCGCCTCAAAATACGGATGGTGCGGTGTAATCTCACCAATGATGACCAGCTGCCATGCCTCTGGCCACGCCCGCACGATATCAAGCGCAAGGTCAGCGCCCGTGACTTTCAGAAACGTTGACGGCCACGCGATATGGCGGATGTCTGCCTGATCTGGGTTTGGCCCGGTTGAGGTAGGCTCGGTTGAAGGAGGGTCAGGCATGAGGGCAGGGGGGGGCGTAAGCGTATCTGGCCGGGTGCCATCATATGAAATTGCCACAACCACCTGATGCTCGGTGCGCTCACGGGCAAGCGCGGCAAACCCCGTGCTAGAGCACATCACCAACGGCGCGCGGCGGATGGCATAATTTGAGAGGCCCTCCATAAAGTTAGGCAACAGAGAGTATTTCTGCCGAAACCTGTCTGTCGTCCGCCCTCTCAGCGCGGGTGTCTCAGAGATATCGAATATGATCTTCTGGGTATTCCGCGCCGCAAAAAGCGCAGGCATCGACGTGGTCGTATCATGGCAAATCACCCATGATTTTCGGTCTATTTTCCAGGCGCAGCGCAGCGCGAAAAACAAGGTTCTGTAGAAATAGAACAAGTCATGGAATTGCTGGACCGCCACCTGAGCTATTCGTGACGCCACGGTCGACATAAGCGATATTCCGGTCTCTGAGCGCTGCGGTCGTTACCTCACATCAAGCCGCTAAACGTGGCCGATTGATGACGAGAGGTGCGAATGGATCCTCCGTCTTATGTTGCTTCATCTCGTGCGCGTTTGGTACCCC
>JBGCDV010000020.1:0-12296 GCA_045105735.1 Sulfitobacter sp. | reverse complement strand
GTCGTCACATCATGGCATTCGATATAGCCAAATTCCGGTGCCTTATCCTCAATCGCCTTGCGCAGATAATCGCTGTCGTAGGCGGTCCAGGCTCCTGCGCTGACGAGGTAATATTCGTCCTGCGCGATCCGCATGATGGTGTATTCGGTGCGCGTGGTGCCATGGCCTGTCAGCGCATAGGTCAGGTTGATGCGGCCCACGGATGGCAGTTTGTTGCAGGTGAACCAGTCGAGGAATTGCGTGGCTCCCGGCCCTTTGACCACATGTTTGGTAAAGGCTGTGGCGTCGATGAGGCCCACGCCTTCTCGTACGGCTTTCGCCTCCTCCACGGCATATTCCCACCAACCGCCGCGGCGGAAGGAACGCGCATCATGGTCGCTGAACCCTTCGGGCGCGAAATAATTTGGCCGCTCCCAACCGTTGACCCAGCCAAATTGCGCACCGCGCGCGGCCTGCCGGTCATAGGCGGGTGACGTCCGCAAGGGGCGGCAGGCAGGGCGTTCCTCGTCCGGGTGGTGCAGGATATAGACGTGGTCGTAACATTCCTCGTTCTTGCGCGCGGCAAATTCGGTTGTCATCCAATCGCCGTAGCGTTTGGGGTCAAGAGAGGCCATATCAATCTCGGCCTCGCCCTCCACCATCAGCTGCGCGAGGTAATACCCGGTGCCGCCCGCCGCCGTGATGCCAAAGGAGAACCCTTCGGCCAGCCACATGTTACGCAGGCCCGGTGCGGGGCCCACCAATGGGTTGCCGTCTGGCGTGTAGCAGATCGGACCGTTGAAATCGTCCTTGAGGCCTGAGTTTTCGCAAGACGGCACACGGTGGATCATCGCGGCGTATTGCTCTTCAATCCGCTCCAGATCAAGCTGGAACAGATCGGCACGGAAACTGTCAGGCACGCCGAATTCAAAGCGTGCGGGCGCGTCCTTTTCGTAGACACCCAGAATCCAGCCGCCACGCTCTTCACGTACATAAGACTGCGCGTCGGCGTCGCGGATAACGGGATGCTCCGCGTTCCCTTCACCACGCCATTCTACCAGATCAGGATCCTGATCCAGCACGATAAACTGATGCTCCACCGGGATGGCAGGCATCTTGATGCCCAGCATTTGGGCTGTCCGCTGCGCGTGGTTGCCGGAGGCTGTGACCACATGCTCTGCTGTGATGACGATCTGCTCATCCGATTGGATCAGGTTGCCGCCCTTTTCGACCATCTTTGTCGCGGTGACTTCCCAATGGGTGCCATTCCAGTGAAACGCATCGGCCTGCCACTTCCGCTCAATCATCACGCCACGCTGACGCGCCCCCTTGGCCATCGCCATCGTGACGTCAGCAGGGTTAATGTAGCCGTCCGTCTGGTGATAGAGCGCCCCTTTGAGATCCTCGGTCCGGATCAGCGGCCACTTCGCCTTGATCTCATCCGGCGTCATGAACTCATACGGCACGCCGCAGGTCTCAGCCGTAGAGGCATAGAGCATGTATTCGTCCATGCGCGCATCTGTTTGCGCCATGCGCAGGTTGCCCACAACCGCAAAGCCCGCGTTCAGCCCGGTCTCTTCCTCAAGCGTTTTGTAAAACCGGATCGAATAGTCGTGAATATGTGTCGTGGCATAAGACATGTTGAAATAAGGCAGCAGGCCCGCGGCATGCCATGTGGAGCCTGAAGTCAGCTCATCCCGCTCCAAAAGCATCACATCGTCCCAGCCCGCAGCCGCCAGATGATAGGCAATCGAGGTGCCCACGGCACCGCCCCCTACAACCAATGCTTTGACGTTCGTTTTCATCCGACAGACTCCCTCGATCACTCTGCCCTTGTTTTAGTCAGAGCAGGAAATGCAGGTAAGCGACGCCCGACCCAAGACAGCGCAAAACCGACTTGGTTACGTGGTTTTCGACCCTGATGAGGAATGTGGCCCTTTGCGCGGGCGTATCAGAAGTCCATGCCAGCGGTAGCCGCGTTCATGTTCTGGAGCGCGAGATTTGACATGCCTTGCTGGATCTTGGCGCGATTGGCATAGAGCGAAATGGCATCCTGACCCGCAAGTTCGCTGGGATCAACCGTAGGTCCGGGCGTGGGGAAGTTCCGTTCCCGAATGGCTGAGAGGCGCGGTTTGTACTCCTGCCCCTGGTCCTGCCCGACCACCTTTTGCCGGATACGCGCCCAGAAACCTTCTTTCGCGGCGGCGCGGTCTGCCTTGAGCAGAGCCTGCAATTGCGGACTGTCTTTGGCAAAGTCGTCGATCTGTTCCTCGTTGGTGCGGTCATCTGATGCCGTAAACGCCGTCATGCCCTGTGCGATCTGTGGCAGTTTGGCAATGCGAGGACCGACTTCTTTTTCCATCAGGTTCACAGAACGTGTCTGCAGGCTGGCGAAGTATTCCCCTAACGCAAGCATGCCGCCAGAAGACTGCGCGACTTGCAACGCCTGCTGTCGGTAGTCAAAGCCCAGCGCGCCCGACCCAATGGTCAGCGTCAGCCCCAGAGATAGCAAAGTTCTCAGCATAAAAACGGTCCCGCAAGTTCTTCCGCACCAGAACAGGGAAATGCGGACAATTTATGGCACAAGCCTGCAAAGAAGCGGGAATGTTCTGCAACGTCTGGTGTGTTACTTCATCGCCCTGAACTCACGCAGCGTCATATTGGGGCCAGTATAGCCGTTCGCTTTCAGCATTTTCTGAAAGTCAGCTTCCTCGGCAGCCTGTTCGCGCGCACGGATTTGCACTGCGTTCAACCGTCCGCCTTGTGTTGCTTCATCAGGTGCTTTGCGCATGAGCTTTGACCACCGCCGCTGATGGGAGGAGTCGCGTCCGGTGTCGCGCACTGCCCGCGCTGTCGGGGACGCCGCCACCATCGAACGCGCCGTGGCCCGCATCCTGCGTTCGGCAAGGCTGGTATTGCCACGATTGTTAACACCACTGGCTTGCGGCAGCCGCGCAATCCGGGGCCGCACGACTTCCGGTGATTCTGGCTGCCTGGCCGAGAGCAAGTTTTTAAGACGCGCCGGCGCGCCCGCCATATAGTTCATCGCGGCGTGCGACATGCCTGCGGTCGTGGTCCCGGGGTTGTATTGCTTGTAGGCGGCAAGACCAGAGCCAGCGCACAACAATAGTCCGGTCAGAAAAATGGTCTTGATCATGGTGTGCCTCCTTTGGGTTCAACAAAAAAGAACACCCAAGAAGGACGGAAATGAGGCAAATATCTGAAATGAATGGATCAATACTTGAGTTGCCGGTTCAACACCTGTGCGGCCCCCCTGTCGGTGGGGAGCCCGCACTAAGATCACAACGACCGGATCACTCCGGCAAAATCTTACCCGGATTCATGATGTTCTCCGGGTCGAGCGCGCGCTTGATCGCGGCCATCACGTTCAACGTCTCAGGGCCCAGCTCCCGCTCCAGATATTTACGTTTACCCTGCCCGATCCCATGTTCGCCCGTGCAGGTGCCGTCCATCGAAATCGCCATATCGTTGAGCCATGAGATATAACCCTGCGCCTTGGCCAGTTCATCTGCGTCCTGCATGTCGATCAACATGGTCGCATGGAAATTCCCGTCACCCGCGTGGCTGACAACCGGGGCGACCAACCCCAATTCCGCCGCCCGTGCCTCTGCTTTGATGAGCGCTTCGGCCAGCCGCGAAATCGGCACACAGACATCAGAAGCCACTGCATCACAACCGGGTCGGATTTGCAGCATCGCCCAATAAGCGTCATGGCGCGCCTGCCACAGGTTGTTGCGCTCTTCGGTTGTCGTCGTGGCGGTATATCCTGTACCGCCCTCTTCTTCCGCCAAGGCGCCAAAGGTCTCTGCCTGCTCCACCACACCGGCTTCAGACCCGTGGAACTCCAGCAACAAGAGCGGCGTTTTCGGCAGATCAAGTTTGGAATAGTTGTTCACGGCGCTGACCATCATCGCGTCCAGCAATTCAATCCGCGCGACCGGCAAACCGTATTGAATGACCGCCATCACGGTCTTGGCCGCGGCCTCCACCGACGGAAAAGAACACCGCGCAGCAGAGATCGCTTCCGGGATGCCCTGCAAACGCAGCGTGACTTCGGTGATGATGCCCAAGGTGCCCTCAGAGCCAACCATGAGCCGCGTCAGGTCGTACCCGGCGGAGGTCTTCTTTGCCCGTCGGGCAGTACGGATGATGCTGCCATCAGCCATCACCGCCTCGACGTTCAGCACGTTGTCTTTCATCGTGCCATAGCGCACCGCGTTGGTGCCGGACGCCCGTGTCGCCGTCATCCCCCCGATGGAGGCATTGGCCCCCGGATCAATGGGAAAGAACAGACCCTGATCGCGCAGATGGGTGTTTAGCGCCTCGCGGGTCACGCCCGGCTGCACCCGGCAATCCAGATCACCTGCGTTAACCTCCAGCACCTTGTCCATCTGGCTGACATCAATGGAAATGCCGCCAATCGGCGCATTCACATGCCCCTCAAGCGAGGTGCCGGTGCCATAGGCAATGATCGGCACGCGGTGTGTCGCGCAGACCTTTACAATCTCGCTCACTTCCGCCGTCGTGTAGGCAAAAACAACCGCATCGGGCATCTGGTTCTCGATCCAGGTTGTTGTATGCCCATGCTGTTCACGCATCGACTGGCCGGTGTGAAACCGTTCCCCGAATTGCTGTTTCAACACCCCCAAAGCGGCGGAGATTCCCGCCTCATTGCGCGTCAACGCACCCCCATCAGCCATCTCGCCTCTCCCTTATTCGCCGTACGCGATACCCTCACGCCGCGGGTCCGCCCCGCCGCGCAGATCGTCACCTATGGCAATCACATGCAAACCAGAGGTCAGACCACGCGCGCCCACCTCATATCCCATCTCTGTCAGCCCAGCCTCAAGCTCGGCCGCCGCCGTGCCCTCTTCAAGGTCGTACTTGCCGAACCGGTTGACTGCATGGGGCACCATGACCGCCTCTTGCACATCCATGCCCCAGTCAATCGTGGCCACAATGGTCTGCGCCACATAACCGATGATCCGACTACCGCCCGGGCTGCCCACCGCCATCACCGGCGCGCCGTCCTTCATCATAATCGTTGGTGCCATCGAAGACCGCGGCCGCTTGCCCGGCTCCACCCGGTTAGCAATCGGTACACCGTCCTTGTGCGACCGGAAGGAGAAATCGGTCAGCTCATTGTTCAAGAGAAACCCACCGACCATCAGGCGGGAACCAAACCCGTTCTCAATGGTCGTCGTCATGCTCGCCACATTCCCCGCCGCATCAACGATGGAGATATGCGAGGTTGAGGGCAGCTCAAGGCTCTCATCATCCGCCCAAAGAAGCGCATGATCAAAGGCCGGATTGCCTGCGGAAACCTCCTCCAACGCCTTGTCAGTCTCAAGCACCTTCGCCCGCTCCGCCATATAGGCCGGGTCCAGCAGCCCGGTCACCGGCACCGGCACAAAGTCACTGTCGGCCAGATACCGGCCCCGATCGGCAAAGGCCAAACGCCCCGCATCCCCCATCAGCCGCCGCACGCTCAAATCCTGTGGCCCGGCACTCAGGTCGTAACCCTCAAGAGCAGACAGAATTTGCCCCACCGCCACAGCGCCCGAAGAAGGTGGCCCCATGCCACAGACATCATGACCCCGGTATGGCGCACAGACCGCGGGCCGTTCTTTCACGCGATAGATCGCCATGTCCACCTCAGACAGCACGCCGGGGTTGCCCGTGGCCCCCTGCACCGTCGCCACAATGTCGCGCCCAATCTGCCCGCCGTAAAAGGCATCCGCCCCGTCACGTGCGAAGGCGCGCAGGGTTTCCGCATAAGCCGGGTTCTTGAGCGCATTGCCCGCCTGCAGGACCTCGCCGTCCGGCATGAAGTACGACGCCATCACGCCCGAAGACGCCAGCCGCTCCTGATCCCCTTCCACCAATTTCGCCAGACGGGGTGAGACCGCAAATCCTTCCTCAGCCAGATCAATGCCAGGCTGCAAGAGCGTCGCCCATTTCTGATTGCCCCAGCGCGCGTGCACCTCTGCCAAAAGCGCAGGGGTTCCGGGCGTGCCGACAGACCGCCCGCCCACAACCGCATCAAAGAACTTCAACGGCTCTCCAGCCTCATCCTGAAACAAGCGGGGTGTCGCCGCCAAAGGTGCCGTTTCGCGCCCATCCAGCGTCGTCACCTCACCCGAGGCCGCATCATACCAGACCAGAAACGCGCCCCCACCAAGACCTGAGGATTGAGGCTCAACCAGCCCAAGCACCACCTGCACGGCCACCAGCGCATCCGCCGCTGTTCCGCCCGCCGCCAGCACATCCGCGCCCGCCTTCACCGCATGAGGGTTCGCCGCAGCAACCATCCAATCCTGCGCGACCACAGGAAGTCCCGCTGCTTTACGGTCTAGTGCTGCCGCCAATCCGTCCGGCAATCCGGCAAAAACCCCGGCACCGCCCGCCTCTGGCTCAACCGCATCGGCCGCCTGCTGCGCCGCCGCAGCGCCCGACAGCACAACCAAGAACACACTCAAGAATTTACGCATCACGTTTCTCCCTTGTTTCTCTTTTTGGCCCTATATCTCGCGGAGCGCGAGGCAGAGCCTCGCATCTCGATTTTTCGGATGAAAAATCAATAAAATCAAATGCGCGCGCACCGCGCGCTCCATTCTACAACCCTTCACTTACAACATCGACGGGACAACCTGGTCGGGTGGACGATGCCCATCATCAAATGTCTTGATATTGATGATCACCTTCTCGCCCATCTCCAGCCGCCCTTCGAGCGTAGCAGATCCCATATGCGGCAAGAGCACCACATTATCGAGCGCACGCAGCCGCGGATTGATCTCGGTGCCATGCTCATAAACGTCCAACCCCGCCCCTTTGATCTCCCCTGCCCGCAACATCCGGGTCAGTGCGTTTTCGTCAATCACCTCGCCCCGCGACGTGTTCACGATCACCGCATCAGGCTTCATCAGCTTCAACCGCCGCGCGTTCATCAGGTGGAAAGTCGAAGGTGTATGCGGGCAATTGATCGAGAGGACATCCATCCGCGCAACCATCTGGTCGAGGCTTTCCCAATAGGTGGCCTCCAGCGATTGCTCAATCTCAGCATGCAGCTTGCGGCGGTTGTGATAATGCACCTGCATCCCGAATGCCGCCGCCCGTTTGGCCACCGCCTGCCCGATACGGCCCATCCCAAGAATGCCCAGCCGGCGCCCGCTGACCCGTCCGCCCAAGAGCGCGGTGGGTGCCCAACCGGACCAATCCCCTTTTTGCATTATCGCCATGCCTTCGGACATGCGCCGCGTTACGCCAAGGATCAACGCCATCGTCATATCAGCCGTATCATCTGTAAGGACACCGGGCGTGTTGCTGACCAGAATGCCACGCTGACGCGCAGTCGCCACATCAATGTGATCCACGCCCGCCCCGTAATTCGCGATCAGTTTGAGGTTCTCGCCCGCCTGCCCGATCATGGCGGCATCAATCTCATCGGTCACGGTTGGCACCAGCACATCAGCGGTTTTCATTGCCTGCGTGAGCTCGGTGCGGGTCATCGGCACATCGTCCAACCGCAGCTTAACATCAAAGAGTTCAGACAGCCGCGTCTCCACCGCGTCTGGCAACCGTCGCGTCACAACAACACTCAACCGTTTTTTTGACATACTTGTCCTCCCAGACCTTGGCCTTGTCTTTTCTTCACCCCATGGTGTCCCATGCGAGCCTGAGGCACAAGAACCCCGCGCCGCAAAAGAGCAAACGAAGACAAAGTGCAGGCAGCACCCATGTTCCGCTGGAGTTTCAAAGGCGCGTGTATCGCGCTCTTGGTGATCATATCACTTCCCTCGCGTGCCGTAACGGCGGGCGAGGTTGGGGCCGTCACGAACCTGCCCTTACCGCGCTACGTCTCAATGAAGGCCTCAGAAGGCAACGTCCGTCGCGGCCCAAGCCTTTCCCATCGGATCGACTGGGTGTTTCAACGCCGCGACATGCCGCTGCGGATCACCGCAGAACATGGTCATTGGCGGCGCGTCGAGGACCGCGATGGGATGGGCGGCTGGGTGCATTATTCGCTGCTTTCGGGCAACCGCACGGTTTTGGTTGAGCAAGACATGCTGACGCTGCACACCCGCCCTGACCCGGCGGCCCCTGTGTCGGCCGCCCTGGAGCTCGGCGTTGTGGCCCGTTTGGGCGATTGTGATACGGAATGGTGCGAACTGCGCACTGGCGGGTTCAAAGGATGGGCACCAAAATCGCGCATCTGGGGCGTGGCTGCGAACGAAATCCGGGACTAGAGCAAAATCAGATTGGCCCGCAGCATAAAGCACCCCTTAACGCGTTGAAATCTTCAATTTAAGACAGCGGCAAGGGGTTCAAATTTTCTGCTTTTTAGATCGTTTGCCAAGCGCATGTGCGCGCAAACCAATCAACCCTACCAGCCCCTCTCAAAGAAAACCTGACCTCGTTGATCTTTGAGGCAGATCATGGATCAGGCTTTTTGATCAAGGCTCTTGCTTTCTGACCAGCCCGCTATCCTTGCGCCACGAATGCAGTGATCCGCCGCGCCAGCTCTGCCGCCACATCTTCTTGCAGAAAATGACCGGCATCCGCCAGCACCACATGGTCTTGGCCCGCCGCCCCCGGCATCAGCTTTTGGAACACCTTATCAACCCCTGCCATAACCTTGTCATCCGCGCCAAAGGTTGTGAGCACCGGAATGTCCAACCCGCGCAGTACCTCCCATGCCGCGCGATTGGGGGCCGCTGCAGGGTCATCGGGGCTGTCTGGGACAAGCATCGGAAATCTGCGCGCCCCGGCCTTGTAACGATCATCCGGAAAGGGCGCGTTGTAGGCAGCGACTTCCTGCTCGGTCAGCTTGGACGTCGTCCCGCCATACACGATACGACCTGCGTTAAAGTCCTCCACCGTCTGGCTGTAGGCGCGCCAGCCTTTAAACGCCTCTCCCATCGGTTGATCCCCTGTCGGCAGCGCCGTGTTGCCCACAACGATCCGGGCAAAGCGCTCTGGCATGGCGGCAACCAACCGCAGCCCAATCAGCCCACCCCAGTCCTGTGCAAAAAGCGTGATCCCTTTCAGGTCGATCTGTTCAATCGCCTGAATCATCCAATCCACATGCCGCTGATAGGTGTAATCCTCCTGCGCGGTGGGCTTGTCCGAGCGGCCAAAGCCCACCAGATCAGGTGCCACCACCCGGTGCCCTTCCGCCACCAGCGGCGGGATCATGTGGCGATAAAGGTAACTCCATGTCGGCTCCCCATGCATCAACAGCACCGGAGCGGCATCGCCCGGCCCATCATCGACGTAATGCACCCTGAGGGTCCCCCCGGCGGTATCGTCCACCTCAACGTAATGCGGGGCGAAGTCATAATCCGGCAGACCTTCAAACCGGGCATCATCGGTGCGCAGGAATTGCATGGGCGGCTCCTTTCAGTCAGGGTGGCGCGACATTTATCTTTGAGGAATACCCCATGCGCGCGATCTCTTACACCCAACTTGGCACAGCCCGCGACGTGCTGCATATGCACAACCTTGATGACGTTGCGCCACAACCGGGCGAAGTGCGGGTGAAGCTGGCGTATTCAGGCGTGAACCCTTCTGACGTGAAATCCCGCATGGGACGTCCGGGGATGGAGAAACCGGTGTTTGACCGGATCGTGCCGCACAGTGATGGTGCCGGTGAGGTTGAGGCCGTGGGCGACGGCGTGGACGCCGCGCGCATCGGGCAACGTGTCTGGATCTGGAACGGCCAGTGGCAACGCCCCTTTGGCACGGCTGCCACGCATATCACGCTGCCGTCCGAGATGGCCGTCCCCCTGCCCGATGCGGTCAGTTTTGAGACGGGCGCGATACTGGGCATTCCGGGGCTCACAGCGGCTGAGGCTGTCTTTGGCGGAGGAGATATCGCGGGGCAAACGATCATGATCAGCGGCGGCGCGGGCACTGTCGGGCTGCTGGCCGTGCAACTTGCGAAATGGGGTGGCGCAAAGGTCATCGCCACCTGCAGCCCGCGCGACATGGACCGGTTGCGCGCGGCGGGAGCGGATCACGTTCTGGACTACAGCGCGGCTGATCTGGCCGATCAGGTGCTGGCAGCAAACGGTGGCGCGCTGATCCCAACCGTGGTGGAGGTGGAATTCGGCCTTAACATCGACCTCAATGCCGCTGTGATTGCACCCAACGGCCGGCTTGCGGTCTATGGCTCAGCGAAAGAAATGACACCCAAGCTGCCCTTCTTGCCGCTGCTCTTCAAGGCTGTCACGATTGATATCATTTTGATCTACCTGCTGCCTTTGGCGGAGCGCCAGGAGCGGATCGACCGCCTGCATAAGGCGCTGACCGAGGGCGCGCTGACCTGTCCAGTGGAACAGATCTTTGCGCTGGATCAGACTGTTGCAGCACATGAAGCCGTGGAGGCAGGCGGTCGCGCGGGCGCCATTCTGATCGACTGCCAGAGTTGACAGGGGTGCGCCCCTGCGCCGCACGTACGTCAGAATTGTTGGAGCGGTGATCGGAAACTTTGAAAGTTTCCGATCGTTTTCTTTCAAAGAAAACGACGCACCGACCACAAAAGCTGCAATTGCAAGGCATGACAGTGCCGCCTATCCTGCCGACATTACACCATCACGGAATTTCAAACATGCGCATTCTCGTCCTTCTGCTATGCCTTGCCCTGCCCGTCAGCGTGCTGGCCCAAAGTACCGATCAACCCACCGGCAGCATCACACTGGAGGACAACGCCACCGCCGACGCCGCCATCGCCAACCGTATCCGCGACATTCTGGGGGAGCTGGAAGGCTACGGCGATGTCAGCGTCACTGTTTCTTCGGGCATCGTGACCCTGCGTGGCACGACACTCGATGCCGCCACCAGCACGCGGCTGAATGAACTTGTGGGCCGCGTTGAAGGTGTCGTTGCGATTGAGAACGAAGTGGTTGAAACAACCGATGTCGTCGAAAGGCTCAACCCCGCAGTGGAACGGTTCATGGCCCGCACCATGCAGCTTATCGCCTTTCTGCCGCTGGCCCTGATTGCCTTCAGCGTCTTCATCCTTGTCATTCTGTTTGGTTTCTGGCTCGCCCGGCGCAAGCAACCGTGGGACCGGCTGTCGCCCAACGCCTTTATTGCCGACATCTATCGCCAGATTGTCCGGCTGTTGTTCATCATCGGCGGCCTGGTCATCGCGCTCGACATCGTCGGCGCAACCGCTCTGCTCTCCGGTATTCTGGGTGCTGCAGGGATCGTCGGCCTTGCCATTGGTTTTGCGGTTCGCGACACGGTGGAGAATTTCATTGCCTCGATCATGCTGTCCATCCGCCAGCCTTTCCGCCCCAATGACACGGTTGAGATCAACGGTGACACCGGCAAGGTGATCCGGCTGACCTCCCGCGCCACGATCCTGCTCAGCTTTGACGACAATCATATTCGCATCCCCAATGCGACAGTGTTCAAAAGCCGCATCGTCAATTTCTCGCGCAATGCTGACCGGCGGTTTACCTTTTCGTTGAGTGTTGCAGCACAGGCCGATCTCGATCGCGCCCGCACCCTCACACTGGACACAATCAATGCGCTGCCTTTCGTGCTGGAGGCCCCCGCCGCTTCTGTCTGGATCGAATCGGTTGATGACTTTTGGGTCACGCTTTCGATGGCGGCATGGATCAACCAGAATGAAACCAGTATTGTCCTGGCCCGATCTGAGGCGATCCGCCTGACGCAGGCTGCCCTTGATGGCGAAGGATTGGCAGCCCCCTTGCCAACCTACCGCATCGACAACCTGCCCGGATTGGCACAGATCGACCCGACACCTCCAAAACCACAGCCTCTCGCCCCTGGCCCAACACCTGCGCCCGCTCAGGGCGTGGCGGCAACCGAGGACAAGCAGCTCGAAGAAATCGTCGATCAGGAACGCGCAGAACTCGCCCGCGACGACCTGTTGAACATCAATGCATCAGAAGAATAGGAATTTTGCCAAAACGGGTCTTGCGCAACGCGCCCATGCCGCTTAATTAGCGGCTCACGTTGGGATGTAGCCAAGTGGTAAGGCAACTGTTTTTGGTACAGTGTACCGTAGGTTCGAATCCTACCATCCCAGCCACTTCTTTCTTACATGATCATAGACGGCCAAGAGTGATCCTCTCCGGCCAGAAATGCCCCCGAAAGTGCCCCCGCTGAGTTTGGGGTGTCTGGGGGTATTGTAGTGGTAGGGTTCGGTCTTACCTGAAATAGGTATGAGTAATGGAAGCTGATAGACTGGGTAGGTAAGAAGGCCCCATAGGAGTACCACCATAAGGAACCCTATCTGAGAAGCCCTCAGAGGAACCTAGCCA
>JBGCDV010000019.1:0-145286 GCA_045105735.1 Sulfitobacter sp. | reverse complement strand
CTCCGGAAATTAGCAAAACTCAAGCCGATGGGGTCAGCCGTCGGATGATAGTTGAAAGACCTACCGACGTCCGAAATAAATCAACGCGATAGCCCGCTTCGACACGCCAAAACCAAAGAGTTTTTCAACACAATCAGCCCACACTAACCGCCCCCGTCATACCCAATGCTGCCACTTTATTAGGCCGGTGCCAGCTCTAAGTGGACTTTGGGTTATTGCCTGCTTTGCATTGGAAACAGTTCACGTCTCAACCGAAACGACCGGTTAGTAGTTTCTTAGGGCTCTTCGCGGATGATCTGATGTGATTTCCCGGGGATCAGTATGAATATCTACCAATGCTCAATTGACCTACGTAACGATGCCAAGGCACTCGCATTCGCAATTGCGATAGAAAGCTGGATGGAACACCTAAAGGCGAATGGTTCGATCCAATCTTGGAAACTTAGTCGCAGGAAGCTGGGATTTGGCGCTCCGCGCGCTCGTGATTTTCTGTTGCAAGTAGATCTGAAAGATCTTGCTCAACTTGATCATGCTTTCAAGTACACAGGTAGCGGCGATGAAGATGTTGAGCGTCTATATGCGGTTGTTCACAAAATGATTGGGGAGTTCGATGTCGCGCTTTATCGCCCCTTTCCAGATCACGAGAATGCCGAACGAATGTCGCTAATCTGAGCTACCTGCTCATCTACGAACACGCTGGCGGCTTGAGGGTGTAGCGAACTACTAGTAGCGGCCGCCCGGCAAGACTTTGCAAAGTCCGGTTTCTGCGCAAAGCGACCATTGAGTTCGTTAGATGCAGCGCTGCGGCTAAGGGCAACAAAGTCCGCATAGCAGACAGCCGATTTGCTCACCAAGTCATCCCGCAGACCCAATCGCGAGCCCGTCCACAATCGCGGTCATGGCAGCGCCGCGATGCACTTCAGCTCTTGGCAACCGCACCGTCAACGCATCCTCAACCACTTGCATCAGGCTCGATCCGCCGACGAAAATCAGCTTGGTCACTTCGCCCGGCTCAACACCCCCTGCGACAAGCGTTGCCTCAGCCGCCTCGCCAACCTGATCCGCCAAACCGCTGAGTTTTCGCGTCATCAGGTCCGCCGGCAACGGCAGCACGGCGTTGCGTTTCAGCATGCCAACCTTGATCACAGGCTCTGCTATGCCGGGCGTGTTCGCCATGATCTTGCCCGCCTCCACCGCAAAGGCGAGGTCATGGCCCAGCTCTTCTTCAAGCACCTTCACCAAACGGCTCAGACGATTCTCATGTACTGCGTATTTCTCCAGCTCCCGCGCCGCGCGCAGGGTGTCAGGACCATAGAGAAACGGGATTTTTGCCCATGTCGCCAAATCGTTGAAAATCGCGTTTGGGGCGACATGGGTGTCATCGCCAAAGGCATGCCGGATCGGGCTGCCCATCCCGAGTTGCGGCATCACCCGCGCGATGCTCAGGCGGCGATCAAAGTCGGTTCCGCCGATCCGCACGCCATAGCTTGTCAGGATATCAATCTCTGTCGTGCCCTTTTGTCGAAACAGGGTGAAGTCAGATGTACCGCCGCCAATGTCCACAATCAGGCCCAAATCGCCCGGTGCCAGCGCATCACGGTTGGCAATCGCTGCTGCCTCAGGTTCATTCAAGAACGTAACCTCGTCGAATCCGGCTCTTTCATAGGCTTCTTTCAGGTCCACCAGCGCTTGTGCGTCGCGATCTGCATCAAGCGAATGGAACCGGACGGGCCGTCCTGACAACGCGCGATCAAACCGTTGTCCCGCAGCCGCCTCTGCGCGCGCTTTCACCTCGGCCAGAAACCGGGCGATGATATCGATGAAATCAAGGCGCTCCCCCAGAAGCATCCGGCTTTCACGGACAAGGCGCGTGCCAAGAAGGCTTTTGAGGCCACGCATATACCGCCCCTCAACACCATCCAGCAACGCAGCGCTGGCTTGCGCCCCAACGACCATCCCTTTCGCCTCAAAGTCGAAGAAGACTGCCGTTGGCATGGTCAGCTCTGCCCCCTCAAGCGGGATCAGATGCGGTTTGCCATCCACGCAAATCCCTGCTGCCG
The DNA here is from genome assembly GCA_045105735.1 of Sulfitobacter sp. Lineage (GTDB taxonomy): Bacteria > Pseudomonadota > Alphaproteobacteria > Rhodobacterales > Rhodobacteraceae > Sulfitobacter. The sequence continues at coordinate 143,226 of JBGCDV010000019.1, read as the reverse complement.
AGTTTGAGGTGCCAAAATCAATTCCCAAAACCGCTGACATGATCCTCTCCCCTTTATCGGAGCGCCGCTCCTACGCCTTGCGGCCACCAATAGCAACGGATGACACGCAATGCTGGTCACTGGTCGGTGGATTGGCTAGCCTTGCAGTCATAATCAACAAGGGAGCCTCCCATGACCTATCTTCGCCATATCCTGCTGGGTGCCAGCACTGCCGCTTTGATGGCTGGTGCCGCTGCGGCCAAGGACGACATAACTATCGCGCTGCAGCTTGAGCCGCCACATCTCGACCCAACCTCCGCCGCCGCAGGTGCCATCGATTCGGTTCTATACTCAAACGTCTTTGAAGGGCTGACCCGCTTCATGTCCGATGGGTCGGTTGTGCCGGGCCTCGCTGAGTCTTGGGAAATCTCTGATGACGGGCTTGCTTATACGTTCAAGCTGCGCGCTGGTGTGACATTTCATGATGGCACGAGCATGGACGCCGAAGACGTGAAGTTTAGCCTCGACAGGATCAACGCAGAGGACAGTGCAAATGCGCAAAAAGCGCTTTATGCCGCGATTTCTGAGGTGAATGTCATCGACCCAATGACAGTTGAGGTGAAGCTCTCTGAGCCGAACGGCAACATGATCTTTAATCTTGCCTGGGGCGATGCGGTGATTGTCGCACCCGAAAGCATTGAGAACATCAAGCAACAGCCGATCGGCACAGGCGCTTTCAAGTTTGACAGCTGGACACAGGGCGACAAGATCGAACTGTCGCGCAATGACGGCTATTGGGGGGACGCGCCCTCGCTGACATCTGCGACATTCAAGTTCATTTCCGATCCGACAGCGGCCTTTGCGGCCGTGATGGCGGAAGATGTCGATGTCTTTTCCGGGTTCCCTGCACCAGAGAACCTGCCGCAGTTTGAGGCTGATCCGCGGTTTCAGGTCCTTGTCGGCTCCACTGAGGGGGAGACGATCCTGTCCACCAACAACAAGATGCCACCGTTTGACAACGTGAAGGTGCGTCAGGCATTGGCCCATGCGATTGACCGGCAAGCGATCATCGACGGTGCGATGTTTGGGCTCGGTACGCCAATTGGCACGCAGTGCGCACGGCATAATCCGGCATATGTCGATCTCACGGGGCAATCGAATTATGATCCTGACAAGGCGCGCGCCTTGTTGGCCGAAGCCGGGTTTGCCGACGGGTTTGAGACAACGCTGCACCTGCCCCCGCCCTCTTATGCCCGTCGGGGGGGAGAGATTATCGCCGCCCAATTGGCCGAAGTTGGCATCAAGGCTGAGATTACTAATGTCGAATGGGCGCAGTGGCTTGAGACGGTATTCCGGGGCAAGGATTTTGGCCTGACCATCGTCAGCCACACGGAGCCGATGGACATCGGCATCTACGCCAATCCTGACTACTATTTTCAGTATGACAACAAGGCGCTCCAGGACCTGATCACCAAGCTGAACACCACCGCCGACCCTGATATGCGGGGGCAGATGATGGCGCAGGCACAGCAGATCATCGCCGATGATTATGTGAATGGCTATCTGTTCCAGCTCGCTGCGGCGACCGTTGCGAAGGCGGGTTTGCAGGGTCTATGGGCTGATGCACCGACACAAGCGAACGACCTGACAGCGGTCAGCTGGGCCGAATAAATCGCCCGAATGATATGAATAGGGCCTCCGCCTTGCGGGGGCCTTTTCTACTTTGGACGCCCAAGAAATTGCATTTATATCAATACTTACAACTGGCTATGGGAACAGTGTTGGCCATAAACATGGCGACATTTGTGATCTTTGGCATCGACAAGTTTTTAGCGATCCGAAACCGCCGTCGTATTGCCGAGCGTACCTTGCTGATATGGACGGCATGCGGTGGTTCCTTGGGTGCCAAGCTCGCGCAACAAGTATTTCGGCATAAGACACGCAAGCACCCTTTCGCGCGGTGGCTGAACATCTGGTTATGCCTGCATATCGTCATGGTGTTGCTGGCTGCTTACTGGATCATTTTCCGCTGAGACAGCGCTGCAATCGCCTCCCTGATCTCTTGGCGAACTGCACCTTCCCGAGGCGCATCTTTCAACGAAGTAAACCAATGCTCTGGTGGGTTCTTGCCCCGCCGGTTCCCATCAAATCGCAAGGCCCGCAGCACCGCCTCAGCGGCCTCCGGCAAGATTTCAGGCACATCAAATCCGTTCAGCACCCCCCAGACCTGCGTCCAAAGGCGGCCAACCGACCACGGGTTGTATCCGCCGCCGCCCAACACCAGCAGGCGCGGTGCGATCCCCATCAACCCGCGCAGCACATCAAGCTGCGCATTGTTGCTGAGCGCCATGTGCGACAGCGGGTCCTCTTCGAGGCCGTCAGCACCGCAGAGCAGCACGATCGCGTCAGGCATGAACGCCTCTACCTTGGGCAAAATCAGACCGTCACGCGCCAGCGCCATCTCTGTATCGTTGAACCCACGTGGCACCGGCAAGTTAAAGGCATTGCCGCCCGCATCATTGTCAATTGGTCCACTGCGGGGCCAGAGCCGCGCCTCATGCACCGAAATCATCAAGCACTCCGGGTCTCCGCCAAACCCCTCTTCGACCCCGTCAGGATGATGCGCGTCAACGTCTACATAGGCAATCCGCCTGACCCCTTGATGGCGCAGACTGAGCATCGCGAGAACAGGGTCGTTAAGATAGCAAAAACCGTTTGCGCGGTTCGGCATCCCGTGATGCGTGCCACCGGGCGGGTTATAGATCACACCGCTCTCACGCAGCAGCTCCCCGGCTAGGATCGACCCACCTGCCGCGGTCGCCGGGCGGCTGAAAATTTCCGGAAACACAGGGTTGGTGACACTTCCGATGTCGTGATCGCGCAAATCCTGCGCGGTTCCCTTCTGATCGGCCTGCACCCGCTGAAGTGCTGCGATGTATTCAGGCGTGTGCCAGTTGATCAAGGCTTGCGGTTTCGCGCACGGGGAGGAAACAAACTGCGCGCCCGGCAACCAGCCCAGCGCCCGCGACAGGTCCATCACCGTTGACACGCGCGGCACCCGCAACGGATGCCAGCGGCCATAGCTGGAATGGCGAAAAATCTCATGTCCGATAAACAGCGGTTGCTCCATGAGGGATATGTACCGCACAACTCTGACTTTGCCAGCCCGACGCAAACCCACTGGACGCCCCTCAGCGGCGGGCATACGTTCCCTTCAATGCTACGCTATAGCCTCAAACGCCTGATCTCATTGATCATCAGCCTCGCAGTGGCCTCCGTTGTGATTTTTGCGGTGATTGAGGTCGCCCCGGGGGATCCTGCATCTTTCATGCTGGGCATGAATGCACAGCCTGAAACGCTTGCTGCGCTCCGTACCGAGCTTGGCCTCGATGTGCCAAAATTGCAGCGGTATCTTGCGTGGGTCGGTGGCATGCTGACGGGGGATTTCGGCACCTCCTATACCTACCGCACCCCTGTAATCGACATGATCTCAGACAGGCTTTGGGTTTCGCTACCGCTTGCCCTTTATGCGCTGGGGCTGAGCACGCTGTTGGCCTTTCCCGCTGGTATCTATGCGGCGAGCCGTCGGGGGCAGGCAGGCGACATCAGCGTGATGGGGGCCACACAACTGGGCGTTGCAGTGCCGAATTTCTGGTTTGCCATGATGCTGGTTCTGATCTTTGCCATAAATCTGCGTTGGTTTGCTGCTGGCGGTTTTGTCGGCTGGGACAAGGGGTTTTGGGCCGGGCTGCACGCTTTGACTTTGCCTGCCATTGCGCTTGCGCTGCCTCAGGCTGCGATCCTTGCGCGGGTGATGCGGTCTTCGCTGCTCGACGTGCTAGGCGAGGATTTCATGCGCACCGCCCGCGCCAAGGGGTTGAGCGCGCGGCAAGCGCTATGGCGGCACGGGTTGCGCAACGCTTTGATCCCGGTGCTGACGATCATCGGGTTGCAGTTTTCTTTTCTGCTGGCGGGGTCGATCATCATTGAGCAGGTTTTCTATCTCCCCGGTTTGGGGCGGCTGGTGTTCCAGTCGATCTCAGCCCGTGATCTGATCGTCGTGGAATCCGTGGTCATGCTGCTGGTTTTTTCCGTCATTGTGGTCAATTTCCTTGTTGATCTGGCCTATGCCGCTGTCGACCCAAGGTTGAGGGCGCGGACATGAGGCGCAACCTGATCCTTGGCGGCCTGCTGTCTGCGCTCTTTGTCATCGCGGCCCTCATCAGCTTTGTCTGGACGCCCTTCGATCACGCCGCGCTCGACATCCCCAACAAGCTCAAGACACCTTATGCCGAACATCTGCTGGGCACCGATCACTTTGGTCGCGATCTTCTCAGCATGATCATGGTCGGCGCGCGGACCTCCATCGCGGTGGCGCTGGTTGCGGTGGGCATTGGCATGGGGTTGGGCGTTCCGCTGGGGCTCTGGGCCGCCGCGCGACAAGGCAGTCTGGTGGATGAGTTGATCATGCGCGGCAATGATCTGGTCTTTGCTTTCCCAAGCCTCGTGATTGCCATCCTGATCACCGCAATCTTTGGCGCAGGCGCAGTGAACGCTATCATCGCCATCGGCATCTTCAACATCCCCGTCTTTGCCCGGATCACCCGGGGCGCTGCGCTGTCGCTCTGGCAACGGGAGTTCATCCTCGCCGCACGGGTCGCGGGCAAGAACGCGACGCGCATTTCGATTGAACATATTCTGCCCAACGTCACCAACCTGTTGATTGTGCAAGGTACAATTCAATTCTCACTTGGTATTCTGGCCGAGGCGGGTCTCAGTTATGTGGGCCTCGGTGCGCAGCCGCCCACACCGTCCTGGGGCCGTATGCTGGCGGATGCGCAAACGCTGGTCAGCATCGCACCGCATATGGCGCTGGTGCCTGGCTTTGCGATCATCCTCACGGTACTTGGGCTGAACCTACTCGGCGACGGGCTGCGCGATGTTCTTGATCCCCGGCTCAGGGTGGCCCGCACATGAGTCTCTTGCAGATCACAAACCTGAACCTTTCAATCCATGAGTATGACATCCTGCATGATGTGACCCTTTCCATCGCATCGGGTGAGATTGTCGCAGTCACGGGCGAAAGCGGGTCAGGCAAAAGCATGACCGCGCTGGCTACGATGCAATTGCTGCCCAAGGGCGCGCAGACAACGGGCCAGATCATGCTGGGGCAAGAGGACCTGACCCAATTGGATGAGCGTACGCTCTGCACCATGCGCGGGAACGATATGGGGATGGTCTTTCAGGAGCCTATGACCGCGCTCAACCCTGTGCAGACCATCGGTGCCCAAGTGGCTGAGACGATCCGTATCCACGATCCTGCGGTAAGCCGGGCGGCGGCCACCCAGCGCGCTGCTGAAACCCTGACGCGCGTCGGCCTGCCCCAAGACCACTTCCCACTCAGCCGCTATCCACATGAACTTTCCGGCGGTCAGCGACAGCGGGTCGTCATCGCCATGGCCATTGCTCTGCGCCCTCGCCTGCTGATCGCGGACGAACCGACAACAGCGCTTGACGTGACAACACAGGCGCAAATCCTCGATTTGCTACGAAACCTCGCCAAAGAGGACGACATGGGGTTGTTGATGATCACCCATGATCTCGCAGTTGTGGCGGAAATGGCAGACCGTATCGTTGTCATGCGCCATGGCCGGATTGTTGAACAGGGAGAGACGCAAGACCTGCTGCGCAACATGCAACACCCCTATACCAAGATGCTCTTTGAAGCCTCCGGTCATCAGGTTGCCTTGCCCGCTGCACCGCCGCCTGCGCCGCTGCTTGAGGTCAAAAACATCATCCGCGATTACCGCCTGCCGCGCAAAACGCTCTTTGGGGCGCCGGGTAGCTTTCGCGCGGTTAATGATGTGTCTTTTACCCTGCAACGGGGCGAACGGCTTGGGCTTGTTGGGGAAAGCGGCTGCGGGAAATCGACCCTGACGCGGGCGCTCTTGGGGTTAGAACAGGTGCAGGGCGGCAGCATCACACTGGCGGGCGCGCCCGTCTTTACCGGCAATCATCCGAACCTTGAGGTCCGCCGGCGTATGCAGGTGGTGTTTCAGGACCCCTTCGGCAGTTTCAACCCGCGCCACCGGGTTGATCGACTGATCACCGAGCCGTTTCATCTGCTGGACGATCCGCCCAGCGGTGTCACACGCACCAAAGCCATTGATGAAGCGCTGACCGCCGTTGGTCTCACTCCGCAAGACGCAACCAAATACATCCACGAATTTTCCGGCGGCCAGCGCCAGCGGATCGCCATCGCGCGCGCGTTGATTATCCGCCCTGACCTGATCCTGTTTGACGAAGCGGTCAGCGCCTTGGATGTTTCCGTGCGTGCGCAAATCCTCGACCTGCTGGCGGAGCTTTGTGCCGCCTACAATCTCACCTATCTCTTTATCTCGCATGATCTGTCGGTGGTGCGCACGATCACCGACCGCGTATTGGTCATGCAATCCGGCAAGATCGTGGAACAAGGCCCAACCGAAGACGTCTTTGAACGCCCGCAAAACAGCTATACCCAGACCCTCATCGCAGCCGCGCCTGTGCTGCCCGACATCGGAGCCACCGCATGACCACACCTATCAACCTTGCTGCCAAGCTGGCCCAGATCAGCACCCATTGGGACCCCCATGTGATTGCGGACTACAACGACAACGATGTGATGGTGGTGAAGTTTCAGGGAGAGTTCCCTTTTCACCTGCATGAGGATACCGATGACTTCTTTCTCGTCCTCAAGGGGGAGATGGTGATGGACCTTGAGGACACCTCATACCCGGTGAAGTCAGGTGAAATTTTTATCGTTCCGAAAGGGGTGACGCACCGCCCCCGCGCCGATCTGGAATGTGAGGTATTGCTGATAGAGCCAAAAGGCGAACCCAACACAGGCGATCCTGCCACAGCGGCTGCAAAGCCACGGCTCTAGGAGGTCATGATGCAGCCCGGACCAAAGAACCTGATCACCGACGTCACTGGCCTGAAGGTCGGGAACGCGCAGGATGACACCTTGAAATCAGGCAGCACGGTTGTCACGGCTGACGCGCCCTTCACCGCTTCGGTGCATGTCATGGGCGGCGCGCCGGGGTCACGGGAAACCGATCTGCTCGCCCCGGATAAATCCGTCGCGGCGGTTGATGCGCTGGTGCTGTCGGGTGGCTCTGCGTATGGGCTGGATGCCTGCTCCGGCGTGGTAGACGGGCTGCGCGCTGCGGGACGCGGGTTCAAGGTGGGCAGTGCGACGATCCCACTGGTGCCGGGGGCGATCCTGTTTGATCTGCTTAATGGCGGGGAAAAGGACTGGATAGAAAACCCATATCGCGCTTTGGGGCGGCAGGCATTGTCGGACGCCAGCACCGACTTTGTACTTGGTACGATTGGGGCAGGCACGGGCGCACTCACCGGGATCATGAAGGGTGGCCTTGGCTCTGCTTCACTTGTTCTGCCCGATGGCAGCACTGTTGGAGCCCTCGTTGCGACCAATCCGGTAGGGGCCGTGACCACGCCGGGGGACAAGCATTTCTTTGCTGCCCCCTTTGAAATGGGTGATGAATTTGGCGGATTTGGCACCGATACCGCTTCTGGCCTTGGTCGTGATTTCGAAAGCCGAAAGGTCGCGGCGATGTTTGAACGTGCAAACACAACGATTGCCATTGTCGCCACGGATGCGACCCTGACAAAGGCAGAATGCCAGCGCGTCGCCGCCGCAGCGCATGATGGCATTGGCCGCGCGACAGTGCCCGCGCATCTGCCCCAAGACGGTGATTTGGTCTTTGCCCTCAGCACCGATGCGAAACCAGCGGGGAATGTCGGGATCATCGGGCATGCGGCATCGCTTTGCCTTGCCCGTGCCATCGCCCGCGCCGTTTATGAAGCCACACCTGCGCCGGGTGACCTGCTGCCATGTTGGAGGACGTTGAATGCCTGATCTCACCATAAACGACATTACCCTGCACTATGAGATTGAGGGCAGCGGACCACCGCTCTTGTTGCTCGCCGGGATGCTCAGCGACAGTGCAACATGGGCCGGGTTTACGCCTCTGATGAAAGATCGCTTTACCGTGATCCGTCCCGACAATCGTACCACAGGTCGTACGGTCCTTGGGGAGGCACCCGCCGATTGCGCTCTCATGGCACAGGATGCGATGGCGCTTATGGCGCATCTGGGATTTGAGCGGTTTCATGTTGCAGGCCATTCGCTGGGCGGGCTGCTGAGCCTTGAGATTGCGACGCTGGCACCGGATCAGGCCGCATCCGCCACGGTGCTTGCCTCAGGTCGGGTCCGTTCGCCCCGCACCATCGCAGTATTCGACGCACTTCTCGCGATCCGACGCGCTCCGAAGGGGGAAGAGATGTGGCTGCGGGCGCTTTATCCGTGGGTGTTTGGCAGCGGCTTTTTTGAAAACGCCGCAAATGTGGAGACTGCGCTGGAGGCCGCACTTGGCTATCCCTACGCTCAAACCACAGACGCGATGGCACGGCAAATCGCAGCTTTCCGCGCGTTCCGCCCGCAGGCCAAACCGGACAAGATCACTTGCCCGACGCTCGTGCTCTATGCCGGGCAAGATATCATGATCCCACCTGAATTGGCGCAACCCAGCTTTGCCACGATCCCAGATCTGACAGAGGCAACCATCCCTCAGGCGGGTCACTCCATTGTCTGGGACGCCCCGGATGAGGTGGCCGCACAGATGTCGGCGTTTCTTGGGGCCAACCCGATCTAAACCGCTAAGCTGTGTCAGGCTGGTTGGCTGGTGTCGCTTTTTCCAACGCCGGAACATCCATGCAATTGGCGTGAATACGCGTAATCGTCGGGTAGGGTGTCATATCGACCTCAAACCGCGCGTTGTTGAGCACCTGTGCATAAAGACAAAGATCGGCAAGCCCAACGCGGTCGCCGTGGCAAAACGCCCCCGTTTCAGGCTCCGCCGCGAGCCGCGCCTCCAACGCCTGCATGCCGGCATTGGCCCATTTGCGAAACCAGGTTGCCTTGGCCGCGGCATCTGCACCAAATTCCGTTTCCAGATGCTGCAGAATGCGCAGGTTGTTCACCGGATGAATGTCCAGCGCTACAATATGCGCCAAGCTGCGGACCCGCGCGCGGGCCCATGGATCGGAGGGCAATAGCGGCGGTTCGGGATGCACCTCATCCAGCCATTCAAGAATGGCCAGTGATTGTGGCAACGCACCCTGCGGTGTGACCAACGTCGGCACCAGCCCCGAAGGGTTCAACGCCAAATGTTCTGCGCTGGCCTGCTCTCCCTTGAGCAGGGACAGCGGGATGTAGTCAAATGCCAGCCCCTTGAGGTTCAGCGCCGCACGTACCCGCACGGAGGTCGAGGAGCGGAAATAGTTGTGGAGTGCCAGATCGGTCACGCGCGTTCTCCGATCGTGACTTCCAACTCACCGATGCCATCAACACCTCCTGTCATCACATCCCCCGGCACGACAGCGCCGACACCTGCAGGCGTGCCTGTCATAATGATATCGCCGGGGGCGAGTTCCATTGCATGCGACAGGATGGAAACGTGTTCACGCACGGACCAGATCAGATCAGAGATGTCCGCGTCCTGCCGGACCTCACCATTCACCGCCAACCAGATGCGCCCTTGCTCAACACTTGGCACCTCGGCCATCGGTTTGATCGGCCCAATGGGTGCTGAGCGGTCAAAGGCTTTGCCCCAGTCCCAAGGGCGGCCCATCTGCTTGGCCTCCCCCTGCAAATCCCGGCGCGTCATATCAAGGCCAACAGCCGCGCCCCAGACATGGTTCATCACATCCGCCTCAGCAATCTCTGACCCACCCTTGCCGATGGCAATCACCAATTCGATCTCATGGTGCAAATCTTCGGTCAGCTTGGGATAGGGGATGGTGCAGGGCGTATCGAGCGCGGCATCCGCAGGCTTGGTGAAAAAGAACGGGGCCTCGCGTGTCGGGTCTTTGCCCATCTCACGGGCATGCGCCTCATAGTTGCGACCCACACAAAAGATACGGCGGATGGGAAAACGGTCTTCGGACCCCTGCACAGCAAGGCTCGCCTGTTTTGGCGCGTCGAAAACATACATGTTTGGGTCCTTTCAGGTCTTGGGCGTTTGGCTTCTTATCCACCAAGTGGACCGCGCAGACCAGAGCGTTCGCGTATCACACCTGCGGCGCGGATCGCGCCAGATCGGACAGGATCGGGCAATCGGGTCTGTTGTCGCCTGCACAGGATTTGACCAACACGCTCAACGTCTCGCGCATCGCTGTCAGCTCCGCTAACTTCTGATCAATCTCGTGCAGATGGTTCAGCGCAATTGCCCGGACATCCGCGCTGGCCCGATCCTGATCGTTGTAGAGCGCGAGCAAGCTGCGACAACTTTCTACTGGAAAACCGAGCGAGCGGGCGCGGGCGAGAAACGTGAGCTTGTGCACATCGCTACCGGAGAACATGCGATATCCGTTCGCTTCCCGCGCAGGCGAAACCAAGCCGATCTCTTCGTAGTACCGTATCGTCTTGGCAGGCAGCCCAGTAGCAGCGCTCACGGTTTTGATGTTCATGTCACCCCTCCTGTCCCGCGCAGGCGCAGCGCGTTGCCCACGACAAACACAGATGAAAACGCCATCGCTCCTGCCGCCAACCCCGGTGAGAGCAATATGCCAAAGGCCGGGTAAAGTACGCCAGCAGCCACCGGGATCAAAAGTACGTTGTAGCCAAAGGCCCAGATCAAATTCTGCCGAATATTGCGCAGGGTTTGCGCGGACAGGGCAAAGGCCTGGACAACACCGTTCAGGTCGCCCGACATCAACACCACATCGGAGGTTTCAATCGCCACATCTGTTCCTGTGCCGATGGCAATACCCACATCTGCCTCAGCCAGCACAGGCGCATCGTTGATGCCGTCGCCCACAAAAGCGACCTTGCCATGCGCCGCGCGCAGGTCTTGCAACGCCTGCATTTTGCCTTCCGGACGAACGCCCGCGATCACCGTTTCAATCCCCAGCGCGCGGGCCACGGCCTGCGCTGTGCCAGTCGCGTCTCCGGTGATCATCGCCACTTTGAGGCCGCGGGCCTGCAACGCGGTTATGGCAGCGGCAGAGGTGGGGCGCACCGGGTCTGACACAGCGAGAAGAGCCGCGAGGCTGCCGTCTTGTGCTGCGAAAAAGGCGGTGTGCCCTTCCGCCTCAAGCGTCTCAGCGCGCGCGGCCAGCGGTGCAATATCCGCACCAGCTTCAGCCATCAACGCACGGTTGCCCAGCGTCAGGCGGTGACCCCCGACCGCAGCACTGATGCCTTGCCCCGTGTGCACCTCTATTTCTGTTGCCTCAGATATCGCAGCACCTTGCGCCTTTGCCGCATCAACCACGGCCAGAGCGACGGGATGCTCCGAAAGCACCTCAACTGATGCGATTTGAGCCAGCATCTTGTTCGCATCAAAACCCGGCTGCGCTTCAAATGTGGTGAGCGCAGGGGTCCCTTGGGTCAATGTCCCGGTCTTGTCGACTGCGACCACGTCAACGTCACTTAATGATTGCAGCGCATCCCCTTGGCGGAACAAAACGCCCAGTTCAGCAGCGCGGCCCGTGCCGACCATGATTGAGGTTGGCGTCGCCAGACCCATCGCGCAGGGGCAGGCAATGATCAGAACGGAAACACCTACCACCAGCGCATGCGACACCACAGGTGCCGGACCAAAGATCAACCACAGCGTCACGGTCAGCGCCGCCACCACCATGACCGCGGGCACAAACAAAAGCGTGACCTGATCCACCAGCGCCTGTATCGGGAGCCGCGCGCCTTGGGCCTGCTGCACCATGCGGATGATCTGCGCCAGCGCGGTGTCCTCACCAACACGCGCCACAACGCAAACAAGCGCGCCATTGCCGTTTACGCTTCCCCCGGTCAGCCCATCCCCTTGCGCTTTGGCAACCTGCATCGGCTCACCTGTGATCATGCTCTCATCAACGCGGCTGTTGCCTGAGACAACGGTTGCGTCGGTCGGCACCCGAGCGCCCGGTTGGAGAAGAAAAGTTTGGCCAACCACGAGGGTCTCAATCGACACCTCTTTCCAACTTTCGCCGTCTTTTACCAAAGCCACGCGCGGTTGCAGCCCGACGAGATTGCGAATGGCGGTCCCGGTGCGGCCCTTTGCACGCGCCTCAAACCAGCGGCCCAGCAGGATGAGCGTCACAATTACCGCAGCTGCCTCAAAATAGACAACTCTTGTCCCTTGCGGCAACAAAGCAGGCGCAAAAAGCGCAACGGTCGAGAAAAGCCATGCCGACCCCGCGCCCAGCGCCACGAGGCTGTTCATATTCGGCTCACGATGCCAAAGCGCCGGGAGGCCTGCGGTGAAGAATTGCCGGCCCGGCCCAAGCAAAACAAGTGTCGTCAGAGCAAACTGGATCATCCAACTTGCCTCATGCCCGATGCTGCGCCCAATCAGGTGGTGCCACGCAGGAAAAAGATGGCCACCCATCTCCAACACGAACACCGGAATCGTGAGCACGGCAGCAACCAGCATTGCGGTGCGGTGCGCTGTCGCTTCAGCCTCTTTGCGGGTCGCGTGATCATCGGCAGCGCTTTGTCCGGCAAGCGTTGCCGGATAGCCCGCTTTTGTTGCGATCTGAGCCAGTTGCGGGGCAGTTGTCAGGCCCGGTATGAATTTAACGGTTGCCGTATCATCCGCCAGATTCACCTGCGCATCCGTCACGCCCACAACGCCCTCAAACGCCTGACGCACACGTCCGGCACAAGACGCACAGCTCATTCCGCTGACGGCAAAGCGCGCCTCATCACTGCGCACCGGGTAGCCCGCACCCTCAAGCGCTCCCATGGCCTTGGTTATCGCACCATCATCCGCCGTAAGCTGCGCCGTTTCCGCCGCAAGGTTAACCTCGACCCCGGATGCGCCCTCGACCTTTTTCAACACCGCACCCACCCTGCTGGCGCAGCCGCCGCAGGTCATGTTTTGGATCGGAAGGGTAATTGTCTGTGTCAAAGCTGTGGTCCGTTTGCTGTCGCTTGGCACCAGACATAAGGCTTCCAGTAACTAGAAGGTCAAGGGGCTTTCAAAACCTTGGGACATGAGGAGCGCCGCGTATCAACTGCTGCGCATAGGTATCTGCGTCGATGTTTGCCCCACACACAATGATCCCGACATGTTTGCCGGATAAGTCTGACCTCAGCGGCCCCAGCACCCCTGCCATCGCCGCCCCGGCAGCGGGTTCCACTGCAAGCTTGGCCTCCTGTTGCAGCACCACCATGCCGGCGCAGATGGCATCATCACTCACCGTCACGATCTTATCCACGTAAGCGGCACAAAGCGCATGACCCATCGGCAAGGCCATAGGCGGCGCAAGGCTGTCTGCGATCGTATCGAGCTTCTCGATGGTAGAGGGCTCTCCTCGTGCCAAAGAAAGCGACATCGCCGCTGCACCAATCGGCTCAACCCCGTAAACCTTGCACGCTGGGTTCACCGCCTTGACCGCCGCCGCAACGCCAGAGATCAGGCCACCGCCCCCGACAGAGATGATAACCGCGTCCAGATCCGGCACCTGCTCCATCAACTCCAGACCGACACCTGACGTGCCCAACACCGTGTTGATGCCGTCGAAGGGGTGAATAAAAGTGCGGCCTTCATCCCTTGATAGCCGCTCGGCCTCACCAAAGGTGGCGGCACCGGGATCGCGCAGCACCACTTCGGCACCTTCTGCACGCGCGCGCTCAATCCGAAACGGGTTGGCGGTGTTCTGCATCACCACCTTGGCGGACATCCCCGCAGACCGCGCCGCCCATGCTGCGGCAATCGCATGGTTCCCGGCGCTTGCCGCGGTGATCCCTGCGGTCCTGTCCCCCTCCGGAATTGCCCGTGCGTTGGACAGCGCGCCGCGCGCTTTGAACGTACCTGTGTGCTGCAAACATTCCAGCTTGAGCGTCACGCGCCCACCTTCCAATGCAGCTTGGGTCATGGGTGTATTGAGCGCCACGGCAGGTGTGCGCACGACGTCTTGTGCCAGCGCATTCAACCGCGCTGTCATCGCGTTCAGCGTGATATCGCTGATTCCAGTGTCTGCCATGATCCAATTTCCCCCATCCACCTTGCTTTGATAGGTGCCATGCGGGTCATTTGCGCCGCAAAAGTCAATAAAAATCACACCTTGGCAAAAAGTCACCCATTGGCCTTTGGGTCTGGGGTATTGTCACTTGCAACTTGGGTGCGCGCCATCCTAACAGAAGCCATATTCGGGTCGGGTGGCGGCGCGCCCCAAGTTGCATAAGACGAAAAGGACTTGAGATGACAACCAACGACATTACCCCGGTGATCCTTTGTGGTGGATCAGGGACACGTCTGTGGCCTGTGTCTCGCAAGAGCTTTCCAAAGCAGTTCATTGACCTGATTGGCGAAGGCAGCCTTTTCCAACAGTCCAGCAAGCGCCTGTCCGGCAATGGCTTTGCATCACCCGTTGTTGTCACGAATTCCGATTTTCGTTTTATCGCCACACAACAGCTTAACGATGCCGGGATCGATCCCGGTGCCATCCTGATTGAGCCTGAAGCACGCAATACCGCGCCTGCGCTGCTTGCCGCTGCGTTGGTTGCGGCGCAAACCGACCCAAGTGCGCTGATGCTCGCGGCACCATCTGACCACTACATCACACAGGCGGATGTGTTCTGTGACAGCGTGCGTCGCGGCGTTGATGCAGCAAAAGCTGGTCAGATCGTGACCTTTGGCATTAAGCCCGACAAACCCGAAACGGGGTATGGCTATCTTGAGCTGGGTGAAGGTGAGGCACATGGCGCGCTGCCTTTGAACCGTTTCGTTGAGAAGCCCCAGCTTGCAGAAGCAGAGCGCATGGTCGCCTCGGGTGACTACCTGTGGAACGCGGGCATCTTTATGTATGCAGCCGAGACCCTGATTGATGCTTTTGCCACGCATGCTCCCGATATGCTGGCTCATGTTCAGGCCTCCGTTAATGCAGCGCAGCCGGACCTCGGGTTTCTCCGCCTTGATCCTGAGGCATGGGCCAAATGCGAGGACATCTCTGTCGATTTCGCCATCATGGAAAAGGTCAGCAACCTCAGCGTGATTGCGCATGAGGGGGATTGGTCCGACCTTGGGGGCTGGAACGCGGTGCACCAACACGCGGATATCGACGGCAATGGCGTGGCCATACAAGGCACGGCACATGCGGTTGAATGCAAGGACACGCTCCTGCGTTCAGAAAGCGGCGCGGTGCAACTGGTAGGCCTTGGCCTCGATAACATCGTGGCCGTTGCCATGCCTGACGCGGTGCTGGTTGCCGACCGTCGGCGCACATCGACGCTGGGTGATGTGGTCAAACAAATGCGCGCCACGGCTGTGCCGCAGGCCGATAACTTCCCCAAAGATCACCGCCCTTGGGGCTTCTTTGAAACGCTGATCCTGTCCGCTTCCTTTCAGGTCAAGCGCATCGTGGTCAACCCCGGTGCCGCACTTAGCCTGCAAAGTCACAAGTTCCGCTCCGAGCATTGGATCGTTGTGGTCGGCACTGCCAAGGTGACAGTGGGCGAGACGCTGGAGACCGTGCAGGCGCAACTCGTGCATGAAAACGAATCTGTTTATATCCCGCTGGGTGCCATCCACCGAATGGAAAACCCCGGCGACACCCCGATGGAATTGATCGAAGTGCAAACAGGCAGCTATCTGGGTGAGGACGACATCATTCGCTACGAAGATGTCTATTCACGCGGTCAGGGTGCCAAAGGGTGATCCACTAGCGCAAAAAGCGCGGCCCTTGCCACCTGTCCCAAATTTCTTTGAAAGAAATTTACCGTTTTCTTGCAAGAAAACGCCACCGCCCGCAGCAATTGGCGAGATCTACGAAATCAGATCTTTCAAGTATCGACCATAGTCGTTCTTCTCGAACATCTCGGCGCGTTTGAGCAGATCATCGTCGCTGATCCAGCCTTGTTCATGCGCGATCTCTTCGAGGCATCCGGTCTGTAATCCCTGCCGCTGCGTGAGCGTGCGCACGAAGTTTCCGGCATCCAGCAGGCTAGCGTGCGTCCCGGTATCAAGCCAGGCATACCCCCGTCCCATCCGGTTTACCCGCAACGTGCCTTGCGCCAGATACATCTCTAGCAGCGACGTGATCTCAAGCTCTCCACGGTCCGAAGGTGTCACCTCGCGCGCCAGTCGCGGGGCATCCGCATCAAGAAAGTACAGGCCGGTCACCGCATAGTTCGATGCCGGGTTCTTGGGCTTTTCGATGATCGTCTGCGCCGTACCCGCGCTGTCAAATCCTACCACACCATAGCGTTCTGGATCAGCGACGTGATAGCCAAAGACCGTGCCGCCGCTGGTCTGCTTGTCCGCGTCCGCCAGAATATCGGGCAATCCATGCCCAAAAAAGATGTTGTCCCCCAGAACCATCGCAGAGGGCGCCCCATCAAGGAAATCTTCTGCCAGAATATAGGCCTGCGCCAATCCATCCGGCGAGGGTTGCACAATATAGGTCAACGAAATGCCCCATTGGCTGCCATCCCCCAGCGAGCGTTGGAACTGCGCCTGATCCTGCGGGGTGGTGATCATCGCAATCTCACGGATGCCTGCCAGCATCAGCACCGAAATCGGGTAGTAGATCATCGGTTTGTCATAGATCGGCAGGAGTTGTTTGCTGATCCCCATGGTGATCGGATAAAGTCGTGTACCAGAACCACCAGCCAGAATGATCCCTTTGCGATTGGTCATTTGAGCGCTCCTAAGTCGGTCAAAATATCGGTGAGGCTTGCCTGCCAGTCCGGCCGGGCGATGCCAAATGTCTCTTGAGTAGCAGAGCAATCCATCCGCGAGTTAAGCGGGCGTTGCGCGGGCGTCGGATACTCAGCAGTTGGGATATCCGTGACCTCACAGGCAAGCCCCGTCTGTTCAAAAGTGGCGCGGGCAAGATCCGCCCATGAGCAGTCAGGCGCGCCAGAGAAATGATAGGTGCCGCTTTTGTCCGGATCTTCGGTCAGTTGCAGAGCTATGGCATGGCAGGCTGCAGCAATATCTCGTGCGGCTGTCGGCCCCCCAATCTGGTCCGCCACCACGTTCAGCGCCGGTCGCTCCAGCCCCAGACGCAGCATCGTTTTGACAAAGTTATTGCCATGCGCTGAAACGACCCAGGAGGTACGCAGGATCGCATGGGTTCCACCCGCCGCGCGCACCTTGGCTTCTCCCGCCAGTTTTGATCGCCCATACGCCCCCAAAGGACCTGTGGGATTCTCTGGCAACCAAGGGTCCGTGCCAGTCCCTTCGAACACATAATCCGTTGAAATCTGCACAAAGGGAACGCCAAGCGCAGCGCAGGCGCGCGCCATCACGCCCGGTGCATCCGCATTGATCAAGGTTGCCTGCGCCTCTTCGTCCTCCGCCTTGTCCACCGCAGTGTAGGCCGCCGCATTGATCACGGCTGTCGGCACATGCGCATGGATGGCGGCGGAACAGCTTTCAGGGGCTGTCAAATCCGCCACATCCCGGCCAATACAGGTCACCCCCGGCAAGCGCGCCAGTTCCTGCGCCACCTGCCCGGTTTTGCCAAAGACCAGCAGCCTCATGCCTTGGTCCCCAGCCGCGTACCGACACCATCGCGCGCCTGCAACGCACGCCACCATGCCTCATTCTCCAGATACCACGCGACTGTCCGCTCCAACCCTTCTTCCAGCGTTACCGAAGGCCGCCAACCCAGTTCGTCGCGAATGCGAGATGGGTCAATCGCATAGCGCAGATCATGGCCCGCACGGTCCTGTACAAACGTGATCTGATCCGCATAGGAGCCCTCTTTGGGCCGCATCCGGTCCAAAATCGCACAAATGCTGCGCACCAGATCGATGTTGCGCGCCTCATTCTCGCCGCCGATGTTGTAACTCCGGCCCAGCGCGCCTTTCTCAAGCACCAGCAACAGCGCGTCGGCGTGATCTTCGACAAAGAGCCAATCACGCACGTTCAACCCTTGCCCGTAAACCGGAATATCCTTGCCTGCGAGCGCGTTCAGGATGACCACAGGGATCAGCTTTTCGGGGAAATGGTAGGGGCCGTAATTGTTGGAACAATTCGTCAGCACAACTGGCAGGCCATAGGTTTCCGCCCACGCACGCACTAGATGATCGCTCGCTGCTTTGGACGCGGAATAAGGCGAGCGCGGGTCATAAGGTGTCTCTTCGGTGAACATCCCTTCTGCGCCCAGAGATCCGAAAACCTCATCTGTAGAAATATGGTGAAACCGGAACGCCTCCGGTTTGCCAACGGTGCTCCAATAGCTTCGCGCAGCCTCCAGCATGTTGTAGGTGCCAGTGATGTTCGTCTCAACAAAATCGCCCGGCCCGTCGATGGAGCGGTCCACATGGGATTCCGCCGCCAAATGCATGACCATATCAGGGCGATGCTCTGCGAATACACCATCAAGGGCCGCGCGATTGCGAATATCGACATGGGCAAATGCGTAAGTCGGGTTTGCCGCCACGCCTGCCACGTTATCAAGGCACCCTGCATACGTCAGCGCATCCACGTTGACCACTTCGTGCCCACGTTCAATCGCCAACCGCACCACCGCAGACCCTATAAACCCTGCACCGCCTGTCACCAGAAATTTCATGGCGCACCCTCAACCACAAACGGGCTGACAAACTCCGCCATCCGCGGCGCTTGCTCATCCTTGTCTGACAATACCGCAGGGCCGCTTAACCCCCAGTCGATCCCAATATCGGGATCATCAAACCGCACGGCCCCATCACATTCAGGGGCGTAATAATCGCTGCATTTATAGATGATCTCAGTGTCTGGCAGACGTGTTGCGAACCCATGCAGGAATCCTGCCGGGATCAGCAGTTGCAGACCATTCTCCGCCGAAAGCTCAAACCCGACCCACTTGCCAAAAGTCGCAGACCCTTTGCGCACATCAACGGCCACATCGAACAGCGCCCCACGCCCGCAGCGCACCAGCTTGGCCTGTGCGTGGGGCGGTGCCTGAAAATGCAACCCGCGCACCGTGTTGACGGCAGCAGACACGGAATGATTGTCCTGCACAAAATCAATGTCGATGCCATGCTCCAGCATCTTTTTGCGGTTCCAGCTTTCGGAGAAAAACCCGCGCGCGTCACCAAAACGCGGCGGGTTAATCAGGACCACTCCGGGGAGGTCAGTAGGCGTAACAAAGTCCAACGGGCTGCTCCGTCATTGGCGAGGATTGTTTTTTCCAACCAATACAGTGCTGCGTGCAATTTGACGCCCGATTTGGGGCAATTTCTTGGTTTTCTTTGGCGGTGTTGCCTCAGAATCCCCGCCTGATGCTATTTGCCCAAAGTGGACAGCGTAAATGTGTGATCCGCACCCAAGCGGTTCTCAAGGTAGAGCATGGGCGCACTGCCGGAGACATCAATGGCAAGGTTGATCGCACCGGTTGATCCCGTTGTGCCGGTCAATGCCCCCGTAAGATAGTTAAACGACCCCGGCGGGTTTGCGTGAATTTCACCAAAGTTCCCAGCCCCTGCCAAAGTACCCGTAATCGCCACAATGCCAAACTGCGCCGCGATATCCGCACAGATCCACAACATGATACGAGAGGGGTCAGACCAGGGTATCTCAATCGACCATGCGGTATCATTGGCGACGAACACGTCTTCAAGAAATATCTGGCCGCTGGGAAACTGGACAGCGCCATCGTCGGCCTGAATACTGAAACCGGTTTTGAACGTGGTTCCATCCGCGCTTACCTTGACCGCAAAGTCGTCCGACCCGGCAGTTCCCATCTCGGCGCGGCCCGAAAATCCGGTTTGAAACAACAAACTGGTCGTATCGGTCACCGCCGCTTTGTTGAGCTTGAGCTGATGCCCGGCACCGTCATGGTTCAGCAACGTCGCATCCGCTGCTACCGCCAGCTTGTTGGTTGTATCTGCTGTGGTTCCTATTCCGACCATCGGCAGGTTTTGCAACACGACACCGCCCGCGCTGCCCTGCCAAATGCTACCGTTAAAGCGGATCTCCTCACCGCTGCCGGACACATCAGCGCGCCACCCCAGACCGGGCTGAAAAAACTGCCAAGTGTTATCCACCCAAGCAGTCACATTTCCATCCTGCCCGGCCCAGGCCCCCGTGGCACCACCCGCGACGATGTAGCGATCACCTTCCGCCGGCTGACTGGGTGGGGCCGTCAATGAATAGCTGATCACGCTCAGCTGCGTGACAGCGTCGAGGATGCGCAGCCCCTCATTATGGGTCACATGTTTTTGCGCCTGCGCTGGCTGAATATAAGGCAGCGAAAGAAGGGGAGACGTCTGCGACATGAGGTGTCCTTTGCATCACAAATGAAAGCTGATTGGACCGGAACCTGTGCCACTTTGGTAAACATAGCTTAACTTCGTCGGGCGGTGCATCAGCATTTGGCGCAACACCAAAACCCAAACAATCGCATGCGCTTAGGTCGTCTGACCCGCAGTTCCGATGATCTCCTCAACCATCCGCACGAGGGCGTGTGCCTGTTCCGCAAAACTGGTCACCTTCACTGGCATGCGCCCGCGTGCGGGACACTCCAAGGCATCCTCAATCTGGGCGCGCAGCACGGATGGTGATGCCCCGATGGGGATCAGCCGCTGTTCGTCAACCGCGCTATGTTCAACCGTGCCGCCGCTGTTTGTCTGGATCACAGACAGCCCCCGCGCCAAGGCCTCCCTGATCGCGAGACCAAAGGTTTCTTTCCACTGCGACATGAACAAAAGCACATCAACTTTGGCATAAAAGTCGTCCATGCTGTTTTGCGTGAACCGCTCCGCTATCGTCCAATGGCCGGGCAAAGTCTCAAGGTTTTTGTCTGTCCACCAACTTCCATCCAAACTTCCGTCGACAACCAGACCTTTGAAATCGCTCCGATCTAAACCTTCAAAGGCACTCTGAATGATTGGCCAGCCTTTGATGTGGGAAGGGCCTCCAATAAACCCGAAGGTCAAGCGCGGATCAGCCGCTCTGCGCTGCGCCTGCTTTTCAAAGAAACCCGCGTTCGGCAATCTCACACCGTTTTGCCAGACCACACCGCGCCCCGGCGCAAAACCAGACGTCTCGCTCAGATCCTTGGCAAACTGGCTCGGGTAGGTGACACGAGCAACCCTTTGCCCGACCTCCTGCAAATGCGAGAACCGCAGTTTCGCAGCCCAAAAGTTATCAGCACAGCCTTTGCATTTGTCGATCTTTACGGGAGATTGACCGCAGTAATCCCCACCCATTCGGATCATAAACTGCCGCTCGCAAAGCCACCAGAAGTCATGCACGCTCAGGATCACTGGCACATCTGCCGCATCGGCCGCCGTGATGATCCCGGTCCCGATCTCTTGCACGCAATGCGCATGAACCAGATCAGGCGAAAGCGTGTGGATCAGTTCAGCCAGCCGCGTGGTCACCTCAGGATTGTTGTACATCGCACCATAGCTGCGATCCTTGGGCACGTTGATCAGATAATTCTCGATCCCGTTTTTCTGGGTCTTGATCACGGTATACGGCCCCAGATCAGAGCGCATACAGAGCGATACGGCGGATATGCGGAACCCCTCGCGCCGGACCAATTCAGCGGCCACCTCTTCGGCTACAATAGTGGCCCCTCCATAGCTGAACGGTGCGAAGAATACATTCGCGACCAAGATATGCCGCTGGCTCATGCCGCGACCCAGTCAATAAGCTCTGGTGCGATAATGTGTGGCTGATCTGACGCTTGCCAGCGTTGTTCAAGGTTCAGTCTGGCCGCCTGTCCCATATGTACCGCCGCGCTTGGGTCGTCTGCCAAAGCGCGCAAAGATGTCGTCCAATCCGCAGCACCTTTTGCAATGAACCCTGTTGCCTCATGCATCACAAGTTCCGGCAAATCCCCGACTGTGCCGACAATTGACGGCACAGCCACAGCGGCGGCATCAATGACCCGCACGCCGCTTTTGCAGCTGTTGAAAATATCATCGCACAGCGGCATCACCGCACAATCTGCGCGCCTCAGCGTCGAAAGATATCGCTCATAACTGGTGAATTTTGTTGGCTCAATCTGCGGGACAAGCGCCTTTGGAAAATGCTTTGGGTTGAAGTGACCTATCAGCATCAAACGCCTGTTCCGGTCCTCCAAAATGAACTCCGTCAGCGGGGCCAGGATCTCTGCAAAATCTGCTTCGTGCCCCTGTGAACCGGAGGCAAATGCAACCCGGAAGATACCATCTGTCGGCCTCTCCTCCTGCATCGCGCGCGTTCCGGCCTCAAGTGTTGGTGTGTCCGCGAAATTGCGACGCAGATAGACAGGCCTGTTGGAATACAACCCCAGATGCGTTGCCATCCCCGGCGTTGAAACAGACACAACATCGGCCCCGTTCATCATGCTCAGATACTTCGGTGCATCGTTCAGGAAATGCGCCTTTGCTGCGGGGTCCAGCACGTCCATATTGCCATAGGTTTCATAGGCAGAGACAGAAAACAGCGGATCATCCAGATCATAGAGGATCGGCAATCGCAGCCGATGTGCTTCATACCGCAGCATCTCAGATGCCGTATCGGCTTGCAGGCGATACTCCATCAAATGCGTTGCAGTTTGCATGATCCGGGTGGCCCGCTGAACGTCTTGGTAGTGCGTGAACTCAAACTCGACCCCGCGCGCGCGCCAAAAGGCGGCCAATTGCTCAACCCGATATTTGCGACATTGAGGCAGATTCAGATCCGCAATCATCGCGATTTGGCGGCGGTTACGGAGCAGCGCAGGGCTGGTCATGATGTGAAACGCATCGTTTTGCGCGAGCGTGCGCCAAACCCCATGTAGATATCGTTCCGGCCCCTGCATCGGCCCGTCGAGTTGCCAGCCAAGAACGCTTGGCCTCCAACCAAACAAGCGTCGGCGGACGTAACGGGTGCTTTGCTTAATCGCGGTCAGGATGCCGTCTTGGCGCACGGCAGCTGCGAACCTCTTTGCCAAGATCCACAGGGGAAATCGCACCGCCAAAATACTCCTGTCAGACTTCATCAGGAATACGGTTAATCTATGCGATTTAAGAATATCTGAACCAATTTCGTTTGTTTTAGGGGCAGTTATGTTCCACCTTGAAACGCCCATATCCAACAGCCCCGAAGTGACCATCTTGATGGGCACTCTCAATGGTGCGGCGCATTTGTCGGCGCAGTTGGGCAGCCTGTCCAATCAAACACATACCTCTTGGCATCTTGTTGCCAGCGATGATGGCTCGCGTGATGCCACGTTGAGCATCCTGAGCGACTTCGCACGCGATCACCCCGACAAGGTGACGATACGTTCCGGTCCGGAGCGCGGCTTTTCAGCGAATTACCTTTCGATGATGAGGGCGCTCCCTGCGCGACCGGGCTTTGTTTGCCTTGCTGACCAGGATGACATCTGGCTGACTGGCAAAATCTCCCGGGCGGTGCAGTGCCTTTCGACCAATCACCACCCCACGTTATATGCAGGAAGGCGCATCATCTGGCAGGAAAAAACCGGGCATACTTACCACTCCAGACCAATCTCGCGACCCTGTACCCTGCACAATGCGCTGATTGAGAATATTGCAGCGGGAAATACGATTGTACTGAACCCTGCTGCTGCTGCTCTTTCGCGACAAGCAGCCTTGAAGAGCAGTGCGATCTTTGCACATGACTGGTGGCTCTATCTTTTGATAACGGCCAGCGGTGGCAAGGTCGTGTTTGACAACGGCCCGCCCCAAGTCTTCTACCGCCAGCATGACAGAAATGTCATCGGAGCAAATGACCGTTGGTCAGATCATTGGCGGCGCAAATCGGGTGTATTGAAGGGACAGTTCGCGGACCGACTGGATCAAAATGTTGCCGCGCTGAAAGCCATACAAAACCTGCTCACGCCGCAGGCACGCCGCACCATCGCAGAGTTTGAAAATGCACTTAAAAAGCGTGGTGTTAAAAGACTGCATGCGCTGCACAACCTCGCCCTTTATCGCCAACAGCTGCACCACACACTTGGGTTCTGGGGGGCTGTGAGCCTTGGGAAGATCTGAAATGAAGCCTCACGTTATCCTCGTGGGCGGTGATGGTCGACCTTCAGGTGTGCCACGCCACATCCTTCAACTCTCAAGAGCCCTCGCTGATATGGCCGATGTAACCGTCGTCAGCGATGAAGATTGCGGTGGATACACCGATCTTAGAACATCAGCTGCAAAGCATCAGGTGGTACGCGGCCTTACAAACAGCGCGTCACCGTTGCGCCTTTTGCGTGGCGCACTGGGCCTTCTGCGCACGTTCAAAAGCGAGAAGCCAAATGTGATCTGGATCCATGCCAGATTACCCATGATGATGATGCGCTTTTTCCTGGTTGTTGGTATTTGGCGGCCGCAATGCGCAATCATTTTTACCCATCATGGGCTGCCATATGGTCGCGGTTTTCATCCGGTTGTAAATGCCTTGGGCAAAGCGCTGGAGAAATTCCTTTTGGGATGCTCCCCACCGCAGGACATCGTTTTTCTCAATAACAAAATGGCCGGTTGGATGGCCCGCGATGCGCGCGCTGCTCGACTGACCAGACATCGGGTACATATTCTGCCGAATTGTTCTGATCTCGGGCCCTTGCCACAAGAGCGTGATCCAAAACGCATCAACCTTGTGATGACCGGACGGACAGGGCGACAAAAGGACTATGACTTTGCCGCAAAATTTATGGCGCATCTTCCCCAGAGCTACCATCTGACCCTATGTGGACCGGGAACGGAAACGGCGCGCTTTCATCGGCGTGTTGCGGGTATCGTAACGCCAGATGTCTTTGCGCGCATTGATTTTGCCGGTCCGCTGCCAAATGCACGCCGCGCCTTGCAAGGCGCAGATGCATATCTGCTCACCTCCCGTTACGAGGGCACACCCATCGGCGCGCTTGAAGCATTTGAGGCGGGTCTACCGATCATCCTGCGCGATTTCGACGGTGCAAAAGATCTGGTTGGCCAACACCCTTGTGGCCTGCTGATCAGCGATCGCAACCTGCAAAAAGCCGCTGTTGAAATAGATGCCTTGATCCAAAGGTTTTACGAAGACGCCGATCATCTTCGCAGCCGAACCCGTGCGGTTTGGCGAAAGAACTGGTCCCCCGATCTTTTTCATCAGAATGCTACAGCGCTTGTGCGCTCAGTTCTGGTCAGGTCCGGCTATCCGCTCATGCCATCAGGTTATGTTCGTGATGCGCAAGTGCGGCATCCAGATCCGTGTAAAAATGCAATCGCCCCTCCTCCAATACGGCAGCCAGATCACACAGGCGTTTCACCATAGGAGGGGAATGCGTCACCACAATCGCGCCAGCAGTTTGCATCCTTTTGTCAAAGACCTGAACGCTCTTGTGTCGAAACGCCCCATCGCCAACCGAAGTGACCTCATCCACCAGATAGGTATCGAACGGGATGCCCATCGACACGCCAAAGGACAATCGCGACTTCATTCCTGCCGAATAGGTGCGCACCGGCATCCTGAAATGATCCCCCAGCTCCGCAAAATCCTCCACGAAATCAGTCAGGCTGTCGCTGTCCACGCCATACAACCGCGCGACAAATCGGGTGTTTTGAACACCTGTCAAATCTGGATGAAACGACCCCTGAAACCCAACCGGATATGAGATGCTGCCGCTGGAAAGGACCCGACCCGATGTGGGCCGGATCGTCCCCGCGATCAGCTTGAGCAACGTACTCTTCCCCGCTCCATTTCGGCCAAGCAAGGCAACGCTGGCACCACTCGGAAAAGCAGCGCTCATGTTTTCGACGATGGTCTTTCTGCCATGGCGCGTCGGAAAATACTTCGTCAGGTTGTCAAGATAGACCACCGCGCCGCTTAGCTCCGGTCACGCAAAGAGTAAAAGACCAGGCAAAAGATCGACCAGCCGAAAAAGCAAAAGACCGCCAAGACCGCCAGGATCGTCAATCGACGGGGATACTCCGCCATTTCCGCCAATGTCGGTTTGACATGAGCGGCAAGATATCGGCTCTGTTTACGCACTTCTGCCAAGGCCGCATCATGTGCAGCAAGCGCCGCAGTATATGCCGTTTCGGCAAACTCCCGATCGACAATCAAACCTTCATACTCACCCACGAGGCTGGCAAATGCCTCCCCGCTGCCGCCTTCTTTACCCAATCCCAAATTGCGCCGTTCCGCCGCAATCCGGGCGTTGATCACGTCAATGCGCCGCTGTGCCTGTGTCACACGCGGATCATTCTTTCGGGTCGTATCCGCCAGCAAATCGGAAGAAATCAGCGCTTCAGCCAGCTGTTCTTGCAGAGTGACAAGCAGGCCCATCTGGTTCTGCGTATCAATGCTCGGGTCCACAACCTGCGTTCGGTTGCGAAACTGTGTAATCGCGCGCCGCGCAGTTTTGAGCCGGACAACAGCTCTTTCCAGTTCCTCTTGAGTAAACCGGATCGAATCCTCCTGCGCTGTCCGCGAGAGGCTGTTGATCATAGCGGCACAGGCCTCCAGGATCGCTTGCGCCGTACGTTGTGCATCCTGCGGATCAAACGCCAAAACGCGCAGATCAATTAGTCCCGTACTGCTGTCATAAACAATCGAGATTTTGCGGGCCCAATGGTCCTGCAATGCTTCAATTGTTCCCTCCGGATCAAACGTGAAAATTGGGTCCTGCCCGGCAGGCACGCGTGACCAGATGGCACGCAGATCAACCTCCTGATCCACGCGCGCGACCAACTCCTGACTGGAAAGATAGGCAAACAGGATATCCGTATCAGACGAACTTGATCCAGACAGCTCCGTCATGCCGCCCAGTAGCTCGATGGCCGAAGACTGCTCTTCAGAACGCACTGAAAATGCGACGTGAGACGCATATTGATCCGCTGCCCGTTCCGTGAGGTAAAACCCGGTCAAACACACGGGTAACATCAGCATCACCGTAAACGTAAGCAGCAAAAACCGATGTCGCCTGCGCGTGGTCGCAGGGCGTGCGGGCGGCCTGACGGCGAATTGAGGCACTGCCGTGCCTTTTGCCCGGTGCGGCGCATGGTCTGTGAGTTCTACAGCTTGCACTGCCGCAACCGCGCGGCCAGCCGCAACATCCGCCTGCCGTACAGGTCCGGCAGGGCGGCGCATCCGTGAGATATTCGAAGACCCGTTCGCCATCGCCCTTAACGCTTTCATTGTACTTATCAGAGACTATGCGAAGCATCGTTAATTCCACGTAAGCTTCAGCAGCAAAGAAGATACCGTGACCGCGCAAGTTGATCTTCCTAAGGCCCTGAAACCACAGCGGCCTGCGTTCGCCACGCTCCGCGCCATCGGCGCCCTTGTCCTGCGCGAGGTTACGACAACCTATGGCCGGTCCCCGGGTGGCTACATCTGGGCCGTTCTCGAACCTGCCGCAGGGATCACGCTGCTCACGCTGATCTTTTCCATCGGTTTTCGCAGCCCGCCACTCGGCACCAGCTTCGCGCTGTTCTATGCCGCAGGGATATTGCCTTTGATGATGTACACCGACATCTCTTCGAAATTGGGCCAAACCATTCAATTCAGCCGTGCCTTGCTTGCTTATCCTCGTGTCACTTTTGTGGATGCCTTGCTCGCTCGTTTTATCCTGAACTGCCTGACACAGCTTATCGTTCATTTCATTGTTCTGAGCTTTATCCTGCTGGTTCTGCACCCGACCACCACCTTTGACTTTGGCAAGATTGGCCTCGCATATCTGATAACTGCCGCACTGGGTCTCGGCATTGGCACACTCAACAGTTTTCTGACGCTCGCGTATCCGATCTGGCAAACTGCCTGGGCTATCCTAAGCCGTCCGTTGTTCCTGATATCATGCGTTTTCTTCATTTTTGAGGCGGTGCCGCACCCTTACGCCGACTACCTTTGGTTCAACCCGCTTGTGCATGTCGCTGGTCTGATGCGCGATGGGTTTTACCCATTCTACCAACCCACCTATGTCTCGGTAGCCTATCCGCTCGCTGTCTCAGCGCTGACGCTTGTCACCGGGCTTTTGATGTTGAACCGCTATCACCGTGATTTTTTGGATAAATAGCGTGGCTTAGGTATGCACGGGACTGCGCCAAGCCTCTGGAATGACAAATCCTTCCGCTTCCACCTCGGCGCAGATCCGCTGGACGTCTTGCGCGACAATCTGCGGGAAAAAGTTTGGCATCTGGTGGCGCACACTTTCGGTTAGGCGTCGGTCAAGCAGGTCTTGCGGATAGTCAAAATGCGCCACACCCAGAAAATCTTCAATCTCGCGCAGCGTTCCACGCTGATCGGCGTGGAGGTCTTCGTAAAAGAGCACCTTCAGCATCTCTTGCTTCAGCCCTCCACGCAGGTTACGCAAAACCTTTCCGTACTCCGCATTGACCCAGATGTGCGGGCGGCGGATGAACTCTTCAAACTGTTCTGGCCCCCATGTCTCCAACTTGTCGAGATGACCGGTCAATTGCAGATGAAATTTCGTATGGCTCCACAACCGATTCACAGGATCGCGCATGGTGTAAAGCACTCGCAAGTGATCACATTTTCCTGCGATTTGCGGCCAGGCATCCATCTGCAGTTGCGCATGCAGGTTTGAGAAATCACACGCGTAGGTTTGATGATCGCGCATGTGAAAGAGATTGCGGTACCAATAGTCATCCACCGGACGTTCCAAATACGCGCTGACCCAGCGCAGGTTCGCACGGATGGCATCGATGTTGGCGCGCTCAGGATCAAATCTGGATATATATCTGTCACGCGCTTCGCGTAGCCGATAGGCTTCGGTCAGCTGATTGGGGTTCACATACCGATGATAGAAGTAGTGGATTTCCTTCTCCATTGCGAAATGCAGCGCGGGATGTTGCGCCAGCACAGCATAAAGCCATGTCGTGCCAGCCTTCATCGCACCAACACTCAAAAATAGATGTGAGAACAGCTTTGCCTCAGACATCACGCCGTCTCATTCTCTAGCCATGCGGCAAGTCGCGCGATGATCTCAAGATAGATGCGGTGGTACACCGGGCGCTTGAAATGGTTCAGATCAAGCAGATCCTGCGCGCCAGTGATGTGATCCGCCGGATCGACCAGCATGACATTCGGCCGCCCCTCCGCAAGTGTGCGCAACACAACATTCTGCCGGGCGTGATTCGGATGGTCAGACCTACTTGGGTCTCGATAATGCAATGGCCCCCGTTCATTTGCCAGCAGGATCACAATAGGCAAAGTGTCCGGGATTGCATCCAGTACACGCCGATACCGCTGTGCCATTTCAGTGTCGTCGATCAATCCGATATGTTCAAATTCGCTGCATAACACTTTGAGCCGCGCGCGCTGTAGATCTGTTTCTGCAACAGCGTTGCGCAGTTCTTCCTTTGCAATCAAATCGTGGTTTTGCGCCCCAACAAGCCAATAGGGCACGCGCAGCCCACTGGCCTTGTGCCGATATTCGGGGATGTCTGCATCTGCCCAAAAACTGAGCAAACATAGGGTATTATCCGCAGGCATATCATGCGAGCCGGTGTCAAAATCCGCTCTGTCATAGCCAATTGATACAGCAGCCTCTTGCTGCGCTGGCGTAAGCCCCTCATGCAATGCCGGCATCAGAAATGCAGTGTGATCCCGGCGGAACATCTGACCGTTTTTAGGGTGATTGAGCTCCTCCACAACCTTCGGACTATGGAGTTGGAAATAGTGCATCAGCGCTGCCAGGTCACAACCGCCACGCGCAAATATCTGATCAAACTGGACTTTCTGTTCCCGCGCAGCGCTCTCAGTCTCGGCAAACGGTGTGATCCAATCGACGCAGACGGGATCATGGACTGGATCGCTCAAAACCTCACCCACGACCTTCATGGGTGGACGGCCAAGATGGGTGTAGGCCCAGTGTTCAATATACATGTTGAGCGTCCGGCAAGAGAAGCAAAAGTGCTTCACCCGCCGTTTGTTGTGCATACGTTCCGTCAGGTAAAACCCGACATGACCATAATCACCAAAGTTATCCGTCACCCGGATCAGCGCCGCATCCGTTGTGTTCGATGCCAGCAATGCGGTCAGCTCAACCCGTGCAGCGGTCATATCTTCAGGCAACCGTTGCTTTGTAAAATTCAATTGGTTGGTCCGATTGATCAATTCGATAGCCCGGTCCAGATGCGCCTCGACATCATAGTCGACAAAGACCTTGACCCCGGACCCCCTGAGAAACGAGATGCTGTCACCATCGGTCACATCCTCTGCCTGCGCTTTGCGTTCTTTCAGTTTGTATTGCGCCAACCGCCCCAGATCAGGATCGTCCTTGCCCCACAACTGCGGGGCATCACGCAGTTTGGCAATCACAGATGGAAGGGCGACGTTCAAACCGGGGTTGATATGCGCCGCTTGGGCAAGGTTCATCGGATTATCGTCAATAAACAGCACGCTCCGCGCGCGCAGACCAACCTGTTTCAGCATTGCGGCAATGCGCGGCCCCTTCGGTGTCCAATCAATGCTGGGGAAAATGAAAGTGTCCCACAGTCCCTTTTTTTGCAGAACCGCTTCGACATCATCAGGATCGTTCTTTGAGCAGATCGCGGACATGATCCCACGCCTCGTCAGCTCTTCAACCAGCAGATGATGATCCTCGCGGTACGCGATCCCCCCTTCGGTCAAGGTGCCATCCCAGAAGGTTTCATCCAAATCCCAAATGATCAGGCGGATGTCTTCTGCAAAAAGGGCCGCCTCCGAGTGTTTTTGCGCCAGCCCCATCTCAAATCTTTCTCAGATAGCCATTGGGGTTGGTCGTGGCATTGACCCCAAACATATCACAATAGGTCGTGTCGATTTCGTAGATTCCGGGATGCGCCGTCAGATAGGTGGCAATGGCGCGACTGGGGCCGCCATCAAACCGATCCGCCAGATCAAGCTCCGCCAGCACGCTGTCTTCCATAATCAGAAATTCGCCAGGGCGCAGATGTTTCGCCCCAAAGCGCAGCACGGACATGCAGGCATCAAATGTATGCGCGCTGTCCTCCGACAAAATCCACGGGCGCGGCAGATCAAAGAGGCAATGCGCGGCAAAGGTCTCCTCCAGCGCCATCACATCGCCCTGCACGAACCGAATGCCATCAAACACTGCCGCTGCATCAGGCGGCACACGGTCAATCGAAACCACTTTGGTTTCCATCCCGTACATCTTTTGCGAAACATCGCGAAACATCATCGCGGAGCCGCCAAATTTCGTTCCGATTTCGATAAAGCTGCCGGGACGTACCGCATGGATCAAATGCAGATACAGCGCGATATCAATGGGTGATTTGTTACACATCACATCGCGATAGTGGTAGTGCATCACACCGCGATGATACGCCCCAAGCTGAGGCCGCGAAAAGGGTGTCTTGAACGAACGGATCATCATTTCCCTTTTGCTCTGGCCCACCCAGATGGCAGCGTTTGGCCTGCGCGCACTGCTTCATCTGTTTTGCGCTCAAAGCGGTAAAGACAAGTTTAATGCCATGCCGTTTTCTGGATAGTCATTCGGCCAAAACTGCATAATGTCGGCCCCGAACACTGACAAAGGAAGCCCTCCATGCATTTCGGCCTGAGCGATGAACAGGAGATGATCGTCTCCACCGTGCGCAGCTTTGTGGAAAAAGAGATTTATCCCCATGAAGCAGAAGTAGAACGCACTGGTCAGGTGCCTCATGCGTTGGGTCAAGAGATCAAGCAAAAGGTGATCGATCTCGGGTTCTATGCTTGCAACTTCCCTCAAGAGGTCGGTGGCGCGGGGCTCACGCATATGGACTTCACGCTGGTCGAACGGGAGCTTGGTCGCGGCTCTATGGCGCTGACGCATTTCTTCGGGCGCCCCCAGAATATTCTGATGGCCTGCAACACCGATCAGCGAGAGCGTTATCTGCTCCCTGCCGTGCGCGGGGAACGGATGGATGCGCTCGCTATGACCGAACCGGACGCCGGATCAGATGTGCGCGGCATGAAGTGCTCTGCCGTGCGTGACGGTGGGGATTGGGTCGTCAATGGCTCAAAACACTTCATCTCCGGGGCGGAACATGCCGATTTCTTCATCGTGTTCATTGCCACTGGCGTCGATGATACGCCCAAAGGCCCCAAGAAACGCATCACAACCTTCCTCGTGGATCGTGGCACGCCGGGGTTTGAAGTGCGCGACGGCTACAACTCCGTCAGTCACAAAGGCTACAAAAACTGCATCCTCTATTTTGACAACTGCCGCCTGCCCGACGCGCAGGTGCTGGGGGAGGTCGACGGCGGTTTTGCGGTGATGAACGAATGGCTTTACGCCACACGGCTCACCGTTGCCGCATTCAGCGTGGGCCGCGCGCGCCGCTGCTTTGACTACGCCTTGAATTATGCGGCCGAACGCAAGCAATTCGGTCAGCAGATCGGTAAATTCCAGGGCGTCAGCTTCCAGATCGCCGATATGATCACCGAAATTGACGCGGCTGACTGGCTCACCCTCGCCGCTGCATGGCGGCTGGACCAAGGGTTGCCCGCCAACCGCGAAATCGCCAGCGCCAAGCTGCATGCCTCCGAAACGCTCGCCCGTGTGACGGACACGACACTGCAAATCTACGGCGGCATGGGCCTGATGGATGACTTTCCCATTGAGCGTTTCTGGCGAGATGCCCGTGTCGAACGTATCTGGGATGGTACCTCCGAAATTCAGCGCCATATCATCTCGCGCGATCTGCTGCGTCCGTTGGGGGCCTGATGAGCCGCAGTTTCGAACGGTTGCTGCGGCCTAAATCCATCGCTGTTGTGGGTGGTGGTGCGTGGTGTCGGCAAGTGGTTTTGCAGTCGCGCAAGATGGGGTTTGACGGCCCAATCTGGCCCGTACACCCGAGCGCGGAAAAGATCGAAACACTGCCCGCTTTCCGCAGCATTGACGATCTGCCTCATGCCCCTGACGCGACCTTCATTGGCGTGAACCGCACCGCGACAATCGACGTTGTCTCAGCCCTGTCCTCCCGAGGGGCTGGCGGTGCGGTTTGCTTTGCCTCCGGCTTTCTTGAGGCGCAAAAGGAAGATGCAGATGGCGCTGATCTGCAGACTGCCCTCCTGACAGCTTCTGACAGCATGCCAATCCTTGGACCGAACTGCTACGGCTTCATCAACTATCTAGATGGCGCGCTGCTTTGGCCTGATCAACACGGCGGACAACGCTGTAACAGCGGTGTCGCGATCATCACGCAAAGCTCTAACATCGCGATCAACATCACCATGCAATCTCGTGCCTTGCCGTTGGCCTACGTCGTCACAGCGGGCAATCAGGCGCAGTCTGGTATCGCAGAGATCGGGCAGGCCTTGCTCGAAGACCCGCGCGTCACCGCGCTAGGTCTACACATCGAAGGGATCGGTGATCTGCGCGCGTTTGAGGCCCTCGCGACCCGTGCCGCCGCCCTTGGCAAACCCATTGTGGCGATCAAGGTTGGGCGCTCTGATCAGGCACGTGCCGCCACCGTCTCGCACACCGCATCGCTCGCCGGGCATGACGCAGGTGCCGACGCCCTGCTGCGCCGTCTTGGTATCGCGCGGGTGCATGATTTGCCCAGCTTCCTTGAAGCGCTCAAACTCCTCCACATCGCCGGGCCGTTACCGCAAAACACCGTCGCCACCATCAGCTGTTCAGGTGGCGAGGCGAGCCTCTCTGCTGATACCGGCCTTATCCAGAAGGTCGCCTTCCCACCACTCAACGACCGCCAAAAATCTGATCTACGAAGCGCCCTTGGCCCGCGGGTCGCATTAGCCAACCCGTTGGATTACCACACTTATATCTGGCGTGATGTCGCTGCCATGACCCGTGCTTTTGCTGCTATGGCTGACGAGGAAGTTGCCATCACCATCCTCATCGTTGATTTCCCGCGCGCCGATCATTGCGACCCCTCTGACTGGGATTGCGTGATTGCGGCAGCCATAGGTGCGGCGCGGGAAACCGGGCGCATTTACGGCATGGCGGCGACGCTCCCCGAACTGATGCCCGAGACCGTTGCGCGGTCACTTGCTAAGGCTGGCGTCATCCCCTTCTCGGGCCTCAGCGAAGCACTCGCTGCGGTGGCGGCCGCCGCAACTGCGCAACCTGCTCAGATTACGCCAATTGCCTTACCCAACGCCCAAACGGACGTCATCCTGATCAATGAGGCAGATGCCAAGACATCACTCGCCCAACATGGTCTCCGCATCCCGAAGTCCCACCGCTGCACTTTGGGAGACGTGGTACAAATCGCAGAAGACGTAGGTTTTCCTCAAGTGCTGAAAGGCGAAGGCATCGCCCATAAGACCGAAGCTGGAGCGGTAAAGCTCAACCTCACCACCAGCGAAGAGACGCGCGAAGCCGCGCAATCGATGAGCGCTTCCGGCTACCTCATCGAAGAGATGATCACCGACACCGTTGCCGAATTGCTCATCGGCGTGATCAACGATCCGGCACATGGCTTTGTCCTGACACTCGGTGCCGGCGGCACGCTGACTGAATTGATGCAAGACAGTGTCTCACTCCTGATCCCGGCCTCGGATGCAGACGTGTCAAACGCTCTCTTTTCGCTCAAATCTGCGCCGCTGCTTACCGGCTATCGCGGCGCGCCTGCCGCCAATATTCCTGCAATTCTGACCGCCATCCGCGCTGTTCAAAACTTCACGATTGCGCAATCAAATCGCTTGCAGGAGATTGAGATCAATCCGTTGATCTGCACCCAGACAGACGCCATCGCCGCTGACGCACTGCTGCGCATCACCCCTGAGAAGGACGTAAAATGACAGACACTCCCATCAAGACCCGTCGTGACGGAGCCATCCTGGAGGTCACGCTTGATCGCCCCAAGGCCAACGCGATTGACCTTGCGACCTCGCGTATCATGGGCGAGGTTTTTGCCGATTTCCGCGATGATCCTGATTTGCGCGTTGCGATTGTCACTGGCGGCGGGGAAAAGTTTTTTTGCCCCGGCTGGGACCTCAAAGGTGCCGCTGACGGTGATGCCGTGGATGGCGACTATGGTGTCGGTGGCTTTGGCGGCATTCAGGAACTGCGCGATCTGAACAAGCCAATCATCGCCGCTGTAAATGGCATTGCCTGTGGCGGAGGTCTGGAGCTTGCCCTGTCTGCTGACATGATCATTGCCGCTGATCACGCCACTTTTGCGCTGCCCGAAATTCGCTCCGGAACGGTTGCGGATGCGGCATCCGTCAAACTGCCCAAGCGCATCCCCTACCACATCGCGATGGAGCTGCTCCTGACCGGGCGCTGGTTCGACGTGCATGAGGCCAAAAGCTGGGGCCTGATCAATGAGATCACGGCCCCTGAAGACCTGCTGGACCGCACATGGGAGCTTGCCCGCCTTTTGGCCTCCGGCCCACCGCTCGTCTATGCCGCCATCAAGGAAATCGTGCGCGACGCGGAGGATTCCAAGTTTCAGGATGCCATGAACCGCATCACCGGGCGACAATTGCGGAGCGTTGATGTGCTCTACGCCTCAGAAGATCAGCTTGAGGGCGCCCGCGCCTTTACTGAAAAGCGTGATCCCGTTTGGAAAGGAAAGTAGGCGCAAAGGCACCTCAGCTGGCAGGCTTGCTTTGTGCTTCTTCTGGTTGAGGGGTGTCTACGATGATCTCGGCGTCCTCAATGATATCCGTTTGTGTGGCAACGGCGAGGCCAGTCGTTTCCTCAGATGCGCCAACAATCAGGGGCAACATCTGAACACCGCCGGGCATCGCGACCTCAGACATCGGCGGGGTCTTCCATGCCAGCGTATCAAAGCTGTTGCAGTTGCTGCACATCGGTTTCCAGTCCGCGTGGATATGTTGGCAGTTGTCGCAGATCCACTGCGGTCCGCGCGAGACGGTCAGCGCCCGCGCCAGCCAACCTTTGACAACCGTATCTGAAGCCCCCTCACCACGTTCAATTGCGGCCATCAACGTCACAGACCGTGCCGTTGGGTCCGTCTCTACCAAATCGCCCAATGCGCGACGTGCAGACGGGAAATCCTCATCTGCGATATGCAGCTCGGACTTGAGCATTTTTGTCTCTGCGTGGTTGGGCTGTGATTTTGTCAGCGCGGTAAAGCGTTTGATCCGCGCCGAAGGTTTCTCATTTGGCTCAATCGCAGCAAAAGCAGCAGCAAGGTCAGGATGCGGTTGCACGCCCCACGCCTTCGTCAACACACGTGCTGCATACCGTGGCTTCTTGTTCTCAATGTACCCTTGTGCTGCCATGACAGCGGCCGGGATCAGGTCAGGTGACAATCGGTTCGCCTCAATTGCCGCTTCGCGTGCTTCGATATCCTTGCCTTCGTCAAACACATCTCGCGCCTCCGAAAGCGCCAGCACGGCATCTCGTCGCTTGTGGACATCGCGCGGCAAATCGCCATGCTTTAGCTTGGCGCTCAAGGTCTTGCGCGCGCCGCTCCAGTCTTCGCTCTGAGCCTGCAATTGCAACAAGACATCGCCTGTCTCCGAATGCTTGGGCTTCAACGCAAATGCTTTTTCCGCCAGCTTCAACGCTGTCTCAGTGTCACCATCTGCCAGCTTCTGCTTCATGATGCCACGGACCCCAACAAAGCGGGTGGATTCATCTTCTACCAACTTGCGATAGGTTTCTTCCGCCTTGCGCCGGTCCCCCGCCATCTCAGCCGCCTGCGCCGTCAACAAATTCGTCAACGCGGGCTTCTCAAGGTATTTCTCTGCTTTCTGCGCTTTGGCCAAAGCGACCTTGCCCTCACCGCTGGCCAACGCCATCAACCCTTCAGATAAGGCATTGAACCCTTTGCGTTCCCGATTTCGGTCAAAGTAACGCGACAGCGCCGTCTCATCCCCGTTCAGAAACTTCCATGTGGCAACCAAAAGCGAAAAGATCTTGAGCAGCAGCCAAACCGCGACCAGCAACACGACAATGCCAATCACAGACTGAAGCGGACCAAAGCTGTATTCGGTCCCCATGACTTCGACCTGAACACCACCGGAGCTTTCCAGCAGGTAGCCCGCCCCCCAGGCCAAGGCCGCGACGACCGCGACAAACACAATAATCTTGATCAGAGACCAGAGCATAAAAACAACTTCCTCAGTTAGCCGTCAGGCGTTGGGACAATTCCTGCACAGCAGCGGTCGCATCCGCACGCGCACGCGCCTTGGACACCCATCCGTCCATTGCGGATTGCACCTCCGGCGGCAACGTATCTATCTCACTCAGCGCATCACCGACGCGGCCTTCACGAACCGCGGCCTCGGCACGCGACAGGACTGCGTCAGGGTCTGACCCTTCGCGTGGCACGGTGGAGCGCGCGCCCAGCTGTCGGCTCAGAAAACCACCCAGACCGGATGCCCCATCATCGACACCGGTTGCACGCGCCGCAGACAATGCGCTGCGCGCAACATCCGGGAAATCGGCCTGTAGCGCTGATACCGTCGCCACACCATCCTGCGCGACATCTGTCAGACCCGCAGGAATATCTGCGATCCCTGCGTCCGAAATCGCACCGACACTATCGGCAAACGCACCACCGCCACTGATGGCAACTGTAATCTCCGTCAGAGCAGCCTGAACCGCCGCGCGCTGAGCGGCTTGCGCAGTCGCTTCTTTTACACTGCGCGCGTTTTCAAGCAGTCCGGCAATCTCATCCCGCTGTGTCTCCACTGACGCCTGAAGCGTAGCAAGCTCCTCGGCATAGGCCGCCGCGGCGGCTGCGGCAGCTTCCGCACCCTCACCTTCAACTGTCACAATCGGACGGCTCTCAAGCTCAGCCAGACGAGCTTCAAATACACTCACGGTCTCGGACAGGCTTTCAATTGCGCCCGTTATCCCGCTCAAATCAGGTGCTTCTGGTTCAGCACTTTGCAGCGTTGCGATATCTTCTTGCTGTTGGTTCAGTGTCGCCTCAAGCTTGTCTGTTTCGATCCGCGTGTTCAATACATTCAGCTCTGAAATCGCAAACCCGATTACCCCGGCAAGCACGCCTCCCAACAGCAAAGGTAAAAACCCACCACCTGAATTCTCAGGGGCCTTGGCAGGTGGCGGCGGTGTTGTTTTCGGTGCAGAAGCAGGCGTCGAAGCTGCAGGTTTCGCCTCAGATTTGGTCTCAGACTTCTTCTCTTGTGTCCAAGACTTGTCTGCAACATCAGGCTTTGCCGAGGCTGCTTTTGATCCGCTATCTTTGGCGACCGACTGCGTTTTTGGCGTTGCTGCCTTGGCTGCCGCCGGTTCTGGCGTCTTGGGTGGCGTCACATCCTTTGACTTGGCATCAACCGGTTTCGCATCTGGCTTGTTTTCTGTCTTTGCCGTCGCGGCTTTTGTGCTGTTGGGCTTCGCTGCGGCCGCACCAGTTTTTTTGTCACCCTTCGCTACTGCGGCTTGCGATGCAGCTGACGGTTTCGCCGCGGTCGTTCCATCATCAGCCTTGGCGTCCGCCGCAGATTTTGGCGTATCTACCTTGCCTTTGCCGCTGCTGGAGACTGGTTTTTTCGCTTTCGCCACTCTGCTCACCCTTCTGATTCTGACCCAAGACCAGACTTACCCGCTCAGCATACCCGCCAAGGGTCATGCCATTCAAGGCAAGCTATTCTCCCGCAAAAGCTTTTCAACTCCCATCCGCATCGCCAAGGCCGTGGGTGCCTGCGCAATGCGCACTTCTCCCAGCGGCAAATCCTGGACAATCTCGGCAACCGCAGAACTGATCGCCAACACATGAAGCTGTGAAAACTTTTGCGCCTCGAGATGGAGTTGTGCAGCTGTGCGGGGTGAAAACAAGGGAAGGATGACCCTTGAATTCCCCCCGATGGCAGCTTTCGCATCATCGCTCAGGGGGAGTGTGCGCTGGTCATACACTGCTTGCGTCCTGACCTTCAGGCCAGCAGCATTCAACCTCTGCCCAATTTCCCCACGGCGATGCACACCTGCTATGTGTGTTACAGTCCCTA
Source organism: Sulfitobacter sp. (assembly GCA_045105735.1). Taxonomy (GTDB): domain Bacteria; phylum Pseudomonadota; class Alphaproteobacteria; order Rhodobacterales; family Rhodobacteraceae; genus Sulfitobacter. The sequence goes on along the minus strand of JBGCDV010000019.1, from coordinate 104,413 downwards.
AGCTGGTGTTTTGGGAAAGAGCAGCAACCAGATCATCCGCAGTTTCTGAGATATTCTCAACCTTCCAACCGCTCTCCACCGCCCTCTCTGCTGTACGCTTGCCAACACAATAGGCAGATCTGCCGCGCCCGTTTTCAACAAACTGGACTGCATTGGCAGATGTAAAAATCACATTGCTCACATCGCTCAGATCGACAGAAATATTAAGCGAAACAATCTCTAACAAGGGCGAAAAACACAGATCGGCCCGCTGCAACAGCGTCTGATCAAGCGTCGCGACAAACTGCACCGCGCTTTCTTTTGGCCGGGTCAGCAAGAGGAAGGGCTTACGCATATGAGTGGGGAGCATTGTTTGCCATGATCTTGGGTGTTACCTGCGTGACAACGCCCTTGCAATGGAAAGCCGTGATGCAGCCCCCCCGCACCATCCTAGGATTGGAAAGCAGTTGCGACGATACAGCAGCCGCTGTCGTGCAAATTGACCCAAGGGGAAAGGCGACAGTTTTGTCCTCCATCGTTTTTGACCAAACCGCGCTCCACGCTGATTTTGGTGGCGTCGTGCCAGAAATCGCCGCGCGCGCACATGCTGAAAAACTGGATCATTGTGTTGAACAGGCTCTGCTAAAGGCTGATCTACCTCTTGCAGAGATTGACGCGATCGCTGTCACCGCCGGGCCGGGGCTCATTGGCGGTGTTGTCTCAGGTGTGATGTGTGCCAAAGGGCTGTCGATGGCTACGGGCAAGCCACTATATGGCGTGAATCACCTTGCAGGCCATGCGCTCACGCCGCGTCTGACCGATCACGTCGCATACCCGTACCTTATGTTGCTGGTCTCAGGCGGCCATTGTCAGTTTCTGCTGGTCAAGGGCCCCGATAGCTTCACCCGTCTCGGTGGCACCATTGACGACGCCCCAGGCGAGGCATTTGATAAAGTTGCCCGGCTCATCAACCTGCCACAACCCGGCGGTCCCGCGATTGAACAGGCCGCAAAACAGGGGGATCCCACGCGATTTGCCTTCCCCCGCCCACTGCTCGACCGTCCCGGATGCGATATGTCCTTCTCCGGGCTCAAGACCGCTGTTTTGCGTACTCGGGATGCTATTGTGGCCGAAAAGGGCGGTTTAACAACTCAGGATCAGGCCGACCTCGCCGCCGGGTTTCAAGCGGCCGTTGTGGACGTGCTCTGTGTTAAATCAAAGCGCGCGTTCGAGCGATATGTCACCAAGACCAACCGCAGTTTTTGCGTGGCCGGGGGCGTTGCTGCAAACCAAGCTATTCGCACTGCATTAGAGACTGTTTCAACGCATAAAAATGCAACTTTTGTTGCGCCCCCTCTCGCGCTTTGTACCGACAATGCGGCCATGATTGCTTTTGCCGCTGCTGAACAATCCACACTGCGCGGTCCTGACGATCTGACCCTCTCCGCCCGTCCCCGTTGGCCCCTTGATACGACACAACCTGCAATGCTGGGCAGCGGCAAAAAGGGCGCCAAAGCATGAGCGTTTCTGTCCTGGGTGCTGGCGCTTTTGGCACTGCGTTGGCGATATCGCTTGCTCATCGCGGTCCTGTCACACTTTGGGCGCGCCATGTGGGCGATATGGCGATCAGGCGGGAAAATGCCCAGCGCCTGCCCGGCTGTGCCTTTCCAAACGCCCTGCATGTGACCGAAGATCTCAGCTTAGCCTGCCAAAATGATATCCTGCTCGTTGCCGTACCAATGCAAAAGTTGCGTGAGTTCTTGTCCTCTCACGCAGAGTTGCTCCATGGCAAAACGCTCGTTGCGTGCTGCAAAGGGATAGAATTGAACAGTGGGCTAGGTCCTGTATCTGTCATATTAGAGACTGTTTCTGATGCAACACCCGCCATCCTCACCGGCCCCAGTTTTGCAGCCGACATCGCGCGGGGCTTGCCAACCGCCCTGACGCTCGCCTGCGCAGATGACGGCGTCGGCGCGCGGCTCCAAAAGAAACTCACAACAGACAATCTGCGCCTCTATCGCACCACCGATACCACCGGAGCAGAGCTGGGTGGCGCGTTAAAGAACGTCATCGCCATTGCATGCGGTGCCGTGATGGGGGCAGGATTGGGCGAAAGCGCGCGCGCCGCATTGATGACTCGCGGCTATGCTGAGATGCAGCGCCTCGCCACCCATCTTCATGCTGATCGCAAAACGCTTTCTGGCTTGTCAGGTTTCGGTGATCTCACGCTTACCTGCACATCCGCACAATCGCGAAACTACCGTCTTGGCCTGTCGCTTGGACGCGATGAAACGCTTGATAGCTCGATCACGGTGGAAGGAGCCGCAACCGCACGCGCTGTCGATGCCTTGGCGGAAACGGCAGGGCTTGATATGCCGATCACCAAGGCTGTCGCCGGAGTGCTGGATAATCGGCTGGACGTAAAAACCGCAATGCAGCATTTGTTGACCCGACCACTCAAGGAAGAATGACATGTTCGTAGCTCTCATCGCCCATGACAAACCCGATGCCTTGTCCATCCGACAAGAAAACCGCCCCGCGCACCTAGAATACCTCAAGTCTACTGATCTTGTCGCGCAAGCCGGTCCACTGCTGAATGCAGAAGGCGGCATGATCGGGTCGCTTATCATTCTGGACGTCGAGGGTATGTCGGCTGCTCAGGACTGGGCTGATGGTGATCCTTATGCAAAGGCTGGCCTCTTTGCTTCTGTCACACTCACCCATTGGAACCGAGTAATAGGCTGATGGCATATTGGTTGTTCAAGTCAGAACCCAACACGTGGGGTTGGGATGATCAGGTGGCCAAAGCAGATGCCGGTGAGGAATGGGACGGTGTGCGAAACTATCAGGCCCGCAACTTCATGCGACAAATGAAGCTGGGCGATCTGGGGTTTTTCTATCACTCAATGAAAGAGAAGTCTGTCGTCGGCATTGTTGAAGTCATTGCCGAAGCGCATCCCGACAGCACCACTGATGATCCGCGCTGGGAATGCGTAGATATCAAGGCGGTGCGACCTTTCACAGAGCCTGTTACGCTGGAACAGATCAAGGCAGATAAACGGCTCGACGATATGGTGCTGGTCAATAATTCACGCCTTTCTGTTCAACCGGTGACGGACGCAGAATGGCAGATGATCTGTGAATTGGGCAAAACAGCGCCGTAGAAATTTTGCGCCCTTCGCCCCATACTCTCCTCATTTAGGAACAATGAGGAGTGGGCAATGGGTCTGTTTTCAGTAATCGCCGCCGCCATAGCTGGGTTTGCTTTCGGCGCGGTCTGGTACATGAGTTTGCAAAGGCCGTGGGTTGAGACATCTGGCATCGAGGTCAACGAAAAGGGCCAACCCACCGATGCGTCAGCAATGCCTTTCGTATTGGCCGGGGTCGCAATGCTGCTTGTCGCGGGCATGATGCGGCACAGCTTTGCGCTTTCAGGGATTGATACACCAATGAAGGGGCTGACGTCCGGGCTTGGTATTGGTTTGTTTTTCATCAGCCCGTGGACGATGATCAACAACGGTTACGGGCGGCGACCCTTCAAGCTTACAATCATTGACGGTGGATACGCTACGTTCGGCTGTGCGGTGATGGGTCTCGTCCTGACCCTATTCTGAGCACTGATCTGACCAATAAAAAAGGGGTTCGGCCTACACGCCAGAACCCCTTCTCACCCCGTGTGTTCACAATCCCCCACACACGTATCGAAATCTGTTCTGGCTATTCTAGCCGATAGGTCAGGCATAGCGCAAGATGCCTCTGTCTGCCAAGCTTTTGATATCAAGGATGTATCTCAAATTAGAAACGCCCGCAGCTTTGCCACGGGCGCACAATATTACCACGTTCTTCGGGGTTAGCCGTAGACGGATTCTTTGCCAAACTCTTTGGTCAACATGTAGTAGATCACAGCGCGGTACTTGTTCCGCTCTGATTTGCCGTATGTCTCAATGGCCTTGTTGATCCCTTCCATGAGGTTCGGGCCATCTGGCAAGCCAAGCTTCTTCATCAGGAAATTGTTCTTGACCAGTTCCAGCTCACTGTCTTGGCTTGCTGCAACGGTTTGCGCGTCCGCGTTGTAGATCGACGGCCCGCACCCGATGGTGACCTTGGTCAGCAGGTCCATATCAGGCGTCATGCCGCATTTGTTCTTCAGATCATCCGCGTACTTTGCGATCCACTCGTCTCTCTTACCCATTCAGAAGTCTCCCCGTTGGTAAATGGTTGATCAGTTTTCCTGACCTCATGGCGACCCTAAAGGGAATTGTGACACCCACAAAGGGAAAATTCGCGCCCAACTCCCCGCGCCACAAACGACGGGCAATCTGTCGCTGGTTGACGGTCAAAAACAAGCTTGCGGTCCCAAAATGAAACCGCAAACTACTGTTCACTGCTGCGCCATGCCAGATTGAGGGCATTACGCGACACCGGGAGGATCAATATGACCGATACCGTCAGTTTTACCCAGATGAAAGACGGCACCAAGGCCGACTATGAACTGCTCGAAAAGCTGGAAAAGCCCTATGTGGCGCTGACCGCCGATCGTGTGCTGGATGAATTGCATCGTCAGGGGCAGGCCACACTCGAAGGCTACCGCATCACGCGGCTGGATCATGGACTGCAATCGGCAACGCGCGCGCAGCGGGACGGTGCTGACATTGACTGGATCATCGGCACGCTCTTGCATGACATCGGAGACGGCCTTGCCCCGCAAAACCACGATCGTTTCTCAGCCGAAGTGATCCGCCCCTACGTCAGATGGGATGTGGCCTGGGTGGTGGAACATCATGGCATTTTCCAAATGATCTACTACGCGCATCATTATGGTTGGGACGAGAACGCGCGCGATCAGTTCAAGGACCATCCCTGCTTTCAGAGCTGTGCAGACTTTTGCGAACGCTGGGATCAGTCATCCTTTGACCCTGAGTATGACACACTGCCTTTGGAGCACTTTGAACCCATGCTCCGCGAGGTTTTCGCACGCAAGGCATATGACCCGGAGGTGGTACGGGAAGGGTATGTGTCGCCGCTTTCGAAATAGGCCAAGCGTCTTTGGTTGTTCGGAGCATGTGCAGATCAAGTCAGAAAATGCTCTAGTCGAAAACGACGCCGTCCCGCTTTCCGTGATCTGTGCGTTTGTCCAGCGCGCGGTCGGCGCGATTGTATTTCCGGATGATCTTTTGCGCGCCCCGGCATCCCGCCCGGTCAATTTCATAAGCTGCGTCAATGCCATGCTGTGCATGCAGTCGCTCATGCGCGTGCAAATTCTTGACCATTGCGTCAAAGGCCCGCTTCACACGCTGCGGCATTGCGCTCGGGTTTGTATGACGTGGCAACGTCACTTGTATCTTGGCTGTAACCTGGCAGCCTGAACTCCACCGGATTTGCCAGGTGGTATACCCCCAAAACCCTTTTGGGCCGCGGGATCGCATCTGGTTTCGAATGCCCGTCACCGTCGTTGCATCAACCTTGTAGGTTTTCAGCTTTTCCGTAACTTGAGGCGCGCTCAGTGCCGGAACTGCGCACAGTCCCGACACCAAAACAACAAGTGCAGCTTTGAGTGCTGCGTTCATCCATGCCCCTCCGTCAGTAGCGATAGTGTTCCGGCTTGAACGGTCCATCCGGGCTCACCCCGATATAGGCTGCTTGCTCAGGATCCATCTGGGTCAATTTTACGCCGATGCGGTCCAGATGAAGACGCGCGACCTTTTCATCCAGGTGCTTGGGCAGGATATAGACGTCATTCCCGTAAGCATCCGTGTTCGTCCACAGCTCCATCTGCGCCAGCACCTGATTGGTAAAAGACGCGGACATCACAAAGGATGGGTGACCCGTCGCGTTGCCGAGGTTCAGCAGACGACCCTCGCTGAGCAGGATCAACCGATTGCCGTTTGGCATCTCGATCATATCCACCTGCTCTTTGATGTTGGTCCACTTGTGGTTCTTCAGGCTTGCCACCTGAATTTCATTGTCGAAGTGGCCGATGTTGCCGACAATCGCCATATCCTTCATCTCGCGCATATGCTCGATGCGGATCACATCCTTGTTGCCGGTTGTCGTGATGAAAATATCGGCACTGGCGACAACATCTTCCAGCAACACAACCTCAAACCCGTCCATCGCGGCCTGCAAAGCACAAATGGGGTCAACTTCGGTGACTTTGACGCGCGCGCCAGCACCGGCCAGCGACGCGGCGGAGCCTTTGCCAACATCGCCGTAGCCCATCACAACCGCGACCTTACCAGCCATCATCGTGTCGGTGGCGCGGCGGATGCCGTCGACCAGCGATTCCTTACAGCCGTATTTGTTGTCAAACTTCGACTTGGTGACAGAATCGTTCACGTTGATCGCTGGGAAAGGCAGCTGGCCGTTCTTTTGCAGCTCATAAAGACGGTGCACACCTGTTGTGGTTTCCTCCGACACGCCTTTGATCTGGTCGCGCATCTTGGTGAACCAGCCGGGGCTGGCTTCCATACGTTTCTTGATCTGCGCCTTGATGGCAACTTCTTCCTCAGAGGACGGCACCGCAATGACGTCTTCGCCTGCTTCGGCGCGCGCACCCAGCAGAATGTAAAGCGTCGCATCACCGCCATCGTCCAGAATGAGGTTCGGACCGTCATCAAACAGGAAGGACTTATCGAGGTAATCCCAATGCTCTTCCAACGACTGACCTTTGATCGCGAAAACAGGCACGCCCGCTTCGGCAATCACAGCCGCCGCATGGTCCTGCGTGGAGAAGATGTTGCAAGACGCCCAGCGCACATCGGCACCCAAGGCCACCAGCGTTTCAATCAAGACGGCGGTCTGGATCGTCATATGCAGCGATCCGACAATGCGCGCGCCTTTGAGCGGCTGCGCCTCACCGTATTCTGCACGCAGCGCCATAAGGCCCGGCATTTCTGTCTCTGCAATATCCAGCTCCTTGCGGCCGAACGCTGCAAGGCTGATGTCTTTTACTACGTAGTCGTTGGCCATCTGGCACCTCAATCGATGTTGTTTGCAGGGCAGCTATCATTTTTGGCCCCGCCCCTCAATAAGCGATAGGGTCACATGCCTTCTGAGACGTTACTGGGGTTACATCACCGCACTCTTCGTGGAAAACTGTCCTCAAAAGGCGCAGAGGACTGAGCAGATGGCGCAACAACCTAGAGCATGGCAGCGGATGCTGTCTGGACGCCGGCTGGACCTGCTGGACCCAACCCCGGTGGATATAGAGATTGAGGACATCGCCCATGGTCTTGCGTTTGTTGCGCGCTGGAATGGGCAGACCCATGGTGATTATGCCTATTCAGTGGCCGAACATTCGCTTTTGGTGGAAACACTTTTTTCCCGCATGAACCCCAAAGCCCCGCCAAAATGGCAGTTGGCCGCTTTGCTTCATGACGCCCCCGAATATGTGATTGGCGATATGATTTCCCCGGTCAAAGCTGCGGTTGGGCCGGGCTACGGCGCGCTTGATGATCGTCTGACGGCCGCAATCCACTTGCGCTTTGGCCTGCCTGCGACAATCCCCGTTTCCGTCAAAAAGCAGATCAAGAAGGCGGACAAAATCAGCGCCTGGATGGAAGCGACCCAGATCGCGGGGTTTTCGGAGGCGGAATCGACCAAGTTCTTTGGGAAATATGATCCCACGCTGACCCAAAACCTCAGGATTGTTCTGCGCCCTCCTGTCGAGACCCGAAATGCCTTTACTGCCCGCCATGACGCCTTGTTGGAGCTGATGAAGTGATTACCGTTCGCAAACCCATCCCGCTTGACCTGCCTGATATGGCGCGATTGCTGAACGCAATTATCAAAGAGGGCGGCACGACCGCGCTGACACGACCCGTGACAGCAAAGGATCTGGCTGAATGGATGGGTTTTGACCCCGAACACAGCGCATGGCACGTCGCCTTAGATGCCGACGAACGTGTGGTTGGATTTCAATGGATCGAGCCAGAAGCCAGCTTGCCCCCTGAAGCCACCAACATCGCCACCTTTGTTGAGATCGGGCAAACCGGGCTTGGTATTGGGTCCGCTCTTTTTGAAGCGACCAAGAAGGCGGCGAAAACCATGGGGCTTGTCTGGATCAACGCCAACATCCGCGCCGACAACGAAGGCGGGCTGATTTATTATCAAAGCCGCGGGTTTCAGGACTACGGTGTGATCGAAGGCTACAAGATGGCAAACGGTGAGATCGTGAACAAGCGCCTCAAGCGCTTCGATCTTTAACAGAATGGCCTGCAATACATGCCGCGCATGATCGCATCTGCCGCCTTAGCGCGGTGAACGCTTTGCCAGTATCCGCTGCAGGGTACGTCGGTGCATGCTCAGCCGCCGCGCCGTCTCCGACACGTTACGATCGCAAAGCTCATAGACCCGTTGGATGTGCTCCCACCGCACCCGGTCCGCGCTCATCGGGTTCTCGGGGGGCGGCGGCATCACATCGCCATTCGCCAGCAGCGCATTGGTGATGTCATTGGCGTCCGCTGGCTTTGACAGGTAATCGGTCGCGCCGATCTTGACCGCCGCCACCGCCGTGGCAATCGCGCCGTATCCCGTCAACACAACAACCCGGGCGTCCTCGCGCCGCTCACGCAGCACCTCAACCACATCAAGACCATTGCCGTCTTCCAGCCGCAGGTCGATCACTGCGTAAGCTGGGGGCCGCGCAGTTGCAATCGCGCGACCCGCAGCAACACTATCGGCGGTCTCAACGTCAAAACCGCGTTTCTCCATTGCTTTGGCCAACCGCCTCAGAAAGGGCTCATCATCATCAACCAGCAACAGCGATCTGTCGGGGCCAATACTCGTTGCATCCTGTGTCACGTCTTTGCGCTCATTTATTAATCAGTATTGGTACAGATATGGTGTTCATAGATGCGGCGTCAAATATGTTAAATCTGCTCAAGAAAACACTCCAGCTTTTCTGCAAGCTCGGCCGGTGGCACTTCACGGCGGAAATATTCGACAAATCCGACCTCAGGCATCACAAGATAGCTGAAGGTAGAGTGATCCACGAGGTACTCACCGTCCACCGGGGGATGCGCCTTGTAGTAGGTCCGGTAGGCTTGGCTCGCCGCCTTGACCTGCTCCGGTGATCCCGTCAGTCCGATCATCCGGGTGTGCATCACTTCCGCAAACTCACCAACAACTTCGGGCGTGTCACGTGCGGGATCGATGGTGATGAAAACCGGTGTGATGCTCATCCCCTTTTCCTCAAGCAACTCCACCGCAGCGGCATTGCGGTCCACATCCAGCGGGCAAACATCGGGGCAATAAGTGTAGCCGAAATAGATCAGGGCTGGCTCGGTGATCACATCTTTGTCTGTTACCGTTTCTCCCTGAGCGTTGACCAGCTCAAAGGGGCCGCCCATGTCGCCTGCAACTGTGCTTGACGTGCATTGCGCAAACTGGTCGTCACCACCACTTGATCGAGACATCCAGACCATCGCCGCGAGAAAAACACCAACAACAATGACTGCGGCAACAGAAACGAGACGAATCATGAAGGCTCTCCTGCGCCAATCGGCGCTCTTGATCGGGTGGTCATGCAGACCTACCCTACACATCCGCGCGTTCAACCGCGAATAAACAAAAGGTGCGCTCATGACGCAGGCAAACATTCGCCCCCTTTCTGGGCGCACCCGGGCGAATTGGATCAGGCTCCGAACCATGATCGCGCTGCGTTGGGTCGCAATAGCCGGACAGCTAATTGCGATTACCGTTGCGATTGTCGCTTATGACATTCGGATCGAGCTGGGGTTGTTTTATCTGGCCATTGGCGCGTCGATCATTGCCAATCTGGTGGCGACCTTTGTTTATCCTGAAAACAAGCGCCTGACGGAATATGAGAATTTGTGGATGATCATGTTTGATCTGCTGCAGATTGCATTCCTGCTCTATATTACCGGCGGATTGAATAACCCTTTCTCGCTCTTGCTGTTGGGGCCTGTAACAATATCCGCAACCGCACTCAGCTTGCGGTCTACCTTTGTTTTGGGATCGGTTGCGATTGTGCTGGTTTCCTTTCTGGCGCTCTTTTACGTCCCGCTGACTTTTGCCGGGGGTGAGGTGCTTGAAATCCCTAAGCTTTTTGTCTTTGGTCAATGGACGGCGCTTGTGATCGCGATCGTTTTCACCAGTGCGTATTCGCGGCGCGTCACCACTGAAGTGCATTCAATGGGTGACGCGCTGGCCGCCACACAGATGGCCCTTTCACGCGAACAAAAACTGACCGACCTTGGCGGTGTTGTCGCCGCTGCCGCACATGAGCTGGGCACGCCGCTCGCGACGATCAAACTTGCCAGCGCTGAGTTGCTCAATGACCTCAAGGATAGTCCGGACCTGGCAGAGGATGCTGCGCTGATCCGGGATCAGGCGGACCGCTGTCGGGATATCCTGCGCGACATGGGGCGGGCCGGAAAGGACGACCTGCACCTGCGGCACACCCCGCTTGAGGCGATGATAGAAGAGGCAGCCGACCCTCACATGGAACGTGGCAAAGCAGTTATGCTGAGCCAGTCCGCACCGGATAGTGAGCGCAAATCACAGCCTACTGTCGCCCGAAAGCCTGAGATCATTCACGGGCTGCGCAACTTGATCCAGAACGCCGTTGATTTTGCCAAAACCTCTGTTTGGGTTGAATCCGGTTGGACAGACGATGAGATCTCAATCCGCATTTTGGACGACGGTCCCGGGTTTTCCCTGAGCATTCTCGGACGGATTGGTGATCCGTTTATGCGCGAACGCGGGCGGTCACAGGTGTCAAACACCCGGCCGGAGTATGAAGGGATGGGTCTGGGTCTGTTTATCGCGAAAACACTTCTTGAACGATCAGGCGCCCAACTGCGGTTTGCCAATGGCCCGGATGCACAAGAAGGGCAGCCCATGTCCGGTGCCATTGTGGAGGTCGTCTGGCCCAGAGATAAACTGGAGCTGGAGCAATCGGAAAATCGCCAGATGTTAGGCGACAATCGGCAGATCAAAGTCTGAATGAAACGGCCATTAATCTCCCTTTAACCAATTAACACAAAGATAACCTTCCGTAGGGTATGGGAGGATTCGGCGTGCTGACAATGATGGAAGGCCTTGTGATCATGGGGTCCGCTTTGAGCACAGCAATGCTCGCCCTTGTCCTTATCCGCCCCCGGAACCCAGCAGCACAAAGTCAGACAATTCCCGGATCAGAGCCGCTTTCGTTGCTTTTTGACAACGGGGTTCTGCACCACGCGACCGACCGGGCGCTTGGCAAGTTTGCATTTTTTCCCGGCGCACACGTCTGGGATGATCTGCGCGACGCATTGCGCGCACGGTTTCCCGATCTGCCGGAGGCCGCTGGCGTCGCTGGCGTGGGGCATATGACGCTGTGTGCTGTTGGCCCCAATGATCCAGCCGAAGTGGAGATGAACTGGCGCGATGGGCTTTGCTGGGTCCAGTTGACCGAAGATAATTCGCCCAAACGGTCGGCTCAGGCCGCGGAAGCTGATGAAGATATCAAAGCGATATGTTGCGACACCATGACCACCCCTGCGTGGGAAACGGATGATCAGGGTCAAGTGTCGTGGCGCAACCGGGCATATGATGCGTTGCTTGCGCGCAATGGTGGATCAACAGACGCGGCGCTCTTTCCAGATGCGCGGCAAGGCACGACAGAACGGATTAAGCTGACCGCTGATGCAGAAGCATCCGATTGGTACGAGGTGACATCGAGCGCAGCCGGGAACAGCACGATACACCACGCTGTCTGCGTCTCCCCGCTTGTCGCGTCCGAAGACGCCCAGCGCGCCTTTGTTCAAACTCTGGCAAAAACCTTTGCGCATTTGCGGATCGGGCTGGCGATCTTTGACCGCTCAGGTCAGCTTTGCATTTTCAACCCTGCACTGGTTGATCTAAGCGGATTGCAGCCCCAATACCTTGCGACGCAACCGACGATGCTGTCCTTTTTTGACCAGCTGCGCGAAAGCCGAAGGATGCCGGAACCAAAGAACTATAAATCGTGGCGTCAGGAAATCGCGGAAATGATCTCAGCCGCAACAGATGGCCAGTACGAGGAAACCTGGATGCTCGACGACGGTCGAACCTATGCCGTGCAGGGCCGCCCGCACCCGGATGGCGCAACCGCATTCCTGATCGAAGACATCAGCTCAGAAGTTACATTGACCCGCAATTTTCGCACAGAGATTGAGCAATATGAGGCAATGCTCGATCACGTCGAGGATGCGATGGTTGTCTTTTCGGCCACTGGCATTTTGACCTTTTGTAACAGAGCGTATCGCGACATGTGGGGCCAAAACCCCGAAGCAGCCTTTGCTGATGTGACTATCACGGATGCTGTCAGCCTATGGAATGAGCGGCTTGTGTCAGAAACACACCTGCAGAACGTCACAAGTTTTGTGATGACACTGGGCCAGAAGAACGCAGAAACGCTCAGTCTTCCTTTGAGCAATGGGTCTGCGCTGAAATGCGATCTGTCACCAATCAGTGCCGATTCCGCGTTGATCCGCTTCTGCAAGCGTGACGCGCCTGAAACAGCAAATCTGGATTCACAGGTCTCAGCCACGGCATAAACACCGCTGGCGCTTTCGGCTTGCAAGGATCGGTGGGCGTTGTCACCATGCGCTATGACCGACCAATTTGCCACCTTTTCCCTCCCCTCAGCCGAAACGTCAGCCAAATACGCCGCCGCGTTGGGGCAACGGTTGCGCGGGGGTGATACTATCCTGCTGGAGGGTGACGTGGGCGCGGGCAAGACCCACTTTGCCCGATCACTGATCCTGTCGCTCTTGGATGTTCCGGAAGATGTACCGTCCCCTACTTTCACGCTTGTACAAACCTATCCGAGTACGCGCGGTGACATCTGGCACGCGGACCTTTACCGTCTGACCTCCAGTCAGGAAATTGAGGAATTAGGCCTTGTGGATGCATTTGAGACCGACATCTGCCTTGTGGAATGGCCTGATCGGCTTGGCGCATTGATGCCAACAAATGCCCTTACCCTGCGGCTTGATCCTGGCGACACATTGGACACCCGGGTCCTGACTGCCCAATGGTCAGATCAGCGTTGGGCTGACAGGTTGTCGGGGTGGCCCTTGTGACCAGTCGCGCGGATGAGATTGCAGCCTTCCTGCACCATATTGGCTGGGCAACCGCCGACCGTGTGAACATCGCCGGCGACGCCTCTGCCCGGCGCTATGACCGATTGACCTTACCTGACGGTCAGCGCGCAGTCTTGATGGACGCTCCGCCAAACAAGGGCGAAGATGTTCGCCCCTTTGTAACGATTGCAGAGCACTTGCGCGCGCACGGGCTCAGCGCACCGGAAATCTACCATTGTAACAGCGCGACAGGCCTGCTCTTGATCGAAGACTTTGGTGACGCGCTTTTTGCGCGGTTGATGGCTGCCGACCCCGCAAATATCCAACCGCTCTATACCGCCTCAATCGACGTTCTGATCAAGCTGCGTCAGGTACCAATTCTTGATCTTCCCGTTTGCGATGCCACCTGGCTCACAGACATGCTTGAGCCTGTATTTGAATGGTACGCGCCGGATGCTTCTCGTGCGATGCACACCACGTTTGTGCACATGTTCCGCCCCCTCGCCGAACAGGTCGCAACAGCCGACAAAAACATAATGCTGCGCGATTATCATGCCGAAAACCTGCTGTTATTGGAGGACCGCGGAAACCACAACCGCGTCGGCATTCTGGATTTTCAAGATGCGATGCTGGCCCATCCGGCTTATGATCTGGTGTCCCTGTTACAAGACGCACGGCGCGATGTCAGCAGTGAGACAGAGGCGGAGATCATGGCTTATTATCTGCGCCAAACCGATACTCCAGAAGAGCCATTCAAGACCGACTATGCCATCCTTGGCCTACAACGAAACCTGCGCATTCTGGGCATTTTTGCACGCCTTTGCCTGCGGGATGGCAAGCCACAATACCTCGATAAAATCCCGCGTGTCTGGGGGTACATAATACGCAATCTCGGGCATCCTGCATTGCGTCCGTTGGCACCCCATGTCATCGACATGCTTCCTGAGCCCACGCCATCCTTTCTAGATCAGTTGAAGTCAAAATGTCCCCAAGCACCTCCCCAGCTTTGATGTTTGCCGCGGGTTTCGGTACGCGGATGAAAGCGTTGACGCGCGACCGTCCGAAACCACTGGTCGAAGTCGCGGGCAGGCCTTTGATCGACTACGCGCTTGATCTGGCGCGCGATGCGGGATGTGATCCGATTGTCGCAAACCTGCATTACAAATCAGAGATGCTGGTGCAGCACCTTGAACCAAGGGGCGTAAAAACCGTTGTTGAGAGCCCTGACATTCTGGAAACCGGCGGTGGGCTGCGCAACGCGCTGCCCGTGCTGGGTTCTGATCCTGTGATGACCGTAAACACCGATGCAATCTGGGAAGGGCCAAACCCGCTCACATTTCTGAGCGAGGCCTGGGACGCAGAAAAGATGGACGCATTGCTTATCCTCATACCAAAGGAAAATGCGAAAGGTCACACTGGCAAGAGAGATTTTATACTGACAGAAACTGGCAGGATAAGACGCGGTGACGATTTCATTTATGGCGGCGTTCAGATCACCAAAACGGACCGCTTGCATGAGATTGAGGAGGTTGCGTTTTCGCTTAATCGCCTATGGGATCAGATGCTGGCGGATGAACGCCTCTTTGGTCTGTGCTATCCTGGTCGTTGGTGCGATGTGGGCAGTCCCGACGGCATTCCCTTGGCCGAAAATCTGCTAGAGCAAAGCGATGTTTGACCCCACAGACACACCGCGCCTGTTTGGCCTTGCGCCCGGCGTTGACTTTCCTGCCGCCCTAATCGCGGGGCTACGTCAACGGCTTGAGGGGCAACCACCGCATGCGATGGCACAGGTTGACCTGATCGTAAACACCAGACGCATGGCACGGCGGTTGCGCACCCTTTTTGATGCCGGTCCTCCCGGTTTCCTCCCTCGCATCCGCTTGCTGGCAGATCTGGATACCTTGGTGCCGGGCATCACCTTGCCGCCTGCGATCACACCGTTGCGGCGGCGCCTTGAACTCACGCAACTGATCTCCCAGTTGCTCGATACCGATCCCACGATTGCCCCGCGTGCATCGCTGTACGCTCTGGCTGACAGCCTCGCCACGCTCATCGATGAGATGCAGGGCGAAGGGGTGAGTGCGGACGATATTGCAGCATTGGATGTGAGCGATCAATCCGGCCATTGGGAGCGCGCAAAAGCCTTCCTTGGCATCGCACAAAGTTATCTGGCTGAGATGAACAGCGCCCCGGACGCGGAGGCCCAACAACGTCAGCGGGTCGAAGCGATTGCCGCACATTGGCAAAACACGCCCCCACAAAACCCTGTCATTGTCGCAGGCTCCACCGGCTCGCGCGGGACGACATCCTTGCTGATGGAGGCAGTGGCGCGCCTCCCGCAAGGGGCGCTCATTCTGCCAGGGTTTGACTTTGATATGCCGCCTACGATGTGGAGCGAGCTTGTCGGAGACACACCGCTCGAGGACCATCCGCAATATCGGTTTTTCGATCTGATGCGCCGTCTGAATGTCCCCCGCGGGCAGGTCGGTGATTGGGCAGGCATGCCCCCGCCTTCTCCTGTGCGCAATGCGCTGGTCTCGCTCTCGCTGCGTCCCGCTCCGGTAACTGACACATGGCTGAGCGAAGGACCAAAACTTGATGGACTTGATACAGCGACAAAGGACATCACGCTGATCGAAGCGCCGACCCCCCGCATTGAGGCGCTGACCATCGCGCTGCGATTGCGCAAAGCGGCGGACGAAGGCAAGAGCGCAGCATTGATCACGCCTGATCGGATGCTGACCCGACAGGTGACCTCTGCGCTTGATCGATGGAACATCCTGCCAGATGACAGCGCTGGCACGCCGCTACAATTGTCACCACCGGGGCGTTTTCTGCGCCATGCGGGCGCGCTGATGCTGCGCGCACTGGATGCGGAGGCGCTCTTGACGCTCCTCAAACACCCCCTCACCCACAGCGGGTCGGGACGGAATGAGCATCAGCTTAACACCACGCGCCTGGAAATGCAGATCCGGCGGGACGGCCTGCCCTACCCGGATGCAGAGGGGCTGGCCCGAATTGGCGCAAAGGTGCAGGATAAAATTGCCGCTGAGGATCGTTTTGGCAATTGGCTCACTTGGGTGGCTGAGACGTTTTGCGGATGTCACATCAAGGGAGAGAGGCCGCTCGCGGCATGGGTCGATGATCATCTGGCAATGGCAGAAATGATTGCCGCTGGCTCAACCCATGACGAAAACCACGGTCTTTGGAAAAAGAAAGCTGGGCAAAAGGCGCAAGCCGTACTGCAGAGCCTACAGGAGCACGCTGCGTTTGGCGGTACCATGACAGCCGCCGATTATACCGATCTGGTCGGCGCATTGCTGGCAACAGAAGAAGTGCGCGACCGTGATGCCCCGCACCCGGATGTGATGATCTGGGGCACGTTGGAGGCACGCGTGCAGGGTGCCGATCTGATCATAATGGCCGGGTTGAACGATGGCACTTGGCCCGAAGCGCCGCCACCTGACCCCTGGCTCAATCGTCAGATGCGGCTCAAGGCGGGGTTGCTGCTACCAGAGCGGCGGATTGGCTTGTCTGCCCATGATTATCAACAAGCGATTGCGGCAAAGGAGGTCTGGCTGACCCGCGCGATCCGCTCGGACGAGGCAGAAACAGTACCGTCGCGCTGGCTCAACCGGTTGGAAAACTTGCTGAACGGCTTGCCGGGCGAAAATGGCAAGGCAGCGTGGTCAGAAATGCGCGCGCGCGGCGACTATTGGCTGGGGCAAGTAGATGCGCTTGAGGCTTTCAACCGCGTCAATCCAGCGCTGCGCCCCTCACCCCGACCCCCTGTTGCGGCGCGTCCTCACGCTTTGTCTGTCACAGAAATTCAGCGTCTCATTCGGGATCCTTATGCTGTCTACGCCAAGCATACGCTGCGGTTGAAACCTGCTGATCCTCTGGTCCAGACCGCGGACGCACGAGAGCGGGGCATTGCCTTGCATGAGATCATGGAGCGGTTTGTAAAATCTGTTCAGGCCAACCCTGCGCTGCTGACCCGCGCGCATCTGTTGGTTGTTGCGGATGACGTCCTGAAGGACCGCGTGCCATGGCCAGTTGCGCGGCTGACCTGGCTCACCCGGATTGAGCGGATCGCGGATTGGTTCATTGCCCGCGAGACAGAGCGCAGCAGGTACTCAACACCGGCGCTTTTTGAAAAGGCAGCCGAAGGCAGATACCAGATACCCGACCTTGGGTTCACCTTGCGGGGCTTTGCCGACAGAATCGACCGCACGCAGGACGGTAACGCACTTCTATATGATTACAAGACTGGCACACCACCCTCCAAGCCAGAACAGGAGCACTTTGACAAACAGCTCCTGCTTGAGGCGGCAATGATTGAAGAGGGCGCATTTGACGCCATCGGGCCGACCCCGGTGGATCAGGCGATCTATATCGGTCTTGGGCCATCTCCCAAGGAAGTTTCTGCGCCTCTGGACGATGAGCCACCGCAAAAAGTGCTCGCGGGGTTGCGCGAATTGATTGCGGCATATCTGACCCAATCCCAAGGATTCATGGCACGACGGTTTGTCAAAACCGAAGCCACGGTGGGTGACTATGATCAGCTTGCACGCTTTGGCGAATGGGATGGCACAACCCCCGCCACGCCGGAGGATCTGACATGATGTTCGACGATGCAACGCGTGCGCAGATAGAGGCCGCGCGGCCCGATGCCTCCACGTGGTTGGGCGCGAATGCGGGATCCGGCAAAACCCGCGTGCTGACGGATCGGGTCGCGCGGCTTTTGCTGGATGGT
This sequence comes from Sulfitobacter sp., assembly GCA_045105735.1. Lineage (GTDB taxonomy): Bacteria > Pseudomonadota > Alphaproteobacteria > Rhodobacterales > Rhodobacteraceae > Sulfitobacter. Next base: position 86,608 of record JBGCDV010000019.1, on the reverse strand, counting down.
GTAGCCCCCCAGCACATCCTGTGCCTGACCTACACAAAAGCCGCCGCGTCCGAGATGCAGAACAGGCTTTTCAAACGGTTGGGCGGTTGGGCAATGCTGCCGGATGATCAGTTGCGCACAGAGTTGCTGCAGCTTGGCATCACCGGCACGCTGGACGCAGCGCATTTACGCAGTGCCCGCACGCTTTTTGCGCTCGCGATCGAAACACCTGGTGGATTGAAAATTCAGACAATTCACTCCTTCTGTGCGTCTCTATTACGGCGTTTTCCCCTCGAAGCTGGCGTCAGCCCACAGTTTGCGGAAATCGAGGATCGCGCCGCGGACCTCTTGCGCGAAGACATCGTTGATCAGATGGCTCAAGGGCCTGATGCGCCTTTGATAACAGCGATTGCCCGGTTCTATACTGCGGGGGATTTTGGAAAACTCACACGCAATATTGTCAGTATGCGCGATGCGTTTCAGGTCGCGCAATCGCTGGGTGACATCCTGTTGCTGTTGGGGCAACCCGCTGACTTGGATGCCGCGCGCATTGAGACTTCGGTGTTTCTTGGCAGTGAGCGCGCACTGTTGGATACAATGATCCCGCATCTGCTGGCCAAGGGCAAAGATGATGGAAGAGCAGGGGTGGCACTTCAAGGGATCGATGACTTTGCGCTGAGTACGCTGCCGGAATTTGAGCGGCTCTTTCTGTACGGGCAGGGCGCGAAAAAGGCAGTTCCCTTCACCGCAAAAATCGGATCATTTCCCACCAAACTGACCCGTGAGGTTCTTGGGACTGACGTCATGGATCAGCTCAACGCCTTCATGTTGCGTGTAGAAGATGCCCGTTCCGCTCGGCTTGCACTTCAAGCTGCAGAAAAATCCTACGCCTTGCACCTATTCGCAAAGCAGTTTCTTGCCCGTTACGAAAACGCCAAGCAGTTGCGCGGCTGGCTGGATTTTGATGACCTGATCCTCAAGGCTCGTGCGCTTTTGACCGACCGAGATGTGGCGGCTTGGGTTCTGTACCGGATCGACGGCGGCATTGATCATATTCTGGTGGATGAAGCGCAAGACACCTCGCCGCGGCAATGGGACGTGATTGAAAAGCTTGCTGACGAATTCCACAGCGGGTCTGGCGCGCGCAGCAATGTTGACCGGACACTCTTTGTGGTAGGGGACAAGAAGCAGTCGATTTATTCCTTCCAAGGGGCCGACCCGCGCGAGTTTGATCGCAAAGCAGCCCTTTTTGAAGACAAGATTTCAGCTGCTGGAAAGCCGTTCCAACACCGCAGCCTTGACTACTCATTTCGCTCTTCCAGCGCGATTTTGCGCCTTGTAGACACTGCTTTTGATCCTCGGCGCCGTCCCGACTTTGATAAGCTGACCAATCACCTTGCGTTCAAAACTGCCCTGCCCGGCCGCGTTGACCTGTGGCCATTGGTTGAGAAAGAAGCAGATGCTGAAAAACCTGTCTGGACCGATCCACTTGACCGGTTGAGCCCAAAAGACAGCATGGTTGTGCTGGCTCAGCAAATCGCCGGGCAGATCAAGGAAATGACAGATCCGGAAAATCCAACCTATATCCCCGATGATGGGCAAAAGCCTGGGACGTTTGTCAGACGCCCTGTGCAAGCTGGCGATTTTCTGATTCTGGTGCAGCGGCGGTCGCCACTCTTTTCCGAGATCATTCGCGCATGCAAGGCAGCGGATTTGCCAATTGCAGGGGCGGATCGTCTCAAGGTCGGAGCAGAGCTGGCGGTAAAAGACCTTCGCGCGCTCCTGGCTTTTCTGGCAACGCCGGATGACAACCTGTCCCTTGCAACTGCGCTGAAATCGCCGCTCTTTGGCTGGTCAGAACAAGCACTTTTTGACCTCGCATTCCGGCGAAAAGGGCCTGTCGTGTGGGAAGCGTTGCGTCACAAAGAAGCCGAACACCCCAAAACGTTGAAGATCCTGCACGACATGAGAAGCCAGGTGGATTTTCTGCGGCCTTACGATCTGATTGAACGTATCCTGACGCGACACGACGGGCGCAAACGGCTTTTGGCGCGGCTTGGGCCAGAAGCGGAGGATGGCATCAACGCGATGCTGAGCCAGGCACTCGCCTATGAACGCAACGATGTGCCCAGCCTCACGGGGTTTATCGAATGGATGCAGACCGATGATCTTGAGATCAAGCGCCAGATCGATTCTGCGTCGAACCAAATCAGGGTGATGACGGTACATGGCTCCAAAGGCCTCGAAGCGCCAATCGTGATCCTGCCCGATACGGGCCAGCGCGACATCAAGATCACGGCAGAGATTATCAAAAAGGATGGTGTGCCACTTTGGCGGCCAGCCGCCGATGATGTACCGCAGGATCTGCGGCAGACACTTGATGCCCGAAAAGAAGCTGAACATGCAGAACGGCTGCGCCTGCTGTATGTGGCGATGACTCGTGCGGAAAAATGGCTGATTGTGGCGGCACAGGGCAGTCTGCCAGAAGATCAGACAGCATGGTATCAGATTGCCGAAGAAGCGATGAACCATCTAAATGCTGTAGAAGTTGGATCAACGGGTATCAGACGGTTTGAGGAGGGGAATTGGGGTACGCTTGATCCGATTGCCGCCCGCACGATTCAGAGCCAATCAAGCGTTCTAGAGCCGCTTTTTGCACAGCCGCTCCCAATCTTCAGCCATCCCCAAGAGATACAATCCCCCTCTGATTTGGGCGGCGCAAAAGCACTGCCCTGCGCACAGGGCGAAGACAGTGATGCAGCGATGGCCTATGGCTCGCTTGTCCATGCATTGCTGGAAAACCTCCCCGGTCTGACAGAGCGCGCCTTTTCTGCGCAAGCCACCAAGCTCACGGCACATGTGTCGCAAAGCATTGCACAGCAAGCCTTGGCAGAGGTGACAACCGTCCTTGAGGCACCGACACTTGCACATGTGTTTGAACAAGACACCCTGGCCGAAGTCGCGGTGACCGCTGAAGTATCTGGCACACGGTTGCATGGCATCATCGACCGCCTGATCATTGCGCCAGATCATGTGCTGCTGATCGATTACAAAACCAATCGCGCAGTGCCCCAGACCGCAAACGACTGTCCTGAGGGTGTCTTGCGGCAAATGGGGGCCTACGCTGGCATGTTGGCAGCGATTTACCCAGAACACCGCATTGAAACCGCGATCTTGTGGACGGCAACGGCCAAGCTGATGCCGCTGCCCCACGATCTCGTGACCGAAGCGCTCTCACGGTCCCCGTACCTTGACGGCGCGCAAGTGCATTCATAGGTTCTGCACAACGTAACGCTTTTCAGGAGAGCAACATGGCCACGGTCGCAGTCACAGACGACACATTCGACGCCGAAGTAAAGAATTCCGACATCCCCGTAGTGGTGGATTTCTGGGCAGAGTGGTGCGGCCCCTGCAAACAAATTGGTCCATCACTTGAAGAGCTGTCTTCCGAGATGGACGGCAAGGTCAAGATCGTCAAAGTAAACGTGGACGAGAACCCCAATTCGCCAGCTCAGATGGGCGTGCGCGGCATTCCTGCGCTCTTTATGTTCAAGGACGGGCAGGTTGTTTCAAACATGGCAGGTGCAAAGCCAAAGGCAGCCCTGCAAAGCTGGATCGAAGAGTCCCTGTAAACGCTTTGGCTTGAGAGTGATGAAAGGCGTCCCTTTGGGCGTCTTTTTTCGTTTGGTTATGTGGTCAGGTGGCCCTCCTTACATGCACACCCCCCGCAAGGGGATCCTCGGATGACTGTCAGAGTTAAACAGGCCACCCAAACCGGCGAAGCCGGGTGGCAATTTTCGCTTCTGCATCCTCCCGGCCTGCATTGATCGACTGATCCTGCCAGAACCACCAAATGTATTTGTCGAACGCCGGGAACGCCGCTGCCACTTCTGCGAAATTCTCGTCCAGCCGGTCCAGATCGGCCTGCACAGCGATGTGATGAAAATCAATCAACCCGAACAGCAGCGCAGGCTTGCCAAAGAAGTACCCCGAAAACGCAACGCCGGAGTTCTGCGTCACGACGTAATCGCAGTGCTGCAAGTGCTGCTCCATGTTTCCAGTATCGATCGTCAGACGGTCGTGTTTGCGCGCCAACGCCTCAAGCGCAGCAAGGTCTTTGCGCGCATAACTCTCCTTGGGGTGCAGGGTCGCGATGATCCGACGGGTGCGGTCATGGGCCAGACAATGCTCCACCATCTCAAGTGGTGTGCAAATTTGAAACAACCGCTGCCGACTCAGATGCCCCTGCAATGGAACATAGACAAAGCCGTCCCGCCGGGTGCTCTGCGGTGCATCGCCAAACAAGCGCTTTTGCCAGAACTTATAAAACCGTGCCGCATCGCTTGATGCTTGATCAGGATCGAAAGGAGCACGCGCCACGTCCCAATGCCAACGCTGTGCGACCGCCTCAATCTGCCAGAATGGGTACTGATAGACACGGCGAAACACCAACCCTTTGTCATTGGGAGGGTTGACCATATGGCCAAGCGAATAGCCGTCCGTTGGCGGCCCCTCCAGCGGCAAGCTTTTGAATATCGGCTCAAATCCAGCGGCGCGGGTGACGTTCAAAATGCGATTGATGAAATTATGATCCCCCGCTGCGGCGCTGGTTCGTAGAGGTTCTTCCAGATAGAAATGCAGCGTGGTGTCTTTGGTCATAAACTGACGCTACTGTCTGTGCTGACCCATCACAAGCAGACGCCCTTGTGTGTCCCAACCCTGAGGGCCATATAGCCTTTGGAACAACGAAAGGCCCCGCAATGGCACATGACAATTTCCCCGGATGGCACGGCACGACGATCATTGGGGTGAAAAAAGGCGATGAGGTGGTGATCGCGGGTGACGGGCAGGTGAGCCTTGGCCAAACAGTGATCAAAGGGACCGCCCGCAAGGTGCGCCGTCTGTCGCCAGGCGGGTTTGAGGTGGTTGCGGGGTTCGCGGGATCAACGGCAGATGCCTTTACCCTGCTTGAGCGTCTTGAGGCCAAGCTGGAGGCAACACCGGGGCAACTGGCGCGGGCAAGCGTTGAGCTCGCCAAAGACTGGCGGACCGACAAATACCTGCAAAAACTGGAGGCGATGTTGATCGTCACGGATGGCAACGACCTGCTGGTGATTACCGGTGCAGGCGACGTGCTGGAACCTGAACACAATGTTGCGGCCATCGGGTCCGGCGGCAATTTCGCGTTGGCGGCCGCGCGCGGCTTGATGGACGGGGAGCGTGATGCAGAAACCGTGGCGCGTGATGCCATGGCCATCGCGGCGGATATCTGCGTCTACACAAACGGCAACCTCACCGTGGAGAAAATTTCCAAATGACCGATCTGACACCGCGCGAAATCGTTTCAGAGCTTGACCGTTTCATCATCGGGCAAAATGACGCCAAACGTGCCGTTGCCGTTGCACTGCGTAATCGTTGGCGGCGCAAACAATTGGCCGATGATCTGCGTGATGAGGTGTATCCCAAGAATATTCTGATGATCGGACCGACGGGCGTGGGCAAAACCGAGATCAGCCGCCGGCTGGCCAAACTTGCCCGCGCGCCATTCCTCAAGGTTGAAGCGACGAAATTCACCGAAGTGGGCTATGTCGGCCGCGATGTGGAGCAGATCATCCGCGATCTGGTCGATGCGGCCATCGCGATGACGCGCGAGCATATGCGCGAAGACGTCAAGGCAAAGGCCCACAAAGCCGCGGAAGAGCGGGTGATTGATGCGATTGCTGGCGCAGAAGCACGCGAGGGCACGCGGGAGATGTTTCGCAAGAAGCTCAAGGATGGCCTGCTCGATGATACGATGATCGAGCTTGAGGTCGCGGACAACGCCAGCCCCTTCCCGATGATGGACATCCCGGGCCAGCCCGGTATGGGCGCAGGGATGATGAACCTTGGCGATCTTTTTGGTAAAGCCATGGGCGGCCGTACCACGAAAAAGCGCCTGTCCGTTGCGGACAGCTATGAAACCCTGATCGGCGAGGAGGCGGACAAGCTTCTGGACGATGAAACCGTCACCCGCAACGCGATTGAGGCGGTGGAGCAGAACGGCATTGTTTTCCTCGATGAGATCGACAAAGTCTGCGCCCGGTCCGATGCGCGGGGTGGGGATGTCAGCCGTGAGGGTGTACAGCGCGACTTGCTGCCTTTGATCGAAGGCACCACCGTCAGCACCAAACATGGGCCAGTAAAAACTGACCATGTGCTTTTTATCGCCTCGGGCGCGTTTCACATCGCCAAACCTTCTGACCTGCTGCCAGAACTTCAGGGTCGCTTGCCGATCCGGGTGGAGTTGCGGGCGCTGACCGAAGAAGACTTTGTACGTATCCTCACAGAAACGGACAATGCGCTGACCTTGCAGTACACTGCGCTGATGGGGACCGAAGAGGTCACGGTAAGCTTCACACCCGAAGGCATCGCGGCACTGGCCAAAATTGCAGCGGACGTGAACCAATCTGTCGAAAACATCGGTGCACGGCGGCTTTATACGGTGATGGAGCGGGTGTTTGAGGAACTTTCCTTTACCGCACCTGACCGGGCCGGGGATGAGATTGAGGTGAATGCGGAGTTTGTTGACGCTAACCTGGGTGAACTGACCAAATCCGCAGATCTCAGCCGTTACGTTCTCTAACCCATCCCAAGTCTTGTAGTTGTGAGCGATCCGACCCATGATATCGGGCAAGCGCTTTTGCGCGCTTGATTCCCAGACACATCTGTCGCTTTCCCCTTTCTGTTTCCCCGCATGCCAGAGGTGAAGAACCATGAGCTATCTTGGCTTTCTGCGTACCAATTGGCTGTTCCTGTTGGCCGGCTTCCTGCTGACCTTTACCTCCTCCTATGGCCAGACCTATTTCATCTCGCTCTTTGCTGGTGAGATCAAAACGGACTTTGGCCTGACCGACGGACAGTGGGGCGGCATATATACGGTTGGGACCACGCTGTCGGCCATTGTGATGATCTGGGCCGGGGTTCTGACGGACCGGTTTCGGGTACGGGTGTTGGCGCTGGGTGTCATGGTGGCGCTGGCGCTTGCCTGTGTCGCGATGGCCGTGAACACGTCTTGGGTGCTGCTCATCGGTGTCATTTTCGCTTTACGGCTGATGGGGCAAGGGATGATGTCGCAACTGGGGTCCGTTGCGATGGTCCGCTGGTTTGAGGCGACCCGCGGCAAGGCGCTCTCAGTGTCGTCGATGGGATTTTCTGCAGGGCAGGCGGTTTTGCCCATCGTCTTTGTCTCACTCTTTGCCGTGGTGAGCTGGCGCAGCCTTTGGGTGCTTGCAGCCGCGCTTGTTCTGCTCACGATACCGGTTTTGTTGATGTTGCTGCGGCAGGAGCGGACACCGCAATCAATGGCGGAGGAGGCACAAATTGCAGGCATGAACGGGGTACACTGGACTCGTGGGCAGATGCTGCGGTCTGGTCTGTTTCTTCTGACCATTCCGATGATCATAGGGCCCGCTGCGTGGGGCACAGCGCTGTTTTTCCAACAGGTGCATCTGACAGAAGTCAAATCCTGGGACCTTGTCGCCTATGTTGCGCTCATGCCAATCTATACGGTCAGCGCGGTGATCACGACCTTTGTGAGCGGTTGGGCGATTGACCGTTTTGGGGTCAGTCGAATCGTCCCTCTCCAGATGCTGCCTTTCGCCATTTCCTTTGCGGTCCTCGCCTTTGCCGATACGATTTTTATGGCCGGCGTTGGGCTGGTCATTTTCGGGATGGGTCAGGGGTTGATGGCAACAGGCACCTCAACCTTTTGGGCGGAGTACTACGGCACCCGGCATATTGGGGCGATCAAGTCAGTGGCGGCAGCGCTGATGGTATTCGGTTCTGCCATTGGCCCAGGGATCACAGGCGCACTGATTGACTATGGCATTGATTTTCCCGATCAAATGCTGCCGATCTCGGTGTATTATGTCGGTGCCGCCCTCCTCGCCACCTATGGGATCGTCCGGTATCAACCGACGCTGGGCCGCTAGCGCTGCCGCCGCAAATAGACATAGTACGCACCACCGCCACCATGGCTGATGTGCGCTTGGCTGACCTGCAAAACAACCGCAGACATCGGCGGAATCGACAGCCATTGCGGTACCTGGTGGCGCAAGACACCATAGCGCACAGGGATAGGGCCGCCCGTGTCACGTTCCTTGCCCTTGCCTGTGATCACCAACACCAGCCGCTTGCCTGATTTATGCGCGGACATGATAAACCGGCTGAGTGCGGGGTGCGCACGGTCAAGCGTCATACCGTGCAGATCAATGCGGCCCTCTGGCTTCAGCTTCCCACGTTTCATTTTGCCAAACGACTTTTGATCCATCTGAACCTTTGCGCGGCTCATCTGATCAGGCAGGGACGGGACAAGATCATGCGCAGAGCGTCGGGGTTTTGGGGTGGGTTGCCCAAGCACGATGGATTTCGCTTTGCGCAACGCTGGGGCGGGGGGCGTGCTTGCGTCGATCTCCGGGGTAAACAGCGATTTCAGGTCAAGCTTTTCTGTCCGCTCTGTCACCTTGCGCCAAAGATCAAGATCGTCATCGTTCAGCCTGCCATTTTGCGGCTTCCGGCTCATATCGCGCTTTCGGGGAGCAGCGCATAAGCGCGTTGGATCGGCATCAGGACAACCATCCGTCCCGGATCACGCAGTTTGCCTGCTTCCTGTCCGGCCTCATCCCCCGTGCCAAAGAAAACGTCCGCTCGCTGTGCCCCTTTGATTGCGGATCCCGTGTCTTGCGCAATCATCAAGCGGCGCAGCGGTTTTGCGCCGTCTTTTTCCACCCAAACCGGTGCGCCGAGTTTCACAAACGATGGGTCAACCGCAATGCTCCGCATGGCTGTAACAGAACGGTTCATAGCACCCAGCGGCCCTCGGTCCGCGGGTACTTGGCTGACTTCACGAAAAAACACATAAGACGGATTGTGAAACAGCAAATCGCGGCCCAGCGCAGGATTGCGGCGCACCCAATTCTTGATCACTTCGGCACTGACCTGATGGGGCTGATAGACACCCCGTCGCACCAGCTCCACACCGATGGAGCGATAGGGATGCCCGTTTGCACCACGATACCCCACCCGCACACGGTCCCCGTTTGGCAACTTGATCCGACCAGACCCTTGAATTTGAAGGAAAAACAATTCAACAGGATCATCGACCCAAGCAATTTCAAGGCCGCGCCCCTTCATCACATCGCTGTCAAGGATTTCGCGCCGCGTCAGCCACGGATTGCTCCGCAGCGCCTCTGGCGGCATCTTGTACACTGGGTAACGATAGCGGGCTGAAGGCGTCCGAGATCCATCAAGCTCCGGCTCGAAATATCCTGTAAAGAGAGCGTCCTGGCCGTCATCAATCACCACAGGGCGGAACAAAAGCTCGAAGAACTGACGCGGTTCTGGGTTTTCCTCTGCAAACTTGCAAACAGCGCGCCAGTCGGAATCTTTCATATCCCGGCAGGTGTTCATAAAGACAGTGAACGCGGCTGCGTGATCATCTTCGGCCCAGCCCTCAAGCTGATCAAAGCTCAGGACTTCATAGGACACATCACTGGCGTCTGCGGCAGTCATGCCCGTGACGCCCGCAATACAAATTGCAGCAAGCGCATGGCTTAGCCGTCTGTAGATACCAGCAGCCAATTTGGATCATCCGAACCCATGATGCGGGCAAAGACCCAGGTATCTTTCTGAATCTTGAGGTCCGTCAGGCTGCCTTCGACGATATCACCTGCCTCATCCCGCACGGCTGAGGTCAACACACCAACAAAGTAGATCGTCAGCTCTGCTTCCTTTGTTTCGGGGTCAAAGGTTGCGTCCATCAGATCGGTTGTGCGTACGCCCGCAAACTCCCCCTCGATTGTCAGCCCCTGATCCTCGCGCGCGGCGACGCCGTCGACAAAGCTCTCATAGATTTCCTCAGACAGGAACGGCTGGATCTCATCCAGATTGCCACGCTCATAGCCCATGACGATCATTTCATAAGCCCCGCGCGCACCGCCCAGAAAATCGCTGACCCCAAAGGACGGTTCAATCCGCTTCATTTCAGCCAGAGCTTTGCCTTGCGGGCTGTCCGCCTCAACGTGATCGGTGATGTCCAGATCGGGACCGCCTTCAATGACCTCAAAAGCGGGGCCCGAACTCCGCCGTGTTTGGGTTTGATCGGTTACGGGGGGCTTTTCAAAACCTTCCCGCGTGCCCAGCACGTTTTTAAGGCGCAGGATCAGGAATACGGCAATACCGGCCAACACCAGAAGCTGTATCATCGGTGAATTCATCGGAACCTCATTGGGTCAAAGCATGGAAACATGTCACTTAAGCTCTTATGTAGGTCCTCGACCGGGGTGAGTCCACTCTACCCCCTGCAAAAGGATGCTTCGCTTATGTGGCTTTTGATCGCATTCATCGCCATTCCCATGATTGAGATTGCTCTGTTCATACAAATCGGGGGCATTATCGGCTTGGGCTGGACCCTTGCCATCGTGCTGATCACGGCGATTGCGGGGACATATCTGGTACGGACGCAGGGTGCGATGGCCCTTGGGCAATTGCGCACCTCTTTTTCAGACATGCAGGACCCGACGGAACCTTTGGTGCATGGTGCAATGATCCTTTTTGCCGGCGCTTTGTTGCTCACACCGGGATTTTTCACAGATGCCGTTGGCTTTTCCCTTCTGATCCCGGCTTTCCGTCGCGCTGCGTTCAAGGCCATTCGCGCACGGGTGAATGTGCAAAGTTTTGGCACACCCGGCGGCGGCCAACACCCCCATGCCCACAGACCACATGCACCGGGTGATGTCATTGATGGGGAATTTCATGAAATTCACGAAAGATCGCCAGATGATAAGGGCGACAGCGGCTGGACTAAGCATTGAGGGTGCCACACCCTTCTGATAAGCCCGCGTGAAATTGAGATTCATGACGGAGACACCCATGGCCGAAGAAGAAGCACAACCACCACAGGCGCAGATGCGCGTTCTGGGTCAATACATCCGCGACATGTCGTTTGAGAACATCATGGCGCAAAAAGGCGGTTCAAGCGATGTTCAGCCCGATGTTGAGGTGCAGGTCAGCCTGGACGCCAAAAAGCGCACGGTTGATCACCAGTATGAAAGCGCCATCAAGCTGAATGTGACATCCAAGGATAAGGGCGGCGATACAACCCTGTTTGTGCTTGAGGTCGATTACGTCGGTATCTTCCACATCGAGAATATTCCCGAGGATCAGATACATCCCTTTTTGCTGATTGAATGCCCGCGCATGATTTTTCCATTCCTGCGTCGGATTGTCAGCGATGTAACACGCGACGGTGGCTTCCCGCCGCTGAACCTTGAGAACATCGATTTCGTGTCGCTCTATCGCAATGAGATCGCGCGCCGTCAGGCATCTGAGGGTGGTGCCTCTCCCGAGAACGCCTAAGTCTTGGACCAAAGCGCGCTGTCGCCCAGCTTGCTGACAAACTCAGCATGGGCGGCGGCTTCTCTTTCGGATATCCGGGTTGGCAGGGGTGTTGGGCGCGGTTTTGCAGCCCATTGAACCACGTTGTCCGCACCCGTCCCTTGTGATTGCGTCGACAGGCCAAAGTCTGGTTGCCGGCCGCCGATCAGCTCAAGATACACCTCAGCCAGAATTTCACTGTCGAGCAAAGCGCCGTGCAGTGTGCGTGATGAATTGTCGATATTGAAACGACGGCAAAGCGCATCAAGCGATGCGGGAGAGCCCGGAAACCGCTTGCGCGCAATGGCAAGTGTGTCGATGGCCTGTTCCCATGGGATCTGAGGCAGCTTCATCCATTTCAGCTCAGCGTTCAGAAACTTGATATCGAACGCAGCATTGTGAATGACCAGCTTGGCATCTCCGATGAAGTCCAGAAACGCCTGTCCTACTTGCGCGAATTTGGGCTTGTCCCTCAAGAAATCATCCCCCAGCCCGTGCACTTCGAATGCTTCCTGCGGCATGGCGCGTTCAGGATTGATGTACTGATGATAGGTCTTTCCAGTGGCCACATGGCCCATCAGCTCAACCGCACCAATCTCGACAATCCGGTCCCCGGTTTCAGGGTCAAACCCGGTCGTCTCAGTATCAAGAACGATCTCACGCATGTGCCAGTTTCTCCCGTATATTCTGAGCCACAGAATGCACCTGTGCCTGTGCCGCTTCAATGGTGTCCGTGCGAATGACATAGTCTGCCCGCGCCGCTTTCTCCGGTGCTGGCAGTTGTTTGTCGCGGATCGCCTCAAATTGCGCCTGGGTCATCGTGCCGCGTGCCATCACACGCTCCTCTTGCGTGGCGTCATCCGTGATGACGCAGACCACCGCATTCACTCGCGTATTGCCGCCGGTTTCAAACAGCAGCGGAATATCGAGAACAATGATATCGGCCTTAGCCTGTGCGATGAACTCTGCGCGGTCTTGGCCAACAAGCGGATGTACGATCTCTTCGATTTGTTTGAGGGCTAGAGGATCGCGGGCAATGATGTCCTTTAACACCGGGCGGGACACGGCCCCGTCAACCACAGCATCCGGGAACGCCGCTTCAAACGCCGGAACTGCTGCGCCGCCTTTGGCATAAAGCCGATGCACTGCGGCATCCGCATCCCAAAGCGCGCACCCTTCGGCTACAAACATCTCTGCCGTGGTGGATTTGCCCATCCCGATGGACCCGGTCAGCCCCAGAAGAAACATCAGCGCAGGGCCGCTGCACGTGTGGCGCGGTCCACTTCTGGGCGCTTGCCAAACCAACGCTCAAACGCCGGAACCGCCTGATGCAGCAACATGCCCAGCCCATCAACGGTCACACATCCCGTCGCTTCTGCCGTTTCAAGCAGCTTCGTCTTGAGCGGCGTATAGACCAGATCATTGACCACAGTCTGCGCCCGCAACCCATCCAGCGGCACGCGCATTTCGCCCTTTCCGATCATCCCAAGGGACGTGGTGTTTACCACAAGCGTCGCAGTATCAAGCATGTTGCCCGCCTGCACCCAATCATAGATCCGTAGCCGGCTGCCAAAATCCGCTTTCAGCTTTTCTGCTCGGACTCGAGTGCGATTTGACAGCATGATCTCTGGCACTCCGGCGTCCAACAATGACGCAATGACGGCTCTTGCCGCACCACCAGCGCCCAGTACTGCCGCTGGTCCTGCTTTGGGGTTCCAATTTGGCGCACCGGTCTTCAGATTTTCCAGAAATCCATAACCATCTGTGTTGTCTGCATGAATCTTGCCATCTTTGCGAAAAATGAGGGTGTTCGCGGCCCCAATCAATATCGCCCGATCCGTGATCAAATCCGCAATCGACATGATCGCTTCTTTGTGGGGGATCGTGACGTTCACGCCGACAAACCCCATTTTGGGCAGCGTTCTGATCACTGTCTCCAAATCCTGCGCCGCCACATCCATTGGAATATAGTGACCATCAAGCCCATAAGTCTTGAGCCAGTGGCGATGCAGTTGCGGGGATTTAGAATGCGCGATCGGTGATCCGATGACCCCGGCCAAGGGAATATGAGGCAAGTTCATGTAGCGAGGTCCCCGCGCAGCGTCAGATAGTTTAACAGTTCCAAAAGTGGCATACCCAGCACGTGAAAGTAATCCCCCTGCACATTTGAAAACAGGCGCACACCTTCTTCTTCCAGTTTGTAGCACCCAACCGCGTGGCGGATACTGTCCCAGTTCCGGGTGACATATGCGCGAATGTAGTCATCACTCAACGCGCGCATCCGCAAACGAACTTGGCCAACCTGCCGCCAAATTGGCTGGCCATCTTCGACAATCACCGCAGCACTCAGCAGTGAATGTTTGTCGTTACGAAGCGCTTTCAAATGTTGGATTGCATCATCAGCGGATGTTGGTTTGGATAGCATTTTGCCGCCGTGATCCAGCACTTGATCACATCCCAGCACCAGCGCACCCGGGTGCTTTTCACTGATCTTGCGGGCCTTCATCTCAGCCAAGGTATCTGCGACGTCTCTCGGGCTCGCCTTTTCTGCAATGAGCGCTGCTTTGACCATCTCTTCGTCAATCGCAGGTTTTTCCACCCGGTGTTCAACACCCGCCTGGTGCAACAACTGGGCCCGGATGGCAGAACCCGAGGCGAGGATGAGGGGCTGGGGCATGGGGATAACCTTGTGGGTTTTGTTAAGAGTTTGTTAGGACCTTTTAGTGCAAAATTCGAAACATCTACACAAGAGCCATGCTCCTGCGTTCCTTTCCGGTTGTTCACGGGTTTTGTACCTACGTGGACAAGGAAAACTCTTGGTTGAGGAGGAATCGGATAACTCTGGTACCGTGGCTGTCTTACTCCCAAGCGCAGCGCGTTCTATTTTCCATAACTCTATGTTTTTAAATTGGTATTTTGTGTTTACAGCCTGTTACGCACAGGCTGGGGATCAATCTTTCCTTATGAGGGCAACTCCGGGATAACCCGTTAATCCACAGAAATTGGCCTGCCTACTTACATCATCATCTTTCTTCTTTTCTTTATTATTATATGAAGGACAAAGAGAACGGAGTGAGACATGTCAGACATCCTTGCCCTTGCGTATCCATGGGTCAAAGCGTTTCATATCATGTCCGTGATCTCATGGATGGCTGCTTTGTTTTACCTGCCTCGTTTACTGGTGCATCATACGGAGCGGGCGGGCCTTGACGGTGAGATGCACGACACCTTTGCGATGATGGAATATAAACTGGCCACAGTGATCATGCGTCCGGCGATGATTGCGACGTGGATCTTCGGTCTGGCTCTGGTCCTGACACCCGGAATCGTCGATTGGTCATTTGTCTGGCCATGGACCAAAGCGGCAAGTGTGATTGCAATGACGATTTTTCACGAATGGCTCATGGCGCGAATGCGCGGATTTCAACGGGCAGAGAACCAGCTTACGGGTCGACAGTACCGGATGATGAACGAAGTCCCGACCGTTTTGATGTTTGTGATAGTCCTCTCCGTTGTGGTGAAATTCTGATTTATTGACTCGACGCTGACGCCCGCCTATATGTCCCGCACCGCCCCGTCCGGGGATGGGCCCTATCTGCTACACTCAATGCCCCACCTGCACGCGCGTGACGCGCGGCTGCACAGGATTTTCCATGACAACTGACACGCTGAACCTCGCCGATCTCAAGGCGCAAACCCCCAAGAACCTTTTGGCGATGGCCGAGGAGCTGGAGATTGAAAACGCATCCACCATGCGCAAGGGTGAGATGATGTTCCAAATTCTGCGCGAACGCGCGGATGAGGGTTGGCAGATCTCGGGCGATGGTGTGCTCGAAGTGTTGCAAGACGGCTTTGGTTTTTTACGTTCCCCTGAGGCGAACTATTTGCCGGGCCCGGATGACATCTATGTCTCGCCAGAAATGATCCGCCAATGGTCTTTGCGGACAGGGGATACCATTGAAGGGCTCATTAAGGCACCGGACGACAATGAGCGCTATTTTGCGCTAACCGAGGTGACCAAGATTAACTTTGAAGCGCCAGAGAAGGCGCGCCACAAGGTAGCGTTTGAGAACCTCACGCCGCTTTATCCTGATGAGCGGCTGACAATGGAGGTCGATGACCCCACGCTCAAAGACCGGTCCGCCCGCATCATTGACCTGGTGTCGCCCATTGGTAAGGGTCAGCGTTCCTTGATCGTGGCCCCGCCACGGACAGGTAAGACCGTGCTGCTGCAAAACATCGCCAACTCTATCGAAAAAAATCATCCAGAATGCTATCTGATTGTATTGCTGATTGATGAACGGCCCGAAGAAGTTACCGACATGCAGCGGTCCGTGAAGGGCGAAGTTGTATCTTCCACCTTTGATGAACCCGCGACCCGGCACGTGGCGGTGTCGGATATGGTTATCGAGAAAGCCAAACGTCTGGTTGAGCACAAGCGCGACGTTGTTATCCTGCTTGATTCCATCACACGCCTTGGGCGGGCCTTTAACACGGTTGTACCGTCCTCCGGCAAAGTTCTGACCGGTGGTGTGGACGCGAACGCATTGCAACGCCCCAAGCGTTTCTTTGGCGCAGCGCGTAACATCGAAGAGGGCGGCTCACTCACCATCATCGCAACTGCATTGATCGATACCGGCAGCCGGATGGACGAGGTGATCTTTGAAGAATTCAAGGGCACTGGTAACTCTGAGATCGTGCTGGACCGCAAGATTGCGGACAAGCGCGTGTTCCCTGCCATCGACATCCTCAAATCCGGCACACGGAAAGAAGATCTTTTGGTGGACAAGATCGATCTGCAAAAGACCTTTGTCCTGCGCCGCATCCTGAACCCGATGGGGACAACCGATGCAATCGAGTTCTTGATTGGCAAGCTTAAGCAAACCAAGACCAACTCAGACTTCTTTGATTCGATGAACACCTGATTGTTATTTATTAACAAAGGTATAGACGTGAATGGATACGATATTTGCGCAAGCGACCGCTTCTGGGCGTGCTGGGGTATCCGTCGTCCGAATTTCAGGTCCGGCAGCCTTTGAAATAGGGTTTTCGCTTGTTGGAGAACTGCCCGCTTGTCATCACGCAGGTTTGCGCACCATTCGCGATCGAAACGGGGCTGTCATTGACCAAGCACTTGTTCTCCCTTTTGCGGGACCTCGGAGCTTTACTGGCGAAGACGTTTTAGAACTTCACCTACATGGGAGCATTGCAGTTGTTGCAGCTGTCCTGCGCTTGCTCTCAACCTTTCGCCAAGCGCGGTTGGCTGATGCGGGTGAGTTCACCCGTCGTGCGTTGGAAAACGAAAAGCTCGATCTTGCGCAGGTCGAAGGTTTGGCCGATCTGATAGACGCAGAAACAGAGGGGCAGCGGAAACAGGCTTTGCGTGTGCTGTCTGGTCATCTCGGGGATCTTGTTGAAGGGTGGCGCGCTGATTTGATCCGGGCTGCGGCGCTTCTGGAGGCGACAATTGATTTTGCGGATGAAGAGGTTCCGGTTGATGTATCGCCCGAGGTGAGCGCGCTGCTGGAGAAAGTTGTTGCCGAAATTCAGAGAGAAGTAGACGGCACGAAGGTCGCAGAAAGGATCAGAACAGGGTTTGAGGTGGCGATCATTGGTGCCCCAAATGCCGGGAAATCTACGCTGCTGAATGCGTTGGCTGGTCGCGATGCCGCGATCACGTCCGAGATTGCTGGAACAACGCGTGATATTGTGGAGGTCCGCATGGACCTTGGCGGGCTGCCTGTGACGTTGCTTGATACCGCAGGCTTGCGGGAAAGTGACGACAGGATTGAGGCCATCGGAGTTGAGCGGGCCCTGGCACGGGCAGAATTGGCGGACTTGCGAATTTTCCTTGCAGCGCCCGGCGAGGATTTGATGATAGCCCCAAGTCAGATGGACATCGTTGCGCAGCCAAAAGCGGATACTTCTTCGAACGGGGTTTTCGGCATTTCTGGGAAGACCGGCGAGGGAGTTGGTGAACTGATTGAGATGGTGACCGAAAGACTGAAGTCGCGTAGTCTTGCGGTAGGTGTGGCAACGCACGAACGTCATCGTCTGGCGATGTCCCAAGCGCTGGAAAACTTGGTAAGTGCACAAAATGTTGTAGCACAAGGATATAGTACATACGAAATAGCGGCTGAAGAGCTGCGAATGGCAGTACGTTCTTTGGAGACTGTCGTTGGGCGAATTGGAGTTGAGAACCTGCTAGATGAGATTTTCTCCAGTTTTTGCATAGGTAAGTGATGGAGTGTTTCACGTGAAACATTTTGAGGTAGTGGTGATTGGCGGTGGTCATGCGGGGGTTGAGGCGGCGCATGCCTCTGCTCGCATGGGCGCAGAAACAGCACTTGTGACCATGACGAAAGAAGACATCGGTGTAATGTCATGTAATCCAGCGATTGGGGGTCTTGGCAAAGGCCACCTCGTTCGGGAGATTGACGCGCTGGACGGTGTGTTGGGTCGGGTCGCGGATCAGGCGGGAATTCAATTTCGTTTGCTGAACCGGCGTAAGGGCCCCGCGGTACAAGGTCCGAGAGCGCAGGCAGATCGTAAAATCTATCGCGAAACGATGTTGTCAGAAACCCTTAGTCAACCAAGACTGCATATCATCGAGGGGGAAGTTACAGATTTCCTGACCAAGGATGGTCGGGTTGTCGGTGTAGAATTGAAGAGCTCAGAGCAGGTTCACAGCAACGCTGTCATTCTGACGACGGGTACTTTTCTGAGGGGCGTTATTCATATTGGGGATGTCTCCCGTTCTGGCGGCAGGATCGGCAACAAAGCATCAATGCGTCTTGCCGAACGCATGGATACTCTTGACCTGCCAATGGGCCGCCTCAAGACAGGTACACCCCCTCGGCTTGATGGTCGAAGCATTGATTGGTCTGACCTCGACATGCAGCCGGGCGATGACGCCCCAACTCTGTTTTCGTTTATGTCTAAGGGTGTTTCAGCGCAGCAGATATCTTGCGGCATCACCCATACAAATGAGCGAACGCATGAGATTATTCGGAAGAACCTAGAGCGGTCTGCGATGTATGGTGGCCATATCGATGGGATCGGCCCTCGGTATTGTCCTTCTATCGAAGACAAGGTTGTGCGCTTTGCAGACAAGACGTCTCATCAGGTTTTTCTGGAGCCAGAAGGCGTTGATGATCACACAATTTATCCCAACGGCATATCGACATCGCTTCCAGAAGCCATTCAAGAAGACTATGTAAGATCCATAAAGGGGCTGGAATCTGCCGTTATCCTTCAGCCGGGCTACGCTATTGAATACGACTACATCGATCCGCGCGCACTGTTTTCCACGCTGGAGCTGAGGGCGCTCGGCGGCTTGTATCTTGCAGGGCAAATAAATGGGACCACGGGCTATGAAGAGGCGGCGGCTCAGGGGCTGGTTGCAGGCATAAATGCCGCCTCGGCTGTGCAGGGGCGTCCGTCTGTCCACTTTAGTCGATCTGACAGCTACATCGGGGTAATGATTGACGATCTGACAACGAGAGGTGTGTCGGAGCCATATCGAATGTTTACATCGCGGGCAGAATTCAGACTGTCGCTTCGCGCAGACAACGCAGATCAGCGCCTTACGCCGTTGGCTATTTCATTGGGCTGTATCTCCGAGGGCCGTAAGGCGGCTTTCGAAGAAAAATCTCGAAAGTTGTCGGATGTACTAGATGTGTTAGCTCAAAATTCGTTCACACCGTCAGAAGCGCAGAGGTCTGGTATCTCAGTTAGCCAGGATGGAACAAGGCGTAGCGGTTTTCAGCTTCTCTCATTTCCAGACGCTCGATTTGAGCATTTGGCGGCGCTTCTGCCAGAGCTTCAGGATGTCGATGAGGAAATTGGCCTTCAGATTGAAAAAGATGCTCTGTATTCAAACTACCTTGGGCGTCAGAAGGCTGAAATTGATACCCTGAAGAAAGATGAGGCGCACAGAATACCCGGAGATTTTGACTACCATTTGCTTGAAGGTCTTTCGAATGAGTTAAAGGCCAAACTTTCGAGCGCCGCTCCTGAAACGCTCGCGCAAGCTGGGCGGGTTGATGGCGTTACACCAGCTGCTCTGATGCTCATTCTAACAACATTGCGACGGCAAGCAGAACAGAGATCGGCGTAAGGCGTATGTCTGACCTCAATGTTTCACGTGAAACATCCGAAAAACTTGAAGTGTTTGCAGACTTGGTCCGTAAGTGGACGACTAAGATAAACTTGGTATCTCGTTCTAGCGTCCCTGAGCTCTGGAGCCGTCATATCGCTGATTCAGCTCAAATTTATGAGCTCGCACCACCGTTCAACCGCTGGGTTGACTTGGGCAGTGGTGGTGGGTTTCCGGGTATCGTCGTGGCAATCCTTGCAGATACCGCGCCGTCAAAGCCAACCGTTACTCTTGTAGAAAGCGATCAGAGGAAATCCACATTTTTGCGGACAGCCATTCGAGAGCTTGGGCTGCGGGCCACAGTTATATCCGACAGAATTGAGAAAATTGAGCCATTGAATGCTGATATCTTGTCGGCGCGTGCGTTGGCTGATTTGGATACGCTTCTTGAGTTTTCGGAACGACATCTAGGGAATGGGGGCCTAGCGCTATTCTTAAAAGGGGCGCATTGGCAAAAAGAAGCAGATGACGCACGGATCCGGTGGTCCTATACGTGTGAAGCGATTAAAAGCAAGACAAGCGCCGATGCAGCAGTTTTGAAGATCAAGGATATCGCACGTGTCTGACCCCTCTCGGCCAAAAGGCCCAAAAATCATTGCGATAGCGAACCAGAAGGGTGGTGTTGGAAAAACAACGACATCCATTAACCTGGCTGCTGCTTTGGCTGAACAGTCCAAAAATGTACTTTTGGTTGATCTTGACCCCCAAGGAAATGCCTCAACTGGACTTGGGGTTGATTTGGACGATCGGGAGTTCACGACCTACGAGCTTTTGCTCGAAGACCTTGATCTGAACGATGTTATCCAGGAAACAGATCATGACGGCCTGTGCATCATCCCCGCTACCGTAGATTTAAGCTCAGCCGATATGGAGCTCTTGTCGAGCGAGAAGCGGAGTTTTCTGTTGCATGATGCGCTTCGCCAGACGCAGATGGATCGATTTGGTTTTGATTTTATCCTGATTGATTGTCCACCCTCACTGAACTTGTTGACCGTAAATGCAATGATTGCGGCGCACTCAGTGCTGGTTCCGCTTCAAAGTGAGTTTTTTGCGTTGGAAGGGTTGAGCCAACTCATGATGACAATTCGGGAAGTGCGCCAAACCGGGAACAAGGACTTGCGGATCGAAGGTGTTGTGCTCACCATGTATGACCGACGCAACAACTTGTCTCAACAGGTAGAACAGGATGCGCGTGGAAATCTGGGTGAATTGATCTTCCAAACGGTGATTCCGCGGAATGTGCGACTGAGTGAGGCTCCGAGTTTTGCAATGCCGGTGCTGACATACGATAGTAATTCGAAAGGTGCGATTGCTTATCGTGCTTTGGCAGGTGAGATCATCAAGAACAACGAGGCGGAGTAAAATGGCCGATAAACAGGAACGCAAACGGGGGTTGGGCCGTGGTTTGTCCGCCTTGATGGCAGATGTGACAGAAACTGAAGCGACTGCGGCACGGGGGCCGTCTGCGGCTGAGCAAGTGGTTCCGATAGAGCGAATTTCGCCAAACCCAGACCAGCCGCGAAAGCGATTTGCCACCGAAGATCTCGATGATCTTGCGGCTTCAATCAAGGAAAAGGGCGTTATCCAGCCGCTTATCGTCCGAGAGAGAAGTGATGGCAGTTTTGAGATTGTCGCCGGAGAGCGGCGCTGGCGTGCGGCGCAACAGGCCCAGTTGCACGAGCTTCCTGTAATTGTTCGCACCTTTACAGATGTAGAGGTTTTAGAGGTTGCGATTATTGAGAACATCCAACGTGCAGATCTGAATGCGATTGAAGAAGCAGCAGGTTATCGCCAATTGATGGAGAAGTTTGGCCACACACAGGAGAAAATGGCAGAGGCCTTGGGGAAGAGCCGGAGCCATATTGCAAACCTGCTTCGGTTGTTGAATCTGCCTGATGGTGTGGTGGAAATGGTGCGGGACGGACGTCTGAGTGCAGGGCACGCACGGGCATTGATCCCGGCGGATCATCCACTCAAGCTGGCGCAACAGATCGTAAAAGGCGGTCTGTCTGTCCGCGCTACCGAGGCCTTGGTCAAGAAGGAGCAATCGGGCGGTGCGAAGACCGCTCAGCCAAAAGCGACCGCAAAGGAAGAAAAGGACGCCGACACAATGGCGCTTGAGGGCGACTTGTCCGCTACGCTTGGGATGCGGGTCCAAATTGATCACAAGCCTGGACAAGAGGCGGGTACGATGACGGTGAAATACAAATCGTTGGATGATCTTGATGCGTTGTGTCGGATGTTAAGTGGAAGTTAATCCGGCAAAAGCGCTTCTATCACGGCGTTTAGAACTATAAGCCCTTGATCTAAAACGATTAATCTGTCTCTTGCCGTGGTGATCATGCCGATGTCAATTAGGTGCGTAACCGCGCTCTCTGGGATGGGCTGACCGCTCAGTGCTTCATACCTGCTCAGCGATATTCCTTCTTTTAGGCGCAGGCCCATAAGTAAGAATTCAGTGGCCTGTTCCATTTGAGGAACAATCATGCGTGGCTTTTCAGCGTTTCCGCTCTCAACGCCATCAAGCCACCGTTTTGGATTGCTGAAAGCCTCTGTTGCGAATTTTTGACCGTCGATCGTCAACCGACCATGTGCGCCGGGGCCGATTCCGATGTAATCCCCGTAGCGCCAATAGATCAGGTTGTGTCGAGACTGCGCGCCATCACGCGCGTGGTTCGAAACTTCATAGGCGGACATGCCCATCTCGTCACAAATGGATTGCGTCGCGGTGTACATGTCTGCGCCAAGGTCGTCATCAGGCAGCCCGCGCAGGGTGCCACGGGCATAGCGATCCCCAAATGCAGTGCCTGGTTCAATCGTAAGCTGATACAAGGAAATATGATCAATCGCCATTGTTAGAGCCTGTTTCAGCTCTGACTTCCACGCATCAAGCGATTGATCCTGCCTGCCGTAGATCAGGTCAAAGCTGACCCTTTCAAACGTGCTTCGCGCGATATCAAAAGCGGCCATCCCCTCAGCAGCGGTATGGATACGCCCCAAACGCTTTAGATCGGCATCGTTTAGCGCCTGAATGCCCATTGATATCCGCGTGACGCCGGCCTGACGAAAATCAGCAAACCGTTGCGCCTCAACGGAGCTCGGGTTTGCCTCAAGCGTGATTTCTAGATCGTTGGCTGTCGGCCAACGAGATTTGATCGCGGTAATCACATCCGCCACGACATCCGGATTCATCAAACTGGGCGTGCCGCCGCCAAAGAACACAGCATTCAAAATGCGACCTTGTGTTTCTTCAGCAGCGCGCCGGAGTTCTTTGAGGTAAGCATCCCTCCAGGCGCGTTGATCGATGTGCCTGCTGACGTGGCTGTTAAAATCGCAATACGGGCATTTGGCCTCACAAAACGGCCAGTGGATATAGAGGCCAAAACCGCCTTGCTGCCAATCTTCAGTCAAAACAGCCTTTCAGCAGTTTGGAAAACACATCCGCGCGGTGGCTGATTGCATTTTTCTCATCCGCTGTCATTTCAGCAAAGGTCCGGTCATGGCCGTCAGGTTGAAACATCGGATCGTACCCGTGCCCAAGCGCACCACGCAGGGGCCATACCAAAGTGCCGTTTGCGTATCCCTCAAACACCTCGTCATGTCCGTCAGGCCACGCCAGAACCATTGTCGCGCAGAACCGGGCGCGCCGAGGATGAGGAGCGTTTCTTTCTTCCAAAAGATCGTGCGTCTTGGTCATCGCCATGAGAAAATCGCGGCCATTGGGGGTTTCGGCCCAATCTGCGGTGTAGACACCGGGCGCACCGTCTAGGCCCTCAACCTCAATCCCGGAATCGTCGGAAAGGGCGGGCAGCCCGGTAGCCTTGACCGCGGCATGTGCTTTGATCCGCGCATTGCCGACAAATGTTGTCTCAGTCTCCTCCGGCTCATCCAATTGCATTTCAGCAGCACCAACAACACTGACGCCATGAGCCGCAAACAGCTGCGTCATTTCTTCGAGTTTGCCAGCATTATGGGTGGCGATCAAAATGCGGTTGTCGGTGAATTTGCGGGTCACGTCGTGGCAGCTTTTTGTATGGCAACCAGCTCAGACACACCTTTTTCAGCGAGGTCGAGCAGTTGGTTCATCTGGTCCCGAGAGTAAGTTGAGCCTTCTGCACTCATCTGCACTTCGATCAGCTGCTTTGTGCCTGTCATGATAAAGTTGCCGTCAACGCCCGCCTCAGAATCTTCTGGATAATCAAGATCAAGCACCGGCTGCCCTGCATAGATCCCACAGCTGATTGCGGCGACCGGATCGACCAGGGGGTCGCTGGTCACGTCGCCCGCTTTCATCAGTTTGTTCACCGCCAGGCGCAGCGCTATCCAACCGCCGGTGATGGAAGCGCAGCGTGTGCCGCCATCCGCCTGAAGAACATCGCAATCCACGGTGATCTGACGCTCACCCAAAGCAACCCGGTCAACGCCTGCGCGCAGGGACCGGCCAATCAGGCGTTGAATTTCAACAGTGCGTCCGCCTTGCTTGCCTGCTGCCGCTTCACGCCGCATCCGAGTGTTTGTCGCGCGGGGCAACATGCCGTATTCCGCCGTGACCCAACCCAGCCCGGAGCCTTTGATAAACGGCGGCACGCGATCTTCAATCGTGGCGGTACACAATACATGCGTATCGCCCATCTCGATCAGGGCGGAGCCTTCTGCATGTTTGGTAAAGCCAACCTCAACAGAGACGGCGCGCATTTGATCAAGTTCTCGGCCAGAAGGACGCATGGATTTTCCTTTACATTTTGTCGCCGGGATACTCTTGCGGTACTGCGGGATGCAACCCCGATTGACGTTTCCCCTTTGGACACCTTTATTACCCACATCATGAGCAAACCTCCATCTGATACGTCCGAACTGTTGCAAGAGATGAACGACCGCTCGCGTGAGGTGTTTCGGCGGGTGGTTGAAGGGTATCTGGCGAACGGTGATCCGGTAGGATCACGCACCCTTACCCGTGATTTCAGCGAAAAGGTCAGCGCGGCAACAATTCGCAATGTGATGCAGGATCTGGAGTTCATGGGAGTCCTCGGCTCTCCGCATGTCAGCGCGGGGCGTATCCCAACACAACTTGGTCTGCGGATGTTTGTGGATGGGATGATTGAGATTGGTGACCCAACAGAGACGGACCGCGAAAAGATTGATGCGACAATGGGGGACAATGCATCAGACGTAAGCGGGTTGTTGGATCGTGTCGGGTCCGCCTTGTCTGGAGTGACGCAGGGCGCGTCCCTTGTGCTGACCCCCAAGCATGAAGCGCCGATAAAACATATCGAATTTGTTTCACTCTCGCAGGATCGCGCGCTTGTTGTGCTAGTTTTCTCAGACGGTCATGTCGAAAACCGCCTGTTTACGCCGCCGCCGGGTCAAACGCCCAGTTCCCTGAGGGAAGCGGCCAATTTCCTCAACGCCATTGTTGAGGGCAAGACCATCAGCGAGGTCCAGCGTACCGTTTCCCAAGCCATCGTTGAACGCAGACAGGAGATTGATTCACTTGCCCGTCAGCTTGTCGAAAGCGGCTTGGCGCTTTGGGAGGGGGAGGATGAAAACTCCGAACGCCTGATTGTGCGGGGCAGATCGAATCTGCTTGGCGGGGAGGGCGAAGAAGAAGATCTCGACCGGATCAGAACGCTTTTTGATGATCTTGAGCGAAAGCGTGACATCGCCGAATTCCTCGAATTGGCCGAAGGCGGCGACGGTGTGCGCATTTTTATCGGTTCAGAGAACAAACTTTTCTCACTTTCGGGTTCCTCTCTGGTGGTTTCCCCTTATATGAACGCTGACCGAAAGGTGATTGGTGCGGTTGGGGTCATTGGGCCTACACGTCTGAACTATGGGCGGATCGTACCGATTGTGAATTACACAGCGCAGCTTGTTGGCAAACTAGTGTCCGACCGCAGCTAGAGGTGAAAGATGGCAGAGCCGAGAGAAAACGAATTTCTGGATGATCTGGAAGACGCGATGGCGGAAGAATTCGCCGAACAGGACGCAGAGATTGATGATGAAGCGCTGGAGTTGGATCAGCTGCGCGCCGAACGTGATGAGCTGAAAGACCGCTTTATGCGAGCGCTTGCCGATGCAGAGAATGCGCGCAAGCGTTCCGACAAAGATCGCAGGGAAGCCGAAAACTACGGCGGCTCAAAGCTCGCCCGCGATATGCTGCCCGTGTACGACAACATGAAGCGTGCGTTGGAGGCAGCGACCGAGGAGCAGAAGGAGATTTCTGCGGCGCTGCTTGAAGGTGTTGAGCTGACCATGCGCGAGCTTTTGAGTGTGTTCAAAAAGCACGGGATTGAGGTAATTGCCCCTGTTGTTGGTGACCGCTTTGATCCGCAACACCATCAGGCGATGTTTGAGGCACCCGTGCCCGGCACCAAGGCTGGCGATATCATTCAGGTCGCGGCCGAAGGTTTTATGCTGCATGACCGTCTGTTGCGCCCGGCGCAGGTTGGCGTGTCATCGCAACCGGCGTAACCCGCCGCCGTTGTTGCGCTACGGTATATAAGGCCAAAAAGAGGGGCGGTCAGGATTTGGCCGCCTCTTTCAATTGATAGAGCAGGTCAAGCGCCTCCCGCGGCGTAAGCTCGTCCGGGATGATATCGGCGAGCTTTTCTTCGACCTGAGACGTTTTGGCGATCGGGGGCGGCGGCGCGGCAATCGCTGAGAACAATGGCAAGTCATCGATAAGCGTTTTTTGTGTTGCGCCGCCCTCGCGCTCTCCCTTTTCCAGCGCATCCAAAACGACCCGCGCCCGTGCGATCACGCTTTCGGGCAGCCCGGCCAACTGCGCAACCTGTACGCCATAAGACCGATCCGCCGCGCCCTTACGCACTTCATGCAGAAAGATCACTTCACCTTCCCATTCCTTCACTGCAACAGTTGCGTTTTCCACGCCGTTCAGCTTCGCGGAAAGAGCGGTCATTTCATGGTAGTGGGTCGCAAAAAGCGCGCGGGATTTGTTCACGTCGTGCAGGTGTTCCAGCGTGGCCCAAGCGATGGAAAGGCCATCGTAAGTTGCGGTGCCACGACCGATTTCATCCAGGATCACCAACGCCCGATCATCTGCCTGATTGAGGATCGCAGCGGTTTCCACCATTTCCACCATAAAGGTCGAGCGCCCCCGAGCGAGATCATCCGAAGCCCCTACGCGGCTGAACAATTGGCTGATGATACCGATATGAGCGTCAGAAGCAGGCACAAAGCTGCCCATTTGAGCCATGAGAGCGATCAACGCATTCTGGCGCAAAAAGGTCGATTTACCCGCCATATTTGGACCCGTGAGCAACCAGATACTCGCCGCGTCTTTCTCTGCAGACAAAGTACAGTCATTTGCAATGAACGGATCACCGGACTGTTGGGCAAGGGCCCGTTCCACAACCGGGTGCCGCCCACCCTTGATCTCAAACGCCCTGCTGCCATCGACTTTGGGCCGCGCCCAGTTTTCCTGCGTTGCAAGGTCAGCAAGGGAGAATGCCAGGTCAATCTCGGCGACCGCAGAAGAGGTTTCTCCAATCGGTCCAGCGGACTCCAAAATAGCCGCCTTTAGCCTTTCATAGAGACGCTTTTCTATCTCAAGCGCATGGTTGCCGGCATTGAGAATCTTTGTTTCGAGCTCTGACAGTTCCACAGTGCTAAAGCGAACCTGATTGGCGGTGGTTTGCCTGTGGATGAAGGTTTCAGACAAGGGGGGCGACAGCATCTTTTCCGCATGTGTGGCGGTCGTTTCAATAAAGTAGCCAAGAACATTGTTGTGCTTGATCTTCAGAGACGAAATCCCTGTGTCAGAGACGAATTTCGCCTGCATTCCAGCAATCACGCCCCGCCCTTCATCGCGCAGTTGCCGCACGGTATCGAGCTCTTCATCGTACCCTTGTGCGATAAATCCGCCATCCCGTGCGAGCAACGGAGGTTCAGCAATCAGTGCCTCATCGAGCAGTGCTATCAGCGGATCATGTCCGGCAAGGCGGTCTGCGCTTTGCGCAAGCAGTTTCGGCAGGTCTTGTTTTGTGAGGCGCTGGCCCAATTGAGCAGCCTGGGCCAAACCATTGCGCACCGCAGCCAGATCACGAGGGCCACCTCTGTCTAACGAGAGACGGGAAAGGGCGCGATCAAGGTCAGGCACTTTGCGCAGCGTATCGCGGGCGTCATGGGTTAACCGCTGATCGCTATGGCCAAAGCTGACAGCGTCCAAGCGGAGTTGGATCAACTCAAGGTCCCGTGAAGGGCTCGAAATGCGCCGCTCTAACAAACGCGCGCCGACAGCAGTGCACGTGCGGTCCATCAAGGCGAGCAACGATCCGGCCCGTCCGCCACCAAGACCATGTGTCAATTCCAGATTTCGGCGTGTGGCCGCGTCAATCTGTACTGTGCGTGCTTCGCTTTCTTTTTGGGGCGGGCGCAACAACGGAAGCTTTCCCTTTTGCGTAATCTCAAGGTATTCGATCAACGCTCCCATGGCCGAAACTTCGGCCCGATCAAATGAGCCAAACGCATCAAGCGTTGCTATGCCAAAGAGATCACAAATCCGCTTTTCGGCGCTTGTGCTGTCAAAGGCGGAGCGTGCCAGTCCCGTAAGCGCAATGCTGAAATCAGTGACTAAATCAGCGAAATCATGCTCCTTGGTTTCTGAGACAATGAGCTCTGAGGGTGAGAGCCGCGCCAATTCCGGACCTAGCCGCACTTGTGGTAGGGGCATCACGTGAAAAGCACCGGTTGAAATATCCACCCACGCAAGAGCAGATACATCGCGGACCTCTGAAAACGCGGCGAGGTAATTGTGCCGCCGGGCCTCAAGCAATGCGTCTTCGGTCAGCGTGCCGGGCGTGACGAGGCGCACAACCTCGCGCTTGACGACCGCCTTATAACCCCGTTTTTTTGCTTCGGCCGGGCTCTCCATTTGTTCGCAAACAGCAACACGAAACCCTTTACGGATCAAGGTCAGGAAATATCCCTCGGCGGCATGGGCCGGAACCCCACACATGGGAATGTCCTCACCGTCATGCTTGCCGCGTTTCGTGAGCGCAATGTCCAAGGCCCCCGCAGCGGCGACAGCATCGTCAAAAAACATCTCGTAAAAGTCACCCATGCGGTAGAACAGGAGAGCATCGCGGTGGTCCGCCTTGATCTCAAGATATTGCGCCATCATTGGCGTGATTTTTGCGTCGCTCACTCAAGGACCCCCCGTCGCTATCTGTCTGTACAAAACCACGCTTGGCAGGGAAAGAGCCCAGCCTGCGATGTTCGCGCTAGACGGGTGATTCGGGCGTGATAAAACAAAGGAAAACCGAGCAAAGGCGAACGATAGATCGTGCGCAACAAAATCGACCTTTCCCTGCACCCTGATGTGCTGTTTCTCAATCCTTGGCGGGATCCGGGTTTTCGGCTGCTGTTGGAGCCTGAGTTTGTCTGGCGTCCGATACCGGGTGCCCGCATTTCTGCCTTTGCCGCCAGTGCCCATGATGAA
Source organism: Sulfitobacter sp. (assembly GCA_045105735.1). Lineage (GTDB taxonomy): Bacteria > Pseudomonadota > Alphaproteobacteria > Rhodobacterales > Rhodobacteraceae > Sulfitobacter. The sequence continues at coordinate 57,599 of JBGCDV010000019.1, read as the reverse complement.
GTGAACGACGTCATCGAGACGCTTATTGAGCGGGCGGAACGTCGGGATGCATTTTCTACCGCCATTGAATACAATTCCATACCTGTCGTGCTGGACAAGGTCGGGTTCAGAAAATCCCACGTTCAGGCGCGCGACCGGATGATATTGAGCGGCGCATCTGGCAGTCGTCTGATTAACCAGTTTCGACGCGAGAATGCAGACGCTGGAACGGACCCGGATCAACGCCTGACAGACTACTTCAGCAAATGTCGCGCGGGTAATGAAGGTAAGGAAATACCGGTCTATTCCGGCTTGTTAGACCCTGATATTCCTTTCGCGGTGGAGTGCCGCAACACGTTCAACTACTTTCACTTTGTCACGGAATCTCTTGCGCAGTTGACAGTGTTGGATGGTCTGGATTTTCAGGGTAACATCTACTTTCACTTCCCCAACTCAGAGGACAAGCAGCAGCCTTTTGCGCAAGCGTTTGTTGACGCCTTGTTTCCAGAATACCAAGGCCGCGTATTTTTTGAACGGGCGCCCAAAGATTATCACGCAGTCCTCACCGCGTATGACCTCATTGGCGGGCATTATCAGGCACCCAAGGCTGATATTGCGGACATGGACAGGCATCTGCCAGCCGCGTTGCAAGAGGCAGGTGGCGTGACTTCTCCTGTTTCACGGGCGGCGCTTGGGATGAATTCGGTGAATTCCGCGCTGCTTGCGTTGCGACTGCGTGCGCTCCGGGCAATTGAAGGTCAGAATTTCAGCCATTTACCCAAGCGGTTCTTTGTTGGGCGCGACACGCGGCAAAGCCGGACCCGACATATGGTGGGAGAGGAGCGTCTGATTGAACATCTTATGCTCTTTGACTTTGAGTATGTTGTTTTTGAGAGCCTTTCACCCCTGGAACAGATTGCGCTGATGGCGCAGGCAGAGATGATGATCTCTTATCATGGGGCGGGTTTTACCAATATGCTGTTCGCCAATCCCGATGCCTATGTGATTGAGATTGGAACGGTACAAACCGCGCGGCTGCGGTGGGGTGATTTTTGGCCAATGGCCCATGCCGCACAGTGTAGCTACATCAACTTCTTTGCTGATCTGAAGGCTCAGAACCCTACATTAGAGCCTGATTTCGAGATCGAAGGACTGCTTCCCGTAGATCTGACGAAACGGGCGGCAGGACAAGTGATGGCCTTTGTTGTGGCGCTGCTTGGTCATTTTCCGGAGTTCAAAAGGCCACGTCCATTGGCGGAACTGGCCCGGGAACTGATCAAGGTTGGAGCGGTCGAGCAGGCGATAAACCTGCTGGAACAACATGCGCATTTGATGGGCGAGAGTGCGAGGCTATGCCTTCTCAAAGCGGACTGTCACAAACATCTGGATGAGCCGAAATCAGAGCTGGTGTGCCTTGATATGGCGCACAAGGCAGACCCGAACCGTTGGCAAACGCTGGTGCGGATAATCTGGTGCGCGAACAGGTGCGACCGACCGCAAGTGATCAGATGGGCATTGTCGCGACTGCAAACAGACTTTCCAAAGCGGCATGACGTCTTTGTCAGCAATCACGAGTGGGTTCGTTACGTCGCCTGAATGCTGCACCTGATTGTGCGCCATAGCGATCAAAGCTATGAGGGGCAAAACAACGAGAGTGCCGTGCCGTGACCAAAGCCAGAATTACCGACGAAGAGGCGCTTGCCTTTCATCTTGAACCAACCCCAGGCAAGTTTGAGATCACCGCAACCGTCCCCATGACCACGCAGCGGGACCTGTCGCTGGCATATTCACCTGGCGTTGCGGTCCCGTGTGAGGCGATCGCGGAAAACCCAGAAACGGCTTATGACTATACCAACAAGGGCAACCTTGTGGCGGTTATCTCCAACGGCACCGCGGTGCTGGGTCTTGGCAACCTTGGCGCGCTTGCATCCAAGCCGGTGATGGAAGGCAAATCGGTGTTGTTCAAGCGCTTTGCCGATGTGAATTCCATCGATATTGAGCTTGATACCGAGGATACGGATGCGTTCATCAACGCTTGCAAGCTGATGGGCCCGACCTTTGGTGGGATCAACCTTGAGGATATCAAGGCACCGGAGTGTTTCATCATTGAGCAGCGGCTCAAGGAAGAAATGGACATCCCGGTTTTCCACGATGACCAACACGGGACGGCGGTGATTTGTGCGGCGGGCTTGATCAATGCGCTGCATATCTCGGGGAAAAAGATCGAAGACGTTCGTATTGTGCTGAACGGTGCCGGGGCGGCGGGCATTGCCTGTCTGGAACTGCTCAAGGCGATGGGCGCGCGGCACAACAATTGCATCATGTGCGACACCAAGGGTGTGATTTACCAAGGGCGCACCGAAGGGATGAACCAGTGGAAATCCGCGCATGCGGCCACCACTGAGCTGCGCACACTCGAACAAGCGATGAAGGGTGCCGATGTTTTCTTGGGTGTTTCGGTCAAAGGGGCGGTAACGCCTGATATGGTCGCAAGCATGGCCGATAATCCGGTGATTTTCGCGATGGCGAACCCGGATCCGGAGATTACACCAGAAGAAGCCCATGAAGTGCGGATGGATGCCATTGTTGCCACCGGGCGCTCTGATTATCCAAATCAGGTCAATAACGTGCTTGGCTTTCCTTACCTGTTCCGGGGTGCCTTGGATATCAACGCGCGGGCCATCAACGATGAGATGAAGATCGCCTGCGCTCATGCGCTTGCCAATCTAGCGCGCGAGGACGTGCCGGATGAGGTGGCGATGGCTTACGGAAAAACGCTCAGCTTTGGGCGCGACTACATCATTCCGACGCCGTTTGATCCACGACTGATCCATCGCATTCCGCCCGCGGTGGCAAGGGCCGGGATGGATACAGGTGCGGCGCGGCGGCCTATCATTGATATGGATGCCTATGAACTGAACCTGAAATCGCGCATGGACCCGACCGCAAACGTGCTGCGTGGGATCAACGCGCGTGCCCGGCAAAATCAGGCGCGCATGATTTTTGCCGAAGGCGATGACCCAAGGGTGCTGCGCGCGGCGGTTACCTATCAACGCTCTGGGTTGGGGAAAGCGCTTGTTATCGGGCGTCCTGACGATGTGAAACACAAGCTTGAAGAAGCGGGTATGGCCGATGCTGTGCGTGAGCTTGAGGTGGTGAATGCGGCGAAAACGGACCATTTAGAGACATACAAAGCCTTTTTGTATGGTCGCTTGCAACGTCGAGGCTTTGACGCAAAAGACATCCACCGCCTTGCCGCACGCGACCGTCATGTCTTTGCTGCGTTGATGTTGCAGCATGGACATGGGGACGGGCTGGTCACCGGGGCGACGCGCAAATCGGCGCATGTTCTGGATCGGCTTAATCATGTGTTTGAGGCAAATGCCGAGCATGGCGCTGCGGGCTTTACCGCGTTGGTCAACAAAGGCCGGATCGTGTTTATTGCGGATACGCTGGTGCATGAATGGCCGGATGAGAACGATCTGGCCAACATTGCGGAGCGTGGCGCGATCGTAGCCCGCAATCTGGGGCTTGAGCCGCGTGTTGCCTTTGTGAGCTTTTCCACCTTTGGATACCCGGTATCGGAGCGTGCGGAGAAGATGCACCTTGCGCCCAAGGTTTTGGATTCGCGTGGCGTTGATTTTGAGTATGAAGGGGAAATGACGGTCGATGTTGCCCTGAATGTTCAGGCGCAGGCGCAGTATCCGTTTTCGCGTTTGACGGGTCCGGCCAACATCCTTGTTGTGCCTGCACGCCACTCCGCCAGCATCTCCGTCAAGTTGATGCAGGAAATGGCGGGCGCAACCGTGATCGGGCCGATCCTGACGGGTCTTGATCGCAGCATTCAGATTTGTTCGTCTACTGCGACAGCGAATGACATCCTCAATATGGCGATCCTCGCGGCGAGCAAAGTCGGAGAATAACTCTTCCGGGGGTCTACTTCGCGAAAGGCGCGGCGGATCCCCAAAGCTGTCTCACCCGCGCATCGCGGCCGCAATTTTTGCGGTAGCGTTTGTAGGCGGTTGATTTCTTGACGCCCAAACCAACGGATGTGACAGCAAGGCGATCACTGCTCTTGTAGTAGTCCTGATGATACGCATCAGCAGGGTAGAATTTGGATGCGCCAAGGATTGGCGTCACGATTTTCTGACCCAGAGCAGCCTGCGCATCCGCTTTGGCTTTCTCGGCTGATGCTTTCTGGGCCCCGTTCGCCGCGAAAATTGCGGTGCGGTAGCTGGGACCGCGGTCACAGAACTGCCCGCCTGCATCTGTTGGATCAACAGAGCGGAAAAACATGCTCAAAATCTGATCGCGGCTGATAACACCTGGATCAAACTGGATTTGGACGGCCTCATAGTGCCCGGTCCCGCCTCCGGTCACTTGCTTGTAGGTTGGATTGGCCGTCTTCCCGCCTGCAAACCCTGACACAGCTTCTTTGACACCGCGTACAGATTCGAAATCTGATTCCACACACCAAAAACAACCGCCTGCCACGGTGATTGTCTCTGTTCCGGCGGCTTTGGCTGCGGTGGTCTGCGCAAAAAGCCCTACCGCGATCAACCCGGCGAGGGCGAATGTCTTGAATGTTGAGAGATGTGTCATCGCTGTCTCCTTTTAGGCAAAACTGCCGTCGGTTGAGAGATAGAGCAAGTCACAGGACCGTCACCTCACAGAGCGGTGATGGTATTTGACCCTTGGCAAGCTTTCGTAACATTCCTAGCGTCGCGACAAAGCAGGGAGAATGCATATGCGCATTGCAATGTGGTCCGGGCCGCGCAATCTGAGTACGGCAATGATGTATAGCTTTGGGGCCCGGTCGGATTTCAGGGCCATGGATGAACCGTTTTATGCGCCCTATCTTGTAGCAACCGGGGCCGATCATCCGATGCGGGATGAGATTATTTCAATGCATGAAAGAGACCCTGATAAGGTTGATTTGGCCTGTCGGGCCGACGGTACGCCGCATCTGTATATGAAGCACATGCCGCATCACATGATGGATGGATTTCCAATGGGATGGGCGCAGGATTGTGTGCATATCCACCTGATACGCCATCCCGCACGGGTGATTTCGAGTTACACGGCAAAACGTGAAGCACCCACTTTGGAAGACATCGGGTTTGCGCAACAAGCGCAGCTTTATGAGGCGCTGGGCGGTATTGTGGTGGATGGGACGGACATTCGCGCGGACCCTGAGGGGATGCTGCGCAAGATGTGTATTGCAATCAATTTGCCGTTTGATCCCGGAATGCTGCACTGGCCCGCAGGTCCCCGCGATGAGGATGGTGTCTGGGCTGCGCATTGGTACGGGGCTGTGCATCGCAGCACAGGTTTCGCAGGTGCCGAAGGGCCATTGCCTGATCTTGATGGCAAAGCGGCAGACCTCTGCGCCGCCGCTTTGCCTTATTATGAAAAGCTCAAAGCCTTTGCGCTTGTCTAATCAAAGCGGGGCAGACCACCATCTGGTACCTCTGCACCACCCACGGGCTTTGAGTGCCGGCGCTCGTTTCGTGCTGCCAACAGGCGCAGACGCAGCGCATTGATGCGGATGAACCCTTCGGCATCCTTTTGATCATAGGCACCGCGATCATCCTCGAACGTCACATGTTGTTCGGAATAGAGGCTCTCATCAGACCACCGACCCACAACACGGGCGGACCCCTTGTAGAGCTTTAGCTTCACCGTACCTGTGACGTGTTTCTGGCTTTCGTCAATCAGCGCCTGCAACATCTCACGCTCTGGCGAAAACCAGAAACCGTTGTAGATCAGTTCTGCGTAGCGCGGCATCAGTTCGTCCTTGAGGTACGCCGCGCCCCGGTCAAGCGTGATGGATTCGATCCCGCGATGCGCCTCAAGCAGCAGCGTACCACCCGGTGTTTCGTAGATACCGCGCGATTTCATGCCAACAAAGCGACCCTCAACCAGATCGAGCCGCCCGCAGCCGTGTTTGCCGCCCAGTTCGTTCAGCTTGGTCAGGATCGTCGCGGGCGACATTGCCTCGCCATTGATTGACACCACATCACCTCGTTCAAACCCAATCTCGATGTATTCGGGCTCATTTGGCGCATCTTCGGGGTTTACGGTGCGCTGATAGACATAGTCGGGCGCGTCTACCGCAGGATCCTCGAGCACTTTACCCTCAGACGAGGTGTGCAGCAGGTTTGCATCCACGCTGAACGGTGCCTCGCCGCGCTTGTCTTTGGCAATCGGAATTTGGTGCTTCTCGGCAAAATCAATCAGCTTGGTCCGGCTGGACAAATCCCACTCGCGCCAGGGGGCGATCACCTTGATGTCGGGGTTGAGCGCATAGGCGGCCAATTCAAAACGCACCTGATCGTTGCCTTTGCCGGTTGCACCGTGAGCGACGGCATCAGCGCCGGTTTCCTCAGCAATCTCAACCAGACGTTTGGAAATCAGAGGCCGTGCGATGGACGTCCCCAGCAGATACAGCCCTTCGTACACCGCATTGGCGCGGAACATCGGAAAGACAAAGTCGCGCACGAACTCTTCGCGCACGTCTTCGATGTAGATTTTGGAGGCACCCATCATCTCAGCCTTGGCGCGGGCTGGCTCAAGCTCTTCTCCCTGACCAAGATCGGCGGTGAAGGTCACCACCTCGCAACCATATTCGGTTTGCAACCACTTGAGGATGATGGAGGTATCAAGACCGCCGGAATAGGCGAGCACAACTTTTTTGGGCGCGGACATGGGATTTCCTTTCTTACTTGGCGGCGAGGTATCGGGTTTTGCGTCCTTGGGCAAGATGAGCCTGCCGCGTTGACCATTCCCATGCGCGGCCCTACCACGGTTGCACCCAACCGGAGGCGCGGCATGACAGAGAACTTTCAGGCGATGGCGACCTTGGCCGCGGCCAAGATGCGGCCCGTGTTTCCAGCAACACCGCTCTTGAAGAATGAGCTGCTGTCGGAGCGATTTGGCGCGGAGATCTGGTTGAAGCGGGAAGACCTGACGCCGGTGCGGTCCTACAAGCTGCGTGGGGCGTTCAATGCAATGCGCAAGGTGATCCCGGATCAGGCGCTTTTTGTCTGCGCGTCTGCGGGAAACCACGCACAGGGCGTTGCGTTTATGTGCAAGCATTTCGGGGTTCATGGGGTGATTTTTATGCCAGTGACCACGCCGGAGCAGAAGATCCTCAAGACCCGGATGTTCGGAGGCAGTCATGCCGAAGTACGGCTTGTCGGGGACTACTTTGACGAAACGCTGGTCGCTGCCCAGACGTTTTGCACGGAACAGAACGCGCACTTTTTGTCTCCCTTTGATGACAACGACGTGATCGAAGGGCAGGCGTCAGTAGCGGTGGAGATTGAACAAGACCTTGGTCGCGCGCCAGACCGGATCGTGATGCCAGTGGGCGGTGGGGGTTTGTCAGCGGGTGTTGTGGGGTATTTCGGAAGCGAATGCAGCTACACTTTTGTCGAACCGTCAGGTGCCAAAAGCCTCGCCGCTGCAATTGAGGAAGGTGCGCCAGTGGATGTGTCGCCCATCGATTCTTTTGTGGACGGGGCGGCAGTGGCCAAGATCGGTGCGCGACCTTTTGAACGGCTCAAGGGTGTTGCGCGGCAAGATATTATTGATCTTCCGGAGGATCGTATCTGTCAGACCATCGTTGAGATGCTGAATGTTGAGGGGATCGTGCTGGAACCTGCGGGCGCCATGTCAATTGAGGCGCTGGGCGATCTGCGCGATCAGATCAAAGGCAAGAAAGTGGTCTGTGTCGTGACTGGCGGCAACTTTGACTTTGAGCGGTTGCCAGAGGTCAAAGAACGCGCACAGCGGTTCGCCGGCCTCAAGAAATACTTCATCCTGCGGTTGCCACAACGTCCCGGTGCCTTGCGTGACTTTCTGGATAAACTGGGACCGAACGACAACATCACCCGATTTGAATACATGAAGAAATCCGCGCGCAATTTCGGTTCTGTCCTTATCGGCATCGAGACGGACGCGCCCGAAAACTTCGATGGTCTGTTTCAGCGCATCGAAGACAGTGGATTTACCTATACCGACATCACCAACGATGAAACGCTGGCGCAATTCGTGATTTGAGGAGAAACGCAATGAAGTTCGATGGAAGCGCAGTTGTCATCACGGGAGCAGGCAGCGGGATTGGTGCGGCGCTGGCACGTCGTGCGGTCGGCATGGGTGCAAAGGTTTGTGTGTCTGACCTTGATGGGGACAAGGCCAAAGCCGTTGCGGCAGAGATTGGCGGGCTTGCCGTGCAGTGTGACGTGCGGGATGAGGCGCAGGTGCAAAACCTGATCGCTGAGGCATCAAAGGCGCACGGAGATGTGGATATATACGTCTCTAACGCGGGGCTTGGTGGCGGTGATCCCACCCATGCCGCTTCTCAATCTGATGAGATGTGGCAGCTTAACTGGGACGTCCATGTGATGAGCCACGTCTATGCGTCGCGCGCCTTGTTGCCGGGTATGATTGCGCGTAGGTCGGGGCATTTGGTGAATGTCGCCTCCGCTGCGGGATTGTTGAACCAAATTGGCGATGCGGCCTATTCCGCGACGAAACATGCCGCCGTCAGTTTTGCGGAATCATTGGCAATTACACATGGCGGTGATGGCATTGGCGTATCAGTTGTGTGCCCGCAATACGTTGCGACACCGCTTTTGGGCCTTTCGGATGAGGATGCCGCCGCGCAGGAAACACTGCTGACCGCCGATGATGTGGCTTTGGCGATTACCGATGGGGTTGAGGCAGGGCGATTCCTGATCCTGTCACATCCTGATGTGCAAACCTACGCCGCACATCGGGGGAAAGACCATGATCGCTGGATTACTGGCATGCAGATGCTGCGCGCCAAGGCGCAGGAAACCTTTGGCGGGATAGAGGTCAGCAGTTTTTACAAGCTGGTTTGAGATCAGCTGCTTAGCTTGTTGTTCTGATGCGCGTGAAAATGCGCTTTTGCGTCGTAGTAACTTTGCTGGACAGCTTCGACATCTATGCCGTCCATGGTGCCCTCATTAGCTGTCGCTTCGCCGTGGCTACACAGATCAGAAAGGCCATCAAAGCCAAGGTTCAGCGCGCCGCTTTTTAGGAAGTGAAGCTGATCCGCCATGGCCTTGGCGCTCTCTACGAAAGGCAACGCTTCAACGACATTTCCAACTTCGGTGAAAAACAATTCAATAATCTCATCGAAGTCTTCCGCGCCAACTTCTTCTCGAAGGGTGCGGACGCGGTCCCAATTTACCATTCCCGTTTCCTCATTATTCAACCGCGTTCTGAGCCAAAAATATTAAGAAAACGGATATCTGGTTTGTCTGCAAGAGGGGTTATGCGGCTTTACCCCGTCTTAAGGCGCATAGCTTATGCGGACGTCGGACAACTGGGTACAGGATATATGGGTCAGAGAGAGCCGAACGCGGTCAAGGTGGGCCCAAATTCACAGCCTGCAATGCCTTATCGGGTGTTGGTCGTGGACGACAGCGCGTTGCAACGGCGCATTCTGACAGCCACACTCGGACGCTGGGGATACGAGGTCACAGAGGCCTCAAACGCTGAGGACGCATTGGCCCAATGCGCCCAAGAGCAACCCGATGTGATTATCAGCGACTGGATGATGCCGGGAATGACCGGGATTGAGTTTTGTGAGACGTTTCGCAAGACGGCTGGCGAAAACTATGCGTATTTTATTCTCCTGACATCAAAAAGCGAAAAGGCCGAGATCGCATTGGGACTGGATTCGGGGGCGGATGATTTCCTGATCAAACCCGTAAACTCAAATGAGCTGCGCGCCCGAATAAATGCCGGAGAGCGGATCATTGCGATGCAACGCGAGCTTTCTGAAAAGAACCGATTGGTCAATGTTACCCTTGAGGAATTGCAGCGCGTCTACGATGTCATCGACAAGGATTTGATTGAGGCGAAAAAGTTACAGCAGTCGCTGATGCCGGAACGCCACAAGGTTCTTGCCGAAGGGGCGTTGTCACTGATGTTGCGTTCTGCCGGACATGTAGGTGGTGATTTGGTTGGATTTTTCCAAACCGATGACGATCAGCTTGGTTTGTTCGCAATTGACGTCTCCGGTCACGGGATCAGCTCTGCGTTGATGACTGCGCGGCTTGCTGGCAATCTTTCTGCTGTGGCGCTGGATCAGAACGTTGCGTTGATCAAACGACCCGATGGCGCCTATCACGCGCGCGCACCGCAAGCAGTGGTAACCAAGCTGAATGAACTCGTGCTCAATGAGATGGAGACAGAACATTATCTGACAATTGCGCTTGCCTTTGTTGATTTGCCAACGGGACGGGTGCGGATGGTACAGGCGGGGCATCCCCATCCTATGATTCAGCGGCTGAGTGGCGCAATTGAACATATCGGAAGTGGTGGATTCCCGGTGGGGTTGATTGAGGGAATCGAATTTGATGCGTTCGAATGTCAGCTCTCTCCGGGCGATCGGCTGATCTTGCTGTCGGATGGCGTGACGGAATGTACAAACCCCGCAGATGAGATGCTCGAAGAAGAAGGGCTGAGCAAGATCATGAACCGGCTGGAAGATATAAAAGGACCTGCCTTGCTCGATGCCTTGATTTGGGAGCTGGCCCGCTTTGCCGAGAACGAAGACTTTGACGATGATGTTTCAGCGTTGGTGTTTGAATACAGCGGGCCTGATCAGGCCAAATAACGCTTAAGAAACAGTCTGTCACCGTCATTTCCCAACACGGAAACTGCTTTTTCTGGTGTCAGAACAAGGGTGTCATGATCATCCTCAATTGGCTCCGTGATCTTGCGCACGGGATGCGCAACATAGACATGACACAGCTTTTCCGCCCAAAGATCGTATTCAGGCATAAAAACAAACCGTCGAAAGGCACCAAGCCTGCGGGGCCGGGCAATGCGCCAGCCGATCTCCTCAAGCACTTCACGGTGCAATGCCTGCAATGGCGATTCGCCAGGATCAATACCCCCTCCGGGTAGCTGATAGTCGATGTGGTCACCGACTTGCGCAGTGAGCAATATCCGTCCAGCCAGAGGCAGGATCGCATATGCTCCCGGTCGTAAGCGGTAGCGTTTGTCGCTGAGTGGCGAAGGGCCAACACGTCTGATCATTTGGCGTCCTCTTTATCGGATGCTTGCTGCCCCTATATAGACGCGGTATGCCAAGCGCCTTGAGATAAGGAAACCCCCGATGACAGCCTCCGTATCACCCGGAAACCAGATTGCTTGGGACGACAGTGTGCTGCCGTTCCAGCTTGATAACAGCGACATTCGTGGACGGGTGGCGCGGCTTGATGGTGTGCTGGAGGGCATTCTGAGCCAGCATGATTATCCTCCACAGGTTGAAGCACTGGTGGCAGAAATGGCCTTGCTCACGGCGTTGATCGGGCAGACGGTCAAGCTGCGATGGAAATTGTCTCTGCAGGTGCAATCCAAGGGCGCTGTTCGCATGATTGCGACTGATTACTACGGCCCGGATGAGGATGGCAGGTCTGCGCGGATTCGCGCCTATGCCAGTTATGACGCTGAGCGGCTGACGGATGCGGCACCTTTTGATCAGGTGGGCGAAGGGTATTTCGCCATCATGATTGATCAAGGTGAGGGGATGACACCCTATCAGGGGATCACGCCGCTTGATGGCGGGTCGCTGTCGTCTTGTGCCGAGGCGTATTTTGCTCAATCTGAGCAATTGCCAACGCGGTTTTCTCTCAGTTTTGGACGTTCCTCCGGCCCGAACGAACCGGAGCATTGGCGTGCAGGTGGTGTGATGTTGCAACATATGCCAAAGGCATCCCCGTTTGCCGCGTCAGGTGAGGGCAGTGGCGAGGTGTTGAGTGCGTCCGATCTGGTTCAGGGCGACGAAAAAGAAAACTGGAACCGGGTGAACATCCTCCTCGACACTGTCGAAGACCTTGAGCTGATTGGCCCCAGCGTGCCGCCCACTGATCTGTTGCTGCGCCTGTTCCACGAAGAGCAACCGCGTGTCTTTGATGCGCAAGCGGTGCGGTTTGGGTGTACCTGCTCAGAGGATCGGGTGCGGCAAAGCCTGTCGATCTATTCGGCCAAGGACATCGAAAAGATGACAACAGATGATGGGCGCGTGACGGCAGATTGCCAGTTTTGTGGCTCACACTACGACCTTGATCCCAAGACAGTAGGGTTTGACGCAGAAGCGGCCGCCAGTGATTGATGCCATCCGCGCCGCTTTACGCGAAACCGGAACTGAAACTTCGGACTTTGATCTGAATCCTGATGTCCAGCTGCCTGAAGGATGCAAACTGCGTCCCGCAGGTGTTTTGGCCCCGATTGTTGAAGCAGAAGATGGGTTGCGACTGCTTCTGACGAAACGGTCATCCGCGCTCAAACATCATCCGGGGCAGATCGCGTTTCCGGGCGGAAAGCAGGATGAGGCGGACGCAGATGTTGTCGCCGCCGCGCTGCGCGAGGCACGCGAAGAGATCGGGTTGCCCACTGAAATCGTAGATGTGCTGGGTACATTGCCCCCACATGAAACGGTCACAGGGTTCACCGTGACGCCCGTTTTCGCCTTTGTCAGAGACACATTTGAACTCAAGCCCGAGGCCGGTGAGGTTGAAGAGGTGTTCTCTGTTCCGCTGGTCCATGTTCAGAATCCGGCAAACTACCTGATTGAATCACGACGCTGGCGGGGCACACGCAGACACTATTTTACGGTGCCTTACGGTCCCTACTACATCTGGGGCGCGACCGCGCGTATGTTGCGGGCATGGGCCGAACGCATGACATCCTAATCCCGGCAACAACAAGCTGGTTGAATGACCCCGCAGCTTTGCGGGTCTGCGACGTGTTGCGGGATGCGGGGTTCGAGATCTATTTTGTCGGCGGCTGTGTGCGCAACGCGCTTTTGGGGTTGCCGGACAGCGACGTGGATATGTCCACCAATGCCTTGCCCGAACAAGTCATGGAGATAGCGCTGGCGGCTGATCTTAAGGCAATTCCGACAGGGATCGACCATGGCACGGTCACGGTTATTGTGGATGGGTCCGCATTTGAGATCACAACCTTTCGCCGGGATGTTGCAACCGACGGCAGGCGTGCGGTCGTGGCATTTTCGCAAGATATCGAGGATGATGCGCGGCGGCGGGATTTCACGATGAACGCGCTTTATGCGGATGGCAAAGGCAGGGTCATCGATCCTTTGGGCGGTTTGCCCGACCTGATTGCGCGGCGCATACGGTTCATCGAAGACGCTGACGCGCGGATCAAAGAAGACTACTTGCGTATCCTCCGATTCTTCCGGTTTTCGGCTTGGTATGCGGATCCAGCTGAGGGATTTGAGGCAGATACCCTGGCCGCGATTTCTGAGAATGGCGCCGGATTAGAGACACTATCCGCTGAGCGTATTGGCCAGGAGATGACAAAACTTCTGTTGGCCGATGATCCCGCGCCTGCGGTTGCCGCCATGCGTCAGGTTGGTGCTCTACATCAGATTCTGCTTGGTTCGGACGACAGGTTTCTGGCCATGTTGGTACATTTTGAAATGGGGCTGGGCCTTGCACCGGATTGGGTCACTCGTCTGGCAGCGCTGGGCGGTGAAGATGCAGCGATGCGCTTGCGATTGAGCAAGGCAGACGCCCGGCAATTGGCACGGTTGGGTGAGGTCGGCTTCGCTGGGCCACCACTGGCTGAGATTGCCTACCGTGATGGGCAGCGCATGGCAGAAAGTGCGCTTTTGTTGCGGGCATGTCTGAGTGAGGAAATGCCCAAAAAGGCCACGTTAGAGACGATTAATAGGGCGGCACGCGCCCAGTTCCCGATTTCTGCTGGTGATTTGATGCCCAGGCTGACGGGGCCTGCATTGGGTGCAAAACTCAAGGCGCTTGAACAGGTCTGGATCGACAGCGCATTCAGCCTCAGCAAGGAAGCGCTGCTCGAAAATCTGTAGTCTCTCGACTTCTTGCGTGATCTGGGTTATCCAGCGCTCATGAACATGGAGGATTGCAAAATGTATCGTGGGATCTGGCTGATTTAAGCCCGCCGCACCCCCGAGACCGTTCGGATGGGCCAGACGCCGCCGTCCGACTATTTTGCATACATTCTACTGAGGCATTTGCCCATGTTCCGCTTTTTCGAAAACCTTGTTGATCCCTATACCGACTACACCGAAGTAGATACGCCGCCGCGTACGCTGTGGCCCTTCCTGCGCGACTATTGCGTGCCGTTCAAACGTGTCTTTGCGCTGACCGCCTTGATGTCGATTGTTGTTGCCGCGATTGAGATTGGGTTGATCTACTACATGGGTCGAATTGTTGATCTGCTTGGCACTGACCCTGCGCAGATGTGGGCGACCTACGGGACTGAACTGCTGGTTGTTGCCGGATTTGTCTTGCTGGTTCGGCCGCTCGTGCAAGGTCTTGATGTCGCGCTGCTGAACAACACGATCCTGCCAAACTTTGGCACGCTCATTCGATGGCGCGCGCATCGGCAGGTGTTGCGGCAATCTGTCGGATGGTTTGAGAATGACTTTGCTGGGCGCATTGCCAACCGGATCATGCAAACCCCACCCGCCGCAGGCGAGGTGGTGTTTCAGACGTTTGACGCGATCTCTTATTCACTGGCCTATCTGATTGGCGCGGCGATCTTGCTGACGACCTCTGATTGGCGTCTGATGATGCCGCTGCTTGCGTGGTTTGTGCTCTATGGTGCGCTGGTCAAGTGGACTGTGACGCGGGTTGGCCCTGCGTCACAAGCCGCATCGGATGCGCGGTCACAGGTGACGGGTCGAGTGGTCGATGCCTACACCAACATCCATTCGGTCAAGATGTTTGCGCATCATGACCTTGAGGTCGATTTTGCCAAAGAAGCGATCGAAAACGCGCGCCAGACATTCCAGAAAGAGATGCGGATTTTCACCACGATGGACGTGGTGTTGGTGATGCTGAATGGCTTGCTGATCATTGGCGTGGTCGGTTGGGCGCTGGCGCTTTGGACGTGGGGCGAGGCGAGCGTGGGTGTTGTGGCCGCCGCCGCTGCGCTGACGCTCCGGCTAAACTCCATGACCGGGTGGATCATGTGGGCGCTGTCCTCGTTCTTTCGCGAGCTTGGCGTGGTTGCGGAAGGAATGGAGACGATTGCCCAGCCTATCGCACTGACGGATGACAAACAGGCCAAGCCGCTGGATCTGTCGGCAGGTAAGATTGAGTTGCGGGGGCTGACCCATCACTATGGGCGTGCGCAGGGTGGTTTGCAGGGTGTTGACCTGACCATTAAACCCGGCGAGCGGATTGGGCTTGTTGGACGCTCAGGTGCCGGTAAATCGACACTGGTAAAGCTGCTTTTGCGGTTCTACGACGCTGAAGGCGGCAAGATTTTGGTAGACGGGCAAGATATCGCGTCCCTCAGCCAAGACAGCCTGCGGCAGAATATCGGCATGGTTCAGCAAGACAGCTCTTTGTTGCACCGCTCCGTGCGCGACAACATTCTTTATGGCCGGCCTGACGCCACCGAAGAAGAAATGATTGCCGCCGCCAGACAGGCCCAGGCGCATGAGTTCATTCTTGATCTGAGTGACCCGGAAGGGCGAACAGGATATGACGCGCGTGTAGGTGAACGTGGCGTAAAGCTCTCTGGTGGACAACGCCAACGGATCACGCTGGCGCGTGTGATCCTCAAAGATGCGCCGATCCTTTTGCTTGATGAGGCGACAAGCGCGCTCGACAGCGAAGTCGAGGCGGCGATTCAAGAGACGCTTTATGGCATGATGGCGGGTAAGTCCGTGATTGCGATTGCTCACCGCCTGTCTACCATCGCAGAGATGGACCGGATCATCGTGCTTGATCAGGGGCGGATCGTCGAAGAGGGGACGCATGAGGCGCTGTTGACGCAAGGCGGGCTATATGCCGACTTCTGGGGACGTCAGTCTGGCGGCTTTCTCAAGATGGATGAGACAGAGGACGCGCAGGCGTGAGTATCGCAAATTGGATCAACCCGTTCCTGCCGGCAGAGGGCCCGCCGCCGCAGACATTGGGCGCGTTCATACGCTGGTGTCTTGCAGGGTCTTGGCCCGTGTTGTGGCTCGCCGCGTTCTTTTCCGCCGCGGCGGGTATGATGGAAGCTGGAACGGCGCTGATCCTTGGTTTGGTCATTGACGCAAGTGTCAGCGCGGGACCCGAAGGTTTTTTTGCCGGACAGAATATCGCGTTAATCGTAGGCGCAGTTGGCTTCTTTGTGATCGCGCGCCCGGTGCTCTTCGGCCTCTCTTCGGCCTCTAACTCCATCATGGTCCAGCCCAATGTGAACCCGATGGTGCTATCGCGTCTTTATCGGTGGACCTTGGGGCAGAGCGTCGGGTTTTTTGATGATGATTTCGCCGGGCGCATTGCGCAAAAGCAGGTGCAGACGGCCAAGGCGGTGACGGATGTCGTTGTCGAGGTAATCAACGTGGTCGCCTTTGCGCTGGCCTCACTTTTGGGGTCCGTCGTGTTGTTGGTGGCGATTGACTGGCGTGTGGCGTTGGGTTTTGCGGTGTGGTTGGTGGGATATATCACACTGATCAACTGGTTCTTGCCGCGTGTGCGCAAACGCGCTGGCGGGCGTGCCGGGGCCTCCGCCATGGTATCGGGACAGGTTGTTGACACGATCACCAACATCAAGACGGTGAAGCTGTTCGGGCATTCGGATTTTGAAGACCGCACCGCGCTGGGCGCGATGGAGGTTTTCCGCCAACGCGCGCTCGAATTTGGGTATCTGGCGGCGGCATTTCGGCTGTCCTTGATGACATTGGCGGGCATTCTGCCTGTGGTCCTGATCGGGGGCACGCTCCTGCTGTGGCAGCGCGGCATAGCGAGCGAGGGGGACATCGTCGCTTCCGGTGCGGTGGCCATTCGGATTGCGCAGATGACGGGCTGGGTGAGCTTTACGCTGATGGCAATCTATGCCTCCGTTGGCGAGGTTGAAGACGGGATGAACACGCTTTCACCCCCTGTTAGGGTCGAAGATGCGCCCGATGCCCGTGCAATCGAAGTGAGCCAAGGCGCGATCAGGCTGGATCGTCTCAGTTTTGCCTATGGCCGAGAGACCGGCGGCATTGACGGGATCACACTTGATATCCGTGCAGGTGAAAAGCTGGGTATCGTAGGTGCGTCTGGCGCTGGTAAATCGACGCTGGTTGCGCTGCTGTTGCGGATCTATGAGGCTGAGGGCGGGTCGGTTTCTATCGACGGTGTGGATTTGCGCGATGTCACGCAGGAAAGTCTGCGGCGCAACATCGGGATGGTCACGCAGGAAACGGCGATGTTCAATCGCTCCGCTTGGGATAACATCCTTTATGGTCGGCCTGATGCGACCGAAGCAGAGGTATTTGAGGCCGCCAGACGCGCTGAGGCGCATGAGTTCATTCAGGATTTACAGGACCACATGGGCCGTCAGGGGTATGAGGCGCATCTGGGCGAACGTGGCGTCAAGTTGTCAGGCGGACAACGTCAGCGGATCGCTCTGGCGCGGGCGATCCTCAAGGATGCGCCAATCCTGATTTTGGATGAGGCAACCTCGGCGCTCGACAGTGAGGTTGAGGCAGCGATCCAAGTGGCGTTGACCCGTGTGATGCAGGGCAAGACGGTGCTGGCCATCGCACACCGCCTGTCCACGCTCAAGGAAATGGACCGGATCATCGTCATGGACGCAGGTCGCATTGTGGAAAGCGGCACGCATGAGGTGTTGCTGGCTGAAAACGGGCTTTATGCACGATATTGGCAGCGGCAGATGGGTGGATTTCTGAACATGGAAGCGGCGGAATAGGCCAGTGTTAGAGACATGATGGAATATGAAATTCGCCGTTTGGGCATGCATGGGGATGGCGTTGCCGATGGTCCGCTTTTTGCGCCCCTTACCTTGCCGGGTGAAATGGTCACTGGGACGCCAGTGGGTGACACACTGCAAGAGGTGCGCATCGTCACACCTTCACCCGATCGCGTTGCGGCACCTTGTCGACATTTCAAAGCATGCGGAGGATGCAAGCTGCAACATGCCTCTGATGGGTTTGTTGCGAGCTGGAAGGTTGAGGTCGTGCGCAAGGCACTGGAGGCGCAAGGTTTAGAGACTGTTTTCCCCCAGATAGAAACCTCGCCTGTGCGCTCCCGTCGTCGTGCGACTTTTGCGGCGAAGCGGACCAAAAAGGGTGCGATGGCTGGGTTTTATGGACGCGCTTCGGGAACTGTAATTGAGATTCCCGACTGCCAGCTCCTGCATCCTGATCTGATGGCTGGCCTGAAGGTGGCGGAAGAACTTGCTCTTGTTGGGGCAAGCCGCAAGGCTACGCTTGCTGTGACCGTCACACGCTCGGACAATGGTTTGGATGTGGCGGTGGCGGAAGGTAAGCCGCTCGATGGCCCTTTGCGGATGGAATTGGCGCAAGTGTGTGAGCGGTTGGCCCTCGCCCGGTTGTCTTGGGACGATGAGGTGATCGCGATGCGGGCACCACCGTTGCAGCGGTTTGGCCGCGCTGATGTTCTGCCGCCGCCGGGTGCGTTCTTGCAGGCGACCCATCATGGTGAAGCAATGCTGCTTCAGGCGGTGCGGGATGCAATTGGCGCAGCAGGGCAGATCGCTGACCTTTTTGCAGGGTGCGGCACCTTTGCTTTGCCTCTGGCGGAAACCGCGCGTGTACACGCGGTTGAAGGGGACCCGGAGATGACGGCAGCGCTTGATCAGGGATGGCGCAAGGCGGACGGCTTGAAACCCGTGACGACAGAGGCGCGCGATCTGTTTCGCCGGCCATTGCTTCCGGATGAGATGAAGGGACTGGAGGCGATTGTCATTGACCCACCCCGCGCGGGCGCAGAGCGGCAAGTGGCAGAAATTGCAAAAGCACAAGTTCCACAGATCGCTTTCGTTTCGTGCAACCCGGCGACATTTGCGCGGGATGCGCGCTTGCTTTGCGATGCAGGATACACCCTAAACTGCGTGCAGGTGGTGGACCAGTTCCGGTGGTCCAGCCATGTCGAACTTGCGGCATCCTTCACACATTCTGCGGATTGATCTCTGCCTCACGGCTTTTTGAATGGGAAATATTCTGCTATAGGTTAGGGCATAAGAAACGTGTCGGCATACCGGCGAAGGGGCAGAAGACATGCATCGCAGAAATGTTATCCTTGGGGGTACAGCGCTTGTTGCGCTGGCCGCGTGCAGTGACAGCAAATTCAAGCGTTACCGTGGGCCAGAGATCACGTATGTCGTGGTCAACAAAGGCGCGCGCAAGATGATGCTCTTGCATCATGACAAGGTCCTTGAGGATTATAAGATCAAGCTGGGTTTCGCACCGGTCGGTCATAAGGAGATCGAAGGGGACGGTCGGACGCCCGAAGGCATCTATTGGATCGACCGGCGTAATCCGAACTCTCGTTTTCATCTGTCGTTGGGCATTTCGTATCCGAATGCACAGGACCGTGCACGCGCCAAGGAAATGGGCAAATCACCGGGCGGCGATATCTTTATCCATGGTCAGCGCAATCCCCTGCGCCGGGACAAGGACGATTGGACATGGGGCTGCATATCTGTGACGAACAAGCAGATGGAAGATGTCTATGCGATGGTGCGGGATGGCACGCCGATCCAGATCAACCCGTAAGGGTGGGGCAGTTTAGCTGCCCATCACCAACGTCCACCAGATTTTACCGCCACGTTCCTGAAACCATGCAAAACCCATGTTGCGTGCATCGGCAGCCATGATCACACGGCGGGTATCGGGCTGTTCCATCCAGGCGGCCAATGTCTCAAGCTCTGATTCGTAGGTCTCTGAGATCGTCTCGCCGACCAGTTGGCCGCTGTATCCCACACGGTTGATCCGGTCGATCGGGGAGGAGCCATCTGACCCAAAGTGCCAGGGACGGTTCTGTACCGACATATCACGGGAATGCGTTGCCGCTGCGGCGTTCAGCTGTGGGTTCAGCTGCACTGCGGGGCGGCCGCTGGCTTGACGCAGCGCATTGACAGAATCGAGCATCCGAAACTGTATCTTTCCAGTATCGGCGCGGCTGATCCGATAGGCTTTGGGCAATGGCTTTCCGTCGGTCCCCAGTTGAGGTGCGGCAGGCGCACAAGCGGTCAAAACAAGGGCGAGTGCCACAATTACAGATAGAATACGGATCATTACGCTGCTCCCATGGGGCGTTTTTCCATGCTTTACCGCGCGGGGCGTTGCAGTTCAAACGCACATGAGCGTTACCATGCCACATGACAGTTGTTTGATTTGATACTGCGTCTTTCGGGCCATATATTTGCCAAAATCACGAATTTGGCAGTTAAGTGGAGACAGCAAATGTCTGACAAGAAAATGGATACAACAAGCCGCCGCGCCTTTTTGGCAGGAAGTGCGGCTATGTTGGCCACGCCTGCGCTGGCGCAAAACTCTAGCCCGGTGAACTCCGCCGCGACCACGCAAGTGGAGCGGGACCTGACCGAAACCGTGCGGCGCAACATCTCAAGCTTTCGTACGCTGGATTGGCGGCCGTATTTTGACAACACCAACAAAGGCGCGATTTTGGTCGATATCGACAGCCGCGCGGTGCATTACTGGTCTGAAGATCAAAGCATTTACAAGCTTTACCCCTCCAGCGTGCCCCTGACAGACGATCTTACCCGCCGGGGCCGGACCCGCGTCATTCTCAAGGATCCTGAGCCCTCCTGGCGCCCCACGCCCTCCATGCTCAAGCGCAATCCCGAATGGCCGCCCTTTATCGGTCCGGGCCCTGAAAATCCGCTTGGTACGCGGTCTTTGCACCTGAGCTGGACGTACTACCGTATTCACGGCACGCACGACACGCGCAAGATCGGGCGGAAATCCTCAAACGGCTGTATTGGCCTGTATAACGAGCATATTGAGGAGCTTTACGAGATGGCAAATGTGGGCACTCAAGTGTTGCTTATTTGACGACATCACGTTGCTTGTGAGGCTTCTAGACTAAATCCGGGTTTGCAATCCCCCGCTGATGCTGTTTAGAAAGTTTTACGAGGTAAGTCTTGGGCGCGTGCGCGCAGATTTGCGAAGCACGCCATTTCTGGAGGTTATACTATGAAAAAACTCGTTCTCGCCGCAGCTCTGTCTGCTGCTGCATCGACCGCATTTGCTGGCTCTCTCGCAGACCCAGTTATCGAAGCGCCTGTGATCGTTGAAGAAGCATCCGGTTCTTCCGGCGGCATCATTCTGCCACTGATCCTGTTGGCACTGGTTGCTGCAGCTGTTGCAAACGACTAAATCGTTTCGACACTTCAAACGAAAAAGGCGGTACGCAAGTGCCGCCTTTTTTGCGTCTAGGGCAGATATGTGTTGGTGGGACGTCAATTGTCTACGGGGGGTCTGCTTGGAGCCCAACCTGTGAATCTGGTTTTGATGTTGCGTGCGCTCGCGGCGTGGAAAATGATGCATCAGCGTAAAATCCGGTGCTGCCGCTCAGCGGGAAAACCAGCCATTCGTGCAGAGTGCTGCAAGGATCAAAGATCGAATTCACAGTGTGCGGGACGAAGGGTGCTTTCGCTGCATCCGTTCCAAGGTCCGTTTTCGGAAAGTGAGCGTTGGTTGTTTTCGAGGGCGGCGCGACCTTATCTTTTTGAGAAGTTCATGTCAGGCGACAGCAGTCGTTCTTTTGGTCCGATCCAAGCGTAGGCCAAAAGGCATGGATCAATGTCGCCTGTGGTGATCCGGTGTTTGGAGCCGGGAGTGTTCAGGATCAGCGATCCGGGGGAAAACACAGCTGCATTATTTTCAGACCAGGATCCAGCAATTGAAATATAGCTCTCTTCGATCTCTGAATGACTGTGTTGAGGGTAAGTTGTTGAGGGGGCAAACAACACAAATCCGATAATCAGATCGTCCGCTCGGACCGAACCACGCGGGCCAAGAATTTCACAGTAAGCGTATTTCTTGATCAGTGCTTTTGGCAGCTTTTCATATCCATATTCCCATTCAAGATGGGTCGACACTTCGCGCAAGGCACGCGCCATGCCCTGCATCGCGCCACGTTCCCCAAGGTCCAAAGCACGGGGCAGGTGGGCTGCCACAGGCAATGGTGTTACCGGTTTGTCAAGAATGACCGGGTTGGATTTGACTGCATTTGACAATCGGTCGCGCACCCGTTTGCGATGGCTGCGGATTATGGCGCTGCCACCAGAGGATCCCATGCGGTAAAGCGCATCGAATTCCTGCAAAAGGTATTTCCAGCTGGGACAATCCTGCAAGTACTTCGGATCATCAGGTGTATTGGCCATGAAAGCGCTCTCTTTGAAATCTCTTCCGTTCGTCTATACGCCCAAGATCATATCTGCCGCCTTTTCCGCAATCATTATTGTGGGGGAATTTGTGTTGCCCGACGTGATTGTCGGCATGATAGAGGCGTCAACCACCCGAAGGTTCTCGATCCCGTTCACCCGCAAGTCTGGTCCGACCACAGCGGCTTTATCCGGCCCCATACGGCACGTGCCGACAGGGTGGAAAATCGTGGTACCGATGTCGCCAGCCATATGTGCCAAATCCGCATCTGACTGATACGCCGCGCCGGGGCTGATTTCGGAGGGTTTGTATTTGGACATCACAGCCTGATCTGCGATCTTACGGGCAAGGCGGATGGCACGCACCGCAACTTGCCGATCCCCTTCGGTACTGAGGTAATTGGGGTCAATCGATGGGTGGGACTTCGGGTCTTTGGACGTAATGTGCACCGAACCGCGACTTTGCGGGCGGACCGGCACGACACTGGCTGTAAAGGCCGGGAACGGATGCAGAGGATCGCCGAATTTATCAAGCGACAACGGCTGAACATGAAATTCGAGGTCAGCGGTTTCGACCTCGGGACCGGACTTTGCAAAGATGCCCAATTGACTTGGGGCCATCGACATCGGCCCTGACCGTTTCAAGGCATATTCAAGCCCAATCCCCATGCGTCCCCAAACCGAGCCTGCGCGCTGGTTCAACGTTTTCACGCCCTCCACGCGGAACGCGGTACGTAGTTGCAGATGATCTTGCAGGTTCTCACCAACCGCATCGACCTGATGAACGACTTCAATCCCCTGTGCGCCAAGAACCTCTGGGTTGCCAATTCCCGACAGCTCCAGCAATTGCGGCGACCCGATTGCGCCAGCGGATAAGATCACCTCGCCGAGCGCTTTGAAGTTGTTTTTCACGCCACGCACATCCACGTCTAAACCGGTCGCGCGTTTACCCTCAAACAAAACCTTCTGCACTTGTGCTTGGGTCACGACATTAAGGTTCTTGCGGGTCTGAGCAGGGCGTAAGAACCCCTTGGATGTGTTCCAGCGCCAGCCACCCCGCTGGTTGACCCGAAAGTAGGCCGAGCCTTCGTTGTCGCCGCGATTGAAACCCTCGACCTTCGCAATCCCGGCTTGTTCGGCGGCGTCGCGGTAGGCGTCCAAAATCTCCCAAGTCAGGCGCTGTTCCTCAACCCGCCATTCGCCACCTTCGCCATGCATTTCGTCTTCGCCGGCATAGTAATCCTCGGATTTCTTGAAGTAAGGAAGGACATCGTCCCAGCCCCAGCCAGGGTTCCCCATTTGGCGCCAGCCATCATAGTCACGCGCCTGACCGCGCATATAGATCATGCCATTGATCGACGAACACCCCCCCAGCACGCGCCCGCGTGGATAGTTCAGCGCACGGCCATTCAGCCCATGTTGATCCTTGGTCCTAAACCCCCAATCCGTCCGTGGGTTGCCCATACAATACAGGTATCCGACAGGGATATGGATCCAGATATAGTTGTCTTTGCCGCCTGCTTCTAATAGCAAAACACGGTTCCTGGCATCCTCAGATAGGCGATTGGCAAGAACGCAACCCGCCGATCCGACACCCACGATGATATAGTCAAACTCTTCTGAATTTCCGGTCATGATGCGACTTTCATGTTTGCGTTAAGGCAGGTGATGATTGCCAGCAGGGTGCATGGTCTTTTTCGACCAACACAGCCCGGACCCCTTCGGCCAGATCGGGATGGCGGATGGCGCGTTGCATGGCTTCAAATTCACGCGCAAGGCAGTCCTTTAGCGACGCGTCCCGCCCGCGTCGCAGCAATCGCATGGTTTCTTGCAGGCTGCGCGGTGAGACTTTATCAAGTGCCTTACGCGCGGATTGTGCTCCCACTGCAGTGTGTTTTGACAAACGGTCTTTGATGCTGCAAAGCGTTGATTGATCAAAACACATGGTGTTGGCCGCAAGGCTTAGCATGCTGCTTTGGTAGCCGGGGGCCGCGCAAAAAGTCTCCAGCACAGTGTCCATCGCTGCCTCAGGCCTGCCAAGCGCGCTCTCAAATCCTTTCACGTCGCCCTGGGGCAAAATGTGGGTTGAAATGCCCAATGTTTGTGCATCAAAGCCCGCAACTTGCGCGCCCGTCAGGCCCATCCAAAAGGCGCCAAAATGCGGCATACGGGACAGGAAATAGCTGCCGCCGACGTCGGGGAAAAACCCAATTGCGGTTTCGGGCATGGCAAACCGAGCACGATCCGTCGCAACGCGGACATCGCATTGCATGACAAGGCCTAAGCCCCCGCCCATGCAGACCCCGTCCACCAAAGCGATGATGGTTTTTGCATAACCGGACATGCGTTGGATTAGGCCGTATTCTTCCTGGAAGAATTGTTCGGCGTCCCCGAAGTTTTGCGCCAATGAAAGGGCCCGGATCCGGCGCATATCACCACCCGCACAAAACGCGCGATCCGTGTCGGACCGCAGAAGCACGCGATCAATGGCCGGGTCTGCCTCAAACTGGTCCAATGCCCGATCAATGTCGCGCACCATGTCGAGCGTGAGGGCATTCATGGCCTGCGGGCGGTCTAGGCCAATAATCCCGACCGGGCCGGCTCGCGCTACTGTGATATCCGGTTGATCAGACATGTTGTGCATAGGGCCCTGACTGATTACCGGTTGCGGAAGACGGGCGCGCGTTTGGCGACAAACGCGGCCATACCTTCTTTTTGGCCGTCCGTGGCAAAGGCAGCCTGAAATAGGCGTCGTTCGTGCATCACACCTTCGGACAGGTTGGATTGGAAGGCATAGTTCACCGCCTCTTTGGCCATCGTGACCGCGGGGGCGTTCAGCCCGGCGATCTGATGAGCGGCCTCAAGGGCGGTTTGCAAAAGCTCGTTACCCGGGACAACACGCGCGACGATGCCAGAGGCTTTGGCCTCGACCGCGTCAACTGTGCGGCCCGTCAGGATCATATCCATCGCCAGCGATTTCCCGATGGATTTTGACAGCCGTTGCGAGCCGCCAATACCCGGCAAGATGCCGAGCTTGATTTCGGGCAAACCGAACTGTGCATCCTCTGACGCGATGATGAAATCGCACAGCATTGCAAGCTCAAACCCGCCACCAAGGGCAAAGCCGCTGACGGCAGCAATCACGGGCTTCTGGATGAAACGCATCTGGTCCCAATCGGCAAAAATATCGTTGCCCAACAGTTCCACCAGCGTCTTTTCCGCCATTTCTTCGATGTCAGCCCCCGCAGCAAAGGCGCGCGGGCTGCCGGTGATGACTACAGCACCGATACGGTCATCCGCATCGAAAGCCTTTAACTTGGCCATGACCTCGGCCGCTAATTGGAGGTTCAGGGCGTTCAACTGCTTGGGGCGGTTCAACGTGATCAATCCGACATGTTCGCGCCGCTCGACAATGATTTCCTCAAGCGTTGTGCGTTCGATGCCTTTTTCAGCGGATTTTTCAGCTTTTGATTTTGGTGTCTTGGCCGTCATTGGTCTTTCTCCCACGTCAGGTGTCAGCGCTTGAGCCCGAAAGACGCCCAGCCAAAGTCTTCGGCATCGGTTTCCGCGTGTTTCTTGGCAGTTTGGTTTTGGTCATAGGCCTCGGCGTCGGCCATAACTTCGGCAAGGATGTCCTCGCGGTGCTGGTTCAGCGCCGGGGCCACCTGTGCGGCAGCAGGATCCATGTCTTTATAGGCTGATAATTTTATCGGGTTGCCCGCGGTGCGGAAGGGTTTGGCGCTTTTGCCTTCAACCTGCACGATCATATTGCGCGATAAGAGCTGCGGATGATCCAGGATCCGGTCGATCGTATTGATCGGGCCGCACGGCACGCCCACCTCGTTCAGTTCGTCCAACCAGTGCTGCACGGGCATTTGGGATGTTACCGCATCGATGGCGGCAACCATCTTGGGCCGGTTGCGCACCCGCAGATCATTGGACGAGAAATCAGGGTCCATCGCCAAATCCGGCGCGCCAATTGCGTCGGCCATCAGAAGGAATAGCTGGTCGTTGCCTGCGGCGATGACAAAGCGTTCGTCTTTGGCCTGAAACGTCTCAAACGGAGCCAATGACGGGTGGCAATCACCTGTGCGGGTGGGCCTTTGCCTTCTACGTCATACCGGGCAAGAGCGGTTTCCATCAAAGCGGCCTGACAATCGAGCATGCCGATATCAACGCGCTCGCCCTGTGCGTTCTGTGTGCGCCGATAGAGGGCAGCCAAGATGCCGATAACACCGAACAAAGCCGCGCCCAGATCACCAAAGCTGGTGCCCACACGGGCCGGGCGTTCACCGGGCCAGCCGGTCAAACTCATCACGCCCCCCATAGCTTGGACAACCATGTCATAGCCCGGCAGATCAGACATCGGGCCAGAATGACCAAAGCCAGAGATTGAAGAATAGATCAGATGCGGATGGGTCTTGGCTAAACGCTCAGCACCATAGCCGAGGCGGTCCATCACGCCGGGGCGGAAATTCTCGACCAACACGTCGGATGTGCCCAATAGCCGTTCCAGCAATTCCCGATCGCGGGGCGATTTGATGTCCAGAACGATGCTTTCTTTGCCGCGATTAAAGCACATGAAATATGCGCTTTCAGCGTCAACGAACGGAGGAAAGGCCCGCGTGTCATCGCCAGTGCCAAACTTTTCGACCTTGATGACCCGCGCGCCCAGATCGGCGAGCACCATGGTACAATATGGCCCCGCCAGAACCCGCGAAAAATCAAGAACTGTGATCCCGCTGAGCGGGCCGCCATCAAGTTTTTCGTTTTTTGAATTTTGCATGGTCTGCTTCCTCTGAAAGCGGCGCGCTTACCGGGCGACCGGCATCGCGAACTCAGCACCCTTCGAAATGCTTTCCGGCCAGCGTTGCATGATCGACTTCTGCTTTGTGTAAAACCGCACGCCTTCTTCACCGTAAGCATGGGTGTCGCCGAACAGGCTTTTCTTCCAGCCGCCAAACCCATGCCAAGCCATCGGCACTGGTATCGGTACGTTGATGCCAACCATGCCAACTTGTATTTTGCGGCCAAATTCGCGCGCAGCATTGCCGTCCCGCGTGAACAGGCTGACGCCGTTACCAAATTCATGGGCGTTGATCAGATCGACACCTTCAGCGAAATCCTTGACGCGGACGCAGGCCAACACAGGGCCAAAAATCTCCTCGCGGTAGATGGTCATCTCGGGGGTCACATTGTCGAACAAAGTGCCGCCCAACCAATAGCCGTCCTCAAAGCCCCCAACCGTGAAATCACGCCAGTCCACAACAAGGTCAGCGCCTTCGGCCACACCTTTTTCGATGTAACCTTTGATGCGATCATGGGCTGTTTTGGTCACGACCGGCCCCATCTCTGCGTCCAGCTCCAGCCCGTTCTTCATCTTCAAACTACGGGCCCGCTCGGCCAGCATTGGCACAATCTTGTCGGCAACATCCCCTACAAGGGTCGCGACTGAAATCGCCATGCAGCGCTCGCCAGCCGACCCGTAGGCCGCACCGATCAGCGCATCGACGGCCTTTTCCAGATCTGCATCAGGCATCACCAACATGTGGTTTTTTGCACCACCCAAGGCCTGCACCCGCTTGCCGTTGCGCGCACCGGTCTCATAGATGTAATTTGCAATAGGAGTAGAGCCAACGAAGGACACGGCCTTCACGTCGTCATGGGCCAATAGCGCATCAACTGCGACTTTATCGCCTTGCACCACGTTAAACACGCCATCGGGGAAGCCCGCCTCTTTCATCAACGCCGCATACATCAGGGCGGGCGTCGGATCAGTGGGCGAGGGCTTTAGAACGAAGGTGTTACCGGCGGCGATTGCGACAGGGAACATCCACATCGGCACCATGACCGGAAAGTTGAACGGGGTCACGCCAGCAACAACGCCCAGCGGTTGGCGCAGAGTCCAGTTGTCGATACCGGTGGACACCTGATCGGTGAAATCACCCTTAAGCAGTTGCGGGATCCCGCAAGCAAACTCAACAATATCAATGCCTCGTTCAACTTCACCACGGGCATCGGTAAAAACCTTGCCATGCTCTAGCGTGATAGCGCGGGCCAGCTCATCTTTGTTTTCATTCAGCAGGTTCAGAAAACGGTTCATCAGCCTTGCGCGCCGGATCGGTGGCATATCGGCCCAGGCCGGAAACGCCTTTTGAGCCGCAGCAACGGCCATGTCCACATCCTCGACCTGTGCAAGATCAACGATCCCAGTTTGGGCACCTTTTGCCGGGTTAAAAACGGCTTGGGTTGTTGCATTTGTACCAGCGTATGATTTGCCGTTGATATAATGCCCGATCGGGTGAATAGTCATAGAAAGCTCCGATATTGAGTTCTTTGGAAATATGTCGGCTTTCAACGCCACAATCTAATGAGTAATAACACCTCGCATTATAAGGGGTATTTATATTGCGATCGATCCAAGACATCCGCGTGCTTGATGCCTTCATCACCGTGGCCCGCGAGGGAAACGTGTCGCGCGCAGCCGAGAAACTGCACCTGACGCAGCCCGCTGTCAGCTTGCAACTCAAGCGGTTGGCGCAGGACACAGGCCTAACGCTGTTCACACGCACTGCAAAAGGGCTGGAGCTGACACGGGACGGAACAGCACTCATTGCGAAAGCGGAAAAGGTGCGCTCTGCATTGACCGAATTCGGCCAAACCGCGCGCAGGGTCAGCGGTGATGTGCGTGGCACCCTGCGGATTGGCACTATCGTCGATCCGGGGTTCATCCGCTTGGGTCAGTTCTTGTCGTTGTTGGTCGAAGGGTTTCCCGATTTGCGGACGGAACTGAGTCACGGCATGAGCGGCGAGGTGATCAACCGCATCATCTCTGACCAAATCGATGTCGGCTTTTATCTTGGCAGTCTGGCCCCTTACGAACCCGCGATTGACCCTGACCAACTCGACGGAGCGTCCCTGTTCCATGAAAGAGAGTTGACAACATTCACCTATCAGGTCCTGGCGCCGAAAGGATGGGAGGATCGCGTTATGGGCAAAGACTGGCAGGCGCTGGCCAATTTGCCGTGGATCGGCACCCCTCAAGACTCTGTCCATTCCAGACTTTTGGATGCCGAACTGTCTGAGGACGGAATAACGCCAAATTACGTCTGTTCGGTGGACCAAGAACCGTCCATGTTGGCGATGGTGCGCTCTGGGGTTGGACTAAGCCTCTGTCGGGAGTCTATTGCGCTAGATGAAATGCAAACGCGCGGTCTTGTTGTCGCCGATCAGGTTTCGATCCAAACATCGCTGCGCTTTATCACTCTGAAGTCCCGCGCCAAAGATCCAAACGTCAAAGTGGCATTCGAGGTTCTTGCCTCGGCATGGGACTAGCAACCCGCAAAGATGTGCGTCGTGTGGCTTGAAGCGAGATCGAAGATGTTCCGCCGCAAATTTGTCTCGGCGAGGCAAAAGATGACGTTAATGCAACGCGCAGCATAGGTCATTGTGGGCTCGGTCATGCCGACTGCTGCGAGATGTACGAAGAGCTCGTATGAATTGGCGAACGACAGTGAC
Source organism: Sulfitobacter sp. (assembly GCA_045105735.1). Taxonomy (GTDB): domain Bacteria; phylum Pseudomonadota; class Alphaproteobacteria; order Rhodobacterales; family Rhodobacteraceae; genus Sulfitobacter. Next base: position 27,896 of record JBGCDV010000019.1, on the reverse strand, counting down.
CGCTCGCCAATCTTGTTTAGATGTCGATACGCTCAGCGATGCTCAGCGCACTTCCAGCTCAACGCCCAGATAACGCACCGTACTATCGACCTTCGTGTGGCCCAACAAAAGTTGGACGGTCATGAAAGCGGCTCGAGAACATAAAGCGGCACCCGATCATCTCGGGTGATCTTACCCATGCAATGACGCTATCCCTCGTGTTTTCAGTCAGTTCAAACTGAACTGGGTTCTTGGTCTTGCTTTGGATCACTGACACCCGTTCACGCACGCGGTCCTCCTTGACCAAATCCGTGACGGCAAGGTTGACCAGATCGCAACCACGCAGTTTGCTATCAATTGCGACGTTAAACAGCGCGAGGTCGCGAAGATAACCCGCGAGTTCAAGCCGGGCACGTATGGCCCACACTTATTTGGGGAGCAGCGGTCGTTTCTGTCCGATGATCCGCCCTTTGTTCCATGCTTTTTGTTTTGGGGTAACTGCGGGAAGTTGGACTCTTGGCATAATATGCCCTCCAGTCCTCCCTCCAAACCTAAACGCCGGCCCTATGCCGACGATAAATCATAGCATGGTCCGCGACGACTGCTTTGGACCTATCATGCAGATTGATTATGCCGCGCGCGCATCTGGCTGCTTCGAGCCGATTGTGTCAAATGCTGCGCAGCATTCGAACGGCGGTTATCGCAATTTCGCGCGCATTTCATTCTTTCGCAGCAATAGGTTTGGATCAACGTTTATAACCGTTCCGCGTGATAGTGGTGTGCCGCTTTACCACCAACTCTCATCGGCATGGTCAGAAGTTCCGGTAAGTCTTGTTTTCTTGCGATCGGGCGCGCTGTCTCGCCATACTTACCAATGATATGAGAGCGGCAGAATGCGTAGTGCTTTAGGTCAGGGAAAATGGTTAGAAGTTCCGCGCACTTGTCATTTCCCATCATCTTCAGGCTCATCGAGCCAGGGTAAAAGCTCTCTGATGGTGCGTTTTCAGCAAAAATAATCTGGTCTGCGTCAAACATGAGATGCACATAGGTAATTCTGCGTTTGCCGTGCGCGATGCGTACGCCTCGCATTTGCTCAGCTAGATGCTTGGCGCGCGCCAATGTGCCGTCACTAAGCAACATGCAATGCTGCGGTGAAACAAGCAAAGGCCTGTCGTTTCCCAAAACCTGGGGGTTTATCAGGATGGGCCGGATGTTGGGGGCGGCCTTGAGCAATCCCTGATCTACGCGTCGTATTCCAATCCAGCGAATTTTTTTGCGGGCCGTTGTCCATGGTGGTGACCAAATCGCCAACTTTCAGATCGTCGATCAGGACATCACCATGCGGGGTGCGAATTGCGGTCCCAGATGTAAAACAGACGACGCCAGTATTCTCGCTCGTGAAACTTGAGCTATCGGCGCTGGCACCCGTGAATGTAAGGGACCCCGCGCCAAATTGACTGTTATCGCTATAATCCGCCCCGCCCACACCATCATTGGATTGGTTGAGCACGCCATCATCAGCCTGATCCGCATGAAGTTCCGAGATATCATCATAGAACGCACCAAGATCGATATAGTCGTTATTGCTGTTGTCCCCATCAAGCAACGTCCCGGTGTTTCCAGTGTTGAAGTCGGTGATGGTGTCGTTTCCATCGCCGGCTACATAGGTGAACCTATCATTGCCGCTGCCGCCAGTGATCGTATCATCTCCGGTGCCCCCCGAGATGGTGTCATCCCCACCGCCACCGTAAATCTCGTCGTTGCCGGTACCACCGTCGACACTGTCGTTCCCAGAATAGGAGTAAATCGTGTCGTTTCCAGCGCCACCCAATATTGTGTCATCGCCAGGAGCTGATTCCAAATAATCATCGCCAGCCCCGCCGTCATAATATCGGGATGACGGGCCAAATCCCTGCGCAGTGATCGTATCATTGTAGTCAGAACCATAGACCGTGGATTCACCACCATAGTCCCAAAAGAACTGAGATTCACCAGCCAGCCTAACGTCAAAAAACACAGCGCCGTCCTGAGCGCTTTCCCAGGTTTCAATGTCCGAGAATGTAACGCTGTCGCCGCCAGACGTGGCGACCCCCCCGCTGCGCTGTCATAGACAATGTTCCAGACCTGATTGGTATCGCCATAAAATGAAATCCAATCGTCACCATCGCCGCCATCAATGGTATCTGAGCCGCCGGCGCCATCAACGAACAAGATGTCGCTTCCTATGCCAGCATCGATGGAATCATTGCCAGCACTGTCGCAAAATGCGTCTGCGCCCGCGCCGCCGATCACCGTATCGTCGCCGCTTCCTCCCCGAAAATTGTCATTGCCGTCTCCGCCGTCGACACTGATACCTAGCGTGTCAGATGAGGCATCTAAGGTGTCGTTTTGATCAGTCAGGATCAGGTTTTCGATTTCCGAAAAAGTAATGGTGTCTGTGCTGTCGGTGATCGTCCCGGCCTCATCGCCGGTATAGGTGACGGTGACAGGCCCTGTCATTGCACTTAGGTCAATCGTATCGAAATCTTCGTCGGTGCCGTCCGTTGTGCCTTCGCCCCCGGTGATGACATCATTGCCAAAACCGTCTTCAATAATCAACGTATCGGCATCATCGCCGCCGTCCATTGTATCGGCACCCGTGCCGCCGCGCAGCGTGTCCATGCCGCCCGTGGCCACGATACTGTCATCGCCCGCACCGCCGTCCAGACTGTCATCCCCGTCGGAGTTCATCAGCGTGTCATTGCCGTCCCCGCCCATCAACGTATCCTGACCCAGACCCGTGGTCAGAAAGTCATTTCCCGCTCCCCCTTCGATATAGTCGTCGCCATCGCCACCAGCGATCGTGTCATCGCCCAATCCACCCAACAGCGTGTCATTACCCTGATCGCCGTCAAAGTCGTCACTGCCCGACCCACCAGTGATGGAATCGTCGCCAACAAACCCATCCGCTTCCATGCCGCTGGTATCCAGCGATAGATCAATGGTGTCGTTGTGATCCGAGCCATCGATATCCTCGATGTCGGTGAATTGCAGCGTATCGGTGCCATCAGTAGCTGTTCCAGCCTTGTCGCCCGTCGCCGTGACATTGACACCCGATGACACGGATCTGAACTTCAGATCATCTTGTACCCCGGTGCCCCCATCAATCGTATCCGACCCGAAGCCGTCTTCGATAAAGATGTCATCGCTGCCGTCGCCGCCAAAAATGCTATCAGCACCGGTCCCACCGTAAAGCGCGTCATCACCGGCACCGCCAGATAAGGTGTCATTGCCTGCTCCGCCGTCAAGCTCGTCACTGTCGGCACCGCCATCAATGGTGTCATTGCCCACCCCGCCCCAGATGGTGTCCTGGCCAGCGCCCCCACCAAGGGTATCATCGCCGCCACCGCCGGTTATGGAATCATTGCCCACGTCTCCGAAAAGGGAGTCCCCATTGGCCCCACCTTGAATGGTGTCCGCATTGGTGCCGCCTTAGTTGAAATTGTCGCCATCGGCCAAGATGAATGATGTGAAATTGCTAAGAACCGTGCCCGATCCCATCGTGACATCAGTACCGGATGAGGTGTCGTCGCCGATGATATAGGTGCTGGTCCCATCGGTGATCACAATTCGGCCACCAGGGTGGAAAATATCTACGTCGTAGGTCGAGGGAAGGCCGGAAAAATCCAGCTCGCCACCCGGTGCGGATTGCGTGATCGCAGACCAAAATGCGGCGCTGTTCCAATTGGACGTTGTGACTGTGTAAGTCGGCATGCACGCTCCAACAAAGGTGACCTTCGGAGTTATGGCCTTACGGCGAGTACCTAACGGTTTTGTTGCGACAGGGTGATCTAACTGGATCAAGTTTTAGTAAAGCTGCGTCCTCACTGATCATTTCAAGACAGTCGAATGCACTTAAGGGGCGGCTTGCGGTCCAATTTCCGTCATCACTTTGAATGGCTCTTCTAACGACATTGACCGCAGAGCGGCGTTGCACGTGCCACACACGCGACCAGATGCTGCGCAAGCAATGGGTGTACCTGCAGACTGCTTCGGTGATTTGCACTGCGTTGCGGCGAACGGATTGCGGCGCACGCAAAAAATACTGCGTCAGCAAAGGCCGGAAGTTGAACGGCTGTTTTGTCCGCACAGCCGACCCTTCACAGGGTCGGTTACTTGTCCCTGAACTGTGCTTCACGCTTCTCCAGGAACGCGCTCATTCCTTCTTTTTGGTCTTCGGTCGCAAAGAGCGAATGGAAAACGCGGCGTTCGAACAGCAGGCCTTCGCGCAGCGGCACCTCATAGGCGCGGTTCACCGCTTCTTTCACCACCATGACAGAGACCATGGATTTTTCTGCGATCTTGTGCGCGGCGCCCAGTGTCTCATCCATCAGCTTTTTGACAGGCACAACGCGGCTGACCAGCCCTGATCGTTCGGCCTCTGCTGCGTCCATGAAACGCCCGGTCAGGTTCATGTCCATCGCCTTGGCTTTGCCCACCAGCCGCGTCAGGCGCTGTGTACCGCCGATGCCTGCCACGACGCCAAGGTTGATCTCGGGCTGGCCAAACTTGGCGGTCTCCGTGCAGATGATAAAATCACACATCATCGCCAATTCGCACCCGCCGCCCAGCGCATAACCGGACACAGCCGCAATGATTGGCTTGCGCACCCGCATGATCTGGTCCGTTTCCGGCGTGAACAAATCGCCCGCGAACGCGTCAACAAAGGTCTTGTCCTTCATCATCGCGATGTCGGCCCCGGCGGCAAATGCCTTTTCCGACCCGGTGATGACGATGCAGCGGACCTTTTCATTGTCCTGACACCCTTTAAGCGCGTCGGCGAGTTCTGCCATCAGCTGATCGTTCAGCGCATTCAGCGCATCGGGCCTGTTGAGCGTGACCAGAGCCACATGGTTGTCAACGTCCAGCGTAATCGTTTCGTAAGCCATCTATGATGCTCTCAATGGTTGCGCACAGGGGTGAATCCATATCACGGGGAAACGACGTTTCAAGCTATCTTTGGCATTGACGACAATAGAAGGATGAGCGTCCTGACTGCACAATACGCTGGATGACGCTTGGGCAATCCGGTGTGCGGCAGGGTTCGCCTTCCCGTCCATAAACATCAAAACTGTGCTGGAAGTAGCCAAGTTCTCCATCTGCTTGCCGAAAATCGCGCAAAGAGGATCCGCCTGCCTCAATCGCCTCTCCAAGAACGGTGCGGATGATAGGAACGAGGGTTGCTACACGCGTTGCAGAAATACGACCTGCCTTGCGCGCTGGATGTATGCCTGCCCTGTAAAGCGCCTCACATACATAGATATTCCCCAAACCCGCAATGATCCGTTGATCCAGCAGCGCGGATTTGATGGGTGTGTTGCGATCCTTGAGCGCTGCAATCAGATGAGCCTCATGGAAGTCGTTGCCCAAAGGTTCCGGTCCAATAGCGGCAAGCAATTTGTGGGTGTTGGCGCTGGCTGTATCCAACAGATCCATCGCGCCAAATCGGCGCGGATCGTTGAAGGTGATCCGCGCACCGTTGTCCATGTGGAAAACCACGTGATCATGTTTTTCCGCTGCCGGATGTTCATGCACAAACTGGCCCAGCGGATCGCCTGAAACCAGCATCCGTCCTGACATGCCCAAGTGTACAAGCAGTGATTCTCCCGATGCCAGATCCGCAAGGATGTATTTTGACCGCCGCCGCAGCCCCAGCACCTTTTGTCCGGTCAAACGCTCTGCCATCCGCTCAGGGAACGGCCAGCGCAGATCAGGACGGTTCACATCTGCTTGCGCGATCACGGCCCCTGTTATCGCGGGGGTCAGCCCCCGCATCACGGTTTCCACTTCGGGCAGTTCGGGCATATCCCATCCTTTTCACACATCCGCCCCAGTCATGCGGCAATTGGCGGTTTGTATCTGCTTGATAGGCGCTATATCTCCGCTTTGACAATATCAGGACGTGATCCATGACGGACAGCACAACCCACTTCGGCGCGCAGACGATTTTAGAAGAAGAAAAAGCGGGCAAGGTCCGCAGCCTCTTCTCGGACGTGGCCAACAAATACGACATCATGAACGATGTAATGAGCGTCGGCATCCACCGCATCTGGAAAGAGGCGATGATGGATTGGCTGGCACCGCGGCCAGGTCAAAAACTGTTGGACGTTGCGGGCGGGACGGGAGATGTTTCTTTCAAGTTCCTTAAACGCGCGGGCCATGGCCACGCCACGGTGTGCGACCTGACCGAAGGGATGTTGATCGAAGGCCGCAAACGCGCCGAAGCGGATGCGATGGCCGACAGTCTTGATTGGGTTGTCGGGGACGCGATGGCGTTGCCATTTGAGGACAACAGCTTTGACGTCTACACCATCAGCTTTGGCATCCGGAACGTCACCCGACCGCAAGAGGCACTCAATGAGGCCTACCGCGTGCTGCGTCCCGGTGGCCGTCTGATGGTGCTGGAGTTCAGCCAGCTGCCCAACCCGATGATGCAAAAGGCGTATGACCTTTATAGCTTCAATGTGATCCCCCGTATGGGCCAGGTGATCGCGAATGACCGCGACAGCTATCAGTATCTGGTCGAATCGATCCGCAACTTCCCCGATCAGGAGACGTTTTTGGGCATGGTAAAACAGGCGGGCTTTGAGCAGGCGAAGTATCGGAACCTGACAATGGGCATCGCGGCCCTGCACTCCGGCTGGAAAATCTAAAGGATGCGCGGACCGCACAACATATGGCGGCTGGTACGCACTGGGGCCACGCTGGAACGCACCGGGGCCATGAATGTCGTACTGGACGCGTTTGAGGCACCACCAGCCCTCCGGTTTGTTGCCCGCGCGCTGGGCCTGCCGTTCAAATGGCTGGGCTACAAGGGTGATCCGTCAATGCCGCCCGCGACCCGTGCACTGACCGCACTGGGGCCTGCCTACATCAAATTTGGTCAGGTTCTTTCGACCCGTCCGGATGTCGTGGGGGATGAGTTAGCGGTGCAGCTGCGCGTGCTTCAGGACAAGCTGCCGCCCTTCAGAATCGAAGAGGCCAAAGCCGAAGTTGAACGTGAGCTTGGCTTGCCTGTGGATCAGATGTTCTCGGAGTTCAGCGAACCGGTGGCTGCCGCCTCCATCGCGCAGGTTCACAGGGCTAAGTTGACCAGCACGGGCCAGGATGTGGCGGTTAAAGTGCTGCGCCCCAATATCGAACGCGCCTTTCGCAAGGATGTCGACGCCTTTTACCTTGCCGCGCGCATGGTCGAGGTGTTCGCCCCCGGTGCGCGTCGTCTGCGCCCGATGGATGTGATCGAACATTTCGACGGTGTGGTGCGTGGAGAGCTGGATTTGCGGCTCGAAAGTGCTGCCGCTTCAGAATTTGCGGCCAACACCAAGGACGATCAGGGGTTTCAGGTGCCACAGATCAAATGGGCACATTCCTCGCGCCGTGTGATGACACTTGATTGGGCCGATGGCGTATCGATGGGCGACAACGACGCAATTGACGCCGCCGGACATGACCGCGTTGCCCTCAGCAATGCGGTGCTACAACTCTTTCTCAATCACGCGCTGCGCGATGGGTATTTTCATGCGGATATGCATCAGGGCAACCTCAAGGTCGCGCCAAATGGTGATATCGTGGCCTATGATTTCGGGATCATGGGCTACATTGATGAATACACCCGCCGGGTCTACGCTGAGATCCTCTATGGCTTTATCCGCCGCGATTATAAACGTGTGGCCAAGGTGCATTTTGAGGCGGGGTATGTGCCTGCCGACAAGGATGTGGATGAATTTGCCCGCGCGCTTCGCGCCGTGGGAGAGCCAATTTTCGGCATGGACGCCACCCACATCTCAATGGCGCGATTGCTGAGCTATCTCTTTGAAGTCACTGAGCGTTTCGGGATGGAAACGCGCACTGAGCTGATCTTGTTGCAGCGCACGATGGTGGTTGTTGAAGGGGTCGCGCGGTCGCTCAATCCGCATATGAACATTTGGGAAGTCGCCAGCCCGATTGTGACAAGCTACATCACCAAATCCATCGGCCCGCGTGCTGCTCTTACTGATTTTGCCAACACGGCGATGGTTCTGGCCCGCTTTGGTCCGCGCCTGCCCGCTTTGGTCGAAGACGCGCTGATGGCGCAGGCCAACCCGCCGCAACCTGACAGACAAGCGCACTGGCGCTGGTACGTTCTGGCTGGGTTGACTGGCGGTGCCATGGGGGCTGCTGGGTTGGCCTTGGCGCAAATGCTGCTTTGACACGACGGCGGCTTAGTCCGGCCGCAGCTTTGTATCTGGTATAGGGCCGAATGGGGTCTGTTGCTCAGGTCACGACCCGAAAACTGCCGTCAAAGTCGTAGGGTTTGTCAAAGGTAAAAAGGCAGGTGTCCGATCGACGAATGAAGGGGTTCAGCTCGATCAGGTGAACGTCAAATAGGTTGCTGCCGTCAGTATCGATAAACACATCTATGATCACATCAGGTAGCGGCAAGGCGGCGGAAATACTCTTCCAGAACGCATCGATTTTGGTCCGGGCCTCTGGCAACACGTTGTGCAATTCATCGAACCGTGTTTCGCAATGATACTGCGACACTCCAGCCAAACGTCCGCCCTGCACAAACAGTCGAAACTCGGCCCATTCCTGAATAGGGTGCCAGGGAAAGACAAACAGTGACAAAGGGTAGTCGTTTTTGAGTGAATCCCCGACAAACCGCGCAGCGCGCAGGTTGGGAGCGCGAATGGCATCGACAAATTGCTCTGCTGTCTCCAATGGCAGGGAAAGCGCGCCTTCCCGCTTGAAACTGGCGCTGCCCAGTCTCACAAAGGCACCCGTCTGAGCCAGATCATTTACCGCATCACCTATCTCAGAGATGCAGGCCAAGGTGTCCGGCATACGCCCCGGCAGATCAAACATTTCGGCAAACGCAGGTGTGGCGCTGCCGATAATATGGCGGTCCTGCTCTGACAGGTTGATCTCAATTGCGGGCAGCGTCAGGTCCCACAATTCCGGGGGCCATGCTTCCATGAAGGTTTTGCGCCACTTTTCGCCGAGGTCTAACATGCTCTAGATATTATCGTATTCGGTCATGTGGTAATAGAACTCAAACAGCGTATCGGTCACTTTGGCGAGGCCCGGATTGCCCGGTGTGCCCCATGATTCTCCCGTGATTGGCCAGAGATAAACTGCGCCGTCGTCCATTTCCGCACTGTGCATGACAAACTTGGCATGTCCTGCCTCAGCAGATCCAAAGAATATCATGTCGAGCGGGAACCGATCAGGGAACTCCGTACTCATCCGCAAAGACCTAAAATCACTCACCATTGTCTTGAGCTGCGCCATCGCAATTTGGACTTCGGTTTTGACAACCTGCCCTTGATCGAAAACGCCCAAGACCGCGTTGTCCCAACCCAGCGCGAACGACCCTATTTCCCTTAGGATTTTTTCCAGCTGCGCAGGTGGTGTACACCCGGTTGCTGCCTTCAGCTCGGCGAATTCCGCATCCCCCCATTGAGGTCCAAGCGGCGAAAAGCCGGGATCATCCAGAATCTTCTGCTTGGCTTGGTCAAATTCAATGGTCATTCCGGTCCTCTCAAAACAATGGGTCTCTGGTTGCGGAGGCACCGCCAGTATGCAGGGCACCGCCTGTCGCCAACCATCTTCCGGTGGGGGCATCCCGAATGGTCGCGTTGTGAATGCGCGAATCCACGGCAAGCAGATTGCGGGTGTTTTGATGGTGGTGCCATGTGCGCCCTTCTTCCATCCCCGGGGACCACCGATCGCCCAATATCCGCCGCGCTTGTCCGACATCGCCGGTCGGGCCTGTCCTCAGGTTTCCCTGCATATTGGGGATCGGGACGTTCGCTGATGAAAATGGGCGAAATTCGGGAAAACCGTTGCGATATCGGACACCCTGAAGCGGTGATCGCCCTGCCGCAGTTCTGGCCGCATTGGTCTCATCCAGCGCTTGTCTGGCCTCGGTTCCGGCGGCGGGCGTCCAGACGCTGTTGCCCGGCTGGCCGGACCATGTGCCACTGGCGGGCAAGCGTGTGCCATATTGTTGTCGTGCCGCGCGCATCCGGCATTCCTGATCCGCGCCACATGTGCTGCCATCGATCATTTCGCGGTATTGCGTTTGCGCCGTCTCCCGGCGCTGCGCCCAGTATTCCGTTGCGGCTGCCCGCCGAATTTGCCCTTGATAGGCACGGCTGGCGGCACTGGCGCGTTCCCATTCGTTAAGCATCACTTGCGTGCGCAACATGGGTGTGAGCCCTTCCATCACGGCATCGCCAAACCCTGCTCCGCGACTGAGGCCCCGCAATCCGCGCAAACCCCGTGGCATCCTGTTGGGTCCGATCCCGAAATGCGCATCCCGGATCCGGTTAAAACGGCTCACGGCGGCGTTGCGCTGCGCAAGTGGTCCTGCAAGCATTGATTGCATGCGTGGATTTGGATTGGCCAGCAGTCGCGACATCGTTAACTCATCCCCAAGACATGATTCTGCACTTGATGCGGAAACCAATAAAGCGGGTCCTGCTGCATGACAGCAACCTCAAACTGAGCACCGGTTACATCGGCGTAAACCAGCGAAATCCGCCGATCCGGGGCAAGGTCTTGCTGATTGATGATATCTGAGAACCCCGGAAACCGCCAGAAATCTGGCCCAATGTCATTCATTAGTGCCAAAAAGTGCGTTTGATCAGGACGCTCAACAAACCCGAAATGACGTGCATACCGTAACCCGTTTGCATGCATATCCAAAAGCATCGCACGGTCTACACAAAAGGCCTCGGGAAAGTGCTCACCTAAAAAGGTATCAACAAACCACTCAAGATACCGATCATCGGGCAGAGCGCCGCGCATTTGTGATCTGGAAATCCTGGGCTTAGTCATTGGGGATGGCCTGTATTCATTCACAAACAGAAAGGGCAAACTGTGCCGGGTTTGACGCCGGGGTGCAAGTATGCCGGGAATGGTCTTTCTTCATAATGTGAAGAGGCGGGATGCAATTTCGCTGCCAAAACCAATACAAATGGCGGTTCTTCGGTATCGCGAAATAGGCTTCCGGCACTACTCTCGTTGGCCAGATATGCCATGCCGCAAAGCTCAGGCTATTGGGACAATAAAGTCCGGGGCACTAGAAAAAACCAGTCACTGTCTTTGTGCAAATCAATCCCAGACCTGATGTGGATCGGGCAGGGGGATCGCATCCAGCAATTCACGGGTATAGCCGGCTTGTGGCGCGTCAAAGAGTGTGGCGGTCTCCGCCTCTTCCACAATCTCCCCGTGATGCAGCACCAGCACCCGGTCGCAAAGTCGCCGGATCACAGACAGATCGTGACTGATAAAGGCAAGCGTCAGGCCAAGTTCGCGCACGAGATCACCCAGAAGGTTCAAAACCTGCGCCTGCGAAGACACATCAAGGCCGGAAACGATCTCATCGGCGAGAATAAAGTCAGGGCGCAGCGCAATCGCACGTGCAATGCCAACGCGCTGGCGTTGTCCCCCCGAAAGTTCGTGGGGAAAACGCCTCGCAAAGGTACGGGGCAGCCCCACCATATCGAGCGCTTCATCAACACGGCCTTGCACGCCGTCCAGACCGTGCAGGCGCAGCGGCCCGGCAATGATCCCTCCAACGCGTCGTCGTGGGTTTAGGGATGACATCGGGTCCTGAAAGATCATTTGAAACCGCCGCCGCATCCTGCGCAGATCGTGCTCTGCCAAATGAGTGATGTCAGTCCCGTCAAACGCGATGCTTCCGCCCGACGGTTCCAACAGGCGGAGCATCGCACGACCAAGTGTGGACTTGCCAGAACCTGAGCCACCCACAATGCCCAGCACCGCACCCTTGGGCACGTCAAAGCTGATCCCTTTGAGAACTTCGATGCGGGGGGCAGCGCCCAGAAAAGGCTTATGTGCCATGTCAGCAAAGGAAAGACGCAGATCACGAACCTCGTACATCATGGCCCTGTCCTCAGATCATGTAAGCGTACCTCTTCTTCGACCTCGTGGATCACCTCTTCCGACACCGGAGTAAGGCTCCCGGTTGGGTCGGTATAGGTGGGCGTTGCCCCCAGCAAAGCGCGAGAATAGGGGTGGATAGGGCGCATGAAGAACCGTTGCATCGGGGCGTCTTCCACTACTTTTCCTGCATAAAGCACCGACAACGTGTCACAGACCTTGGACACCACGCCAAGGTCATGGGTCACGAACAAAAGCGCTGTGCCATGTCGCGCCTGCATCTCTGCGATCAGCCTGAGAATTTGCTTTTGCACGGTCACATCCAGCGCCGTTGTCGGTTCATCCGCGATGATCAGTTTCGGCTCCGCCGCAAAGGCAGAGGCGATCAGAATGCGTTGGCGCATACCTCCCGACAGCTCATGTGGATAGCTGCGCATGACACGGGCAGGGGCGGGAATGTGCACCTCGTCCAGCAGTTCGAGCGCGCGTGCTTCGGCGTCCCTTTTGCTCCAGCCAAGGATATCGACCAGCCGACGGGTGATCTGTGGCCCGATGCGTTTGGAGGGATTAAGCGCGGTGAGCGGGTCTTGCGGAATGAGCGCGGCCGTCGCCCCAATACGGCGGCGGCGTTCCTTGGGGGGCAGGGTCATTAGGTCCGTGCCATCGAGCCATATTTCGCCCGACGTTACCTCAAGCGCGCGGGGCAGGGTGCCGAGCACCGCCTTGCCGATCATCGATTTCCCGGCACCGCTTTCGCCTACCAGCCCGTGTACCTGTCCCGCCGCCACATCCAGCGAGACGCGCCGCAGGATCACAGGCCCCTGCCGCAGCCGCACCGTAAGGTTGCGAATGCTCAAATAGCTGTTCATCGCAGCACCGGATCGAAGCGGTCTTTCAGCCCTTCACCCAATTGGGAAAAGCTCAGCACGGTCAGGAAGAGGGTGATCAGTGGAAAGACCAATACCCACCATGCCTGATGGACGCTGGTACGCCCCTCAGCGATCATGCCGCCCCATGTGGGACTGTCGGTGGAGATCGAGAGGTTCACGAAGCTCAGGATCGCTTCGACGATCACGGCGATGCCCATCTCCAGCGTGAGCAGGGCGACGATGGTCGGCAGGACGTTGGGCAGGATTTCAGTGAGCATCGTACCAAACCGCGTGCGCCCGGCCACCTGCGCGCTGGCGACATAATCCATTGCCCCTTGCGTCATGGCTTCGGCCCGGATCACGCGGGCGAAACGGGTCCAGTCGATGACAACAATCGCGATGATGATCGACATGAGGCCGGGGCCAAGAACGGCGATGAGCAGAATGGCAAAAAGCACCGGAGGAAAGGCCATCCAGATGTCAACAAAACGGCTGATGATGCGGTCGGGCCAACCGCGGTAATATCCTGCGATCAGACCCAGTGTCGCACCAATAAGGCAGGTGAGTGTTCCGGCAACCAGCGCCACAATAAGAGCCAAACGTGCACCATAGAGAATACGAGACAAGACATCACGTCCCAGCGAATCTGTTCCAAGAAGATACCCCGGCTCCGCTCCTTGCATCCAGAACGGTGGCATTCGGCCAAGAAACAAATCCTGCATCAGCGGGTCTTTGGGGGCGATCAGCGGCGCACAGATTGCGGCCAGAACCAGCACCGTCAGCCAGCCGCCGGAGAGCCACAGCCGCAGCCCGATCGGGCGTCTGACCTCGCCCCGCGCATCACGCATGGCGCAGCTTGGGGTTCAGCACGACATAAAGCATATCGACCACCAGATTGACGATGGTAAAGAGCAGCGCAAACAGGATCACGATGCCTTGGATCAGCGGCAGGTCGCGGTTGATCACCGCATCAATCGCCATGTTTCCGAGGCCCTCATAGGAAAACAGCCGCTCAATGATGACCGTGCCGCCAATGAGAAAGGTAAACTGCACCCCGATCAGCGTCAGCGTTGGCAGGATCGCATTCGGCAGTGCCTCGCGCGTGATCACGTGGTTTTCGCCGTATCCTTTGGTGCGGGCCAGCGTGACGTAATCCAGATGCATCGTCTCTTTCAGTGATTGTTTGAGCAGTTGCGCGATGATCGCGGCCAACGGGATCGCGAGCGCGAGCGCAGGCATGAACATATGCGCCACCAGATCGGCCCAGACGTCAAATCGCAGCCGCAGGACGGATTCGAAGAGGTAGAAATTCGTCGTGAAATCAATGTTGAGCGAGGGTGAGATGCGGCCGGAGATGTGAAATACTGGCCAGAGCACCCCAAAAAGGAGGATTAAGACGAGCCCCCAGAGGAAATCAGGGATCGACAGCGCCATCCCGGCGCTTACATCCACGGCCCCTTCGGCTTTGGTATTGCGCCAAAGCGTGCCCATCAGCGCCAGCGCGCCACCGAGGATCACCGCAATCACCAGCGCGAAAATCGATAGCTCCAGCGTTGCGGCCAGGCGGCCCAGCACCAGGTCGGCCACCGGTTGGCGCAAGGAAATGGAGGTACCAAAATCACCCCGCATCACGCCGCCCAGCCAGATCATGAATTGCTCAAAGATGGATTTGTCAAAGCCATATTGCGCCTGCAGCCGCGCGATGTCGTCCTCCGTCGCGCCGGGGGGCAGCATCATGGCGATAGGGTTGCCAGGGACCACACGGATCACAACAAACACGATCACGGCCACACCAAAAAGCGTCACGGCGGTGGTGGCCAGCCGGATCAGGATGTTGCGCAATAGGGTCATTTTGGCCTGTATCAGAGACTGATGTTGAAACGGGGCCGGCCTGTGCCAGCCCCGTTTCGAGGGGGTGTTACGCCCGCGTCATCAGATGTGGCAAGAGCGCGCCGGAGCGGTGCGGCGTGACCTTGACGCCTGAGGCGTGCAGGATTGGCTGCACGTATTGCAACAGCGGGATCACTTCGGCGTTTTCAGCGATACGGCGGTCGACCTCCTTCCAGCCTGCAATGCGCTTCGCCTCATCCGCCTCACCCCAAAGTGGGAGGATCGCGTCGAAGGTTTCCTTGCCATCCCAGACGGAGTGGGGGGAGGGGCCAAACATCGCAAATCCGGTGGAGGTTGTCGGATCACCCACTGAGTTGCCCCAGTTGTAGAACGCCGCCGGGGCCAGCTGATCAGCGGCACGAAGTTCAAAGTGCTTGGCGATCTCGTACACCTCAATCTCCGCTTCGATCCCGACACGCCGCCACAGACCGACAATGGCCTGCACCATCTCATAATCCTTGGGCTTGTAGCCCTTGGTGCACTGAATCTTGAATTTCACCGGATTGTCAGGACCGTACCCGCTTTCTGCCAGCAGTTTTTTGGACAGCTCGGGGTCATAGGCAACTTTGATACTTGGATCAAAGGCAGGGTAGTCCGGCGTTTGAAGCGTGTCGATGGCGATGCCATAGCCTGACAGCAGCCGATCAATGATCAGCTGTTTGTCGATGGCATGAGCGGCGGCTTTGCGCACGTTCGGGTCGGTCATCACCTCAATATCATTGAGGAAAATCATACCGATATCGGAAATAGGCGACGCTGTGCCGTCGATCCCATCCGATCCTTTCAGGCGGTCAAACTCCTCATAAGGCACTTCGAGCGTCACGTGGGAGTTGCCCGATTCCACTTCTGCCACGCGCGATGCGGCATCGGTCACGAACTTGATTGTTACGGTCTTGAACTCCGGCGCACCGCCCCAGTAATTCTCGTTGGCTTTCAGCCGCACAAAGGCGTTGCGCTCAAACTTCTCAACCATGTAGGGGCCGGAGCCGATGGGTGCGGCCTCAAAGCCCTCTGCACCCACTTCTTCGTAGTATTTCTTGGGCATGACATAGCCGGTGAGGAAGGACATCCACTTGAAAAACGTCGGCTCAAACTCCGGCATGTCGGCGGTGACGCGGTTGCCCTCTGCCTTGATGTTGGTGATCTTGCCCCAGATGAACTGGATCGGGCTGCCGGTGTCGGGGTTGGCGACGCGGGCCAGCGACCATGCGACGTCTTCGGCTGTCAGTGGATCACCGTTGTGCCAGGTGACACCCTCGCGCACATCCATCCAGATGGCGGAGTTGTCGTCATTCCAGCCGTAGTCGGTAATGATACCCGAGCCAAAGGACAGGTCCGGGTTTTGCGGGATATAGAGGTCAAAGACCGACTGATAGAACCCCTGAATCGTCGGATTTACCGCAGAGAGGCCCACGGTTGGGTCCCAGCTGGGCAGGTTGACGTTATAGGCGATGACCAGCTCATCAATCGCGGCAAAGCTGGGCAGGCCGACAGTTGCAAATACCGCGGCGGCCGCGGAGGTTTGCAAAAGGCTTCTTCTGGATAGTTTCATGTGATTTCTCCCTTGTTAGTCTCTTTTTTGCGTTCAATTTCCGACGAGTTTCTTAGCGAGCATTGTACCCGGCCCGGCCCCTGTGCCGCCACCGGGCCAGACAGCAGCGCCAGTGTGATAGAGGTTCTTGATCGGCGTGGTGCCATCGGCATAGCCGCGCACAGGGCGGTTCATAAAGTGTTGGTGCAGATGGTGGCTGCCGCAGACCTGATCCCCCCCGACGAGGTTGGGGTTGTCCGCCTCAAGCATCGCAGGGGTGACGATGTGCTGGCCGAGGATGTGTTTGCGTGTTCCGGGCGCATAGCGTTCGAGGATATCCAGCGCGCGGTTGGCGAAAGGTTCTGCTGCTTCATTCCAATCGGTTGCGGTGATCTCACCCTTTGCGTCGCCCCTAATCTGGCCGGGCGCCATACGAACCTGCAGCCACAACACATGTTTTCCCGCAGGCGCACGCGAGGGGTCCACCACCGTGGGCTGGCCGCAGACGATCACCGGTTCATCAGGCAACATGCCGGACTTCGCCTGCGCATAGGTGCGCGCCATCTGGTCCATCGACGGTGCAAGATGCACATAGGCAAAGCGTTTGAGTTCAGGCGCGGTCCAGTTGGGTAAATCGTCCATCGCCAGATGGATCATCATGGTGCCCGGCGCATGCTGAAACTTTTGCAGGCCAGTGTCATAGCGTTTGTCGCTGGAGCCATCGGTCAGCTTCGCGAGCGCTCTGGCGGAAACATTGGCGATCACCGCCTTTTGCGCCTCAACCAAGGTGCCATCCGAGAGGATGATGCCAAAGGCGCGCCCGGCGGCCTGCTTGATGCCAGTGACTTCTTGATTGCAATGCACCGCACCGCCGCGCGCCTCGATCATCTTGACCATCGCACGGGTCATCGTGTCCGCTCCGCCTGCGCCCAGCACCATGCCAAAGGCCTGACCCGCCATCGCTTCGAGATAAGGAAAAACCGCACCGCCCGCGATGTCAGGCGCAAAATCAAGATGCATGCCCCAGGCGGCCAGCGTTGCCTTGACGTGATCGCTCTCAAACGTCTGGTCGAGCCATGCGCGCGGCGACATCATCAGGAAACGGGCAAGGTCAAGCGTGCCGCCACCCCCATTGTTGCGCCACATTTTCCAGCCTAAAGATGAAACTGCACGTAAATTCATCGGTGAGCCAAGCACAGCGAAAATCGATTCGGCTTGGCCCGGGAACTCTTGGGTCAGCTGCTGCCATGCGGCGGCGTCAGCATTGGAAAATCCGCGCACACGTGCTGTTGTGATCGCCGGATCGTTGGAAAT
Source organism: Sulfitobacter sp. (assembly GCA_045105735.1). Classification (GTDB taxonomy): domain Bacteria; phylum Pseudomonadota; class Alphaproteobacteria; order Rhodobacterales; family Rhodobacteraceae; genus Sulfitobacter. The sequence continues at coordinate 10,385 of JBGCDV010000019.1, read as the reverse complement.
ACCCAGCCACCGACCGTCGGGAAAAACGCTTGAGAATGGATTTCCAGTGGGCGCAAAGCCAAGCCCATGTTTGGCCAGTTCAGCAGCATGATCGCCATGAAAAGCGGAGCCTGCAAAGAGAGACAGGTTCATCGCGGCCCAGTCGTGTCTGAACCCGGGCAGCGTGTATTCACCCGTTTTAACGGCACCACCCGGCTCTGACGCTTGCTCATACACCGCCACTTTCCAGCCGCGCGCAGTGAGGTGGCACGCACAGGCAAGTGAGTTGTGGCCAGCGCCAATGATCACGGCATCGGGATTGGTTGTCGTCATTGTGGCATCGTCTCCCCCAGAACAAGATAATTGCAAACGCATGTAATCCTGTCTAGCATTGATTCATCAATACAACCGCGGGGCGAACCCGCGACGCAAGGGAGATTTGAAAATGAGCGCACAGGATATTGTGAGCAATCTGGGGGCCATGTTGGTTTCTGGTGGGGTCGAAGTTGTTGATTGCACAGGCGTGCTGGGGCCGGAAACGCCGATCATTCAACTGCCGCCAGAATTTGCCAAGCCGACGCCCAAGGTCGAGATTCACAAGATCTCTGAGTATGACAATGATGGTCCGTTCTTTGCCTGGAACTGGATGGTGCTGGGGGAGCATTCGGGCACACATTTTGACGCGCCGCACCATTGGATCACGGGCAAGGATTATGACGACGGATTTACCGATACGCTTGACGTGCAGCGTCTTGTCGCGCCGGTCAACTGCATCGATTGTTCCGCGCAATCAGCTGAGAATGAGGATTTTCTGCTCACCGCCGACGGGGTGAAAGCCTGGGAAGCGGAACATGGCGAAATCGGTGCCGGTGAATGGGTCGTGATGCGCACGGATTGGGACAGCCGTGTGGACGATGAGGCGAAGTTCCTCAATGCGGATGAGACAGGGCCACATTCGCCGGGACCAACGCCAGATTGCATCGAATACCTGCTGAGCAAAAAGATTGTCGGTTGGGGCACACAGTGCATCGGCACTGACGCAGGGCAGGCCGGCGGGATGGAGCCGCCGTACCCGGCGCATAACCTGTTGCACCGCGACAATTGCTTTGGCCTCGCTTCGCTCACTAATCTGAGCAAGCTGCCAGCCAAAGGCGCGATCCTGATCGCGGCACCGCTCAAGATCAAACACGGTACAGGCTCGCCCATCCGGGCGCTGGCGATCGTGCCCAAGGGCTGACACCTGTGGCGCAGTTTGATCATGTGATCATCGGATCGGGCATCAATGCGTTGGTGGCCGGTGCGATGCTGTCCAAGAAGGGCGACAGCGTTCTGATGATCGAACGTGAGGACCGCTTGGGCGGGTGTATGTACACTTCGGATCAGGTGACGCTGCCGGGCTATCATCATGATGTGATGGCGGCGACCTTTGTGCTCTTTATGACCGGACCCGCGCAGGAGGTTTTGGGCGAGGATCTGGCCGCGCACGGGTTTGAGTATTGTCATTCGCCGCATCCCACGGCGGTGTTGCGCCCTGATGGCTCCGCGCTGGTTCTGGGCATGGACCGGGCGGAGAATGTCGCGACGTTCAATGCCCGCGCGCCGGGGGACGGGGATCAGCATGCCGCAGATGTGGGTGGGATTGAGCAAGACGCAGAGTTCCTTTTTGCGTTGCTGGGCCAGCCGCTCTGGTCGCGGCAGACGGCCTGGATGGTTGCGAAACGAGCGTGGAAATTGGGGCTTGGCCCGCTGAAAACATGGTTTGGCGAAGCGCTGGAACCGTCGCGTGGCTGGCTTGAAACGCGGTATGCAAGCGGGGATGTGCAAGCGCTTTGGGCACCCTGGTGCCTGCATGTCGGGCTGACGCCCGAGGCAAGTTATGGTGGTCAAATGGCGCGGGTCATCGCCTTTGCGTTGGAGGCTGCAGGCGCGCCAGTGGTCAAAGGCGGCGCAGGGCAGGCGGCGGCGGCTTTTCGGTCCTTGATTGAGGCAAACGGCGGCAAGGTGCGCACGGGGGTCGAGGCGACACGGATCATCGTTGAAAAGGGTCGCGCGGTTGGGGTTGAGACGGCGGGGGATGAGAAAATCCTCGCCAAAAACGTGATTGCAAGCACCGCGCCGGGGCAGCTTTGTGATGGGTTGCTGGCAGGGTCTGAGCCGCCGCAAACCGCCAAGAAGTTCCGCCATGGGCGTGGCAATTTTCAACTGCATTACGCGCTGGATGGGCAAATTGAATGGGCATCTGAGGGGTTGGAGGATGTGGCGCTGATGCATCTGAGTGACGGGATTGATGCGGTGTCAAAATCCAGCAATGAGGCGGAGCGCGGCATGCTGCCAGCGGTGCCGACGATCTGCGTGGGCCAACCGCACCGGATGGACCCAACACGCTGCCCCGAAGGCAAGGCGATCCTATGGCTGCAAATCCCCGACGCGCCAAGCGTGATCAAAGGGGATGCGGCAGGGAAAATCGAGACCGGGCAAGACTGGAGCGAGGCCACGCGCGAGGCCTTTGCCGACCGGATTGAGACTATCCTTTCGGGGCACATCAAGAATTGGAACCAGATCAAGCTGAAACGCCGGGCCTATTCCCCCGCTGATCTAGAAAAGATGAACGTGAACCTTGTCGGTGGTGACCCTTACGGCGGGGCCTGTACGCTGGATCAATTCTTTGTTTGGCGGCCCCATGCGGCACAGGCAAACAACGGCACAACCGTTCAGAACCTGCATCATATCGGGGCGTCGACCCATCCGGGGCCGGGGTTGGGCGGTGGATCAGGGTTCAACGTGGCCAAGGGGCTGGGCGCATGAGCAGGATGGCAGACCTGACCGAAGACCCACCACGCCTTGGTGAAATGGGGCTGGAAAACTTTGCGCCCTATCTAATGAACCGGATCATGGGGCGGTATAATGCCGCGTTGCAGACCGAGATGGCAGAGCAAGGACTGACCACGCCGCAAATGCGATCCCTTGCAGTGCTCAGCGTGATCGATGGTATCCTTATTCGGGAATTGGCAGTCTATGCGGTGGTGCAACAATCGACCCTAAGCCGCGCGTTAGACACGCTTTCGCAGAACGGATTGATCCGGCGCGAGACAGACGAACAAGACAGCCGCGCCACGCGTATCTTTATCACCGACGCAGGCCGCGACGCCTATGAAAGGCTCTGGCCGCATATGGCGGAGGCCTATGGTGCGATGTTCAAGGGGGTCGATGAGGCAGAAAAACGAGCCTTTGTCGGGACACTACAAACGATATTGCGCAACATTCGCAAACACGACTTCTAAGGGGGCGAAATGGCGGAGCGATCCTTCAAGGCGGAAGTGGAGCACCTGCGCAAGGGCGACGGTGATGTGTTTACAGGTGAGGGCATTCTGGCGATCACCAAGGCGCTCTTGGAAAACGGTGTGGGATATGTTGGTGGCTATCAGGGGGCGCCGATCTCTCATCTGATGGATGTGCTGGCGGATGCAGAGGAGTTGATGGGAGAGCTTGGCGTGCGCTTTGAGGCAAATGCCTCAGAGGCGGCGGCGGCGGCGATGCTGGCGGCAAGCGTGCATTACCCCATTCGCGGGGCGGTGACCTTCAAGGGGCCAGTTGGTGTCAACGTGGCGTCCGACGCGCTGGCGAACCTGTGTTCCTCCGGCGTGAACGGAGGTGCGCTGATCATTGTGGGGGAGGACTACGGCGAAGGGTCCTCGATCATGCAGGAGCGCTCTCACGGGTTTGCGATGAAGTCGCAATTCTGGATGCTCGACCCGCGTCCGAACCTGCCCTCGATCACGAAGGCGGTCAAAGACGGCTTTGAGCTGAGCGAAGCGAGCAACACGCCCGTGATGCTGATGGTGCGGATCCGATCGTGCCATGTGACAGGCAGTTTTGAGACCCGCGACAACGTCCCGCCGCCGCTGAGTGTGGCGGAGGCGATTGCCAATCCGCAGTCCGATTTCAAACGTGTGGTGCTGCCGCCCTGGAGCTATGTGCACGAGCAGGACAAGATCGCCAACCGCTGGCCTGCGGCGGAAAAGTTCATCATGGAGAATGGGCTGAATGAGGTCTTTGGCCCCGAAAAAGCCAAGCTGGGGATTGTTGTGCAGGGGGGCATGTACAATGGCCTCATCCGTGCCTTGCAGCGGTTGGGGCTGGCGGACGTCTTCGGCCAGACCGAGGTCCCGATCTATTGCCTGAACGTGACATATCCCATTGTCAGAGACGAATTTGACGCGTTTTGCAAAGGCAAGGGTCACGTGCTTGTCGTCGAAGAAGGACAGCCCGAGCATATCGAACAGATGCTGGGTAACTTCCTCTATAAAGGCGGTCATTCCCTTAAGCTTTACGGCAAGGACGTCCTGCCGATGGCGGGGGAATATACCGGGCAGGTGATGCTGGACGGTGTGACCACGTTTCTGAAAAAGGCGGCACCCGATATGCTGCCGGGGCAGGTCCGGGCACCCAATCAGGAAGAACCTGCGATCCCTGATCTGAGCAAAACGGTGCCCATTCGCCCGCCGGGGTTTTGCACCGGTTGCCCGGAACGCCCCATCTTTGCGGGGATGAAGTTGGTGGAAGACGAGCTGGGCAAGCACCAGATCACCGGCGACATTGGTTGTCATTTGTTTGGCTCCTTGCCGCCGTTTGAGATTGGGGGGGCAACGATGGGCTACGGGCTTGGCCCGGCGGCGAACGCGGCCTTTGATGGCGGAGGGGAGCGGCGCGCGATCTCCATGCTGGGGGACGGGGGCTTCTGGCACAACGGATTGTCGAGTTCGATTGGCAACATGGTGTTTAACAAGTCTGACAATGTTGTGGTGATCGTCGACAATTACTATTCCGCCGCAACGGGCGGGCAGGACATCCTGTCAAGCCGTGCGCAGAACGACACCAAGGCCACAAACAATCCGATCTCGGCCGCATTGAAAGGTGTGGGCGTCGAGTGGATCAGGCAGATCGACCACACCTATGATGTCGGCAAAGTGCGTGACACGGTGCGCGAGGCGCTGACGACAGATTTCAAAGGACCGAAGGTTATCGTCGCCTCTTCCGAATGTATGCTGAACAAACAGCGGCGCGAAAAACCGATCCGCGCCAAGGCGATCAAAGACGGGCGGCGCGTGGATGTGCCGCGTTTTGGCATTGATGAGAATATCTGCACCGGGGATCACGCCTGTATCCGGCTGTCGGGCTGTCCATCGCTGTCGTTGAAACGGCTGGATGATCCGCTGCGCGATGATCCGATTGCGTATATTGACCAAACCTGTGTGGGGTGTGGCAACTGCGGTGAGGTGGCGGATGCGGCTGTGCTTTGCCCGTCATTCTACCGCGCGGATGTGGTCCATAACCCTGGTGGGTTTGAGACATGGCGGGCAAACCTGCGGACGCGCATCACCAGTTGGTTGCAGCAGCGACGCGACAGTCAACGCCTGCGGCTGGAACGTCCGTTATGAACATGGTGCTGGAGCAGAAAACGCCTGATGCGCGCATGGGTCAGATCATCAAGCTGGCGGTGATGGCCGTGGGCGGGCAAGGCGGTGGCGTGCTGACCGGCTGGATTGAGGCGATGGCGCGTGCGCAGGGCTATGCGGTGCAGGCGACCTCCGTTGCTGGCGTGGCGCAGCGCACGGGTGCGACGATCTACTATATGGAGATGCTGCCCGCCTCAGAGTTGCAACCGGTGTTTGCGCTCGCCCCGGCGGGTGGGGATGTGGACGTGCTGATCGCGGCGGAGATGATGGAGGTTGGGCGGGCGGTGATGCGCGGCTTTGTGACACCGGACCGCACAACGCTGATCGGGTCCACCCACCGTGCGCTGGCGGTGTCCGAAAAAATGGCACCGGGTGATGGCATCGCCAACGCAGATGAGGTGCGCGCGGCCGCGGAGATTGCAGCGCAGCGGTTGATCCTGGCGGATATGGACAGGCTGGCGATAGATCAGGGCTCGGTCATTTCCGCAAGCTTGTTCGGCGCACTGGCGGGTTCTGACGCGCTCCCGTTTCCACGTGCGGCTTATGAGGAGGCGATCCGGGCAGGAGGCAAGGGGGTCGAGACATCATTGCGGGCCTTCGCGGCAGGATTCGAGGCGGCGCAGAACGGTGGGGCCGCAGCACCGGAAACGCCTGCGGAGGTATCCGCGTCCAAACTGGTGGGGCCAACGGAGCAATTGCGCACATGGGAGACCTTGATCGCCCGCGCGCAGGCCTTGCCCACGGCGGTGCATGAGATGGCGCAGGCCGGGCTGCTCAAGGTCGTGGATTTTCAGGATTGCGCCTATGGCACCGCCTATCTGGACCGGGTGGAGGGTGTTCTGGCCCGCGATGATGCCGCACACGATTGGCACCTAACGGCGACGGCGGCGAAATACATTGCCAATGCCATGGCCTACGACGACATCATCCGCGTGGCAGACCTGAAAACCCGGAGTACGCGGTTTGACCGCATTCGGGATGAGATGAACGCACAAGACAGCAATCTGGTGGAATTGACAGAGTTCTTCCATCCCCGTGCAGAAGAAGTCGCCAGCATGATGCCCGCTGCAATGGGCGCAAAATGGGAAGCGGACCCCAAACGCATGGCGCTGCTGAACCGCATTTTTGACAAGGGGCGGCGGCTGCGCACGCATACTTTGCGCGCCTTTCTGATGCTGCACTTTCTGGGGGGATTAAAAGGGTATCGATTGCGCACGCGGCGCCACGCGGTTGAGATCGCACATCTTGATGAATGGCTGAGCGACAGCCTTGCTTTGCGTGACAGCGATTATGCGCTGAGTGTGGAAATGCTCAAAAACCGTCGGCTGGTGAAGGGGTATTCCGACACCCATGCGCGCGGGCTGAGCAAGTTCGCCCGTGTTATGGCCGCCGCTGACCTGTTGAAAGGGCGCGAGGATGCAGCCGAGTGGATGCACCGCCTGCGTGAGGCGGCGCTGCAAGACCCCGAAGGCACCGCTTTGGAGGGGGCCATCGAAACCGTGCGGAGCTTTGTCTGACCCGCATGAGCGAATATGGTAACTAAGCAACTGTCCGGCACTGCGGCTCTGGCTGGTCAAGACCGGCCCGTGTCTCGGTAAGGTCGCAACGTCGGGTTTGCGGACTTTCCCTCCTTTTGCTTACAGGGCTATTGTTGACCCAGCATCGGTTCGCAGATGCGGCACGTTTTTTACTGCATCGCACCCAAAGTCGGCAGAGCGGCATTCAAAACGGCCCCGTGACGTCACATCCAAACCGCTCTTTCGCGAGAGGGAGGGAGAATGATCGACACGCGGAGGAAGCCGGGCTTAGATATGGCGAATGGGCGATGCCAAGAGTTCTAACTTCCGAAAAGAGAGCTCTGCTGGCGAACGCCATCTGACATTCGTCAAAATACCTCGGCCCGGGATCTGACATCAACTTACGTCAACCGATCCTTTGGAGGTCTTCCTCATGTTCATCAAGCGCATCCAATACGAGCACATGTCGCGTCTCACCAGTGCCTTCGATTGGTGGCGACCGGTGCAACAGCCCTGATGCGGGTTTGTTCGGCCACAGCGTCCCTTTAAGCAGGACGGGTGCGCCGGTCGGAACAGTGAACAAGCGTGCCGGGTCTTCGCCGTTTGTCGACATGCCATATTGTGTTCCGAGCCCGCGATAGGTGCAGATCAAGCGTCCTTTGACCGCATCGATATGGAACTTGCGGCACGCATTGCTTGTCACAGCTGCAAGCCTGAGCCGAAGGTAGCGCGTCAGCATCAGGTCGGCGAACATTTCTGCCAGAGCAACAACATCGTCAATGAGCTCTTGTAGCTGAACAACCAAAGGTGTCCCCGCTCTTTCGCACAGATCCGTGACAATCGAACGCGTTGCTTCGCGCTCTAGAACGACACGGCCCTGTGGCAGGAGCATTGGGTCCAGTTCGTCCACCCAGTTTTGAAAGTCCGGAGTGGTGTGCCTGTGCCAGATTGCTGCACCGCAAGTTGGCTTTAGGAAGGTTCGCAGGCTTTCTGCTTTGTCGACGATGGCAACACCCATCGCTGTATCTTGGACAGTTGCACGGACAAAGTTCATGCTGCGTCTCCAATGCGCCGCCATCCGGGGAATGGGTCTGGAAGATCAAGAGGAAGCGCATCCGGACCCGCCGCGACCACCGCGGGCACCAGACTTGCATCCAGCTTTGCTTTGAGATCTGCCCAGTCAATATCCGCGCCAATAAAAACCAGTTCCTGCCTACGGTCTCCCCATGGCTCTATCCAGTGCTGTTTGATGTAGTCGCTTGCCGCAACGTGTTCCGGCCAGCGTTCCTTTGGCACATTTGCCCACCATGTCCCGATCGGTTTCACACTGGACAGTGACCCCGCAAGAGAGAATTCAGCCACCCATTCTGGCCTTGTCGCGATCCAGAAATGACCTTTGGCGCGGATGACACCCGGCATATCGCCGTTCAACACAGCGAGGGTTTTTTCCGGGACAAAGGGTTGGCGTGCGCGGTAGACATAGCTTGTTACGCCATACTCCTCCGTCTCCGGCACGTGGTCGGTAAAACCATAGAGCTCTTTGGCCCACATCGGATGTTCATGGGCCTTGTCGAAGTCAAACATGCCCGTATCGAGGATTTTGGCCGCTGCGACTTCGGAATGGTTGGTCTGAATGATATCGGCATCCGCATTCAGGCTGCGGATGATTTTGCGCGCAGCATCAACCTGTCCGGGCGTCGCGTCAGCAACTTTGTTGAGGATCACGACATTTGCAAACTCCATTTGATCGGTCAGTAAATGTACAAGGGTGCGTTCATCTTCATCTCCCATCACTTCGCCTCGATCGCGTAGGAAATCGTGGCTTGAGAAATCCTTCATCAGGTTTACCGCGTCCACAACTGTCACCATGGTGTCGAGGCGGGCAACATCCGACAGGCTGTCACCAAACTCATCCCGGAAATCGAATGTTGCTGCAACCGGGAGTGGTTCGGAAATCCCCGTGGATTCGATCAGCAGATAATCAAAGCGCCCTTCAGCCGCGAGGCGGCGCACTTCATCCAGAAGATCGTCCCGAAGCGTGCAGCAGATACAGCCGTTGGACATCTCGACAAGGGTTTCATCCGTACGGCTGAGTTCGGTGTCGGCACGCACCAAATCAGCGTCGATGTTTACTTCGGACATGTCATTGACGATGACAGCGACCCGGCGGCCTTCACGGTTGTTCAGAACTCGATTAAGCAGTGTTGTTTTTCCGGCCCCCAGGAAGCCAGATAGCACGGTCACGGGAAGGCGATTGTCGGTCATTGGGGCAATACCTCCGTTTCGGTGTGATTGCTTGGCTCGGACGTTTGCACAGCACGCAAAAGCTCAAGGCTGCGTTGAATTTCAGGATGTTCCAGATTGCGGCCAATCAACACAATGCGTGTGCGGCGGTCTTCTGAGGTCCAGTTTTTCAATGGCACGAGTGGATCAAAAACGCGCTGAACACCGTGAAAGGCGAAGGGAACATCGATCCCTTTGAGAAACAGAATGCCCTTCACACGCAGAAGGTCGTCGCCCTTGAAATGGATGAGGGTATCGAACCACTTGTCGAACAGGTCATCATCAAGTGCATTATTCAGGATGATGGATATGGACGTGATGTCACTGTCATGGGGGCTTGCCTCAAACACGGAGATTGGCTTTGGCGCTAAGCCAGACAGATTTCCAAAAGGGTCCAAGGTTTTCGGCGTTGTCCATGCAACCGCCTGCGCCTGACTTGCCGTATCCCGCAGGCTTGTAAGGCCCCACAGCATGTCAGGCCTGAAACTGTCGCTCTGGGGCTTCAGGATTTCGGCGGTTGGGTTGGCATTGCGCAGTCGCTGGACAACAGTGGCGATTTGCGTTGGCTCTACAAGGTCGGTTTTGCTGAGGATCAACAAATCAGCCATGGCAACTTGTGAAACTGCTTCAAACTGGGCGTCCAGGGTCGTCAGGCCATTGACGGCGTCGACGACCGTTACAACGCCATCCATAAGCACGTGTTGGGCAAGAGCAGGGTCCTGTGAAAAGGTCTGTAGGATCGGACACGGATCCGCCATGCCGGTGGTTTCGACAACGATGCGGTCAAACTGTATGAGGCCCTTTTCTCGCCGGCTCAGCATGTCCATCACGGTTTTCGACAGATCCCCACGGACCGAGCAACAACGGCAACCGGATCGCATAAGAATGGTTTCTTCGCTGATCTCTTCGATCAAATCATGGTCAAGGCCAGCCTCACCAAATTCATTCACGACCACGGCAATCCGCCCTGAGGATGCATCCGACAGAATTGCGTTCAACAAGGTTGTCTTTCCGGCACCAAGGAAACCGGTCAGCAGTGTTACTGGAAGGCGGGATGAGTGCATATTTCAGTTCCAAAGGTGTCGATACTTCACGTAACTTACAAAGTTACTAAATGAATGCAATAAGAAAGTTATATTATAACATATGA
>JBGCDV010000018.1:0-194234 GCA_045105735.1 Sulfitobacter sp. | reverse complement strand
TGACGCGGGCTACATCCAAGAGATTTTCGGGGTGCATATCATCTCGTTCATCTATCTGGGCGCAAAGCACATGATGACGGGATACGACCACATCCTGTTCCTGCTTGGCGTCGTGTTCTTCCTCTACCACATGAAGGACGTAGCAATTTACGTCAGCCTGTTTGCCATCGGCCATTCGGTCACCATGCTGTTGGGTGTGTGGTTCGGCTGGGGCATCAACGCCTATATCATCGACGCCATCATCGGCCTGTCGGTGGTCTATAAGGCACTCGACAACCTTGGGGCCCTCCAGAAGTGGTTAGGGTTCCAGCCCAATACCAAGGCTGCGACACTGATCTTTGGCCTGTTCCACGGCACGGGTCTGGCGTCGAAAATCCTCGAATATCAGATCGCCGAAGACGGGCTTCTGGCCAACCTTCTGGCGTTCAACGTGGGCGTTGAGGTCGGACAACTCTTGGCCCTGTTCGTCATCCTGATTGTCATGGGATACTGGCGGCGCAGCCCCAACTTCATGCGTCAGGCGACTGTCGCAAACATCATCATGGTCGGCCTTGGCCTTCTGCTGACGTACCAGCAGATCGCAGGCTACATCACCAGCACTTAAAGATTGGAGAGAACGATGCATAACGCACCAAAACCCAATATCGAAGACCTGCCCACCAAGGCACAACTTCGCCGTTCCTTGATCATCGCGGGCATCGGGGCCGTGTTCATCGGGGTCTGCGTTTACCTGCCCGCTGAATACGGAACAGACCCGACAGGCGTGGGCAGCATCCTTGGCTTGACCGAGATGGGCGAGATCAAACAACAGCTTGCCGCCGAAGCCGCCGCAGATGAGGCGCTTCATGGTGGGGACGAATCCTCTTCCCTGATGAACGACATCTTCGGACTGTTCGTCGGGGAGGCCCACGCACAGGAAGCATGGCAGGACGAGATTACCTTCACCCTCGCACCCGGCGATTCCACAGAGATCAAGGCGACCATGGAAGAGGGTGCCACCCTGACTTATGCATGGTCGTCAACTGGTGGGCGCGTCAACTTCGACCTTCATGCCCATTCAGGCGGCGACGCGGTTACATATGAAAAGGGACGTGGCCAAACATCTGGTGAGGGCAGCTTCCAGACTCCCTTCGCAGGGGATCACGGCTGGTTCTGGCGCAACCGCGACAACGCCGACGTTACGGTCACGCTGCAATTGCGCGGCGACTACAGCGAGATCGTTCGAAGCGAGTGACGCAACAATTTGATCACCTGCGCTTCACTGTGTAGGTGATCATAAAACCAGTTGCTTCCACCTAAAGCCGACCTTCGCTGCACAACAGAAAATCGGTAAAGTGGGCTCAAACCGGACTAGCGGTCATTTCCACGCTTGTCGTGTCACTTCGTTTCAGCGCCAGTAGTTGTTTGCTTGGGCCACTGTTTGAAAATGCGTCGCTACGACATGAGACGCCATCGTCAGGCTGTCTGCGTTATTCGCGTAGTCTGGACGCATCTTAAATCGTGCATCGTCATCTGGTTGCGTTTTCTTCACCGCCATTCGAGCCAGTTTGATGGCCAAGTCGAATCCGGTTTCAGGGGTTTCAGTTGCAAGGCTTGGTATCCAAGACATAGCTTCTCCAATTTATGTCGTGCGCGATATAAAGCTATTCTTGATGGACAAGTAAATGCATGTCAATAATTATATCGCGCACGATATACATTTCAGGAGATCAACTTGAAACCGCATGAGCTTCCAACACGGGCTGAAGACATGTTCTGTTATGGGATATATGTTGCGTCTCATGTGGTTAATCGCGCCTATACACCGCACTTGGCCCGTTTGGGCCTGACGTATCCGCAATACATTACACTCACGCTACTTTGGGAAAAGGATGGGCAAAAAGTGTCTGAACTTGCGGAGGCGTTGCGGATGGAGACGAGTACAGTGACACCGCTACTCAAGCGCCTTGAAACGCAAGGTTACGTTCGTCGCAACCCGGACGACAAGGATCGACGGGCCGTTCTAATCAACCTTACAGACCATGGTCGCGCACTCCAACGCGATGCACCAGATATTACGGCATGCATGGTTGATGGTACGACGTTGTCTCAGTCCGAGCTAAAAACGCTACAACAACTTCTTTTAGGACTCACCGATGGGCTGATGCAAAGCAAGCTGCCTTAGCCTGACCATTGTGGCGAAAGCGGTGGCTTTGTTCGCACTGCGGTCCTTGAGTATGTCGTTTCCGCTGCGGCTCGCATGAATGGCCGGTTTGCCCGCCGCATAGTCGCGTAGAAATTTACGCTGCCTCAGCAATTTCCAAGCTGCGCGCGGACGCAGCACAAAACCAACAGGTCCGGTGTGGGCTGCAAGCAGACCCTGAACCGCTAAGTACTTCCTCTCAAATATGCGCTTCATGGTTCTGCAAATACCACTCGGCGATCTCCTCCCGCGTCGTCCACCAAATGTCATCATACTGTCGCGCGTAATCGAGGAACATCGTCAGCGCCCGCATCCGGAACGGCTGGCCGATCACATGGGGATGCAGGCCAATGTTCATATGCCGACCGCTGGTCGCGCTCTCTTTGTAGAGCCAGTCAAACTGTTCACGGAACACGTTAAAGCCCCCCTCCACATCCTGCCCTTGCCGCATGAAGACGGTGAAGTCATTGACCTCTGACGTGTAAGGCACCGAGACCATCGGCGCGCCGGAGCGGGTATGGACGAGGTAAGGTTGGTCGTCGTTCAACAAATCACAGGTAAAGATCAGCCCTTCTTCGGCGATCAGATCGATCGTGTTGGGAGTGCAGCGCAAGGAACAGGACAACCAGCCTTTGGCGTCCTTACCCACAGCCTCGCGGTAGGTATCAAGGGTGCGTTTGATCACGTCGCGTTCGGCCTCGATATCGTCTTGAAAATCGGTGAGCAGTTCGGTTTGTTCCCAATTGTGCGCGACAATCTCGTAACCTTTGGCAACCGCGTGATCGACAACCTCGCGCCGCTCCAGCGCCATCTTGGCGTTGATCGTGCAGGAGGTTGGCACGCCCGCCGCCTCAAAGGCATCAAACATGCGCCAGACACCGACACGCTGTCCGTATTCGCGCCAGGTCCAATTTGGGTTGTCATAGATGCGCCCTGCAAGCGTACCGCCGACAATTCCCGGGCCGCCGGGATAGATGACACGATCGGTATCCTTGACCGGGTCCCAGTATTCAAAGTTCGTGGTGATGATGACCGCCATGCGTTTGCCGTCCGGCCAGTTGAGAGGTTTGCGATGGGGCAGGGGGACATAATCGTAGTGCATGGTGGTTTCCTTACTTATTCTGCAGCGGCATCAGCAGGATCCGCCCAACGTGCGTCGAAATCCCAAACATCTTCAAAACCCAATGTGCGACAGAAGGCATCGAAATCGTGCAGCGGCTGCTTGGTCACGTTGCCGCTCTCATGCAATTCTGCATATCCGCGCCTGAGCGCTTCGCCGGCGGACAAGAACCCCAGGCCGGGGTGGATGGCGAGGCCGTAGCCCATCTGTTTCAGTTCGTCCGCGGGCAAGACAGGTGTGCGCCCACCGGACACCATGTTGGCAACCAGCGGCTTATCAATCCGCGCAGCGACGGCCTTCAATTCATCCACGCTTTCGGGGCTTTCGACAAAGATCAGATCGGCACCAGCTTTGGCAAAGGCCTCGGCACGATGTATGGCCTCGTCCAGACCCAGCGAAGTCCGGCTATCGGTACGCGCGATGATCAGGAAATCATCAGAATGGCGCGCCTCAAGTGCGACCTCAATTTTGCGCACCATGTCTTGGGTGGGGATCACAATTCGGCCTTCGGTGTGGCCGCATTTCTTGGGGAACTCCTGATCTTCCAACTGGATCGCTGAAACACCTGCGGCCTCATAACCGCGCACGGTATGGCGCACGTTCAACAGACCTCCATAACCCGTGTCACCATCGGCGATGATCGGCGTCTTGGTGCCTTGGGCAATCTGCGCCACGCGCGACAGCATATCACCATAACTGGTCAACCCCGCATCGGGCAGCCCCATATGCGAGGCGGCAATGCCGTACCCCGTGACGTAAAGCGCGGCAAATCCCATCTGATCTGCGATCAGCGCCGAGATCATGTCATAGACGCCGGGGGCCAATACAAAGCCGCCCTTTTCGAACGTTTGTCGAAGTGCAGAATCTGGCATATCTCACCTTTCGCTAGGGTTAAGAGTGCCACAACTCCTAGCTGTAGGGCGGGAGCGCGGCAACAAAAAAGTTGTCCGGACAAGTATTGACTTAACCCCGTCCGCGCAGCCACGGTAGCAAAGTAGAATGCTTGAAAGGGACGATCATGCCAAAAGATGCACTGGGGTGGCGGCGGAAGTACGCGGTTGTGGCACCTTCAACAAATACAATTGTGCAGCCCGACATGGATGACCTGCGCGTCAAGGGCGTGACCAATCACTACGGGCGCATCTATGTGCCCAACATGAAGGTCACGGACGACGAAAGCTTTGTGGCATTGGTCCAGGCGATCGGATCAACCCTTTACGAATGTGTGGACCGCTGCATGACCTGTGAACCGGATTATCTGGTCATGGGCATGTCCGCACTGATGTTCTGGGACGGACGCGATGCGTCTGAAAAACGGATGCAGGAACTGTCGGATCATTGCGGTGTGGGCGTTTCTGCCGGGTCGTTCGCCTGTGAGGCGGCGCTGAACCTGTTTGGCGCGAAACGGATTGCAGTGGTCTCCCCTTATTTCCCCATTTCGGACAAGAACGTAACGCGTTTCTTTCAGGATTGCGGGTTCGAGGTTGCCAAATTTCGCGGGCTAAAGTGCTCTAGCCCTGTGGCAATTGCCCAGGTGCAGCCCGAAGAGTTGCGAAAGATCGTGCTGGAAATGGACGACGACAGCATCGACGCCTTTGTGCAGGTGGGGACGAACTTGTCGATGGTGGGGCTTTGCAACGACATGGCAGTTGAACTGGGCAAGCCGATGGTGCCGATCAATGCAGCGACCTACTGGCATGCACTTCGGGCGAACAACATCATGGATCAGTTTACCGGTCATGGTCCGTTATTTGAGCACCATTAGAATAGGAATATCTAACAATCGACTGTTTTGTAACTCTCCGAAGTTGGCTAGGCTGTTGTAAGATGGAGAGAACGCCAAAATGACAGAAACGCTGGATGATCCGCAGGTTTATCTGCCTGACCTATTTGCGACACATGCGCGGCATTACCGGCACAAGGACGGGGTCATTTGCGGGGATCAGCGACGCAGCTGGGGTGACTTTGTCGCCAATATCAACAGGGTCGCTAATCATCTGTTAACCACAGGATTGCAAAAAGGTGACAAGGTCGCCGTGATGATGGGCAATTCCGTTGAGATGCTGGAAGCGCTCTTTGGGGTGGTGCGTGCAGGGGGCTGTGTTGTGCCGTTGTCTGGGCTGTTGACCGCAGAGCAGCTTGAGACTTTGCTGGGGGATTGCGATGCAGTGGCTGCGATTGTGTCTGACGATTTCCGTGAACGCGTC
The DNA here is from genome assembly GCA_045105735.1 of Sulfitobacter sp. Classification (GTDB taxonomy): domain Bacteria; phylum Pseudomonadota; class Alphaproteobacteria; order Rhodobacterales; family Rhodobacteraceae; genus Sulfitobacter. Next base: position 188,725 of record JBGCDV010000018.1, on the reverse strand, counting down.
ACGCCGCTACAGACCAAGTTGACAGGCATCCAAACATGGGTTTCGCATGGGTTTGAAGCAGATGGGTGGGGCGCGCTTGAGGAGGTTCTTCGGTCAGATGCTACGGACGTTCCGGACGTTCGGCATGCCCTGACGGATGCGTTTAACATCATATATTCCTCGGGCACCACGGGTTTGCCCAAGGGCATCATCCAAACCCATCGGGCACGGCTGCATTGGGCGTTCTCCAACGCCATTGAGATGGGATATGATGCAACATCGCGCGCTTTGACAACCACCCCACTTTACTCAAATGGCACATGGCTCACGATGTTGCCCGCCTTGTTTGCGGGCGGAACTGTTCATGTGATGCCCAGCTTTGATGCGGCAGACTTCTTGTGTCAGGTTGCGCACAACAAGATCACCCATACCTTCATGGTGCCGGCGCAATATCTCATGGTGTTGGAACGCCCAGAACTCGATAAGACCGATTTGTCCAGTTTGCGTACCGTATTGTCTGCGGGATCTCCCTTGCGTGGCGATACCAAGCGGGACGTGATTGAACGGATATCCTCTGGCCTCTACGAGATTTACGGGTTTTCGGAAGGCTTTGCCTGTATCCTGAAACCGCACCAGCATGCTGAGAAGTTTGATACCGTTGGCACGCCGGTTCTTGGGTTCGAACTGCGCATTCTTGATGATGACGGCAACGAAATGCAGGCGGGAGAAGCGGGTGAAATCGCGGGCTATGGCGCGGGCATCATGCAGGCCTATCACAAGCGCGACGCACAAACGGCCGAACTGATCTGGTGTGACGAAAGGGGACGTACATTCATCCGTTCGGGTGACATTGGTAGTTTGGACGAGGACGGTTTCCTAACGATCCTTGATCGCAAGAAGGACATGATCATTTCAGGCGGCTTCAACGTCTTTCCCAGCGATGTGGAGGTCATTGTGGGTCAACACGCTGACGTTATGGATGTCACCGTGATTGGTGTGCCGCATGAAAAATGGGGAGAAAGCTGTTTGGCGCTGGTTATTCCGGCTACCGGCAGCTCTGCAAATGCTGAAGAGATAATGAAGTGGGCAAATGCCCGGCTGGCCAAAACACAACGTCTGGTGAACGTGGAATTGCGCGGTGAATTTCCGCGCAATGCTTTGGGCAAGGTGATCAAAAAAGACCTGCGCGCACCTTATTGGGATGGCGCTTAGTCTTCGGCCTCTTGGCGGATGGAGCGGACAAAGGCCATGGCAATCTTGTCGGGTTTTTTTCCGCCCTTTGGATTGTACCAGACAGGCACCCAGTTCAGCGCGCCGAGCAGTTGCAGGCGCAACAGCGCGCGGTCGGTGCCAGGAGGCATGTCGAGTGCATCAAACAGGTCGCGAAAGATGGTTTCATATTCACGGCGATGGTTTTTCAGGCTTTGGTTCAACTCCTCGCGGCCTTCTGCGAAGTTGGGTGAGATGATCGCGACCAGATTGCCTGTGTCCAGCAGTCCTTTTAGGTGCGCTACGGCGGCACGTTCTAATCTGTCCCAAGGGTCTTTACCCTTGGCGATGGCACTTTGGACGCCGTTGATCATATCGTTCACCACACGTTCGTGGATCGCCAGCAGCATGTCCTCTTTTGAGGGGAAGTGATAATAGAGCGAGCCGGGCAGCATATCGACAGCAGAGGCGATATCGCGCATGGAGGTGCCGTCAAAACCTTGCCTTGCGATCAATTCGGCGGCGCGTTTCAAAACCTCTTCACGCTTGTTTCCGCGGCGCGGTTTGGTTTCTTTCTTGCGGGCTTCTAAGGCGGGTGTGTTTTCTTTTTGCATCTGCGTTTTCCGCACCTCCGGTCGTGCGCCCTTTGTCCTTAGTGACCAATGCAGCGCGCCCATACCCTAGCGATTGTTTGTTTGAATTTCGAGAGCGAAAATCCTAGCCTAACTCCAACTGATGAGGGAGCTACCGATGACCCAAGGCCATGCCACATTATCCATCAAAGACACCATTGCGCAAATCGTCGTCGCCAACCCGGACGAAGGATTTATGGACACGTCGATGGAGGCTGAATTGCTTGCAGCGATTGAAGTGGTAACCGGCAATCCGGCCATCGAGGTCTGTATTCTCGCGGGCGGACAGGCGGACGTTTTCATCCGTCATTATGACCTTAAAGTGCTGGCCCCCAACGCTGAGAAAATGGCAGCGCGGGATCTTTCCTTCTCAACGGATCGTCCTGTGCCAAAAGCGCCGATCCACATCGCGATGGAATTGATGGAGCAAAGCCACGTGATATTCATATGTGCCATGAACGGCTCTGCGATGGGCGGCGGATTTGAGTTGTCTTTGGCGTGTGATCTGCGCTTGGTGCAGGAGGGGGAATACCAGTTTGGGTTACCAGAAATCAATCTGGGTATTCTGCCGGGTGCCGGAGGCACACAAAGGTTGCCGCAGATCGTGGGACAGTCTCGTGCTTTGCAAATGACGCTCACAGGTCAGACATTGAGTCCCGCCCAAATGGTCGAGTTTGGATTGGCCATCGCCTGCGTGCCAGATGCGATTGCCGAGGCACAAGTGCTTGCTGAACGGATGGCCGGGAAACCTGCGCGGGCTGCGGCCCATATCAAACGGCTGGTGCGTCGCGCTCATAGCGCGACCGCTGAGGGGTTTGCCGATGAGCGCACTCTTTTTTGTGACCTGATGGTGCAGCCCGATGCAGCCCGATTGCTGGCAGAAGGCGCGGAAGGGAACCGGGTGATTACGGACGAGCCTTAGGGTCCTGACCCGAAGTACTACTTTGATGCTTCGAGCAAGATGACCGAACACGCGGCTTCGTCAAAACCGATCACACCGCCTCCGTTTTCGGCCATCGCGATGCGTGCTTTGTCGGCCTGACGATCTCCGGCTTCTTGTCGCAGTTGTAGGGCTAACTCGTGGATCATCGACAACCCCGTTGCCCCCACAGGATGCCCTTTGGAGACCAAACCGCCGGACAAGTTGACTGGTAGTCGACCACCCAATTTGGTCGCCCCGCTTTCTACAAAAGCGCCGCCTTTGCCATCCTCGGAGAACCCCAACATCTCAAGCTGGAAAATTTCGCAAAACGATGTCGCATCATGGAGTTCGACCATGTCGATGCCTGCTGCTGTCAGACCTGACTTAGCATAGGCTTTTTGAGCGGCAAGACGGCTTAACCCCGGCTCCTCCGGATTTCGGTATTTTCCACCTGTCAGCACCGACCCGCGCACTTTGACAGCGCGCTTGCGCACTCCGGGTGGTTGTTGTTTCAGCACGTCCTCGGATACCAGAATTGCAGCCGCCGCCCCGTCGCCAATAGGTGCAGCCATTGAACGGGTAATGGGCCACGAAATCTCGCGATCCTTTAGGGCGTCTTCGACGGGCACTTCGAAACGGTATTGAGCCTTGGGGTTCATTGACCCGTGCCAGTGGTTCTTGGAGGCGGCGATAGCGATCTGTTCTTGTGTCGTGCCGTAAGTCTTCATGTGCCACGCGGCCTGCATGGCGTAAGTGTCCATAAAGATGGTGCCATTTGCAGCAGTTGGATCAAAAGGTTTGTCCGCTTCTTGCCCGCGTTTGGCGTAATACTCGTGCCATTCTCTGGGATCGAGTTGGTCGATTCCACCTTCGAAAATCTCCATCGTGGCAGCCGCGTCACCTTGCACAAATGTCTTTTCCACACCGATGGCGAGTGAGGCCTCCATGTCGCCCGAAGCTACATCTTTCCAGGCACCGTGGAATGCCATCGACGCTGTGGCGCACCCTCCCTCAACGTTGATCATGGGCACGCGTTCGGGGAACAATCCTTCGCGCACCAGAGGGGTAAAGCAGACCTGACCGCGAATGTTGCGCTGTCCAAAGGTGCCCATACCGCAATTGCCAAACCATGCCTGCTCAATCGCATCGCCGTTTTCCCAACCAGCATCGGCAATCACATCCAGATAGGCTTCGCGCGTGAGATCCTTAAAGCTGTCGCCGGGGCGTTTGCCAAAGGCAGTGCAGGACGTGGCCAGAACGTAGACGTTACGCATTGTCGTCTCCTGTCAGTAGGATTTTGCCGTTACGGCCCGCGCGCGCTGCGTGGGCGACGGCTTCTTTGACCTGTGAGAGAGGATAGCGCGCATCAACATCCGTTTGCAAAACGCCCGCAGCTAGTTTGGTTGCCAGAAAGTCGTTAAGGGCGCGGACCTTGTCAGGTGTTGCGGTTTGATACCAATGAAACAGCCAGAAACCGCGCAGCTTTATGTCGCGGAAAACGACCTCGCGTGCCTCAAGGTGCGGCCCTTCGCCTGATAAAAGCCCGTACGTCGCGATAGTACCGCTACTTGCTAAGGCGGCGGCAAGCGGGCTTGTAGCCCGCCCGCCCACTGCATCCAGGGCAAGTTTCGGAGCCGTTTGTGCAACATCTGCAATGGCTTGAGCCAGATCAGTCTTACCATCGTCAACGATCACGATATCAGCGCCATCTGCCTTTAACGCGTCAACGACATCTGTGCGGCGCACGATGTTGATAGTGTGTACCCCCATTTCGTGGGCAAAGCGGATCACCATTCGGCCGACGTTGGAATTGGCAGCGTTCTGCACGATCCAATCGCCTGCAGTCAGCGGCACGATATCCGTCAGCATCAAATGTGCCGTTGCTGGGTTGGCCCGCATCAAGGCGGCCTGTTCTGGATCTGCATTTGCCGGCGCCTTTGGGGCCATCCGTTCGTGCAAAACAACCGTATCGGCCCAAAAACCGCCGCCCACGGGCAAGACGGCGTCACCAATGGCCAAATGCTTGACGGCCTCGCCAACGGCATCCACAATCCCATAGGCCCCAACGCCGGGTGTTGCGGGTAACTCAATCGGCTCCGCACCATAGCTGCCTTCGATGGACAGCAGATCAGCCGGATTTATCGTCATCACTTTATTGCGCACGCGCACTTCTTTGGGGCCGGGCTGGGGGTCAGGCCGTTCGATGATCTCAATCACCTCAGACGGCGTGCCGTGTTCGCGGTAGATTGCACGTTTCATTTTGGTCTTCGTCCTTTGGACAATTGGTTAGCCGTTCAGCCGAACAGGCAGATAGCGTGTGCCGCGTGGCACCATCGCATCAAGCCATTCTGGCGATTTGTCAGGGTCAAGCGTGATGTCGGGAAAACGTTCAAACAGTCTTTTGACTGCGATGCGCCCTTCCTCGCGGGCAAGCCTTGCACCAAGACAAAGATGGATGCCTTGCCCAAATGTGAGATGCCGGTTTTGTGTGCGCGTGATGTCAAACTGATCTGCGTCATGAAACATACGGGGGTCGCGGTTGGCGGCATTGACCATGACAAATACGCGTTGTCCTTCGCGTATTTGGCGGCCATGCAATTCGTGGTCTTTTGCGGCAACACGCACCAGCGCGTTCGTAGGTCCGTCAAAGCGCAGGACCTCTTCAATCATCCCTTCAATCAGGCCGGGATTTTCCCGCAATTTGGCGCGCTGATCGTCATGCTGAAGTAAAAGAAGCGTGGCATTCCCAATCAGGTTTGTGGTGGTCTCATGCCCCGCAAAGAGGATGAGAATGCAGGTTGCAACCAGTTCATCGTTGCTGAGCTTGTCACCTTCGTCGCGGGCATTGATCAGGTCCATCAGAAAGCCGGGCTTTGGGTTTGCCGTCCGTTCCTCAATCAATTGATGGAAATAGGCGGACATCTTTTCACAACCCCGCGCTGCACGATTGTATTTGTCGCCCGAGTTGCGCGCGCCACCGATGAAGACGGCCATGTCGTCAGACCATTCCTTGAATTCGTCCAGCATGTCGCGGGGCACATCCAGCAGATCCATGATCACAAAGGCGGGCAATTGCATTGCAAATTCCTGGATCAAATCGACGTCATTCGCGCCTGAGGCTTTAAGTCGGTCCAGCAGCAGATCTGTGATCTCAATGATATTGGGCCGCATTTCTTCGACAGCTTTGGGTGTAAAAGCGTGGCGCATGATGCGCCGCACGCGGGTGTGATCCGGTGGGTCTCGAAACGCCAGCCACAGGCTGAGGTAGTGGATGATGTCTTTCAGCAGCGCCGCGTCAGCGGGGGGCAACATTTTATAGAATTGGATCAAGCGGTTTACAGAAAGACTGTCAGAGAGCAACAGATCGCGCACGTCGGTATAGCGGGTGATGATCCACGACTTTAGCGAAGGGCTCCAGTGGACGGGATCAGCTTCACGGAGTTTGGTGTAGGTCGGAAAGGGGTCGGCCATGACGCTTGGGTCGGAAGGGTCGTAAACAAGGTCTGGAACAGTTTCAGCCGGTGCCATGTATTGTTCCTTTTGATGGTAGTTAAAATTACCAAACGATCGTTAGTTTAGCGTATTTACTAGGGGTTGGTTTCTTTGAATTCAAGCGCTGGCTGATGCCGGGGGACAAAGCGCAGGGCCCATCTTGATCATTCCGCATGCAGGCTGAAGGGCACATTTCCTAACCAGATGGGTGAGTTCTCCAGATCAATGAATTGCTTTTCATCGGCGAGCAACTCACGCCCGGCAGCCCGCCCCTCAGCGCTGGAAATTGACGTATCCAAGTCCGCGCGTGTAGCCCAAACCATTTCCGCGACGCCATCAAAATTTGGTGGTGCGCTGCGAACCTCAGCGAGGGCCGTTCCCACTGGGTCTTCCATTGTGTGAATTTGGGAATAGGACAGAAACCGAAGTGAGGTGCGGTGTTTTTCCACTAATGGTCCGTGTGTTTCACGCCAATAGGTTTGAAATTCCGCACGTGACAAGTGTTCAAGGCGGCGCAGGCAGAAGGTGAGTTTTATCATGCGGCTGGGTTCCTCATGCTGTTGGGCGGAAGACTTCCGCATCCTACGCTTGACTCACTTAGCATAACAAGTGATCGTTAGGTTAACAGCTTGTCCGGACAAAATTCTTGTGCCCTACTGGTGCCTCCAAAGGGGAGGTCTTCGCAAAGAAGGACCGGACGGGATGACCGAATGCAATGCTGGCAAAACTTTGATTGAGGGCGGCCCAATGCGATCTTTGACATGCTACCTGATCGGCGGATCAAAGATCATGGGACCAGTGTCCTGATGACAGAGGCAAGCGGTTCTCAGGGCATGTCGATTTCAAGAGACACGCTTTTGTCCCAAGAAGTGATTGTCGCGCTTGTGACACTGGCGCTTTGCGTTGTTTTCGCCATCATCCTTCCGGGATTTGCCAGCGTTGGCAATCTGCTGACGATGAGCAATAGCGTGGCGATCTTGGGGATGCTCAGCCTCGGTATGGGGGTCGTGGTAATTGGTCGGGGTCTTGATCTGTCGCAGATTACGGCCATGGCAGTCAGCGCAGCCATTGTCTGTCAAATGATCGGATCGGGCTATGCGATACCGCTTGCGTTGTGTGTAGGGTTGGCCGTGGCATTGGCCATCGGCATCGCCAATGGGTTGATCATAGCGTTCATAGAAATTCCTGCGCTGTTTACAACATTGGCCAGCGGCTTGCTGGTTTACGGTTTGGCGCGGATCACGGTTCTGGATGGTTTTATCAGCTACATTCCGAACGGAAATGATGCGTTTTTGTACCTGGGGCAGGGACGCCTATTGGGCATTCCCTTTCCCATCATTGTCTTCATCCTTTTGGCCATTGCCGTGCATTTTATGCTGTCGCGCACCAGTGTTGGGCGGTTCATCTATGCGCATGGTGACAACGCTGATACCGCACGGCTATCGGGTATACCGGTGCGCCCACTGACGGTTTTTGAATATAGTGTCAGCGCGGCTATCGGCTTTCTTGCAGGCCTGGTCATGGCCGCAATGAACGCCAGTATGAACACGCAGGTGATCAACTCCACCTTGATTTTCGATGTCATTCTGGTGGTGGTCCTGGGCGGCATTTCGCTCGTTGGCGGGCGCGGCAGCGTCTGGAGCGTTGTCGTGGGCGCTGCGCTGATCGGGACATTGCTGAACGGGATGATCATCATGAACCTCGACAGCAATTTGCAAAGCATCATCAAGGGGCTGGTTCTATTGGGGGCGATCCTGCTCGACAATTTCCTGCACCCCCGAAACGAAGAAACCGCGCGGCAAGGTGACTGAGCGGAAAGGACCAAGGCCGAATGGCCAAGTAACAACATGGAGGAGACCAAAATGACAAAGAGAAATGTAGTTTCACGACTATTGAAGTGCCTTCCTGCGGCGGCAGCCTTGGCTGTTGCTGGCGGCGTTCCGGCAGACGCGCAACAGTTGGCGGGTGGCAAAAGCTCTGCCGAGTTGCGTGAGTTGGTGGATTCAATGCTGGCCGGTAAGACGGTCGCGTGGATGCCGACAACGCTTGGTTTTCCGCTAACAGACATGTGGACCCATGTGATGCAGCAAGAAGCGGATCAGATGGGTATGAATTTGGATGTGCGCGATCCGGGCTGGAACCCAGATACGATGGTGCAGATCGTCAATTCGCTGATTGCGGAGAAGCCCGATGTGATGGTCGTCCATAATTTCAATGTGCAGCTGTTGGCGAAACAGCTGAAAAAGGCGGAAGAAGCTGGCATTCACGTGGTTCAGGTGAACATGGTTTCGAACTACAAGACCGGTGCCTATGTCGGCGCGGACTGGGGACAGATCGGCCGTATGGTTGGCGAAGATGTCGTGCAGGCCTGCGGGTCAAACAGCGGTTCATCTGGCAAGGTGGCCGTGGTGCAAGGCGATTTGACCTCAGCCGCAAGCATCGAACAGCTGGCAGGCTTTAAGGAAGCTTTGGCTGCGGACACATCCATCACGATTGTATCCGAGCAAGACGCCGCATGGGATGCCAGCAAGGCCAACACCATCACGGCGACCGTCCTGCAGCAACACCCTGACCTTTGCGCAACCTTCGGGTTCTGGGGCACCATGCAAAACGGTGCCGCACAGGCAGTCAAAGCTGCTGGGAAGACCGATCAGGTTAAGGTCTATGCCTCAGGCGAGGGCAACCGCCAGGACTGTACCAATGTTGAAGACGGCTTGTTCCATAAGTTCCTGAACTACAGCGCCCCCAAGCAAGGCGAGGCGATCATGTCGACGGTCAGCTTCATGCTGCAATCTGGCATGGCCCCTCAGGACATTCGCATGGCGCAATACAGCCGCCCTTTCTGGGTGACGAAGGACAACGTCGACGCCTCCATGTGCTTTGACGTACCGGGCTAAAGGCCACAACGACACCAGGCGGGAAAGCGTGTCGCGCTTTCCCGTATTACTCTGACCCGCCTGACCTCACTGGAAATCCTCATGACTGCGCGCACCAGTTCTCGATTGCAGGAGTTGCGATCCCGCTTTTCGTTTCGCATTTTTCTGTCAGATCTTCTGTCAAAATCATGGATGGAGCCCGCAATCCCCTTTGCGATCATGGTTGCGCTGATCACTTATTTTTCGCTGACCGTGCCGAACTATGCGACCGCCTATAACCTGGTCGAACTGCCGCGCCAGTTTGCGGAGTTCGGCTTTGTCGCAATTGCGATGGGCATTGTCATCATTTCTGGCGGGATTGATCTGAGCGTTGGTGCCATTGTTGGTATCGTCAATCTGGTCGCACTTTTGCTGATCTCAGTTTTCGAGATGCCAGTAGGGGTGGTTTTCATCGCAAGCGTGCTTTGCGGCGCTGTGCTGGGCGGGTTTAACGGCGTTCTGATCGGCTACCTAAAGGCGCGACCGTTTCTGACCACGATGGTCACGCTGATCATCTATCGTGCCATTGTTGAGATCATCAACAAGGCTTACGCTGTCGAAATTGCTACAGCATGGGTGGATAACGCTGCTTGGGATTTTCTGGGTGACGGTCTGATCCTTGGCATTCCTGTCAATGTTGTGATGCTGGTGATCGTCGCCCTTGTTGGGCATTTCTTCCTGCGCAATTCCCGGCCCGGGTGGCACATCATGTCTATCGGTTCGTCGCGCAAGGCGGCGCGGCATGTGGGCATCAAGGTCGAGCGGTTGCTGTTCCTGACCTATGTGATGTCCGGGGTTCTTTGTGGGCTTGCCGGTGTCCTTTATGCTGCCCGTCAAAGCAGCCCGGGCACGGATACCGGTACTGGTTGGGAGGTAACAGCACTCACCGCTGTGGTGTTGGGCGGCATTTCGTTGGCGGGTGGCAAGGGCACGGTCGGTCGCGCCATGATTGGTGCGGTCATTGTTTTTGTGCTGGTGAATGGGCTGGTACGGCTTGGCATGCCAGGGCCGGTTACCTCTGTTGGTTTGGGCCTGCTGTTGCTGGTGGCCGTGGGTCTGGATGTGAAATGGGCCAAGAACCGTGCCAAGGTGATCCAGAAGATTTACGTTAACCCGACGCTGGTTGAATTTGGCCCCATGCCAGAGATTGCCCCAGATAGTGGTACGCCACTGGCCGAAAACAATGCGCTCAGCACCGTTGAGGCAATTGGTCTTGGCCAGATTGAGGGGCCGGAGGATGTGATCCTTGACCGCCAAGGCCGGCTTTATGGCAGTACGCGTGAGGGCTGGATCGTTCGGTTTTCTGGGCCCGATTTTTCAGAACGAGATGTTTTTGCGCGGATTGGTGGACGCCCATTGGGGATGGCGTTTGATAAGGATGAGAACCTAATTGTCTGTGTCGGCGGTATGGGCCTTTACGGTGTGCGCCCTGATGGGGAAGTCTACAAACTGACAGATCAGACAAACCGCACGTGGTACAAGCTGAACGATGATTCACGCCTGCGGTTGGCGGATGACCTGGACATCGCACCTGATGGGAAAATCTACTTCTCCGAAGCGACGATCCGCTATGAGATGCACAGCTGGCATGTGGACGGTGTTGAAGGACGCGGCAATGGGCGTTTGGTGCAGCACGACCCTGCGACAGGCGAAACCAAGACAGTTGTCAAAAGCATGGTCTTTCCTAACGGCATTTGCCTGACCCATGACGGCCAATCTGTGCTGGTGGCCAGCACATGGCTTTGCAAAATCTTCCAATATTGGATTGCGGGGCCCAAAGCCGGGCAAATGGAGGTCTGGGCCGATGACTTTCCGGGGTATCTGGACAACATCAACCGGGCTTCGGATGGCGGCTATTGGGTGGCGCTTGTTGGTATCCGGTATCCTGCGTTCGATCTGGCAATGCGAAGTCCCGGCTTCCGCTACCGGATGGTCAAGGAAATCCCTGTGGATGAATGGATTTTCCCCGGCGTGAACAACGGCTGTGTGATCAAATTGGATGCCAACGGCAAACCAGAGGCGTCCTATTGGGATCCGGGCGGAGAGAACCATCCGACGATCACGTCTATGCGTGAGCACGAAGGGTATCTCTATCTTGGCGGGCTTGAGAACAACCGTATTGGTCGGCTCAAGCTTGAGGGTGCGGATGAGACATGGACCGGCTGGGAATCCTACTGGGGTGACAAGCGGTGGGATATCTAGCCATGTCGCAAATGCTCCGCACCTTCCGTGCGGTCCTGAACCGCAATCGTGACCCACATTCCATTCCAGTGATGGATGGCAACCTGTCGCCAAACGACGCCCTTGATCGTAGCGTGCAGGTGTCTGGATTTGACACGCCTCCAGACGATTTAGCCTTGGATGCGGATGGCACCTTGCACGTATCTGTTGGCAATCGCGTGATGCGCCGTACCTCTAGGGACGGCTGGGAAGAGGCCGCGACTTTGCCCGGGACCACCGGAGGGCTGGCGTTTCTCCCTGATGGCCGACTGCTGGTCTGTGTTGCGGGCGAGGGGCTTGCGATGGTGTCTGCGACCAAGACCACGTGGCTGCGCAAAGCGGGAGGTGAAACGCTAAGCTGTTTGACCTCGGTGGCGGTTGCTGTGGATGGCACGATCTACCTCACGCAAGGCTCTTGTCAAACGGCACCCGACGCTTGGGTCGTAGATCTGATGCAAAAGAACGCGTCCGGCTTGCTGATCCGTTTTGATCCGGCGGCCGACAAAGCCGATGTGTTGTTGCGCAAGCTAGCCTATCCCGGTGGCGTGATTGTGTCGCCGGATGATCAACATCTGTTCTACAGTGAAAGCTGGGCGCATACGGTAACGCGCTGTGATCGGCAGGGCGGTGCACGTACATCGGTCGTCCGCAACTTTCCCGGCTACCCCTCGCGTATGGCAAGTGATGGTACGGGCGGCTATTGGGTTTGCCTATTCGGCGCGCGCACGCACTTGGTTGAACTTGTCCTCAGCGACCTCGATTTTCGCAGCAATATGATGGCGGAGATTGACCCGGCCCATTGGATCGCCCCGTCATTGCGCGCCACGGGGTCTTACAAAGAACCACTTCAGGGGGGTGGCGTGAAAAAGCTGGGCTCGGTCAAGGCCTGGGCACCGCCGCGGTCCTACGGGTTGGTTGTGCGGATCAACGCGGAGGGTGAGATCATGGAGAGCCTGCACAGCCGTGTCGGCGGGACCTGTCATGGCGTGACCTCGGTGCAGCCCCATAAGAAAGGGCTGCTTGTGTTGTCCAAAGGTCACCAGACGTTGGTGCGCCAGCAGCAGGGAAATGCAGATGTCTAATGCAGAAAAACCAATCGTCAGCATTATCTCCGGCAGCAAAGTCTATGGTGGTGTGCATGCCATTCAGGATGTGGATTTTGCGGTCCGTCCCGGCGAAGTCCACGCGTTGGTGGGTGAGAACGGCGCAGGCAAATCTACCCTTTCGAAATCAATTGCGGGCACGATCAAACTAACCCAGGGCACCATCGAAGTGGATGGTGTGCCCGTGACGTTTGAAACGCCTGCGGATGCCCTGCGGCAAGGCATTGCCATGGTCTATCAGGAAACGAGTCTGGTACCGACCATGACCGTGGCGCAGAATATCGAGTTGGGAAATGAGAAGTTCTACAACCGTTTCCGCCCCTTGAACATCAAAGCGCAACAGCACCTGCAATCGCGCAACTTTCATGTTGATCCGGCGGCGATGGTTTCCTCCCTTGGGGCAGCGCAACGGCAGATGGTTGAGATTGCTCGCGCCCTTCGCTTTAACGCACGGGTCATTATCTTTGATGAACCCACCGCCAGTCTGACGCCCGAAGAGATTCTGCATTTCTTCCACTTGATCGATGATCTGCGCAGCAACGGCGTTGGCATTGTCTATATCTCTCATGCGCTGGAAGAGTCGCTGCAAATCGCGGATCAAATTACCGTGCTGCGCGATGGCAAAGTGATCGAATGCAAACCCGCAGATGAATTTGACCGCGACAGCCTTGTGCGGGCAATGGTCGGGCGCGATGTCTCGCAAAGCCACTACGCGCAGACGAAACATGTCAGCGACACGAAACAGACCGTGCGGCGCAAGGTGTTGAGCGTCGAGAACGTGACGATGGGTAGCGCGGTCAAGAACATGTCGTTCTCGGTGTACGCAGGCGAAGTGGTGGCGATGTCGGGGCTCATCGGATCGGGCCGTACTGAGATCGCGAAGGTCGTCTGTGGCGAATTCAAGCGCAACCTGATCAACGGCGGTATGATCTATCTTAACGGCAAAGCCGTGCGCTACCGCGTGCCGGGGCAGGCCATTGACGACGGCATTGTCTACATCAGCGAAGATCGCAAGGTGAACGGCTTTTTCGAGACCATGACAGTGGATGACAACATCTATCTGGGCCGTTTGGCGACACGGCTGGGGCGTAGGATTTTCACCTCAAATGCGCAACGGCAGACGCTGGCGGACGCTTGGGTGGAAACGCTCAACATTTCATCGACCCACCGCGATGCCAAGATATCGGAACTGTCGGGGGGCAATCAGCAAAAGGTGATGATCTCCAAGGCATTGGTGCAGGAACCTGAGCTGGTGATTTTCGATGAACCCACGCGCGGTGTTGATGTGGGCACAATCCCTGTGATCCACGAAACGATCCGCAATCTGGCGGCGGAAGGCAAGGCGGTGCTGGTTATCTCTTCCTACCTTCCGGAAGTGTTGAGCATTGGAGATCGGATACTCGTCGCGCGCCAGGGGCGGATTGTTGAGGAATTCGACGCCGCAACCGCAAGCGAAGACAAGATCATGTATGCGGCCATCCACTGAGCCGCACAGCGAAGCAGTTTGAGGAAATGTACTGTGTCCCAATTTGAGAACCGCGTTGCCTTCGTAACTGGCGCTGGGTCCGGCATCGGACGCGCCATTGCGCTGAAACTGGCGTCCGCGGGGGCCACTGTCGTCTGCACGGATATCAACGCTGAAACGGCGCAGGAGACCGCGGAAAAGGCGAAAACACATGGGGCAAGTGCCTCGGTGCAGACGCTTGATACATCAAGCGAGGAAGCCGTAAAGAGTGCTCTGACAAAAGCGCATATGGATCATGGGCGACTTGATATCTTGATGAACAACGCTGGTGTCGGTGGTAAAGACTGGGACACGACGACAGCAATCAATTTGAACGGCGTTTACTACGGCCTCATCCATGCTTGCCCGATTATGGCAAAGCAAGGCGGTGGCGCGGTAGTGAATATGTCGTCTGTCGCCGGAATTGGCGGGTTAATGTGGGCTGATGACTATCACGACAACGCCAAGTTGGTTGGGTCGCTGAGCGCTTATGTGGCCAGCAAGCATGGTGTTGTTGGCATGACCAAACAATTCGCGCTGGCTTTTGCCAAAGCTGGTGTGCGCGTGAATGCGGTCTGTCCGGGATACATCGAAACGCCAATCATCACCACGCTGCGCGGAACCGAAGGGATGGATTACCTGAAATCTTTGCACCCTATGGGCCGGCTTGGAAAACCTGAAGACGTCGCCGAGGTGGCCGCGTTTCTGGCCAGCGATGCAGCAGCTTTCGTCACAGGTACTTCACTGCCCGTCGATGGCGGCTACACTGCACGGTAATTGCAGGTTTCAAGGACACGCTTGATGGGACGATTGGACGGCAAGGTTGCAGTGATTACACAAGGCACCGACGACATTGGCAAAGCGGCTGGGGAGCGGTTTGCCAAAGAGGGCTGCCAGATCACACTGGTGTCGCGCCGCGTGGCCGCTGGGGAAAGCACCGCCGGGAATGCTGCCTTGATCGGGTTCATCAATGCGCTTGGGGCCGAAACCCGCCAGATAATGTGCGGGTCTTTGGCATCAATTCATCGCCTACCTCCACGTATCTTAGGACCAACCGCCAGCGTGTCGCCACACGCACGTAATTTGATGATGAAGACCGCTGGCAGGGAGTGCTGCCATAAAGCTCCGCAAGAAGTCGCTGATCTTGCCATCATGCCGCCGGGCTGTTCGAAACCGAAGGTGCAGTGTGGCAAGCGGCCTGCGACAAGGTGACTTGGCTCGAAGGATGAACAAGAATAACACTTTGCACCCACCCAAAAGAGGAAAGGCAGATGGTGACACGATTGGAATATGCACCAAAGGGGCTGATTGGTGTTTTGACACCACAAGCCAACACGACCGTAGAGCCTGAGTTGTCCATTCTGGCGCCGGTTGGTGTTGGCCTGCTGACCGCCCGGCTTACCAGCACAGCATCCACGATGCAGGAGAGGTTGATCGCCTACGGCGAAGGTATTGATCGTTGCCTTGAGCAGTTCGCAAACGCCCCTGTTTCAGTTGCGGCATTCGCCTGTACTGGTGCCTCCTATCTGATCGACCCTGCATCAGAGCGCGAAATGCTCTCCGACATCACCAAACAACGTGGCATCGTCGTTATCACCGCGGCCCAAGCTGTATTGGATGCTTTCGCGGCCCTTGGTGCGACGCGGGTGGGAATGATCTCTCCCTATGGAGGGGCGCTGCATGACATTGGGGTACGGTATTGGCAGGAAAGTGGGCTTAAGGTTGCCAATGTGACGCAGTTAAAAAACGACGAAACCGCGTTTCACCCGATTTACGCATTGGCTGGTGCGTCTTCTGCCAAAGCATTGGAAGAGATGGCGGCGCAAACGCCTGATGCAATTGTCATACTTGGAACAGGCCTGCCCAGTTTAGGTCAGATCCTTGCCGCCGATGCAACTGCTGCTGTGCCTGTCTTATCACCTAACCTATGCCTCATGTGGCGTTGCATGACAGTTCTGGAAGGCCAAAGCCCAAGTGCACGAAATCTGATGCCTTGGCTGACAGGCACCGCATGGTCCGACCGCTACAAAGCACGGTGCCTTGTGTGATTATCGACCCCGCGCAGCATCCTATCATCATTATTGGGGCGGGTCCTGTTGGCCTCACACTTGCATGGAAGCTGGCCAGTGCAGGGATCCCCGTGCAGGTCTTTGAAGCTGAACCGAACATTTCAGATCAGTTGCGCGCCTCGACCTTTCACCCGCCGACGTTGGATTTCTTTCAAGCCAGTGGCATTACGGACGAACTGATCGCCAAAGGGCGCATCACGCCGACGTGGCAAATACGCTTGCATGAAACGGGAGAACGCGCAGAATTTGATCTATCAGTTCTGTCTGAAGACACCCAGCATCCCTATCGCCTGCAATGCCGTCAGGAAGAGCTGAGCCGCGCATTGTTGGCGCGTCTGCCAGCAGGCACCGTACATTTTGGACAAGAAGTTAGCGCAGTTGGGCAAGAGCCCGATCATGCGTGGGTCGACATTAACGGCACCCGTATTCAGGGCTCCCTTGTGATCGGTTGTGAGGGTGCACGCAGCCTGACGCGTAAGGCGATTGGCGCGGAGTTCGAAGGCGAAACCTACCCTGAGAATACCATCCTTGTGACCACCCATTTCCCTTTCCACGAGGTGCTTGATGGCTTGACTGGCGTGAACTACATCTGGAAGCCCGGAGGCACCTATTCTTTGCTGCGTCTGCCTGATCTGTGGCGCATTTCCCTGCACCTAAAAACCGGGCAAACAGCACAAGAAGCGTTGGAAGACAGTGCTATTCGTGCCCAAACCCGCGAGGTCATTCCCGAGGCTGGCGATCTCGACATCGTGGAAAAACGCATCTACCGCGTGCATCGCCGCGTCGCGACACGCTATCGCAACAAACGCTTGTTTATCGCAGGGGACGCCGCGCATTTGAACAGTCCCAAAGGGGGTATGGGCATGAATGGCGGTGTGCATGATGCCTTCAATCTCGCAGATGCAGTCACAGAGGTTTTGAATGGCGCGGATTCAGACCGGCTGAACCGATACGAACGCCAACGCCGCCCTATCGCCTGCGATGAAATCGTGGCTCAGGCGGACGCCAATCGAACCCGCATGAACACCCAAGATCCCGCCGCGCGACTTGCCTACCTTAAAGAACTTCAGGAACTCGCAAATGATCCTGAAAAGGCGCGGACCTTTCTACGACGTTCGTCAATGATCACTGGGCTTTGGCGGGCCGAAGCGATTGAATGACAGTCAATAGACAAACGCCGTTTGATGGCCGTAACCCAAAAGGGCACTAAAATGGATAAACCACGCAGAACCCTGATGTTCACGCCGGCAACCCGGTCCCAGTCCTTTGACCGCGCCCTTGAAACAGGCGCTGATGTTGTCTGTGTTGATTTGGAAGATGCCGTTCCCCCCCAGCAAAAGGACGATGCGCGCGCGGATGGTGTCGCCTTTCTGAAGGGTGCGCAACCGGGACTGCCGCAACGCGCGTTGCGGATTAATCATCCCGGCTCAATCGCGGGCATTGATGACCTTGCCGCTGTACTGCGGGCTGCACCAACCTGCGGTATGCTCTTGATCCCCAAAGTCGGGGATGCTGCGGAACTACGCCTGATTGATATGCTGCTGACTGAAGCACAAAGCGATCTGGAACTTGCCGCCCTGATCGAAACCCTGGATGGGTTAGAGAACGTTCAAAGCATCGCCCAATCAACACCGCGTCTGCGTCTGCTGGTCTTTGGTGGCGTTGATCTGAGCGGTGAGATGGGTGCCCAGAACGCGCCCATGCCAATGGCCTACCCGCGCGCGCGCATTGTCCATGCGGGCAAACGGGCAGGACTTGATGTGATGGACGTACCCGAACTTGACTTTCGCAACGAAGAACGTGCTGTTGAGGCCGCAACTATGGCGCGCGATATGGGATTTACTGGAAAGGCCGCGGTGCACCCGGCAACCCTGTCTGTGATCAACGATGTCTTCACGCCGTCCTCTGAAGAGATAGAGCATGCCCAAAAGATCATTGCAGCATATGACGCATCCCCGAACGGGCTGGTCGTGATGAATGGTCAATTGATCGAGGCCCCGGTCGTACGCGCCATGCAACGTCGTCTCGCAATTGCTGACATCACAGGAGCTGGAAGACACAATGGTTGACCTTGAAGAGATTCGAACGGCCGAGGCCAAGTATCACTTGTTTGCCGATTTAGATGCAGATGCGGTACAGGCCGAATTGTCAGCCCCAACTGTGGCTGGGCCCCTTTCCGGACGGTTGGTTGGGCTCAAAGCGAATGTTGCCTGCAGAGAGGCAGTCTGGAGCGCTGGCCTTGGCCACCGCGCCGCTCTGCGAGCGGATGCAGACGCTCATGTGACACGCCAACTCCGCGCGGCGGGGGCACGCGTTTTGCCCGGTTTGAATATGGACGCGGCCGCATTAGGGGGTACAACTGAGAACCCTCATTTTGGGGCCACGTTAAATCCAAGGGCGTTAGAATGCAGTGCAGGAGGCAGCTCTGGCGGTTCAGCTGCGGCTATCGCGGCAGGCATAGTGGATATTTCGATCGGGACTGACACGTTAGGATCCATCCGCATACCTGCATCGTGGTGCGGTGTGTACGGGTTGAAGCCAACGTTTGGGGCCATTGGGCGGTCAGGGATTGTACCCTTGGCAGAAAGCTTTGATTGCGTCGGCCCCTTGACCGCGCGCGCAGAAGATTTGTTGGTGGCCCTACAGGCGATGGCGGGGCCTGATCCCCAAGATCAAGATGCAAACACAGCAGCGGATGGATGGTTGGAGTGTGCAGACGTCGCAAACATCAATGGCGTGCGGATTGGTGTGAAAACAGATGATCCGGTTGATTGCGCGCCTGAGGTGGCGGCAGCTTTGAACCGCGCCGTGAATATCCTGCGCTTGGCAGGCGCTACCATAGTGCCAGTATCCATGCCCGGCTGGCACCCCGCAGCATTGCGCAAGGCGGCATTTTTGCTGACCGAATGTGAAGGGGCAGCCGTCTACGCAGAAGAGTTGGCGGACGCAGATGTCTTGCCGCCTATGGTGCAATCTTTGCTCAGCTACGGACGTGACAGTGGCACGGCCAAGCTGGTTGCCGCATTGACTGAGATCCGCGCGGCAAAAGCTCAGCTTGCACGAACGTTTTCTGAGGTTGATGTTTTGATCACCCCCACAACCCCCGGACGCGCGATCCGGTTAGGGGACGTGGCTCCGGCCAATCAAGCGGACTATACGGCGCTGGCCAATGTGGCAGGAACGCCGGCTTTGGCGGTTCCGGTCAGCGTCCCGAATGATCCGTTGCCCGCATCGGTGCAATTGATGGGACCTGCTTGGTCAGAGGGTATGCTCATCAATCTGGCGCAGGCACTGGGCAAAACCTGACCTAGCGTGCCGTGAAAAGATTGCTGTAAGTGTCCCGCAACACGTTCTTTTGAACTTTGCCCATTGTGTTACGTGGCAGAGTATCGATCACGATTACTTCTTTGGGCTGCTTGTATTTGGCAAGCTTGCTGGCTGTCGCTGTGCGTATCTGGCCCATGTCAATCGCAGCGCCCGGCAAGGCCACCAACACGGCCACAACCCCTTCGCCAAAGTCCGGATGTGGCGCACCCACTACAGCGCTTTCCAATACACCGGGCAGATCGTCAAGTACGAGTTCCACCTCTTTGGGATAGACGTTGTACCCGCCCGAGATGATCAGATCTTTGTTACGTCCCACGATATGAAGATAGCCATCGCCATCAATGCGGCCCAGATCACCTGTGATCAGGAAACCATTTTCACGCAGCTCCTCCGCCGTCTTTTCGGGCATGTTCCAGTACCCTTTGAACACATTGGGCCCTCGCACTTCGACCATACCGATCTCACCTGCGGGTACTGCTTTGTCGCCGCCATCTTCCACAATACGCACGTCAACGCCGGGCAGGGGAAATCCGACAGTCCCTGCACGCCGCTCTCCATCATAGGGGTTGGACGTGTTCATGCTGGTCTCGGTCATGCCATAGCGTTCCAGAATGCGGTGGCCCGTGCGTGCCTCGAATACCTCATGGGTTTCTGCCAACAATGGCGCGCTGCCCGAAATGAACAATCGCATGTTTGCGACAAGTTCCGCGTCAAAGCGGGCGTCATCCAGCAGGCGTGTGTAAAAGGTCGGCACGCCCATCATTGTGGTGGCGTGAGGTAACTTTTCG
Source organism: Sulfitobacter sp. (assembly GCA_045105735.1). Taxonomy (GTDB): domain Bacteria; phylum Pseudomonadota; class Alphaproteobacteria; order Rhodobacterales; family Rhodobacteraceae; genus Sulfitobacter. The sequence continues at coordinate 168,565 of JBGCDV010000018.1, read as the reverse complement.
ATCACGGTGTCTGCCCTGAACCCAGGCAGGAAGATCATCGCACCGCCCGCCATCAGGGTCGTATTCACCGCCACGAACAGTCCATGTGCATGAAAGATCGGCAAAGCGTGCAACAGCGTATCCTGTGCCGTGATCCGCCACAGATCAATCAACACTTCAGCATTCGACAGCAGGTTATTCTGGGTCAGCATCGCGCCTTTGGAGCGGCCCGTGGTCCCAGAGGTGTAGAGCAGGGCGGCTATGTCTTCGGCCTCCCGATCTGCGGGGGCGAAGGCGCTCGTTTGCTTGGCCACCAGATCAGAAAAGCTGCCTGTTCCGTCAACCGATAAGGTATGGATTGTGTCTACGTTGATCGCATCGGATGCAAAGAATTCGGCTTCTCGCGGAGGATCGCAGATAAAGACACCTGGTCTTGCGTCACCAAGGAAATAGCTGACCTCATCCACTGTGTAGGCCGTGTTCAAGGGCAGGAAAATCACACCAGATGCAATGCAGGCTCCGTAGATTTCCAACGCTTCAACGGATTTCTCGACTTGCAATGCAAGCCTGTCGCCGGGTTTCAATCCGCACAGTTTGAGTGCATTTGAGACCTTCATAACCCGTTGAAAAAACATGGCATAGCTCAGCGCGCTGCCATCCGGGTTGCTTAGGAAAGTCGCCTCATTTTCGCGGTGCGGGGCGAGCAACGCGTCAAACAGTGGATTGGGCATAGGTGTCAGGTGTCCCTGCTATCAAAGGTCAAATCAACGGTCATCGCCAGCGTGCCATCCGGGGTGCGCGCCCATGTATGGGTTTGATTGCCAACATGGCGGCCCTCAAAATGCACTGGGCTTGGGGCGAACAGCGGGCTCATGGCGCGGATGTTGTAAGACAGCAGTTGTTTATCTGCGCGCTGATCCACACCCAATCCCGCCAGCAATGCGGTGGTCAGGGGGCCATGCACAACAAGACCGGGGTATCCTTCAACCTCCCGGGTGTAGTCCGCGTCATAGTGAATGCGGTGGCCGTAGAAAATCAGCGCCGAATAGCGAAACAACAGCACCGGGTCTGGCGTTAGGACAAAGCCGAACGTAGCATCCTTGGGGGCCTCTTTGCCCTTGGGTTGAGGCGCGTCTGCCCTTGGCATTTCGCGGTAAACGATGTTCTGACGCTCAGTCTGACAATGCGCCCCATCCACACTGATGTCATGATCAACCGTGACAAAACACAAAGCGCCGCTTTGGCCCTTTTTTAGTGTCACATCGACGATGGTGGAGGTCTTGGTCGCCGTTTCACCAATTCGCAACGCGCGTGACACATCAACCCGACCGCCTGCCCACATCCGACGGGGGAGGGCGATAGGCGGTAGGAAACGCCCCAACTGTTCGTGGCCGTCTTCCTTGAGCTCGGAAGCAGGGGCCTCTGGGTTGAAATAGAGGTAGTGCCAAAAGGGGGGCAGGGTGTCGCCATCGTTGAGCGTCGGAGTGTGATCCAACGTTGCCTGCATTCGTCGCGCAGGACCGGGGCCAATCAGGTCAGTTGCGGTTTCGACTTTCCCGATCCAGCCACGCAATTTCTCAATATCAAGGGTCAGGTCCACTGCTATTTGTCCTGAAACGTAGGTTTGCGTTTTTCGGTAAATGCGGTGCGGCCATCGGCATAGTCCTGACTGTCAAAGCAGTCTTTTACCAAAGCGTCTACATCTGCACGTGTGATTGCCCCGTCCGGTTCCTGAATGGCCCGGATCGCGGCCTTTGCCGTGCGCACTGTCTTTGGTGCGTTCTGCGCAATGCGTGTTGCCAGATCAGTCACCGTTTGCGCCAGATCGGCACGCGGCACAACTTCAGACACCAATCCCATGCCTTGCGCAACCTCGGCAGGAAACAACCGCGCGGAGTATAAAATCTGTGCCGCAATTTCTGGACCAGCCACAGACATCAGCTTGCGCACGCCGTCATACCCATACCCCAAGCCCAGCTTGGCCGCAGTAATCCCTAGTTTGGAATCCTCAGCGCAAATGCGAATGTCGCAGCCCAAAGCCAGTCCCATTCCGCCCCCAACACAATAGCCTTTGATCTCAGCGATGGTTGGTTTGGGAAAATCATAGAGCGCGCGATCTGCGGCTTCTGAAATGCGATTGTAGGCAGCAACCCCTTCCTCAGAGGATCGCTGGCTTTCAAATTCGGAAATATCCGCGCCAGAAACAAATGCCCTGTCACCAGCCCCGCACAGGATCACGACGCGAATGGAATCGTCCGCCGCCAAAGAAGCCAAAGAGTCCGACAGCCCCTGCCACATGTCCAGCGACATGGCATTCATCTTTTCAGGTTTGTTGAATGTAATGCGGGCGACCATGCCGTCGCGTGTTACCAAAAGGCGGCCATTGGCATAACTCTGTTCGCTCATCCCTGCCATTGCCCGCCCCCATCCATATCAACCACGGTGCCCGACAGGTACTGCACCTTGGGGCTCGCCAGCATCACAGCCAAGGCCGCCACTTCCTGAGGGCTTTTGGGGCGACCAAAGGGGAAGGCATCTGGGTTGATCAATTCTTGCCAGCGCTCCGCATCGCCCAACTCTTCAGCGGCGCGGGTGCGGAACATGGTCGCCATGCGGTCAGTCAACGTGGGCGAGGGATTGATGCCAAAAACCCGCACATTGTTGGCCGGCGTTTCAGCGCCCAAGGCGTTGGTGAAGCCAATCAACGCGGCATTGCCCGCCGCCCCACAAATGTAGTTGGGACGCACCGCGCGTCCCCCCATCCCAATGATGTTGATGATCGTGCCAGAGCCGCGCGCTGTCATCAGGGGCGCGAACAATTTGCACAGATGGATGTAGCCAAAAACCTTCAGCTCCCAGCCTTCCCGCCAGTCGGACATCTCAAGGTCCGAGAGCCGCCCGGCTTTGATAGCACCTGCGTTGTTCACCAGAATATCCACGCCTTTGCAATGCTCCGCCAATGCCGCACGCCCTTTATCCGTGGAAAGATCAGCAGCCAGAACCGCGGGTTCGGACAATCCATCAGCGACCATTTCTGCGGCTGCTCTTGCCAAGGCATCTGCACTGCGCGCGACCAGCGTTACCTCTGCGCCTTCGGCGGCAAATTCCCGCACGATGGCCAGCCCAATGCCTTTAGAGGCCCCCGTGACAACAACCTGTCGCCCGCTCAATTCCAGATCCATTTCGAGACGTCCCTTCTGCCTGATTGCTCAGACGTAATACTGAATTTCGAAAAAGATGCAGCCCTCGGGCGACAGGAACGGCCCATGTGGGGTGCCCGGCGGCCGACATGCATAAGAAGGCGCATAATAATCCTGATCCGCGACGTTCAGATGGCCGTCAATCAGATAGACCTCTTCCCAATAGTCATGCACAAACACATCCGGGGCATGGGTGCCGGGTCTGAACCGGATAAGACGCGTGCGCACACCAACATGTGCCTCTTCATCTAACGACCCCGAAAGCATCTTTTGCTCGACCCCCGGCGCGCCGCCCGGCACAGGCTCCCATCCTTTTTCATGATCCACAGGGCCAAAGGGAATGGGCGGCTTCATGTCGTGTATCTGGCTCATGGGATCAACTCCTTGTTGGGGTTTCGGCAAACGGTTTCTGACGCGAGCGACAATTGGCCCCCAAGATCATTGAGAGAGGCTGCCGTTGGCAAGTCGGTCACCGCTCTGAGCAACGATTGGGCGACCTGTGCATCAACACCAGCGGCTTCGAGGTTGGCCATGAACTTGTCGCGCTGCTCTTGGGGGGACAGTGGCATCTGAGGATCACCCGGCGCGTGCGTCGTTTTACGCGTCAGCTCTTTTTCGTCGTTCAAAGTGGCCGTGACAACGGCACCCATCTTTTCCGGAAAGGCGGAAGTGAGCGAGGGATCCTCGGAAACGTTTATTTTTTCCCGCAATTGAATGATGTCCACATCGTTCATTGCTTCCGACCTGTAGTGGTTCAACTTAGGCGCACCATCACGCAAGGCAATCGCCAAGGTATGTTGGAAACTAAAGCGCGCCTCATGCGCTGTCTTGGGGTGGGCGTTGTCACAAAATGCAACCCCTGCGGCATAGCTAAGGACGTCTATTTTACGGATCGCGGAGATGTCGGCTTTGTCTCGCAAGGACAACATAGCCCCGATCGCAGGGTGGACGTGTCTGCAGGCTGGCCATGGTTTAAGGCTCACGTCATGGATCATCCAGCTTGCGTGATCGGCAGTTAGCCCGTTGGTGTCTGCCTTTGGATAAAGAGTTGGAAAAAACCCCAGCTCCCCTTCTAGAATAAGGCGCGCGCCCTTGAGCCCGGCCGCAGCAGTCAGTGCTGAAGTCACGCCTGCGCGGGCTGCATGCGCTGTGGCCAAACATTTGCTGTCCGTTGGTTCCAACCTGCATTGCCAAAGGCCGGAAGCCTGCATTCCCGCGTGGCCCAAGGCATCGCATTTCTGTTCTTCACTTAAGCCTGCAGCGTGCGCCGCAGCCATGGCGGCCCCGAAGACGCCACAGGTGCCTGTGTTGTACCACGCCGAATACCCGCCCTTTGCGGCAACCGTTCCGATCCGCAATGCAACTTCGTAGCCAACCACCAAGGCATCCAGCAGTTGGGGACCGCTGGACCCAACCTCCTGGGCCATTGCCAGCGCTGCCGGAATGACAACATCGCCAGCATGAAGGATCGACGCGCGATGCAGGTCGTCCATTTCCAACAAAGTCCCGTAAGAGCCGTTGATATATGCCGCCTGTTCTAGCGTTCCATCGCGAAAGGCCAGTATGTGACTTGTGCCGTCCTGGCCAAGGGCCTGCACCGTTTCACGTACCGCTGCACCTTGTCGGGTGCACGAGCCCGCAAAGGCCACACCGACCCAGTCGAGCAGCAAGCGTGCAGCACAAGCTCGGTCATCATCCGCAATTGGGCGGCCGCAAATGCGTAGGAGATCAACGGTCAAACTTTTGCCATCTGGAAAGACATCAACCTGCGCCTTCGACGTGCCAAATTTTGTTTGTGAAGCAAGAGACACGCGCGTTTTTACCCTAGAATCAAAATGCTTAACTTTGGGTACATCAACTTTCTAATGCTGTCTATTTTTGTGTACAAAAAAATCCACACTGGACGGTGCAACTTTCACCCTAAATCACAAACCGCTCTAACGGAGCCATAAATTGCCGTTTTTTCAGGCATTTTTGGGTAAGATGAAAATAATCCTGGGCAGTAAGTTGCTGCGCCGAATTTCTTCTTCCATTTTTTGTATCCGAAACTATGGTGATGGGAGTTAAGGGAGTTAGGGTCATCTGAAGGTCTCGCCGATGTACCTGAGAATGCAATCAAGACGGGGCAGCTCGTTTGAACAGTCATGCTCAGTCTCCCCAAAGCAGACGACAAAATGGATGAAAAACAGGCTGAAGAACAGCGCTAGACCAACCAACTGGGTGAGGACACTATGAAACAATCAGAATTTAACCGCCGCCAGATGATGGCACTTATGGGATCAGCTGCGGCTGCGGCTGGTCTTCCTTCCACGCTTGCAGCACAAAATGCTGCGCTCAAGTTCTGGGCACCGGGCATTGCGCGTGTCGGTGAAAAAGACTGGAGCACCATGGCAGGGCAGGCGGGCATTGAGATCAACGCCATCGCCAAGAGTGCGCGTGCGGATGAATCGATCCAGAAGATGGTCGTTGGCGACGGCAATGCGCTTTATGATGCAATGACAGACAATGGTGGCGGTATGGAAGACGCCCTCGCAGGCCAGGGCGTGATTGCAGAACTGGACGTCGCGCGCATCCCGAACTGGGCCAACGTCGAGTCGCGCTATCTCGACGGTGGGGAGGCCGCAGACACAATCCGTCACGAGGGTAAGATTGTTGCCATTCCCTATATCTCCAACGCGGATGCGCTTGCATTCAACCACGATGTGATCGGCGAGACCCTGAACTCATGGGAGGTGCTTTTTGACGCGCAGTTCAAAGGTCGCGCAGCCCTGCAGAACGATTTTGGTCCAACATTGACCAACACGGCGATTTACCTCAAGCAATCTGGCAAGCAGGACATCGAAAACCCCTCAGACATGACAGAGGCCGAAGTCAAAGGCGTCTGCCAGTTTCTGATCGAAAAGAAGAAAGCCGGTCAGTTCCGCACCTTCTGGGATGGGTTCCAGAACGGCGTTGATCTGCTGGCCTCTGAGGAGGTCTTGGTTTCCTCCTGCTGGGAGCCGATCCAGATCGTCGCGGGCCGCAAAAGCGGCAAGGACATCCGCTATGGCACAATGAAAGAAGGCCATCAGGCGTGGAACAACATCATCATGCTGACCAAAGGCGGCATGGAACGGGGCATGGATGAAGCATTCTACAAGCTTGCCAATGTCTACCTGTCTCCATGGTTTGGTGCACGCACGCTGGCGGGCTTGGGCTTTACCCCGCAGATGACGGGTGTGACGGATTATGTAAACGCCAATCCAAATGACTTTGATGAAGCTGCGCGTGCCGAAATCACCCAGCGTCTGGAGCGCAAGAAGGAGCGTCTTGCCGTGCCTGGCAATTCTTGGCAGAACGTGTTCCCCACCAACATTCGCGCCTATCAGGACTGGTGGTCCCGCGTGCAGGCGGCCTAAAGCCTGATGTCGCAGAAGAATGACATCGTGTCTGGCGGAGCCCTCTCCGCCAGCACCCCTCGCTCCGGTTGGAAAGAGCGTTTAACCCAATGGGCGTTTTATGCGCCCATCGTTTTCATGATACTCTTTTTCGCGCTTCCCATGGCGCTGACAGTCGTGTTCAGCGTCTTTGAGCGCACCATGTTCTGGATGGAACCGGGTTTCAGTTTACAGGCGTATGAGAACTTCTTCTTCTCCGCCCGGCTCAAGAACTTCCTGTCTTCCATGTACTATTCTCTGATAGCGGTTGCGGTCTGTTTCGTTTTGGGGTTTCCCATTGCGGTCTTCCTGCGCAGATCCGTACCACAGGTTGCCCAGCATCGCGTGATCCTTCTGTTTATCCTACCTTTCATGGTGTCCGAGATCATCCGCATCTTTGCCCTGCGCCCGGTGTTGCAGCGCAACGGATTGGTGAACTCCACCCTGCAAAATCTGGGGATCATTGATGAACCAATCACCGCACTGATCTATACTCATACAGGGGTCATTATTGGCGAGGTTCTGTCATTTCTGCCGTTCATCGTCTTCTCAGGCTTCCTCGCGATGGAGGCCGTTCCCAAATACATCTTTGAGGCCTGTGATGATCTGGGCGCAGGGCCGGTGCAACGGTTCCGCGATGTGATCCTGCCACTGGCGGCACCGGGTATCTTTGCGGGTTGTGTGTTCATCTTTGTGAACGGAATTGGCGTGGCCTTGCTGCCCAATATCTTGGGCGGGCCGGGGGCGGTGAATGCGGGGTTGATTGCGACGCAAGCCATTACCGCGCTTGATTTCCCGCTCGCCATGGCGGTGAGTGCCATCATGATGGCCACGCTTATGTCGCTTCTTTACATCGGCCACCGGGTTTTCGATCTGACGAAAATCCTGGCCCCGATCAACTAGGGGCGCGGCAATGAACGATTATGATAACATATGGGCGCACCGCGCCAAATGGGCCTACCTGCTGCTGATTGTGGTCACGTTGATGAGCCCGGTTTTCTACGTCATGTACATCTCGTTCAACCTGAACGGTTTTGGCGCGGCCGAGTATGTGTTCACGTGGAAGTGGTACGGCCTGATTTTCTCAGACAAGCTGATGATGCAGGCGATGCGCTGGACGTTGACGTTGGCTGCCGTCACGACGGTGATCGCTGTGCCAATGGCGCTATTGGCGGCGAAGTTGTACAAGGCGGCGGACCGCAAACTACTGATCGTATTCCTGATGCTGGCCCCACTTTTTGTGGCACCTGATATCTTGGGGTCTGCCCTGCTGGTGTTCTTCAAAAACGTGAACGGGTCGTTCAAATGGCTGGGTGATCTGCTGGGCGTGGACTTTATGGATCGCTGGTTCCAGTTGAGCTTTCTCACCGCGCTCATTGGCTTGATCATCTACACCATTCCCTATTCGTTCATCGTGATACTGATCACCATGGGCCGCTACCGCATTGAACAGACCGAAGCCGCGCGCGATTGCGGTGCAAGTGGCTGGCGCGCGTTCTGGGACATCGAGTTTCCGCAGATCAGGGAGGGTGTGTTCAGCGCCTGTTCCTTCACGGTGATCCTGTGTTTTAACGAATACACGCGGACATCCCTGCTGAAAGGTGGCTTTGACACCTTTACGACCGTGCTGGTCAGCCAAATGCTGAACGAAGGCATGTCAGAGACATCATACGCAATGTCCAGTTTTGTCAGCGTCATTGCCATCGCGCTGATCGGCGGCATCATCCTTTACACCATGATCCGGGGAGAAACGCTGGCCCGCATCGCCCGCGCCAAAGCCGAGCCTGTCCAGTCATGAATGCCCAGAAAGATATCGCAATGCCATTAGACAACCAATCAACGACAGCACCAGCCGTAGAAGTGCAGGGGTTGTCCAAACATTATGGGTCTGTGGTTGCCTTGAAAGATGTTGATCTGCGGATTGAAGCGGGGGAATACTTCGTGCTGCTTGGACCCTCAGGTGGTGGCAAAACAACGCTGCTGCGCACGATTGGGGGCTTTCACAAACCCACCACGGGCAAGGTTATGCTGCACGGACAAGACGTAGGGCATTTGCCGCCCGACAAGCGGCCCACGTCAATGGTGTTCCAGTCTTACGCGCTGTTCCCGCATATGACGGTGCTGCAAAACGTCGGTTACGGTCTAAAGGTGGCCGGACTGCCCAAGTCGGATATTGCAGAGCAGGGGGCGGCTGCACTTGAGCTGGTTGGGCTGACAGGGTTCGCAGATCGCAAACCGCATGAGCTGTCAGGCGGACAACAGCAGCGTGTCCAACTGGCCCGCGCGATGGTGCTGAAACGCGATGTTTTGCTGTTGGATGAACCACTGGCCGCGTTGGACGCGCAGTTGCGCAAGGACATGTGCCTTGAGCTCAAACATCTTCAAGAAAAGGTTGGCATCACCTTTATCCATGTGACCCACAACCAAGAAGAAGCGATGACCGTCGCAGACCGGATAGCCTTGATCGCAGATGGCGAGTTGATCGAACATGGTCAAGCACGCCAGATTTACCGCGCACCCAAGCGTAAGTTCACGGCCAGCTTTGTCGGTGAGAACAACATGCTAGTGGGAACGGTCAGCGATGTTTCCGGCAGTGAGGTATCTGTCGATGTGGATGGCGACACGCTGAAAGTCGATGCGCGCCGCCAGTCCGTCACGCAGGGTGACACTGTTGCCTTGTCCATTCGCTCCGAACTTACCCGCATGGATGTCGATGGCTCAACTGAGACACAGCCCGGCCATTCGCTGAAAGGCACCTATCATGAGGCTGTTTACCTCGGCCTTACCACCTCGCACATGATTTCGATCGGCGCGGGTCAAAATATGATCTCCCGTGTGGTTGACGACCTCGACGCGCTGCCAGAAGCTGGGGCAAGCGTCCGCCTCCACTGGGCTCCCGGTGCGCTTCGTCTGCACGTGGACTGATGACAAAAGGAACCGCCTGACATGTGGCCCAATCCTCGCATTCCCTATCAGATGGCCTTGGACCAGCCTCGGCTGGAACCACTGAACGGCAAGCCCCTCATGGTCCACCTTGTCATGAACGTGGAATACTGGCCGTTTGATCGTCCGATGCCACGCGGCATCATCCCCGCGCCGCACGGGGCCACGCCGAAGCCACCGGATATTCCAAACTATTCATGGGTTGAATATGGGATGCGGGTCGGCATGCCACGGATCATGAAAATGACGCAGGATCGTGGGCTACCCGTGTCAGCCTTCATGAACGCGCAGGTCTGTGACGTGTATCCGGCGCTGTCGGACGCGATTGTTGCGGCGAAATGGGAGATGGTCGGCCACGGCTGGTTTCAGCAATCCCTGAAACAGGCCGATGACGAAGGGCTGATCATTCGCAAATGCCTTGATCGCTTGCAACAAGCCACAGGCCAGCAAACCCGCGCATGGCTGGGGCCGGGCTTGGGCGAAAGCGTGGATACGCCCGATATCCTCAAGGCTGAGGGCGTCGAGTTTCTGCACGATTGGGTGTTGGATGATCTGCCCTGTTGGATGCGCACCAAACACGGGCCGATGGTGGCGTTGCCTTACACGTTTGAACTCAACGACGTGCCTATCTACGCGATTCAGCAAAGTTCCTCTGACGAGATGCTAAAACGGCTGGAGGCAACAGTGCAGGTCTTTGAACGCGAAACCGAACATAACCCGCGTGTGCTGACGCTGGCTTTGCATCCGCATATCATCGGCGTGCCCCATGTGGCCTATTACTTTGAAAAAGCGCTGGATATGTTGGCAGCCCGAGATGACACGGTGTTCGTAACCTCCAGCACGCTGGGCGATTGGTATATCAAAGCCGACGGCACCAATGGTGCTGCACTTGAGCCCTATGATGCAGGTCCACCCGCATGAGCGCGCTTGGACACCTTACCGTTCTTGACTTAAGCCGCGTTCGCGCAGGGCCTCATTGCTGCCGCGTGTTGGCGGATTTCGGTGCAGATGTCATCAAAATCGATGCGCCAGAAGGGCTGGATGCAAACGCGGGCGTGTCAGGTAGCCGCCATGGCTCTGACATGCAGAACCTTCACCGCAACAAGCGTTCTGTCACGCTGAACCTGAAGCATCCCGAAGGGCAGGCGCTGTTTTTGGAGATGGCAAAACAGGCGGATGTCGTCGTCGAAAACTACCGCCCGGGTGTGAAAAAACGTCTCGGCATCGACTATGACGCCTTAAGTGCAGCGAACCCTGCCATTATTCTCGCGTCGATCTCTGGCTTTGGTCAGGATGGACCCTACGAGAACAAGGCCGGCTTTGACCAGATTGCGCAAGGCATGGGCGGGTTGATGGGCGTCACTGGCTTTGCAGGGGAGGCTCCGACACGCGCAGGCACGGCTGTGGCTGATCTGTCTTCTGGCCTTTATGCCGCCACAGGTATTCTGGTGGCGCTTCAGGAACGCGCTCAATCGGGCAAAGGGCAGTGGGTGCAGACATCGTTGCTGCAAGCGCAAATCGCTTTGATGGATTTCCAAGCGGCGCGCTATCTGATGGACGGCGCTGTGCCACAGCAGGCCGGCAATGATCACCCGACCGTTACGCCAATGGGTGTGGTGGCCACCAGTGATGGCCATATCAATCTCGGCGTGGGCGGTGATGGGCAATGGTGCGCGCTTTGCGATGTATTGGGCCATTCGGATTGGGGAAAGGACCCCAAGTATCTGGGCATGGACGATCGCACGGCCCACCGTGACGAAATCTGGGGCCTGTTGCGTCCGATCTTTGCTGAGAAAACCAGCTCTGAGTGGATTGAAATACTCGACAGTGTCGGCGTGCCCGCTGGCCCCATCTACCGCATGGATGAAGTCTTCGATGACCCGCAGGTTCAACACTTGGGGATGGCGCAATCGGTAACGCATCCGGTGCGCGGCGAAGTGTCTTTGGTCGCCCAGCCTTTGGACCTGTCCCGCACGCCTGCCACTCTGCGGACAGCCGTGCCAGAAGCAGGAGAACATACCGATGATGTGCTTGGTCAGTTCGGCATTGATCCCGCCAGAATAGCCGCGCTGCGTGATGCAGGTGCGATCTGAATTTGAAAGACATAAGAGATGAACATGATGGACAGTGACGCCCTTTCTATCCCGGTTGGTGAAGACTGGAGCGACATTCGTGATGCCGTTGGCAAGCTTTGCGAAGGTTTTCCCAATGAGTATTGGAATGCCCGCGATAAGGCTGATGAATATCCGGCGGAGTTTGTCCAAACCCTGACGGAATCCGGATTTCTGTGCGCGCTCATCCCGGAAGAATTCGGCGGCTCCGGCCTGCCGCTGACTGCGGCCTGCGCAGTGCTGGAAACGATCCATGAACGGGGGTGTAATGCCGCTGCGTGCCATGCGCAGATGTACACAATGGGCACTGTGCTTAAGCATGGTTCGGACGCGCAAAAGGCGGAGTACCTGCCCAAGATCGCCAGCGGAGAGCTGCGCCTGCAGGCCTTTGGGGTGACCGAACCCACTACCGGTAGCGATACAACACAGCTGAAAACACGGGCCGAGAAAACCAGTAACGGCTCCTATGTCGTCAATGGTCAAAAAGTCTGGACCAGCCGCGCGCTTGAGTCCGATCTGATGCTGCTTTTGGCGCGCACCACACCTGCGGCTGAGGTAACCAAACGCTCTCACGGGATGTCGGTTTTCCTTGTTGATATGCGAGCGGCGGTAGGCAAGGGAATGGAGTTGCGCAAGATTGATGCGATGATCAACCACAACTCTTGTGAGGTGTTCATCGACAACCTTGAAATCCCGGCCGACACGCTGGTGGGCGAAGAAGGTAAGGGGTTCCGCTACATCGTAGATAGTATGAACGCCGAACGCATTTTGATTGCGTCGGAGTGCATTGGGGACGCCAAGTTCTTTATCAGGAAGGCCTGTGAATACGCCAACGAACGCAAAGTGTTTGGTGGGCCGATTGGTGCCAATCAGGGTATCCAGTTTCCCATCGCCCAAGCCTATGCTCAGGCGCAGGCGGCTGAGCTGATGGTGCGAAAAGCCGCGGCAATGTTCGATTCTGGCCAAAAGACCGCAGCAGAGGCGAACATGGCCAAACTATTGGCCGCTGATGCATCTTGGAACGCAGCTGAAGTGTGCATGCAGGTCTACGGCGGTTTTGCGTTTGCCCGGGAATACGGGATTGAACGTAAATGGCGCGAAGCGCGGCTCTATCAGACAGCACCGATATCCAAGAATATGATCTTGGGGTATCTGGGCCAGCACGTTCTGGGCCTGCCGCGCAGCTACTAGCTTGACGGCGGGCATGTCAAAACAAACACCCGGCATGGGCCGCTGGCTGGTTCTGATTGGTGTTTGGCTGATCTATTTCTCTTTCGGCATGACCATCGCATCGATGGCCCCATTGGTTGGCACGATTAGCGCAGATGTCGGTGTCGGCAATTCGGGCATGGGCGCAATCCTTGGTGCATGGCCACTAACTTATATATTTGCGGCAATCCCTTGCGGCATTCTGCTGGACCGTTTCGGCGCGCGTTCAATGTTGTTTCTGGCCTGTCTTGTGATGGCAGGGTCAGGCGTCGCACGTAGCCTTGCAGAAACGCCAATACAATTGCTTCTGGCTGTGGCTCTCTTTGGGGTAGGAGGTCCTATGATCTCTGTTGGGGCACCCAAAATCATCACCGGGTTGTTTGAGGGCAAAGACCGCGGCACCGCCATGGGTCTTTACATTACGGGTCCCTATCTGGGCGGTATCCTTTCGCTGTCACTGACCAACAGTGTTGTGATGCCGATGGTCGACCATGAATGGCGTTCTGTGATGTTGGTTTTTGCCAGTTTTGTGGCACTCAGCGGCGTGATCTGGTTGCTTCTATCGTCGCCAAAAGTCGCACCCAATCTGCGCGAAGGGGAGGGTGGCAAGAAGTTCAACATTGCCGCCTTTACCGAACTCTTGGCGGTGCCTGCGGTGCGCATTCTTCTCTTGATGAGCATCGGCATTTTTTTCATCAATCACGCGATGAGCAATTGGTTGCCCGAAATCCTGCGCGGTCACGGGTTTAGTGCGGTTGAGGCTGGGTACTGGGCCGCTGTGCCCTCAGCCGTAGGCATTGTCGGAGCTGTGGTTGTGCCCCGCATGGCGACACCAGATCGACGTCTTGCGATCATGAGCGGCCTGTTTGTGTGTACTCTTTTGGCCAGTCTGTTCTTGCAGTTTACCCATACCCCCGCGCTGGCAACCGGCTTGTTTTTGCAAGGGGTTGCGCGCGGGGCGATGATGACCATCTCCATCCTGATGCTGATGGAAACACCTGATGTCCCTCCGGAACGGTTGGGCTTGGCGGGCGGATTATTCTTCACCGCGGCTGAGTTTGGCGGCGTTCTTGGCCCGCTCAGCTTTGGCGTTTTGTCGGATCTGAATGATGGCTTTGCTTGGCCACTTTTTGCCATGACATCGGCAAGCATTGGTCTGCTGGTTCTGCTGAGGAAACTCTCAAAACTGAATACGGTCGTTTAGGGTCAGCGGGGCCCCCACAAAGAGGATATCCGCGCCAAGGGCGCGCAAGGCCTCGCGTTTTTCAACCACACGTATCGGCAGACCATCGGCGTTGTTGATCTGGTGCGCTATTGCCGCAGGAAACAGAACTACGAGGTACAGTTGCCCGAGTGCTGAGATGAACGGTTGATTTTGCGCGCGGGACAGCGATAAGGCTTTCCTCAAACGGGGGACCAGTACATGATCGAAAAGCAAGGTGATCCACGCCACCTGGAGACGCTTGACCGCGATCTGGCGCGCTTTTCCAACCTTGAGCGGGCCACAAGCATGGTGGGCCGGCCACTGGTGGGGACAGGCATTTCATTTGTTTTTGTCGTTTTGGCCGGGATCGCCGCGATGCTGTTCTTTGGACAGGAAAACAACACACTTATTGTTGTTATTGCCGCCTGCCTTGGGGCCTACATGGCGCTGAACATCGGTGCCAATGATGTGGCTAACAACATGGGGCCAGCGGTGGGTGCAAATGCCCTGTCCATGGGCGGCGCGATTGCGATTGCGGTGATCTTTGAAAGCGCAGGCGCGTTGATCGCGGGGGGTGATGTTGTCTCCACCATCGCCAAAGGTATCATTGCACCTGAAAGCATGGGCACAGCGTCGGTCTTTATCTGGGCGATGATGGCGGCACTCTTGTCTGCGGCCCTTTGGGTGAACCTTGCCACATGGGTCGGCGCGCCGGTGTCGACCACGCATTCTGTCGTCGGTGGGGTCATGGGGGCCGGGATCGCGGCTGCGGGTTTTGCAGCGGTCAGCTGGCCGACAATGGGCAAGATCGCGGCAAGCTGGGTGATTTCGCCGGTACTGGGAGGTGTGGTTGCGGCGTTGTTCTTGTGGCTGATCAAGTCGCGGATCATCTACCGCGACGACAAGATTGCAGCGGCGCGCACCTGGGTGCCAGTGCTTGTTGGTATCATGGCGGGGGCATTTGCATCTTATCTCGCGCTCAAGGGCCTCAAGAAAATCATCAAGATCGACCTGCCGATGGCTCTGCTGATCGGTGCGGTGATTGGCGCGTTGGTCTGGCTTGTGATGATACCCTTGATCCGCAAACAGTCGGAAGGGTTAGAGAACCGGAACAAGTCGCTCAAGGTGTTGTTTGGCATTCCGCTTGTGGTGTCCGCGGCTCTGCTCAGCTTTGCGCATGGCGCAAATGATGTGGCCAACGCCGTTGGTCCGCTTGCTGCAATTGTGCAGGCGTCGCAGTCGGGCGACTTTACCCATGCGGTGTCGATCCCGTTTTGGGTCATGGTGATCGGCGCGTTTGGCATATCCTTTGGTCTCTTCCTTTTTGGTCCAAAACTGATCCGCATGGTGGGTGGGCAGATCACAAAGCTG
This sequence comes from Sulfitobacter sp., assembly GCA_045105735.1. Classification (GTDB taxonomy): domain Bacteria; phylum Pseudomonadota; class Alphaproteobacteria; order Rhodobacterales; family Rhodobacteraceae; genus Sulfitobacter. The sequence continues at coordinate 153,132 of JBGCDV010000018.1, read as the reverse complement.
AACCCGATGCGCGCCTATTGTGTGGCCTTGTCCGCTGCGATCACTGTGATCGTAGCAAGCTGGCTGGGCCTGCCCGTCAGTTCCACGCATATCGCGGTTGGTGCCGTGTTTGGCGTTGGATTTTTTCGAGAGTGGGATGCAGAGCGGCGCATTCGCAAGGCACGATTGGCGATGCCAGACCGCGCGGTTTACGCCCCTGAAGAGCGGCGCCGCCGCAAACTGGTAAGGCGGTCCCATTTCATGACGATTATTGCGGCCTGGATCATAACGGTTCCGGCAGCTGCGATCTTGTCAGGGGCGATATTCTTCCTGATCCGTACCACAATGGGGTAATTTTGCTGGGGCCTGACCCTATATCGGGACAAAGATGACGAAAAGCCCAGCGGTGCAAAGCGCGCCTGTGCTGAGCGGTGCACGTATGGCAATCAATCCGTATGAGATCAGGCCAAGCCCCAATGCGACCCGGAAAAAGGCGACCAGCGCCATCAACGGCGCGTCAATCAGGCGGATCAGGTCGGGGTTTGCGATCATTCCGAGCGGGATCACATAAAGCCCAACCCCCAGCGCCATCGCTGTGACGGCCACCCGCAGCCAGTTTTCCCGAACCATCCCTGATGCGATGAACACAGCCCCGCAAACGGGCGGTGTGATTGTAGACAAAAGGGCGTACCAGAATACAAATAAATGCGCCTGCAACGGCTCCAAACCCAATTGGATCAGCGCAGGGCCTGCAACCGACACGCAGATGACATAGGCAGCTGTTGTCGGCACTTCCATCCCCAGCACAAGGCATGCAAGCGCGGTCAACAGGAGCGCTGGCCAAAGCATGCCGCCCGCGCCAGACAGGATCAGCGATGTGATTTTGACACCCAGTCCTGTTACCGACAAAACCCCTATGATGATTGAGGCACACAGGATGATCGCAGCAATCAGAGCCACCTGCCGCGCGGCAGTGAGCAGTGCGTTTTCGATCCGTGCCCATGCGGCCTTGGGGTCGACACGCAACTTGCGGTCAAGCAGCAACAGCGCCGCCGCCGCACCAATCGCCAGACATGCGGCATATTGCGGTGTCACCTTCAGCCCGAACATTCCCCAAAGTAACAGGGCAAAAGGCACCAGAAAGAAGGCGGAAGTGATGGCCACGTCTTTCAGACCCGGCTGATCCTTTGCCGCGATCCCTTTGAGGTCCGTGTGGCTGGCGTAAGCGTTGATGCCAATCCAGACAGCCAGAAAATACAAAAGCGCAGGCAAGGCTGCCGCGGCCATGATGCCCGTGTAGGGGACACCGGTGAGTTCCACCATGACAAAGGCTCCAGCCCCCATCAGCGGCGGCATGATCTGCCCACCAGAAGACGCTACCGCCTCAACCGCCCCGGCGAGCCGTTTGGGGTAGCCCAACTTTGTCATCGCAGGCAGTGTGATCGCGCCGGTGGACGCCACATTGGCCGAAGCAGAGCCAGAGATGGAGCCAAAAAGCGCGGATGAAATCACCGACACTTTCGCCGCGCCACCCTTGAGCCGGCCAGCTGCGGCAGAGGCGACATTCATGAAACCTTGTCCGGCCTCGCCCGCGTTCAGCACCGCGCCAAAAATGACAAAGATCGCGACGACGCCGACCGATACCGCAGTGAGAGTTCCCCAGATACCACCCTCTGCGATCGTCATTGTCCCCAGAAAGCTCTTGAGCGGCATGCCCGAATGACCAAACTCACCGGGAATGTGATTGCCAAAAAGCGCGTAGATCAGCGCGAGAGCCGCCACCACGGGCAAAGGCCAGCCAATCGCGCGACGCGCTGCCTCCAGCACACAGATCAGCAGGGTCACGGCGACCGCAATCTGAAACCCATTCTCAAGAGATCCATATTGATCACCCAGCATGTCATGGTGCCACGCGATCCAGATCGAAGCGGCCACACCAAGCCCGGCAAAGACAAACCCGGACAACAGTTGTGCAGTCCCACGCGCGGAAAACACAAATATCCACGGCAAAACCAAGGCCATGTGCAAGGGGCGTGACACCAGATTAGGGACCAATCCCCAAAAGATCAGCCCGATGTGATAGGCGACGACGACAGCCGCCAGCAACAGCCAGAGCGGCTTGAACCGGATGGGTTGATCGTCTGTCAGCATGTGTCGCCCTCAAAAAGAAAGGCCGGACCACTGGCCCGACCTTCAGTCCGTATTGCTGACGCTTACATCTGCGCGTCGGTCAGCGCCATCCCGGCTTCTTTGTAGTAACGAATGGCACCGGGGTGGATTTTGCCTTCGATGTTGCCCATCAGACTTTCGTCAACGCCGTTCCACCATGGTGCCGCTTCGCCCATGCCAGCCTTGCCTTCCCAATAGGTTTTGGTGAGCTGATACGCCGCCTCATCGTCCATTTTGGTTGTGGTGTAGGCCACCACCGGCAGGGATGTTGTCACAATGTCGCTGTCTTGGCCCGCATAGGTTCCCGCAGGGATCACCAGCCGTGCGCGCTTGGTTTCAGCGATTTGTGCATCATCGAGCGACAGCACATTCACACCGGTTGAGGCCGCCGCCTCAATCACGTTGGGTGCGGGATAGGATCCGGCCGTGACAAAGGCGTCAATCTGCCCGTTCTTCAGCGCCGGCCCCGCATTGGAGAGCTCCACCTCAGCAAGGGTTACCTTGCCCTCCAGACCAAAGAGCTTGAGATATTTTTCACCTTCACGTGCTCCAAAGGAACCTTTGCCCAAAAGGACCGTTTTCCCCTCCAGATCGGCGAAACTGCTGACGCCCGCATCTGCACGGGTGACAAAATGCATGGTCAGCGATGGGATCGGAAAGAGGGCGCGAATTTCATCAAAGGCGGGGTCGCCCTTGCCCTCAAACATCGCCTTGCCGCCCTTGGCCAGACGCACCAGTGCCGGGGGCGTGGTGAACACGTAGTCGCCCCCGCGTGCCTTGACCTCCATCACGTTTTGAACGGAACCTTGGCTTTCTTCCACGGTCACAATGATGTCTGACCCGGCCTTCATCGCCTCGGCGATTTGCACGGCCATTTGGTAGTAAGACGAGGTCGATTTTGCGGATTTGTATGTGATGCGCGTCTCAGCAAAGGCCGAGGTCGCAGTCAGCGCAAAGGCAGCAATGGCCCCAGCCAGGAATTTGGCGGATTTCATAAAGGTCTCCTTGGTTTTTGACACGTTGGATTTCGATTGGGGCCACTATGCCAGTGACAGAGCGATGCGCAAGGTTGGCCGATGCGTTTGAGCCTTAATGCGCTGCGGCGACGGTGGCGAATTGAGCAGCCGCGCGGGTGTCAGTCATCGCTTTGGTGGTTGCGCACCGGTCTTGCCCTATGCGTCTTCCCAAAAATCAGACGGAAAGTCATGCAACAGCTCTGCGGCCTTGTCCTCTATCCAATCTTGTCGGTCATCAGCAGTCCATGATGTCTGGCCTGCCTCGTCCGCCAAAAGGTGTTTCGCCTTTTTCAGAGCGTGGCGGTAGAGCATATCTTCAACCCGCGCGTCGGGCACGATGGCATAGACAAACCTGCCGCCCATTGCAGCCGCCATCTGGTGCATCTGCTTGAGGGATATACCTCCCTCCAGCTCACTACGTTCGGCTTGGTAAACAGCGTTGCGGCTTACTCCTTTGCGCATACCAACCTGTTCTGCGGACATGCCCAAAGCTTGCCTCACAGAAGCGATCCACCCTTTTTCCGGCATCTCGACGTCTGCCATGTTTTGGGCTGTTTTGTCGATCATACGGGCCAAGCGCCGTCTTTTGATAAAGTCTGGCATCAGGTTCCTTGGGTAAGAAATAGCCGTCTGTACTGGTATATATGTGTATATAAGTGCGCAAATCAACTTTTTTGCATATATATACCTAACATTTTTGTGATTTGGTGCTATATAAAGATTGAAAGGATGCTTATGTTCGAAATAATAGTGTTGCCCGAAGCGTTTATCTTCTCAGTCGCGCTGGCGGTTGTTGCGGGGCTTTTTGCCCTCGAAATTCTTAGCGCGCTGCTTGGTGGATCTATCCTCGGGGTTGGCACTGATGCGCCTGACGTAGACCTTGATCTGGATACAGACTTCGATTTCTCGGTGGCTGATGGTGTTGACCTGGGCGTTGAGGATATCGCGCCGGATGTAGATGCCACAGGCACCGCACCTTCCGGTTTCTTGACATGGATTGGCGCGCGCGATGTGCCGTTTCTGATCTGGTTGGTGTCCTTTCTGACGATGTTCGGCCTCTTTGGTCTGATCTTTCAGGCGATTGCGATGGGTATCATCGGTGGCCCCCTCCCAGCGCTGGTTGCGGGTGCCGCCGTCTTTATGCCCGCGTTGGCTGTGACACGGGTGATCGCGAATTGGGTTGCGCTGTTGATGCCCAAGACTGAAACAACTGCCATGCGTGCGCGACATCTGGGCGGTGCGAATGGCACTGTCACCCAAGGCACCGCTGCCCGTGGAAAACCGGCCGAGGTCAAGATTAAGGACCGGCACGGTAACATTCACTACATGCGTGTAGAGCCGCTGCACGACAACGACACCTTCCCGCAGGGGAGCGATGTCACGCTGATCCGCAAACGCGGCGACAAATTCTTCGTCATCTAGAGCTGACGAAATCCGATCTTTTTAACAATCTGGAGTATGCACATGCAAATTACCCCCATTCTCATTATCGCCGCAGTTATCGTAGGCCTGTTGGTCTTTATCGGTCTGATTATGGCCCGCCTTTACAAACGTGCGACGCGCGAAACCTCGCTGGTGAAAACCGGGTCGGGCGGGCGCAAGGTCATCATGGACGGGGGCACAATTGTCGTGCCGTTTCTGCATGAGATTTCCAAGGTCAACATGAAGACGCTGCGGCTTGAGGTTGCGCGTGTGAATGAGCAGTCGCTGATCACCAAGGACCGGATGCGCGTGGATGTGGGGGTTGAGTTCTATGTGTCGGTGAATGCGACAGAAGACGGGATCAGCCGTGCGGCGCAGACATTGGGGGATCGAACCTTCCATGTGGAGCAGCTGCGCGAGATGATCGAGGGTAAGCTGGTGGACGGTCTGCGGGCGGTGGCTGCGCAGATGACGATGGACGAGTTGCACGAAAACCGGGCGAGCTTTGTTCAGGAGGTGCAGAATGCGATTTCTGAAGATCTGCTCAAGAACGGTCTGGAACTCGAAGCGGTATCGCTGACGGCATTGGACCAAACGCCGTTTGATTCCCTTGATGAAAACAACGCCTTTAACGCGGTGGGTATGCAAAAACTGGCAGCAGTGATTGCAACGTCACGCAAGGAGCGTGCAGAAATCACAGCAGAAGCAGACGTTTCTGTCGCACAGTCCGAGATGGAAGCCGAGAAGCGAAAGTATCAGATTGAGCGCGAGCAAAAGCAGGCTGAGATCGCGCAGATCGAAGAGATTCAGACGTTGCAGGCCCAGCAGGAAGCGCAGATTGCGCGCAATCAGGAAGCGTCAGATCGCGCCAAGGACGAAGCACGTATTGAACGTGAGCGCGCCGTGCGCGCCGCCGAGATTGAGCGCGAACGGACCATTCGCGAAGCTGAGATCGCAAAGGAACGCGAGCTGGAAGTCGCGGATCAGGAACGTCAGATCATCGTGGCACGTAAATCCGAAGAAGAAAGCCAGGCGCGGGCGTCAGCGGACAATGCGCGGGCAGAAGCCAAAAAGGCATCTGAGGCGATTGAGACCGCCCGTGCCGTGGCTGAGGCAGAACGGGTCAAGCAAATCGCGCTGATCGAAGCGCAAAAGGAAGCGGAGCGTCAGGCGACGGCAATCCGATTGGCCGCACAAGCCGAGAAAGAAGCCGCAAGCGACCGGGCGGCGGCGAAGCTGGAAGAGGCGCAGGCGGATGCAAGTGCCATCACCGTGCGTGCGGAAGCCAAAAAGACGGACCTGCTCGCGACAGCCGAAGGTCAGACCGCGATTGCGAATTCAGAGAATGAGCTGAGCGCCGAGATTGTCGCGATGAAGGTGCGTCTGGCACAGCTTGAGGCGATGCCTGCGATCATCGCTGAGATGGTGAAACCGGCGGAGAAAATCGATTCCATCAAGATCCATCAGGTGACGGGCATGGGTGGCCCCGGTGGTTCTGACACCGGCAACGGCGGCGGCACACCTGTCAATCAAGCATTGGATTCTGTGCTGGGTATGGCGTTGCAAATGCCTGCGATGCAAGCATTGGGCAAGGAACTCGGCATCAGTCTTGAGAACGGTCTGGCCGGCGTGGCGAACGACGCGATGGATGTTGCAGCAGACACCCCAAACCCGGCCCTTGCCAAGCCGGAGACACCGGAGATCGCCGCACCAGCGGAGGCCAAAGAGGCATCATAAGCCACTTTGTGAGGTGCACGGAACGAAAAAGCGCGCCGCAGATGCGGCGCGTTTTGTGTTTATTCTCGATGATGAAAACGCCGGCCCGTCGCGGCATCGCGTCCGTTTGGGACGCCCAGCTAGAAGGAAAGTGGAAACGACGCTGAGAGGACACAGGCGGGCAATTCCGTCTAGCTGCCTTGCCCTTTCATACCTGCAAGCCAAGGGTTTGGCGGGTTCGCTCTTTTTCTTTCAAAGAATTTTTGAACTGCTGGCGGGGCTGGTGCGACCATTGAATATCTCGCCCGCCGCAGTTGGCCCGCTCTGACGTCTGGATGACAACAGCGCGGATCAGGATCAAGCGGCGGGGGAACCGAAACCAGACCTAGATTTTCAATGGAGAATTCAATGCAGAGCTTTAACTTTTTCAACCTGTTTCCCGGCGCGCTTTTGATCGAAGGCTCTGATCAGGGCGAAAGCCTTCGTGGGACGTTCGGTGATGATAAAATCGACGGCAAGGGAGGGAACGATCGCCTCTTTGGCCTGTTTGGGAATGATCATATCCTGGGTGGCCTTGGGGCTGACACGGTCTTTGGCGGGGCAGGGCGTGACACGCTTGAGGGTGGAGAGGGCGAAGATTACCTCTCCGGTAGTGGCGGCAACGACCGGATCGTTGGCAACAAAGGCAACGATCAGATGTTTGGCGGTCAGGGGGATGACCTGCTGGTCTGGAACAACGGTGACGGCTCCGACCTGATGAGCGGTGGCGGCGGCGTCGATGAGGTGCAGGTCAACTTCAACACCGATTTGGTGAACGATGACCTTCAAAACAAAGACGTGGCAGAGTTTTCGGTCACGCCCCAAGGTGTCCAGTTTGCGCGCACACTGGTGAACGATCAGAACGAGCGCGGGCTGTTTCAACTCGACATCCGCAATGCCGAAACGCTTGAGACGAATTTTGGGGGCGGCGATGATACCGCGGTGATCATTGGTACGCTGCTGGATGAGATCATTCTGGATCTGGATGGGGCACCGGTATCGACTTGCTGGATCTTAGTCAGGCGGCCGCTGCTGTGGAATTCAACTTGGCCACAGGGTCACTGCGCACAATTGGTGAAGGTGGCGGCAGCACACCCTCGACTGCGATCAACTTCGAAAATGTAACCGGCACCCAATTCGATGATACACTGATCCTCGGCACGCTGCTCGAGGAGATCATTCTCGATCTCGACGGTGGCGCGGGCATTGACTTGCTCGATTCCAGTCAGACGGCATCGGCGGTAGAGATAGATTTGGCCACTGGATCACTGCGCACAATAGGCGAAGAAGGCGGTGGCACATCGTCGTCTGCAATCAACTTTGAGAATGTAACCGGCACCGAATTTGACGATACGATCGTAGGTGATGACCTGGACAACGTCATTCGCGGTGGCAAAGGAAATGACGTTTTGAGTGGTGGCGCAGGAGCGGATACCTTTGTGTTTTTTGAAGAAGATGCCGGTGTCGACGTTATCCTTGATTTTGAGTTTGGTGTGGACAGTCTGCAGTTCCTGACCTCCAATCCTGAGGTCACAAGCGAAAACCTGCTGGCCAGCGTGGTTCAGGTTGACGATGGGATGGCGCTTGCCCTCAACAACAAGCTGATCTCCTTTGAAAATGTCATCGGGACAAGTCTGGTCGTTGACGACTTCCTGATTGGATAGGTCAGCACACCATCGGTAAACTGCGGCCCCGTCTGGGTGAAACCGGCGGGGCTTCATCGGTTTGCCAGTTTGCAGCTGAATGCCATCTGAACAAGCTGCACACGCAATAAAACGCTTGGTACACCGCGTATCCGTCGGGCACTTACGCTAAAGAGTTGTTACCACCGTCGCTCAATGGCACTCCTAGTTGAAACTTTTGGCCGGGGGGTGAGCGGGGAACTGGATGGACGATCAAGATCTCATTTCCGGTATTGCTGCGGGCGACAGGCGCGCGATGCGCGATCTTTATGACCGTTACAATGATGCCGTTTATGCCTTCGCAGTTGCCCGCTGTCGAAATGAAGACCTTGCGTCGGATTGTGTGCATGACACGATGCTTGATGTCTGGCGCACCGCGTCGCGCTTTGCCGGAAGGTCAACCGTCAAGACTTGGCTGTTTACCATTGCGCGCAACAAACTTGTCGATGCGCTGCGCAAACGGGGCAAGCTGTCGTTCGTGGATGAGGTGCCGGAAACCGCCGATACCGCGCCCGACCCCGAAGCGGCGGCGATCGCAGCGTCTGAAAAACAGCGGCTGTATCTGTGCCTTGATGGGTTGAAAGGCCTTCAGCAAGCCGCGATCCGTCTGGCGTTCCTCGAAGACCTGTCCTACCCCGAGATTGCGGAAATCGAAGCGGTGCCGGTTGGTAAAATCAAGACCCGCATCTTTCACGCAAAGCAGGCGCTTATGCGGTGCCTTACCGCCGGGCAGCGCCGCTGACCTATTGGTCCAGAACGAACTCCACCAAATCGTCTTGTGCCTCTAGTGCTTGCTTGGCTGATGCACGCGCGGCTTCATCAGGATAGGAGACGCGCACCAGCCCAAGAGCGCTTGGCCCGTCAACGATTGTACCGCCTGCAGGCAGCAGCACCGCGCCGATTTGTGCGAGTGTTGCCGTCTCACGGAATTTAACCTGCAGCACCAAGGCCGGCGTCGCTTCGCTTGATGTGCGGAACCCATCGGTCATCTGGCCTGTTCGTGGCACAACAGTGAACTGCCAGACGGCTACCGCCAGTGAAGCAACCGCTGCATATCGCAAGAGCTGCATCCACGGGATATGGTTGTCATTGGCGGGTATGGGCGCGGGGTCGATCTGCGCGGCCAGTTGGTTCCACACGTCTTGGCTCTTGGCATGTTTCGGCGCGGCGGCGAGGGTGGTGCGCACGGCGCGCATGAGATCAACTTCGGCCACAAGTGACGCATCCTGTGCCATCGCCTCCTCAAAGTTTGCGCGATCAGCAGGCGGCAACCGCCCTTGCAGATACTCCAAAATTGCGTCGTCGCGGTCCATGTCATCGCATCCATTGAGTTGTAATGCTTTGTACTTTGTCGCACGATCCCTTGAGCGGGTTCAAAAAAACTTCGTTTCGATTGGAAAAGTGTGCCATTGGTGCACGTTATGGTGGAAACTGGATGCGTTGCGGGGGCTGCGTCACAGAGGAAAGGAATGCATGTTGCAGATCAGATGCTGTATTCGGTGGTGTGTTGCGAGTGCTCTGTTTCTCTTGATGCTTGGCTGCGCGCCGATCCGTGACGGTGTGACGACGTCTGACTTGAATGTCGTTGATCCACGCAAGGTCATCGCGCTTGTGCCCGACGCACGGGCCACGTCCGATATGCAAGCTGCTGCGCAGGCCAAAGGGTATGAAACCCTTGATGTGACGCGATTGAACGGCCTCGCACTGACCATGCTTACGTTCACCATGCCCCAGGGCGTCACAGGCGCGCAGGCAATTGAGACACTTGAGACGGCGGTTCCCGGCTCAACGGTGGGGATCAATCATGCCTACCGGCTTCAGCAAACGGCGCGTGGCGCTGATGCTTTTGATTATGCAAACAAGATGATGCGCTGGCGCGAAGGCGGATGCCGTGCACAAGTCCCGGTAGGCGTCATCGACACCGGAATAGACGCGGGGTCGCCGGCGCTCTCTGCAGCGCGTGTCGTGAACCGATCCTTCTTTGCGGGTCAGGCGGTGCGCGCCACGCACGGGACAGATGTGGCCTCGGTTCTTGCCAATCCTCGCCGCTTGAACGCAGTCACTATCAATGGGGCCAATGTTTTTGGACAAAGCGATGCCTTGGGGCCAAAGGCCGGTGCAGAAGCTTTGGTCCGCGGCTTGATTGGCTGGCAGAAGAGGACGTGCGGTTTGTAAATCTGTCGCTTGCAGGTCCTTACAACAAGCTCCTTGATCTCGCGGTTGAGCGGGCTTTGGCGCGCGGGTTGATCTTGGTTGCAGCCGTTGGCAATGACGGGCCAGAGGCAACCCTTCGATATCCTGCGGGGTTTGAGGATGTGATCGCTGTGACCGCAATCGATGCCGCCGGGAACGCGTACCGCAATGCTGTCCGTGGCCCACATGTTGATATTGCAGTGCCCGGTGTGGATGTTCTGGTTCCGTCAGGGCAGAGCCCGCGTTTTGTCACAGGCACCTCGATTGCGACACCTTTGATCACCGCTCGCCTTGTTGCTGACCCAGCCCTGGCAAAGGCGCGCAACGCTGCCGATGTGCGCAAGCGTTTGTCCCTGACCAGCGCTGAACTTGGGCCCAAAGGGTGCGACGAGGTGTTTGGATATGGTCTGGCGCTTGCCGACGGGATTTGTGGCGAGTGAGTACTGAGACGCTATAAGGCATCTCCTGGACTTTTCCCCTCATCCCTGAGGCCCAGTCAGCCAGCGTCAGGACCGGCTTTGGCTCTGCCATCCAATGAGATTCAGACCGGCAAACAGCACTGCGGCGACGCAAACAATGGATGGACCAGCGGGCGTGTCGAACAGATACGCGCCCCGCAAACCAGCAAAAGCAGAAAACGCCCCGATTGCAGCCGCAATAAGGGCCATCGCTTCGGGCGTGCGCGCCAAACCGCGCGCCGCAGCGGCGGGGATGATCAGCATTGCGGCGATCAGCAAAACGCCCACAACCTTGATGGCAACCGCAACCGTGATCGCCAGCGACAAGGTCAAGATAAGCTGTTCACGTTTCGGATTGAGGCCGCTGGCATAGGCCAGTTCTTCGTTGAGTGTGGAGGTCAGCAACGCCGACCACCGCCAAAGGATCAGGGCAATCACCACAGCCGCGCCGCCCCAAATCACCATAAGATCGGTGCGTGAAACTGCCAGAATATCGCCAAACAGATAGGCCATCAGATCAATCCGCACACCGGAGAGAAAGGACACAGCCACAAGTCCGAAAGCCAGAGCCGAGTGGGCGAGGACCCCCAGAAGGGTGTCCATGGCATACCCGCGCCCTCCAAGAAATGTCACCGTGAGCGCCATGATAAGCGCCACAGCAAGCACACCGGGAAAGATAGACATCTGAAATGTCAGCGAAAGCGCAACACCAAGGATGGCGGCATGGGCGGTGGCATCGCCAAAATAGGCCATGCGCCGCCAGACCACAAAGCAGCCCAAGGGAGCTGCAGCAAAAGCGACACCAATCCCCGCCAGCGTTGCGCGGGTCATAAAATCGTCAAACACTACTCTGCGGCCTCGTGATTGTGGGAATGCGTGTGGTCATGATCGTGTTCATGGCGGTAGAGCGCAAGCGCACCCCCGGTCCCGGCACCAAACAAGGCCCGGTACTCAGGCGCTGAGGCAACAACCGCAGGCGTCCCTTCGCAGCAGACATGCCCGTTCAGGCAAATCACACGGTCCGATGCGCTCATGACCACATGCAAATCATGGCTGATCATCAGGACTGCACATCCGGTCTCATTCCGAACGGTCTCAATCTGGCGATAAAACGCTGCTGAACCGGGTTGATCCAACCCTTGCGTTGCCTCATCCAACAACAGCACATCAGGTCGATTGATCAATGCACGTGCCAATAGGGCACGCTGAAACTGTCCGCCAGAAAGCTGTGACATCTGGCGTTTCAAAAGGTCCGGCACACCGGCTGCGTCGAGCGCGTTTTTGCACGATGCCTGCGTGACCCGATCCGTCAGCTTCATGAAGCGTTCAACAGTGATCGGCAAAGTCTGATCAATATGAAGCCGCTGCGGAACATATCCGATTTTCAGGCCGGGTTTCACAGTGATGGTCCCGGCGGTTGGGATGGTTGCGCCAATAATGGCGCGCAAAAGGCTGGTTTTCCCCGACCCGTTCGGACCAACAATGGTCACGATCTCTCCGGGCTCCAACGTCAGCGCTACGTTGCGCAAAACCGTGTTCGCGCCATAGGCAATGCTGAGACCTTTCACCGTAATCAAACTCATGCGTCAGCCTTATCCACACAGGAGGGGCAGACGCCTTCGGCTTCAACGACGGTCTTTTCTATCTGAAAACCAGCAGCCCGCGCGGCATCGCCAAGCGTGCCATTGGCAGGCGCTGTTTGCGCCTCTGCCACAGCATCGCACAGGCGGCAAATCATGAAGGCGGGTGAATGGATTTGGCCCGGATGGGCACAGGCAACGAATGCATTCAACCGCTCAATCTTGTGGACAAACCCATGCTCTGAAAGAAATTCGAGGGCGCGGTAGGCCACTGGCGGTTGCGACCCAAATCCGGCATCCCGCAACAAGTCCAAGATCGCATAGGCACCAAGCGCGCGGTGTTCTTGCAAAAGCAGCTCCAACACCTTGCGTCGCACAGGTGTCAGCCGAAGACCCTCCTTGGCACAACGTGTTTCAGCAGCGCAAAGCGCTTGCTCGACGCAGTGTCCATGGTTGTGCTTTTCAAAGCCCAGAGGGGCGTTTGTGGTGTCAGTCATAGGAAGATCGTCGCTTGCCATGCCGTTTTGTTTGGGCTACCTCGTATCGTAATGTTATAAGATCACATGGAGTCAGATATGTCCAGAATGCTTCTTCCCTTTTCTGTCACCGCTATGGTGCTGGGCAGTGGTGCCTTTGCTGATGTTCCCAATGTCGCCACTGATATTGCCCCGGTCCATTCGTTGGTGGCACGGGTGATGGAAGGAGTGGGCGCGCCAAATCTCATCGTGCAATCCGGCGCGTCACCGCACGAATACAGCCTGCGACCTTCTGAGGCTGCGGCGCTGCAAAATGCAAATCTGGTGTTCTGGATTGGCAAAGACCTGACGCCTTGGATGGATGACGCGCTCAGGACACTGGCAACGAATGCAACTGTTACAACCTTGCTTGAAACGGATGAGACAAAGCGGCTCGAATTCCGTGAGGGTGCCTTGTTTGAGGCGCACGACCATAGCGATCACGATGAGGAAGAACACGACGGCCATGAGGATCACGATGACCATGATCACGGTGAAGCCAAGACAGATGAACATGATCACGAAGAAGACGGGCATGATGACCACGGCGAAGAAGACCACGCCGGGCATGATGATCACGAGGGACACGACCATGGCGCACATGATCCACATGCGTGGCTCTCCCTTGAAAATGCAAATGCATGGGTGAACGTCATTGCCGGCAAGCTGTCGGCAGAAGATCCTGACAATGCCGGGACCTATTTTGCGAATGCAGCCGCCGCGCGCGCGGAAATGCAAGCGCTATCGGCAGAGATCAACGCAACGCTTGATCCTGTGCGGGGCGGCAGTTTTATCGTATTCCACGATGCTTACCAATACTTCGAAGACGACTTTGATTTGCCTGCGGCCGGGGCAATATCTGTAAGCGATGCATCGGACCCAAGCCCTGCTCGGATTGCGGAGATTCAGGGGCGGATTCGCGCGGAAGGCATTGACTGTGTGTTGGCAGAGCCGCAGTTCAACACCGGGCTCATTGCGACCGTTTTGGATGGTGTTGACGCCCGCACTGGCGTCATTGACCCGCTTGGCGCTGAACTTGCGCCGGGTGCGGGTCTTTATCCGCAACTCATCCGAAATATGGCAAATACACTGGCGGAATGCCTCTAGTCTTCGGAGCTTGCCGGATCATCAACCGAGCCTTGCTGATGAATAGCCGTCGTCTGAACCGCCACACCTCCCGTTGAGGCCCAGGTCGAGACATCAGCGACCCAATTGGGAGACCCAGCAGCCGCTCTGATCTGAAACAGATCAGGGCGTTTTGCTTTGCCCGACGGAGTTCTGTCAACTCGGTCATCGATCGGTAGGGCGGAAGTGTCCAAGGACAACCGAGCATATCTGGCGGCCCCTTTTTGACTTCGAGAGCACGCATACAGGCTGAACAAAAAGGGTTAGAGCGTTCACGGCGTCTCGGAAAGAGCCGGTTTGCTTCCTGATCGTATCAAGTTCGGCAGATCTGCGATGAGAGCACAAGCTGGCAGATCTGAGCGAATAGCTTCAACGATTGAAACACGAGACAAAAGACTTTCAAAAGACATGCAATGTGATTGAGTTCGTGACCCGAACGGTTGTTCAAAAAACCTTGCTGTGGGCCGCATCCGTCATGGGGTGGCACGAAATGGGTGTCCTGTCTGGCAATGTACACCGGAAGTATGAAGTTTGGTTTTCCGCGGGTCTGCCGAACTCTCGTTTTGCGCATGTCTTCACCACCCGCCAACTATTGAAACGCCCCTAAAAGGCGCACAGACACGCGAATTCTCTATGAGATTCCCACCATTTTTTGGCGACCCCGGCAGGATTCGAACCTGCAACCTGCCCCTTAGGAGGGGGCTGCTCTATCCAGTTGAGCCACGGGGCCGCGCGGGATTTTTGTAGCGCAGACACCGGTGCTTGTCATCGTCCGAAATCCACATGTTGGTGGGTGCTTGATCGCGCGGTCCTGTTCGCGCTAACTTGTGGGACAACAGATAAGGTAGCCTCCCGTTGAATACACCTGCAAAACGCCCGCTCACCCTGCGCGATGTCTCTGACGCTTGCGGGGTGTCCGAAATGACGGTGAGCCGGGTTTTGCGCAATCGCGGAGATGTGTCAGAGGGGACGCGCAGCAAGGTGCTCGCCGCGGCCAAAGAGCTGGGATATGTGCCCAATCAGATTGCCGGGTCGCTGGCCTCACAACGGGTGAACCTCGTCGCGGTCATCATCCCGTCGCTCAGCAACATGGTCTTTCCCGAGGTGCTGAACGGCGTGAACCAAATCCTTGAGGACACGCCCTTGCAGCCCGTTGTCGGCGTGACAGATTACCTCCCCGAAAAGGAGGAACGTGTGCTTTATGAGATGCTCTCCTGGCGGCCCTCTGGTGTGATCATCGCAGGGTTGGAGCATACCGATGCCACCCGCGCGATGCTGGGCAACGCTGGCATTCCGGTGGTTGAGATCATGGACACCGATGGCAAGCCTGTGGACGCGATGGTGGGTATTTCGCACCGCCGGGCAGGGCGCGAGATGGCGGCGGCGATCCTCAAGGAAGGCTATGAGCACATCGGTTTTATGGGCACGAAGATGCCGCGCGACCACCGTGCGCGCAAACGGTTTGAAGGGTTCACCGAAGGGCTGGCCAAAGCCGGAGTTGAGATTGAGGATCGCGCATTTTACTCTGGCGGCTCCGCGCTCGCCAAAGGGCGTGAGATGACACAAGAGATGCTGGAACGCTCGCCGGATCTCGATTTCCTGTATTATTCCAATGACATGATCGGGGCGGGGGGGTTGCTCTACCTGATTGATCAGGGCGTGGACATCCCCGGACAGATCGGGCTGGCCGGGTTCAATGGGGTTGAGCTGTTGCAAGGGCTGCCCCGACAGTTGGCGACCATGGATGCCTGTCGGGCTGAGATTGGGCAGGCTGCGGCAAAGATCATTTTGAACCAGACAACGGATGCGCCAGACCCCGATGTTTCGCATTCCGTGACCCTCACGCCGACACTGTCGCTCGGAGACACGCTGCGCCGTCACCGGCGCTGAGATGCTGACGCTCACCAATCACCAGGCACGTGCGGTCTTTCTGAACCGCCACCGCCTGTCCCAAGCGCCGCAGGGGGTGGCCTCCGGTGATGATCTGCTGGAAATGATCAAGAGCCTTGGTTTTGTGCAACTCGACAGCATCAACACTGTGGCCCGCGCCCATGACCTGATCCTGTTTTCGCGCCGTCCGCGATACCGCCCCAAGGATCTCAAGCGGCTTTATGAGCGCGATGGAAGGCTCTTTGAACATTGGACACATGATGCCGCTGTTATCCCTCTGGACTTTTATCCGCATTGGCAGTTGCGCCGGCAGCGCGATGCCGAACGCCTTCGCGCACGATGGAGCAAGGACAGACGTGAGGGGTTTGAGGCGCAGTTTCAGGTCGTGCTTGATCAGATCAAGGCAGAGGGGCCGCTTTGTTCTTCTGACGTGGGCAAGGATGAGGCGCGCGGCTCCGGCGGTTGGTGGGACTGGCACCCGTCCAAGACCGCGCTTGAGTATCTCTGGCGCAGTGGTGCGCTTTGCGTCGTGGGGCGGGACGGGTTCAAAAAACGCTATGACCTGACGGAACGGGTGTTGGAGACGCATGTCCACGATCCCGCTCACGCACCGGATGCGGCAGAGACGATCGCATGGTGCTGTGATCAGGCGTTGTCCCGGTTGGGTTTTGCCACCCATGGCGAGCTGGCAGCGTTCTGGGCGCATATCTCCCCCGCGGAGGCAAAGGTCTGGTGCGAGGCGGAACAGGCAGCAGGGCGGCTTGAGCAGGTGCAGATCACAGGTGCGGATGGTGCGCCGAAACCCGCATTTGCCCGCCCCGGCCTTGATCAGGACCCCGCCTTGCGCACGGTCCCCACAAACCGGCTGCGCGTGCTGAGCCCGTTTGACCCGGCCTTGCGTGACCGCAAACGGGCGGAGCGGCTCTTTGGCTTTTGTTACCGGGTAGAGATGTTTGTGCCTGAGCCGCAGCGCACGTTTGGGTACTATGTCTTTCCGATCCTGCAAGGGGACAAGCTCGTTGCGCGTGTGGATATGAAGGCCTTTCGCGATCAGGACAAACTGCGGGTGCGTGCGCTCTGGACCGAAGGGACAACGCGCTGGGGCAAAGCACGCCATGCCGCTTTTGAGGCGGAGCTTGAGCGGGTTGCCCGGCTCGCCGGAGTTACTGAGGTGGTGTTTGAGGACGGCTGGATGCGGGGTTCAGCGGAGCATTATCTCTGACAGGTCATCCGCCGCAGCGCGCAGCCGTTGCAGATGTCCCCGAAGGCCCGTGAGGTTCACCCGTTGGGTTGGCGCATGTACCGACAGCGTGGACATCATCCGCCCCAGATCATCCCGAATAGGGACCGCAATGGCGACCATCCCATCCATAAATTCCTGATCATCGGTTGAAAAATCATTCTCACGCACTTTTTCAATCTCGGCGATGATCTTGGCAGGGTCGATCAATGTTGCATCCGTTTGCGCATCGAGAATGGCGTTGGACAGGTATTTCGACAGGTGCCGAGGCGGCAATGTGCTGAGATACATCTTGCCGCTCGCGGTGCAGTGAAAGGGAACCGTGGTGCCAACAGGCAGCTGAATGCGCAGCGGCCATTTGGTTTCGACCCGGTCAATATAGACCATGCCCTCGCGGTCGGGCGTTGCAAGATTGCAGGTTTCCCCGACATCTTCTGTCAGTGCATTCAAAACAGCCAGCCGCAGGGTGCGCAACCGGGACGAAGAAAGCACATTTACCGACAGTTTGCGCAGCCGCTGTCCTGCGGAATAGGAACGCCCATCGATGTCACGTTGCAGAAAACCTTCTTCCTCCAAACGGTGAAACAGGCGGTGTACCGTGGGCTTTGGCAGGCCAAGCACTTCGTTGGCGGCCGTCGGCGTCAGGGGAACCCCGACGCGGGCAATTTCTTCCAGCAACAAAAGCAACCGCATGTTGGTTGGGATCGCTTTGTTTGAATCGCTCGCGTCGGGCATTCTTATCGTCTCACTTTGTCTTGTTCATCGCTGAGGTTGCGATCATCCGCCGCCACCACCGGACAGCAGTTCAAACACGCCGCCACCCGGCAGCAATGTTTTGGACAGCGATGGTATCAACGCCACACAGAACCACACGAAGACGAGTGAGAAAAGGTACATCGTGGCGTAACGAAGCAGCCGGAAATACGGCACCCCCGTCACCCCCGAGGCGACATATAGATTGAGTCCGTACGGCGGTGTAATGAACCCAATTGATGCACCCACAAGGAAGATCACCGCAAAGTGGATCGGATCAATACCAACCGAGACCGCAATCGGGGCAAGGATCGGTGCCAGAATGATCGTCACGGGCAGCGATTCCAGGATCATCCCGGTCACGAACACAATCGCCATCGAGGTGAAGAGCACCGCATAGTACCCCCCCATCCCGGTCACAAAGGCACCGATGGTTTCCTTTGCTCCAAGGGAGGACAGCACCTGCTGCATCGCCACGGAAACCGCAATCAGGGGCACCAGAATACCGGTGATCTGTGCGGAACGTGACACAACCGCAGGCAAGCTGGGCAGCGTGAACCCTTCAACCACGAACATGGACAGCAGGCTCTTTTCCGTCACGGGCGTGTCTGAGGCCGTACCCATGATCTTGTTCAGCGGATAGCAGATCAAGCCCACGATGATACAAAAGCCCACCGTCACACCCGCCGCTTCGGTGGGGGAGAACTTGCCGGTGTAGATGCCCCAAAGCACCAGACCGATGGCGAAAAAGCCAAGCCATGCGCCAACGGCGGTCTTGATCACACGCCAAGGGCTCAATCCGATGAGGATACCCCAGCCGTTGATCGTACAGATCACGAAGGCAGCGGTCATCATGCCAAGCACCATCAGGCTGCCGGGCACGATGCCCGCAATGAACAGCTCCGAGATCGGGAGGTTCATCAAAAAGCCGTAGACGATAAAGATGATCGATGGCGGGATGATGATACCAACCGTACCGCCCGCCGCCGCTGTCGCCGCTGAGAACCGTTCGTCATAGTTCCCTTTGACCATTTCGGGGTGCAGCATCGAACCGATAGTGGCTGTCGTCGCCGAGTTGGAGCCGGAGATCGCAGCAAACAATCCGCACGCCGCGATAGAGGCCATCGCCAGACCACCGCGCAGCCATCCCAGACAGGAATAGGCAAAATCCGATAGCCTTCGGGCAATGCCCGACTGGTTGATCAGGTCGCCCGTGAGGATAAAGAGCGGCATCGCCAAAAGTGCGAAACCTTTGTTGAAGACGTTCAACAGCTCATTGCCAGTGTTCACCAAAGGCAGGCCAATGACAAAGCTACAGCCAATAACCCAGTAGAAAATGACCAGCAAAACCGGCGTACCGAGCATGAAAAAGACGGTGACGCCCAGCGAAATTAATGTGACCCATGTTCCGTCAGACATCAGACGTCCCCCCCGATAACTGCTTGTTTGATGATCGGATCGCCCGATTTGTAATTTCCATAGTCATCGCGCCAGTTGCCGACGACACGGCCAGCCATAAGCGTAAAAGCAATCGGCACTGTGATGTAGAACCACCACTTCATTGTGTCATCCACACCGTCCACCAGCTGAAAGTTGCTGGCTGAATACGCGGTGAATTTCAGCGATGTCGCTATCGCGATCCAGCAAAAGCCGAACCATAAAACGGTATCGAGAGACAATGCTGCCATCTGGCCACCACGCGACATCTTGGAGCGGAATTCGCTGAAGCTGAGGTGCGTGCGTAATCTGACGTTATATGAACAGCCGAACCAGGCCATGATCATAAAAAGGAACGGCGGCACCGTGGTGGAGCCCGCCCACTGGTGTGAGAATACAAAACGATCGACCACGCCCCAAAAGATGATCGCGGCGATCATCAGATAGGTGATGACCGCAATGCCGCGTTCAAGGTGTTTGTCCATAAAGGGGATACGCCTGAAAAATTCGTTTGCCAGAATTCCACCCAACAGCGTGACGAAAAAGCTGAACACCCACATACCATCGGTATAGAAGGCTTGCTGCATCTCGAACGAGTCGCCGGAAAAAATGGCAGGAATAATGGCTCCCGCTTCGGCCAGTAGTGACATGAATGATCTCCCCCTGATTGATTTGTCCTGCATCGCCCTCCCGACTTGCAGGTCAAAAAGGGCCGGCCCTCGTCAGAAAGCCGGCCCCTGATCTTGGTCAGTCTAATCCGATTTGGATCAGGCTTTCCACCACCGGCGTGGCTCAACGTTTTCAGCCAGTGTGTGTGGGTTCTGACGTACCGTGTCATAGATTTCTTGGTACGTGTCACGTCCGCCGGACCAGCCGTTCAGACGCTCGCGCCAGTCTTCCCAAAGCTGAGGCTGGAACTCAGGAGAGCACATTTCCTCGGCCATCTTGATCTGGTCTTCGCCAAGGTCCGCAACACGGACGTTGTTCTGGGCAAAGATCGTGTCTGGGTGCTGTGGGTTGGCCGCACCAACAGTGTTCACCAGAGCGGCTTCGTTGGCTGCCTGAACATGAACCTGTGCAAGGTACGCTGATTCCATCACAACATCCTGCAATTCGCCGCCAAGGCTGTCGAATGCAGAGGCTGACATCGCCGTGTGCTCTGTGCCGCAGAAGAAGCGCAGGTCAACAGACTGGGACACAACAGGCGACATGTTGGCGTATGCAACCGCAGATGCCCATGTTTCCGCACCATCGATCAGGCCCTGCTTCAGACCGTCGAGTGTTTCTTCCCATGCCACAGGAACCGGGTTCAGGTTCAGAGCGTTCATCGCGATGCGACCCAGCTGCGTTCCTGTCACGCGGTTCTTTGTGCCAAACATGTCTTCCAGCTTGGTGATCGTTGGGGCGTCTTCCCACTTCAGACCCATCTGGATGCCACGCAGTTCGCAGTGTGAGAACAGGAACTTCAGGCCGTGGCGCTTCTCATAAGGCTCGCGCAACAGTGCCTGTGATTCTGGGGAGTACAGGAAGTAGTACTGGTCCGCACGGCTGCGGAACATGTACGCATAATCCAGAACGTTGAGGTATGGCGCACCACCCGCAGAGTTCTGTGTCGATGCCGCGTAGATGTCGACGATGCCCTGCTGTGTTTTCTCAACGCAGGATGTCTGACCACAAATCTGGTTGTCGCCAATGAACTCAACGCGAATCTCACCGTCGGAACGGCTTTCCAGATCACGTGCGAATTCAAGGCAGCCAGCGCGCTCAATCAGCAGGTTACGCTGGTTAAAGCCAGCAGCACCGAACTTGAACGTGAATTTTGCTTCTTTGGCAAAACGCTTTTCGTAAGTGGATTCGGCCGCCTTGGCGAGGTTACCGATGCTCATCGCACCGCCGAATGTTCCCGCCGCAAGCAGCGTGGATGACATGCCGTACTGGCCTGCCAGCTTAAACAAATCGCGACGCGAAATGCCTTTCAGTTTGTCTTGTACCTTCATTTTGGTTCCTCCCGTTTGAAGTCGTTTAGTCATTAATGAGACTTTTAGTTTCAAAAAACACTAGCGCGCGAATTGGCATCTGTATAGAACTTTCTTCAACTCAGAGGAGGATTCCGGCAATGGATGCAGATTTTATCGTGGTGGGTGCCGGCTCTGCCGGTTGCGTCCTGGCAAACAGATTAAGTGCGGACCCCAAGAACAAAGTTGTTCTGCTCGAAGCAGGGGGGCGCGATCTGAATCCATGGATTCACATTCCGGTGGGGTATTTCAAGACAATTCACAATCCTTCGGTTGACTGGTGCTACAAGACAGAGCCTGATCCGGGGTTGAACGGGCGATCAATCGAATGGCCCCGTGGCAAAGTCCTTGGCGGGTCATCCTCTCTTAACGGACTTTTGTACGTGCGGGGACAGCCACAGGATTATGATCGTTGGCGCCAGATGGGGAACACCGGCTGGGGTTGGGACAATGTGCTGCCGCTGTTCAAGCGGGCAGAGAACAATGAGCGCGGCGCAGATGAGTTTCATGGCGACGACGGACCGCTTTCTGTTTCCAACATGCGCATTCAACGTCCCATAACGGATGCATGGGTCGCGGCAGCGCAGGCTGCGGGCTACAAGTTCAATCCAGACTATAACGGCGCGGACCAAGAGGGCGTGGGCTTTTTCCAGCTCACCGCGCGCAACGGGCGGCGCTGTTCCTCTGCTGTGGCCTACCTCAACCCGGTCAAGAAACGCGAGAACCTGCAGATCATCACCCACGCTCAGGTGGACAAGATCGTGATCAAGGACAAGCGCGCGACTGCCGTCACCTATACCGATCGCAGTGGCACAACGCAGACCATCACAGCCCACAAAGAGATCGTGCTGTGTGGAGGGGCCATCAACTCGCCGCAACTCCTGATGGTCTCCGGCATTGGGGAGGCCGCCCAACTGAAGGAGCATGGCATCGGGGTAGAGCAAGATCTGCACGGTGTTGGCAAGAACATGCAGGATCACCTGCAAGCGCGCCTCGTTTACAAATGCAATGAACCCACGTTGAATGACGAGGTCTCCAGCTTGTTTGGACAGGCCAAAATCGGGCTGAAATACCTCATGTTCCGCGCCGGTCCCATGACCATGGCGGCGAGCCTTGCAACTGGTTTCCTCAAGACCCGTGATGATCTTGAGACACCCGACATTCAGTTCCACGTGCAGCCTTTGTCGGCTGAAAACCCGGGCAAGGGCGCTGACAAGTTCTCGGCCTTCACCATGTCGGTTTGCCAACTGCGCCCCGAAAGCAAGGGCGAGATCAGGCTCAGCAGTGCCAAACCACGCGACTATCCCAAGATCATGCCAAACTACCTGTCGACCAAAACGGATTGCGACACAGTGGTCAAAGGGGTGAACATCGCCCGGACCATCGCGCGCCATGCGCCACTCACGTCGAAAATCTCCGAAGAATTCCGTCCGCACGCGGACCTCGACATCGAGGACTACGACGCCACGCTCGACTGGGCGCGCAACAACACGGCGTCAATCTACCACCCCACAGGCACGTGCAAAATGGGCAGTGACAAAGAGGCGGTGGTGGATGCGCGTCTGCGTGTGCATGGCATCGCTGGGCTGCGGGTCGCGGATTGCTCCATCATGCCAGAGATCGTGTCGGGGAACACCAACGCCCCTGCCATCATGATCGGTGAAAAGGCCAGCGATCTGATTTTGGAAGACGCGCGGGCCTGACGCTCAGAAACCGCGCGGGATCAGTCCCGCGTGGAACCACCGCAGATAGGTGTAGATCGAAAAGACCGGGCACCCGGTAGCCTCAGCAATCTTCGGGGCGTAAGGCACCATGTTGGTGCATTCCAGAATGATCGCCCCGACTTGAGGGTCGCGGTTAACCAATGTGGATGCCGCACGTATCATCTCTGCCCGCGCGCCCTCTACATCCAGCGTCGGCTCATTGCCCAGGATCGACGCGGCAAAACCGGTGTCTTCCATCCCTTCTACAGGCGTTCCCGCCGGAACCCCGGCGGCGACAAGGTGCGCGTCGCTCAAGGAGGACGCGGAGATGGTCAGAATGCCCAAGCGGCGATCTGGCGGCAGCAGCGGCAAAATCTGTCCTGCCTGTTCCAGCGCTGACGCCGCGACCGGAACCCCAAGTGCTGTCGCAAGCCGGGGCCGGATCAACGCCAAAAACCCACAGGTTGTCGCGATCCCTGTGCATCCTTCAGCCACCAACGCATGCCCCTTGTCGATGAATGCCTGCACAAAGGGTTCCATGTCTTCGCAAACAATCGCTTGTGGCGTGGCACCCTTGACGACACCGTAGCGCACCGGGAACGGCCATGTCTCAGGATTGCCGACGTCTCCCGGTATCCGCGGGAAGCATGTGTCGAGCATCAGAATGCCCAGTCGGGCGTTAGGATTATCAGGTTTCATAGGGCGATCTTTGCGATGTGACGCCATCTGAGACAAGCGGGAAACAGAAACGATGACAATTTGTAAACATTTTGTTGATGTTTTTATTTTCCATGCAATGATGCCAGCGGGGAGAATCGATTTGTCACAAAGTATTACTTGGGAAACGGTTGGATGAGCCGCCACGTTGTGGTGATCGGGGCTGGTATTGTTGGTGTTTCAACCGGCATCTGGCTGCGCCGCGCAGGTGTTGAGGTCACGATCGTGGACCGGGGTGCCCCCGGCACAGGCACCTCACATGGTAACGCGGGTGTTCTGGCGGCTTGCGCGATGGTGCCGGTCACAGGACCGGGGTTGATGCGCAAGGCACCGGGCATGGTGCTGAACAAGGATTTTCCGTTGTTCATGCGCTGGGGCTATCTGCCCAAACTCGTCCCTTGGCTGGCCAAATACATGGCCAATGCCAATGACGCTGACACCCGCCGCATCGCCCATGATCTTACCCCGATTGTAGCCGATTCAGTTGAACAGCATAAAAGCCTCTGTGACGATCTGGGGCTGGGCGATTGGGTGCAGGACAGCGACTATTGCTTTGCCTATCGTGATCGCAGCGTTTTTGAGGGGGAGGCCTATGTCTGGGCGCTCCGGGCCAAAGCGGGGTTTGTGCCCGACATCATAGAAGGCGGCGCGGTGCATGACTACGAACCGTCGCTTGGCGCTGACATTACCTGCATGGCCATTCTGAAGAATCATGGGTTTATCCGCAGCCCCGGCGGCTACGTAAAGGCGCTGGCGCAGGCGTTTACCGACATGGGCGGCACCATCCGCGAGGCTGAGGTCAAGGACGTCACCCTCACCGATACTCAGGTCACCGCCGTGGAAACGACCGAAGGCAGCATCGCATGTGATGATCTGGTGCTGGCCACCGGCGTCTGGTCGAAACCGCTGATGCAAAAGCTGGGCCTCAATGTCCCACTGGAAAGCGAGCGCGGCTATCACATCGTGTTTGAGAACGCCTCTGGCGGGCCAAGCCGTCCGATCATGCTGGCCAGTGGCAAATTCGTGGCAACCCCAATGGAACAAGGCCTGCGCTGTGCGGGCATTGTCGAGTTTGGAGGGTTGGACGCAGGCCCATCGCAAGCGCCGTTGGCGCTCTTGCGCAGGCAGGTGGCTCAGGCCTTTCCGCATATGAAAGCAACAAATGAAATCGAATGGCTGGGGCACAGGCCCGCCCCCACCGACAGCCTGCCTTTGATTGGGCAGGTTGGCACAAGCCGGGTCTTTACCGCCTTCGGGCATCATCACATCGGCCTCACGGGTGGGCCGAAGACAGGGCGGCTGATTGCTGGTCTGATCACGGATGCAGGGATCAATACCGATCTGGCACCCTACCACCCCCAGCGCTTTTCTTGAGGCGTTTACGATCAACAGGGAGAAAACAAAGATGACAATGACAACCAAACTGATGGCCGGTGCCGCGACACTTGCAATCGCTGTAACAGGCGCGCTGCCTGCGATGGCGGCGGACAAATGGGACATGCCGATGGCCTATTCCGCCTCCAACTTTCATTCTGAAAACGGGGCCGAGTTCGCCGCCTGTGTGACCAAAGGCACAAACGGCGAGATCGAGATCACAACCCACCCCGGCGGCTCGCTCTTTGCCGGCGCTGACATCAAACGCGCGATCCAGACAGGTCAGGTCCAGATCGGCGAACGCCTGATGTCGGGCCACCAGAACGAAAACGCTGTCTTTGGCTTTGACAACGTGCCGTTCCTTGCGCCTTCCTTCGAAGACAGCGCCAAGCTTTTTGCCGCCGCTGAACCCAAGATGCGCGAACTGCTCGATGAGCAAAACCTCGTGATGCTCTATGCCGTGCCGTGGCCGCCACAGGGTCTCTACTTCAACAAAGAAGTGAACAGCATCGAGGACATGAAAGGCCTGAAATTCCGGTCCTACAACAACTCCACTTCCCGTCTGGCTGAGCTGACTGGCATGCTGCCCGTGACGATCGAAGCGGCTGAGATTTCTCAGGCATTTGCGACGGGCGTTGCGCAATCCATGGTGTCCTCTGGTGCCACCGGCTACGACCGCAAAGTCTGGGAAAGCCTGAGCCACTTCTACGAAGTCGACAGCTGGCTGCCCTACAACTACGTCATGGTGAACAAGGGCGTTTGGGAAGGCACATCCGCCGACAATCAGGCGGTGATCCAAGGCTGCGCAGATGAGGCATCCGCGCGTGGTCTGCAAGCCTCCAAGGACTACACACAGTTCACAATGGATGGCCTGCGCGAAGGCGGCATGACCGTTGGTCCGGCCGGTGATGAGCTGATGTCCGGTCTGCGCGAAGTCGGCGCGACCATGACCGCAGAATGGCTCGAAGCAGCGGGCGAAGATGGCAAAGCCATCGTTGATGCCTTCAAAGCGTCTAACTGAGCAACCTGACGAAAGGGCGGGGCCATGCGCATCATGGCCCCGCACATCCTATGACATTTGACGCATTCATCGCAGCCGAAAGGCAGGGCTGGCACGACCGGGCAGAGGCCTATGCGGATCACACCGCCCTTGCGACTGTTCAGATCATCCCGGCCCTGCTTGACGCGCTGGCGCTTCATCCCGGTCAGCGTCTGCTGGATGTGGCCTGTGGGCCGGGCCATGTCGCGGGTGCTGCCGCTGCCCTCGATGTGAGGGCAGAGGGTGTTGATTATGCGCCGGGTATGATCACAGCGGCGCAGGCGCGTTTCCCCGATGTCTCCTTTGCGCAAGCGGATGCAGAGGCCTTGCCCTTTGCCGATGCCACCTTTGATGGGGTTGCCTGCAATATGGGTCTTTTTCACATGGGCGACCCGCAAAAAGCGATGCAGGAAGCCGCCCGTGTTCTGAAAGAGGGCGGGCGATATGCCTTCAGCCAATGGACAGCCCCCACAGACTCAGAACTTTATGCGCGCCTTTTTGCAGCCCTGACAGAGATTGCCGATATGTCCCGCGCTGATCCGGCCCCCAACGCATATGCCCTGTCTGACGAGGCACACAGCTTTGCCGCGCTCAAGTCTGCTGGTTTTGGTGATCTCACATCCCGCCGTCTCAACACGCGACTGATTGCGCGCGGCGATGACTTCTTTGATTTCTTCATGAAATTCGGTGTCCGTGTCCCGTTGATCGTTGGTGCGCAGGACGGCACCGTCCAAGCGGCCCTGCGCGCACGGATCAACGCCGATATGGCCCCATACAAAACCGCAACAGGTTTTGACGTGCCGATGCCAAGCCTCGTTTTTGCTGGAACCAGAATATGACCCTGATACGCAAGTTTCTAGATTTCCTCTATCTGCTCGCGGGTATCCTTGCCTCGCTCTGCCTTATCGCGATCCTGTCGCTGATTGTGGTGCAGATGATTGCCCGCTGGACCGGAGAGGTCTTCCCCGGCGCGCCCAACTATGCGGGCTACGCCATGGCCGCCGCCAGCTTTCTGGCCTTTGCCAATGCGCTGAACCGCGGTGCGCATATTCGTGTGTCGATCCTGCTCAATGCTGTGCCGCCGGTTCCCAAACGTCTTTTGGAGGTCTGGTGCTTTGCGCTGGGCGCGGCCATTGCATGGTATTTCACCTATTATGCCTACTGGTTTGTCTACTGGTCGTGGAAGTTCAAAGAGATCAGCCAAGGACAGGACGCCATGCACCTGTGGATTCCTCAATCCGTGATGGTGCTGGGCGGGGCATTGCTCGCGATATCGCTGACCGACAACCTCTTTCATGTCATTTTCAAAGGCGACCACCGCATTGTGCGTGACACCGTCGAAAGCCACGCGGAGTAGATGCGATGACCGAACTTTACGCCATTGTCCTGTTTCTTTTTGTCCTTTTCCTGTTGCTTGGCACGGGGGTCTGGGTTGGCCTAGCCCTGATGGGCGTGGCCTGGGTCGGGATGGAGCTGTTTACCACCCGCCCTGTGGGTGACGTGATGATCACAACGATCTGGGCGTCTTCCTCAAGCTGGACGCTCACGGCCCTGCCGCTCTTTATCTGGATGGGGGAAATCCTCTATCGCACGCGATTGTCCGAGGACATGTTCAAGGGTCTCTCGCCCTGGCTCGCGCGGCTTCCCGGCGGGTTGGTTCATACCAATATCGTGTCTTGCACCGTCTTTGCTGCGGTCTCTGGTTCCTCTGCCGCGACGCTCACGACCGTGGGCAAGATGGCGATCCCAGAACTGCGCGCGCGCAACTACCCTGAGAAGATGGTCATCGGCACGCTTGCCGGGGCCGCAACACTTGGTCTGATGATCCCGCCTTCGCTGGCGCTGATCGTCTATGGTGTCACCGTCAACGAAAGCATCACCAAGCTCTTCTTTGCCGGCGTCTTTCCCGGTCTTGTCCTCGCAGGGATGTTCATGGCCTATGTTGCCATCGTCAGCTTCACCTCAAAGGAGTGGAACCCCGATCTGGAACGCGGCATGAGCTTTGGCGAAAAGCTCGCCAATTCGCGGTTCCTGCTGCCGGTCTTTGGCCTGATCACCGTCGTCATCGGGTCGATGTACGCAGGCCTTGCTACAGCCACCGAAGCGGCGGCCATTGGTGTGATCGGCGCGCTGGTGCTGGCGTTGGTACAAGGATCGCTCAACTGGGACAGCTTCCGCGCCAGCCTCATGGGGGCCACGCGCACCTCTGCGATGATTGCCCTGATCCTTGCGGGGGCGGCATTCCTGAAGCTCTCGATGGGCTTTACCGGCCTTCCGCGTTCGCTTGCTGATGGCATTGCCGCGATGGAGTTCTCGCGCTTCCAACTGCTGATGGCGCTTTTGGTCTTCTACATTATCCTTGGCATGTTCCTTGACGGCATTTCCGCCATCGTACTGACCATGGCCGTGGTGGAGCCGATGGTGCGGGATGCGGGCATTGACCTGATCTGGTTTGGCATCTTCGTGGTTGTGGTGATTGAAATGGCACAGATCACGCCGCCTATTGGCTTTAACTTGTTTGTCCTGCAAGGCATGACGGAGCACGAAATGGGGTATATCACCAAAGCCGCGCTGCCGATGTTCGGGATTATGGTGCTGATGGTCTTTGTGCTGATCTGGTTCCCGGAACTCGCGACTTGGCTGCCAGACAACATGCGCTCAGGACCGGCCTAGGGTCCATGTATGGTGACGCGCATCCTTTGGCTCGCCTCGACCTACGGGCGGCTCTGTCTCATCCTTGGGCTGGCGGCTGGGCTGCTCTTGCCGGGCTTGGCTGCGCTGCTCGTGCCGTGGTTGCCGCAGATGGTGGCGCTGTTGCTGACCACGACGGCGCTGCGCATCGGGCATCGGACGGCGCTGGGCGTGACACGCGATCTGGGCTGGGGGCTGGCGGCGGTGGCGGTGTTGCAAATGGTCTTGCCCGTGGTTTTGCTGGGCGCGTTGACCCTTGCGGGCCTGCAGGACACCCCCGCCGCCCTTGCCATCGTGCTGACCTCCGCCGCACCTGCCATCACTGGCAGCGTCAATCTGGCCTTGATGATGCGGCTCGATGGCGGACGGATGATGCAAATTCTCGTGCTGGGCACCGCCGCCTTTCCGCTGACCGTTCTGCCTGTGCTGGCGCTGCTGCCACAGCTTGGTCCGGCGCAGGATGTGATCTGGGCCGCGCTCAAGCTGCTGGGCGTCATCCTTATCGCCGCGGCTGCCGGGTTTACCTTGCGCGCATGGCGCTTTCCCAACCCGACAGAGGGGCAGACCCGCGCGCTCGACGGGCTCTCGGTGCTCGCGTTTTCCTTCATCGTTGTGGGGCTGATGGCTGCTCTCAATCCCGGCTTGCGCAGCGATCCGGCGCTGGTGGCCAAATGGGCGCTTCTTGCCTTTGCGATCAGCTATCTGATGCAGCTTCTGGCCTTGCTTGCCTTGCGGGGCAGCCGTTTGCATCCCGTCGCCGGACCGCTGGCAATCGGCGCAGGCAACCGCAACATTGCAATCTTTCTGGTGGCTTTGCCCGCGGATGTGCTGGCCCCGCTGATGATCTTTATCGGCTGCTGGCAATTGCCGATGTACCTCACCCCGATGCTGTTGCCGCGCCTTTACAAGTGGGCCTTACGCGATGACTGACTGGCCGCAAATCCGCACTGTTGGCCTCTCCGGTATGCTCGTTACCTTTGCCGCCGCCATGTCGGAACCTGCCAATCGCGCCGCCCTCGCTTTTCGCGCGTCGGTGGAGGCGCAGGCGTGGCCGGAGGTGGCAGAGACAAGCACCTCGCTCGTCTCGACCTTTCTCGAAGTGGACCTGTCGGCCACCCCGCCCGACGCGATGAAAGAGCGCTTGCAAGAGCTCTTGAAGAGCCGCGACTGGTTTGCCGCCCCTTTGCCTGCTGGGCGGACGCTCTGGCATGTGCCTACGCTTTACGGCACCGAGCTTGCCCCGCAATTAGAAGAAGCTGCCGAAGTCGCCGGCGTCGATCCCGATGCCGCCATCAAGGAAATCTCATCCTCCCGCGTGCGTGTGCTGACCATCGGCTTTGCGCCGGGACAGCCCTACATGGGGGAGCTGAGCGAGACTTGGAACATTCCACGCCAGCAAGGCCTGACCAAATCTGTGCCGCCCGGCTCGCTGGTCATCGCCATCCGCCAATTGATCATCTTTACCAATGCCGCGCCCACGGGCTGGCGGCATATCGGCCAGACGGCGTTCAAGACCTTCCGCCCGAATGCGGCCCAACCCTTCACGCTCAGCCCCGGAGATGAGCTGACCTTCCCCGCGATCAACCGCGCGGAATATGACAGGATCCTCGCTGAGGATTCCTCCGGCCTTGGTGGCGCAGATCAAGAGGCGCTGACATGAGCGGTGTTCTCACCATTGAGGCCGCTGGCCCCGCGCTCAGCCTGCAGGATCAGGGGCGGCCCGGCTACCGTGCCAAAGGTCTGACGGTTGGAGGGGCCGCAGACCGCACTGCGCTCTTTGAAGGGGCTGCCTTGCTTGGGCAAAAACCGACGCTGGCCGTGCTTGAGATGGCGGGCAGTGGCGGCACTTTCCACGTGGATCAGGACGCGCGCATTGCCCTCACCGGAGCGGAAATGGCGGCGACCATCGACGGGGAGCCGCTGGTCTGGAACGCGAGTCACTTGCTACCTGCCGGAGCCAAGCTGACCATCGGTGGGGCGCGCAATGGCAGCTATGGATACCTGCATGTGGGCGGCGGCTTTGATGTGCCACGCGTAATGGGGTCTCGTGCTGCGCATCTGGCCGGAGGCATCGGCGGGCTGCTGCAAAGCGGAGACACCCTGCCGCTGGGCGCTGACAATGGCCGCGAAACGGGAATGACATTGCCTGTGTCCATGCGCTTCGGCGGCGGCACCATTCGCATTGTGGCCTCCATGCAGACCTCGGCCTTTACGCCCGACACAATTGAGCGTTTCACCCAAACCGCCTTTCGCCGCGACGCCCGCGCCAACCGGATGGGGGTGCGGGTGGACAGCGACGGGGAGGGCTTTGTGACCCAAGCCGCGCTTAGCATTGTGTCCGAGGTCGTGGTGCCCGGTGATATCCAGATCTCAGGCGACGGTGCGCCCTATGTGCTGATGTATGAATGCCAGACCACCGGCGGCTATCCCCGCATCGGCTCTGTTCTGCCTTGCGATCTGCCGCGTGTGGCGCAGGCGCAGACCGGTGCGCCGCTCCGTTTTGAGTTTGTCGAAATCGACGTGGCAGCGGCCCTGTATCAACGCCATCTGGCTGAGCTGAAAACCTTGCAGTCCCGCGTGACGCCCCTTGTCCGCGATCCCGCGACGATCCGCGATTTGCTGGGGTATCAATTGATCAGCGGCGCGGTGTCCGCCCGCGCGAACCCCTTTGAAAAGGAGCCCTGAACCATGCCAACTGTTGATCTGAATGCCGATATGGGCGAGAGCTTTGGCCCGTGGACCATGGGCGATGACGCCGCTTTGCTGAACATTGTCACCTCGGCCAACATCGCCTGTGGTGGTCATGCAGGCGATGCCGATGTGATGGCCGCCACGATGACGCTGGCCCATCAAAACGGCGTCGGGATCGGCGCGCATCCGGGGTTCATGGACATCCCCGGTTTTGGCCGCAACCGCATGTCCGTGCCGCGCGCGACGTTGCAAAATCAGGTCCGCTATCAGGTTGCCGCGTCCATTGGTATGGCGCGCAGCGTGGGGGCCAGCGTGCGTCACCTCAAGCTACACGGTGCCATGTCAAACATGTCGTCCGAGGATGAAGCGATGGCGCGCGATCTTTATGAGGCCGCACTGAGCGTCGAGCCGGATTTGATCATCATGGTGTTGGCGGCCACAGCGCAGCAAAGGGCGGTTGAGAAACTTGGGTGCCGCTGGGCCGGAGAGATATTTGCGGACCGCGCCTATAACGATGACGCCACGCTGGTGGATCGTTCCTTGCCCGGTGCTGTGATCCACGACGCGGACCTTGCCGGCGCCCGGATGGTGGAGATGGTAAATGCCGGTGCGATCATCACGGAAAGCGGCAAACACATTGAGACACATATCGACACGATCTGCCTGCATGGCGACACCGCAGAGGCGGTTGAGATTGCAGGCTCTGTGCGACGGCAGTTGGAAGGCGCGGGTATCACCCTAGCCCAATTTCAGGGGCGTTGAGGTTCTGCGAACTTCCTAATTGAGTGTTAAGAACAGCGCAGCCTATTGAGACCGTTAGACGAATCCGGGTGTCCCCGCGGGGACACGCCGGTGTCGCATCAATTTGACACGTATCCCGACACAACCTGCAACAGCTTGTAAGCTGTGCCCGCATCGCTGCCGACCACGTCGAGGAATTCCTCAGCACCGATCCGCAAACAAGTCAGCTCTGTTGAGGCGCGCATGTCGAGCGCGCGCGGCACGTTGCGGATCACGCCCAGTTCACCGACCAGTTGCCCCGGACCGGAGGTTGTGATCAGCAGATCGTCTTCGTCCTTGACCGGTAACAGCAGATCGGCCTCGCCCTCGACCACCAGATAGGCACCGCTTGAGGGGTCATCATCCTTGCGGAAGACATATTCACCCTCCGCCGCCGTGTACCAGCGCGCGCCAAAGGCCAGCAGGCGCAGCTGTTTGCGCGCGAGGTTGGCGAAAAGGTCCGTCTGCTCCAGCGCGCGGAGTTTTCGCGCCAGATCAGCGCTCACCGTGCTGTCTTCGTCCGCGGTGACATCCACACCCAGCGCCGACATGCGCCCGGCCTGCATCACGAATTGCGCGTCAAATCCAATGGTCTCTTTGAAGCGCGGCTCAAGGCAGATGATTGTGGAACGCGGCAGCAGACCGCGCAGGCGTTCGTGCAGGCCGCTACGGGTTTTGGCGTCATAGCTCGACAGCACGCTGTCAAGGATCAGGACCTGAGGCCGCTTGATCGTCGCACGGCTGATTGCCAGCGTTTCGGTCAGCAGCGCGGGCAGGTTGGCCCCGCCAAGGCTCAGCGGCATCTCAAAGATCAGTTGCAGCACCAGCCCGTCAAGCTCCGCCTCATAAAGCGCGTCCACCACAATCTGACGGAGCGCCTCGCCCTTGGGGCCTGCCGCCTCCGCGATCTTGCCAAAGAGCGCGTTTTCCAAAACCGTCAGCCCGGCAACCGGCGTGTCGCGGGTGATCGGGCTGAATATATCCGACAGGCTGTCTTGCAGGGCAGCGCTGTGCGCCTGCCTGATTTCCAGCACACGTTCGATGATCTCATCGGGGAAGGCGGAGCCAAGGCGTTCGCCAGAAATGATGAAGGTCACGGCCAGCAGACTGGCCTTTTCTCCTTGGCTCAGGTCACTGCCATCGCGCTGTTTGCCCAGCAATTTGACGGCGGCCTCAAAGGATTCAGGATCAATGCCCAGCTTGCGGAAAAGCGGGTGATCGGTGCCATCCACGCCAAAGATTTTGCGCAGCAGATCAACCATGTCGCCTGCGAGCTGCAGCAGGTCTGCCTCAAGCCCGATTTGAGCCAGAAGGTCCATGAAATCGGTTTGCTCTTCCAACTCGGCGGCGGTCACTTTGCCCTTGGGCGAGGCAAAGATCAGGTTTTCCGCCACTGGCAACGCGGGATTATAGGTTTTCTCATCGAAGAAGTGCACGTGACTGTCCAGCTCAGCTGCACGCACTTTGTCCGCGATACCGTCACGCAGGGTCACAAGGGCGGCGGCCAGATCGGCATGTTTGTCCGCCTCAAACCGTTGTTCGATGCCACGCACAAAAAGGGCCTCATCAATGCCCATGCCTTTGATCAGCTCCAGCCACCAGGCGCGCAGGGCGGCGGTGTTGTCCTCGGCTGAGGATTCCGGATCGATCCAATGTGCAGTTGTCTGATCGATGCTGTTGCCCGCGCGTGCGCTTTCCTCAACATCCGGATCGCGCGTGGGGTCGCCATCGGGGCGCAGCTTGAGCGGCAGGGCGATGTTTTCGCCAAAGCTGCCCAGAAACATGACAGGTCTTGAGGTTGCATGCCCGATCCGTTTGGCGATGGTGCCTTGATGCAGGCCCAACAGGTCCTCACCTGCGAGGCTGATGCGTCCGGCCGAAGGCACCAGCTCCCGTGTCAGCACGTCGGCCAATGCGCGGCGGTCCTCGTCGCTGGGTGCGGTGATGGCGATGCTGCTGGCGGCCCCGAAGGTGACGTTGATGTCTTCGAGCACCATGTTGCCATCGGCGTCCTGCACGCTCACGTCCTTGAGGATCACGTCGCCGTCAAGGGCGGGAATGTCGCCTGGCTCAGTCTCAAAGAGCTCTCGTTTGATCATGCCGTGCGGGGCAAAGCGTTCTGTGATCGTCTCCCAGCGCAGCGCCATGTCCTGTGACTGGTTGTAGTAGGCAAGGAGTTCCTTCCAAGGGCTCGACAGGTCCTTGTAGGCGGCAAGGGCTGCGACCAGCGCT
Source organism: Sulfitobacter sp. (assembly GCA_045105735.1). GTDB lineage: Bacteria > Pseudomonadota > Alphaproteobacteria > Rhodobacterales > Rhodobacteraceae > Sulfitobacter. Next base: position 118,676 of record JBGCDV010000018.1, on the reverse strand, counting down.
CCCACCGTGATTTCCCCGTTGATCGCAAGGTAGCCACCGATGGCGTAGAAAAAGAAGGGGGTGAGCTGACCGATGAAGTTGTTGAGGAACTTCATGAAGAATTTCTTTTGGAAAATCTCAAACCGAATTTTAAAAAGCCGCCCCAACCGTTCAGAGATCATCGCCATCCGAAAGCGCCAACCACCGTTGACGCGCAGGGTGCTGGCACCCACCGCGCCTTCGCCAATTTCGGCGGCAAGCGCGCGCAGTTGGATCACGCGTTTCTTGTTCAGCAGGTTGATCTGACGTTGCAGCTTGGGGATGAGCCAAGCCTGAAGCGGGATCAGCGCGCATGCGGCAAGGCCAAAGGCAAAGCTCTGCAGGAACAGAAACACCAATATGGTCAGCATCTGACCCGCTTGCAGCACCGGTTGCGCCACCGCATCACCCATCAGGCCACCCATGGGTTCGGATTCAGAGGTGACCATCGAGACAAGCTCACCCTGAGAAGTGCGTTCGAAATAGGGGGCGGGGAACCTCAGGATGCGCGCAATCAACGTGTAGCGCAGGCGGCGCAACAGGCGTTCGGCCAAGACGCCTTTCATTGTGTTGATTCGCATTTTCATGATGCCGTGGCCAAGCACCGACAACAAGAACAGCCCGCACAGCGCCATCAGGAAGCCAACCTGGCTCAGCTCAAAGCCAAAGAAGAACACGCTGTCGCTCCCGGCACCAATCGCATCGTTGATGATCCGCTTTGGCAATTCCAGTGTGAGATACAGCAATGGGAATAGCGTCAGCGTGACCGCGAGAAGGATCAGTTGGTCGCGCTTTGAATATTTCCAGATAAATGAAAAGAGGGAGCGTTCGATCAGGGTATTCCAAAAATGCGGGTGACAATGCAATCGTGCCCACAGGCTTAACAACTGCAGCCCCCTTTAATCAAACGATTTGCGGCGTTGGTATGTGTATTTGGTTGAAATGGGTCCGTTCTTATGGCTGAAAATAGGGCAATGAAGGGGCTTACAGGGGAGGGCTTGAAGGAATTGGAGCGAAACCCTAGTCTACTTCAAAGGGAGAGATTTGAGTGGACACAGCTTTGACGACAGCATTGGTGCTCCTCACCCTATTGCAGGTCAAACATCTCTTTGCTGATTTCTTTCTTCAGACCCCGCGCATGCTGGCGGGTCGGAATGAATATATCCACGTCGGTCGGATGCAGCACGCAGGTCTTCATGCGGTCTTTTCGCTGGCGGTGGTGTCTGTGGTTGGTGCGCCGCTGGGGTTTTCGATCATCCTGTGTCTGATCGAGTTTGTGGTGCACTATCACATCGATTGGGCCAAGGGGCGGCATTCTCAGATGACGCAGTACACCCCGAATGACCCCGGATACTGGCGCGCGTTTGGCGTGGATCAATTGATGCATCAGCTGACCTATGTCGCAATGCTCTGGGCGTGGGCCACTTTCGCAGTCTGATCTGCTGATTCCACCCCACCCTCGACTTTCATTGTTGCGTTAACCAAGACAAAAATTTTTGGGCCGGGTCATTGTTTGTCTAAAATGTGGCGGAAGTTTGCAAATTCTGTCTTTTTTACCGTTTATCAACGATTTCCTTGAAAACTTGGCCGGTAATCAGGCACAAATACGGCAATGGGTGCCACATTTTTGGCAACGGCGTGGGGGCGTCGCAATATTTGAGGTGATCCATCCATGTCAGTGATGACGCTTTCTGGGCTGCACAAGACCGGGCAATTTGTTTCCGCCGACATGTTCGGCGCAAATGCGGTTTTTGAGCAGACAGACGAAGGCCAGCCCACCTCAACCTATGTCGAAGCGATTGATGCGCTGGGTGTGCAGAACATCCGTTTTGGTGGGGGTCAGGCGGATCTTGATCCCACCAAGGAAAACGCCGCCGGGCAGGCACCTGTCGAGGGCGAGAGCGCGATCAATATTGTCACCATGCAGGATGGCGCGTTGCGCCCTGAGCTGGTGACATTTCTTGAGTGGTGCAAGTCCCGGCAGGACACGGACCACCCCGTCACAGCGACCCTGATCATCCCGACCAAGCACCTCTCGGCAGAAGAGTACGAGGGGTTCGCAGTGGAGGTCGAAGCCTTTGCCGCGACCGTCATGGCGCAATACGGTGATGTGATTGCTGCGTTTCAGATCGGCAATGAGTATTGGGAGATGGGCGAGACTTCTTATGGGATCAAGGCGTCCCTTGGGGCGGAAGCCATCGATCGCGGGATGAGCGCCGCAGGCTACGCAGGCGACAATCAGCCCGATGTCCTGATCCAGATGGGGACCGCAGGCAACGAGGGGTCCGAATTTCCCGTGATGCCCGGCGTCTCCGACTTTGCTGCGCGCAATAAGGCCGCCAATGAACAGATTATCGCCCAGCTCAGCGATAGCGCCAAAAATGTCATCGATGGGGTCACGGAACACTTCTATTTCAACAAAGACGACTACAGTATTCCGGATATAAACGCGGCCGTGAAAAACGTCGACAAGGATTTTCAGGTTTGGGATGCGGCATTTGAGCAGAAACTTGACCTCTTCATCACGGAATGGAACGTCAAGACGACGGCGACCTCGCAACACGGGATGGTCGCTGCCTCCAGCTTGATCAAACAGTTTGAGTATATGACCGAGATGGGTGTGGACGGCGCGCACATCTGGGCGCTGGACTACCATTCCCGCACCGCACTGACGCTGGATACCGACAACGGTGCGCGTATGGATGAGGCCGGGCGGTTGACCAATTCCGCGCAAGGGGCGGCGTTTGACCTGATGGAAGACGCGCTGGTGGGCAAGGAACTGGTGGCGGCGTCCTTTGACAACGCGATGCCCGATATCGAAGTGTCTACGTATACCTCAGAAACAGAGATCGTTTTCTACATCTCTTCGCGGGCGCTTGAGCAGGTTTCCCTGACCCTTGATCTGGGGACCAAGCTGCCGTTCGGCAATCCGGTCGAAGCGGTCAAGATTGCGCTGGATGCGGAGACGTCAAATGGTCAGCAGTGGGCGCGGGGCGAAGCAGCCCGCAGCGTTGAAATCGACGGCGAAGCGTATTTCTACAACGAGCATGATGTGGATGTGATCTTTTCGGACATGGTGTTTGAAGACGCCAGCGCGATTGATCTGACGTTGAACCCTTTTGAGGTTGTGGAACTGACTGTCAGCCTCGAAATTGGCACATCAGAGGTGCCAAAGCAGGTTGATCTGCTTGCGGTTGAAGTGCCTTCAAGCGTTGCGGACAAGCCGGCAGAAGACAAACACTATTTCATTGGGACGGATGCGGATGAGCTGATCAGCCTGACCCCCTCGCTGGTGTACATCGATGCAGGTGATGGCGTGGATACGGTTGTGGTCGACGCCTCCGGCGCGGATGTGACGTTCAAGATTGACGGGTTTGGCAAGCCTGTGATGCATGTGCCGAACGACCTGCCTGACGTGACGCTCAACAACGTGGAACGGGTCGCATTTGAGGATGGTGTGCTCGCCCTTGATATCGAAGGGAACAGCGGTCAGGCGTACCGTCTCTATCAGGCGAGTTTTGATCGGACCCCTGATGAAGAAGGGCTCGCGTTTTGGATCGCGCAGTTGGACAGTGGGGCGGTTTCATTGTTGGACGCCGCAGAGCATTTTCTGAAATCTGATGAATTTGCAGATGCTTATGGCAAAAAAGATGTGCTGTCGGACAAAGATTATGTCGATCTGCTTTATGCCAACGTGCTGGACCGCACACCAGACAAGGAAGGCTACGATTTCTGGCGTGAACAGCAGGAAAAAGACGTCTCGCGGGAGCAGATGCTGGTTTCCTTTTCAGAAAGCGTTGAGAACAAAGCGAACGTCGCGCCTGTGATTGACGACGGTATCTGGTTCGGCTGAGGCCTCCTTTTATCCGAGCGCGCCTTCTGCCTCCTGAGGCCCAAAATTCAAAACATTTGATTTGTCTGACATTTGACGCCATGATCTGATTCCGGGGGAGGTATCTCAACACAACTCCTCCTGAAACACGATTGTCGTGTGCCTGAGCCTTTGCGCAAAAGGCACGTGGTATTTGGTTCGCATGAACCCAAAAAGACGCCTCCCGACCAACGGGACAGAACTTTTTTCTGGGAGGAAAACATGAATTTAAGACCAGACCCTACGTTCCACGCCTCGGCCAAGCTGGCCATGCAGGCCCCTGTCGAAAACTTCGGTTTCACCGTGATGCTCAGCCCCGACGGCAGCCAGTCTGATGGCATCGCGGTTGTCGATCTTGATCCGAAATCTGACACCTACGGTCAGATCGTGCATCAAGTGATTGTACCCAACAAAGGCGATGAATTTCACCACTTTGGCTGGAATGCCTGTTCGTCCTCGCTGTCGCCACTAACCGGCCATGCGTTTTTGGAACGTCGGTATCTGATCGTGCCGGGCATTCGGTCCAGCCGTATCTACGTCATCGACGTGAAAGAACCGCTCAAGGCTAAAATACACAAGACAATCGAGCCGGAAGAGATTTTCGCCAAGACCGGCTATTCGCGCCCTCATACCATCCATTGCGGACCCGAGGGCATCTATGTCTCGACCCTTGGTGGTGGTGGCGAAGATGGCACCGATGGTCCTCCGGGCATCTTCATCATGGATTGTGAGACATTTGAGATCATCGGCCAGTACGAGATGGATCGCGGCATGCAGGACAAACACTACGATTTCTGGTGGAACCTGCCGCAGGACTACATGGTGAGTTCTGAGTGGGGTCTGCCGCCACAATTTGAAAACGGCATCGTTGCCGAAGACCTGTTGAGCAATAAATACGGTCATTCGATCCACTTCTGGGACCTGCGCAAGCGCAAGAACGTGCAAACGATTGATCTGGGCGAAAATCATCAGATGGCGCTTGAAATCCGGCCTGCGCATGATCCGACCAAGTCCTATGGGTTCTGCGGTGTGGTGGTGGATACGACAAACTTGCAGGGTGCGATCTTCACGTGGTGGCGTGACGATGATGGCACATGGCAGGCGAAAAAGACGATCACGATTGACCCGCGCCCCGAGAAGGCTGAGAACCTGCCGCCGCTTTTGCAGGGGTTCGAGGCGGTGCCGCCGCTTGTGACCGACATCGACCTGAGCCTCGATGACAAATACCTTTATGTCGCGTGCTGGGGTTTGGGCGAGATGCATCAATATGACGTGTCTGACCCGATGAACCCTGTTCTGGCCGGCAAGGTTGAGGTGGGCGGCATTGCCCGTGGCACCAAGCATCCCAACGGCAAGGAATTTGCCTATGGCCCTCAGATGGTTGAGGTCAGCCGCGATGGCGAGCGTGTCTATTGGACCAACTCGCTCTATTCGACATGGGATGATCAGTTCTATCCCGACGACGAAGGCGGTCAGATGGTGATGGCGCGGAATGGCAAGGATGGGTTCAAACTGGACCCTGAGTTCTATGTCGATTTCCCCAAAGGGTATCGGTCGCATCAGATCAGGCTTGAAGGGGGCGACTGTTCCACCGACAGTTTCTGTTATCCCAACGTCTAAATGCTGGCGGATCTGAACACGATGGCGGCCCTGTGGTGGGCCGTCATTTTTTCTGGGCTGTACCATGGGCTCAATCCCGGCATGGGTTGGCCGCTGGCGGTGTCAGCTGCGTTGATGGAGCAGAAGGTTACGGCCCTGCCACGCGCGCTGGGCCTTTTGGCGCTGGGCCATTTCCTCGCCATGCTGGCGATCCTTTTGCCGTTTTCCATGATGCTGTTTCTGGTCGATTGGGAAAGCCAGATCAGGATCGGGGCCGGGGCGCTGGTGATCGCGATGGGTATCTATCTGTTGATCAACAGGCGGCATCCGAAGATTCTGGCGCGCGTGCATCCCGCGCGGCTGGCGCTGTGGTCGTTTCTGGCGGCCAATGCACATGGTGCGGGTCTGATGCTGGTGCCGCTGTTTCTGGGCATTTGCGGGATTGATGCGGATGCCGGGCACAAGGCTGCTGAAGCGTTGATGCGGGGCAATATCGGTACCGCCTTTGTGGTGGCCAGCGTCCATACCCTTGCCATGACGACGGCGGGGGGTGTGATTGCGTGGATCATCTACAAATGGCTGGGGCTGCGGTTTCTGTCAAAGACGTGGTTCAACCTTGATGTTGTTTGGGCGATCAGCCTGATCCTGGTAGGGGCTTTTGGCATCTACACAGCTGTGAATGGGCATTAATCGGCGTTCTTGAGGAAGTCGCTCAGGATGGCGTTGAAGAGGCCCGGTTTTTCCAGATGCACAGCATGGGCGCAACCGGGGAGGACGGAGAGTTCTGCGCCGGGGATTGTCTGCCAGAGCTGCTGTGCCTGTGCCCAAGCATAGGTGCGGTCCTGATCGCCCCAGATGATGCGCGTCGGTCGCGTGATCTGAGGCAGGAATGCCTCTCCGCTCCAGCCTTGCATGGCGTCCAGACCTGCGGCGATGGCGGCAGGCGAGGATCGTTGTGCAATGGCGGCGCAGGCCTCATAGGCGGGTGCGTTTTCACGCTCTAGAAACCACGTGGCGGCGATGCGGCGTGCGGTCGCTTGAGGACCGTCCGCGATGGCGCGTGCCTTGCTGGTCTCGATGCTTTCAACCCGTCCGGGCAGGCCCCCCGCTGGGCCTGTGCTGTAGAGGATGAGGTTGGCGATGTTGTCCTGATCCTGACGGACCATATCCTGCACGATCATCCCTCCCATCGAGTGACCCATGAGGTGATACCGCGTGATGCCAAGGCGGCGCACTTCGGTTATGACCCAAGCGGCGTAGCCTGAAATCGTGCCGATGGGGGGCAGGTAGTTTTGCGCGCCAAAGCCGGGCAGGTCCACAGCAACGACTGGGCGTGCGCCTTTCAACGCGTCAATCACCCCGTCCCATTGCGCGGCCCCGCCCATGAAGCCATGGACCAGAACCAGTGGGATCACTTGCGTTGGCCTTGCACAATCCGGTCAAGGATCATGGCGCAGAAGAGGATTGCAAAGCCTGCGAGAATACCCTGACCCACATTGGCGTATTGCAGCGCTTCGAGGACATCTTCGCCCAGCCCCTTGGCCCCGATGAGGGAGGCAACAACAACCATCGCCAGCGACAACATGATCGTCTGGTTTATGCCCGCCCGGATCGACGGGCTTGCCAGCGGCAGATCAACGCGGGTCAGCAGATACCATTTGTTGGCACCAAAGCTGATCGCGGCCTCCCGCACGCTTTCGGGCACGCCGCGCAGGCCAAGTACCGTGAGACGCACCACAGGTGTGCCACCAAAGATCATGGTGGTGACAACGGCGGCGGGCTTGCCCGTGCCAAAGAACGCAATCACCGGGATCATGAACACAAAGGCGGGCATCGTTTGCATGAAATCCATGATCGGTTGGATAAAGGAATAGAACCGAGGGCGGCGGGCGCAGAACATGCCCAGCGGGATGCCGATCAGGATCGACAGGCAGGCGGCGGTGCCCAAAAGCGCGAGCGTGGTCATTGCCTTTTCCCAAAAGCCCAAGAGGCCCATGTAGGACAGGAACGCCGCCGACCAGATCGCGGTGCGCACCCCTGCGGTGAGCCACGTCAGCAGAACAATCAGGCTTGCGATCACGATCCACGGCGTTTTGACAAAGACCAGTTCCAGCGCGTCGAGGATCAGGCGGATACCGTAAGTGATCAGGTCAAAGAGGACTTCGCCATTGGCGACACAATAGGCAAAGAAGGCCTCCACTGCGTCAATGCTGAACAGGCGGTATTCAGGATTGGTGGGGAAATCGCTGAGCAGGGTAAAGCGGCCCGGAAAGGAATAGTGCAGCATCGCGGCGACCACGATAAGCACCATGAAGATGGCGGAAAACGCGATTTGCGGCACGGGCAGGCCAGAGCGGACCGTGCGGTCAGAGAGCCATTCGGAAAACCGCCCCTCAAGCGCCCAGTTGGCCACCAGCGCCTGCACGATTTTGACCACAACCAGAATGAGCAGCCCTGTTCCGGCAATCCAAACACCTTGTTCAGAGAGCGCCTGCGCTTCATCGCGGATGCCGCCGATGGCTGCCTCAAGGGAGTCCACAGTGCGTTGATAGACATCCACCTTGTCAGACCCGCTTTCGATCGCAGCGGCAAGCTGCTGGCGGCGCAGCTCAAGCGTGCCCTCGATGGAGGCAATGCGGGCAAAGGCGTCAGCGGCAAGGTCACCGAACATGCCGCGCGCCATCTGGACAAAGGCGAGTGTCTCAAGGATCAAAAAAGGCAGTGCCCAGGACCAAAGACCGCGAGCGCCAAACCAGATCGGGCCAAAGAGACCCGCCATGATGTTCAGCGTTGGCGTGAACTTCGCGCTTTCCCCGATCTTGTCGAATTGCGCGATGTAGTAGTCGGGGCTGGTGCGCACAAAAGTGCGGATGTTGTCGCGCCGTTCTGCGGCATAGGCAAGCGCAGCTTCGGTGTCGGTCGCCTCTAACGGGTTTTGCATGTCTTCGGTCATGACATTTCTGTCCCTTCAACAACGGTGCGCAGGATATCGCCACGGGTGATGACGCCAATGTCTTTGCCGCCCTCTGCCACGATGATCGCGCTGGTATGGTCAATGGCAAGGTTGATCAGCGTGCTCAGCGTCTCGTTTGGTTCGACGCGCGGGGCGTCCGCCGGGATCGGCCCCTCGCTGGCGATGTGCGCCTCAATCGGTTGCATCACCGCGTGGGCGTGCACGACCTTGAGCCGCGAGATACCCGCGACAAAATCGGCGACGTAATCGTCTGCGGGGTGCATCACGATTTCCTCTGCGGTGCCTGTCTGCACCAGTCGCCCATCGCGCATGATGGCGATACGGTCGCCGATGCGGACGGCCTCATCCAGATCGTGGGTGATGAACACTGTGGTCTTTTTGAGGATTTTGGACAGGCGGATGAATTCGTCCTGCAACTGGCGTCGAATGAGCGGGTCCAGCGCGCTAAAGGGTTCGTCCATCAGCAGCACGTCTGGATTGGCAGCCAGAGCGCGGGCAAGGCCCACGCGTTGCTGCATGCCACCGGAGAGCTCATGGGCGAATTTGGCCCCCCAAGCGCCAAGCTCCACGATGTCCAAAATTGCGGCGGCCTGCCGCATGCGTTCGTTCTTGCTGACCTGTCTGATCTCAAGCGGCATCGCAACATTATCAAGCACCGAGCGGTGCGGCATGAGGGCAAAGTTCTGAAACACCATGCCGATCTTGCGGTTGCGAAAGCTCTGTAGCTCTTTGGGACCAAGGCCCATCACATCGGTGCCTTCGATCAGGATTTTGCCATCCGTCGGCTCAAGCAGCCGATTGAAGTGGCGCACCAGCGTGGATTTACCGGAGCCTGACAGGCCCATAATGCAGAAAATCTCTCCTCGGTTGACCGACAGGCTCACATCCGCCACGCCGACCACAGCGTTAAAGCGGGCAAGCACTTCGGCTTTGTTGAGGTTTTCCTCGCGGATGGCGCGCAGCGCATCTTCGGGGCGCGCGCCGAAAATCTTCCAGACGTTCGCGATCTCAATGACGGTGTCGTCGTCGCTCATTTGGGACCGTCCCGTTTTGTTGGGGAAAGGGGGGGGATGGCCCCGCACATGGCGGGATCATCCGAAGTTATCTGGCGATTTAGCCGCCCAAGCCGAGCCATGCGTCAACGCGGTTCGGGTTTGCTTCGACCCACTCACGCGCGACCTCTGCCGGGTCGCGGCCCTGACCGCTGATCTCAAAGGCGAAGCCGCTGACGTCATCGGCGGTCAGTGCAAAACGCTCAAAGAACTCGGCAATTGCCGGGGAGCGTTCGGGCAGGGAGTTGGACCATGCGATCTGGACTTCTTTCAGCGCGTCCTTGGTTGCGACGCTGGATTTTTCATACCAGTCGGCATCGTCTGACGGCTGCACCATCACGTATTTCGCGGGATCGAAGGTCGGCTCGCTCAGCATTTCGACGTCGAACATGAACCAAACAGCGTGGGGTTTGTAGCAGTAGAAGGCATAGCCTTCGCCCTTGGCGATGCTGTCTTTGATGCGGGCGGTTTTCACGCTTTCTTCGGCGCGGATGGGCTCAACAAAATCAAGCAGGCCGTAGTCGCGCGTCTTGACTTCATTCACGTTGGCAGAGGCCCAGCCGGGCGCGCCGATCCACATCTCACCTTTGCCATTGCCGTCGCTGTCCATGAGGGCGGCCACGTCCGGGCGGCCCAGATCAGCGATGTCGGTGATGTTGTTGGCGGACGCGAAATCCTTGGACACGCAAAAGCCCTGGTTGCCCTCATAAGGGTTGGAGGACAGGGTCACAGTGCCTGCGCCATCGACGTACTTTTTGGTAAAGCTTTCCTGGTTTGGCAGCCAGACATCGGGGTGCACGTCGATGTCGCCTTTGCCCTGATCCATCGCCTGAAAGATCGTGGCGTTGTTGCCGGGGACGTATTCAACCGTGCCGCCGATCCGCATCTCGACAACCGCGCCCAAAAGATGCGCGATGGCTTGTGCGCCGGTCCATGATGGCACGCCGATCTTGACCTCTTCGGCAAAGGCGGGCGCGCTGAGCGCGCTCATCAGTGTCGCAGTGAGCAGAGTTTTTTTGAATGACATTGTGTTTGTCTCCTTGTTGGGTCTTCGTTTTTTGGTTTTGTTATGTGGTGTAGCCGGGCAGGCCGAATGTGTCGGGATACCCGAACAGCGCGGCACTGCCGCCGGTGTGCAGGAATACGATGTTCTCCATTCCATCAAAGTAACCCTTGCCGATCAGATCGATCAAACCGTCCAACCCTTTGCCGGAATAGACCGGATCAAAGAGCAACCCCTCGGTCTGGGCGAGCAGTTTGACCGCGTCGATCATCCCATCCGTGGGCAGGCCATAGCCGGGGCCAACATAGTTGCAGTTGGCGCGGACGTCTTCGCGCGCAATGGTGAGCCCGGTGCCCAGATGATCGGCGGTGCGCTGGGCCAGATCAAAAACCATCTGTTCCTGTTTGTCCTGCGGCGCGCGTACACCAATGCCGAGCAGGTGAATGTCGCTCTGGATTGCGGCAAGGCCGGTGACAAGCCCGGCCTGCGTGCCGGAGCTGCCGGTTGCATGCACAAAGGCGTCAATCTTGAGACCCATACCGCTGGCTTGTTCAGCGACCTCGCGGGCGCAGTTGACATAGCCCAACGCACCAATGGGATTTGAGCCGCCGCCGGGGATGATGTAGGGCTTTTTGCCCTCGTCCCGAAGCTGCTGGGCAAAGGTCTCCATCTCGGCATTCATGTCGGTGCCGCCTGCACGTTTGGAGACGGTTGCGCCATGTAGGCGATCGAGGAGGACGTTTCCGTTCATGATGTAGCTGGTGTCGTTCGACCCGGTGCGATCCTCCAGCAGGATGTGGCATCCCATGCCCAGTTTTGCCGCCGCCGCCGTGGTTTGGCGTGCGTGATTGGATTGCGTAGCCCCTTGGGTGATGATCGTGTCGGCGCCCTGCTGCTGGGCATCCGCCATAAGATACTCCAGCTTGCGCGTCTTGTTTCCGCCAGACGAAAGACCCGTGCAATCGTCGCGTTTTACCCACAGACGTGGACCGCCCAGATGCGCGCTGAGCCTGTCCATCGGCTCAAGCGGGGTGGGCAGATGACCCAGACGTACACGCGGAAATTTCGCCAAGGCGATCGACAGCTCTTTGCACAGGCTGCCGCTTATTTCCGATGATTGAGGGGCCGTTGTCTCTTCCGCTTCTATCACGCCGGAGAATCCTTTTTTTGGGTTTTGGCAAAGCATCACCAATAGCGGACCAGAAAAATAATGCTTTTGTCTTGGGCCAGCCATACTAATGGTATGGGCGGGGGTGCTATTATGGACATGCAATGGCTGGACGATGTGCTCGTCCTTTTGGAAGAGCGTAACATGACCCGGGCTGCGGCACGGCGGCACATCACGCAGCCTGCGTTTTCGCGGCGTATCCGCAGTTTTGAGGATTGGCTGGGTGTCGAGGTTCTGGAACGCGGCACCAATCGGATAGAGATCAGCGCGGCTTTGTTATCCAATGAGGCCGAGATCAAAGCGCTGGTTGCGCGTCTGGGTGAGCTGCGCAGCAAGATCACACGGTTTGATCCGCACAGCTACACCGTTTCAATCGCCGCGCAGCATGCGCCGGTGTTTTCAACATTTCCGGATATGGCGATGCGGGCAAAACAGTCTTTGCCCGGCGTCCGGTTTCGCCTGCGGCCGGGAAATCTGCCGGACTGCGTGTCGATGTTCCTGCGCGGCGATACGACGATGCTGCTGTGCTACGAGTCGCAAAGGGCGACATCGTTGCAGTTTGGTCCGACAATCGAACGGGCGCGGGCGGGGATTGATTATCTGGTGCCCGTAGTCGGCGGTTCGCTGCGGTATGCAGTGAAGGACAACGGTGATGTGGCAGCTGACACACCTGCAATTGTCTACCCTGACAACAGCTATTTCGGTCAGGTTTTGGTCAAGGCCGCACGCCCCTTTGGGAGCCATGCGCAAAGTGTGAACCCGGTGTGCGAAACTGCGTTTTCAAGCGGGATCAAGGAGCTTGCTCTTGCGGGGATCGGGATTGCATGGCTGCCCTACAGCATGGTTCATCGCGAGGTTGCCAATGGGGATGTGATCTCGCTCAGCAACCGATTTGGCACTGAACCGCTGGAGGTTGCGGTCTATGCCGATACCAAAGATGAGATGTCGATGGCGCTTCTGGAAAGCTGGAAAAAGGACCCATAGCGGAGCGTCCTTTGAAGTGCGCGCGTGGTCAAAGGTGGAATCAGAACGCTTTAGCGCTCTGATAAGAAATGACTTTTCTCTACTAAATTATTAGTTTGACAGATTCGAAACCCTGCGCCTATCGTTACGCAGGCTGGCAGATGCTGGCCCATAGGAAAAATTTGGGAGGAGACGAGATGCGCAAGTATCTGCTCTCCGCGACGGCAGCGTTTGCTGTGATCGCGGGGCCTGGGATTGCTTTTGCCGATACGGCAGCGGCCCAGAAATGGATTGATCAGGAGTTTCAGCCATCGACCCTGAGCAAAGATGAACAGATGTCCGAGATGGAGTGGTTCATTCAGGCGGCTGAACCTTTCTCGGGCATGGAAGTCAACGTGCTGTCCGAGGGAATTCCGACACACGGGTACGAATCCGAAGTGCTGACGAAAGCGTTTGAGGAAATCACCGGGATCAAGGTCAACCACCAGATCCTTGGCGAAGGTGAGGTTGTGCAGGCGGTTCAGACGCAGATGCAGACCCAGCGAAACCTCTATGACGGGGATGTCAACGATTCCGACCTCATCGGCACACACTCACGGTTGCAACTGGCCTATAACCTGACCGAACAGATGGCGGGTGACTGGGCGGGCACAACATCGCCAACGCTTGATCTGGATGACTTCATGGGCATTCAGTTTACCACCGGGCCTGATGGTAACCTCTATCAGTTGCCAGACCAGCAGTTCGCGAACCTATACTGGTTCCGCAAGGACTGGTTCGACGATGAGGCCAACAAGGCGGCGTTCAAGGAAAAGTACGGCTATGACCTTGGCGTACCGGTTAACTGGTCCGCGTATGAGGATATCGCTGATTTCTTCTCCAACGATGTGAAGGAAGTCGACGGTGTCGCGATCTATGGTCACATGGATTACGGCAAACGCGCGCCTGACCTTGGCTGGCGGATGACCGATGCCTGGCTGTCGATGGCGGGCACCGGATCAAAAGGTGAGCCGAACGGCGTGCCGATTGACGAATGGGGCATCCGCATGGAAGCGGGCTCTTGCAACCCGGCGGGCGCAAGCGTGTCACGGGGTGGTGCGGCCAACGGTCCGGCGGCGGTCTATGCGATCCGCAAGTGGGATGAGTGGCTGCGCAACTATGCCCCTCCCGGTGCGGCGTCTTATGACTTCTATCAGTCGCTGCCTGCATTGGCGCAAGGTAACGTGGCCCAGCAGATCTTCTGGTACACCGCTTTTACCGCTGACATGGTCAAGCCAAAGTCCGAAGGCAACAACACGGTCGATGACAGCGGCAATCCGTTGTGGCGCATGGCACCCAGCCCGCATGGTCCCTACTGGGAAGAAGGCCAGAAAGTTGGCTATCAGGATGTGGGGTCCTGGACCTTCCTGAAGTCCACGCCGTCTGACCGCGCTCAGGCTGCATGGCTCTATGCTCAGTTCGTGACGTCCAAGACTGTTGACGTAAAGAAGTCCCATGTGGGCCTGACCTTTATCCGTGACAGTTCGGTCAATCATGAGAGCTTCACGGAGCGTGCGCCCAAGCTGGGTGGTCTGGTTGAGTTCTACCGCTCTCCTGACCGGGTCGCATGGTCGCCAACCGGGATCAACGTGCCTGACTACCCCAAGCTGGCGCAAATCTGGTGGCAGCAGATCGGTGACGTGAACTCCGGTGCGTTCACCCCTCAGCAGGCGATGGACCGTCTGGCCGAGGAGATGGACATCACCATGGCCCGGATGCAGCAGGCCGATGAGGCGGCCAACGTCTATGGCGGCTGTGGTCCACGTCTGAACGAAGAGAAGGACGCGGAGTTCTGGTTCGCCAATGGCGGTGCCAAGCCCAAGCTCGAAAACGAGAAGCCGCAGGGCGAGACCGTGAACTATGATGAGCTTGTTGCCCGCTGGCAGCAGTAAACCAACCACGCTGGCCCGCCCTGGACACCCTTGGGCGTGCCAGTCACGACCTCATGCAGGGCACATCCCATGAAAATTGAGCTGAAACAGGCCAGCAAGTCGATCCGCGGGATCACGCATATCAAGCCCACGTCAATTGTGCTGGAGACCGGACATTTCAACGTGCTTCTGGGGCAGACCGGGTCGGGCAAGACGTCGCTGATCAAGTTGATGGCGGGCCTTGATCCACTGGCTTCGGGGGAGATTTGGTTTGAGGGACAGCATGTCTCAAAGCTGTCCACGCAAAAGCGCAACGTGAGCCTCGTGCATCAGTTTTTTGTCAATTATCCGCAGATGACGGTTTTTGATAACATTGCCTCCCCCTTGCGGGTTGCAGGCATGGCGAAATCCGAAATTCAGGGCCGCGTGGAAGAGGCGGCAGATATCCTGCAACTGCGCCCTATGCTGGGCCGTCGACCGCAAGAATTGTCCGGCGGGCAGCAGCAACGCTGTGCGCTGGCACGTGCGATTGCCAAGGAAAGCCGCGCAGTGTTTCTGGATGAGCCGTTGGCGAACCTGGATTACAAGCTGCGCGAGGAATTGCGCGAGCAACTGCCGGAGCTTTTTGCCGGACGCGGAGCGGTTGTTGTCTATGCCACGTCGGAGCCCGAAGAAGCGCTGATGCTGGGCGGTAAGACCGCGTTGATGGAAGACGGGCGGGTCACGCAGTTTGGGCCAACCGCCGATATCTATCGCAATCCCGAGAACCTGACCGCTGCGCGTGTGTTTTCCGATCCGCCGATCAATGCGGCGGATATCGTCAAAACGGGGGAAAAGGCGCTGCTGGCCACGGGCGTCAGCTGGCCGCTGAGCGGGGCGGCGGCGGCTTTGCCGGATGGGCCGTATACTGTTGCGGTGCGGCCCCATCACGTCTCTCCGGTGCAGACCGGGGAAGGTGATGTGGCGCTGACGGGCAAGGTGATGGTGACCGAACTGTCAGGCTCTGAATCCAGCGCGCATTTCGAGATGGGCAGCGATGGCTGGGTCTCGCTTGCTCACGGGGTGCATCCTTATGAGGTGGGGGAGGAGCACGCGTTTTTCATGGATGTGTCGCAGGCGTTTTATTTTGCCCCCGATGGGAGGCTTGTGGCCTGATGGCAAAGATCACGCTCTCGAACCTGCGCCATTCCTATCTGCCTGATCCAAAAGGGCCGGAGGACTATGCGCTCAAGGAAATTGATCTCGATTGGAAAGACGGCGGTGCCTATGCGCTGCTGGGGCCGTCTGGCTGTGGCAAGTCCACGCTGCTCAACATCATCTCCGGGCTGTTGCAGCCCTCGAACGGGCGTATTCTGTTTGACGATAAGGACGTGACCGACCTGCCGCCGAACCAACGCAACATCGCGCAGGTTTTCCAGTTTCCGGTGATCTACGACACGATGACGGTGCGCGAAAACCTTGCCTTTCCGCTGCGCAATCGCGGCGTGGCGGAAAAGCATATCACCGCCCGCGTAGCAGAGATAGCCGCGATGCTCGAGGTTGAAGATATGCTCGACATTCGCGCCGCGCATCTGTCGCCCGATAACAAGCAGAAGATCTCGATGGGGCGGGGTCTGGTGCGCGATGATGTGAACGTCGTGATGTTTGATGAGCCGCTGACGGTGATCGACCCGCATCTGAAATGGAAGCTGCGCTCCAAGCTCAAGGAGTTGCACCAGCGGGTGCGCGCCACGATGATCTATGTGACCCACGACCAGACAGAAGCGCTGACCTTTGCCGATCAGGTGGTGGTCATGCAGGACGGTGAGATTGTGCAGATCGGCACGCCCGTAGAGCTTTTTGAGCGCCCGCGCCACACCTTTGTCGGCCATTTCATCGGCTCGCCCGGCATGAACGTGCTGCCCGCCGGAGTGGAGAATGGCATGGCGGTTGTAGAAGGTCACAACATCCTGCTCGAAGGAACGATCACGGGGGAGGGTGGTCTGACGCAACTGGGCATCCGCCCCGAATTTGTCAGCCTTGGGGATGCTGGCCTGCCTGCGTGCGTGCGCAAGGTGTCTGATGTCGGACGGCATGCGGTTGTGGAGGCGATGGTGGGAGACACAAGTGTCAAAGCCATTGTCGAAGGCGCGCTTCCCGAACAGGGCAGTGCGACGCATCTGAGCTTTGCGCCCGCGCAGACCCGGCTTTATCGCAACGGATGGATCGCGACGGAGGCCGCATCATGAAAACCGAAAACCAACGCGCGTGGTTCTTTGTGCTGCCGGTCCTGCTGCTGGTGGCGTTCAACGCGCTCATCCCGATTATGACGGTGGTGAATTACTCCGTGCAGGAGACCTTTGGCAACAATGTGTTCTTTTGGCAGGGCCTTGATTGGTTTGAACAAATCCTGCGGTCAGATCGGTTTCAGGCGGCCTTGGGGCGGCAGTTTCTGTTTACTTTTCTGATCCTGATTATTGAGGTGCCGCTGGGCATCATCATTGCCTTGTCGATGCCCAAGAAAGGCATTTGGGTGCCTGTTTGTCTGGTGCTGATGGCATTGCCGATGCTGATCCCATGGAATGTGGTGGGGGCGATGTGGAACATCTTTACCCTGCCCAAGATCGGGTTGCTTGGGTATTTCCTCAATGACGTTTTGGGCGTGCCCTATGACATGACGCAGAACCCGCTGGCGGCGTGGATCACCATTGTGATCATGGACGTGTGGCATTGGACTTCGCTGGTGGTGCTGTTGTGCTATGCGGGCCTCGTGTCCATCCCGGATGCCTATTATCAGGCGGCCAAGATTGATGGGGCGAGCCCGTGGAAAGTGTTCCGCTATATCCAGCTGCCCAAGATGAAGACAGTGCTGACCATCGCGATCCTGTTGCGGTTCATGGACAGTTTCAACATCTACACAGAACCCTTTGTGCTGACCGGCGGGGGGCCGGGGAACTCCACCACATTGCTGTCGATTGATCTGGTGAAAATCGCGCTGGGGCAGTTTGATCTGGGACCGGCGGCGGCGATGAGCCTGATCTATTTCGCGATCACGCTGCTGGTGTCGTGGCTGTTCTATACGCTGATGACAAAGGATGACGCGCAATGAGAAAACGCTCCCTCATCCCGATCCTCTACATCCTGTTTCTAATGCTGCCGATCTATTGGCTGGTTGCAATGTCGTTCAAAACCACCAATGAAATCCTCGCCGGGTTCAGCCTGTTTCCCCAGACTTTCACGCTGGAAAACTACCGTGTCATTTTCACCGACCCGACTTGGTATTGGGGCTACATCAACTCCATCATTTACGTCTCGCTGAACACAGTGATCTCTGTCTGTGTGGCGCTGCCTGCGGCCTATGCGTTTTCGCGGTATCGGTTTCTGGGGGACAAGCAGTTGTTTTTTTGGCTGCTCACCAACCGGATGGCACCTGCGGCGGTTTTTGCGCTGCCGTTCTTTCAGCTCTACTCCTCTGTTGGTCTTTTTGACACGCATCTTGCGGTGGCGCTGGCGCATTGTCTGTTCAACATCCCACTGGCGGTCTGGATCCTCGAAGGGTTCATGGGGGGCGTTCCCAAAGAGCTGGACGAGACGGCCTATGTCGATGGCTATTCTTTCCCACGGTTTTTCGTGACGATCTTTCTGCCAACGATCAAGGCGGGCGTCGGGGTCGCTGCATTCTTCTGCTTCATGTTCTCTTGGGTTGAATTGCTGCTGGCCAAGACGCTGACAGCGGTGGCCGCGAAACCGATTGCCGCAACCATGACCAAGACGGCATCGTCGGCGGGCTATGAGCTGGGTCTGCTGGCGGCGGCGGGCACGCTCACCATCATTCCGGGGGCCATCGTGATCTATTTCGTGCGCAACTACATCGCCAAGGGCTTTGCCCTGGGGAGGGTATGATGAAACGTCTGATCCTTTTGGCGGCACTGCTGCCGGGTTCTGCTCTGGCTCAGGGTTGGGGCAATGTTGCCAAGACAGAAGAGGAAGCGGGCTTTTCCTGGACCGCGCCGCTTTGGCCAAGTTTTTGGATGGCCTGGACGCCTGTAACCTTCGCGCTGTTCTGCGCTCTGTTTGGTGCCATCGGTCTGATCGCCATCCTTGAGATCACCAAATACCGCGACGGGATTGAACGGCGCGGGGTCTTTGGACTGACCACAACGCTTGGGGATCGGCTCTTTATTACGCTCCTTGGGACGTCTTACATCTTCCTTGCATGGCTCGGCCTGATGGGACAGCCGCTTTGGGCACCTCTGGGGTTTTCGGTGTTCTGGGGCATCTTCTGTTTCTGGAAGGTTTGAGAAATCGTTTTGAAAAACGAAACTCTTCGTATTTAGTTAGGCAACATAACGCGTGAACGACGCGCGTCGGATGGGAAGCATGAGAAAAAAGAAAAAGAATGAATTGCTGACTGAAGTTGAGCTTGAGTTCATGACCCAGCTTTGGGCGATTGGTGAAGGGACAGTGCGTGATGTGCTGGATGAATTGCCAGCAGATCGGAACCTTGCCTATACCTCTGCAGCGACCATCCTGCGCATTCTGGAGCAAAAGGAGTTTGTGACCAGCCGTAAGGAGGGGAAGCGCCATGTTTTCAAACCGACGCTGGCCAAAGACGCCTATCAGACACGTTCGCTCAAAGATCTGTCGGTCAAGCTCTTTGATGATACGCCTGCCTCATTGGTGGCGCGGTTGGTCAATGACGAAGAGCTGACAGAAGAAGCATTGGGGCAAATCCGGGCACTTGTGGATCGGAGGTTAAGAAATGATACCGGGTGATGCCTTTCTCGACACGTTCATCAATGCCAATATTCTTTTCATCGTTGCTTATGGTTTGTGGTCAGCGGCGCGGCTTGCGCTGAACCGACTGGGGCTGAAACATAGCTTTGCCACCCAGCTCAAGCTGCTCAACACTGTTTTCCTTGCTATCATATTCTCGCCAATCCTGATCCTTGGGTGGGGTGCCCTGCAAAGCAGTGGCTATGCCCAAAGCGTCAACATGAACCTCTCGGACATGGTTGTGGCCTACTACCTCAATGGCGGGATTGAGATGCAGGCGATGGAGTTTGAACGTTTGGTGATGATGCGCGAGACCTTTACCACCAATCTCATGCAGGCTGCCGGTTGGCTGGCATGGGCCGTGATCGGTGCCTTCCTAATTGGGCTGGTGGTCGGTGCTGTGCGGCTCTGCTTTTCAATCTTTTGTCTGCTCCGCATCGTTTCGGCCAGCTATGTCTGGCGGCGGTTTGGTCGCGTGCATCTGCGCCTGTCAGATCGCACGCTGGTGCCTTTTTCCACCCGTGGTCTGTGGAATTATTACGTTGTGCTGCCCTCTCATATGCTGAACCGACCAGAGGAGCTTAAGGTTTCGGTTGCCCATGAGCTGCAACATTTGCGGCAAGGGGACATCGAATGGGAGATCCTGCTTGAAGGGCTCAAGCCGTTCTTTTTCCTCAACCCTGCGTATCACGCCTGGAAGCGGCAGGTGGAAAGCCTGCGCGAGTACAGTTGTGACGCTGAGGTGATGCGGCGTGGTCGGATCGACGTGCGCGCCTATTGCGATACGCTGCTGTCCGTCTGCCAGCAAACGCTGCGCCGGGACCGGATGTTTGTTGTTGCCGTGCCCAAGGTCACGCTTGTCACGGCAGATCGCGTTTCGCTGCGGGATGGGCAGATGAGCCTCCTTCAGCACCGGATCACGACGTTGCTCGACCTGCGCCATTTGCGCCGCCCGCGGCTGCTTTATCTCGCGACACTGGTGCCGCTGGTTGGCGCGATACTGCTGACGGCGGTGGCCATTCAGCGCCCCGGCGACTGGAGTCAGGACCGATTGATGCTCTCGACTGTTGTCAATCTTGAGCGTCTGGATGAGATCAATCGCCTGTCTACCTTTGGACGGGTGCGCAACTAACCTCACCTCTGTGTACATCGCTTTGCTCTGCCATGGGTTCTCATCAATGTGGCCCTTTGCTGTGGATTCATTGCTGCTGCTTGTTGACTTAGGGTGAGGATGATTCATATCTTATTTCACATAGCGGAACTCTGTTTCGTAATTGGATATGATCCAGACCACAGCCGCAGATCAAAAGGTGGCGATGGTCAAACTCAAACTGGGAGGAACACATGAACTACATCACAACGGCAATCGCCGCATTTGGCCTGACGGCAAGTGCAGCCATGGCGCAGGATTTTGACCTGCCCAAACAGCTCAGCTGGACTGCATATGGCACAGGCTCGGCAGGATATAATCAATCCGTGGCCATCGGTGCTGCACTTCAGGACGCGGCGGGCGTAAACCTGCGCGTGCTGCCGGGCAAAAACGATGTTTCGCGGACTGAACCGTTGCGGCAGGGGCGTGTGCAATTCTCGGCCACTGGTGTCGGTGGGAGCTTTATGGCGCAGGAAGGTGCCTTTGACTTTGGCGCAGAAAATTGGGGCCCGCAGCCTGTGCGCGTCTTGATGGCGAACAATGGCGGCGCAATCAATTTGGCGGTCGGCGTGGCGGGAGATCTTGGGATTGAGACATACGCGGACCTCAAGGGCAAGCGCGTGGCTTACATCGTGGGCGCGCCCGCGCTGAACGTGAACACCGGCGCGTACCTTGCCTATGGTGGGTTGACCTGGGACGATGTGCAACGTGTTGAGTTTGGCGGCTTTGGCGCCAGCTGGACCGGGTTGATCGAAGGGCAGGTTGATGCGGCTTTTGCCTCGACCAACTCAGGCAAGGCCTATGAGGCGGAGGCAGGTCCGCGGGGGCTTTTCTGGCCACCGATTGACCCTGCGAACACCGAGGGTGTGGCTGCGATGCAGTCAATCGCACCGTTCTTTCAGATCAACAAAGCGCGCGTGGGCGCGACAATTGACGGAACCGATGGCTATCAGGGGGCCGGCTATGCCTATCCTGTGTTGACGGCGATGGAAGCGACCGAAGCTGATCTGGTTTACAACATGACCAAAGCGATGGTTGAGCTGTTCCCACAGTATGACGGGAATGCGCCGGGCATCGGCGGCTGGGCTGTCGACAAGCAGAACATGCAGTGGGTTGTCCCCTACCACGAAGGTGCCATCAAGTTTTACAAAGAGGCTGGCATCTGGTCGGATGAGGCGCAGGCCCACAACGACAACCTGATTGCCCGTCAAGCGGCCCTCGCTGCAGCTTGGGAAGCCACCAAGGCGGCCAATCCGGATGATTGGGAAGCGGCATGGAGCGAAGCGCGCCGCGCCGCGCTCAAAGAGGGTGGTTTCGACATCGTCTTTTGATCCACGTCCCCTGAATACGACAACCGGCCAGCCTTGTTTGCGCTGGCCGGTTTGCTTCGTCTAAGGCAAGGATACACCATGACTGATCGACACGCGCCCGAGGCTCCGGTCAAAGGGCAGGAACAGGTTGCCATAGATGGTGCAACGCCCGCAGAGCGCATTGGTGGGCTGGCGCGCTGGATGGTGATCGGCGGGACGCTCTTTACCTTGGTTCTGGTCATCAACCAGCTTTTCAATCTGCAACTTGCCGGCATTATCCTGATCGAAGGGCGCTATCTCTATATCCTCGGCGGCCTGTTTCTGGCGCTCAGCTTTCTGATTTTTCAGATGCGCGGTGGCAAGGGTGGCGTGCCTTCCTTGCTCGATTGGCTGCTCTTTGCGCTAGCCTTGGCATGCACCGTATATCTGGCCCAGACCGCGCAGCAAAACCTGTCGCAGGGCTGGGAATACGCCGCACCTGATACCGCGCAATATGTGTCGGTTGTTTTCTTCTTTCTGATCCTGGAGGCCACGCGGCGGGCTGGCGGCTTTGTGCTCTTCTGCATCGTTACGCTCTTTGCCTTTTACCCGACCTTCGCCGGGCAGGTGCCAGACCCGTTCTCGGGGTTTCAATCCACGTTTATGCAAACGGTGCCTTATCACATTTATTCGGCCGAAAGCTCCTTTGGCATCCCAATGAAAGCCTTTGGCGGCGTGGTCATCGGCTTCATCCTCTTTGGCGCAGTCTTGCAGCGGACCGGGGGCGGGCAGTTTTTTAACGATCTGGCCTTGGGTCTTGTCGGCGGATACCGCGGCGGCGCGGCCAAGGTGTCGATCTTTGCCAGCGGGTTCATGGGCTCGATGTCAGGCTCGGTGATCTCAAACGTGTTGACCACCGGTGCTGTGTCGATCCCGGCCATGCGCAAGACGGGGTTTACCGCCAAGACCGCCGCCGCGACAGAGGCCTGTGCCTCCACCGGCGGGGTGCTGATGCCGCCGATCATGGGGGCGACGGCCTTTATCATGGCGTCCTTTTTGTCGCGTCCCTACGTCGAGATCGCGTTGGCCGCCGCCATCCCCAGTATCCTGTACTACTGGAGCCTGTTTGCCCAGATTGACGCCTATTCCGCACGCCGCGGTCTACGCGGTTTGCCCAAGCCTGATTTGCCGCGACTGGCCGAAGTGATGAAGGAGGGCTGGCCCTACATCTTTGTCTTTGCGCTGCTGCTCTACATGATGATCGGATTGCGGCAGGAGTCCTCAGCGCCGTTTTATGCCACTGCCCTGCTTTTGGTGGTGAACCAGTTCCGCGCACGTTTTCGGCTGAACATGCAGCGGCTTGGCAACATGGTTGTCGGGGTCGGCATGGGGCTGGCGGAGTTGACGGCGATCCTGTTGGGTGTGGGGCTGATTGTCGGGTCGTTCTCGGCCACGGGTCTCGCCGGTACGCTGGTGAATGAGCTGGTCTTTATGGCAGGTGACAACACGCTTGTGCTGCTGCTTATGGGTGCGCTCACGGCGTTTATCTTTGGCATGGGGATGACGGTCACGGCCTGTTACATCTTCCTTGCCGTTGTGCTGGCCCCCGCGCTTGAGGCTGGCGGTCTGAACCAGCTCGCTGTGCATCTTTTCATCCTGTATTGGGGCATGGTCAGCTTTATCACGCCACCGGTATCCTTGGGCGCCTTTGCGGCCTCGACCATGGCGGGGTCTAACCCGATTGCCACTGGGTTTGAGGCGATGCGGCTGGGCGGTGTGATCTATATCGCGCCGTTCCTCTTCGTGCTGAATCCTGCACTCATCGGACAGGCTCCGGCGTGGGAGGTCACCGTGGCGCTGAGTTGTGCGCTGATTGGTGTCGCCATGATCTCTTCTGCTTTGCAAGGCTACATCAGCCTTGTCGGACCGCTGGACGGGGCGATGGGGCTGCCGCTGCGGGTGCTGTTGTTTTTTGGCGGGTTGATGATCGCCAAACCACAGACCGACCTGATTGACCTGAGCTATGGCTTGTCCTTTGTTCTGGGGGTCGCGCTTTGTGCGCTTCCGATGTTTGTCGCCTGGCGCGCGAAATCCGCGGCCGGGCCTGCGCCAGCCTAAGAAGGGAATGTCATGAGCCAGAGCAAGATGAACGGTGCGGAGAGCCTTGTGCATACTCTGCTCGCCAACGGCGTAGAGGTTTGTTTCACCAATCCCGGCACGTCCGAGATGCACTTTGTGGCGGCGCTTGATCATATCCCGGGAATGCGGTCTGTCCTGGCCCTGCAAGAGGGCGTGGCGACGGGCGCGGCGGATGGGTACTACCGGATGTCGGGCAAACCTGCGTCCACGCTGCTGCATCTTGGTCCCGGCCTCGCCAATGGCCTGTCAAACCTGCACAACGCCAAGAAGGGCGGCTCTGGTGTTGTCAATATCATCGGGGAGCACGCCTCCACTCACATCGAGCTTGATGCGCCTCTGACCTCTGATATCGAGGGGATTGCGCGGCCTGTGTCCCATTGGGTGCGCAGCTCTGTCACGGCGGCGGATGTGGGCAAGGACGCGGCAGAGGCAGTGCAGGCCGCGCGAGTTGCACCGGGACAGATTGCATCGTTGATCCTGCCAAGTGATACGGCATGGAATGAGGGCGGCGTGGCGCAGGGTGAAGCGGAACCGCCCGGGCCTGTTCCCTTTGATGCAGAACAGCTGGACCGCGCAGCGCAGATGCTGGACGGGCCTGAGACCCTGTTGTTGCTGGGCGGTGGTGCGCTGACGGAAAACAACCTGGAGATCGTCGGACGGATTGCAGCCAAAACCGGATGCAAGCTGTTGTCGGAGTGGTCAAATGCCCGGCTTGAACGCGGTGCGGGCCGGGTCTTTGTGGGCCGCGTGCCCTATCCCATCGACATAGCGCTTGAGGTGCTTGCCCCGTTCAAACGCATCGTATTGGTCGGCGCGCGGGCCCCCATCGGATTTTTTGCCTATCCCGGAAAACCCGCGATCCTGACACGTGACGGCGCTGAGATCTTGACACTGGCGGATGCGGGTGCTGACCTTACTGGCGCGCTAGGTGCGCTGTGCGAGGGGACCGGAGCAAAGGATACACCGCCTGCGCATGTGGTCGAGGCCGCCACACCGGAGCGTCCCACCGGACCCATCACGCTCGACAGTCTGGCTGCGCTGATTGCACGTGCCATTCCGCAAGATGGCATTGTGGTCGACGAATCCGTTACCACGGGCCGGGCGTTTTCACCCGCGACCAAGGGCGCGCCAAAGCATACGTGGCTGAACAACTGCGGCGGCTCCATTGGCTATGGCATGCCTGCGGCCATCGGCGCTGCGATTGCCTGCCCGGACCGCAAGGTGATGTGTCTGACAGGCGACGGATCGGCAATGTACACATTGCAATCGCTCTGGACGATGGCGCGCGAAGGGCTGGATGTGACCGTGCTTGTTTTCGCAAACCAAAGCTATCAGATTCTGCGCGGCGAGTTGACAAACGTGGGGGTGGGAAACCCCGGCCCGCGTGCCATTGATATGCTCAGCCTGAACCGCCCGACGCTGGATTGGGTGCAGATGGCACAGGGCATGGGCGTGCAGGCTTGTCGCGTTAGCGATTGCGATGCATTGGAAGCCGCGCTGGACACTGGGCTGTCTGGTGGCCACCCCAACCTGATCGAAGTGATGCTCTGACGCGCTTAGCTTGGGGATGGCGGATTTCGATGGTCACGCATCAGACTGCAACACGCTCCCGGTTCGGCTGCGCATATTGTGCCATTGCAGCTTCGCATCCTTCGCCCCAGATCACATCAAGCCAATGGGAAAACGCCGTTGAAAACGCTTTGTTATCAAGGAGCTCTCCATAGATGTTGCCTTGTTCCAGCCATGCCATCGGGCGGCCCCTCGCGGCCAGTCCAGCCTCTTTGAGCGCGTCCCACATCGGATCGTTTGCCTCGATAACAGAGCCATCTTCGCGTACTCCTGCGCACATGCGGGCCCAGAGCGCTTCGACGAGGGCGAGACCTTCGACGGAGCGGCCAGCTGCCAGTTGATCGCGCAGGATGGGCAAGACAAAGCCGGTGTGGCGGGCGGAGCCGTCAAAGGCCACACGGCGCGTTGTGTCAACAATGCTCGGATTGGCAAAGCGGTGCTCGATCAGTTCCACATATTCAATGGGTGTTTTGCCGGGGACCGGTGACACCGTTGGCGCGATTTCAGTGCGCTGAACCTTGTCGAAGAATGCCAGAATACTTGGATTGGCCATGCAGTCGGCAATGGTTTCGATGCTGAGGATTTCGCCCGCATTTGCGATGACCTGATGACCTGCGTTGAGGATGCGAATTTTCATGGTTTCAAAGGCGTGCACATCATCGGAGAGTGTCGCACCGACGTGATCCCAATCCGGGCGGCCTGCGCAAAATCTGTCTTCGATCACCCACTGGCGAAAGGCTTCGTGCGTGACCACAGCGGTGTCCTTGATGCCAAAGTCAGCCGCCAAGGCCAGCTCCCCCGGACCGGTGGCCGGCACGATGCAATCCACCATCGAATTGGGAAAGCTCGCCTCCGTATCGATCCAATTTGCAAGCGCGGGATCAGACATGCGGGCAAGCAAGACAACCGTCTGGCGCAGGATGTCCCCGTTGCCTTGCAGATTGTCACAGCTTTGACAGGTGAACGGGCCATGACCCGCCGCCCGGCGTATGCGCAATGCGGCGACGATCGCGCCAAAGGCCGTGCGCGGTGTATCCGGGTTGGCGACGTCGTACAAAACGTCCGCATGGGCGGCATCGAAACCCTTGGTGACCGGGTCAATGAAATAGCCGCTTTCGGTGACCGTCATGGCAACAATACGGATGGCCGGGTCTGCCATTTGCTGAATGAGGGGGGCGTTACCCTCTTCAATTGGCAGATAATCGATCATGGAGCCGACGACTTCTGCGGATACGTTGTGCGGATCAAGTTCGATCAATGTGGTCAGGCAGTCTTGGGCCAGCAGCTTCTCCCGCATGGCCGCATCGTAGGGCCGCACGCCTGCGCCGATGATCGCCCAGTCGTGCGCCTGACCTGCTTGCATCAGACGGTGCAAATACCATGCCTGATGGGCGCGATGAAAATTGCCGACACCGATGTGCACGATACCCGGTGTGAGGGTTGCCCGGTCGTAGGTTGGGTGCTCGATGCTCAATTGCTCAAGTGTTGCGTTTGAAAGGGAGATCAGCTCATCCATTGTCCACCATCCACATTGTAGGTTTGCGCAACGATGTAATTCGCTGCGTCGCTGGCCAGAAAAACCGCCATGCCAGTTAGGTCATCGGGTGTGCCCATGCGCCCATAGGGGACGGCGGCACCCACCTCGCGTTTTTTCTGTCCTGGTGCTTTGTTCTCGTACTTGGCAAAGAAGGCATCGACGTCGTCCCAATGTTCGCCGTCTACCACGCCGGGAGAAATGGCGTTGACGTTGATGCCGTGTTTGATCAGGTCGAGGCCGGCAGATTGCGTCATGCTGATCACGGCAGCTTTGGTTGCGCAATAGACAGCGACGAGCGGTTCACCGCGCCGTCCGGCCTGAGAGGCCATGTTGATGATCTTGCCGCCTTTACCGCGTTTTATCATTTGTTCGGCGACTGCCTGCATCGTAAAAAGCGTACCTTTGACGTTCACGTCAAAGCAGCGCGTGTAGTCTTCTTCGGTGATGTCCACGAGAGGGGCCGCGGTAAAGAGCGCGGCGTTGTTGATCAGGATATCGATGTTTCCGAAACCGTAGCTTTCTGCGAGGCCGAGCGCGTCTCGGATGCTGGCGGGATCGGTCACATCCATGCGAACGGACACGGCATTGTCCTTGTTCAGCGCACTTGCCGTGTCGGATGCACGTGCCTGATCAATATCGGCGATGATGACCCTTGCTCCCTCCCGCAGATAGGCCGCGGCAAAGGCCCGCCCGATCCCTCGGGCGGCGCCAGTAATCAAGGCTGTTTTGCCAGCCAGTTGCATCATTCGATCCTCAGACCCTGAGCGTCGAACTTGTGCAATTTGTCGAGCTGTGGCGTGAGGTAGATATCATCGCCGTGCTTGACTTGAATGTCACCGGTGATGCGCACGGTGAACATGTCGCCCGGCCCCGTCTCCAGACCGGTGTTGTGCACGTGGATGAAGGTATCGGACCCGAGGTGTTCAGCGACACCAACGGTGCCTTTCCACGTGCCTTCCGTTTTGCTCACATCGGTATGCTCAGGCCGAATGCCAACAGTGGCGGCCCCGTGCTTTTGCGCCTCGTCCCCTTTGATGAGGTTCATCTTGGGTGAGCCGATAAAGCCAGCAACAAATTCGTTGCGCGGCGTATGATAGAGTTCCAGCGGGGAGCCGACCTGTTCGATGAACCCGGCGCGCAGTACCACAATCTTGTCGGCCATTGTCATGGCTTCGACCTGATCGTGGGTCACGTAGATCATCGTGGTCTCAAGCCGCTTGTGCAGCTCGCTGATCTCCAGACGCATGCCGACCCGCAGGGCCGCATCGAGGTTCGAGAGTGGCTCATCAAACAGGAACGCGGAAGGTTCGCGCACGATGGCACGGCCAATCGCGACCCGCTGGCGTTGACCGCCTGACAACTGGCCCGGACGACGGTCCAGATAGTCAGTCAGGTTAAGCGCCTTGGCAGCGCTTTCGATCCGGCGGGTCTGCTCCGCCTCATCAATGCCCGCCATTTTCATCGGAAAGGCGATGTTTTTGCGCACGGACATATGCGGGTAGAGCGCGTAGGACTGGAACACCATCGCCAGACCGCGTTTGGCGGGGGGGACGTTGGTGGCGTCCATTCCGTCAATGTCGATGTGGCCGGATGTGATGTCCTCAAGCCCCGCAATCAGGCGCAGCAATGTGGACTTGCCGCAGCCCGATGGGCCGACAAAGACTGTGAATTCGCCATCTTCGATGGTCAGATCCAGCGGTGGAATGACCTGTACGTCGCCAAAGCTCTTGGTGACTTGATTGAGTTTAATCTGTCCCATGATGTCGTTCCTTATTTCACAGCGCCGAAGGTCAGGCCGCTGACAAGTTGTTTCTGGCTGAACCAGCCAAGAATGAGGATCGGTGCGATGGCCATGGTTGAGGCCGCACTGAGCTTGGCAAAGAACAACCCTTCTGGGCTTGAGTAGCTGGCGATGAAGGCCGTCAGGGGGGCAGCTTTTGCCGCCGTCAGGTTCAGCGTCCAGAAGGCTTCGTTCCAGGCCAGGATAAAGTTCAGCAGCAAAGTGGATGCAATGCCGGGGATCGCCATTGGGGTGAGAACATAAAGGATTTCCTCCTTGAGCGATGCACCGTCCATCCGCGCCGCCTCAAGGATCTCACCGGGGATTTCCTTGAAATAGGTGTAGAGCATCCAGACAATGATCGGCAGGTTCATCAGCATGAGGATGATGACGAGCGCGACACGGCTGTCCAGTATCCCCAATTGAATGCAGATCAGGTAGATCGGATAGAGCACCCCAACCGCGGGCAACATCTTGGTGGAGAGCATCCAGAGCAGGATGTCCTTGGTCCGTCTGGACGGTACGAAGGCCATGGACCATGCCGCAGGTACCGCGATGATGATACCGAGGATGGTAGAGCCACCCGCGATGATGATCGAGTTCCACAGAAACTTGGCGTAGTTTGAGCGTTCAAGCACGGCGGAATAGTTTTCCAGCGTCCAGTCGAAGGCGAGGAAAACGGGTGGGTCTGCAATCGCGGTTGCTTCGGTTTTGAAGCTGGTGAGGATTGTCCAAAGGATTGGAAAGAAGATCAGCAAACCGATGCCCCAGGCGGCGGTCGTGTTTATGATCTTGCGGTTATTTGTTACTGCGCGGGCCATTCTGTCCTCCTCACGCGTCGAGATTTTTGCCGACGATGCGCATCAGGAAGATGGCAACGATATTGGCAAGAATGATTGCGTAAACACCACCAGCAGAGCCCAAGCCGACGTTCTGGCTTTCTAGCACGCGCTGGAAAATCAGATAGGTGAGCGTCCGGGTTCCAAAGGCACCACCTGTGGTGACGAAGATCTCGGCAAAGATTGCCAGCAGAAAGATCGTCTGGATCAGCAGCACGATTGTAATGGCGCGGCTGAGGTGTGGCAGTGTGATGAAAGCAAAGCGCTTGAGTGGCGGCGCGCCGTCCATTTCGGCGGCTTCCAACTGCTCACTGTCAAGCGATTGGATCGCGGTCAGCAGGATGAGGGTCGCAAAAGGTAACCACTGCCACGAAACGATCAGGACGATCGAAGGCAAAGACGCCTCGGACAACCAGGATACGGGGTCTGCGCCGAAGAGTTTCCAAAGATGCGCGAACAGGCCGTTGGTCGGATCCATGAACATGTTCTTCCAGACCAGAGCGGAGACGGTTGGCATGACGAAAAAAGGTGCAATGACCAGAATACGGACAACACCCTGACCCCACATCGGCTGGTTCAACAGGATCGCGAGAAGCACGCCGAAGATGATGGTGATCGCCAGCACCCCACCGACAACAATGAGCGTGGCCGAAACAGACGGCCAGAACGCGCTCGAACTTACAAAACGAACGTAGTTGTCAAAGCCGACCCATCCAAGGTCACCGCCACGCATGGGCAGATATTTCTTGAACGAGAACAGCAGGGTCATGATCAGGGGAACGAGCATCCAACCGAGGAGCAAGATCACCGCCGGGGCCATCATGATGCGGGCCGCTGATCGGGAATGTTGGGTTGCCATCGGGCATACCTCCTTTGTTGACTGCCAAAGGCAATCGGTAACGGAGTTGCGATTTAGGGAGTAGTCAGGGTTTCCCAGGGGGCACATTCTTGGAACGTGTTGCCCCCCCCGAGAGAGAAGGATCGCTTAGCGGTAGCCAGCAGCTTCCATAGCGTCGTTTGTCAGGGCCTGTGCCTTGGCCAGAGCCTCGTCAATGGACTGCTGACCAGCGTAGACAGCGGAGAATTCCTGGCTGACTTCTGTTGCGATGCCGGCAAACTCAGGGATGGCTGCGAACTGAATACCAACGTAGGGCGAAGGCTCGACAGTTGAGTCGTTAGGATCTGCACTCAGGATCGACTCCAGTGTCATGGCTGCGAAAGGCACGTCCTTGTAGTTTTCGTTCTCATAGAGAGACTTGCGTGCACCTGGAGGAACGTTTGCCCAACCTTCGTTGGCCGCAACCAGCTCAATGTAGCTCTTGGATGTGGACCATTCGATGAACTGCTTGGCTGCTGCTTCTTTCTGAGTGCCTGCCGGAACGGCCAGCGCCCATGCCCAGAGCCAGTTGGAGCGTTTGCCCAGACCATTGTCAGGTGCTAGTGCAAAGCCAACCTTGTCGGCAACAGTGGAATCGTCAGGGTTTGTCACAAAGGATGCCGCAACGGTTGCGTCGATCCACATGCCACATTTGCCTTGCTGGAACAGGTTCAGGTTTTCGTTGAAACCGTTCGTCGCATAGCCGGTTGGCCCGCTTTCGTTCATCATGCCGACGTAGAATTCCAGCGTGTCTTTCCACGGCTGTGTGTCGAACTGCGCGTTCCACTCTTCGTCGAACCAGCGTGCACCAAAGGAGTTGGACATCGCCGTGATAAACGCACCACCTTCGCCCCAGCCCGCTTTGCCGCGCAGGCAGATGCCATTGATCTCGTTGTCGCGGTCGGTCATTGCTGCGGCCGCTTCACGGATGAACGTCCATGTCGGATCTTTTGGCATTTCCATGCCTGCTTTTTCCATCAGGTCCGTGCGGTACATGATCATGGAGCTTTCGCCATAGAAAGGCGCCGCATACATCGTGCCTTCGTAGGACAGGCCGCCCTTCATCGCAGGTAGGATATCGTCCGCGTCGTACTCAGCGGACAGATCGTCCATTGGGACCAGCCAGCCGTTTGCCGCCCAGATGGGTGTTTCATACATGCCGATCGTCATGATGTCGAAAGAGCCGCCCTTGGCCGCGATGTCGGTTGTGACGCGCTGGCGCAGTACGTTCTCTTCCAAAGTGACCCACTCAACCGTGTGGCCGGTCTTGTCGGTGAAGTCCTGTGTCAGACCCTGCATGCGGATCATGTCGCCGTTGTTCACGGTTGCGATGACCAGGTTTTCAGCAAATGCCCCACCAGCCGTGACAAGCGTCATGGCCGTCGCGGCAAAAAGTGATTTTGTAAATGACATCCCAATTTTCCTCCTCGTTGGGTGATCGTTAATTCATACGCGGCTCAATGACGCGAAGTCAATTAAAAATTGCCGCGCGTAAATAATCCGAGCGGGTTCTAACCCTGCAACTAGGCAGAATCTCGCATGATCAGGCGGCCTTCAAAGGCTGTCTCCGTGCGAGCCGATTGGCGGTCTTGGTGCTCAAGCATGCCAAAAAGCTCACGTACGGCACGATTCGCGATTGCTTCGTAGTCTTGCGCAATTGTTGTGAGTGGCGGGCATGTGAATCTCGAGAAAGGATGGTCGTCGTGGCCCGCGATCCGAAGATCGCACCCCGCACCATGACCGACGCGCCGCCCCAACTGATACGCCGCAGAGAGCATGCCAATTGCGAGGCGATCATTGCTGCACAGGATGGTGTCGGTGGCAAAGGCATTTGAAGAGAGAAAACGCCCGCCTTCTGTGCTTCCGATTTCTTCAAAGTTCCACCCTTCGCCATCAGCCTGAAAGATGTGCGGTGCGTGACCATGCCGCTCCATGCTTTCGATATAGGCTTGGCGTCGTTTGTTGGCATTGGGGTTTGATGGTGATTTCATCTCGAAAAAACAGGGGGCTTCGCCGCTGCGACAAAGGTATTCCACCATTAAATCAACACTTTGGAAGTTATCGGTGCCAACGAACGCCTGACCAACATCACTCATGTTGGCATCAAACAACACCAGCGGGAAATCTTCATCGAAGCTTTTGACGGCTGCTTCGTCAGACATGCGCCCGAAAGGGGCAAGCAGGACGCCAGCGGGCTTCAGTGACCGCAGCGAGGCCAGATTATTTCGCTCCATTTCCGGGCTGCCGTGAGAGCTGAGCAAAATCGGGCTGTAGCCAGCGTCGATGCACGCCAGCTCGACCCGTCTGCCAATCTCGGAAAAGAAAGGGTCCGCCAGGTTGGGTACGACCACGCCGATGTTCTTGGTCGTGCGCCGGTTCTGGTTCATCGCGAACACGTTTGGCTGATAGTTGTGCTTTTCCAGTGCGGCTTCGATTTTTGCCCGGGTTGTTATGCGCACGCTGTCGGGGTTGTTGAAGTACTTGGACACAGTCGGCCGGGATATGCCGCTGATCGAAGCGAATTCTTCCATATTGCGAATTTTCGGCTGACTCATATTTACACCCGAGCTTTATAATTGA
Source organism: Sulfitobacter sp. (assembly GCA_045105735.1). Lineage (GTDB taxonomy): Bacteria > Pseudomonadota > Alphaproteobacteria > Rhodobacterales > Rhodobacteraceae > Sulfitobacter. Next base: position 85,603 of record JBGCDV010000018.1, on the reverse strand, counting down.
TACGCGCGTTAATTTATTTAACTTACGAAAGTTGCCTGGCATGCGTCAAGAACATTAGTGGTTTCGTGCGCATTTTCCGATTGGAATATGTTGACCGCCATCATCTTGCGCATGTGTCGCTCAAAGTTCCTCAGCCCAGGGCGGATTGGCCCCGGCACGCGCGACGGTGACGGCAGCGACCCGCGCACCATGTTCCAAAGCTTGGGTCAATGCCTCTGCGGAAAGGGTTTTCAGTATTGATTTCTGGAGCGTGCCCAATGCGTCGAGCTTTGCCAACACGCCGGCGTTAAAGGTGTCGCCGGCACCAACAGTATCGACGATTTGAACGCGGCGGGCGGGCACGGCCACTTCGGTTCCGTCCCTCAAAAACCCGGTTGCACCCTCACCACCACGGGTCAAGATGACGACACTTGGTCCACGGCTAAGGACCACGCCAACTTTTTCCTTGAGTGAGATCGGATCGGGAACCATCCAGTTCAGGTCTTCGTCCGAAACCTTGATGATGTCGGCCAAGCCCATCATTTTGTCCAGCCGGGCGCGATACTTATCGATGTCTTGAATGAACTGGGGTCGGATGTTGGGGTCCATCATGACTGCGCGGGTCTTGCCTTCGCGCTCCAGAAGTGCCGCATATGTTCGCGCGCCGGGTTCGCAGGCAAGACTGATCCCGCCGAAATAGAGAGACGACACGTCGGAAGAGATATCTGGGAGGTCTTCAATGGCCAGCATCCGACCAGCGGAGTTCTCTTCAAAGAATGAATAGGTCGCATGGCCATCCTGCAATGTTACAAAGGCCAGCGTCGTCGGGCGATCTGAGGTGATGACATGTGAGGTGTCCACATGGCTTGCCTTGAGCGCATCGGCAAGCTGTCGCCCGAACATATCGCTCGAAAGCCCTGTCAGCATGCCCGTCTGTACGCCCAGCCGCCCCAGCGCAATGGACGTGTTGAACACCGCTCCTCCTGCATGGGGGACAAACCCGTCGCGGTCCGTGGTGGTTGGGGTTGGAATCATATCTATCAGGGCCTCGCCGCAACACAGGATCATTTGGAAAAGCCTTTTTGATAAGAGTTTCGTTCAACAAGAAAGCGATTGGACAGTGGCAGGCTTGCCGCGCCAAGGGCGCGTGCATCCGACCCAATCGAGCCTTCGGTCACTTCTGGTTTTTGCACGCCAGCAACCGAAATTCGGGCAACTTCGATCTGAATGCGTCGGACAAGCTCCGCCCGCATGTTTTGAGGCATCCAGCCGTCAATGAGGACCTGCCCGACATCGATAAGACAGACAGCAGAGACAATTGCCTGCGCAATCCCATGCGCGGCGTCGTTCAGCCAAGTGTCAAGCGGACCCTCAGGCACGTCCCAGCTTTCCGGGGTTTCCCAGACCATCGATCCTTGGTCGCCGCTGTTCGCCAGTGCGGTTTCCAATGTCGCCAAAGAGGCCACATCAACAAGCTGCCGCAATGTCCCATCTGTTGCTGCTACCCTCGTTGAGCCAAGGGCGGCGGCATTGCCGGTACGCCCTGTGTAAAGACTGCTGTCGAGCACCAGGCCACCGCCGATAAAGAAGCCCACAAAAAAGTACAGAAAGTCGTGGGGCTTGTTTTGTGCGCCGAACACCAACTCTGCGCCGCAGGCGGTTGAGGCATCATTGCAAATGAACACGGAGAAATCCCAAACCGCGCCGATCTCAGCAGCGATGTCGCGGTCCTCCCAGCCCTGCATTTCCTGAGCGTCCGCACCCAGCGTTTCGGCCCAGGCCCAAAGTTGAAAGGGCAGGGCGATGCCAAGCCCTGCGACCCGCCGCCTGTGCTCTGGTGAGAGCTTCTTGAGAACCTGTCTGATGGCGTCGGTTGCAAAGGCAACTGTATTGTCAGGCGTAGGATATAAGTAGCTGAGGCGCACGCGGTGCTGCACCTCACCCAGAAAGTTGGCAAGTACCAGATCAAGGCTGCGCCGCCCGACCTTCAGGCCGAAAAAGAACGCGCCATCTTTGGCAAGACCCATAGGCACCGAAGGCTGCCCGATCTTGCCGCGCACGGGCTCCCCACGTGTGAGCAACCCATCGGCTTCCAAGGCGCGCATGATGACGGAAACGGTTTGCGCCGACAGCCCGGTCCTGCGGGCGATTTCGGCCTTGGCCATCGCGCCGGTCTGCCGGATCAGTGACAGAACGAGCCGTTCGTTATAGGCACGCATCCCGCTCTGGTTCGACCCCCGTCGGGAGGTGTCAAAAACGGCATCGTCGCCGTCAGTTTTCAAAACCTGTTCCACGCCGACCCTGCTTTTGTGACCTGATGTATCGGGAAATTGGTCAAGTTTGCCGGGCAAGTCAATAAATAAATAAGAGTGATTTAGTAATTGACTGAGGGGCGTGTGCCGAGGATGGGCTGGGCGGGTGCAATAACAACAAGGTGGTCGATCGAGAGGGCTCAGGCCACGGCCCTACCTCATGCACGCGCCATCGAGGAACGGGAAGGCCTGTGTCGGCCAGGTGCATTTCAAAATTGCAATTGGTGAGAATGCAACGTGGCCTACCATGATCGTGGCTGAAACCTTGACATGTCTCGCGGTTAGATATGGTTTGATCCGAATATGCGCCTGATCGGAGTTCTGTTATGCCAAGATTAATCCCTGCCTTGATCCTTTGTCTGATCGGTTTCTGTGCGCCGGTGCTGGCGCAAAACACCGCTGCGCCACAGGACGAGGGTGAAGTCGTTTCTAATGGGCAAAAGTTCGGGGCCTGGACAGTTTCTTGCGTGGCAATTGCCGTTGGGCAAACGAATTGTACGCTGACGCAGCGGGTGTTGCGGGCAACTGACAGCGCTTTTGTCTCTGATATCGTGGCCGCGCGAAACGCAGAAGGCGCGACCTTTTTGGTTGCGCGCGTGCCGGTTGGTGTGTTCCTGCCCACCGGGTTTGCGATGCGCGAGGCTGCAAATGAGGATGAAGCCGACGTGCTGCAATTCACCTGGCAAACCTGTAACCAACAGATTTGTGAGGCGCTGGTGCCGCTGGATGCTTCTGATGTGACCGCGTTTTCAGCCGAGGACAACGCCATGATTGCGGCCTTCCGTCCTTCTGCACAGTCAGAGCCATTTGTGTTTCAGGTGTCGTTGAACGGCTTGGCGGCGGGGTTGGCTGCAATCGGGCAATGACATTGGGTTAAGCTCAACGGTTTTGTTCAAAATACCGTGCCCCGTGCGTGAGCTTTTTTGGGTGATCCCGGAGGGTTGTCCGACGGCCAACTGATTCGTCTTGCGCGTGGGTTGGGTGCAGAAAATGCCACCATGACGGGTGTCTTGGGGTGTGCAAGTCCACCAAATACCTCAGATTTCTGGACTTTTGATCACTCAGTTGAAAAGGGCAGCAACACTCGCCCCTCCAGAACGCGAAATCCCTCAAATTCGGTTGACCTTACTGCATGGCGCGCTTTCAATGTTGTTGGTTTGGTGGGGCCGGGTTGGAATTGGGGAACAAAATGCTGCAACAGAATACGCGCGGGGCCGCTGTGCGCTACAGTGGTCTGCTTCTGACGACGGCCTTGATCTCCGGTCTTGTGGCGCTGCCATTGCACGCGCAAAACGTGCAATGGGAAGGTGACGTCGACGCTGATTTTGGCACGGACGGAAACTGGTCTACCGGCGTGGCACCTGTCGCGGGTGATCGGGCGGTGTTTGACGGTGTTGCGGCGGGCGACAGTGAAATAGTGACCCTCGCAGGCCCGCAGACTGTCGGCGCCGTGACCGTCAATGATATCGGGAGTATAGGCGGCGACACGCTGGGTTTTGACAATGGTGCCACCGCTGCCGAGCTTTTGTACAACGACGCAGAGGCAACGGCGCTGGACGCAACCCTAACGCTTGATACCGCAGGCAGTGACCTGAACATCGTGACGACCACGGATATGACCTTCGCGGGGGATATCACCAACAGCACCGCAGGAACGCTCTCAACGCTTGATCTCAGTGCCGGTCCGGGTACGACCATGACGCTTTCTGGGGTGATCAGTGGCGGCGCGGATATGGCGGTCGCCGTTTCAGGCGGTGACGTAAGCTTTGATGGTGGGGCGGCCAATACGTTTGCGGGCGGATTGTCCATTCAGGCGGGGGGTGCGCTGACGGCAGGTGCTGCGAACGTTCTCGGTGCCGAAGATATTACGCTCGATGACGGGACGCTGACGCTCAGTGCCGCGACGACTGTGACCAACGATGTGGTCATAGGGCCGGGTGGTGGCACCATCGCCGCGCCAGACGGAACCGCCGTGACCTTCTCCGGGGATCGGACGCAAAATGGCACACTGACTGTGGGCGATGGGACCAGCACGTCGACCATTACGCTTGTGGGGACGGCCGACCCGGTAACCGGGGTGCGCACTGTGACGGGGACCGGTGATACAACAGTGGCCAGCGGGACACTTGTTGTGAGCGGGGGCGATGCAATTACCGACGCATCGACACTTACCTTGCAAGCTGGCACCACCCTCAACACCGCGTCGAGCGAGACGGTTGGCATGTTGGCGGGGTCAGGCAACGTAACGCTGACCGCAGGCACACTGCGCATCGAGAATGACGTTGATGGCGGCAGCTTTACCGGCGACATATCGGGCGGCGGCGCGATGCACATTGCCGTTGGCAACGGCAATACGTTCACGTTGAATTCCGATGGCAACGTATATCAAGGGCCAACAGTTGTCTCCAGCGGGATACTGGTCGCAGATGGGGGTGCCGCGATTGGTGATATCAGCCGCCTGACCATCGACGGCGGACTGCGGGTACAAGCAGACGAGAGAACCGGCAGCCTTGCAGGCTCCGGCACGGTTGAGTTGAATGCAGAACTGACGATCAGCGCAGGGGCACCTCCGGGTGGGCTGCCTGCGCCAGTGTTCAGCGGGACGTTAAGCGGTACCAGCGCTCTTGTGAATGACGGCAGTGGCACGGTCACATTGACGGGACCCAACGGTGGTTTCACGGGCGGGCTGAAAGTCACCGGGCTTGGTGCGATAGAAGGGGCCGGCGACGCCTTTGGCACGGGCGATATCTTTCTGGATGACGGCAGCGCGGTCGCAAGCGGTGGAACGCTGAAAGTAACGGCCGATACGACGCTGTCCAACGCGGTTGAGATCGGTGCAAACGGTGGCACCCTGGCAGCGGCGGATAATGGGGAGCTGACACTGCAAGGGGCGCTTACCCGGACAGGTACGCTGACCCTTGGTGATGGCAGTACAAATGTCACGATCAACGTCAACAACTCTTCCATTACGGGTTTGGGCGGCGTGGTGATCAGCAGTGGCACAGAGGTTGTGCTGGGATCGCCCGGCAGTGCCGCGCTGTTTGAGAATGGTCTTGAGCTGAACAGCACATTTGATCTGCGCGGGCAAAGCGCGACCTTTGGTGATCTGAGTGGAACCGGGACGCTGACCTCAAATGATACCGTGGCGGGACCAACCATTGCGACGCTGACGGGGACACCGACCTTTACGGGGAACTTTACCGATGGGACTGGTGGTCCGCTTGGTCTGACCTTTGACATGGACGCAGGCCACAGCTTTACCTTGGGGACGGGTGCCAATGACTTTAGCGGTCCTACCACAATTGAAGGTGGTACCGTCGTCCTGACCGGTGGGGATGCAATCAAGAACGGGAGTGACGTTATTGTTGAAAGCCCCGGTGGGCTTGACGTGCGTGCGGATGAAAGCATCAACAGCCTGACAGGTGATGGCACCACGACGCTCGCGGCTGATCTGACGATCCTGACCAATCAGAACACGACATATGCGGGCGCGCTGGCTGATCCGATGTTGCCCGCAAATGCGGGAACATTGATCAATGCGGGCGGTGCCACGCTGACCCTTACCGGCGACAGCGCCGGGTTTTCCGGCGGGCTGACGGCGACGAACAGCAGCACCATTGCCGGTGTTGGCGCGAATGGCGCAAATGGCCGTCCGCAGTCTTTGGGCACCGGATTGATTACCATTGATGCGGGCAGCACCCTGCGTATCACTGAGACCAGTGACGTGGTGAACGATATCACGCTGACGGGTGCCAAGGCGCTTGAGACAAACTCAGGTGTGAACGCAACATTGAGCGGGGCGATCACCCGCAATGGTCTTGTGACTTTTGGAGATGGCTCAACCCAATCGACCTTCACAGTCAAAAGCGAGACGATCGCTGGGTCAGGCGCGACAAACATTACCGGAAACACGACGCTGGTTCTGGAATCGATGGAGAGCCTTGCGTTGCTCGATAACGGTGTCAACGTCGATGTGAATGCGGACACTCCGGCACTCAAGGGTACGCTGGATCTGGCGGGCTGGGATATCACACTGCCGCCCGCCACCGGTGTAACTCTGACCGGCAGTGGCATCGTCACGTCGAACGATGATGTGGCTGGTCCGACCACGATCACGATCCAAGGCGGCTCGCAGTATACGGTCTCGTTTGAGGACGGAGTTGACCCAACCGGCGCGCCATCCGAAGTCGCGATCACAGTTGATGTGGGTGCTGCAAACACTTTGATCCTGAACACGGACTCCAGCACATATACTGGCGCGACAACGCTTCTGAGCGGCACACTCACCGTTCAGGGTGGTGGGGCGATTGGCGATGGCAGTGCCTTGGTCGTTAACGCAGGAACACAGCTTGATGTTGAGGAAAGCGAAACGGCGCTTTCTCTGACGGGCGCAGGGGACGTGAATGTCGACGCCGGGCAGGTCCTGACGCTTGGCGGGGCGCTGCCGACCGACCCCACCCCGTCAGAGACGTTTGATGGCGTGATTGACGGGGATGGCGGGCTGACGATTGGCACCGCGACCACCATCGCAGAGCAGCGCCTCACGAATGAAAACACATACACTGGCCCAACAACGGTTGAGGCGGGCAGCACCCTGATCCTGAGCAATGCAAACACGTTGCTGGATACCGGAGCGGTCATCGCCAGCGGCACGCTTGATCTTGACGGTACGGATGAAACCATCGGTTCGCTGGCGGGTGACGGCACAGGGTTGGTCGTGCTGGACGGGCAGACCCTGACGGTTGCAGGGCCGGGCACGGGTATTTTTGCCGGCACTATCACAGATGCCGATCCTGCTGATCCGGCCAAAATCGGCAGTTTGACCGTTAATAATGGCACAGGCAGCCTGACCCTCAACGGTGCCAATACCTATACGGGTGACACCAACATCATCGATGGCACACTGATCGTGGGTGATGATGGGGTAATCGCGCAGAGCGCTCCGGACAGAGGTGTTGCTCAAACCGGGGGCGTGTTTGAGACCTCGGGCATCGTCATCGCACCCGTCACCATCACCGGGGGCATCATGCGCGTGGATGGCGGGACGGTCACGAACATCGAAAACACCAGCGATACGGTTGCAGGTACCAGCGGCGTTCTTGAGATCACGGATGGGACGGTCGAGACCCTTGTCACCCGGACAATGACCACCAACTCCGGCAGTTCCGATCCGGCGAACCCCAAACAGGGCGTGATCCAGAGCCTTGTGGTCGCGGCAGGAACTTTTGACAATCTTGCGGGTGGCCTTGTTCAAAGTATGCGGAACACCGCTGTGTCAACCAACGCGGGAACCGTGCAGGCCTTGTCCCAAGAGCAGGGCTCGTTCAACAACGTGGGTCAGGTCGCAGGTGCCACTGTTTCGGGAGGGACGTTTAGCAGTTCCGGCTCAGTTGGCACGCTGAGCAACCAAGGGGGCACGTCAACCATCAATGCGGGTTCGGTTGGTTCGGCGTCAAACTCCGCTGGCGCGCTTTTCATCTCCAGTGGTTCGGTTGGCAGCCTGGTGTCTTCCGCCACAACAAGCAACGCCGGTACTGTAGGGTCGGCCAACATCACGGGGGGCAGCTTTTCAAACAGCGGCTCGGTGAGCGGTGCAACAACGTTGGCTGGCGGTGTCATCAACAATACCGGTACACTGGGCAATGTGACCGTGAATGGCGGTGTGTTGACTGGCAACTCCGGTGCGATCGCGAGCATTGCTCTTCTTGGTGGTACGGTCAATCTCAATGGAGGCAGGGCCGGAGCGATTTCAAACGAAGCGGGGATGCTTAGTATTTCTGCAGAAGCGACGGCCGGTGATGTAACGAACGCAGCCGAAGGCAGCAACGCGGGCACCATTTCCAGCCTGACCAATACCGATGGCACGTTTGAGAACAACGGCACCATCACGGGCAGCAGCTCTATCACAGGCGGCAGCGTGACCAATGCCGGTACGATGGGTGATCTTGACGTGAGCGGTGGCAGCTTTGCCAGCACAGCGGGCAACGTGGGTGATTTGACCAACACCGGAGGTCAGATAGACCTCACGGGTGGCACGGTCGGCGCGATCAACAACGAAAGCGGTTCTCTCAATATCGGGATCAACGCGGGCGTGATCACGAATGGCGGGACAATCTCAATTTCCGGAACTGCAGCGGGGCTGGTTAATACCGATGGCACAGCCAACATCACGTCCTCTGGGGTGATCACAGGGCCGACAACGGTGTCTGGCGGACTGGTCGACAACGCCGGGGCTCTGTCTGGCGGGGTCATTGTGACTGCGGGTGAATTGGTATCGACGGGATCGATCACAGGTCCGGTGATTGCAGATGGCGGCACCACCACGCTTTCAGGTCGATTGAACGGCGCGATTGATGCGGGTGACGGGGATGTGACCATCGTCGGAAACCTCTCTGATATTGTAAGCATCACAAACGACGGCTCCGGCAGTTTTGAGGTGGCAGCAACCGTTCGGGCGACCGTGCAAAACGGCGGCACAGTGGATAACGCCAGCGACATGAACATTGCGGGCACGCTTGCTGGTGTTGGGGGGACCTTGAACAATACAGGGACGGTCGATGTCGCGCAGTCGGGCCGGTTGGACCTGAACATCACCAACAATGGTACGCTGGAATCAGCAGGGACAATCGTTGGTGATGTGGATAATCTCGCAGGACGTACTGCCAATATCGCAGGGGAGATCAGCGGTGACATCACAAACGCTGCAGGCGGTATCGTTAACCTGACCGGAACCCAGGAAGGCAGTATGGTCAACAGCGGAAGCGCGGATGTCACGGGACGCATTGAGGGGGACATCAGCAACCTTGCCGGGCTCAACCTTCAAGACGGGGCGCAGGTTGAGGGCGACATCACAAACACGCAGACTTTCATCCTTGCGGGGGACGTAACGGGGCGTGTGGTCAACAGCAGTCGGCTTGAGCTTGGCGGCTCTGTAAGCGAAGCAATCGAAAACAACGACAGTACCATCTTGTTGGCGCGGTCTTCTTCGGTTGGGACGTTTCAGAACTCAGACAGTTTCGAGGCCTCTGTCGGCACGATGACCTTTGGCAATTTCATCAATGATGGCATTGCGTTGATCGAAGGGGACGCGGCGCTGGCAGGTTTCTCTGCAACCACCTCACTTTTCACAAACGACAAGGAACTGACAGTGAAGTCGGGCGGGAGCATCGGCAACGCAACGCTCGTCAATGCGGCGGGAGCTCTGCTGTCACTTGAGGATGGTGGTATGATCACCGCGAACATTGACAACCGCGGCAACATCAACGCGACCGGTGAAAACACCGCGGGCGGCAATTTCACCCAGTCTGCATCCGGCATCATCAACTTGGCGGATGGTGAGTCCACGGGTGATGTGTTGACCATTACTGGCAATGCCAATCTGCAGGGTCAGATCAATTTTGACCTCAACCTCAGCCCTGAAGCACCGGGTGTGGATATGGTAAAGATCTTGGGCACCGCACGCGGGGACGTCATCTTGAACTTCAACGACATCGGGACTGAGTTTGGGACCGTGCCAGATGGCCTTGCCGCTTTGACGTTCGAGGCGATCCCCGTTGATCAAAGGCCGCTGTTTTCATTCGACACCGTGGGCCTGCCGGAATCCGGCGCGTTGGTCTATGGTCTTGACTACAATGACGCGGGGGATGCGCTTGTTGTGAGGTCTGGTGTCAACCCGGCGATCCCCGGTATCGCCTCTGGTCTGACATTGAGCCAATCCTTGATCAACACAGTTGTGAACCGACCCTCAAGCCCCTTTGCAGGCGCGCTTGCTATCGACGATGGCAATCCTTGTGGTTTTGGCACATGGGCGCGTGGCACAGGCGGAACGGCGGATGCGACAGGCAAAACCGAAACATCGATCGGACAGTTTGAATCGGAGATTGCGGCAAGCTATGCGGGTCTTCAGGCGGGTTTTGACTACGGCTGCTTTGATGGCCGCTTTGCCGGATTTGACCTCAGCTTTGGCGGCGTGATCGGCATGAACCAGGGGGCGCTGTCACAGCCCGTCTATCGGTTTGATTCCGCATCCGTAAGCGTCAACTTTGACGAACAGATCAGTGTGAACGAAACCGATTTTTCCCAGACTTATGCAGGCCTGTACCTTAGCGGCGCGCGGGGGCCTTTGGTGGCCGACATCCAGATGCGGTATGACCAAACCAGTTTTGATTTCAAAAACACCGCGTTGGTGGAGAGTGCCGCACGTGGCGGGCTGGAGTACCTCGGCGTCCCTGACCAGAGTTACGACAGCAAGAGCGCCACGATCAGCGGATCAGTGGGCTACGCCTTTACGCTTAATGATGACTTTATCTTTGCGCCTGCGATTGGCGTTTCGCACAGCCAGACATCGGTGGATGACATCCGCTTTGATGGGGGCACAGACAACGATTTGACCGATGACCGGCTGTTGCAGATTGATGACATCAGTAGCACCGTGGCCTTCATTTCTGGCACACTTGCGCGCAGCAGAACGCTTCCGGGCGGCACCTCGCAGCTGACCATCTTTGGGACAGGAACATACTATCAGGACTTTGGCTCTGACACGACGATCCGCTTTTTTGAATTGGACGCGAACGGTGCGCCAACCGGTGATCCCTTGATCAGCTCCAGTAGCCCGCTTGGATCATACGCCGAAGTGTCGGTGGGTGTGAACTACCTGCGATTGATCCAGCCCGGGCGTTTCGGGGCCGCGCGGCAGTTTGATGCATCGGTGCGGCTGGATGGCCGTTTCTCCGGTGGATTGGACGGGTATGGTATCACGGCGCAAATGCGCTTCCAGTTCTAGGTCCTGACCCTAGTTGTGCGCCTTCGCTTGACCACACGCGCTGCGGTGGCCACACTGATCTTGATCGCAAAGAAACGGCGTACCGCATCTTGGTGCCCCAGTTACAAGGAACACGCCCGCACATGTCTTGGACCAGCAAGGTAGCCTGGAAAGAGGGGCTCTTTCTGCAGCCTCACCATCTGCAACAGGCTGATCGCTATGTCGAACGGCTGGTGCAGGCGCGAACGGCCGATCTCACGCCCTATCCCTGGGGGGTGAGCGAGTGTCGGTTTAACCGTGATATGGCGCAGCAGGCCAAGATCGCGCTGACCTCTGTTGCGGGCATATTTCCCGATGGCACCCCCTTTGATGCACCGGGCAGCGCGCCTTTGCCGTTGCCTGTTCCCGTGCCAGAAGAGGAGGCGCAGGGCCTGTCGATCTGGCTGACCCTGCCCGACAGCGCCATCGGTGGGCAGGATGTTGCCATTCAAGGGGCAAATGCGGCGACCCGGTACATGTTATCTACGGAAACGGTGAACGAAACCTCCTCGGCGTCGCGCAATGAGCAAACCCTCGAAATCGCCGATCCGCGGCTGGAGCTTGTGCTGCGCAAAACGCCGCGGCCAGGGTATCAGAATATCCATCTTGGCCGCATCATTGAGATGCGGGACGGCATCGTCACGCTGGATGACACTGTGCCACCCACGGGTCTGGTGGTGCGGGTGCACAACGCCTACGAAGGGTACCTCAGTCGGGTTGTGGGCTGGATGGAAGCCAAGCTTGAGACGCTGGCGCGCTATGCGTCTGACCCTTCCTCGGGGGGCGGGATGCAGGCCACGGATTATCTGATGTTGATGGTACTGAACCGCGAACTCCCCGTGTTGCGGCATCTCAAGGGGATGGCATCTGTGCATCCTGAGCGGCTTTATGAAAAACTGATCAGCCTTGCGGGTGAACTGACGACCTTTGATCAGGGAGAGCGGCGTGTGGCAGAGTATGCGCCTTATGCGCATGAGGACCCCAAGGCCAGCTTTACTCCGGTGGTGCAGGACATTCAGCGCCTGCTGGCACGTGATGTGGGCCGCGCGATCCGCTTGCCGCTTAAGGAAGTACGCGCCAATTCCTATGCAGCGCTGGTCAATGACCGGAACCTCTTTGCACAGGCCACATTTGTGATTGAGGTGAGCTCCGGTTTGCCGCTGTCACAGGTGCAGACCCAGTTCCCGCAGTTGGCCAAGGTTGGCCCATCCACCCGGATGAAACAGATCATCAACAACAACCTGCCGGGCATCGGGATCGTGCATCTGCCCAACCCGCCGCGCCAGATCAGGGTGGTCAGCACCAATGTTTACTTCGTGCTCGATAAATCCACGGAGCTGTGGCGCGAATTTTCGACAGCACCGGCAGTGGGTATGCACTTTGCAGGCAATTGGCCTGACCTGAAGCTTGAGATGTGGGCCATCCCGGAGAGCGCCTGATGTCGGATGATGACGACAAGACCGTCTTTGGACAACCGCTGCCGATGCCGACGCCCGGCAAAGGGGCAGGCCGGGGTGCGTCGCCCCCAGCAGAGGACAAGACGGTTATTGGCCAGCCTTTGCCGCCCGCCGGGGCGTCACCTCAGGGTGGGGGGCGGTCGGCCCCGCGCCAGCAACCGCTGAATGCGCCAGGGGCTGATGATACGTGGCTGGGTGGGGCGTTCAACCCGCAACCACCCGGACCTGCGCCGCATCGCCCTGCCGCTACACCGCCACCTTACGGCGCACCAGCGGGCCAGCAGCCGCTTTATCAACCCGGCACCGGGCAACGCCCAGCGGGTTCCGAAATATTCCCTGAGATTCCGCGCCAGCAGGAAACCCCGCAATATGCTGCACGTCCCCGCATCGCCTTTCAGGATGCGTTGCGTTCTGCGGATCCGGACGCGGGCGGCTCTTCGAACCCGCTGATCCGCGCGGCCTCCGGTTTGCTGATCCTTTTGGGGCGCTTGCGTACGGGTTTGGTTGAAATGCAGCCTGCGCCCCTGATTGACCATGTCACCCGTGAGATTGACACCTTTGAACGCAATGCCCTCACCGCTGGCGTACCGGCGATGGATGCGACGGATGCCAAATATGCGCTGTGTGCGACGGCTGATGATATTGTGCAGAACCTGCCCGGAGCGGATCGCGGTACATGGATGGAGTATTCCATGGTCGCGCGCTTCTTTGGTGAACGGTCCTCCGGTGTCGGGTTCTTTCAAAAAATGGATGAGGCGATGCGCGCTCCGGGGCAACGGTTTCATCTGCTGGAGTTGATGCTCACATGCCTGTCGCTTGGGTTCGAGGGACAGTACCGCGCAATGCCAAATGGCGGTGTGGAGCTGGGCCGCATTCGCGCGGCGATCTATGAGACGCTGCGCAGGGTGCAGCCGCGCCCGGATGATGATGTGTCGATCCGCTGGTTGCCTGTCTTGCTCGGCGGTAAGCGGCGGCGGGGTGGCACGCCGCTCTGGGTTGTGGCTGCGATTGCGGCGCTGATGGTCGTGTCGTTGTTTGGTACCCTGTCCACGCTTTTGACCCGTGAGGGCGCACAGGTGCGCAACGGTATTCTGGCGGTACATGCTGGGTTGCCACCCGTGACCATTGAACGGACGGAGCCGATTGTCCGTGGGTATGAGGCTCCTCAATCCACGCAGTTGGAACGTATCCGCGCTTCGCTTGCCCCTCAGATTGACGCCGGTGCTGTTGAGGTCGGGCACAGCAACGAATGGGTCTTTGTGCGCGTGGGCGATGTGTTGGAGTTTGGGTCCGGTTCCGCCACGCTGACGAATGATTTCGATGCGTTGGCCGCCGCCATCGGGCGGACCTTTGATGATGAAACAGGCCCGGTGCGCGTTGTTGGCCACACTGATAGCATCCCACCCTCGGGGCGCGGACAGTTCAAGACCAACGAGCAGCTTTCAATTGCGCGGGCACAAACAGTATCTGAGGTGCTTTCAGGTGTGCTGCTGGACGCCTCTCGCCTGACGGTTGAGGGCAAGGGGGCGGTTGACCCGATTGCGGACAATGGAACGCGCGATGGGCGTGCCCGCAACCGCCGGGTTGAGATTATGATCCCCAGAGAACAGCCAGCGGAGTGATGTGACATGCGCGCGATAATCTCTCCGATCATACGGCTCTACCGGATGATCCTGCGGCTTTCGAAATCGAAATTTGGCCGGTTTGTGCTGGTGGTTGGTGGTCTGGCGGCGATCTTTGCGGCCATCTGGTTTGGCTTCCCGATGACAGGCTATGCGCCGCTTGCCTCTGTGCAGGCGCGGGTCATGGGGATTGTGGGCTTCATCGCGCTGATTGGGCTGTTTTATCTGATCCGCTGGCGGGTGCGGCGCAAGAAAGCGCAAAAGCTGGAAGAAAGCCTGCTGCCTGAACCTGTCGGGGATGGCAAGGTTCTGGCCGAGAACATGCGTGCCGCGCTGACCAAACTCAAGAAATCAGGTGGCAAGAATTACCTCTATGACCTGCCTTGGTACGTGATCATAGGGCCGCCGGGGGCAGGCAAAACAACAGCGCTGCGCAACTCGGGGATTGAGTTTCCGGGACTGGATGCCATCCCTGAGCAGGGTGCCGGATTTGGCGGCACGCGCAACTGTGATTGGTGGTTTGCCGAAGACGCCGTGTTGATTGATACCGCTGGCCGCTACACCACGCAGGACAGTGATGCGGGCGCGGATGAGGCAAGCTGGTCTGCGTTTTTGGATTTGCTCAAGAACGGGCGACCCGATCAGCCGATCAACGGCGTGATCCTCGCCTTTTCGGTTGAACAAATGTTGAATGCCACTGAGGCAGACCTGGCAACCCATGCCCAGACTGTGCGCAAGCGTCTTGGCGAAATCCATGAACACCTCAAGATCGATTTCCCGGTTTATGTTCTTTTCACCAAGGCGGATTTGATTGCCGGGTTCCGCGAGTATTTCGCCAGTTTCAACGCCAATCGGCGCAAAAGTGCATGGGGCGTTACCTTTCAGACCAAGGACCGCAAGGCAGACACCTATCTGGAGGTTGGGACTGAGTTCGATGCGCTTTTGGGGCGGCTCAGCGATGAGGTCATCGACCGGATGAGCGAAGAGCCCGACGGCGTCAGCCGCATCGCCATTTTTGGGCTGCCGGGTCAAATGGCCATGATGCGCAGCAATCTGGCGGAATTCCTGCGGCAGGTGTTTGAGCCGACGCGCTACAAAACCAATGCCATCCTGCGCGGGTTCTATTTCACGTCTGGAACGCAGGAAGGCACGCCAATTGATCAGGTGTTAGGGGCCATGTCGCGCAGTCAGGCAGGGGTGGAGTTTCAACCCGCCTTCATGTCGGGCAAGGGAAAGTCCTTTTTCCTGCATGATGTGCTCAAGCGGATCATCTTTGAGGAACGCGATTGGGTCAGCTTTGATTTCAAAGCGATCCGCCGGGCCAAAATCTTGCGCACCGGAGCTTTGTCAGTGATTGTGGGGGCCACCGTCGCGGCAATGGCAGCTTTCGGGTGGAGTTTTTGGCAGAACGCCAATTTGTTGCGCACCGCCGAAATTGAGGCGCAGAGCTATTTTAACGCGGCCCGGCCTGAGCTCGGTCGTTCGGTTGTGGACAACACCGACCCTTCCGTGGTTCTGCCGCATTTGCAGGATTTGCGGAACATGACCGCAGGGTATGGCGATGCGCGCGAACCCGGTGTGTTTGAGGGGCTGGGCTTGTCACGGCACAGCGAAGTGTCTCTGGCAGCCAACCGTGCGTATTCTGACGGGCTGGAACGGATGCTGCGGCCACGGATGATCCTGCATCTGGAAAATGAGATACCGCAATTGATTGCAGATGAGGAAACGGGTGCCATCTATGAGGCGCTCAAGGTTTATCTGCTGGTCGGTGGCCAGGGCGAGGGGCGCGGGGATGACGCCGCGATCAAGGCCTACTTTGACCGGGTGTGGAGCCGCCTTTTTTCAGGTCTGGGGCAAAGTGATGAGCGAGACAGTATTCTTGCGCATCTTGATGCCATGCTGGCGCTGGATGATGACCGTCAGGCAGTGCTGACCATCGATCCCGAAATCGTGCGCAACGCGCGTGAGGCGATCGTAAACCTGCCCTTGGCAGAACAGGCCTATGCCGCGATCAAGGTGCGTGCGACGACTTTTGGTGTGTCTGACTTCAATCTGGTGGAGCGGGTTTCCGGTGCCGTGGATCGGGTGCTTGAGACCACGGATGGCACCGCGTTGGACACTGTTGGCGTGCCCGGCCTTTATACCTTTGAAGGCTACTGGGGTTTCTTCCTCGAAGAGTTGACCTCAGCGCGGGACCGCTTGCGGGACGATCAATGGGTTCTGGGGGATGCGGCGACCCGCGTCGGGTTTGAGGGGCAGCTGTCCAATCTGGAGCGTGACCTGCACCGTGAGTATCGCCGCGAATTCAACGCAGCGTGGCGCGCGATGTTTGCACAGTTGGGCCTTGGTCCGCTGGCAGCGGACGCTCCGGGGTATGAGGTGCTTGCGGCTTTGTCCTCCCCCGTTGCCTCGCCCCTGCTGGAGCTTGTCGAAGCCGTGGACGAAGAGACCCGGCTGACGCGGCTCTATGAACAGATCGGTGATCTGACCCCCGAACAGCTCGCTTCGGGGGATTTGAGTGGCAACATGGGTAACGCGGTTTTCCGACGGATATACAGCCAGTCGGGCGTGTTTCAGAAAGTTGTGCTCGATTCAGTCAAGCAAAAAGGCAAGGTTCAGGCGCGTGCGGGCAATGCCGTTGCTGAGGACACCCAGCGCAGGCAAGTGGAGCGGATCAGTGAAGACTTTGCTCAGTGGCACGCGTTGTTGAAAGGGGCGGACCGCGCCCGACCTATTGATATCATCCTCGCCAATCTTGATGATCTGAGGGAAAATCGGCGGCAGGCTGCTGTTGCGCCGACGCCTGCGGATGAAACCATGTTGAGCCAATCGCTCACCGCGTTGACGCGCAACAACACGGCCCTGCCCGAAGCGATGGGGCGGATGTTGAACGAGGCGGAGAGCGAGTTCCGCGCGGTGGCAACAGCGGCGACCATGACCCAGCTCAACCGCGCATTGAACGATGATGTCGCGCAATTCTGCCGGGATTTCATTGCGCCGCTTTATCCTTTTGGCACTGGGCGGCATGTCTCTCCGGCGGTCTTTGGTCAGTTCTTTGGCCCCGGTGGGCGGATGGACAATTTCTACACCTCTTATCTGCAACCGCACGTGATCAGAGGGCCGGATGGGCTGATGCCTGCGCCGGACAGCGCCATCGGACAAAACCTGTCCATCGCGGCGCTGCGGCAGTTCGACCGCGCACAGGCGATCCAATTGGCGTTTTTTGCCACCGGCTCGCCTGAGCCAAAGGTGGACATGTCGATCACACACCTGAGCTCCTCCCCCACGGTGGAACTTGCGGTCTTGTCGATGAACGGGGGGTCGGTGCGCACACAACCTGACAGCATCCCCGCCGCGTTAAACTGGCCGGGGCAAAGCTCCGGCGTGTCGGTCGAATTGTTCCCGGCGGTGCAAGGGCGCGGCTCCACCAAGAGTTTCGCAAACGGGCGCTGGGATATTGTCGAATTCCTGCGCAAGGGCCGGACCCGGATCAGCAACAACGTCGTCGATGTGACACACGATGTGGATGGTCGGTCGATCACCTACCGCATTGAGTTTAACAGCACGACCGTGCCTTTCCTGATGCCGGAGTTGTCAGAGTTTTCCTGCCCTGCAACATTGGAGCAATAAGATGGCGCAGGCGACACTTGGCTTGATGGGCAAACACCCCGGCTACGGCGACTTCCTTCAGGCGGGGTTGTCTGCTGAGGTGGTGGATGGCCTGAACCTTTGGCTGGACAGCAGCCTTCCTGTTGTACGTGATCAGATGGGTGAGGATTGGGGCGCGTTCTGGGATCATGCGCAGTCTTTGCGCTTCTGGATTGGTCGGGCTGTTCTGGGTCGTACTCTGATCGGCATTCTGCACCCGTCCCGCGACCGGGTCGGCCGCCGCTTTCCGCTGTTGTTGATGGTTGAGGGGGCGGATGTGGCCCTGCCGTTGGGCGCGGAGGCGGATCAATCGGCGTGGGAGGCGCTTGCGGACCATCTGACCGAGATGCAGCCGGGCCAAGGTGCTGCTGCCTTGCTCGATGGTGCGTCCATTGAGGTTGGGGCAGAGGATGAGCAAATGGCGGCTCTTGGCCCAACGCTCTGGGCGCATCACCCTGAGGGTGACTTGCAAAGTCTCCTGCGCTCTGCCGCTGCACCAGACGCCGCGCGCGCGCAGCTTTCGCGCTCATACTGGTGGGCACCCGGTGAAGACAGCAAGACAGCCCAACGGGCAGCCACATGGCTGGCCTGCCCGGGGTTGCCGGAGCCACAAGCATTGGGTTGGCTATTGGGTGGGATGCCGCGCGCGGTGGAGGGCGAGGCATGAACCACAACGAGTATTTCACCTTTGAGACCGGGCAGGCCAGCGATGTGGGATGTGTCCGGGATGTAAATGAAGACAGCTTTCTGTCGCGACCGGACTACGGCCTCTGGGTGGTTGCAGACGGCATGGGGGGGCATGCGGCGGGTGATTTCGCGAGCCAGACGATTGTGCATGAACTGAACTCCATCGGTCTTGCCGCATCCCCTGATGATCTGCATGCGCGCTTCAATCAACGGCTGACCCATGCCAACGAACGCATCCTTGCGCATGCCGCTGAGCTGAGCAGCGGCGCAGTGGGGGCCACGGTCGCGGCTTTGCTGATCCATGAGGCGGAGTTTGCCTGCGTATGGTCAGGCGACAGCCGCATCTACCTTTTGCGCGATGGGCAGCTCAGCCAACAAAGTCAGGATCATACCGAGGTGCGTGCGCTCTTGGATGCGGGTTCCATATCAGCAGAAGAAGCGGAGAACTGGCCGCGCAAGAATGTCATCACGCGCGCGATCGGGGTGAGCGATGTGCCGCAATGTGAGCGTGTATCGGGTACATTGCAGGTTGGTGACGTATTCCTGATCTGTTCGGATGGGTTGACCGAGCACCTGCAAGATACTGAGATCGCCGGAATGCTCATTGGCACGTCACCTCAGGATGCGTGCACAAATCTTGTCGAGGAAACCCTGCGCCGGGGCGCACGTGACAATGTGACCGTTGTCGCGATGCGTTGTGCGCCACCGCCGCCACATCCTGCGGTGGACGAAGTGTTGATGGACCCTGAAGGCATGGCACCTTTGCAGGATGAACCATCGTGAGCGAGGATAAGAAGGACATATCCGCCAAATCTGAGGCCGCACCTGATGCGGATGAGGATGAAAAGACCCGATTTCAAGCCCGTCCTGCGGCACAATCCGGACCAGAGGAGCCGCCCGCCGATGGAGCGGCAAAGCCTTCATTGGCAAGGAACACCGAACCTGACGCCGAGGAAAAGAGCGGCAGTCCCAGTGCTGACGTGCCCCCCTTGCCCATGCCAACGTCACGCGATGCATCCGCGATTTCGGGCGGGACAACCGCAATGGGGATCGGCACGACAATCAACAACAACTACCGGATCGAAGAGGTTCTGAAATCTGGTGGCATGGGGTCCGTTTATCGCGGTGTAGAGATCGGCACCGGCGACCCTGTTGCGATCAAGGCGATCTTGCCCGAGCTGGCAGAAGACGAAAAAGCCGGACAGATGTTCAAACGCGAAGCGCGCACCCTGCGGCGTTTGGCACATGAGGCAATTGTTCAATACTATAACTATGTCCATGACCGTGACCTTGATCAGTATTTCCTCGTTATGGAGTACATTGAGGGCGTGCCCCTCGCCGATCATCTGGCGCAGCATGGCCCCTTGCCGGTACCTGAGGTCTGGACGTTGCTTAAACGGCTCAGCGCAGGTTTGAACAAGGCACATAGCCAGACCGTTGTGCATCGCGACCTGTCACCAGACAACGTCATGCTGCCCGGTGGCGATGTGGAGCAGGCCCGTCTGATTGATTTCGGGATCGCCAAATCCAACGTGGTGACCGAAGGCACGATGCATGGTCAATTTGCCGGTAAGTTCAAATATGTGGCCCCTGAGCAGCTTGGTCATTTTGGAGGAGAGATTGGCCCGGCGGCGGATATTTATGGTCTGGCACTTTTGACCGCTGCGGCCTCCCTCGGGGAGCCGTTGGCGATGGGCACCTCGATAGTGGACGCTGTCACCTCCCGACAGCAAATTCCTGATTTGTCCCATGTTCCCGAAGCGCTCCGGCCGATATTGAGTATCATGCTGGAGCCTGATCCCGCAGACCGCCCGGCGTCGATGGATGAAGTGCGGCGGATGATCGACAATCCGCATATGATCCCGGAACAATACAGGCGGGGTATGCCAGTGGTGCCGCAGGCGACGATACCGCCTTCGCCGCATACCGCGCCACCCGGCTTGCAGATGCCCGGAGCGGCCTTTGCGCAAACGACGATGGGGCACGCAAAGAGCGTTGCGCCGCAGCCTTTGCCCCAGCATGTTGTGGAAGAGCCGGAACCCTCAAGCGGAAAGCGTGCGTTGGCCGTGCTTTTGGGGTCCTTTGCGGTCATCTGTGCCGCCTTGGGATATGCGGCTTGGGAATTTGGGATGTTGGATGAGGCTGAACCGGCCTTCCGGCCTGCGCTGGAGATGTCAGAGACGCGAGAGGGTATCCCCCCGCCGCAAAACAACACCCGCGCGGGTTTCCTTGCCGATTTTGATGCCGGCGCTTGCACCTACACCACGCGCGTGGCGATTGGTCAACGCGCCGGTATGATTGAGGCGTTTTCCGCGACCGGAGGAAGTTTTCCCGGTTTGCCTGTGGCCTACGAAGAACAATTTGGTGCGCGCCCGGCGGTCTTTGCCCGACAGGTCACTGATGCACAATGCGCTGCACTTGATTTTGCGCGCGCATTGCAAGGACGGGGGCGCGAAGCTCCGGTCTTGGGTATGTCGGCAGATGAGATTGCCTCGGGGGAGGCCGTGACAATGCGCATCGGTGATGTGGGCGCGCAATCGCTCTGGGCGGCACTGATCACGCCGGGGGGTGCTGTCTACAACTTAACGAACCGTCTGTCTGATCCGGTTGGTGGCCGGCGTAGCCTGAGCTTTGGGCTGAACCTTGCCGAGGGGTCTTCAGCCTTGCCACAACTGGTCGTGCTTGTGGCCAGTGATCGCCCGCTTGCCCAAACGGCGACCGCAACGGAAGGGGAGCTTGTCTCGACACTACTGCCCGAAGTGCTGGATGAAATCGCAGCGCGCGGCGGTGCGGCCTCTGTCAGTCTGGGTTATGTATTGTTGCAACCCAAACCAGTGGAGGGCGACGGGCAGGAGCGTGATCTTTGATCACAGACCCATCACCTGACTATCTGACATCAAATGTCGTCACAGCCAGCGCGCCTTGCGTCGCGACTTCCCCCTCCAACCCGGCAAAGACGTCCTGCGCCAGCCGCCCGGCGCGGTTGCGCAAAACAGGGGCCGGACGGCGTGTGGCAATCGCCAGCAAAACCTGTTTGGTATCGCGGGGCTGTCCGGCACGTGTCACGGGTACGTCAAAACGCGCAAAGTTACCTGAAAACGACATGAACCGTTGCAGATCCTGCACAACGCCGTTGTTATCAATAAGCAAGAGCGTGACATAGCGACCGGCGGTGCCGCGCAGCACGCCCGTCAGCCTCCCGCCTGAGGGTACCTCTGTGCTGTCAAGACGCACGCCAAGCCGGGTCGCAGGGTAGTCGATGTTTTGGCGGACAAAGTTCAGGGCGGAGCATTGTCGCTCATCCACCAGCACGCGGGTTTGGCGGATGTCTTCATCCTCTGCGGTCAGCACAGCATCGCTGAAATTCGCCATTGTCCGGTCGTTGCTGGCAACCATCGCCAGCCCAACCCCGCTTTCTCCGTCCCGCCGCGGGAGCGCGATCAGGCATGGATCTACCACCGCGGATCGGATGCGTCGCAAAAGATCACCAATTGCGAGGTCCTGTGCGCTGGGCGCAGGGGCGGCGGCGCGCGGGGATGCGGGCGCAGGCGCTGGCCTGGGGGTCACGGCAGAGACGACAGTGCTGGTTGTGGTGCCGCCCGATCTTATCGTTTGGGTCGTTGGCGGGACGGGTGAAACCGTCTCTTGCGCGGCGGGCGCGGGTGTTGGCAGCAATGCGGCAGTGCCCTGTGGTGCAACGGGGCTGAGCGTTTGTGGCGCCGGCAGCGCCGTCACAGTTTCGGGGATCAACGGACCTGTGTCCTGCGGCACAGGTGCGGCGGGTGCCACGGGCTGAACTGTCTCCCGTATCGGCGCTGCTGGGAGCGGGGCATCAGGGACGACCGCCTGTGGCGTTTCAGGTGTCAGACCGGCAAAGGTCTCCGGCGCCTCCGGTTTTGCGGCCGGTTCTGTTTCAGGTTCCAAGACGTCTGGTGTTACAGGTTCTGCGGCTATTGCCTCAGTTGGCGCGAGCGCCGCAAGTTGTTCGCGTTCAGGTGTTTCGGCCACTTCGGGGGCAACCGGATCAATGCCATCCCCGTCATCCGTACCCGCCTCCCCCTCACGCAGCTCAAGCCCTGCAATTGTGTCACTGTCGAGAGGGGCGAGGGTTATGGTGTATTGTGGGCGTGTCTCAGTTTCCTGTGCGGCGAAGGTCAAAAGGTCCTGAAGCCCACCTGCCCCAAGAGCCAAGGCTGCACCGTGCAAAACCACCGCGCCTGCGGTTGAAGCAAACCATCCGCCCGCACTGGACGCGCCATAGGGCAGAAAGCTCATGTGCCCTCACGACGGTGGATCGTCACCAGACGGATGTCGAGTGTTTCAAGGCCGGGACGATCAATCAGGGTCAGCAGATCAAGCGCTGGAGCCGTGCGATCTATCAGGATGTGCAGCACAGGCTGACCATTGAGAGATTGCGCGAGGGTGTCGGCTTCAATGGCGACGCCGTCTAACGTGAGCGTGCCGTTGTCTTCCACCACGAGAACAGGCGAAGGAAGCTGATCAATCGGCAGGTCGCGGGTCTCTGACAGGCGCACCCCGAGGTTTGGGGTGTCCACAAGCGTGCCAGTTGCCAGAAAGAACAGGATCAGTAGCAGCACGATGTTCACGATGAACAAGGACACATCCGGTTTGATCGGAGGGGCAGGCGGCGGCAGGATATGAGTGCGTCTTGCCATGCTCAAAACGTCTCCCCGACGCTGACTTGCACGGACGCCACATCCGCGGCTGTCAATCTCGATAAAACGGTCGTGATGTCCTGTACCTGCGCAGAGGGGCGTACGATCAAGACGACTGAGGCTGAGGACCCATTTTCGCCCAGCGCCTCTGCCAGCTCCTCAAGTGCGTCAAACCCAAAACGCTGGCCTCCTACCGTGATGCTCTGGGCCTCAATGGTCCAAAGCGCGACATCACCGGGAACGGTGGACTGTTGTTGATCATTTGCCGCGCCATCTGCACCTGCGACACTGGGTTGCACGGCTGCTTGTTCCGGGGCGCTTTGAAGGGACAAGAGGGAATAGGGTGTCAGGCCGGAAGACAGCATAAAGAAAATCAACAGCTGGAACATCGCATCTGCCAGCGGTGTCAGGGCAAAACGATAGTTTGTGTGTCGCTCCGGCAGGTTGAGGGAAAAGGGTTGAGCCACCTCAGCCTCACGTATGCGCGGTGGGGTCAACCCGGCCATGAATGGCCGCCGAGATGGCCGCCTCAATCAGGTTGCGTTCCCGGTCGATGCGGCTTTCGAACCAGCTGGCAAAGAAGTATGCCACAAGTGCTATGGCCAGACCAACAGCCGTGGTGGTCAAAGCGGTCCAGATGCCGCCGGCAAGTGCGGCAGGGTCCACCGCCCCTTCGGAGAGCGACAACACGGAGAACGCATCAATCATCCCGATCACAGTGCCGAGCAGACCCAGCATCGGGGCGGCCTGAACGACCACTTCCAGCAGACGCATGCGTTGGGTCATGCTGGCCAATTCGATGATTGCGGTCTGGCGCCCCAGCTCTTCTGCATATGCTGCCTCACCGGGTTTTGCCTGCACGCCGGAAAAAACCGCTTGAAGGATACGCGCCAGAACGGAACGCCGCTCCGAGGCAAGTTTCATCGCTTCATCCCCGCGTCCCGAGAGCCATGTATCAAGAATTTCTTCGGCGCGGTCTCGTTTGCCGACACCGAGGCGTGCAAATTGCACAATCTTGAAGACACAAACCGTAACAGACATCAACGAAAGCACTGCGAGTGCGGCGAAGACGATCAGGGTTGCGGGGTTCACAATGCCACTGAATAGCTGGTCCATGAGGTCACTTTCATGTTTCGGGCCGCACTATGCGTGCAAACCCCTATCAGATGCCGAACTGAATGGCTGTTCGAGAGGACGCGCTCAGTGTCTGCATGCAGATTTGCGCTTCTGCGCCGCCAACCGTGCAAGCCGCCGCATCGTTTACTACAATGCGTGAAATGCCACCGCAGGGTGTACCACTCAGGTCGAATTGAAGGATCTTTGTTTTGCCTTCGACCAAATCACCAAATTCCAGCACCAAAAGCCGGGTGACCGACCCCTGTGCGTCGAAAACTGCGACCTCATATGCCGCCCGTTCGAGTGCGGCCCCGGTCTGGTTGGCCGCAACATAGGTCAACCGGCAGCTTCCTGCCTCGGTTTCTGCCGCACCGTTCAACTCCAGCGAAAATGTCGCCGTGTCTTGTGCCGATGCAGGGCTTGTTCCTGCGACGGCGAGCGCGCAAAGCAGCGCGGAAATCTTTTTGATGGGCATGATCGTTCCCTGAATAAAATGAGCTGTTCAATTGCATTGCAGCCGGGAAATATGCTGCAAGTCAATCGGAATTATTTTTGCACACGCCATTCGCGAAGCTGCTTTTAAAGTTTGGAAATTACAGGTGCTGAAAGATACAGCCGCACATCTAGCGAAATACGCCCAACCGATAGACGGGTTTCGGCGGGCCGACCAAACGACGTTGAGCCAGTGCAGGTTCCGACGGAACAGCCACAAAAGCTTCTCTGGATACGCTTGGCGATTGAAACGGCGTCGGTGCTGAGGGTTGGACAGGGCGTGTGAACGACATGCTGGCGGACTGCGTTGCTCTTGATTTGAAGGCTTTCTGGGATGGCCGCACTTTGGGGCGCACCTTTTCGAAACCCAAGCCCGAAGACGGTTCAACAACGATAGCGCGCGTCGCGCTCCCGGTTTCAGAGAAGGACGCAGTATCAAGCAGTGTTTCACCGGTTGAGAGGCCAGGACCCGCATCCGATGTAACACTATCCAACTTTGAAAATGCACCCGGCACTGCTGAGATCGATTGTGTGCCCGTACTTCTGGCTGCGACCCGTCGAATGATCACAGGCTCAACCGGTTCTGCAGGTAACATAGTCACGTCAGCCGAGCGGTGGGCCACGGACAGGCCAACGCCCACTCCAACAGAAGTGAACACGGCCAAGGCTCCTATGACGACGGCACGGTACATAGACGGACCATAACACTATCCTAAGTTGATTTCATCACCAAAATCTGCACCCTAGGGAATTGTGATCTCATTTGAACCTGGTCATGAGTAACCTTATGTTTTTGAAATGAAAGTGGCACCCGTCGAATGGTTTCGAAATACAACAGGTTCTACAATCATCTGCACAGAATACGGCACGCTGCGTCCACGGGTTTTTTGTCGGCGATCTTTGGCGCGGTGTTCCCAATATCGGGTTTTGCGCAATTTGCCGTCTGTAATCAGACCTTTGATGTGATCAATGTGGCGTTGGGTGAATTTGACCGAACGAATTTCAAGACATCCGGGTGGTGGACAATCGGGCCAAACCAATGCGCAAACACCGTAGATGATGTCCTCACGGCGCGCTATTTTTATGTCTACGCAAAGGACGTCTTTGGCCGGGAGGTTCTTACGGGTGCGACCCCGATGTGCGTGGCTCCTGATCGCTTTGAAATCAGGGGGGAGCAGGACTGCCTTGTTCGGGGTCTGATTGAGGCACGGTTTCATGAGGTGGACACCCGCAGAAGCGAACGTTGGACGGTCTTTGTTTATCCGCCACCATCGTGAATTTATGCGCGGGGCGACTCGCGTGGGGGTGCAAGTCTGGGTTAGAATGGCAAGCAACGAAAGGATCATCGACGCATGACGACACGCGCGCCCTTTGCTGCACTCTGGTCCGGACTGGTGGGGCTTTGCCTTTGCTTGAGCCTCAGCGGAAACGCGTCCGCGCAGGATGCAAGATGGCAGGGGCTTGTTGTCGGGCAATCCGGGGCCGCATCGCCAAAGGCATTTGCGGATGCATTTCATGTGGCTGACGCCTTGCGGTCTGGCGGGTTGGATGTTGTGCAAATGCTCCGGGATCAACCTGCCGAAACTGTATTTGACGCGATTGAGGCTTTGGCCGGGACAGAGCGCGCGATTGTCTATTTCAGTGGTCCGCTGCTGGCAGATGGAACTGGGTTGCGCCTTGAAGGTGGCGATCTGGGGTTTGACGATGTGCTGGCACGTCTCGGTGCTGCTGGTT
Source organism: Sulfitobacter sp. (assembly GCA_045105735.1). Classification (GTDB taxonomy): domain Bacteria; phylum Pseudomonadota; class Alphaproteobacteria; order Rhodobacterales; family Rhodobacteraceae; genus Sulfitobacter. The sequence goes on along the minus strand of JBGCDV010000018.1, from coordinate 59,080 downwards.
TGAGTGAGGTTGCCTTGCTGGTTGAAAGCTGCCCGTCACAAAATGCAGCGTTGGTCTTGCCGCCCCCACCGACCGATCTGCGCGTACTACGCGCGGCCTCGATGGCACCCGGGGCGCCTTGTCCGGCCGAAGGTGGGCGTTTGACCGATCTTTTACGCGCATTGGTTGCGACCGAGAAAAGCCTTGGCGATCTTCTGAGTGATGTCTGGGTGTCCTCAGATTTACTCACCCAACCCCGAATGCGACCTGCCAAAGCGCCTACAAAACCGGCTGTGTCCCTTGTCCAGAATGATGTGGTGTCGCTTGTGCCCGTCTCAGCCGCGGCTGTTTCCACAACCTTGGCCCCTCTGGACTTGCGCGCAACTGCGGCGTCAGGTGCAGGGGAGGTCGTGATCTTTGCGCCTTCTGCACCAGCGCAGCTTGCCGCGCTTCCAACGGAGGCTGGTTTGCCGGAGCCTTCAATCATTGTTGGTCTCATCGAACAGGCGACCCTTGCGTCATTTGCGCCCGCGCAGACGCCGGGTGAGGTGACCCGAAATGAGATCAGCTATGAAAATCTCGAAGCGCGCCGCGCATTGAAGGCGCAGGATGCAGCGCTTTTTGCGACCTTGGTTGAGGGGGGGGCTTTTGACCCGCCAACGGGCGAGTTGCCCACGGCGCTCCAGACAGAACTCGCACGCATGGGGTGCTACACCGCGCGTATCGATGGAGATTGGGGGCCCGGTTCCCGCAGATCGGTCCAGCGCTATTTCTCAGAGCTGGCAAAGGGCCCGCAGTCCCTTGATGATCGCTTGCAACTCTATCAGGCAATCGCGAACAATCCGAATGCCACATTTGGTGAGGGGCTGCCCGTTGCTGTTGATGCCTCTGTTCCATTGTTCCGCCAAATCGTAATGCGGGATGACATTGTGTGTGAGGTGGTTGCCGCGGCCCCCGCTCCGCGCGCGACAACAACGCGCCGGACCACGCGAGCCGCGCAGCCGCGCACAAACACGCAGCGGACAACGCGGCAACCTGCAGCACGTTCGCAACCGCAACAGGCTCCCAAACGCACCTTATCCAACACCAACCGCCTGGGCGTCTTTCGCTAGAGCATGCCGTTTGAGGTTGACCCCAAGTTTGCCGCAAGCGCCCGCAACGCCAAGTCCCGGCGGCGTAGACGGTTTGGGGTGCGCATTGTTGCAGGGGTGAGCGCGGCGGTGTTGATGGCAAGTCTGGCATGGCTGGTCCTGAGTGTCAGAAATGCTGAGCAGACCGCGATGTTGCCAGATCTGCCCGATGGCGAAACAACCGCCACAGATGGTGCGGAGCTGGATACCTTCGCTCTGGTTCAAAGTCAGGAAACAGCGCAAGCTGCCATCGCGATTGAGCGTCTCAATTCCTTTGTGGATCTGCGACGTGATCCGATGATTTTGCGGTTTGCCAGCGCAGATGAAACCGCAGGGGTGCTCCTTGATACGCCTGCTGATTTTGCGAAAGGTCGGCTGGCGCGCGGGGGCATGGATGCGGTGCGTGGGTTGAAAGACAGCCTGTTTGTTGCAGAGAAACGGCTGGTCACAACCTTGCCCTCCGGGCGGGATGACTTTGCCCTCTTCAAGGCGCAGCGCAGCCAGGCGCTCGACGTAGCGTCAAGCCCACTGCAGCAGAGCGCGCCAGTGCATCAGGGAGAGTTGGTTGAAGTCAGTGAAGCCAGCAGCTGGGGTGATCTGATAGCAAATGATGATACGGCAACTGCGCCACAGGGCAACACAGCCATCTATGTCGAGACACAGATTGAAAATACCACCAGCGTCGCTGTTGCCTTGCGCGAAAACCAACGTCTGCCGCTCTATGAGGATGAGATCACCGTGTTGCAAGCTGAGCGTGCGCTGCAAGATGTGCTGATGGCGGCGGGCTTGGATGAAAGCGTGGCGTTGAATATTCAACGGGCCGCTACGCAAAAACTGGGGCTTCCTGCATCCTTGAGCGCTGACAGCACGGTTGCCCTACGGCTGAAACCTGTGCCGTCTGGCCGCAACCTTATGACGATGTCGGTTTACGGCCCGGATGGATATCTTGCCAGTCTCGCTCAGGTTGGCGCGGGACGGTTTGAGTCGTCTGCGGATCCGTGGATCAGCGAAGACTTGATGTCACGCCGGGATGAGGTGCAGGCGGGTCAACAGCGGCCCGGAGAAATCCGTTTGCTTGACGCGTTTTACTCCGCGGCTATTCGCAACGGCATCGCGACCAAGCTGGTGGGTGAATTGATTGTGCTGATGTCACAGCGGTTTGACCTCGAACGCTTTGTCGCTGAGGGGGATCACATGGTCTTGTTGCGGGCCGCATCGCCTGACCCGTCCGGCAGTGACGTTGGGCAATTCCTGTACGTCGGCATTCACTCCAACTCGGAAAGCATGGCCTGCTATATCTTGGCTAAGGCGGAAGGTCCGGGGTATTCCTGCTATGACTTTAGCGCTGCGCGCGGGCAAAGCGGGTCCCGCCTTGGGGGTGGCTTTCTGGTGCCCGTTGATGGTGTGAAAACGTCTGGCTTTGGGCCGCGCCACCACCCGATCCTGAAACAGGTGCGCAATCACAATGGCGTGGATTGGGCGGCCCCGACAGGCACGCCGGTTCTGGCCGTAGCGGGCGGCCGGGTCACGCGCGCAGGTGACGGTGGGGGCTATGGCAATGTTGTCTATCTCGATCATGGGGAGGGTGTCGAAACCCGTTATGCGCACCTGAGCAGGTTCGCCCCGGGTCTGCGCCAAGGGGCGGTGGTGGGGGCAGGCGATGTGATCGGCTTTGTTGGCACAACAGGACGCAGCACCGGACCACATCTGCATTTCGAGCTGCGCGTGCAAGGCAGGCCATTTGATCCGCTGAGCTACAATGGACAGTTGGGCACAGGACCTGCGCAGGCAGTTGAGGCACTGGTTAATCAGATCATTCGGGTTGAAAGTGCAGGGGTTTCAACCGCCAAAAATCCACGCTCAACAGCGACCGGGCTTGGACAGTTTATTGAAAGCACATGGTTGCGAATGATGCGGGACTATCGCCCTGATCTGATGAAAACGATGGGGCGCGCGCAGTTGCTGGGTTTGCGTACCGATCCCGCATTGAGCCGGGAAATGGTGCGCAATCTGGCGCGCGAAAACGAGGCCTTTTTGCGCGCGCGGGGCCATCAGATCACTGCAGGGCGGCTCTATCTGGCGCATTTTCTGGGACCGGCAGGGGCGAACACGGCGTTGCGTGCTGATCCAGAGGCAAGCGTTCTTTCAGTGATGGGGGCGCAAGTGGTGAACGCCAACCCGTTCTTGCGCGGCAAAACTATCGCTGATTTGCGCAAGTGGTCTGACCGCAAAATGCGCGGGTCGGGGCGCGGCAGGTCGTCGGTATCCGCCCCCCCTGTGCGCCGCATCCCTGCGGAGGTTGTGGCGTTCAAAAAGGCGGTGGACGGGATGTTGGCAGAAGTTGGTTCACTCTGAATGGCTGACGCAGGTTGCGAACTCAGCTGCAGCACGATCCATATGTGTTTTGATTGTTATGAGGGTCTTTTTTAGCGACGCTTTTTCTGAAGCAAACTGTTGTTTTGCCCGTTCGGTTTGATCCAGATAGGTATCGAACCGCGCATCAAGACTGCTCTTATAACTGCTCGTGCTGTCATAAACATCTTTGAGCGCCAAAAGGCCGTTCAGAATTCCGGTTGATTTACCTTGTTCACTCAAGGCTTCTCCAAGCGTTTCTGCTGATCGCCCTGCTTCATCTTGGGCAAAAGAAAACGCGTCGTTTTTGAGGTCCGTTCCCGAGGAATTGCCTGATGCCTTCACCATGAGTGCTACCGCATCAACGTGGGTTTTTGCGCTGTTCAATAGAACCGTATTAAACGTTCCCTTCACTTCAATTACGCTTAGCCCTTGTTTCCCCAAGTCAGTTGCCAATTCTGCACCACTGATTGCACCTGTGCGATACCCCTCAACTGATTTGAGTGATTTCAATCCTGCGACACCGCCTTTTGCGGTTTTTGCCGCTGCAGGATTGATCGTGGTAAAAAGTGCAGCAGATAAATCTAGGAAGGCGATTGATGTTTCAAGGATAATTGCAGTGCCCAGCTCGAGTTTTGAAATGAGTTGAGCTGTGTTTTTCCATTCCTCTGCCGTTACAATTGCCTCTTCCAATTCCTTGATCATCTTGCGCGCATTATTGAGCTTTTCAAGCTCAGTGCCGCAGCTGGCAGGTTCGAAAATTTGAAGTTGGTGCAGCTTGCATTGCCGTACCGGATCAGCTGTTGTCTGGATTACACATTGATTCATATCACTCGCCTTTCGATCTAGTCTCACTCAAACGCATACATAAATGCGCCATTCTCAACCGACACCACCACCTTGTCAAAGCTCTCACCCGACACCATCCGGCTCAGTACTTGACGGCTCAGATCGGGCAGGATGGAGTTGGTGATGATGTTGTCGATCATGCGCCCTCCGCTGTCGGGGTCGCGGCATTGTTCAACGATATGCTCAATCACCCCGTCGGCATATTCAACCACCGCGCCATGGGTGCCTTTCAGGCGACGTTCTACTGCCCCAAGTTTTAGTTTGGTGATCCCGGTCAGCACCTCGCGGCCCAGTGGGAAGTAGGGGATCGATACGATCCGTCCCAGAAGGGCAGGCGGGAATACCTCAAGCTGGAAGGGTTTGAGCGCGGTTTCCAATTCCTCCAGGTTGGGCGTGGTTTCGCCGGCTTCGGCCATTTCCATGATCACGTCGGTGCCGACATTTGATGTAAGCAGAATGATGGTGTTCTTGAAATCAATCAGCCTGCCGTTGCCATCTTCCATAGATCCCTTGTCGAAGACCTGAAAAAAGAGCTCATGCACGTCTGGGTGCGCTTTCTCAATCTCATCCAGCAAAACAACGGAATAGGGTTTGCGCCGCACCGCTTCGGTCAGCCGCCCCCCCTCGCCATAGCCGACATAGCCCGGGGGTGCCCCTTTGAGGAGCGAAACGGTGTGTGCTTCCTGAAACTCACTCATGTTGATGGTGATGACGTTTTGTTCGCCACCATAAAGCTGTTCCGCCAGCGCCAGTGCGGTTTCGGTTTTGCCCACGCCTGACGGGCCGCACAGCATAAAGACACCGATAGGTTTGTTGGGGTTCGACAGGCCCGCGCGGTTGGTCTCAATCCGTTTGGCGATGGCCTTAAGGCCGTGATCCTGCCCAATGACCCGCTCGCGCAGCGTATCGGCCAGTTGCAGCACAGCCTGCAATTCATCCTGGACCATGCGACCAGCTGGGATACCGGTCCAATCGCTGATCACGCTTGCGACGGCTTGGGCATCGACATGGGCATAGACCATGCGATCATCGGGGTTGCCAGCCTCCAGCGCCGCCATCCGCTCATACATCTCAGTGCGGGCTGCTTCGGGGTCCAGATCAGGGCTGTCAGTGCCCTCGGCACCTTCTTGCACCGCGCGGTTTTCAGCGATGGTGGTGCGCAGCGCTAGAATACGGTCAACGATTTCCTTTTCCTTGGTGTAGCCCGCCTCAAGCTCTGCGAGTTTGGCCTCCAACGCCACCTTCTCAGCCTCGGCTTCTCGCAAGCGGTCTTCATCGGTCTCTCCCAGATCACGCTCGGCTATTTTGCCGTCGATTTCCACGGCCAGCGCATTGATACGCTCTTTGGTATCGTCAATACGGGCGGGAATGGAGGATTGGCTTACCGCGACGCGGGCACAGGCCGTATCAAGCAAGGATACGGCCTTGTCCGGCAATTGCCGCGCGGGGATATAGCGGTGGGACAGGGACACGGCTGAGACGATTGCCTCGTCCGAGATGCGCACGCCGTGGTGCGCCTCCATCGGGCCAAGGATACCGCGCAGCATAAAACAGCACTTTTCCACCGATGGCTCATCCACGCTGACAGGTTGAAAACGGCGGGTGAGCGCGGGGTCTTTTTCAAAATACTGGCGATATTCAGACCACGTGGTCGCGCCAATGGTGCGCAACGTGCCGCGTGCCAGTGCAGGTTTCAGCAGATTTGCTGCATCCCCTGTCCCTTGCGCACCCCCGGCCCCAACAAGCGTATGAGCTTCGTCTATGAACAGGATGATCGGCACGGGGCTGGACTGGACCTCGTCGATGACAGATTTCAGACGTTGCTCAAACTCTCCCTTCATGGAGGCACCGGCCTGCATCGCCTGGATATCAAGCTCAAACAGGCGCGTGCCCTTGAGCTTGGGCGGGACGTCTCCTGCGGCCAGTGCCTGCGCAAAACCCTCGACCACGGCGGTTTTGCCAACACCTGCTTCTCCAGTCAGGATCGGGTTGTTTTGGCGGCGGCGCAGCAATACGTCGATGATCTGTCTGATCTCATCGCCGCGCCCTTTGATCGGATCCATGCTGCTTGCGGCTTCGGTCATGTCATTGGCAAAACGCCCCAATGCGGTCGCCGCGCCTGTACGTCCGTCGTCGTCCACCGCACCACTGCCAGCCGGGGCGAGCCCGGTGCCGTCCATCGGCGGCATGGTGTCTTCTTCTGAGGTGGACCAGAGGTTGCGACTATCCTGACTTATCTGATCTGCCGTCATCTGGTCAAAGACCAGACTATAACGCGTGAGTTGCCGCTTGAGATGCGGATCGTTCAGCAACGCGACCAACACGTGCCCGGTTCTGATCTGCGCTTCGCCAAAGAACAACGTGGCATAGGTCCAGGCGTGGTTTAAGGCATCCGACAGAAAATCCGAAATGCCCGGCGTTTCTGTGACGTTTTTATCCAGCGCTGACATCGCCTTGTCGATGTCCTTGAGCACACGCCCCCGGTCAAGATCAAGCTCCCGCAGGGTGACGGACATATCCGCGTCCTTGTTCGAGAGCGCGTAGAACAACCAATGGCACAGCTCGACCGAGCGGTTACGCTCGCTTCGCGCGTGGCGCATCCCCTGCAAAAAGGCGTCATAGCCCGCGCGGTTCATCTTGCCTGCATATTTTTCAATCGTGATTTCGGTCATCAGGGGGTCTCTTGGTCAGGGGATGCAGGTCAGGCCGCTGCGGGCCGGGTGGGTGTGTGTCTGTCCGTATCGGGCGTGAGTTGAAAGCGCGTGACGCGCAGCAGATGGTCAGGATTGTCCGGATCAGGGGCGATGCAAGCCATCCAGCCGACCTTGATCGTCTGGCCAAGCACCGCAGGCCGGATCTCTGGCTTGGGCAGCCACAGGCAGACCTCAATGTCGAAAGCCTGTCCCAGATACCAGAACACCAGATCGCGCAATTCGATCTGATCAACGCCGCCGGGAAGGAACCGTTCATATGTTTCGTAGTTGTCGACATAGACGTGGATGGTGATCTTTTCTCCGATAGAGCGGACCTTGGAGCCCAGATGAAGGTCACGGCCCATCGTCGCGGATTGCATCCCGACTTTGGTCAGGGCGTTCTCTTCAAACTCCAGCCATGAGGGAACCAGCTCCTCAATGTCGATCCTGACTGAGGTGCCAAAGAGTTCCTGCAGCATTTGCCGGAGTTTGACGGGGCTTTTGACCCGGCCAGCCGCCAGAGGTGCCAGCCGTTTGCGCGCGGCATCCGGCAGGCTATCGCGGTTTTGAAAACTTGGAGTGCCGGTGCCAACCAAGGCCAGCAGGTAGTCCGAGAACCGATCCTCAGCCTCATGGTCAAATTGTGTGATGGCGCGGGCATCCGACCAGGCGCGAAAGAAAAGCTCCTGAAAGCGCGCTGCAAATATGTCGGTAAAGGCCACAAAGCTGGGATCGCCGGCATCAAACCAGCGGCGCACCTCTTCGGTCCAGACCAGAGGGAATGCGCCTTGCGGCCCGAAGAACCCCAAAAACTGTGCCCTTATCTTGGGGGGATTGGCATGGACATCCACGCGGGCGAGATCGGTGTCGGGAAACGCAAGATAGGGGTCTTGGCCAAGTTGAACCAAAGCCTCGCGCAAGCGCTGGTTCTTGCCGATGCGCGGCGCGTGCTGGCCTTCGCGCTCCAGTTGGCGCAACATGTTGAACAGGCCCTTGCCAAAAGCCTCGCGCACCTGCGCTTCGCGGGCATCCAACAGCTCGGTTTTGCTTTGCGTGTTCATAACAGCGGCCCACTGCCGGAGCGGGGCGGGAAAATCTTGATCTCGCCGCGTTGCACGGTGCGCACAATGGTTTGGGTAAAGCTGTTGATCGCGGCATACTCGGACAGGAACCGGTCGAGCACTGCGGCCAGCAGGATCACACCGGAGCCTGCGTATTCGTTTTCGTCAAACGTCAGCGTGACCTCGATCCCGCGGGCGGTGTGGTATCCGTCGGCATGGGGAATGGTCCGCGCAACCGGCCTGGTCTGCACCCGGTTCAATCCCGCGATCTGCGCCTCATTCACATTGTCCGACAGGTCGGTGAACAACGAGAGCATCTCGCGCAAGCTGGCGGCGGCATCCCCGCCGTCGCGGCTTTCGAGGCCGAAATGGTTGAGGGAAAGATATGAAACCAACCGCCAATAAACGTCACCTGCTGTTGTGCGATGCGCGGCTGCGGATTCAAGATCGGCAAGACTATCGGTCGGGGCAGTTGGCCCGCCCACACAGGCCATTGTGATCGTCTGATCGTCGCAGAAAAAGAAATCATCCTTGGACTGTGCGATTGGCAGATGCTCTGGCAGGTGCCGGTTTGAGCAAAGCGTGTTGACCTGAAGCCGCTGCACAGGCTCCTCTCCCGGCGGGGTATAGATTGATACGAAGGTTTCCGTGCCCCGATACCGATAGCTGGATGCGCCATACCGGGTTTCGGCCGCCGTCAACCGTCGGGGCCTGCGGCGTGACGTGTAATACAAGACCTGTCGGGGGTCTTTGGCATCCGGGGGCAAGGCATACAGCGGGTAAACCCGCACCTTGCTTTGTTGCCCCTGATAGAAGGCCCAGACATCCTTGATGCCGTGAACCTCATAATGTGTGATGGGGGTGGAATTGGGCGTGACGATGGCTTCGTGTTGTTTGGTGTTCAGCCGAACCTGGGAGGACATTTCCTCAAACAGATTGATCGCAGGGGCGGCATTGAGGGCAAAGTGCTCTTTCTCAAGCCGGCTCGCGATGGATTTTTGCGGTCTGTTGAATTCAAAGATCAGCTCGACTTCGCTATTTTGAATGGCCGGGAAATAGTCGGCCAACCCGCGCAGGCGAAAGCCCGCGAATTTGCGGGGAAAGACAAAGAATTCGCGCAGGAACGCAAACCCCTCAAAAAGGCGCGTATTGTGGGAAAACAGACGCTCCTCTCTGTCAAAACCGATTTGATCCAGAAACGTCAACGGGAGCGTTGCAAATACGGCATCTCCCTGCGCATTGAGCCAGCGCAGCGATATCCGAGTGGTGTCACAAAAGAGTTGCTCATAAAGGGCGATGCTGTCTTTGAGCGGGCCGGTCAGATGAAAGGTGAGCGTATCAAGCGCATCCTCGGTGCCCGGTGTCCCACCAAGGCTGGCCAGCGCCATTTCCTCTTTGGTGGCCCCGCCTGGACCCAGACGCTTGAGTTTAAGCACCATCCCTGCCTTTGTGCCGGGTGCGATTTCCTGACCCAAAGCTCCAATCGGTCCGGCCCCAGTATGGTACTGCACGTCCGCAACTGTGAGCGGCCAAATCCGCAACGGGGCCGTCAACGCAAAGCGGCAGGAGGTTTGCCTGTCGGTGTCCTTGAACCGTGCATCCAGATAGGACCCAGCGGGAAAGCGCATGCCATCACCCAAATCGGCGTTCTCAAGCGGCAGGTTTGCTTTGACCAGCATCGCGGAGGGGGTTGGGGCCAGTGCATCGGGGAAAATCTGATCCAGCAATTCGTGCGTGAATGTGCTGAATTCCTCCTCCATCTTGGTCTGCACACGGGCCGCCAAAAAGGCACTGCCTTCCAACAGACCTGATACCGTGGGATCAAGGTTATCTTCGATCAACCCGCCAAGCCGGTCCGCCATGTCAGGGTATTCGCGCGCAAATTCAACTGCCCGCTCTTTGAGCAGGGCAAGCTCCCGGTCATAGGCTTCGCGAAAGGCGCGGTTCACGCCTGAATCCTCAGCTTGGACATCTTCAGCTTGCCTGCGGCCATATCGATCTCTGCGTCAAAATCGAGCGGAATATCAATTGGATCGCCCATCAGTTCAGCCGAAACCGAAATTGAGGCGCGCTGGCCGTTGTCGTCGTCCGGCTCGCGCACATCCACTTCGATGCTTTGTTGCACCAATCGTGGTTCATGGTTGATCAGGGATTGCCGAATGGCCTGTTTGATTTGTGGCTTGCCGATGTCTGTGACTGACAGATTGGACAAATCGCGAAATCCGTAATTGATGATAGAGGATCGTACATGCGGCAGGTCGTCCAGCGGCACGGCGGACCCCAGCTCAATTGTGTCCAACAGCGCGTTCAGATCCGCTTGGAGGTGTTCGCGCAGGGTCGCCTCGTTCAGGGCGTCACGTTTGGGCAAACTACGTGGTTCTGACGTTGTTGCAGGTGACTGATCCGACGACGTAGGTTTGGCACGACCTTCGTCGAATGCGCTCCGAAAGGCTTGCAGAATAGATACTTTTGCGCGTTCGCCCTTGCGCCAAAGACGCCGTTTGTTTGACTGCTTATCAGGGTGCGCGCTTTGCATTTTCTCGCAATTTATTGAGGTGTGCCGGAGGCTGTTCCCAGCACTTCAATTGGAAAAGGCGGGCCCGAAGGCCAGCCTTGATCTTGAGGAGTAAATCAGCGGAATGTCGGCTGTTACTTGCCCCAGGTCTTGTTTTCGGCGATTTCCCAGCCAGCCATGCTTTCTGGACCTGCCGCACCGGATTGCTCCTGGAAGGTGTAGGTCACCTGGAAGCGGCGCATGTTCAGGGTCAGTGTTTCCTGCACACGGTCCAGACCGTCCTTGCTGCCACCTGTGTTGTAGGAGCTGATGATGATGTCTTCCATGTCGACTTTGAGGTAGTCGATCGGAGCCTGACCACCGGATTTGCGCACGACAAGCTGACCTGATTTGATGTGCTCACCTGAACAGCAGCGCGCGATCAGGTCGTGGGTCGCTTTGTCGACATACTTGCTGATGGTGATGTCGTTCACATCCACCTTGCCGCCGCCACCGCCGCCGCCTTGGTGTGTCGTACCGGACTGACGCATGCCCCAATTCCAGGACAGAATGTCGATCCATTCCTTGTGCTTGTCATCCTGGGATTCGCCCACGATGTTGTTGTCGAGATACAAAAAGCAATCAATCGCCATTTAATTTACTCCTTTAGGCGTTAGACCTGATCCGCGAAAGTGCGTATCAGGGTAATTCAAAATCATTTACCCGTAGGCAATTTAGACACCAAACTCATCCCGATATCCATGCCCTCAAGCTGGAAATGTGGCTTTAAGAAGAATTTACCCTGATAATATCCCGGATTCAGTTCGTCTTCTACCACTTCCACTTTTGCGCCTGCCAATGGTTTCTTGGCTTTTTCGAATTCGCTGGCGCTTTCCGGGTTGCCGGAAACGTATTTATTGATCCAAGCCTGCAAGTCCATTTGCAATTGCATGCGATCAGGGCTTTGCCCGATTTTGTCGCGTACCATTGCCTTTAGATAGTGGCTGAATCGGGATACCGCGAAAATATAGGGGATTCGCGATGACATATTGTCGGATGCCGTCGCCAGATCGTCCACGTATTTTTTGGGCCGATAGAGCGATTGCGCGCCGATAAAGGCAGCCTTGTCGGTATGCTGTCGGTGGATAAGGCCGATGAGCCCCGCCTGCGACAACTCTCCCTCACGCCGATCGGTGATCGAAACTTCGGTCGGACATTTGAGATCTTTTGCACCGTCACCTGTATCAAAAAGGTGGGTCGGCAAATTGGCAACTTCACCCCCGGATGTCACCCCGCGAATACGGCCGGTCCATCCGCTTTCCTTGAAGGCCCGGTTGATGTTGGCCGCCATTGCATGTGCCGCATTCATCCAGCTGTACATCTGGCCACCATGACCATCGGTATCTTCGACAAAGTTGAATTCCTCGACCACCGAATTGCTGTTCGGCCCATAAGGCTCGCGCGCCAGAACACGCGGCAGGGTCAATGAAAGAAAGCGTGCATTTTCGCTGTCACGCAGGCTGTTCCATTGTGCGTATTCGGGTGTTTCAAAAATCTCGCTCAAATCGGGCGGAACAGAGATTTCATTCCAGCTGTCCAGCCCAAGCAATTCGGGGGAGGCACCGGAAACAAATGGCGCAAGCGAGGCTTCTGCGATTTTTCCGATGGAATTGAGCAGGTTCACATCCGGTGAGGATTGGCTGAAGTGGTAGTCCCCGATGAGGCAGCCAAAAGGTTTGCCCCCCAATGTACCAAGGTTCTGCTCATAGACCATATCATGAAGCGGGGATTTATCCCATTTCGCACCGGGATACCGGCGCATCATTGCCTGCAATTCCTTTTTGGAAATATTGAGCACTTTGACCCGAAGCGTGCTGTCGGTTTCAGCGTTGTTCAGGGTGTAAGCCAGACCGCGCCAACTGGATTCAAACTTCTGAAATTCCTCGTTATGAATGATCTCATTCATCTGGTCGGTCAGTTTTTCATCCAGCTTGGCGAGCATGGCATCCAATGTGTCGATGACATCCTCCGCAATGAGCGATTGATCGCCCATTGCTTCGCGGACAAGCGCCACAACCGCATTGTCGACCTCTTTTGCCGCGACTTCGGTGCGCGGTTTGATGGTCTGTTTGAGGATATCAGAAAATTCAGAAAGCTCGTCCAGCGCTTCTGCGCCGCTCGACTGATCCTGTTGTACTTCGTTTGTCATCTTAAATCTCTTTTTCGGCTGATCTGCTCAGGGAACGACGCGGCAGGTGTGCGCATCAATCCTCACTGTCGTCTGGGGTGGCCCGGTCGGACAAAGCCGCCATCAGCTCAGGGTCGTTCAACAGTTTTTGCAGGTGTTCCTGCGCCTTGGGTTTGGCGCTCATGTAGCGTTGCAGGTTCGCCAATTGCTCGCGCGCCTCAAGGATTTTCCGCAGCGCGGGCACTTGCCGTGCGATCGCCGCAGGCTCAAGATCTTCCATCTTTTCAAAGGTGAGGCTCACGCCCATCTTTTGACCGCTGTCAGGCTCCAGCTTGTTACCAGCCATAAACGTCATGCCCGGTTTCATTTTGCCCATGTAGTCATCAAGCGTATCTTTGGTCACATCGGTAAACGTGCGTTCATCCGCCGGCTCCGGTTCCTCCGCTGGGCTGTTGCCGGACAGGTCGGACATCACCCCCATGACAAACGGCAGTTCCACCATTTTTTCACTATCATACGGGTCTTCGTACTGAATTTGTACGCGCGGGGGGCGGTTACGTTTGATGTAACCGGAACCAGAATCGGATGCCATTTGCTATTACTCCCAAAAAGCAGCTTTGGATTTCAATTTAAAAGTGAAGCAGCGTTGCCTATCAAAGTCAACGACTGCGCATGTCGCAGCACCAAGGGGGCAAGTATTAGGGGAAAACCCGCCAAATTTCACTAGTTTGTTTCCACATCTGGGACCAATTCGTCAACCAGAGATTGAAAGTCCCGTTCGAGATAGCTGCGCGCGCGCTGCAACAGGATCGGTACCGGAGACGAGCGTTCCGCGCGCAGGAAATACTCTTCGACCGCGCGCATGACCCCCGCCGCCTCAGCGCTGGAGCGGACAACCGGGGGTGTGCTTGCCTCTTCCGCCACTGCGTCTTGCGGTGCGGCGCTTTGGGGCGCGCTTTCGGTCAGTTGGCGCAATCGGTCTATGTTCAGGGAAAACCCAATCTTGGGGCCAAAATCCACAACGGTTTGGGTCGCCTTTTCGGGCAACAACGTCTCAAGCGCTTCAACCAACGGGCGACCAATGAGCAATCGGGCCTGCGCCACCAGCAACAGCGCGGCCGAAGACGGCTCTTCCTTGCGGTAGTAATGCTCACAGGCCTCCAGCGCGAGGCGTGCTTCCGATTGGCTCTTGACCGGCGCGCTCGCGGGGGTGTCTGCCATGCGCGTAGGTGTGTCCCCTGTGTTGGCCGGATTCTCCGAAACCGCATCCGCGCTTTCGTGCGCCATCGCGGCCTCTTTCTCAGCGGCGCGCAATTCGGGGCTGGCGGCAGAAAGAGCCGTCAGCATCTCCTCTACTGTCTTCGCCAAACCATCAAACGCTGGTGAAAACGGATGTGCCTCCAGCGCGAGACAGGTCCGGGAGATTTGCGAAAGCGCTTCTGACAAACGCAGGAGTGCCGCATGATTCGTTGAGATTTCTTTCTTGTTGGCCGGATCAGACAGCGCATCGTTCAAGATACCCGCAGTCAGGTCCTGCTCATTTTGCAGCGGGGTAAGACTGCCTGCAGCCACTTTGATTTTGCGCAGGCTGACTTCATCCGTGCCGGTCAAACCCCGAAAATGCATTGGCTGAATGATGGTGGTCTGGTTGGCCAGTTCTGCCAATGCCTCGCGCCGATCAGCAGCGCCGTGTTCGAGGGTCGGGTGCAGGGCGTCCGGGAACTTTGCCAGCAGCGTTGCGATATCTTCAATCGTTTGCGTCAACGGCTCCAATCGCCCTGCCAATGCTTCCCATTGCGCCAGCAACACCAGCAGCCGGATGTCTTTGCTGCGGTTCAGGAGCGCATGAATGGCTTTGCTCTCTGCAGTGATATCGACACTGCCGCTGTCGAAGATCTGATCGGGGGACAAGCTGCCATCAGGGCGTTCGACACCGGGCTTGTGATAATACGACGGCAGGCGACCAAGCGCGCCAAAGTAGTACTCGTCAAATTCCGGGTCTTCGCTCGCGTGCAGGTCAGGACCGCAAGGCGCGTCATCCGTCACCGGCTTCAGCAGATCATCCTGTGTCACGCGCGTCTCTCCAATTGCAAGGTGCCGGAATTACGGCGGAAAATGGCTCTATCGTCAAGGTAGCTTATCCTGCCTTGCTCGCCACCTCTGCGTATGCCTTGGCAAAGGCACGCATGAAAACGTCAAGCATACCGTGATCCCCGGTACTTACTTTCTCATCCCAAGCACGCACGAAAGCATCCCAGTTCCGGCTCTTTTTCGAACCGCTCAACAGATTGCTCGAAGTCCCCTCGCGGTCCTCGATCTCATCGGGTGAAAGCCCCGCCAGAACCTCGGCCAAGGCTGGTTGCAGGGCCGCAAATACGGCTGTCTGATGGCGGCGCAAATCGCTCAGGGCGTTCTCAAATCCATCTGCGCCGCTCATGAAACCTTCGCGGGGTTGCACAAACAGGGCATCAAATGCCTGTTCTGGATCGGGCATAAATTTTAGTGGGTTGTTCCCGGTGGCGCTGCGCATGGTGCGTTCCCCGCCGCGGGTGAACTGTTTGACGTTGGCGCGGTCCTGCAACATTTCCATGATCTGTGCGACGCTCACTTTTGCGCTTTTGCCCCATGCCTCCGCCAGCATCGGTGCGTCTGCTCCTTGCAAGGCCGCCAAAGGCAGGCCAGCGCCCCGGCAAAAGGCTTCGAGCACGTCTTGGTGTGATGGGCCTTGTGTGGGCTGATGTTCTGCCACAGGGGGCGGCGGCGTTTGCATGTGCTCAGGCGGCACCGGACGGCCTTGCGTCGGTGGCGGTGCGGATTGCACAGGATGCGATTGCGCGCGCGGCACATTGGGTTGGTGCACCGGCGCAATTGGGGGTGGGCTTACTTGCGGATAGGTCGGCTGTTGTAGCGGTACAAAGTCCTGCGCCATTTCGTCAAGATGATGGGGATTGGCCGCAGGCGAGGGCAGCGGGTTTACAGGGTGCACATGCTCCGCGCTCAGGTCCCAAGGGTCTGAATCGTCCTCCACCCCGCCCCAGGGATCGGTTGTGGCGCTCGTCTGGCCAACCGGGACGGCAGCAGGTGCCTGGTTGCCAAGTTCCACCGCGATCACGTAGTGGCCGACAATCAGCCGCTCTCCTCCCTGCAACGCAAGCGCGCCTTCGATACGGTGGTACTGCCCCTGCAGGTACGTGCCATTGGTCGAGACATCGCGCAGCCAATACGTGCCGTCAGCGAATTGAATGTCGAAATGGTGACTTGAGACATGTTTGGCCGGATCAGGTAGAATCCAATCCATTGACGCGCGCCGCCCAATGCTCGCCCCTCGTTGGTCGAGGGTGATCCAGGTCGGTCCGCCGTCTTCCAGCGTGTCAAAATTGTCGATTCGCAGGCGCAGGGTCATTCGCGCGACCATGCGCGAAATTCTGCGGTAACTCCAGCAGGACGCCCTGTATGACAAATGGGAAAAAGCACGTTGAAGCCAGACTTAATGGACGTGATACAGAACGGCAGCCTGATCAATAAACCGGGCCAGCCGAATGGGCCGTGATTGAATGTCTGCACGTGCCAGACAAGACAGGACAGCCGTGTTAAGCGCGCGTGGCCCGCGATGTGGCGGCACCCCTGCCGGATCGTTGGGTGCAATGGGCCCACCGGACCACCCAACAGCAAGCCCCAGATAAACCGCAGGTGTGCGCACGGGCGCATAAAGTGCTGCTTTCATCGCGCGAAACCGGTTCTCATTGTCGGGGTATTGGGTCCAGTTGGCGACCAGCTCGATCATCTGACGGTCGTGCGGCGACAGCTCATCCCCTGAAAGACGCAGGCACTCATACCCCCACCAAACACCCATTTTTGGCATCGCAGCAAAGGCGGTGTAGGTCACGGCCTCTTCTGGTGTGGTGGAAGCGCGCAAGCGGTAGAGATAGTCGAGCGACCCTTCGTCAACCCGAGGCCGATGCAAAGTCAGCTGTGAAACATGAGGCAGATGTTCATAAAGTGCTGCAGGCGTTTCGTACCGCATCGCGGCCACAGGCGGCTGTGTTTTGTCGGTTTCTGTGCTGATGGAGGGTTCATCTTGTGTCATGGCTCAAGAGTTTCCTGAAATCCCAGCGACGTCAATCCATTGGCTTGGTCATAGGCGTGGCTTTTCCGGGTCGCCTTTTCCAGCACACTTGCGTTGCGCTGCTCAGGGAATTCGGTTGGGTTCTGCCGGTTATGGCACAATCAGAAAGATGCGGTTTGATTGCTGTAGCAACCTAAGGGTAGTCTATCCTTGATTCTCAATTAAAGCAGTGTGTTTTATGGATTTGACTCTGACGCAGGACACAAGACCGGGTAGCCTCACGACTGTTCTGGGTGCAGAAGAGCTGGTGCTGCTGCGGTTCAATGGTCAAGATGCTCTGAATAGCCTTTTCGAATATCGGGTTGAGGCGGTTTCGCTAAACGCCAATATCGATTTGAATGCGCTGATGGGCACTCATGCGCAGGTTTCTTTTTCCAACAACCAGCATGGGCCGCGTCACTACGACGGTATTGTCACGCAGGCGGAAACCCTTGGTGTGGGCGATGGTGGATACCTCTATTCCCTCACCTTGCGGCCATGGCTTTGGCTGGCGGATCAGCGGCATAACCAGCGGATTTTCCATAATAAAACTGTGGTCGAAATCATTGAAGAGGTCTTTGCTGATTGGGCTCAGGCGTCTCAGCCGCTGTTTGAGAACCGTCTGATACAGGATTACCCCAAACTTGAATACACCGTTCAATTTGGTGAAACCGACCGCAATTTTGTCTGTCGGCAGATGGAGCGATTTGGGATCAACTACTGTTTCGCCCATCAAGAAGACGCGCACACACTTGTGTTGGTTGACGATCCGCTGAGTTTTTCCGCGATAGCTGGGGGAAGCCGTGATTATTACAACTCCGTTGACGATCATAATGCGGACGATGAGCATTTTTGGGATTGGCGGTCCGGGCGCGGGCTGACCACAGGTGCGGTCAAACTTACGGATTTCAACTTCAAAAAGCCCAAGGCAGCGATGGAAGTCAGTCAGCTTTCGGATCGATCGCATCCGCATGGGCAGATTGAGGCTTATGCCTATCCCGGCGATTATCTAGAGGCGGGGGCTGGCAAGGGGTTGTCCCAGTTGCGGCTCAAGCAAGCGGAATCCTCGGACCATCGGCAACGGCTGGTTGGCAATGCGCCATCATTGTCCTCAGGGTTGGCGCTTGATTTGACGGGGGATGAGGCTCCGGGTCGCCAACCCGGCACCCTGATCTGCCTTGAGGCAAAGCACAGCTATGTTGCAAACGCCTACATGTCCGGCGGCTCCCCCGGTGACAATGCATCGTTTAGTGGGGAATACGTTCTGACGCCAATTGATGCCCCGATCCTGCCACTGCGCCAATCGCCCGCACCGCGCATTCACGGTCCGCAGACCGCAATGGTCGTCGGTGAGGGGGAAATTGACTGCGACGAATATGGCCGCGTGCTGGTGCATTTCCATTGGGATTTGCAAAAAGCCTATTCAATGCGTTGCCGCGTATTGCAGCATACCGCAGCGGGCGAATATGGCGGTATGGCGATCCCGAGGATCGGGATGGAAGCGGTCGTCGAGTTTCTTGAAGGAGACCCCGACAAGCCGATGGTCACCGGCTGCGTGTTTAATGGCAAGACGGACAGGCCGTACAATTTGCCCAGCCACAAGACCAAACATGTGATCCGTGCCGATACCCATGAAGGGTCTGGCTTCAATGAAATCAGCTTTGAAGCGCAAGCAGGCCAGGAGAACATGGCCATTCACGCCCAAAAGGATCAAACGATCCGTGTGCTGAATGACCAAAGCGCCAACATCTCTGCCAACCGTGTGGAACAGATCGGTGCCAATGCCTCGCTCAATGTTGCGGCCAACGCGATGGAGCGGGTGGGTGCCAACAAGAACGTTACCGTCGGTGGCAGCGGCATGGGTTTGCTAAAGATGCTGATGCCGTTGGTGCAGGCGGGCGGTAAATTCATGAAAAAGGGCGCGAACAAATCTGGTGCTGGGGCCAGTGTGGGGGGCTTTGCCGGCATCGTCGCAGGGGTTTCTGACCTGCCAAATGAACTGGCCTCCATCGCGATGAAAGGGCGTTTTTCCGGGTCTGGCGGGCACCGCAATGCCGGTGGCGCGGATCAGTTGGGCAAAGGGGCCATGATGGGACGGCTTTTGCAGATGATAATGCCTTCCTCTGGCACCATGAACGTGACCGTTGAAAAGTTCAAAAAGGAAACCATCGGGCAGGGGGCCACCGAACAGGTTGGCCTTGCCAAAAACGTGCTTGTGGGCAACGTCCTGACCACCTCTGTGGGGAAAATGATGCAAACCAAGGTTGGTGAGGACTACGACCTTGAAACCAAGAAATCCATCTTTAGTCGCACATCCAAGCATACGCTGCACGCCAAGGACAAGTTCGTGATTGGTGGACCCGGCGGGACAATCATCATCGACAGCAGCGGTGTGACGATCAAAACGAAACACCTCAAGGTGAAGTCCCCCAAGGTGGATTTCACCTCAGGCGCGCCAGATCAGGTGGATGCATTGAAGTCCGACAAACCGTTCGCGCAAGACTGTAAGGGCAAATAAAAATGACACTAGGTTTGTCCGCGGTGGAATTGATCCGAATTGAGGACCGTATCTGATGGAACTTCCTGAATTCCTTGCCCCGCCTCCCGAAAAAGAAGCGGTGGAACTGGCGCTGGATGCGCTCATCTTTGATCCGGTTGAGGCAGACGAGGCCGCCCGCACCGAGGCCAAAGATACGGAGACACCGCCACTGACCGCTTACCTGCTGCTGGATGCGTCACAAAGTGCGGATATTCCTATTTGCGCGGATGCGTTTTCTGAACCGGCGCGCTGCCTTTTTGACGGTGCCGCCTTTGAAGAATTGAGCGAGGTCGGCCCGTGGCTGATTGAGCTGCGTCGCTATGGGGACGCATGGGACTGGTTTGTCGAAGATGGGTATGGCCAGAATTGGGGGCTTGCCCTGCATTCGCGTCTTCCGTTGATGCGCCTCAAGACGCAGCTCAAGAAGTTCATCAAGATCAAGGACGAAGACGGCGATACTTACTTTTTCAAATTCTATCGCCCGCAGCACCTAAACACCTATCTGCCGATCTTTGATGATGAACAACGCACAAGTTTTATGCGTGGCATCGACGCCATCTTTGCGGAGACTGAAGCGAAGCCTGAACATCTTTTGCGCTATGGCGTAGGCCCGGACGGTCGATTGGAGACGCAGACGCTCGATCTGATTGAAACGGGCATACCGCTGCGAATTCTGCCGCCATCCGAGGAAGACGTGGACAAAATTCTGGCGCAGGCCGCAGCGGAGCCTGCAGGATGAACTCAATGAGGAGGCCCGTCATATGAGCAGTAAACCGCTCGCCGTTGTTGGCATGATGCACGTCTGTCCCAAAGTCGCCCCCGGCCCCCGGCCGCATGTGGGTGGGCCGGTGATCAAGGCAGGTCAGAACCATGTCAAATTCAATGGCATCCCTTGGGCCGTCGAGGGCGGGTCAGCCCTCTGTGCGGGATTGCCGGGTCCTGACACGCATAAAAAGGGATCGAGCAAGGTCAAGATCAACGGCAAAGGCGTCATGCGCATTGGGGATACCACAGGTCATGGCGGCAAAATCGTTGCGGGCATTCCTGTGGTAAAAGTCTGTTAAGCCTGTCGGGGCTGCCTAGGTCACCCTCATACTGACAGTGTCGCCTCTACTGCCCGTTTCCATGTGGCATACCGGTGGTCGCGCGTCGCTGCATCCATATCCGGGCTAAAGGTTTTGTCCACCGCCCAGCTTTGTGCAAATCCCGCCATGTCAGGATAAAGCCCTGCGCGTTGACCAGCAAGCCACGCGGCCCCCATCGCTGTTGTCTCCAACACCTCGGGGCGGTCCACAGGCGCATCTATGATGTCTGACAAAAACTGCATCGCGTGGTCATTGGCGCTCATGCCGCCATCAACGCGCAGCGTGGCATCGGCCCCGTGCCCCTGCCAATCAGCGCGCATCGCTTCCAACAGATCCCGGGTTTGAAACCCAACACTTTCCAGAGCGGCGCGCGCAAATTCTGCGGGCCCGGAACTGCGGGTCAAACCAAAAGTGGCCCCGCGACATTCAGCGTTCCAATAGGGTGCGCCCAACCCGGTAAATGCAGGCACGATGATCACGTCCTGCTGCGGATCAGCCTTGGCCGCGAGGGTTTGCGTTTCAGCGGCATTCTTGATGATGCCGAGCCCATCACGCAGCCATTGCACCACGGCTCCAGCCACAAAGATCGAACCCTCAAGCGCATAGGTCGGCTTGCCGTCCAATTGATAGGCTACCGTTGTCAGGAGGCGGTTTTGCGAGGTCACAGGCGTGTCGCCGGTGTTGAGCAAGGCAAAACACCCCGTACCATAGGTGGATTTCAACATGCCGGGTTCAAAACAGGCCTGACCGATGGTCGCGGCTTGCTGGTCCCCCGCTACGCCCAAAATGGGCATGGCAGCACCCAGATGTGTGGCATCAGTGATGCCAAAGTC
Organism: Sulfitobacter sp.; assembly: GCA_045105735.1. Lineage (GTDB taxonomy): Bacteria > Pseudomonadota > Alphaproteobacteria > Rhodobacterales > Rhodobacteraceae > Sulfitobacter. Next base: position 37,772 of record JBGCDV010000018.1, on the reverse strand, counting down.
AGCCGCGCAGTCCTTGACCTCAGGCAGCATCGCCATGGGGATGTCAAAAAGATCGCAGATCGTCTGGCTCCAACCGCCCTTGTGAATGTCATAGAGCAACGTGCGCGCAGCGTTTGTGGCATCGGTGACATGTGCCGCCCCGTTGGTCAATTTCCAGATCAGGAAGCTGTCGACGGTCCCAAACAGCAGCTCGCCCTTTTCCGCCCGCGCACGGGCCCCATCGACGTGGTCCAAAATCCATTTCAGCTTTGTGCCTGAAAAATAGGGGTCCGCCAGTAGCCCGGTTTTGGCGGTGATCATCGCGTCATGGCCCGCCTCGCGCAGGCTGCGGCAAAACTCAGCGGTGCGGCGGTCCTGCCAGACAATTGCGTTGTAAATAGCCTCGCCGGTTGAGGCGTCCCAGACCACGGTGGTTTCGCGCTGGTTGGTGATGCCGATGGCCGTGATATCCGCCGGCGTCAGGCCCGCGCCGGCGATCGCCTCGCGGCAGGTCTGGAGCGTGGTGTTCCACAGGTCCGCCGGGTCATGCTCCACCCAGCCGCTTTGTGGAAAGTGCTGCGGAAATTCCTGCTGTGCGGTCGCGGTGACCTTGATCTCGGCGTCAAACACCAGCGCGCGGGAGGACGTTGTGCCCTGATCAATGGCAAGGATGTGGGTCATAGGGGGCCTCCGGCGTTGCATCTTTTCAGGGGGTGAGTGTCAAACAGCGTGCATCCAGTCGTCAAGCACCAGCGCTTCATCTTTGCTGAGCCGCAGGCCGAGTTTGGAGCGCCGCCAGAGGACGTCTTGAGCCGTGCGGGCATATTCGTGGGTCATCAGCCAGCGGACTTCGGCTTCTGTCAGGGTGCCGCCAAAATCGCGGCCAAGGGCGTCTGGCGTCTTTGCGCCGTCCAGCATCTGCTGTGCCTCCGTGCCGTAAGCTCGGATCAGGCGCAGCGCCCATTTCTCACTCAAAAATGGATGTGCCCCGCGCAGGTCACCGACAAGGGCGCTGACCCCATCCACCGGAAAATCACCCCCCGGCAGTGGTGCGCCGGCGGTCCAATGCGCAGGTGTGCCCGGAAAAAACGGAGCGACCTTGTCCATCACATCCTCAGCCAGCTTGCGGTAGGTTGTGATCTTGCCACCAAAGATGTTGAGGATCGGCGCACCGCCCGCGCTTTCGACCCTGACCGTATAGTCCCGCGTTGCTGCCGCCGCGGAGCTTGCGCCGTCATCATATAGCGGACGCACGCCAGAGTACGTCCAGACCACATCGGCGTCCGTCAACTGCTGTTTGAAATAGCCATTGGCAAAGTCTAGCAGATAGGTCTGTTCTTCTGGCGTGCAGACGGGTTTGACATCCGGGTCGTCGTGGTCTGCGTCCGTGGTGCCAATCAGGGTGAAATCCGTCTCATAGGGGATTGCAAAGATGATCCGCCCATCAGTGCCCTGAAAGAAATAGCATTTGTCGTGATCATAGAGCCGTTTGGTGACGATATGACTGCCGCGAACCAGGCGCACACCTTCGCGTGAATTCACGCGGACCTTGTTCTGGATGATGTCGCCAACCCAGGGGCCGCCCGCGTTGATCAGCATCCTGGCCTGATCGGTGCGGGTTTGACCCTCCGCATCTTGCGTTGTGATTTCCCAAAGCTCGTCAACACGTGCCGCAGACAGCACTTTGGTGCGCACCATGACGTCTGCCCCGCGCTGCTGTGCGTCGCGCGCGTTCAGCACCACCAGCCGCGAGTCCTCGACCCAGCAATCGGAGTATTCAAACGCCTTCTGGAACTTGGCGTCGAGCGGCGCGCCCTCAGGCGTGCCAACAAGAGAGATCGTCTTGGCCCCCGGCAAAATCTTGCGTCCGCCGAGGTTGTCATACAGGAAAAGACCCAGCCGGATGAGCCACGCGGGCCGCCGTCCTCGTGTCCACGGCATAAAGATGTTTAAGAGCTTGGAGGTTGGCGTGCCGCCTTCAAACCGCATGTCCTTGTGATAGGGCACCACAAAGCGCATCGGCCAGGAGATATGCGGCATGGCCCTGAGCAGGGTTTCGCGTTCTTGCAGCGCATGGCGCACGAGGTTGATCTCAAAGTACTCCAGATACCGCAGGCCGCCGTGAAAGAGTTTGGTAGAAGCGGAGGACGTGGCCGAGGCCAGATCGTTCATTTCCGCCAGTGCCACCGACATGCCGCGCCCCGCCGCATCGCGGGCGATGCCGCAGCCGTTGATGCCGCCGCCAATGATAAAGAGGTCGTAAGGGTCTTGATCCGCCACGCTGTCAGATCCTGTGCTACATCTGTTAGCGCTGACATAGAGCAAGCAGCCCTCAGGTTCAAATATGACCTGAGGGCTGCGTCAATTTAGGTGCGCAGTGTCACTTAGAGGCTTGCGTCCAGCGCTGCGAGGATTGCATCGCCCATCTCGGATGTGCTGATCGGGGTGCCGCCTTCTGGCCCCATCAGATCAGCGGTGCGTGCGCCGTCGGCCAGTACCTTCTCCACCGCCTGCTCCAGACGTGTCGCCTCATCGCCCTGATCAAAGGAATAGCGCAGCGCCATCGCAAAGCTGAGCGTGCAGGCAATTGGGTTTGCCAACCCTTTGCCAGTGATGTCTGGGGCGGAACCGTGCACTGGCTCGTACAGCGCTTTAGGACGGCCATCCGCATTGGGCGCACCCAGAGAGGCGGAGGGCAACATGCCAAGCGAGCCGGTCAGCATCGCGGCACAATCCGACAAGTTGTCGCCAAAGAGGTTGTCAGTCAGGATCACGTCAAACTGTTTGGGTGCGCGCACCAGCTGCATCGCGCCGTTGTCGGCATACATGTGGCTCAGCTCAACATCGGGGTATTCTTCGTCGTGGACCTTTTGCACCACCTCACGCCACAGGATGCCACTCTCCATGACGTTGGCTTTCTCCATTGAGCACAGTTTGTTGCCGCGACGGCGGGCCAGCTCAAACGCGGAGCGTGCGACGCGCTCAATCTCGCCTTCGGTATAGCGCTGTGTGTTGATGCCCACCCGCTCATTTCCTTCTTCAAAGATGCCGCGCGGCTCTCCGAAGTACACGCCGGAGGTCAGTTCGCGCACAATCATGATGTCGAGGCCCGCCACGATGTCTTTTTTCAGCGAGGAGAAATCCGCCAGCGCGTCAAAGCACTGCGCGGGGCGCAGGTTGGAATAGAGGTCCATCTCTTTGCGCAGGCGCAGCAGGCCGCGTTCAGGCTTTACGCTGAAATCCAGATCGTCGTATTTGGGGCCGCCCACCGCACCAAGCAAGACCGCATCCGCCGCCAGCGCCTTGGCCATCGTGTCATCATGCAGCGGCGTGCCATGTGCGTCATAGGCTGCACCGCCCACCTGTTCGTTTTCGACGTCAAATGCCAGCCCGCGTTTGTCACCGAACCAGTCAATGATGCGGGTGACTTGACCCATGACTTCGGGTCCGATGCCGTCACCGGCGAGGATAAGCAGGGTTGGGTTGGCCATGGGGCGCTCCTTGGTAAAAGATGTCCCGCGCGGCGTAGCGTGATGGGCGCAAAGGGTCAAGAACGCCCTATCGGGTGATGTCCACCCAAACAAGGGAATGGCGGCTTGCATCGGGATTGATTGGGCGGACCTCAGCCCCGACGACAGTCCAGTCGGCAGAGGGCAGGACATAGTCCACGCGTAAGGGGCCCGTCTGGGTCCAGTTTACTGTTGGCAGGGTCGGCAAAGGGTCTTGCAGATTGTTCCGTGAGAGTAGGCGGCGCATGGCTTCGCCCCTGCCATCACCGTTTTCGGGGTCCAGATTGGCATCCCCAAGGATCACAAAACGCTCCGCCGGTGGAGTCCCAAAGGTGCCATTCAGATAGTGATCCCAAAACAGCGTTTCATCGTGATTGCGCTTGCCATTGCGGTCTTCTGGCCCGTCAAAAACCGGCGGGCTGGCGTGATAGGTCATCACAGTAACCTGCCCTAGCGTTGGATGCGTGATCGGCACGACCCAATGACCGTGCGACGAAAGGCGCTGCACCTCAAGCGCGGCTGCGCTGGGGAAGGGTTTGCCTGCCACGACTGGCAGCAATGCATCTGGGAGGTCCCGCCAAAGCAGAGTGGAATAATCCTGCACCTGCTCTGTTAGAAGGGGGAAACGTGACAGCAGAGCCATGCTGCCTTGACCAAAGAAACGACCAAACCCTTGCGCGTCTCCCGGGCCGCCCAGCTTGCCATCACCGTCAAGGTCCAGCGCGGTCATCAGGCCGGCGTTCGGGGTGGTGGAAAAAATGTGAGGGTAGTGCAGCCCGTTTTGTTCAAGTGCATCAGCAAAGCTTTTCAGGGTTCGGTTTTCGATATCGAAATCAAAGCCTTGCAGGGCGATGACATCGGGACGAACCTCCACTAACTCTGTGATCACCGCCGTAACTTGAGGGTCATCGCCGCGCAATATGTCTCTGAGCAACAACCCGGGCCCCTTGCGGGACAGTTCAGTGTTGAAGGTTGCGATGCGGAGCGTGTCAGCCTGCGCAGAAGCAGTTATCAGAAGCGCCAAAACAACCGCGATCAGGCGGTTTGCATACCCGTTTCGTCTTCGGCGCGTGCAGTGGCATAGGCGCGGCGGCGCTTGTCCTGAATCATCTCGGCGACCCGACCCATAGCGATGCCGCGCATGATCATGCTTGCAGGAAGAAAGGCCCATGCGCTCAGCGTCCAGATGATGGTTTGCGGGTTTTGCAACGATACCGGGTCTATCAGACTGGCGGCTGCTTTGACCACAGCGGGGATGATAAAGGGCAAAAGAAACCCAAGGGCGATGTTGACACGGGAATCCCGTTGCAGACGTTCCAGAACGTCCCCGCCGGCAGTTGGGTCGAATAAGGGCAGGTTTACCCAAACATTGAACGCACCTTGCCGTGTGGGCCAATGCAAAAAGCGAACCATGCACACGAACCAAACAACTGCGAACACTGAGATCAGATAGGCGATACCCGCGCAGGCACGTATGATCGAGACAAGAGAAGCGTCCGCATCGTGTGGTTGCATCAAAACGACAAGGCGAACGGGTGAGTAAGGAAAATCAAGAGCATTGCCAACAATCAGCCCAAGCGACGTTGCTGCAGAGGTCAGGGCGGTTGGTTCAACGGCCCCTTTCAAAATCAGACTGAGCATCACGACGATGGCGGACAGTGCGACGAACCGCAGTCTATTAAATGGCGCTGCATCCCGAAATTCAACAATGCTGGGAAAGTTGGAATTGTATTCGACAAACGTCAAAAATGCCGCAAGGAGTGCGACCAAAACAGTTATTTGACTGCTGTCGGATGCCACACTCGGCAGCAAAAGTGCCGGTGTTGCAATCAATACTGCTACCATCAGACCGCGCAAAGCCGCGCCTGTCATGCGTCCTATCACTACTCAACCCTTCCAAACTGGCCAGCCGCGATGCGTTGCCGCGTGCTTGTTCCAACTTGTTGCCCCGTGGTGTCGGGGCCTGCCTCATTCTTGCCCAATTTGTGCCTTCTTTCGCCACAGTGCTCAAGTCACTGGTTAACGATCAGTAAACAGTAGGGCGATTTGGGGGTGAGTGTGGTGCGTTCTTGCATCTATTTGGCGGCGAGAAGAAGGCACCTTACAAGATGTTGTGGGCACCTTGTCAGCGCCCACAATGTTCACGTTATGCGTGTGTCACTCTGACCGCTCAGAGTTAACGATTGGCTAGACCCAAGGGCGGCTTTGGCTTGCCTGTGCCTCGTATGTGTCAATGGAGGCAGCCTTTTCCATCGTCAGACCAATATCGTCCAGACCATTCATCAGGCAGTGCTTTTTGAAGGCATCAACCTCAAAGGAAAAGACCTCCCCATCCGAGGACGTCACGGTCTGTGCCTCAAGGTCGATGGTCATACGGGCATTGGCCCCTTTTTCGGCGTCCTTCATTAGCACATCCACTTGCTCTTGCGGCAAGGTGATGGGTAAGATACCGTTTTTAAAGCAGTTATTGTAAAAGATATCTGCATAGCTGGGCGCGATGACGCAGCGGATGCCAAAGTCCTTGATCGCCCACGGCGCGTGTTCCCGGCTCGAACCACAACCGAAGTTATCGCCCGCAACGAGGATTTCCGTCTCGCGGTATTGCGGCTTGTTCAGCACAAAGTCCGCAATCTCCGCGCCGTTCTCGTCATAGCGCATCTCATCAAAGAGGTTCACGCCAAGGCCCGAGCGCTTGATGGTTTTGAGGAACTGCTTGGGGATGATCATATCGTTGTCGATGTTGATCAGCGGCATGGGGGCCGCGATCCCGGTGAGTGTTTCGAATTTGTCCATGTGAATGGTTCCTAATTTTGGACCACAAGTTGTGGTGAATGAGAGAGGACGTGCAGGGCGGGGCCGGGCGTGGTCCGCCACCGTGCAGCATTGACGCAGGGGTGCTCATCCATCCGTTGGCTGTCTTCGCAACGGGTGCGAAGACACTCCGAAAGGAGATGGATGAGCGCTCCCATTACATCAGTTCCCGAACATCCGTGAGCTTGCCCGTCAGCGCCGCTGCCGCCGCCATTGCAGGTGACATCAGGTGGGTGCGACCGCCCCGGCCCTGACGGCCTTCAAAGTTGCGGTTGGATGTTGCGGCACAGCGTTCACCGGGTTGCAACTGATCTGGGTTCATCGCCAGACACATGGAACATCCTGCCAGACGCCATTCAAACCCGGCCTCCTTGAAGATATCCGCGAGCCCCTCCTCTTCGGCCTGCGCGCGCACAAGGCCGGAACCGGGTACAACCATCGCACGGATGCCGTCTTTCTTCTTTTTACCTTTGAGGATCTCAGCAGCAGCGCGCAGATCTTCGATCCGACCGTTGGTGCACGACCCGATAAAGACCGTGTCGATCTCAACATCTTTCAGCGGTGTGCCAGAGGTCAGGTCCATATACTCAAGCGAGCGTTGGGCCGCGCCGACTTTGCCGCCTTCGAAGTCGTCAGCAGAAGGCACCATTGCGGTGATCGGCAGCACGTCTTCGGGCGAGGTGCCCCACGTGACCAAAGGCGCGATGTCTTCGCCTTTGATGGTGATGACCTCATCCCATGCGGCATCATCGTCGGAATAAAGTGTCTTCCACCAGTTAAGGGCGGCTTCCCACTGTGCTCCCTTGGGCGCGTGGGGGCGGCCCTTGCAGTACTCAAAGGTTTTCTCGTCCGGTGCGATCAGGCCGGCGCGTGCGCCGCCTTCGATGGCCATGTTGCAGACGGTCATGCGCCCTTCCATGGAGAGATCGCGGATGGCTTCGCCGCAGTATTCGATCACGTAGCCCGTGCCGCCTGCGGTCCCGGTGACCCCAATGACGCTCAGCGTGATGTCCTTGGCCGTGACACCGGGGCGCAGTTTGCCGGTGATCTCGACCTTCATGTTCTTGGATTTCTTCTGGATCAGCGTTTGTGTGGCCAGCACGTGCTCTACCTCTGACGTGCCGATGCCATGGGCAAGCGCGCCAAACGCACCGTGGGTAGCAGTGTGGCTGTCGCCGCAAACCACGGTCATGCCCGGCAGGGTCCAGCCCTGTTCCGGCCCCACGATGTGCACGATGCCCTGACGGATGTCCGACACGGGGTAGTAGTGCACGCCAAAGTCCTTTGCGTTCTTGTCCAGCGCTTCGACCTGAATACGACTGTCTTCGGTCATGGTTTCGGCGTTGGCGCGGTCCAGCGTGGTGGGGACGTTGTGATCCGGCACCGCGATGGTTTTGTCCGGTGCGCGCACGCTGCGCCCCGTCATGCGCAGCCCTTCAAAGGCTTGCGGGCTGGTCACTTCGTGCACCAGATGGCGATCAATATAAAGAAGGCAGGTGCCATCGTCGGCTTCGTGTGCGACGTGTGCATCCCAGATTTTGTCATAGAGCGTTTTGGGGGACATGTGGTCCTCTCCCGTAATTGAAGGTGTCGTGGCTGGTTGGCTGCGGGGGATCCGCACGCGCAGTTATAGTCGCGCGAGCACCGTGTGGGTGGCCCCAAAGAAGCGTTCGCGCAAACGGGCGCGGTCGGTTGAATCGAACAGGCGTTTCATGGGGTCCCAGATACCCTTCCTGCGCCTGTGCCGCAAGGGTTGCGGCGGGGGCAGCGTTCATGCGACGATTCCCAAAACGCGGGAGGCGTGATGGAAGAGCAGACCGACCCCTTTGCCGACTTTCTGCTGATGGTGGATGGTTTGTGGCTCAGTGCGGTGACATTCCTGCAAGGGGTGATCCAGCCGGGATGGCGCCAGAACCAGCTGTTTATTGTCGTTGGCTTGGCGGTTCTGGCCTATTTCATGCACAAAGGCACCGGAAACATCATTCAAAACTGGGTGCGCTCCCGCGAGGGCTGGGCCAAGTGGCAGTTGCGGTTTATCGTGCAGGTCAAGCGACGGCTTGGGCTGATTTGGTTCGCGGTGTTGGCGGGTCTTGTTTATCTTGTGATGCAGAACATCACCTGGCCGTCGCGGTCTTATCTGATTGGCCTGTCGGGAACGATTGCAGCCGTGTTGGTGGGCATCGCGCTTGCCGCGCAATTTGTCCGCAACAAGACGTTGCGGCGGATGGTGACATGGGCGCTGTGGGTCTATGCAACGCTTTATTTGTTGGGCGTGCTGGATGAAGTCACTGCGTTTATTGACAGCATTGCGCTGGCCGTTGGGGATTTTCGGCTGTCGCTGCTGACCTTGTTGACCGCATTTGTAGTGATTGGCGTCTTGATGACGCTCGCCCGACTCGCCAGTCAGGCCACGGCCAGCACGATCCGGCGCAACGATGACATCAGCCCGTCGATGCAGGTGCTCGCGGTCAAGGGAGTGCAGCTTGCGCTCTATGGCGTTGCCTTTTTCATGGGGGTCAAGGCGGTTGGCATTGACCTGACCGGGCTTGCAGTGCTTTCGGGTGCCATTGGTGTGGGCCTTGGTTTTGGTCTGCAAAAGGTTGTGTCGAACCTCGTTTCAGGCGTGATCATCCTGCTTGATAAATCCATCAAGCCGGGGGACGTGATCAGCCTTGGTGATACCTTTGGATGGATTCAGACGCTGGGCGCGCGCTATGCTTCCGTTGTGACGCGGGACGGCAAGGAATACCTGATCCCAAACGAAGACCTGATCACGGGGCAAGTCGTGAACTGGTCGCATTCCAACGATTTTGTGCGGCTCGATATCCATTTTGGCACGGCGTATGGCGATGATCCGCATCAGGTGCGCAAACTGGCGATTGAGGCGGCATCGGGTGTGGACCGGGTCCTGAGTTTCAAGCCGCCAGTGTGTCATATTGTCGGCTTTGGGGACAGCAGTGTAGATTACATCCTGCGGTTTTGGATCAAGGACCCAACCGGGGGGCTGACCAACATTCGAGGGCATGTGTATCTGGCGCTCTGGGATGCGTTTCAGGCGAACGGCATCTCTATCCCGTTCCCGCAGCGCGAGGTGTTGATGTTGGAAAACAGCAAGCTGAATGTGGCAAAGAACCTGCCCGGCTGACTTGTTCTGAGGGAATGCACCGCTAGCTCTGGCTGCATGAGGCAGGGGGCGTCAGATGAGCGGACCGGTGATTTTGATCTTGGGCAGTGGACCCAACGCGGTGCAGGCTCGGGATTGGCCGCGCGCATGGTTCGATGAAATTGTGGTGATGAACAACGCATGGCGTGTGCGTCCCGATTGGGACACGCTGGTCTTTCCTGAGGACTTTCCGGCCGAAAACATGCCTGCGCGTGTGGGCAGGGGGCAGCGATTGGTCGAGGCAGATGCCTTTGTGCCTGCGCAGAACCGCTATGGCGGGTTTGTCTTTGCCGGAGCCACGATGGCCTATACAACCGCCTACTGGGCGCTGGACGCGCTCAAACCGCGTGTGATGGCGTTTATGGGGTGCGACATGGTTTACCCAAAGGCAGGGGATACGCACTTTTATGGAACAGGGGCCGCGGACCCGCTGCGCGATGATGTATCGTTGAGGGATTTACGCGCGAAATCAGCGCGGCTCGCCGCGTTGGCGGCAGTGCAGGGATGTGCCTGTGTGAACCTGTCGGGGGGGGCGTCTTCGCTGCTGTTTCCCCGTGCCACGGCTGACGCGCTGGGCGACGTGCGCCTGCCGGGTGTGGATGCCCGGGCGGTTGAGGCCCTGCGCAGCAGGGAAGCGGCATTAGGCTATGACACGCCAGATGGGCGGTATGATGCCACCGGGGGCGCAATGGATATTGCTGCGCTGGACGCGATTGATGCCGAGTGGCGCGGGGTCTGGCGATAGACAAGACTGGACTGCTGCCCTGAGATCATCCTGACATGAAGGGATCATCAATCACACCCACCAACGGCATCAGGACGGCATCGCTGGCGGTTTGCGCCTCTGCAAACAAGCTGTCGGAGAGGGCCTTGGCGGATGAGAGCGATGCTGCAGTGCCATCATAGGCCTCCATCACGGATATGGCGGATGTTCTATTGCTCTGTCCCTGGATCAGCGAGAAATAGATGCCAATGTCGGTCTTTGCTTCAATAAATGCGACATCGGCAGCCCCGTCCGGGTTGGCGCGCGCACCGGCGAGAAGTTCCAGAATGAAATCGGCCCGCGTGACTGTTCCGGCTGAAAGCTGTGTTGACCAGAAATTGAGCCCGGGCCCGTCAGGCACCCTGCCCAACACGTTCAGATAAACGGTTTGCACAAAGGCATCATCGCCGACGTTTTCATAGAGCGCCTTGGTCTCGGGCTGGTCAAAAAAGAACTCGGCAATGTCCTTCAGCGAGAAATTGTCCTCCCTGTTTCGGAAGGCATCGATCCAGAATATCAAACCAAAGGAATCCGGGGCGCGGTTGAAATAGGCAAGATAGAGTTCGGCGATCTGGGTGATCTCTGTTTCATTTGCAAATCCGGCCGACTTCACCTTGGACATGTCCAGAGTGAAGTCGCCGGTTTGTAGCACCTCGATTTCCCGCAGGTTGTCGGTGCCTTCGTTGCCGATTCGGTCGGTTACGGTAAAATCGCTGCTGCGGGTCAAGGATATCGTCAGCGACCCGAAGGTGGCGTCCATGATGGCGGTGTCGATGCTGAATTGCAGATCACCGCCGCCATCGATCATGTCGTCACCCGGTCCACCGGTCAGGATGTCCGCGTCATCGCCGCCATTCACAACATCATCACCGCTGCCGCCGTCGATGTTATCTGTTCCAGCGTTGCCGTTGAGGTTGTCATCCCCTGCTTCACCAGTCAGCGTATCGTTTCCAGCGCCGCCGCTGGCGCTGTTTTCGCCCGCGCTGCCGAAATACTGATCATTTCCGTCCCCCAATGACGCGGACCCCTTCACGCCGCTGGCATAATAGACATCGTCGCCGTCCGTTTCAGCAGAAGCGATGGCGTTGTAGTCGAAGTTGACCGCATCAATTGCGGAAGCGTGCAAGGAGGCGGGTGCCCCCTGTGAGGTGATTTCGGGCCCGCGATAGGCAATGGTGAAACCAGCCGTCACACCTGCAAAGCCGCCGCTTAGCTGGCCTTTGAAAACCGGGCTTTCAACGCCGCCCACCTCAACTGTGCCGAGGTAGGGGCCAATGGGAAAGGTATCTGCGCCGACAGTAAACCGGTTGCTGTTGTCCAGATCCCGCCAGCGGTTTTCGCCGTTAAAGATCCTGCCAAAGCTTCCGTCCTCACCGTATTCGATGATCTGTCCATAAACATATTCGCCCATTTTGAATCCTCAGGCAGTATTATAAATGCGCAAATTGTACTCCAGATCAGAAATCTTTCAACAGGTGGGGAATTGTCGTGATCTGGCAATGCATTTCGGACCGGGGGACTTTGCGTCAGGTCGCTGTTTTTTGGCACGACGGTGCAAGAGTGTCGCAACTTTGCACAGTTACGTCATGGCGCGTTTGTACTGTCATTGAATTGTCACGCAGCCGTTGTTATTCTAGGGCCATCCCCAAGCGCCGGGGGATTTTTGGGCGGCGCGCCATAAGGAGGACTATGTCCTGGCTATCCACGCTGACGCAGCGGCTGCTGCGAAACCTGAGGCGGGTCTGATGACCGCCGCCTCTGACACCGCCACAAGTGACGCGCTCTTGGCGAGCATTCTCAAATCCCTTGATGACGACAAAGCCGAAGACGTTGTGCAGATCGACCTGCGCGGCAAAACAGAGATTGGCGACTACATGGTAATCTGTTCGGGCCGTTCGACCCGTCAGGTTTCCGCGATCTCGGAAAAACTGGCTCAGAAGGTCAAGGATGAGTTTGGCCGCACGCCAAAGGTTGAGGGCAAAGACATCGGCGACTGGGTCCTGATCGACACCGGCGATGTGATTGTGCATGTCTTCCGCCCCGAAGTGCGTGAATTCTATCAGTTGGAAAAAATGTGGATGGACGGCGGCGAAGTCGCAGCCCCCCCAAACTGATCCAACGGAAGACGCGCGATGCGGGTGCATATTTGCGCGGTGGGCCGCCTGCGGGCGGGCCCTGAGAAAGACCTGATCGACGACTATCTGACGCGGTTTGACCGCACCGGGCGGGCCTTGGGCCTTGGCCCGGCACGTCTTGTTGAGGTCGAAGATAAAAAGGGTGGCGGCATGGCGGCAGAAGCCGCGTTGTTGGAGAAATCACTGCCCTCAGGGGCGCTCGTTTGTTGTCTGGATGAGCGTGGGTGCGTCGAAACATCGCCTGAGTTTGCGCGCCGTTTGGGTGGCTGGCGCGATATGGGGCGCGGGGACGTGGCGTTTGTCATTGGGGGCGCAGACGGCATTGACCCCACCCTGCGCGCGCGGGCCGATCGTGCACTGTCCTTTGGCAAGCTGGTCTGGCCGCATATGCTGGTGCGGGTGATGCTGAGCGAACAGCTCTATCGCGCAGCGTCCATTCTGGCGGGCGGACCGTATCACCGGGTCTGACCAAAGCGTTGACAGAATGTCGCAGTCAGTGCAGTATTTTGCATAATATTTTTTTGAGTTCTTGTGGCGCAGTTTCGCGCTTCGTTTCCGAGTATATTCAAAACGGCTGCATAGATGGCTGGAACGGGCATTGAGGCATTCATTTTTTTGAAGCCAAAAGGACTGTTCATCATGATTATCACGGGTGATCTTACACTGCCCAACGGCGTGTCCCCACAAAAATTTCTGTCAGAGATGTTTGATCTCACCGCGATTGATCAATCGCCCCTGCTTGAGATTAAGTTTACCAAAGTATCGGATGCCCGCACCTCGATCACATCCGTAGATTTCCCGACCCTTCTATATGACAACATAGACCGGGCTGAGTTGGTCTTTGCCACGACAAGTTCATCTGACATGGATGCAACAGAGCGGTTGATCTCAATGGTAGTGCTCTATGGAACGAATGGGGAGAGTATGAACATTACTCTCATTGTTCCGACCACTTTCAATGAGTTTAATGCAGCCCTTGCCGCCAACGGTATTGAGGCGTTCAACGCGTTGTTGATGCCTCAGACCGGGCCGGGTTTTTTCCTCGATCATACCGGCTCACCCGGGGGTGATACGATGGAGGGGTTCGACACAGGTGACTTTCTCAAAGGTCTGGCGGGAAATGACTACATCAATGGATTTGGGGGAAACGATGCGCTGAGTGGCGGCGTAGGTCATGACACTCTGATGGGCGGCACCGGGGAGGATGCGCTGACCGGTGGGGCAGGTGAGGATGTCTTTGTCATCAGCCCCAATGAGGACAAGATCGAAGTTCTCGATCTGATGCCCATCGAGGATCGCGTTGATTTTACGAATTTCCTGAGGGAAGACGCCTTGATTGAGGCCGTTTTGAATTCTCCGACGGGGTTCGTCATCGATGGCACAGAGGTGTTGTTTTATGATGGCAACGGGGGCCTGATCAGGTTGCCCGTGGAGAACGTGATTTTGCCCGATCTAAGAGGATCAGACCAGTCGGAGGCATTGTTGGGGTCTGAAGCAGCGGAGGCCATTCTGGGTCTCGTTGGCGATGATACCATCGAAGGAGGGGGCGGCAACGATACCATCAATGGCGGTTCGGGTGAGGATACAGCCGTCTATGGCGGCAACCAGAGCAACTACACGGTTTTCATTGATCCGATGTCGATTGAAATCCAAGACAGACTGTCAAAAGAGGAATACCAGGATGTCCTTGACAGCATTGAGTTTCTGGATTTCGAGACGGAGCTTGATATCTTCAGCGACGCGCTTTTTGATCTGCGGTTGTTCAGTGGTGCGGCCGATCTGGAAGTGGATGAGTTTGCGCAGATCATTGAGCTCTATATCGCGTATCTCGGCCGTGCGCCCGATGCGATTGGCTTGCTCTTTTGGGCAACAGCATTCGAAGAGGGGGCCACGCTGGAAGAGCTGGCTGTTCTCTTTGCGGATGAGGCCGAACCGCAAGCGGCCCTGCCCGACAGCCTGTCGAACGAAGCGTTCGTAGAAAAGGTCTATGATCAGGTTTTGGGCCGTGCGCCGGATGCAGACGGGGCGCAGTTCTGGCTGGATCAGCTGGACAAACAAAGTGTGGACAGGGATGCCTTTATTCTCGAGTTACTTCGCGGTGCGAAAGCGGATGCACCCGATGGCGCAAGTCAGGAGTTTTCGGACCAGCAATCAGCGGATCGCGATTTTCTGGGCCACAAGACAGACATCGGGGCAGACTTTGGGATCAAGAAAGGCATGTCGGATGTGGGCAATGCGATTTCAGCGATGGATTTGTTTGACGGCACGCAAAGCGGTCTGGACGCGGCGTTTGCAGCAATCAACCAGTTCTACGCGGATGCGCTGGGGCCAGAGGGCGGCGAATTCCTGATCCAATTGACGGGCATGTCGGCGGCCGATTTCACGGATTGATGATCGCACTTTGACGAGTGTGGATCGCTGGCTTCCCCATGGCAGATAGGTATGGCACACTGACCTATCTGTACGGGGGCAACCAGAGAGACATCTTATGTCAGACGATACCTACCTTATTACCAGCACTGAAATTCAACAGATGGAAGGGTTGGCCAAAACGCATTTCCTCAACCCGAAGGCCAAGCGGATCAACAAGTCCCTGGGTGATCTGGCCGGGCTCACCGGATTTGGATTTCACCTCATCGAGGTGCAGCCGGGCGACGAGACGACGGAGCATCACCGTCACCACCATGAGGACGAATGCGTTTACGTGCTGTCCGGCACGGCGACCTCCCACATCGGGGAAGAAACGCAGCAAATCGGGCCGGGCGATTTCATTGGCTACCGCAAGGGTGGCTTGGCGCATTCGATTGTGAACACTGGCGATGAGCCTTTTGTGTGTATCGTGGTTGGGCAACGCCTGCCACATGACGTGGGCGACTACACCCGCAAAGGAAAACGTATCTACCGCAATGAAGGTCTGGCATGGAACCTCGTGGACCATGATCAGATCGAAGAGGTGGGCGGCAACGCGGGCAAGAAGTAAGCCCGCACAAGATCAGCGCAGTTTGACCTTCTTGATCTCATCACCCCAGCCGGTTGTGTTGTCCCGCGCCTGAATCCCCACCTCCGTTACCCCTGAGGGGATACGGACGCCGGAAAGGGACCGCGTAAAGGGCTGCTCATTGACATGGGGGTGCGCAAGGTTGCGGATGCCAAGTTCATTTCCCTGCGGGTCTAGCACACGCCAGCCATCGGCGTAGTGGTCCCAACCGGTATCGCCATGGGTGAGCGTCACGTCAAATCGCCACATATCACCGGACTTCTGCGTGGTAACGGTATTGATCACCGGGGGATCGGCCAGAACAGGGCCGGAAAGGATCAGGCAAAAAGCAAAGCAGCGTTTGAACATGGGTTCACCGATTTCATACAAATGCGTTTATCAATACAGAGGTATATAAAACACTGTACGATTATTCCAAGAGGATGGAACGCGATTGTGAAGCGAACTCCCGCCGCCAGATCACAACAAGTGTCAAAATTGCACCAGCCATCAGCACCAGCGCCCCCCCGAGCCATGCGACAGATGCGAGCGCAAAGTAAACGGAGCGCAGGCCCCGGTTAAAGCTGCGGGTCGCGGTGATGTTCACCTCCGCCGCCTTGGACGCCATATTGGGGCAACGGGGATCGGTCGGATCATTCGGGACAGCGGCCATGATCACAGAGCAATATCCAAAGAGCCTGTTGGACCAGACGAATTTCAAAAACGCGTTGGTGAGAAAGAAAACGACCAGCAGCAGCTTGATTTCCCAGACGATCAGCGGATGGGTCACAAGCGTCAGGTCCTCGGCCACGGTGACAAGGCTCTCTGCATTGCCAATCAGCGCCAGCGTAGCCCCAAGCGCGATCATCGAGGTTGAGGCGAAGAAGGACGTGCCCTGCCGCAGTGTGGCAATGGTCTGGGCGTCAAAGATGCGCGGCTCGCGGGTGATCATCTGGCGCATCCATTCGCGGCGATAATCAGCCATGATGGTGGAGACGGAGGGGACCTTGAACCGCGTCGTTTCAATGCGCCAGCCGATCCCGATCCACAGCGCGAACAACAGGGCAACGGCGATGAAGTCCAGCTGGGAAAACAAGTCGGAGCGTAGGGCAAAATTCATGATATGCTCTTACGCGGCAATGATCATTATTGCCAATGAGATAAATTGGTAATATATCTTTACCAAATCCTGACGCCGAGGAGGCCAACCATGGAAATGCCAACGCCAGATCCGCTTGTTATTGCCCGCAAGTCCCGTGTTGTGACGCGGTTGCTAGAGGTGTTGCCAACGGACGCTGTGATCCATGAGGAGCGCGAGACCAAAGCCTATGAATGTGATGCGCTGACCGCTTACAAATGCCCCCCAATGGTGGCTGTATTGCCGTCCAGCACGCAGGAAGTCGCGGATGTTTTGCGCATTTGTCATCAGGAGGGCGTGCCAGTTGTGCCTCGTGGCTCTGGCACGTCGCTTGCGGGTGGGGCGCTGCCCACGGCGGATTGTGTGATCCTTGGGATCGCGCGGATGAATGACGTGATTGAGACGGATTACGACAACAGGCTCATCCGGGTGCAGACAGGGCGCACCAATTTGTCAGTGACGGGCGCTGTTGAGACGGACGGATTTTTCTATGCGCCGGACCCGTCTTCGCAACTGGCCTGCGCCATAGCAGGCAACATCGCGATGAATTCAGGCGGGGCGCATTGTCTGAAATACGGGGTGACGACGAACAACCTGATGGGTGTCACCATGGTCATGATGGACGGTGAAGTGGTCGAGATTGGCGGCGGGCATATGGATGCAGGTGGTCTGGACCTGCTGGGCCTTATCTGCGGCTCTGAAGGGCAGTTGGGCGTCGTGACCGAAGCCACCTTGCGTATTCTGCCCAAACCAGAAGGCGCGCGCCCGGTGCTGATGGGGTTTGACGACAATGAAGTGGCGGGGGCCTGCGTGTCCGATATCATCAAGGCCGGTGTTCTGCCCGTGGCGATTGAGTTTATGGACCGCCCCTGCATCGAGGCGACGGAGGCCTTTGCCAAGGCGGGCTATCCGATGTGCGAGGCATTGCTGATTGTGGAAGTGGAAGGATCCGATGCTGAGATCGACCACCAGCTTGGCCTGATCATGGAGATCGCGCGGCGGCACAATCCGGTGGAGCTGCGCGAGAGTAAATCAGCCGAGGAGAGTGCGAAGATTTGGCTGGGCCGTAAGTCTGCTTTTGGCGCGATGGGGCAGATCAACGATTACATGTGTCTTGACGGAACGATCCCGGTGTCGTCCCTGCCGATGGTGTTGCGCCGGATTGGCGAGATGTCGGAGGAATTTGGCCTTAAGGTCGGCAATGTGTTTCATGCCGGCGACGGGAATATGCACCCGCTGATCCTATTTGATGCCAACAAGCCAGGTGATCTTGAGCTGTGTGAGGAGTTCGGGGCGGAGATCCTGAAGCTCTGTGTTGAGGTGGGCGGATGTCTGACCGGAGAACATGGCGTGGGGATCGAAAAGCGCGATTTGATGCATGTGCAATATGCCGCTGATGATCTTGAAGCGCAGATGGCGGTCAAGGATGTGTTTGACCCGCAGTGGTTGTTGAACCCTGCGAAGGTGTTTCCGCTGGACGCCACCGAGGGGCGCCGGGCTGTGGCGCTGGCGGCAGAGTGACGCGCTGACACCTGCGCATGGTTGAGAGTTTTGGATCGGTATATAAGGCCAAAAAGAGATGCATGTTGAGACAGAAAAAGACCTGGCGGAAGCCGTTGCCGGGGCAAGTGGGCCTTTGTCCATTCGCGGTGGTAACACACGCGGGATGGCCCCGCAGGGGGAGGCGTTGTCCGTTGCGGGCCTCAGCGGGATAACGCTTTATGAACCTGGTGCGCTGACGATGGTGACGCAGGCGGGAACCCCGGTGGCGGACATAGAAGCGGCTTTGGCGAAAGAGAACCAGCGGCTTGCTTTCGAGCCGGTGGATCATCGGGGGCTGGTCGGGAGCAGCGGCACACCAACAATCGGTGGGGTTTTTGCAGCCAATATCAGCGGGCCGCGGCGCCTGTCGGTTGGGGCTGCGCGGGATTTTCTGCTGGGTGTCCGGTTTGTGGATGGGCAAGGTGCCATCGTCAAGAATGGCGGTCGGGTGATGAAGAACGTGACCGGCTATGATCTGGTCAAGCTGATGGCGGGGTCTTTTGGCACCTTGGGGGTGTTGAGCGAGGTGTCTTTCAAGGTGCTGCCCTGCCCGGAGACACAGGCCAGTCTGGTCCTGCATGGGTTGGAAAGCGCCGCAGCGGTGACCGCGATGTCAGCGGCGATGGGAAGTCCGTTTGAGGTAAGCGGGGCAGCGCATGATCCGGCAGCCGGGCAAACGGTGCTGCGGGTTGAGGGGTTTGAGGCGTCCGTTCAGTATAGGATTGAGCAACTCAAAGGCGTGTTGGCCGGGCAGGTTGCTGAAATGACGATGATGGACGCGGAGGCGTCGACCGCGTTTTGGAATGGGATGCGCGATGTGGCCGCCTGTCACGGGACGTCGGATGATGTCTGGCGGGTGTCGTGTAAGCCGTCGGACGCACCAGCGCTGACGGCCAAAGCCGGGGCGGTGGCGCATGTGTTCGACTGGGCTGGCGGCTTGATCTGGGCGCGCATGCCGGAAGGGACGGACCTGCGCGCGCGATTGGGAGCGTTTGACGGGCATGCCACCCTTGTGCGTGCCAGCCACGAGACCAAAGCGCGGCTGGGCATGTTTCAGCCCGAAACGCCCGGTGTTGCGAAACTGACGGCAGGGCTGCGGGCGCGGTTTGATCCGCGCGGGGTGTTTAACGCAACGATGATGGACCCTGTGGCATGATCCTGGCGGCGCTGTTTGCGATCTTTTTTATTGGTGGGCCGCTTGTCTTTTGGGGGTTCACCCGCTCTGAGCCGAGCGATTTCGGGCAATGGGTGCTGGGCACGGTAACCGCTTTGATGGCGGGCATGGGGATGTTCCTGCGCTATGGGTTCGCTGATCTTTGGGGACGGCATGTTGTGCTCACTGTGCTGAGCCTTGCGCTGATCTGGCTCGCTTGGATCGGAGTTCTGGCATTTGGGGCGCAGGCGTTGCGGCGGGTTCATCCGGGCAGGCAGATGCGACGATGGAGCGGGATCATCGGAGCAGGGGGCACAACGATGCCGTGGTTCGGGCTTGCTTCGGCCAATCTGGTGCAGGGCTGACGATGCCCCGACTTATTTTCTAGCGAATTCTTGGAGACGTCATGCAGACCACATTCACGCCAGAACAACTGGCCGATCCGTCCACGGCCCGCAGCAATGAGATTTTGCGCTCCTGCGTGCACTGCGGATTTTGCACGGCCACATGCCCAACCTATCAGGTGCTGGGGGATGAATTGGACAGCCCGCGCGGGCGGATTTACCTGATCAAGGACATGCTGGAGAACGACCGTGATCCGGATGAAAAGACAGTGAAGCATATTGATCGCTGTCTGTCCTGTCTGGCCTGCATGACGACCTGTCCGTCGGGGGTGCATTACATGCATTTGGTGGACCATGCGCGTGAATATATTGATCAACGCTACAAACGGCCCTTCACGGATCGGGCGCTGCGCTGGGTGCTGGCGCGCATTCTGCCTTATCCGATGCGATTCCGGGTGGCGTTATTGGGGGCCAAGATCGGACGGCCCTTTGCGCGGTTGATGCCTGATGCGCGGCTGCGCGCGATGCTGGAGATGGCCCCGAAGGTGATCCCCCCGGTCAGCCGTAATGATGATCCAGGCAGTTTTGCGCCGCAGGGGACACGGCGCAAACGGGTGGCCCTGATGACCGGCTGTGCGCAAAAGGCGCTCAACACGGATATCAATGATGCGACCATTCGGTTGCTTACGCGGCTGGGGTGCGAGGTGGTCGTGGCCGAGGGCGCAGGATGCTGTGGCGCGCTGACCCATCACATGGGCAAAACGGCCGAAAGCCATGCGACAGCGGCCAAGAACATCAAGGCTTGGTGTGCGCAGATGGATGGTGAAGGACTGGATGCAATTGTGATCAACACCTCAGGCTGCGGCACAACCGTGAAAGACTATGGGCATATGTTTCGCAACGACGCTTTGGCGGGCGATGCGGCGCGTGTATCCGCGATTGCGAAAGACGTCTCGGAGGTGCTGATCGATTTGGCCAAGGACGGCGCAGAGATGGGGCAGGCACCGGAAACGATGACAGTTGCCTATCACGCCGCCTGCTCCTTGCAACATGGGCAGCAGATCAAGACATACCCGAAGGATCTGCTCAAGAAAGTTGGGTTTACCGTGGTAGAGCCCGCCGACAGCCATCTGTGTTGCGGCTCTGCAGGCACATATAACCTGATGCAGCCGGAGATTTCAGGCCAGCTCAAGGAACGCAAAGTACGCACACTGGAGGCCAAAAACCCTGATGTTATCGCGGCGGGCAACATTGGGTGTATGATGCAGATCGGGTCAGCGGCGTCTATGCCGATTGTCCACACTGTTGAGTTGTTGGATTGGGCGTCCGGAGGACCAAAGCCGAACGCGATGACGGGCGAGAACCCGCCCGCCCCGGAAATTCCGCGTTTGCGATAACACTTTCGCCCTAATTTTGCCGCAACTTGTCGCTATCTCGGCCCCCTGTACTAATGAGGGCTTTTTGCGTGCGCTTTTGGATGGCTGTTACACTGGTGGTCGGGATATTTGCCCCCCCAGCGTTTGCGCAGGATGCGCGGCTCAAGAGTTTGACATCAGGTGTGGAGGCCCGCGCATGGGAGGCCGTGGGCCGGCTGGACATTGGCGGTACCGGGTTTTGTACTGGTGCGCTGATCGCACCACGGCTGGTGCTGACGGCGGCACATTGCCTTTATGATCGTGTCACCAAAGAACGGATTGACCACAGCAGCGTTCAGTTTCTGGCCGGCTGGCGGAATGGACGCGCGGGTGCTTACCGTGATGTGCGCCGCGCGGTGGTGCATCCTGATTTTATCTACGACGGTGACGTGTCGTCGGACCGGGTGCGAAATGATCTGGCATTGCTGGAGCTGCAGCAGCCCATACGCAACACCACGATTGAACCTTTTGCCACTGCCGCTCGGCCCCGTCCGGGGGATTCCGTTGGGGTAGTGAGCTATGCCAAGGACCGGGCAGAAGCGCCCTCGTTGCAGGAAGTCTGCAAAGTGATTGCACAGCAAGAAGGCGTATTGGTCACGTCGTGTTCAGTTGATTTCGGGTCCTCTGGTGCACCAATTTTTACCTTTGAGAATGGTCAGGCACAGATCGTTTCGGTTGTATCGGCCAAGGCTGAGGTGGACGGGCAGCGGGTGTCGCTTGGCACCTCGCTGGGCGCGACTTTGGCGGTTTTGCAGGCAGAGCTTGTCGCCGGAAAAGGCGTGTTTGAAGGCACCGGCCCACGCCGCAAGCGGGTGCTTGTCGGACAGGGCAGTGGCGACACGGGCGCGAAGTTTGTGAAGCCATGAGGATGCTTACAGTCATTTCGGCAGCATTGGTTGCGCTGGGCGCCGCCTTGAGTGGTGCCGCCTTGGCGCAGAACACGTCGCTGCGCGGTTTGAACACCGAAAATGACGCGCGGGTCTGGCAGGCGGTTGGACGGCTTGATCTTGGTGGCGGATTTTGCACCGGTACGTTGATTGCGCCTGATCTGGTGCTGACGGCGGCGCATTGCGCGTATGACAAACGCACAGGCGCACCGCGTGCCGCAATCGACATTACGTTTCGTGCTGGTTTGACCCACGGCACCGCAGCAGCCGATCGGCGTGTTGCGCAGATTGAGGCGCACAAGGGCTATCAGCCCAGCGCGCCCCACAACGGTCAAAACATCCGGCATGATGTGGCGCTGATGCGGCTTGAAGAGCCTATCCCGACCTTTGAAATTGACCCGTTCACGGTCTTTTCCGGCAATGTACCGCCCGGGCCAGTGAGCGTAGTTTCTTATGGACGTGGTAGGTCTGACAACCTGTCTCGGCAGAACCAGTGTCAGGTTCTGGGGCAGCGGGACCGGTTGATCGCAGTGGATTGCGACGTGACCTTTGGCTCCAGCGGATCGCCGGTGTTTACCCACCTCAACGGGCGCGGGCAGATTGTGTCGGTGATTTCAGGCGGTGGCAACTATGGCGGACAGGACGTGGCCTTTGGTATGGCATTGCCGCAGCTTGTCTCGGACCTCAAACGACAGATGCGCGCGAACAAGCCGCGCCCCAAAGCGCAGGTGCGCAGGCTTGGTGTGGGCAGCAACAAATCCTCGACCGGTGCGAAATTTGTGAGCGCCAAGGGGTCTTGAAACCCCTGATCATTCTTCCCACATGAGATGCGTTGGGGTGCCTACGATTGGGCCCCGGCACATGAAAACGGGGTCTGTCCAATGGTGGAAGGCCCGCAATTGAAATCGCTCATGAATGAGGATGACTTATGCGTACTTTTGATTTTGCACCGCTTTACCGTTCCAGCGTCGGCTTTGACCAGATCGCGAACATGATGGACCGGGTGTTGAGCAGCGATGGTGCGGCCCAAAGCTACCCCCCTTACAACATCGAAAAGCTGGAAGATGACGCCTATCGCATCTCCATCGCGGTCGCCGGTTTCTCTGAGGCTGACCTTTCGGTTGAGGTGCGGGATAAATCTCTGATCGTTTCGGCGAGGAAGGCCGATGAGGACGAGGGCAAAACCTATCTGCACCGTGGCATCGCCACACGCGCCTTTGAGCGTCGTTTCCATCTGGCAGACCATGTTCAGGTGACAGGGGCCGCCCATATGAACGGGATGCTGCACATTGAACTGGAGCGTCAGGTGCCCGAAGCACTGAAACCCCGTCAAATCCAGATTGCCTCTGACGCAAAGGCACTGGCAAAGGACGTCGTGGACGCGAAATCCGTAAACTAAGGCAGGGTGCGGCCCCTTGGGGCTGCCCGCTGGTTTGCGGACAAAAGGTCTGCTCCTCCCCCTAACCGACAGACCTTTTCAGGTCCGGTGCCCCCCGCGCCGGGCCTTTTTCTTTCACTTCCATTGGCTCACGTTTTGGCGAGCGGCTTGGTGGGCTATAGCTTTGGACCATGCGATCGCATTAGGTTTGGGCAAAACGGGGATGTGACACATGCGGGCAGTGTTTGGGGCGTTTTGGCTGATCTGGGCGGCCACTATGGGTGGAGCTGTTGTGCTGGACGGGGAAATCCTGCGCCAGAACGGGAACGGCACCTTCGTCAAGCTGGACCCGGAGGATATCCTTGCCGTTGGGGAGGACAACTTTGATACCGACCACCTCTATGCCTTTGACGAAGATCAGAACATAGAACTGGAGCGCGCGATCCGCGTCGACATTGGCGGGGAGATGGGGATCATTCCGGGCGGCACCACCGTGGCGAGCCACTATGTTTTTTTTGACAGCTATTCTGGCGTGCATCACGGATATGTCTATTTCGATGCGCCCATCCTTGGGGTTGCCGCCTTTCAGGACACGATGGCGGCGACCGATTTTCTGGCCAATACGGATGTGCTCTATATCGGGACAGAGCTGCGCGGGCTGGAAGAAGGCGATGAGGTCTGGATTGATGCAGACGACCCGCACAAGCTTTGGGTGTATTGGGCTGGGTCCTCACCTGGGGATTACATCCGGGTCTTTACCGAACGCTCCCCTACGGCCGCGATGATGTAGCTCTAGGGTCAGGAGCCATTAATCCTGCCCTATTGGTTTGTCAAATTTTTTCTCTGACTAGGCACATCTGCGCGGGAATAGTGGTTCTATTTCAAGCAGATGTAACGCAGGCAGAGGGAAAATCCGTCAAATCCGCAGGACGCTGTTTTTGCTGCATCACAGCGTCTTGGTGGGCTTGTCCGTAGAATGACTATGCCCTGCGCCCCCCAAACCGCCGTGATTTTGCAAAAACGAGCGCCAATAGGGCAGGATTAATGGGTCCTGACCCTAGTCGTTTTTGAATTGCGCAAAGCTCGATTTGTTGCGGCTCATGATGTGTTCACCTGCGCGGATCGGTGCATGAAGGCTGTCTGCGGGGCGGACGCCCAAGTCGCAAGGGGCGATCATGGCATCCGTGTTGGGATCAAAGAAGATCGGGATGGAGTACCGCGCGCGACCTGACCGGTTGATGACGCGGTGCAAGGTTGAGGCAAAGCGGTCATTGCTCCAGCGTTGCAGCAGGTCACCGATGTTACAGACGAGCGTGCCGGGGATGGGTGGTGCTTCGATCCAGTCACCGGACTTTGCGCGCACCTGTAAACCGCCGTTCATGTCCTGAAGCAGGAACGTGAGCACACCAAAATCGGTATGTGGTGCCACGCCAAATCGCTGTTCTGTCTCATCATTTTCGGTAGAAGGTGGATAATAGACTAGCTGCCCACGGGCGAGCGGGTTCTCATAGGGTTTAGCAAAGAAATCAGATGGTTGATCAAGGCTGACCGCAATGGCAGAAAGCACATGCCCGGCCACACCGCAAAGGGCGTCGTAGTAGGGTGTGAGTTCAGCTCGGAGCCTCGGGAAAGCATCATCGGGCCATTGATTTTGCGCAACCAGCGCCCGACCAGCGCGCAGTTGTGGGTCATCGGCGGCCACCTCACGGCCCCAAAAGAAAACTTCCTTGAGATCGTGGGTCTTGGCCCCTTGCAGTTTTGACATGCCGGTCGCCATCCAGCCGCGTTGTGAGGTGTTCACGGTGACGGTTTGCTTGACGGCTTCGGGTTGATCAAAGAACGCGCGGGCGACGGCAAAGGCTTGATCCATCAAGGTTTGCGGGATGCCATGACCGGAGATGTAGAAAAAGCCGCTGGTTGTGGCGGCGGCGTGGATTTGAGAGGCGACCCCGGCGATGTCCGATCCCTCGATGGCCGGGGCGACGTTGACTACTGGGATCCGGGTTTGATCGGTCGTTGCGGCGGCGGCGAAATCAGTTTGGCTCATGCCGCGAGGTGACAGCAGGCGGCAAGGTCTGTCAATGGCGGGCGGGCCTCTTTGGAAGCGGCCCGCCCGCCCGCGCGCGTTAGTTCTGCGAAAGGCTCTGTGCCAGACGCATCAACTGGATCGCCTCAGCCCGGTATCCGTAAGGGTCATCCCCCTTTGTCTGGGTCGCCAGCGCGATTGCGTCAGCGTAGGTCCAGTCGCCCACATAGGTTCCGCCGCGCAAGAGCTGGCCAAAGCCCGCGATGGCCGTGGCAAACGAGGCGCTGCCGGAGATGTCAGCGGTGATCGGCGTTTCGATCAGGTCGCTGGTCGCGGCACCCGGTGCCTTGGTGCGCAGGCGCAGAAAGGCGAGCTCATCGCTGCGTGCCGCGCTCTTCGCGGGGGCAGCACCGTAGCGCAGATCGTCATTCAGGATCGCGGGGGAGCCGACGGGCGTGACTTCATAGATCGCGGTGACCTGATGGCCAGCGCCGATGTCGCCTGCATCCACCTTGTCATTGTTGAAATCCTCGCGGCGCAGGGCGCGGGTTTCATAGCCGATCAGGCGGTGCTCGGCGACGGTGCCGGGGTTAAACTCCACCTGAATTTTGACGTCATCCGCAATGGGGAAGAGCGCGCCGGTGAGTTGATCCACGAGCACCTTTTGCGCCTCTGAGAGCGTGTCGATGTAGGATGCCTGACCGTTGCCGTTTTGCGCCAGCGCTTGCATCGTGGCGTCATCGAGATTGCCGCGGCCAAAGCCCAGCACAGAGAGGTAGGTGCCGCTGTCGCGTTTGTCGGCGATGTAATCCTTGAGTGCTTCAGGATCGTTCAGCCCGACATTGAAATCCCCATCAGTCGCCAGGATCACGCGGTTGACGTCGCCGTCCTCCGCCATCGCAGCGGCGGTGGCATAGGCCTGTTGCAGCCCGGCCTGACCTGCGGTGGATCCCCCCGCGTGCAGGTTTTCGAGCGCGTTCAGGATGGTACTGCGTTCAGAGGCGGGCGTGGGGGCAAGGACCTCCCCGGCGGAGCCTGCGTAGGTGACGATGGCCACCTGATCTTCGGGGCGCAGCTGGCCCAGCATCAGCCGGAAGCTTTGCTTGAGCAATGGCAGTTTGTTGGGTGCTTCCATGGAACCGGAGGTGTCAATGAGGAAGACAAGATTGAGTGGTGGGCGGTCCTCGACCTCAACAGCGGCCCCTTCGATGCCGATCTGCAAAAGCTGAGTGTCTGGGTTCCACGGGGTCGGGGCGAGCGTCACAGTGGGACGGAACGCGGCATCATCCGTTGGGGCCAGATAGTCATATGAGAAATAGTTGATCATCTCTTCGATGCGCACGGCGTCTTGGGGGGGCAACTGGCCTTGGGTCAAGGCGTTGCGGATGACACTGTAAGAGGCGGTATCCACATCGATGGAGAAGGTTGAAACAGGGTTTTCAGCCGCGACATGCACAGGATTGGCGTCTGCATTTGCAAACTCTTCTGTGTTGCTTTCAGGACGAAACCTTGGCTCTGGGGCCATCGCAGTAACAGCAGGGGCCGAATGCAGTGCGCGCGATTGTGGAGCGACGGCACCAGAGAAACTGTCGGAGGCCATCTCCATCTCAACCATAGGTTCCATTTCTTGGGCAATGGAAGGGGCAGGGGCGGGCAAGGTGCGCAACTCGGGTGCCTGTTTCAGCACAGCCGGGGCAGGGGCGAAGACAGGGTCGGGGCCATTGCCGGGCAACAGATTGTCGCCGAGCGGGGTCAGCATTACAAAGCCCAAGGCAACGAGGGCAGTGGTGGCGGTAAGACCGGCGCGAGAGGTAAGGGTGTTCAGCATTTTCTTTACTCCTGAAATGAAGCCCGCTTTCGGGCGATCAGAAGTAAGACGTGTCTCGTCCCGCGATCCTTGGAGGTCAGCGAAGTTTTTTTGTGCAAGGGCGATGTTTTCCGCTTTGCGCGCGGCATCGGGGCGCGGCGTTGCCGCGTTCATCAGGTTTTTCAGGTCATCGAGGTCGTCGGTCATGCCGTGTCCTCCTTTCGCAGGGTTGCGAGGTGTTTCTTGGCTTGCGAGATGCGCCAGCTGATTGTGCCCTCAGAGACGCCAAGGATGCGACCCGCGTCGGCGTGGGTGACATCATCAAGGATCAACGCAAGTGTATCGCGCAGGTCATCAGGCAGGGCGCGCATCGCTGACGTAAGCCAATCCAGGGCCTCCTCGTCCTCCTGAGCGGAGGCGCGTCGGTTCAGCTCCCAATCGCCCCAGCCGTTTGCGGCTCTGGCGTGGGTCGCTTGTCGGCGGCGGCGGTCGTGCGCTGCGTTGACGCAGATGCGGTAGAGCCAAGTGGTGAGCCGTGCGTCCCCTCGAAAACTGCGCAATTTGGCGGGCAGTGCCGCGCAGATGTCTTGTGTCAGATCCTCGGCTTCGGATTGAGATCCGGTAAGGCGAAAACACAGGCGAAACAAGCGGTCGTAGTGGTGTTCCACCAAAGTGGAGAAGGCAGCCGCGTCGCCACCTGCCGCCGCGAGGGCGAGCGTATCATCATCGGTTTGCATCAACATTACGGTCCTATGACGCGCGCCATTGGTCAATCCTTGGTGAGTGGGGAATTTTTTTTGTCTGAACGGCTTTGCAACTCTTTTGTGTCAGACACGCGGGAATGTGAATGATCCGGGGTGCTGATGAAACTGGTTTTAGGGGTGATGTTACTATGGGCGTTCCTGAGCACGAGCGCTGTGGCGCAGGTCGTCTCATTGTTGGGGGACGGCGGCGGCCTTTTGCCGGGCAAGCGTCATACGTTGGCTCGGGCTGAGCCGTTGCCGTCTTCGCCGGGCTTGTTCGTTGGGCGCGCGGAAGGGGGGCTTTTTGCGGACAGACCCGCGCATCGCCCCGCCTTTTCGGACGCAGGGACGGCGGCGCTGCGTGGGACGGATGTGCAGGTGATCCGGGCGCTGATCGAGGAAGCGGAATCGCGCCGCGATGGGTATGACGCGGTGCAACATGGTGCGCGGATCAAACCGTCCCGGCGGCCGACGCACATGACGCTCGCGCAGATTTATGCGTGGATTGAAGCCACCCCCGGCCAACCCCACGCCATTGGGCGGTATCAGTTCATCCCCGCAACACTGCGCCGTGTGGTCCGCAAAACTGGTATTCCCCTGTCACAGCGGTTTAGTCCGGCGGTGCAGGACAGGCTGGCGGATGTGTTATTGGCAGAGGCGGGGCTCAAGCGGTTTCGGGCGGGCAAGCTGAGCCGAACCGGCTTTATGAATAATCTGGCAAAGATTTGGGCCGGGCTGCCGAATTCGTCTGGAAAATCGCACTATCATGGATATGCCGGAAACAAGGCGTCCATGAGCTGGGCGCGGTTTGAGCGGGTGATGAAACGGATTGGACCGAAAAGGGGATGAGGCCCGTGCGGGCACGTCCGCTTTTTGGCCACTTTGTCGTCGATCTATCCCCATGATCCCCGGCTAGGCCTCTGAGAAAGTCAGAGCTGAGGGCCCGAGGTGGTGCACAGGATTTTATTGAGTCTGCTGATCTGCCTCTTTGGTGCGACAGCCGCAGTGTCCGCCGACAAGCGGACGTATTGGCCGGGCTTCACCGGGCAGATTTCGCAGATCATGGTCCCGGTTGAGATCGCGCTGCCGCAGGATCGTTTCCTTACGTTGAAAATTTCCGTTGAGACGTCGCCAAGGGCCAGCGATGTGGCATTCGACAACGCGTTTCGCGCGGTGTGCAAGTGGCATCAGGGAGAGTTGCGTAAGCTCGCCGGAAAGCTGTCGCGGTACAATGACTGGCGGGTGCGGGTGGTGTTTCGCCTGCCCGCCGGGGCTGCGACCAACGGGGTGACGGTGCAGCAGTTTCGGTCCCAGATGCTGTGGTTGTCCAATTGCCGGTTCCAGTAGATCAAGCGCAGTATCAGCGCAGGACGTTGCGAAATGGGTCGAGCTGGCCGTGACACGTTGAAAATGAAAAGCTTTCCATAGTCTTGAGTTCTAGTACACTTCTTCGGATCAGACGATGGGGGCGAAAATGGAACCAGAAATGCGACGCGAGATCTATTGCAGGTTGATGGCCGAATGGCAGCAAATGAACAAGACTTTGGATACGCAGAGTGCAGACGGCAATGATGAAGCGCAGCGCCTGAAAGAACTCAAGAAGAAACTGGATGGTGCGAAGGCGAAGGTCTTTGATGTTGCAGGCGGAGGCGGACGAGATGCCAAGCAACGTAGAAAAGCCCGCGACGGCGTTCGGGTGCGCCTTGAATACATTGCTGCCAAAATGGACGCTCTTGAAAACGGACTGGAGGCCGCACAATGAGCGATAGTCAGCGGGAATACGCTATCATTGAGCGGGAGGTTTTGCGATTGAGTGCTGAGGTTGTCCGTATGCAGGCAGAGTATGATCTGACTGACGGCGTTGACGACGAGGAAGAGAAAGCAGAAATTGACGCGTTCGTGACAACCATTGAAGGATTGCAAGAACGACAAGCTGCGCTGACTGCGGCTGGCGTAGGCGCTGCTCAGGCGGCCATCAAAGGCGACGCTGAGCCGATCGTGATCATTCCGTCAGACCAGATCGACTATTACGACGACGATTTACAGCGCTTTTTTGGAACAAGGATGGCAGCCTATGGCAGCCGGTGCAGTCAAGCCATTCTTGGTGCGCGCGGCGAACTGAATGTCGATGTTCCAAGCAAGGGATTTACGTCCGCAAATCTTTTTGACGTTGTGCGGATTACGCCGGGATCGGGGTTGTTCGCACCTGTGACCAAGGCGCTCACAAACCTGATGATTGCGTATGTTGAAACCATGGATGTCAGCCCTGGACGGTCCTTTGTCGACATTGGTAACGACCTGAGTAGTTACTGGATCAACTATCAAAAATTGATGTCCGAGGATTCAACTGAACGGCAAGATGAGTACCATGAGTTTGTCAAAGCGTTTCGAGGATCAGACGACAGTGACACGGTATCGCGAAACCTGATCCACCGAGAAATCGAAACGTTTGTTGCGGGAATGACAGAAGCGAAGTTGGTGGCACGGGCGTTCTTATTGAAGTGTTTCGAATGTTTGGATGATCCGTGGATCGAACTTGATTCATTGTGGGAAGAGGAAGGGTATGAAACCGGGGATGTCTCGCTCAACCTGCATTTGCGAGACAATCAGTTCAGTCTCGCAAGCGGCTATATTGACGACGCCCCTGGAGCGCTCGTCAAAGCGCTTACACTAAATTTTGGCCGTGAGACGAGTTGCGTGGATCTTCCGCTTGCCATTCGTATCAACGTCGTTGTCTTTTTTAAGGATCGTGGGCATCCGAGAGAACAAGACGAAGAATTCAATGTGTCTTTTGAGGTGCGCAGATTGTCTCGAGAGATTGGAAACCAAAGTTTCAGTTTCAATATCCCCGGTGCCAGCTATCCCGATATGGAAGAGGCCCTAATCAACGCCAAGGCTGCGTTCGAAGCGCAGAAACCCTATCTCGGAGTGAAGTTGGGGCAGTTGGGTGGCGACTGAGTTTTCGCGCAACCCTGAACTATTTGACGCAGCAAGGCGGGGATGTCCCCGCCCTGCCAATGGTCTTTAGACACTCATGCAGATGTATTTCATCTCCATGTAGTCCTCAATCCCGTGGTGCGAGCCTTCGCGGCCCAGACCGGATTGCTTGACACCACCAAAGGGTGCCACCTCGGTTGAGATGATGCCCGTGTTCACGCCAACGATCCCGTATTCCAGTGCCTCTGCCACTTTGTAGACGCGGCTGAGATCCTTGGCATAAAAGTAAGACGCAAGACCAAAGATGGTGTCGTTTGCCATCGCGATGACTTCATCCTCGTCCTCAAATTTGAAGAGCGGGGCCATCGGGCCAAAGGTCTCGTCCTGCGCCACCTGCATGTCTTGGGTACAGCCCGTGATGATGGTGGGCGGCAGGAAATAACCTGCACCCTGCATTGGGTCACCACCGCCCAAGATCACCTCGCCGCCCTTGGCCTTGGCGTCGGCCACGTGTTCCTGCACCTTCTCAATGGCATCCGCGTTGATCAGCGGACCGAGGTCTGTCCCGGCCTCAAGCCCATCTCCGATCTTCATCGCGGCAACAGCGGTTTTCAGTTTCTCGGCAAAAGCGTCATAAACACCAGCCTGCACGTAGATGCGGTTTGCGCACACACAGGTCTGGCCGTTGTTACGGAATTTGCACAGGATCGCCCCTTCGACAGCCGCATCAAGATCGGCATCGTCAAAAACGATGAATGGCGCGTTGCCGCCCAGCTCCATGGAGCATTTCATCACTTGATCGGCGGCCTGACGCAGCAGGATGCGGCCTACCTCGGTCGAGCCGGTGAAGGTGATCTTGCGTACGGCGGGGTTTTCACAAAACTCCTTGCCCACGGCAGAGGATGACGCCGACGGCACGACGTTGAACACCCCTGCGGGGATGCCTGCGCGCTCAGCAAGGACACCCATGACAATCGCCGACAGCGGGGTCTCAGTGGCTGGGCGTGCCACAAAGGAACAACCAGCGGCGAGTGCCGGTGCGGCCTTGCGCGTGATCATCGCGTTGGGAAAATTCCACGGCGTGATGGAGGCCGCGACGCCAATGGGTTGTTTGAGCACTGTGATGCGTTTGTCGCGCTGGTGACCTGGAATGGTTTCACCATAGATGCGCTTGGCTTCTTCGCCGAAAAATTCGATGAAGGACGCACCATAGCCGATCTCGCCCTTGGCTTCAGCCAGCGGTTTACCCTGCTCTGCGGTCAGGATCATGCCAAGATCGTCTTGGTTGGCCATCATCAAATCGAACCATTTGCGCAGCACTGCGGCACGCTCTTTGCCGGTCCAGCTGGCCCAGTCCTTTTGCGCCGCTTCGGCTTGGGCAATGGCCCCTGCAACCTGCGCACGGCTGAGGTTGGCCACCTGTGCGATGACATCGCCGCGGGCCGGGTTGGTCACGTCAAAAGTGCCTTCGTCCCCCTCAACCCAGGCGCCACCGATGTAGGCGCGGGTTTCAAGCAAGCTGGGATCGGCCAGCATGGATTTCAGATCAGTTCCGTCGAGCATCGTGCCCTCCTTTCGCATTTCTTTGCTGTTCCATTTCAACTAACCTCGCAATTGTCCAGTTCGTTCCGCCTTTGAGGATTGCCAATCTGTGCCTGCCCCGCGCGTTGATGCCACGCCTTTGAACGGCAACAGATCCGCCCAAATACAGGCGATGACGCGAAATATCGCGATCTATCCGTGGTTTAAGCTCGCCCAGTCATTGCTGTTTTGGCAGGCGGTCTGGTTTTTGTACTTTCAGGGCGCGTTGTCGCCAGCTGCCGCAATTGCGCTTTATGCCGTCTATGACATCTCTGTGACGCTGCTTGAAGTGCCGCTTGGCGTCCTGTCGGACCGTCTTGGCCGTAAGAAAACCTTGGTTGCAGCAGCGGTATCGGCGGCGGCAGGGTCCGCTCTGCTGGCCATCGGAGACAGTTTCGCAGTTTTCGCGCTGGGACAGGCGTGCATCGGGGCTGGTGCCGCCTTTGCCTCCGGGACCGACAGTGCGATGCTCTACGAATCCCTTGCGGCCTGCGACAGGGAGGATGAAGTTGAGGCGCAGGAGACGCGTGCGTTGCAGTTTTCCCTAACCGGATTTTCACTGTCTGCACTGGCAGGGGGCGCGTTGGCGCTTTGGTCGTTTCCGCTGACTTTTTGGGCGTCTGTGGTGGGGATGCTTTGGGCTTTGTTGCTGGCGTCAAAGCTCACCGAACCGCCGGGGCATTCTCAGTCGGAAAGCGTCAAAGCAATGCTGCCCGCCTTGCGTCTGGCGATGGCGCAACCGGTGCTGCGCTGGATCTTTGCGCTTGCGATGGTGATGTATGCCTTCAGCCATCTGCCTTTTGTTTTCGGCCAGCCTTTCATTGATGCCGCTCTGACGCAGATTGGCATGGCATCGGGGACACCTGTGATCAGTGGGGCGGTGACGGCTGTGATGATGGGGGTTTCCTTTGTTGCATCGCTTTTTGCATTGTCGCTGCGTGGGCGGTTGGGGCTGACGCGCATTCTGTTACTGGCCTTTGGGATGCAGATTGCCCTGATCACCGTGTTGGCGCTGACGCAAAGCTGGCTGGCGATTGCCGTTCTTTTCCTGCGGATCGTGCCGGATGCGTTGTCCCATCCGTTCAAAATGGGCCGCATTCAACCGCTGCTTCGTGATGAGGTTCGCGCAACCTATGTTTCGGTACAAAGCCTTGCCGGGAAGCTGGTTTTTTCGCTGTCCTTGCTGATTGCGGCGGGGGCAAGCTCGGATGTGGCGGCGCTCCCGTATTCAGATATCCGGATGATCCTGGGATGGTATGTGGGGGTAGGGCTTGCCATTTGGGTGGCGCTGGCACTTTCGGCGCGGCGCTGCGGGGTTGACCCCTGACTATCCCCTTTTCATCGCGCGTGGGTTTTGCAAGACTTGGACAAAGCGGGGATGTAAATCGTTATTACATTCCCTATATTGACTATAACTATTTGAAAACAGGGGGTCGCCGTGGCGAATTTGGATGCACAGGTCAAGGAATCTCAGGCGCAGGTTTCAAAGGCGCAGAGCAAGATCGCGGAGTTGACGAGCCGGATTGAGACGGCGCGCGCAAAGCTGAAGGCCGGCGATGACATCGAAATTGACATTGAAAACGCCACGCTTGAGGACGTGCATGCTCATACCGAGGTGATGAACGCGAACATCGCGGAACTGATCATGGGGTTGGATGATGTAACCGCCGGGTTCAGCCGTGACTTTGACGAGATGCGCAACAAAACCGGCTGGGAGAGCTTTGTCGGCATATTTTCGGGCGCGAAGTCTGACGCGATGCGGCAGGAACGGGTGCGCACGGCCTCGATTGACGACAAGCTGCAGGACCTGATTGCGAAATCCGACACGATTGTCGGCCTGCTCGAAGGACAGCTGAGCATGTTGGAGGAGCAGAAGGTCAAGGTTGAGGGGAACCTGACCGAGACGCTGGATGAACGTGAGATGACTGTTTCCGAACTGGAAACAATCCGCAGCGATATTGCTGGTATGGACCCCGATATTATCAAGCTGGAGAATGCGATTGCGTCAGAGACGGACGCGGCCAAACGCACCAAGCTGGAGACCGAACTGGCCGACGCAAACACCAAGTATAATGCGGCAGTACAGGAGGAGCAGGTCAAGCTCGCCAAGTCACAAACGCTCGAGCGCTACATCGAGAAGGGTAAGACCTGGATCGACAGTTTGCAGAACCAGGCCGCGACGCAGATGGTTCTGATCAATAAGCTTCAAACCGACACCAAACAGCGGGTTGTTCTTTATGATGCACTCACTAAATCCCTCAAGACGGCGCAGCAACAGGACGTCGCGCACCGGATCAACGAGATCGGGGTGAAGACGGATCAGGAGGCGCAGTCGGCCATGGCGGGGATTGGTGCGGCAACCAATGCGCGCATGGCGGAGATGATGGAGAAACACGAGGATCACATGGTCTTTGCCCGCGAGGTGCTTGAAGCGAAAGCTAAGGCGGATGAGCGGTTTGCGCGCAGGTTCCAGGCGATCATCGACAAACATGACAGCAATCAATACGGAGCTTAAATGCGACTTTTTGAGATGTATCGTGTGCCGGTGGTGACGGCGCTTTGGATGGTTTTTGTGCCACTGGTTTTTGCCTTTGTGGCCGGGGCCGGGGCCGGAACGGTCTTTGACGGACTGGCGACATTTGCGGGGACGATGTGGTCAATATTCGGTGGGGCGAGCCTGATCTTAGGGTTGGTTTTGCTGGGCTGGGTTGGCTGGTCTGCATGGCGGGCCGGTGATTTGGGTACGTCGAAAGAGCTGAATGGGTAAGGGGCGCTCATCGTGCCCCTATCGGGGCCTCTTCGCGGGTGTTGCCGGGGCGTATGACTGACATTACCCGAGATCACGTCGGCCTGTCCGACACCTATGCCTCGCGGCGTTATTTCCGCAAGTTTGAGGGCATCATGCAGCACATGCTGCATGTGGCCGGTGTCATGCGGGCCGAGGGGGCGCTGGATGCCGACGAGGTGGAAATCCTTACCCGCTATGCCGTCAAACTGACCCATACATTCAAGGCACTTGGGTTGAAATACCTGCTGGCCGGGCGGGAGACGGGGCGGTTCTTTGGCTCGCTCACCATGGACAGTCGCGACAGCGGGTTTCCGGTGGCCGAAGAGATCATGACCATGGCCAACGATGCGCAGCAGACGGCGGGTCATCTGGCACAGATGGACACGGCCGAAGCGCTGAAAGACCAGATGGTGCAGACCATTCTGGGAGAGCGCAAGATACCGACCAAGCTGCAGTTTTCCCTCTCGCAGCGGCTTTATTATGAGGAGCTGGCCAAGGGAGACCTGTTCTGGGTGCGCAACGATCCGCAGTCGCAGTGGCTGGGCAATATTGCCGAAGGGCGGCGCAGGTTTCGGCTGCATTGGGCGACCTATGACAGTCAGGTGAACCTGCCGGTGATCTATCTCATGGAGTTGGAGGACAGCGGGCGCATTGGGTTGCCCAAGGATCAACGGCGCTGGCCGGAGGTGCAGGCGCATTTGTCTGCTCAGGCGCTAGGCGGCCTCAAGCTGCTGACGATTGCGAAGGGGTTTGATGAGGATTTCGACGATTTGCACCCCAAACGATTGCGCCGGTTTCACGTTGGTCCGATGTACAGCCACGCTTATACGCGACAGGCGGGGCCCCTGCGTGAGGTATTGGCGGAGGCAAAAGCGCCGGCAGGACAGGATTGGGCGCTTGTCTGGACCGAAGAAGAGCTGATCAGTGACCGGGTGATTGAAGAGCGCGCGGGCTGGTTTTCCACTGTGGAGCGCGAGGTGTTTGCGCTGGATCCCTTTGCGGCGGCCAAAGGGGAGGATCTGGGGGCGACACGTCAGGAGCGCAGCATCATCCTGCCGCAGCGTCCATTTCAGGTGCTGGAAGAAAAACGCCCGGCCGGATTTTCGGGTGTGCGCAAGTTCGTCGTCAGTCCCAAGGGGCGGGTGTTGCAGTATTGAACTTGGCCCGAGCCGCCGGAGGAGAGTTCGGACGGTATATAAGGCCAAAAAGAGAATAGGGGTGCGTGTGTCATGAGCCAGACGTCAGATGCGATGGAGTTGCGGGAAGAGGATATTGCGGGTCATGTCACCGTGGCGCAGGCGCTGTTGGAGGGGTTTGATCATGCGCCGCGGATTGGTGAGGCCAAGGCAGTTGATGCACCGGTTGAGCGATCCTCTGGCCTTGGCTCACGGCGGCGGTTTCGCTCCACCACGCCGGGGTTGGTGACACAGCGGCGGGTGCCTGCGGGTGCCGTGCAGCTTATCACACGAGTTGAGGG
This sequence comes from Sulfitobacter sp., assembly GCA_045105735.1. Classification (GTDB taxonomy): domain Bacteria; phylum Pseudomonadota; class Alphaproteobacteria; order Rhodobacterales; family Rhodobacteraceae; genus Sulfitobacter. Next base: position 1,219 of record JBGCDV010000018.1, on the reverse strand, counting down.
GGCGGATGGCGGCGATGCGCTGGTCTCTCCTTTGCAGGCGACGGTGCTGCATGCTCTGCGGCGCGCGATTGCGATTGCGCTGGCGGTGGCGGAGAACGTGGCGGAGCAGTCGGGGCTTGGCGATCTGAAACGGGCCAATCTGGAAGGGTCTTTGCCGCCTGCGCGTAAGGCGGAGTTTTCGGAACTGCTCGCGGCGGAGGCTTTGGTCACGCTGTATGTCTTTGGCAATGCCACGGCCTACCTTTTGTCAGCGCATTTGCTGGAGGCGGCGATTGAGGTGGGCGATGTGGAGGAGGTGCTGACCGACAATGGTCAGGTGGCCCTGCATGGCGCGCTCTGGGAGTTGGATCAGGACATTGCGGCCCATGCCCAGGACGATGCGCGGCTGGTGGCGACGGTGGCCAGTTTCGCCGAGAGTTTGATGGAAAAGGTCGCCCTGCGGGCGCAGACCATGCCGCGGCTGGAGGGGTTCAGGGCCGCAAGTTGGCGGGTGGAGGCGGATGATTTCACTGTCTCCGGTTTCTCGCCCGCGTCCAAGGCGAAATCCACGACGCTGACCATGACGTTCAAGAAACCCAATGAAGTTGTGGGCAACCATATCGCAAAATATCAGGCGATGAAGCTCGCCAAGATGCTGATGGCTTATGACTTTGACCGGCGGCTTAACCCGTTTGCGGAATTGGGCGGGTTCATCTTTACCTTCATGGGGGATGGTGCGCCGGGGACGGGCAAGACCACGCTTATTCAGATGATGGCGGGGCTGATCAGCGAATATTGCGGGAATGCGGGCTATCCGTTCCGGTATCAAAACCTGAGCACCGACAACATCGACAGCTATCAAGGCAAGTCAGGGCAGAATGCGAAGGCGCTTATCAACAATGTGATTGATCCGAGCGTCATCGGCTTTGGCACCATCGACGACATTGACCAGCTTGCGGGCAAACGCGGGGACCGGCAATCCAGCGCGGGTCAGCTGGAAATCACCGCCGTGTTGATGGAGAGTTTTGCGGGCGCCAATACCGTCGTGCGCGGGAACTGCACCTTTGGCATGTTCTCGAACTACCCCGAGAATGTGGACGATGCCCTGCGGCAACGCGCGGGGGCGCGGTTCCTGGTCGACGGGCCGCAAACGCGGGAGGATTACGTTGATATCCTGTATCTGTTAATGGGCAAGAACCACGATATTCCGCTGGGCGACCATAAAGTGTTCGAGGCGCAA
>JBGCDV010000017.1:0-99475 GCA_045105735.1 Sulfitobacter sp. | reverse complement strand
GCAACCGTATCGAGATCATGTTCGGCAGGCTCAAGGACTGGCGACGCGTCGCAACACGCTATGATCGATGCCCAAAGGTCTTCCTGTCCGCAATCGCTCTCGCCGCAACCGTCATCTATTGGTTATGAGTCCTGACCCTAGGTAGTTGGGCTGAAGCAATCTTCGGCCATCGTCATCGATACAGCCAATGAGTGGAACGTACTGTCATCTGCAAAGAGAAAGGCGAGCCGCTTGGCCCGCCTGTTCTTGATTTCTTTTGGGTCGTCTATGCCAGTTTGGCAATATTTTTGAGGCCAAGTTCGTAGGTCTTGCCGAGCATGCGATCCATGAACAGGCCGAAGATGCGAAAGACCGGGTTGTAGCCCATGTCAGAGGTCACGGTCCAGGTTACGTTTGATCCTGTGCCATCCCTTCTCGCTTCGATGGTTTGTATCGGCTTGCCCATGGCACCGAGGTCGATGAGGTGGGTCACGCGCGTGGCGGTAAGCTCAGTCACGGTCTGTGTGCCTTTGCCTTCTTTGCCTTCGAAACGGAAACCGGAGTCGACGCCTTCGGTTGGGCCAAAGGGTGTGATCTTCAGGTCTGGGTCGGTGGTGCAATAGGGATTGAAGGTCTGGAAGCCGGAAGTCGAGGCCACGCGGGAGATGACGTCTTCGGGGCGCAAGGCGACTTTTGCTTCTCGGGTAACGACGACTTTTCGTGGAAGCAGCAGTGCGATCAAAACAAGGGCGGCGATGATGGCTATGATGGTGTAGACGATGGTCATTGGTCTGGTCCTTCTCTCTGTTGGTCAGGCAAGATTTTCTTCCCCTCTGCCCACACGACGAAGCCCGTCCCTGCCAATCGACACATCACGACATCTTTTTACGCAATTCCGTGATTTTTTTCTCAAGCCATAGTTTTGATGGACGATCTGAGCAAAGCGAAACAGCTGTTGAATAGGCCTCTGCCGCATCTGCGAATTGCCCCAGGTCGGCCAAACACTGGGCGCGCACCGCATGGTAGGGCTGATACGTATCAAGCCCGGCATAGTCGATCACATCCAGCATCTTGAGACCCTCCGCCGGGCCCGCATCCGCGGCCACCACTGCAGCCCGGCTGACCGCGCCACCGATGGAAGGATAGGTATGCATCAACCCGGCGTAGAGCTGAGATAACGCGCGCCAGTCGGTCTTGCCCGTAACAGATCGAGCGGCATGGACCGATTGGATGGCAGCCTCCAGCTGAAACCGTCCAGGCATGCTCTTTGGGCTGCGTTTGAGTGAGGCCTGGGTCAACACACTCACCGAGCGCTCAATCAATTGGCTGTCCCAAAGATCAACGTCCTGTTCCGGCACCGGGACCAGAACACGATCTCTCAGGCGCGCCTCTCGTCGCGCCTCAATAAAGCCAATCAAGGCCGTAAGGCCGAGCGTCTCCGGGTTCTCAGGTGCCAATTCGGCGAGAATGTTCGACAGAAAGAAGGCCTCGTGGCTCAAATCGCCGTCCCCTTCCAGCCAATCCACCGAATAGGCCCCATAGACCGCTTCCAGCACAGAACTCATACGCTCTGGATAGGCCTCTGGCTCTGGCACAACAAAAGGGATGCCGGCAGATTTTATCTTCTTCTTCGCGCGCACAAGCCGCTGGGCCATAGTTGATGGGTTGACCAGAAAGGCTCTGGCGATCTGGTCTGCTTCCAGCCCAAGAACCGTCTGAAGCATCAACGGTGTGCGTATGCCTTCATCAAGTGCCGGATGGGCGCAGACAAAGAGCAGCTTGAGCCTGTCATCCAGCTGCGCCTCTTCGGGTTCGATTGCCTGTGCGTCTGCCATATCGTTTGCCTCATCTGTGATGATCAGGCGGGCGTCACGGCGGGCCTGGTCGATCCGTCTGTTCTTGGCCACGGTCAAAAGCCAGGCCTCGGGTTTGTCGGGAATGCCGCGCTCGGGCCAGGTTTTCAGCGCCGCCACAAATGCATCAGCAAGCGCGTCTTCGGCGGCGATGATGTCGCCTGTACGACTGGCAAGCATCGCTATGAGTTTGCCGTAAGCGGCGCGGGCGACATCTTCCGCCCGCGCCTGTGCCTGGGTCCGGCTCACACGCTGTCCATCGCCGAAGCGCGAATTTCAACTTTACCGTAGTAAACAGCCGGGCATTTCTCAGCCCATGCAAGCGCTTCATCCAGATTTTCAACGTTGATTGCGAAGAATCCGCCCAGCGTTTCTTTGGTTTCAGCAAAAGGCCCATCCTGAACACGCTTTTCGCCACCTGCCAAAGTAATTGTCGTTGCCGTCTCGGCTGGGTGCAACCAGTCGGTCTCGATGAACACGCCAGCTTCCTGCAGGGCACCGATGTATTCGCCAAAGACTTTCTTGGATTCAGCCCAGTCCTCTTCGGTCATGCCAGCGGACATTGCGGGGTCGGAGTAAAGAAGAAATGTGTAACGCATGGTTTTGTTTCCTTGTTGGTTGGTTGTGTCGTTGGGTGGATTAAGCTGTCACGTCAGCGATGTTGGCAAGGCCAAGCTCAAAGTTCGGGCCGATCATCCCATCCATAAAGAGCCCCATGACGCGGAAGACCGGGTTCATCCCCAAATCCATGTCCATTGTCCAAGTCACCTCGGTGGCCCCATCCACCGCCACGGCGGAGATCGCCTGTGTCGGCTGGCCCAGCGGCCCAAGATCAAGATCAAAGACCACCTGATCTGCGGAGACCGACGCCACCGTTTGCTGGCCCGCCCCGTCTTTGCTTTCAAACGAAAAGCCAGAACCAACGCCGGAGGCCGGACCAAACATCTGAACCTGAAGGTTCGGATCAAGGTCCTTGTAGGGGTTGAAGTGCTGGTAGCCGGTGTTCGACGCTGCCAGTTCAATCACCGCTTCAGGAGTGGCGTCGATCACCGCAGAGCGCTCAATGCTCACATGGCGCGGCAGGGCTTGGGTGGCAACGGCCACTGCAGCAACGCCGCAAGCTGTGTAGGTGGCGATTTTAGTAAAGTTCATGGGTCTGTCCTCTCATCTGTGTTTGAGAAGGGCTTTTTTGCCGCTTCACCTACACGACGGGCGAGAAACGCGCCAATCGACAGCGGTTAGAAAAAAATCGAAAAAAACTTCGATGATCATGGGATGCCCCAAAACGCTTCGTCCCTGAAACCGCCCAGGGGATTGCAAAACCCACGCAATTCGCGCTGAACTGGCAAGAGGTCCAAATGGGTTTTGTAACGCCTCACGGGATCATTCTGTTCTTCTGAACGGCCAAACTGGAAAAGGCGACATCGACCCATGGCACCGAACCAGTCTACCCTTAATCGCGGCGCACAGATGCTGCGGCAGTCTGATGTTCAGGCAGAGCGGATCATCGCCATTCTCAGAATGGTCTTATCGGCGGCACTTTTTTTCGGCGTGGGCGGTTTGCTCTTTAACATGGAAACCGCCGGTCTTGGTATTCGTCAGGTCGAATTGGCGTTTCTGCTAATTGGGGCGGCAGCCTACTTTTTGTTGGGTGCTGTAAACTTATACTTTTCCAATCCAAATCGCTTTCGCTTTTGGCACAGCTGGCTGTTTAACGCACTGGAAGTGTCGCTGCTTGGGTTCCAGTTGTTCATTGATGTACGCAGTGAAACCACACCCTCGTTGGTCGCACTGGCCAGCCCGCTTGTGCTGGTGGTTGCATTGGTTTTGTGTGTTCAGGCTTTGAGATACCGACTTGAACTCCACATCTTTACAGCCACATTTCTGATCGCGGTTTGCGCAGGTGTGACGTTTTACAGCCCGCTTCTTGATCAACCGTGGCGCGCGCCTGTGATTGAGGAGATGCGCGCTTTGTATTCGCCGCCTCCGAATGTCATGCGCATTGTGATCCTGACAACGCTCGCATTGGTCATCGGAACTGCTGTCTACCGGTCCCGCAGACTGGTAGAGCGCGTTGCAAAAGAAGTGGAAGATTCAAGCAATCTAAGACGATTTCTGCCCGGCGAGTTGAGGATTGATCTGAGTGACGAGGCCTTGCAGAAGCTCAGAGTGCCGCAACGACGAGAAGTCGCAATTGCCATGATCGATTTGCGCGGGTTCACTGAACTCAGTGACATTCTGAAAGCGAATGAAGTCGCGGATATTCTTCTTTGGTTCCGCAGCCTTGCTTTGGACGCGGCGGAGCGGCACGATGGGTTGGTCGACAAGTTTGTCGGCGATGGGGCCATGATGATCTTTGGCCTGCACGATGATCCTGCTGACGCGGCATCCAAAGCGCTTGCCGCAATCAAACACATCATCGACGGAGTAAACGAACGAAACGCCCACAAATCACCAGACAGCACAGATATCGCAATCGCCGCAGGCTTGCATTCAGGTCCAGTGTTAATGGGTGTCTTTGGCGACGACCGCCGACTGGAATTCACCGCGTTGGGCAAGACGGTCAACATCGCATCACGTCTTGAATCAATCGCCAAAGAAAACGACCTGCGGCTGGTTGCATCCGAGGCTATCAGCGCGCGCAGCGAGGTTTTCGCTGACAGCTTCAAAAGTTTGGGACCTGTCAGCGTTCGCGGGATCGGAGAACCGATACAGGTCTTTGGACTAAAGGAATAGGGTTCGCGTCTCTATTCTGGTGCTGTACCGTGACAAGTCACGGCCATTTACTAGGTTTTCTAGACACCCAGTTGTTTGGTTTAAGTGTTCACTTGTAGAAATACATGCAATGTCCTGATTTTGATGGTGCGTACTTGAAGGAAGCAAGCCTTCATGTCCAAATACGATTTCAGGGAAGGGTTCACTGACCGAACGGCCCATTGCGGTCCCGAGTAGGTAATCCCCCCATTTTTGGAGGGACGCGTTAGTAAAATCTAACCTGCTTTCAGTTTCTGCATCGGGGTTATTCCCCCGATCCCCATGTTTGGCCTTTCGTTGTTGTAAGTCCAGAGCCATCTCGGGGCGTGTCCCTGAACCTGCTCAAGACACTTTCACTTTTAAAGGTCATGCGTATGTCTGAGGAAGAAACACGCACAGCTTTTCGCCAAATCCATTGGACCGAAACCGAAGGGGAGCCAATACCGGACGCCTGAGGAAGCGCGGCGCGATGTCTTTGAGTAGATCGAGCTGTTCTACAACCCAAAACGCAAGCACACGACCAACGGCATGCTGTTGCCCGTTGACTTCGAAGAAAGACAGCTCAAACTGGAACAGGCAGGCGTCTAGGAAACTAGGGGCACCTAAGGGCTTTTGTTCCCGCTTATTGATAGTGCGACTTCTCGGGCGGATTTGAGAGCAGCACCGGAAAGACCGGCACTGCCTATTTAAAACCCCACATTAAACGGTCTGTGTTTGGTTTTGCGTCATCCAGAGAAGTCCGAAGAGAAGTAGCGCGGCGGATACGGTGCAGGCCAGTGTGCGCACTGAGTTCCAGAAGGTCCAGCGCGGCACGTAGGTCTGCATCCAGTAGTCCCGTGTGGTGCCCGATGACGTCTCCATTCCGGCAAGGGCTTCATTCATGGGGACGTTGAAGAAAACTGTGACGCCGAAACATCCGATCAGGTAAACTAGGCCGGCCGCCATGATCAGCGTCCCCGCAGGGCCGTCTAGGCCAAAGGCCCCATAAGCCGCGACTGCGACCGATACAGCTGCCAGGCCAAGAAACAGCGCCATGAAAACCCAGCGAAACACCTCGCGGTTGATCACTTGCATTGCATCGACGCCACCATGACCACAGGTCAGCGCGAGTGACCGCATGATGAAGTCGGAAAAGGCCAGAAACACGCCCCCCACAAGGGCATAGGCGAGTATTGCGAATTGGAAGAGAAAGAAGAAAGCAGTCGACATTGTCGGGACTCCTGTTGGGGTGTTGCGGCAGGAAGGCGGTGCTTCCTGCCGTATGTTGTGAGGGTTACGCGGCGGCAGACCAGGCACCTACGGCCATTGCGGTGTGCGCAAATTCGGCGAAGTCGCGCGGTTTGCGCCCCAAAGCGCGCTCGACACCATCCGCCGTGTGGGCGTTGCGGCCATCCAGCGTTTCGCGTGCGATCTGTGTGAAGACCTCGGCTACGAAGTCACCGCCTGAGGCCGCGACATTTGCCTGAAAAGCTTCAAACGTAATCGGGATATGCTGGATGGGGCGACCCAGCGTTTTGGACAGGACGTCAGCCATCTCGGCAAATGTCATCAGGCGCGGACCGGTGACTTCATAGCGTTGGCTGATATGCCCGTCTTCGGTCAGGGCAGCGACCACCACGTCGGCGATGTCGTCAATGTCGATGATCGGCTCCTCGATATCACCGCCGGGCATTGGCAACACGCTGCCCAGGATAGGGTCGCGCAGATAACCTTCGCTGAAATTCTGCGCGAACCAGGCTGCCCGTACGATGGTAAAGGGCAGGCCCGAATTGCGGACTATCTCTTCGCCCATAGTGGCGAAATGCTCTCCGCGGCCCGAGAGCAGCACGATGTGCATCAGCCCGGTCTCAAGCGCCACCTTGGTAAATGTCTCCAGTTTCTCGACGGCACCGGGGAAGGCCAGATCGGGGAAGTAAGTGACATAGGCCTTCGACACGCCCGTCAGCACAGGCGCCCATGTATCCGGGTCTTCCCAATCGAAGGGGGTGTCGGATTTGCGTGCACCGCGCCGCACGGCGACGCCCTTGGCTTCGAGTTTGCTGGCAACGCGCGACCCGGTCTTGCCAGTAGCGCCGATAACGAGAATGGGTTGGTCAGTCATTTTCGGTCTCCTTGGTTCAAGTTGATGACCAAGGTTTAGAAAATCCGAGGGGCGTCGGTATTGACTGCAGTCGCCAGCGTTTTGACTTCCGTTGCCAAATTCAGCACGTCGCGGGCCCTTAACCAAGAGACTTCCGATAGGCCGCCGGTGTCACCCCCATCCATCGCTTGAAGGCGCGGTTGAAGGCGCTTTGTTCAGAATACCCGGTGAGGAACGCAATCTCGGATAGCGAATAGCGGTCTTCTTGCAGCATGGCGGTGGCAATCTCGCGCCGTGTTTCTTCGGTCAGGGTCTGAAAGTTTAACCCGTGTTCGGCAAGGCGTCGGTGGAAGGATCGGGCACTCAGTCCTAACCTGCGCGCGATATCTCCCATCTTGGGCAGACCTTCACTCAATGCGCGCGCGATTTCGCTTTTGGTCTGTGTGTGCAATGCGGGCGTATCGTCGATCTGCGCCAGTTCCTGATCAAGGTGAGACACAAGAAACGCCGTGATGCCTGCATCCCCCAGGATATTGGGTTCGGAAAGTGACTGATGCGACAGAAGCATCGCATCTTTGTCCGCGCCAAAATGCACGGGACAGCCGAAATACGTTTCGTGATGTTCGATCGTTTTGGGTGCCGTATGCTGGAAATAGACTTCGATCGGTGAAAATGGTCGCGGCGACACTTGCCGACCGAGCGATACGCCACTCGCCAATGTGGCCTCAATCGAGATACGCATTCCAAGCCGCCGCAGGCCTTCGCGACGCTGCACATACAGCATCCCCCGATCTGTTTCCTCTAGTTCGTACTGCGTGACACTGGTCCAGAGGCGCCAATACCTTGCCACACGAGAGAACGAGCCAAGCAGGTTAGGCGCAGCCTTCCACGCAAGGCCGAGCGCGCCGTACTCGTCGGGCCGCATCGCTTCACCAACGATCAATGGCAAAGGCGTAATATCCATTTGCTCTGCCATCAACTCGATCATGCCGTAGTAATCATCATCTTCGAGCATTTGCTTGGGATCCAACGGGCCATCGGCAGCCAAGCCGACGGACTCCAGCACCGCCCGGGCATCGACGGCATCGCCCGCGACGCCAACAACCTTTCTGGCAAAAAGAGATGTGACTTGACCCATGGCATAAGACTACTCTGGTCCAAAGTGCGATCCAAGCCTGTGAAAGCGTTGCAAGCATAAGCTGGGTCCAAAGGGCTGGTGTCGTCGTCTCGCCATATGTGCCAATTGCTCAGGTTCAAATCCCCAACGAATGGCGGCTATGTGGGATGCGATTGCAGCATCAAGAACGCCTGCCGGGTGTCCGCTTAGGGCCGGCCTTGCAGGGGACAAGCGGTCAGTCAGGCGAACATGCTGCGAACGATCTAATGGTGTCTTCGAGCCCAATGTGCAGGATGCTGCCACGTAGCTTACGGCGGCTTTCTCTCCAAATGAGAAAATTTAGACAATCATTAAAAAGACAGTAATCTACGGAAATCATCGCAAACCATGAAGGTGGGCCGGAGATATTGCGCATTGAATCGCGCCGGGAAAATACTGTTCAAAATCGATGAGTTGCTCATCAGAGGGGGAAAGACATGATCAAACTTAAGATGAGGGCTGCCGCCTGTACCCTTGCCGCAACGATGGGGGTTGCTGCACCTGCGGCTGCTGAGCTGTTCGAAGGTTGCCCATCAAAGCAAATTATGGGCAAATTCATCGAATTCGGTAAGGCGGGCAAAATGCCCAAAGATCTGGGCAAGTGGCTCAACACGCCTGCGGCCCAACAGATTGAGCCGTGGAAACCCTTTGATAACGTCGACTACGTCGGCATTTGCTGGGTGTCCGCTTGGCTGGTACACACCGATGATGGCATTGTCCTGATCGACACGCTTTATGGCCCATTTGTCAATCAACTGATCGAAAATATCAAAGCTGCCGGAGTCGACTTGGCGGACATCAAGTATGTCCTTATGACTCATGGACATTTCGACCACTCCGCAGGCGCTGCAACCCTTAAGCCTATGCTGCCAAACGCTAAATTTGTCATGAGCCAGCGCGGGTGGGACGAAGCAGCCAAGAGTGCTGCAACATCTTTTGGTCGTCGTAAATGGGAGATGATTCCCCAAGACGTTGTAATGGCAGACGGAGAAACATTCGAACTGGGTGGGAATTCCTTCATGCTGATTGAGACTCCGGGCCACACGTGGGGCACGTCTTCTTACAGCTACAACGTAACAGATGGCGAAGACAGTTTTCGTGCGGTGACCATTGGCGGATTGGGGCTGAATGCGATCCAAGGTCCGGACCAGGTCGAGGCCTATATCGCAAGCGTGGATCGTCTCAAGACAATGGTAGAAGACCCTGACAGTGGGGTCCAAGTACACCTCACCACGCATGGTTTTTCCAATAATCTGGATGAGGACCGTCTAAAGCTGGCGTCGCGCAAAGCAGGAGAGCCGAATGTGTTTGTAAACCCTGACGGTATCCTTCGTCAGATTGCAGGCCTCAGAGGGCGCGCTGAAAAACGACTTGAGATCGAAAAGAATAAGTAGCCAAAACCGGGTGTATGGGCCAGTTGAATTTGGACTGGCCTACATCCCCACGCAGTCGCAAAGTTCACAAAGCTGCCTTTTGATGAAATGCCGCAAGTGTCTGCAATGGCCGCGATGTGTAATCTCAAACCACGCCAGATTTTGCTCTTGCGGCGAATGGCCGGTAAGCGGGCTGCGTCCGCAGTAACCTAATGTTGGGTCGAAAGGCCTCTGTGGCTGGCTCCTGCATTGCAAGTGTTTTCTGGTGATAACTGCTCATTTTCGTCAGTACCTTCGTCTGTCCGGCCTGTTTATGTTTTGGCATTGCCTCCACTGGCCCTCCCTCTCATCGTTGCAAGCAGCGACTGCCGGGCAGCGGATGAATTCCGCGAGCGAGGTTCCAATCGGCTTATCGACCTCAGAGGGCCGCTGCTGTCTGACGTCAGCGCCCATGGTTCCAAATAGGGCAATTTGCTAAGAGAGGGTTTGTTGCTCATTCTAGCCACCAAGGAGTGGACGATGAGAAAGACAACGAAGAGCCCCGGCGAGGAGATCGCCAAAGAATGACGTCATCGTAGTGGCGGTGGCCCTGCGGCAACTGTCGCAGTGGCAATGTCCTGCCCAGCGTACTGGCGCGTCTGTCTCAAATCTTACGGCGCAGCACAAACAATGTCCTCTCAACCTGGTCACTTTGCATTTGGTCCTGTCTTAATGTGAAGTCATGCTGTCGCAAGGACATGCTAGGATGCAATGATTGCACAAGCCAAGCACGGACCTCCAGGAAAGGTACCCCATGACCACCGACGGCTTCACCCAGATGATCGACGACAGCAATGCGTTCTTTGCGGAGCTGAAAAAGAAAAACACCAAAGAATGGTTCACCCCGCGCAAAGATCACTACAACGAGAACATCAAAAAACCGGCAGCGTTTTTCGCCGATTTACTGGCCGATGATCTAAGCCGCATTGCGGGGTGTCCGATGAAGCCCAAGGTCTTTCGCATCTACCGCGATGTGCGGTTTTCCAAGGACAAGACGCCGCTGAATGCGCATTTGCATATGCTCTGGTCACCGGTGACCGAAAACCCCTTTGCGCCGTTCTATTTCTTTGGCTCTGAGCCGGGGCAGATGACGGTGGGGTTTGGCCTGCCGACGATGAAGGGGGACGTGCTGGCGCGGTTTAGGGCCTTTGTTGACGTTTGGGGGGATGCATTGGGTGATGCGATTGCTCAAACGGGCATGTCGTTTTCGTCTTGGGGGGCAGAGCCGTTGAAACGGGTGCCCAAGCCCTATGATGCAGATCACCCGCATGCGGAGATGCTCAAGCGCAAGAACCTGATTCTGCATACTCAGATGGATCAGGGCTGGCGCACGACGGACGGTGGGCTTACCTCAGCGGTGCGGCGCGCGTTTGAGGCGGCAGCGCCGCTGCGCGCGCTGCTGGATGAGAAATTATCTGCGGATGGATAACCCGATAGTGTCGCGTGCTCTATACCCTCTCGGTCTCGCCTTCTATCGTGGCCGCCATTGCTTCGACAATCAGCTCGATCTCTGCATCTGTTGACGTAAAACACGGGGCCAGCAGCACGTGATCTCCCGACGTTCCGTCCGCGCAGCCTTGTGACGGATAACAGATCACACCCGCCTCCTTTGCCGCGTTCAGGATGCGCCCCGCCATGTTGAGCGTGACGTCGAACGGCGTCTTGGTGGCGCGGTCTGCGACCACCTCTACTGTCCAGAAAAGCCCACGCCCGCGAATGTCGCCCACATGCGGATGCTGCCCAAGCCGCGCACGCAGGCCATTCTCAAGCAGCGCGCCAAGGCGCTTTACCTCAGCCAACAGGCCGCGTGTCTCTATCTCTTGCATCACGGCCATCGCTCCTGCGGTGGCAACCGCATGGCTCATGTAGGTGTGCCCGTTCCAAAGCCGCCCCGTGCCCTCCAGAATGGCCTGCACCACTTTCTCTGAGGCCATCACAGCGGCAATCGGCTGGTATCCGGCCCCCAGCCCTTTGGCCATTGTGGTGATGTCGGCGGCGATGCCTTCCTGCTCCAAAGCGAACAGGCTCCCGGTTCGGCCCATCCCGCACATGACTTCATCTGCGATGTAAAGCACCCCATGGGTGTCACAAATCTCTCGAATGCGTTTGAAGTACCCAACTGGTGCAGGCTGCGACCCAAGTGAGGCACCCACCACGGGTTCCGCGACAAAGGCGGCAACGCTTTCTGGCCCCAGCGCCTGCATGCGGTCCTCCAGCTGCTGCGCCATGCGCTGGGCAAAGTCCGCCTCGCTCTCGTCCTCGTGCTGAAATCGGTAGGCGTAGGCGGCGTCAATATGTTCCACATCGATCAGCAATGGTGCGAAGGGCGCGCGGCGGCCTGCATGACCGCTCACGGCCAAAGCCCCAAGCGTGTTGCCATGATAGCTTGGCATGCGCGCGATGATGTGCCGTCTGTCCGGCTGGCCCCGCTCAACATGGTATTGGCGCGCAAGTTTCAGCGCCGCCTCCATCGCCTCAGATCCGCTGCCCAGATACATCACGCGGCCCTCACCCGTGCCTATCGGTGCATGTGCAATGAGGTAGTCTGACAGGTCCTCCGCCGGTTGGTTGGTGAAAAGCCCCGTATGCGCAAAGCTGAGCGTCTCCATCTGCCTCGTGACAGCCGCACGCACGGCTGCGTTGTCGTGCCCAAGGCTCGAGACCGCCGCGCCCCCGCAGGCGTCCAGATAGCGTTTGCCCGTGCTGTCAATAAGGTAGGACCCTTCACCTTTGACGATCACAGGCTGGTCAGCCGTGAGGGAACGGCGCAAAACATGGCTCATTGGAGGTCTCCGAAAGGGATGCTGTGCCGCAGTATCACTGAATTTCAAGCGCTTGTCTTGGGCCTTGTGACCCTGTGGGACATCACATCAAGTCGCGGACAGAACTGACGGTGTAGTCGGGGCCAAGATAGATTAGGTCATCGATACTGTCCGGCCAAGTGCCTGCACCATCCGGCCTGCGCAACAGTGACGCCGGGATAGACGTCGCGCGGGCCAAGGCGCGCTCAAGCGGATCGCCCGCATCTTGCACCATCACCTGCACAGCACGCGCCATGCTCAGATCAGCGCCGGCCAGCGTCCTATCCTCCAGCGTCAGCCGCCCCTGATTGCGCTCAATGGTGCGCCCATTGAGGTCGAAACGAGTGATCCCCGACCCGGCGCTGGCCATGGCGTCAGTGACAAGGAAAATCTCGCCCGGCGCGCGATGTGCCGCAAGCGCTGCGCGGATGGTGGCGGGATGCACGTGAATGCCGTCGGCGATGAGCCCCGCACTGGCCTGAAGCGCGTCGAGCGTGGCCCCCACAAGACCCGGCGCGCGGGAAGTCAGACCGCTCATCGCGTTAAAAAGATGTGTGCTGCAAGTGGCTCCTGCCGCAAACGCGCGCATGGCGGTGTCATAGTCACAGTCCGTATGACCAAGCGAAACACAGACACCGGCCTGCGATAGCGTGCTGATCTGCGCCTGCGTCACGCTTTCCGGGGCGAGGGTCACCATCAGATTGGGCAGGCGCTCCGCCGCGCTGAGGAGTTCTTGCAGGTCCTGTACTGTCATTGCCCGTATCAATGCACCATCATGCGCGCCTTTACGCGCAACGCTCAGGTGCGGTCCTTCGAGATGCAGACCCAATATGCCCGGCACACCCTTGGCAATCGCCCTTTCCACAGCATCAATCGCGGCGGTGGTTACCTCCGGCGTGTCGGTGATGAGTGTTGGCAAAAACGCGCGGGTGCCGAGCGGCGCATGGGCCTGTGCGATGGTTTCCAGCGTGGCGCAGGTTGGGGCGGAATTGAACATCACACCGCCGCCGCCGTTCACCTGCAAATCCACAAAACCCGGTAATATGATGCCGCCCTTAAGCGTGATCCGGGCCATGTCAGCGGGCACATGGGCGATGGGCATGCACGTTGGGTTTAATCCATCCAGCACGACAGCCTGATCTGAACAAAGCTGCCGACCATCAAAAACACGCGCCCCAACAAGTGCGTGCGCTACCATCAGCCGTGCACCTTCAACGCCTGTATGGCCATTGCAAAAGCCCCGTCGAGAGCCGTGCCTTTGGGAGCGGCGATCTTTTTGGTCAGGTCCTCCGGCAGGTAATCGGCATAATGTGGACCAACACCGCCAGCCAAAACCAGCAAATCCCCTTTGACGAAACCAAGTGTTCTGAGACCGCGCGCCAAAAACGCGGCACCTTGTGCCATCAAATCCCTTCCAACAGGGTCGCCGTTTTTGGCCTGCGTGATCACGTGCCGGGCAAGGGGCGCATAATCGCCCGGTGAAGCAACGCTGGTAAAATGGATGGTCTCGATGAGCCCGCCGTGCACCTCAAGGACACGGCGGGTCAAGTCGGTATGCGGGGTCATGCCATCTTCGGCCATGGTCGCTGCGCGCAATACCTGATGACCCAGCCACGCGCCGGACGCCTGATCCGAAAGCTCAAACCCCCAGCCGCTTACTGTTGTCATTTCAAGCGCGCGCTGGCGGGCAAGGATGGTTCCGGTGCCAAGGGCCACGACATAGCCATCGACCTCTCCCAATGCGCCGCGCACGGACGTGGCGCGGTCACCGGAAACGGTCACCGACCCATAGGGCAGTGCGTCAGCAACGGCGGCCATCTCAACTTCGGAATGCGCCCCCGCGACGCCGAGGTGGGCGGTGACCTCCGCCAGTGGGGTATCCGCATGTCCGGCTTGGACAAGTGCGGCATCAATTGCGTCGGTCAGATTTGCAATAGCGCCTTTGAAATCGCTGTGAACATTGCCGGGGCCGCGCGCGGCTTGCCCAAGGATACCCGCACCAAGCGTGCCGGCGGCGGCACGGCAGCCTGTGCCACCCCCATCTGCGGCGACAACCACGGTATTTTTGCTCTGACTCATGCGCTACCTATAGGGCAGGGGAACGGGGTTTGCACAGTGGGCGGCCGGAAAAAAGTAAGTCGCCAAACCCTTGCGGGCGAAGCCCAGCAAGATGCGGAAAAGAGCCGAAACGCCGACGCCTCGCCCACCTTTCCGGGGCGATCAGAGAGAAGCGGCAGCGCGGCTGGCCTGGTCGTATTGTCCCGACATCGCGCGCAGACCAGCCGCGATTTCACGCAGGTCATCGCCGTTCGTATCCATCCGGCCCAACCCGTCCAAAAAGCAGGATTTACGCACCTTGCGGTACGCATCGCACAAGGCCGCCCCTTCTTTGGACGTGCTGTAAAAAACTTCCTTGCCGCGTTTGTTTGCTTCCAGCAGTTTCGATTTCAACAGTTTTTTCAGCGCATAGTTTACCGTATGCGCGTCCTCGATGTTAAGGAGAAAACAAATGTCGGTCAGCCGTTTTTCCCGTCCACGGTGGTTGGTGTTGTGCAGAACAAGAATCTCCAGCGAGGTCAGCTCCGCATTGCCCGCCGCCGCCATACAGCGGGTGGTCCAGCGGGTGAAGGCATTGAAAGCAATGATCATACCGTACTCTAGTTCGGACGCTTCCCAGCCATCCCCTTCGGCGAGATGACGGGAGGAAACAATACGCCGGTCGGGTAGTGATTTTGGGGTGGAGGGCATGGGAAAACTCCTTGGAATGACATCGAAACGCTAACGAAATGTCTGTAAAATGCAAGTTTAAGGCTGCTGGGAATGTCTGGGTTGCCCTTGCGTCACCGGGAGAAATTCTACTGTGACGAGAATCCCACATGAACAACAAATCGCAATCTATTGTTAATTGACACAAAAATAGACTTCCCCCGTCACGGAGCCTTTGTTAACTTTTGGTTAATAAAAATGAACTTGAGGCAGAACGAGCAATGAAAACGGGCTTTCGAGGCACGTTTGTCATCAGCTGGTCGCAAACAGAAATAGACGGTCTTGAGGCCGCACCGGTGCAATCCCTCAAAGTGGGGGCGGCTTGGGCGTGGCGCGGAGACGCCATCCGGGTGGATGGGCCAAATGATGTCCTGCGACTGGACGAGGCAGACGGCGCGGAGAATCTGCGCAAGCGGGCCGCACGTATGGTGCACCGCCTGGTGGGGGCTGCGCTGGAAAAAGAAGCGCCAGCGATGTCAGAAATGGACCGCGACGCGCTGGAGCAGACGCCGTTGATGGACAACAGCTTTGTTGTCACTGATGGCGGCAAAAGCTACACGGTGACGCTGATTGAAGTGGGGGGCGGAAGCCAGCCGCTCTTGATGTTCTTGGATGAAATTCCACCCCGCAAAAGCGAACTTTGGATTGTCCACCACACGCTTGGGGCCGCTCCCCATGATACGGATGCTGCTGGCAGCGGCGGCGTGATCTGTTTTACACCCGGAACGCGGATCATGACCCCCGAAGGTCTGATGCGGATTGAGGACATGCGTGAAGGCGATCTGGTGCAGACCAAGGACAATGGCGCGCAACCCATTCGTTGGATCGGCAGTCGCCGCATGAGTGGTGCGCGGCTCTTTGCGATGCCAAAACTGCGGCCTGTTCGGATCAGTGCAGAGGTTTTCGGGCCAGACCGCCCGGATGCCGACCTGATTGTGTCGCCAGAACACCGGGTGTTGATCAAGGGCGATGTCGCCCGTGATCTTTTCAACACGCCAGAAGTGCTGGTGGCAGCCAAAGACCTGATTAACGGCGATACGATCACAGTTGACCTGAAACTGCGCGAAGTGACCTATGTGCATCTGCTGTTGGATCGGCATCAGGTCATGTGGGCAAATGGCGTGGAAACCGAAAGCTTTCACCCTGCGTCAGCCGCGCTCAGCACACTGGACGATGTGGACCGCGCACGGCTTTTGGCGACGCATCCTGAGTTGGAATTTGATCCGCATACCTACGGTAGCTTTGCCCGGCGCAACCTCTCTGCTTCCGAAGCGGCGATCCTGAACCACGCGGCCTAGGGGTAAGATGAATAGGTCCTGGCCCTGGGCCAGGGCGATTTCTTTGAAGACGTCGGCTCTGACTTTCTAAAAAAAAGTCCTGTGCGCCCCTTCTCAGCTGTCTGCCCGGCTTTCAATGAGCGCTTTGACAATGGCCTTGGCGCTGTCACTGTCCCATATCGCATCGCCGCGCAGCCGCGCAATTTCGCGTCCCTCAGGGTCAATCAGCACGGTGATTGGCAGACCAAAAATACCCATCTGAGCGGCAAGTGACTGTTTGGGGTCTTGATGGCGCGGCAGGCTGTCCACGCCCGCCTTCTCAAAGAACTTGATGATTCCCTGCGGGGAGTTGCGGCCGGTGGCGATGGTCAGCACCTCAAAGTGATCCCCGCCAAATTCCTTTTGCAGGGCATTGAGTTGCGGCATTTCCTTGCGACAGGGCGCGCACCAGGTGGCCCAGAAATTCACCAGTACATACTTGCCGCCATAATCCGCCAGCGTTGCCTTGCCCGCGTCATCAGCCAACATGAAAGCCACGTCAGAGACGGCTTGGGGCGTTTCATGCACTGTCAGCTTTTTCATATCCCCGTCGCGCAGGGAAAGAATGTCGGGGCCTGCTGCAATTGCAGCGTTTGCACCTAACGTCAGGGCCATATACATCAGGCCACGTACAAGTTTTCTCATTCCATCCCTCCGAGGGTTTCTCATGACTGATCAGACGTCCAACCAGATGTGGGGCGGCCGCTTTGCCGCCGGTCCCGATGCCATTATGGAGGCAATTAACGCCTCTATCGGTTTTGACAAGCGCATGGCAGCGCAGGATATCGCAGGCAGTCGCGCCCATGCCGCGATGCTGGCCGCGACAGGTATCATCAGTGATAAAGATGCCGAAGCTATTGGGGAAGGGCTGCTCACGATCTTGTCAGAGATTGAGGGGGGTGATTTTGCTTACGCCACGGCGTTGGAAGACATTCACATGAATGTTGAGGCGCGGCTCAAGGATGTGATCGGGGAGCCCGCGGGGCGTTTGCACACGGGGCGCAGCCGGAACGATCAGGTGGCGACGGATTTTAAGCTGTGGGTGCGCGATCAGTTGGATGCCTTTGAAGGGGGCCTCGTCACACTGCTGCGCGCGCTCCTCGGACAGGCGGAGGCGGGGGCTGATTGGGTGATGCCGGGGTTCACGCATTTGCAGACGGCGCAGCCCGTCACCTGGGGCCATCACATGATGGCCTATGTGGAGATGTTTGGGCGTGATCTGTCCCGCGTGCGCGATGCGCGGGCGCGGATGAATGAAAGCCCGCTGG
This sequence comes from Sulfitobacter sp., assembly GCA_045105735.1. Lineage (GTDB taxonomy): Bacteria > Pseudomonadota > Alphaproteobacteria > Rhodobacterales > Rhodobacteraceae > Sulfitobacter. Next base: position 82,090 of record JBGCDV010000017.1, on the reverse strand, counting down.
GGGCAGCAGCGCTTGCGGGCACGTCCTTTCCGATTGATCGGGAGATGACCGCAAAGGCGTTGGGCTTTGACCGGCCTGCGGCGAACTCATTGGATGCGGTGAGCGACAGGGATTTTGCGCTGGAGTTTCTGGGGGCGGCGAGCATCTGCGCCATGCATCTGAGCCGCTTTGCCGAAGAACTGGTGATCTGGTCTTCTGCGCAGTTCCGGTTTGTGGCGCTCTCGGATCGGTTTTCCACCGGGTCGTCGATCATGCCGCAAAAGAAAAACCCCGATGCGGCGGAGCTGATCCGAGCCAAGGTGGGGCGGATTTTCGGGGCCAACACGGCTCTGATGATGGTGATGAAGGGCCTGCCGCTGACTTACTCCAAGGACATGCAGGAAGACAAAGAGCAGGTTTTTGACGCCGCTGACAACCTGATGCTGGCGCTGGCCGCAATGGAAGGCATGGTGCGCGACATGACGGGGCAGCGCGAGAACCTTGCCGCTGCGGCGGGCTCGGGCTTTTCCACGGCAACTGACCTGGCGGACTGGCTGGTACGGGTGCTGGGCCTGCCGTTTCGGGACGCGCACCACATCACCGGGTCACTGGTAGCGATGGCCGAGGCGCAGGGATGTGACCTGCCTGATCTGACGCTGTCGCAGATGCAATCGGTGCATGCAGAGATCACAAACGGGGTCTTTGACGTGCTGAGTGTGGAAAATTCGGTAAATTCGCGTATGTCTTATGGCGGCACGGCACCGGCACAGGTGCGGGCGCAGATCAAGCGGTGGCAGGAGATTCTGGCATGAGATGGGCATTGGCGGGATTGGTTTTGGCGATGATCGCAGGCTGCGGTGCGGACGGTGAACCGGTGCAGCCGACGCGCGATGCCACACTAACGCTGAGTGATACAGGGCTGTCGGGCATGGCCCGTGTCGGGGTGCGGCAAGGGCCTCTCAACGTCTCGGTGGGGCTTGGTCTGTGAGACGTGGCGCGCTCTTTGCTGTGCTCATCGCTTTGGGGGCCTGTGGCACGCCGGACCCGGACCGCGAAAGCGCGGGACGCTCCGATACACGCCAGCAACCTAGCAATTACACGCCGGGGGTCCATATATCCGGTCACGCCACTGTTGGCGTGGTACGGAGTTACTGACGATGTCCCCTTTGCGCATGATATTTCTCGCCCTCGCGATTTGGGGGGCCATTCACCCGATGTTTTACTTCATCTCGTGGTTCAATGAGAACGGCTATGACATCATGGGAATGGTGGATGCCTGGCACGTCAATGCGGCAGGCAGTGGCTTGGTCTGGGATCTGACCATTGCGGCGGTCACCCTCACCGTCTGGATCATTGCAGAGGTTGCGGTAAGACGGAACTGGGTGGCGCTGATTGCCATTCCGGCCACGTTTTGTATTGGGGTGTCCTGCGGCCTGCCGCTGTACCTCTTCTTGAGGACAGCGCCAGTTCGCTAAGATTCTGCACGGTATATAAGGCCAAAAAGAGATGGATCATTTCCTTTACCGCGACGGCGCGCTTTACGCTGAAGACGTGGCAATTGCTGAGATTGCGGCTGCCGTTGGCACGCCCTTCTACGTTTACTCTACAGCCACTCTTTTGCGGCATTTTCGTTTGTTTGACGAAGCGCTTGAGGGCATGGAACATCTGGTCTGTTATGCGATGAAGGCCAATTCCAATCAGGCGGTGTTGCAAACGCTGGCGCAGGCCGGGGCAGGCATGGATGTTGTGTCGGGCGGTGAGTATCGGCGCGCGCGGGCGGCAGGAGTGCCGGGGGACAGAATTGTCTTTTCCGGGGTGGGCAAGACCCGTGATGAGATCATGCTGGCACTGGAGGGGGGTATCCGGCAGTTCAACGTCGAAAGTGAGCCGGAGATGCTCGTGCTGGACGCCTGCGCGCAGGCGATGGGCGTTGTGGCCCCGATCACTGTGCGGGTGAACCCGGATGTTGACGCCAAGACCCATGCCAAGATTGCGACGGGCAAATCCGAGAACAAGTTTGGCATTCCCATCGCCCGCGCACGTGAGGTTTATGCGATGGCGGCCGCGATGCCGGGGCTCGATGTGATCGGGATCGACGTGCACATCGGCTCGCAGCTGACCGATCTTGCGCCTTATGAGCTGGCTTATCAAAAGGTGGCGGAACTGACCGAGCAGCTGCGCAGCGACGGGCATACGATCACGCGGCTTGATCTGGGGGGAGGGCTTGGCATTCCTTATGAGCGGAGCAATGCTGATCCTCCACTGCCGTCGGACTATGGTGCTTTGGTCAAGCGCACGCTGGGGCATCTGGGGTGTGAGATCGAGATTGAGCCGGGGCGTCTGATTGCGGGCAACGCGGGATTGATGGTGAGCGAAGTCATCTATGTCAAATCCGGCGAGGGCCGCGATTTTCTGATTTTGGACGGGGCAATGAACGATCTCATTCGCCCGGCCATGTATGAAGCACACCATGACATTATCCCTGTGGTGGAACCGGCACCGGGCACCGAAATGGCCCCGATGGATATCGTGGGACCGGTTTGCGAATCTGGCGATACTTTTGCCAAGCAGCGCGCCATGCCGCCGCTGGCGGCGGGTGATCTGGTCGCCTTTCGTTCCGCAGGCGCATACGGTGCTGTGATGAGCAGTGAGTACAACTCGCGCCCGCTGATTCCGGAGGTTCTGGTGAAAGACGATCAATTCGCGGTTATCCGCGCACGTCCGACCTTTGACGAAATGATAAAACGAGATACCATTCCGGAATGGCTCTGAGGCTATTGTGCCTTTGCGCCATAAAGGAGCATCGCGCATGACCACGTTCACACCGAATGATCTGCGAAAAGGGATGGCCGCATTGCGCTGGCCGTTGCGGCTGACCTGGGCGGGAATGCTGGCCGAACGGCTGGTTCAATCGCTCTGGCCGCTGATGACTGTTGTGCTCTTGGTGCTGGCCGCGCTGATGCTGGGCCTGCATGATACCGTGGCCGTTGAGGGTGTGTGGGCTGCGGCTGTTGTGGCTGCGGTTGCTGGGGTTTGGGCGCTGATCTATGCGCTGCGCCGTTTCCGCCTGCCCAGCAAAGGGGCGGCGATGGAGCGGTTGGATGCCAGCCTGCCGGGACGCCCCATTCAGGCGATGATGGATGATGCGGCGATCGGCGCGCAGGACGAGGCGGCCATGGCCGTCTGGCGCGCGCATAAATCCCGCATGGCCGCGCGTGCAGCAGCAGCGCGCCCCGTGCCAGCAGATTTGCGGGTGTCCAAACGGGACCCTTACGCGCTGCGATTTGTTGCCGTTATGGCCTTTGCCATTGCCCTGATGTTCGGCTCAATTTGGCGCGTGGGCACAGTGGCTGGAATGGCACCGGGTGTGGCGGGCCTCGACACTGGTCCGGTCTGGGAAGGCTGGGCAGAGCCGCCGCGATACACCGGCAAGCCGACGCTATACCTCAATGATCTGGCCGAAGGGCCGCTGGACTTGCCGCAGGGCACGCTGATCACCCTGCGATTTTATGGCGACGTGGGCGCGCTAACACTGGCAGAGACAGTATCAAAGCGCACAGCTGATCTGCCTGCGGCGTCTGATCCAATACAGGATTTTACCGTTTTGCAGGATGGTACGGTCGCCGTTGAAGGACCGGGCGGGCGCACTTGGGACATTTCCATGCGCGCAGATGCGTCGCCTGAGGTTGAAATTTTGGGCGAGGCAGAGATTGCCGCGCTGGGAGAGATGCGCCTGCCTTTTGCGGCGCAGGACGACTACGGCGTTGAGGCGGGGGAGGCGCGCATTGTGCTTGATCTGGCCTCCGTTGAACGGCGCTATGGCTTGCAGGTTGATCCAGAGCCGCGTGACAGCCTTGTGGTGCCCCTGCCGACCCCCATTGCAGGCAATCGAGCGGCGTTTGAAGAGAATATGATCGAGGATTTCTCAAAGCATGCTTGGGCAAATTTGCCGGTCAAACTGAGCCTTTCGGTACTGGATGCGGCGGAGCAATCGGGTCAAACTGTACCGCAGGACATGATCCTGCCGGGACGACGGTTCTTTCATCCAGCAGCTGCGGCGGTGATAGAGATGCGGCGCGATCTGCTTTGGTCTACGGAAAACGCGCCCCGTATGGCGCAGGTGTTGCGGGCCATTGCCTACAAACCTGCGGACGGTCTTGGGTCTGAAACAACAGGCCTGCGGGTGCAGCGGTTGATCGAACGGTTGGAGTTGCGCACGCGTTACGGTCTGGATGAGGATGTGCAAGACGAACTTGCAGAGGACCTTTGGGGGTTGGCGATTGAGTTGGAAGAGGGCATCTTGGCCGATGCGCTGGAACGGCTGCGCCGGGCGCAAGAGCGGCTGGAAGAGGCGATGAAAAACGGCGCCTCTGACGAGGAAATCGCGGAATTGATGGATGAGTTGCGCCGCGCGACCGAAGAGTACATGCAGCAATTGCAACGCCAGCAGGCGCAAGAAGGTCAGCAAAACCCCGAAGGGCAGCAACAGCAGGGCGAGAGCATGCAGATGACGCAGGATGACCTGCAGCGCATGATGGACCGCATTCAGGAACTGATGGAAGAAGGCCGCATGGCCGAAGCCGCAGAGGCGCTCAAGCAGTTGCAAGAGATGATGGAGAACATGCGCGTCACCGAAGGCCAGCAAGGGCAGGGACAGCAGTCTGCAGGCGAGCAGGCTATGGAAGGTCTGGCCGATACACTGCGCCAGCAGCAGGGCCTGAGCGATCAGGCGTTCCGCGATTTACAAGAGCAGTTTAACCCCGGCGCGCAGGCTGGTGAAAGTGACGGCAATGAGGGTCGCAATGGCGGTCAGGGCCGCGGCCAGAGCCATGAAGGTCAGGGTGGTCAAGGTCAGGGGAATGGCCAGCAGCTAGGCCAGAACCAGCCGGCACCGGAGGGTGGCGAAGAAAGCCCCGGGTTTGGCAAAGGTGAAGAAGGACTTGCCCAGCGACAGCAGGCTCTGCGCGATGAACTGCGCCGTCAGCAGGGGCGTTTGCCCGGGCAAGGCACGCCCGAAGGCGACGCCGCGCGGGACGCGCTTGACCGTGCAGGCCGCGCGATGGATGAGGCCGAGCAGGCCTTGCGCAACCGCGATCTGGCGGATGCCATCGACAATCAGGCGCAGGCCATGGAAGCGCTGCGCGAAGGCATGCGGTCACTGGGTGAGGCGATGGCGCAGCAGGAACAGAATCAGCAGCCGGGCCAAGGCACCGCCGAATCTGACCGACGTGCCGACAATCAGGACCCGCTGGGCCGGGAACAGGGCACCAACGGGGCAAACAGCACGGACGGCCCTTTGGCTTTGGGGGGGAACAACGCGGGGCGCGCACGCGAGCTGTTGGATGAAATCCGCCGCCGGTCGGGCGAGACCGCAAGACCAGAAGTCGAGCGGGACTACCTGAACCGCCTGCTGGATCGGTTTTAGGGGGTTTCAGCCTTTGGCGTCAGCTTTCCGATTCAACCGCCTGAGCATCGAGCCAGCTCAGCATGCCTTTGATCTGACCATCAAGGGCCAGTCGCATCTGATCAACCCACCCGACATATCCGGTTAGAAACCCGTCCAGCGCTGGCACGGTTTGCGCGATCTGTGGCGCATAAAGATAGAGCAGGGCAAGCAGGACAAAGATCAAAAGGGCCGCATAGAACCCTGATCGAAACCCACGCTTTTTCTTGGGTTGACCACCCGCGCCAAGTTCTTCTCGGGCATCGGGATCAACACCGCTGGGGGCATTGTCATTGCGCAGGGTCGAGTTGATCTCTTCGATGTCCGGCAAAAGTTCCCGCCGGGATGATATTGCGGCAGCGGCGGCCGCGGCTTCGGACGACGGCTCGGGTTCTCCGCGCATCCGGGCCATGCGGTCCTTTGCATCGCGCGCACGGCGATCTGTGTCGTCCTCTTGCGCAGCCGGTGAAATCCCCTGCTGCTGGGCCGGCTCAGGCCGTGGTTGCGGCGCAGGCGCGCGTTCTTCGGTTTCTTCCAAGCCGAGATCAGGCTGGCTCTCCAGTGTCTCGGACTGACGGCGGCGGCGCGCTTCGAATTCCGCTTCGGCCTCTTGGCGCAGAATGTCCGCAACGGCGGGGTCCAATTCCTTGCGCGGCGGCTCTTTGCTGGGCGGTGGTGCCGGGGGCGGCGGAGGAGAAACCTCTTCATCCGGGGCAGGCGCGTCCACGGCGACTTCGGCCTCTTCTGGCGCGGGTGCGTGATCGGGGTGATGCTGAAACCAGGTTTGCCCGCAGTTGGAGCATTGCACATCCCGTCCGGAGGTCGGAACGACCTCATCAGGCACTTCATATTGTGCGTCACAGTTTGGACAGTTCAGCCGCATTTGGTATCTCGTAACCCGCTTACAACTAGATTTGGCGCTGCACTTTCACCATATGGTTAACAATTGCTTAGGAAAAGCGCTAACTGTTGCCAATGCCGATAAGTGCTGCATTGAATCCGCAGCGGTGCTGAGGCACAACAGGCCCGAGGAAACGGGGTACGCGCGTGATTGAGCTGGAAAATGTGGCCTACAGCTATGGCGGGGGTGAATTGCTGTCCGACATATCGCTGAAACTTGCGCCGGGCTCGTTCCATTTTCTGACCGGACCATCAGGCGCGGGCAAGACCACGTTGATGAAGTTATGCTACGGGGCGCTGTTGCCCACCGCCGGGCATATCCGGCTTTTTGGGGCGGATGTGCGCGGGTTGGATCGTGATGACATTGCCGTCGTGCGCCGCCGTGTCGGCGTGGTGCATCAGGACGTGCAGTTTCTTGATCACCTGAATGTCACGGATAATGTAGCGCTTCCGATCATGGTTTCAGAGCGTCAGGCCGATGCGGCAGGCGGCGATCTGGAGGAATTGATGTCATGGGTCGGGCTGACCAACCGGGCCGATGCTTTGCCACCAGAGCTGTCGGGAGGTGAACGCCAGCGCGCTGCTTTGGCGCGGGCGGTGATCATGTCGCCAGATGTCGTGCTGGCAGATGAACCGACGGGCAATGTCGATTGGGAGATGTCTCAGCGTTTGCTGCGCCTGCTGATTGAGCTGAACAAGATGGGCAAGACCGTGTTGATCGCGACCCATGATCTTAGCCTTATCCGCGCAACCAAGGCACATGTGCAGGCCCGTGTACTGCGTATTGCGAACCGTCGTATCCAACTGGCCGGGGCTGATTTGTGAAGTTTGATCTGGCCAGCATCCGCGCCTTTGTGGCTGGCGACCGGCAAGCCGACCGCGTGGTGCCACCATCAGGTTTCACCGCGCAGCTCACGCTTTTCGCCGCTGCTGCGATGGCGTTTCTTGCGGTATTCGCGATGGCGTTGTCGCTGGCCGCAGGGCGGCTTGCAGACCGCTGGGGTGAGGAGTTGGCCCGCTCTGCCACAATCCGTATCGTGGCCCCACTAGACCAGCGTGCGGCGCAGACGGATGCCGCACTGCGCATCCTTGAGACGACGCGGGGTGTGGCAAGCGCGCGGGCCCTGAGCGATCAGGAACAACAGGCGTTGTTGGCCCCGTGGTTCGGGCCGGAATTGACGTTGGAGAGCCTGCCAGTGCCGCGTCTGATCGAAGTGATTGAGAACGCAGATGGCATGGACCCTGCCGGCCTGCGCCTGCGGCTTGCCGCCGAAGTGCCGGGTGCCATACTGGATGATCACAGCCGTTGGCGCGAACCGTTGGTGCAGGCGGCAGCACGGCTGCGCCTTTTGGGGTGGACCTCGATCCTGTTGATCGCAGCGGCGGTTGCCGCGATGATCACGCTGGCTGCAAACGCCGCGCTGGCGGCCAACGCACAGGTCATCGCCGTGCTGCGCCTCGTCGGGGCCACAGATGAATACATCGCAAACGCCTTTGTCCGCCGGTTTACCTTACGCGCGCTTTCGGGCGCTGCGGTTGGGACGGTCATTGCGATGTTGGCCGTCCTGCTCTTGCCTTCTGCGTCAGAGGCGGGCGGGTTCCTGACGGGGCTTGGCTTTCAGGGGGCCCATTGGCTCTGGCCTTTCCTGATCCCACCGTTGACCGGGGCTGTTGCCTTTGTCGCGACAGGAGCCGCTGCGCGCCGCACATTGAGGGAGTTAACCTGATGCTGCAATGGATACGCTCACTTCTCTACATCATTCAGGCCACAGTCTCGATGCCGATCATCGGTCTGGCTTTTGCGCCTTGGGCGATGTTTTCCAAAACCGGTGCCTATACCGCCTGTAAGACCTATGCGGCGTGGTGCATGTGGACGGCGCGCTGGATGATCGGGCTGCGTTGTGAGGTGCGCGGCAGTGTGCCGGACGGTGAAGTATTGATTGCGGCCAAGCACCAGTCGTTCCTTGATATCATGATGATTTTTCACGCTTTGCCACGCGCGAAGTTCATCATGAAAAAGGAGATCCTTTGGACCCCCGTTATCGGCCAGTACACCAAACGCATGCAGATGATTTCAGTCGATCGGGGCAAACGGGGCAAAGCAATTTCCAAGATGATGGAAGACGTGAATGCGGGCCGGATTGAGCCGGGACAAATCGTGATCTATTCACAAGGGACGCGCGTGGCACCGGGTGCGCATGTGCCCTACAAGGTGGGGACTGCCGTGCTCTATGACCAGCTAGGGCAACCCTGTATCCCAGCGGCGACGAATGCAGGCTATTTCTGGCCGCGCAGGGGGCTCTATCGTCGGCCCGGTCTGGCCGTGGTCGAGTTTCTGGAACCGATTGCACCGGGGATGTCGAAAGACGCCTTTATGAAGCAGTTGGAAGACACCGTCGAAGGGGCCTCAAACCGATTGCTGGATGAAGCGGGGTGGCGGGCGGATGCATAAGATTGCCGATATTGCCGCACTTGAGGCGCTTTATGGCACGCCGGGCGCGCCTGCACTGCGCAAGGTCGCCACACAGATAACGCCACTCTATCGCAAATGGATCATGTCCTCAAAGCTGTGTGTGCTGAGCACCGTGGGGCCACAAGGCACCGATGGGAGCCCGCGCGGGGATGATGGCCCCGTGGTGCTGGAACTGGACGCGCATCGGCTTGCCATGCCGGACTGGCGAGGGAACAACCGGTTGGATTCCTTGCGCAATATCGTGTCGGACGGCCGTGTATCGCTGATGTTTGTTGTGCCGGGCTCAAACAACGTGGTGCGGGTCAACGGCACTGCGTTTCTGACCGATGATGCCGATTTGCGCGCACGGTTTGACAAGAGCGGCCGCCAACCTGCCACTGTGATTGTCATAGAGATCGCTGAGATTTACACGCAATGCGCCCGCGCTCTGATGCGTGCCCGAACATGGACGGGGGTCGATGAGAGCGGCGATCTGCCAAGCGTCGGCGAGGTATTGGCCGAAATGACCAGCGGGGAAGAAGGCGGCGCACCCTATGACGATGCCTGGGGCGCGCGGGCAGCCGCGACGATGTGGTGAATCGGCGGGTGGGCAGGATGCCCACCTCGGTGTCACATATGAATGGCACCGTCCCCGCAGGCGAGGGCGGCCTCACGTACCGCCTCTGAGTAGGTCGGGTGTGCGTGACAGGTCATGGCGAGGTCTTGTGCAGAAGCCCCGAACTCCATCGCGACACAAACCTCGTGGATCAGATCACCAGCAGATGGGCCAATGATATGGCATCCCAAAATGCGGTCGGTTTCTTTGTCCGCGAGGATTTTGACAAAGCCATCACCGGCGAAATTCGCCTTGGCGCGCGCGTTGCCCATGAAGCTGAACTTGCCGACCTTGTAAGCCCGCCCGGCCTCTTTCAGGCTCGCTTCCGTCTCGCCCACGTTGGCGACCTCGGGGTGTGTATAGATCACGCCCGGGATCACGCCGTAGTTCACATGGCCATGTTTGCCCGCGATCACTTCGGCGACGGCCATGCCTTCGTCCTCCGCCTTGTGAGCGAGCATGGGCCCGTCAATCACATCACCAATCGCGTAGATGCCATTGACAGAAGTGGCCCAATGATCGTTCACAGCGATCTGGCCGCGCTGGGTCATCTCAAGCTCAATCCCCAGCCCATCGTGATAGGGTTTGCGCCCTGTGGCGACCAATACCACATCAGCGTCAAGCACATGTTCGCTGTCGTCCTTGCGCAGCTTGTAGTGCACCTTGGCTTTGGTTTTGGTCGCTTCGGTCTTTTGCACCGCAGCGCCCATGATGAATTTCAGGCCCTGCTTCTTCAGGGTGCGCTGAAAGGTCTTCTGAATTTCGGGGTCCATGCCGGGGGTGATCACGTCGAGGAATTCCACGACAGTGACTTCGGAGCCAAGGCGGGAATAGACACTGCCGAGTTCCAACCCGATGACGCCTGCACCGATCACGACCATTTTCTTGGGGACCTTGCCCAGTTCCAGCGCGCCGGTGGAGGTCACAACGACTTTCTCATCGACCTCAACGCCGGGCAGGGAGGCTGGCTCCGACCCGGTGGCGATGATGATGTTCTTGGCCTCATGCACCTCCTCGCCCACTTTGACTTTGCCTGCCTCAGGCACGGAGCCCCAGCCCTTGAGCCAGTCGATCTTGTTCTTTTTAAACAGAAATTCGATGCCCTTGGTGTTAGTGTCGATGGTGGAGGATTTGTACGACAGCATCTGCTTCCAATCGACCGAGGGGCTTTTGCCCTTCAGACCCATTGCGGCAAAGTTATGCTCCGCCTCGTGCAGCATATGGGAGGCGTGCAGCAGTGCCTTGGACGGAATACAGCCCACGTTCAGGCAGGTGCCGCCCAATGTGTCGCGCCCTTCGACGCAGGCGGTTTTCAGGCCAAGTTGCGCGCAGCGGATGGCGGCGACATAGCCGCCGGGGCCGGATCCGATCACGATGACATCATAGCTGGACATGGGGTTGTCTCCTTGGGTGTTTGCCCGCAAGCGTAGGGGCGTCAGACGAGCGCTGCAAGCAGCATGAGAGCGGTGGCGAGAAACCCGGCGAACCAGACGTAGGAGCGCGCGGGGGAGACGCCGAAGGCATAAAGCGGGACGTAGAGGATGCGCGCCACAAGGTAGACCCAGGCGCAGGTGGCGGTAAAGCCGGTGTTCTGGCCTGACATCTGGATGACACCCACGGCGATAGTGAAAAGCGCCAGCCCCTGAAAGTGGTTGTCAAAGGCACGGCCCAGACGGGCGGTCCGGTCGGACATTTCGCAGGTAGGTTCGCGGTCACGCGGGGACAGGGTGTAGCCTGTGCCAAGCTCCAGATTGGCGGGCACCGCATAGAAGGCGAATTGCACGAATTGCAACAGGGCGGCGAGCGTGAGGGCGGTGAGCTCTGGGGTCATAAGGCAAGCAGATACAGCACGGCGGTGGCGGCGAACCCGGCGAGCCATGCAAGGGTGCGGATGGCCGGAACCCCGAGCGCATAGACAGGCAGATAGATGATCCGCGCGATGAGGAAGACTTGCGCGGCCAGCAGGGAATTCGCGTCTGTCTTGTCCTGCACCACAAGCAGCAGAACTGCGGGGGCAAATAGCACCATTGCCGTGACCGAGTTGTTCAACGCACGGGTGATGCGCCCGGTCATCTTGCCCACCTCACGTGGCTCATCCCGCGCGGACATCAGGTATCCCATCGACAGGCTCTGCAGGGAGCCGAGCACCTGCAACAGGATCGTGATGAGAACCAATAGGCCGTAGGCCGCGAGGAGGGTGAGTTCGGTCATGTGTTGGGCTCCCAACAAAGGGTGGCGGAGACCGCCACCTTATAAAAGTTGCCGTAAGGTGGGGATTTTCCCCACCCGCCGACGTCAAATATCCATCAGCAAGCGCCGTGGATCTTCGAGCATTTCCTTGACGCGCACAAGGAACGTCACCGCCCCTTTGCCGTCGATGATCCGGTGGTCATAGCTGAGCGAGATGTACATCATCGGGCGGATCACGATCTCTCCGCCGACGACCATCGCGCGGTCCTGAATTTTCGCCATGCCGAGGATGCCTGACTGGGGCGGGTTCAAGATGGGCGCAGTCATCAGGGAGCCGTAGACACCACCGTTGGAAATGGTGAAGGTGCCACCGGTCATGTCAGCCATGGTCAGCTTGCCGTCGCGGGCTTTTTTGCCCATGACGTTGATGCCTTTTTCGATCTCGGCAAAGGACATGCTGTCAACATTCCGGATCACCGGCACCACAAGGCCGGTGGGCGTGCCAGCCGCGACACCCATGTGCACGTAGTTCTTGTAGATCACGTCTGTGCCGTCGATCTCTGCGTTGACCTCCGGGATTTCTTTCAAAGCATGGCAGCAGGCCTTGGTGAAGAAGGACATGAAGCCCATGCGCACACCGTGCTTTTTCTCAAAATCGGCCTTGTAGGCATTCCGGATCGCCATCACTTCGGTCATGTCGACCTCGTTGAAGGTGGTCAGGATCGCGGCGGTGTTCTGCGCTTCTTTCAGGCGGCGCGCCATCGTTTGCTTGAGACGGGTCATGCGCACGCGCTCTTCGCGGGAGGCATCGTCAGCCGCAGAAGGCGCGCGAGGTGCCGCCGCAGCGGCAGCGGGTGCAGGGGCTGAGGTACCGGCGGCGAGTGCTTTGGCGACGTCTTCTTTCATCACTCGCCCGTCACGGCCGGACCCTGCCACGGCATCGCGGCTGAGGCCTGCCTCGGCCATGGCTTTTTTCGCAGAGGGAGCATCCTCGACGTCCTTGCCGCCGGACGACGCCACAGCGGCTGCGGGGGCGCTTGCGGCGGCCGGAGCGCTTGTCGCGGCACCGGCACCAGAGGAGATGACGGCCAGTTTGGCGGATGCTTCAACTGTGCTGCCTTCTTCGGCGAGGATTTCGGTCAAGGTGCCTGCGGCGGGGGCAGGCACTTCGACGCTGACCTTGTCGGTCTCCAACTCACAGAGCATTTCATCTTGGGCGACTGTGTCACCGACCTTTTTGAACCATGTGCTGACCGTTGCTTCGGTCACGCTTTCGCCCAAGGTGGGAACCATGACATCTACTGACGCCCCTTCCTGCGCGGCTGGCGCAGCAGCGTTTGAGGTGTCCGCTGCCGCCTCTTTCGCCTTGGGAGCCGCAGTTGACCCTGAGGCCCCTTCAGAGATGTTGGCGAGCAAAGCATCAACGCCCACAGTTTCCCCCTCAGCCGCGACGATATCCGCCAGCGTTCCAGCAACCGGGCTGGGCACTTCGACGGTCACCTTGTCGGTTTCCAGCTCGCAGAGCATTTCATCCACTGCAACGGCATCGCCGGGTTTCTTGAACCATGTGGCCACGGTGGCCTCGGTCACGGATTCGCCCAGGGTGGGTACGCGTACTTCGGTCATTTCTTGGATCCTTCAAGTGTCAGCGCCTCGTTCACGAGGGCGGCTTGTTGTGCTTTGTGCTGGCTGGCCAGACCCGTGGCGGGAGAGGCGGCGGTGGCGCGCCCGGCATAGGTCGGACGTGTCTGTTTGGCTTTGATCCGTCCCAGAACCCATTCGATGTTGGGTTCAATAAAGGACCACGCGCCCTGGTTTTTGGGTTCTTCCTGACACCAGACCATCTCAGCGTTTTTGAACCTTTCCAGTTCGTTGACCGCGGATTGGGCGGGGAAGGGATAGAATTGCTCAAACCGCATCAGGTAGATGTCGTCGATCCCGCGCGCGTCGCGTTCCTCAAGCAGATCGTAGTAGACCTTGCCCGAGCACATGACCACGCGTTTGATCTTGTTGTCTGCGACCAGCTTGGTGTCGGAATTGCCGTGTTGCGCATCGTCCCACATGATCCGGTGAAAGCTGGATCCGGTGGTGAATTCATCAGCTGTGCTGACGGCCATCTTGTGGCGCAGCAGCGACTTGGGTGTCATCAACATCAGCGGTTTGCGGTAGCTGCGGTGCAACTGGCGCCGCAGGATGTGGAAATAGTTCGCGGGTGTCGTGCAGTTTGCCACGATCCAGTTGTCGCCGCCGCACATGGTCAGGAAACGCTCTAACCGGGCGGAGGAGTGTTCGGGGCCTTGCCCTTCAAATCCGTGCGGCATCAGGCAGACAAGGCCGGACATGCGCAGCCATTTGCTTTCGCCTGAGCTGATGAACTGGTCAAACATGATCTGCGCGCCATTGGCAAAATCACCAAACTGCGCCTCCCACAGCGTCAGCGCATTGGGTTCCGCCAGCGAATAGCCGTACTCAAAGCCCAGCACCGCGTATTCCGACAGCATCGAATCGATGACTTCGTACTCCGCCTGTCCGTCGCGGATGTGGTTGAGTGGATAGTAACGCTCTTCGGTTTCCTGGTTCACAAGGCCGGAATGACGCTGACTGAAGGTGCCGCGCGTGCTGTCCTGTCCGGCAAGGCGCACCTTGTACCCTTCGGTCAGCAAAGAGCCAAAAGCCAGCGCTTCTGCTGTGGCCCAATCGAACCCTTTGCCGGCTTTGAACATTTCCGCCTTGGTATCGAGCAAACGGCCGACCGTTTTGTGCAGGGGAAAGCCGTCGGGCGCGGTGGTCAACGCCTTGCCTACGTCATCAAGGGTTTCTTTGGCGATGGCAGTTTTGCCGCGCTGATATTTCTCCCCGCGTTTGTCGAGGTGGGACCACTTGCCATCCAGCCAGTCCGCCTTGTTGGGGCGGTATTCCTTGCCAGCCTCGAACTCGTCGTTCATTTGCTTTTGGAAATCGGCCTTCATGTCCTCAATCTCGCCTTCCGGCACAAGGCCGTCCCGCACGAGACGGTCCGAATAGAGGCTGAGCGTGGTTTTGTGACCTTTGATCTTTTTGTACATCACCGGGTTGGTGAACATCGGCTCATCGCCTTCGTTGTGACCAAAGCGGCGGTAGCAGATAAGGTCGATCACCACGTCTTTATGGAATTTTTGTCGGAACTCCGTGGCGACGCGCGCTGCGTGCACAACCGCTTCGGGGTCGTCGCCGTTGACGTGAAAGATCGGGGCCTCAACCACCAATGCGTTGTCGGTGGGATAGGGCGAGGAGCGGGAGAAATGCGGCGCGGTGGTGAAACCGATCTGGTTGTTGACTACGATATGCATCGTGCCGCCGGTTTTGTGCCCCTTTAGCCCGGAAAGCGCGAAACATTCGGCCACCACACCCTGGCCGGCAAATGCCGCGTCCCCATGCAGCAGCAGCGGCATGACTGAAATACGGTCATCATCGTTGCGCTGATCCTGTTTCGCGCGGACCTTGCCGATCACCACCGGGTTGACCGCCTCAAGGTGAGAGGGGTTGGCCGTCAGGCTGAGGTGCACGGTGTTGCCGTCAAACTCCCGGTCTGAGGATGCGCCGAGGTGGTACTTTACATCGCCAGAGCCATCGACGTCTTCGGGTTTGAAGCTGCCGCCCTGAAATTCGTTGAAAATGGCGCGGTAGGGTTTGGCCATCACATTGGCCAGCACAGACAGGCGGCCCCGGTGCGGCATGCCGATGACGATCTCTTTAACACCGAGAGAGCCACCGCGTTTGATGATTTGCTCCATCGCGGGGACAAGGCTTTCGCCGCCGTCCAGACCAAAACGCTTGGTACCCATGTATTTGACGTGCAGGAATTTCTCGAACCCTTCCGCCTCAACCAGCTTGCTCAGGATCGCTTTGCGGCCGTTCTTGGTAAAGGCGATTTCCTTGCCATATCCCTCAATCCGTTCCTTCAGCCAACCGGCCTCTTCTGGGTTGGAGATGTGCATATACTGCAACGCAAAGGTGCCGCAGTAGGTGGATTTGACGATATCAACGATCTGACGCAGGGTTGCGACCTCAAGCCCCAGCACGTTGTCGATGAATATCGGGCGATCCATGTCCGCGTCGGTAAAGCCATAGGCCTTGGGGTCCAGCTCTGGGTGGTCACCACTTTCGCGCATGCCCAGCGGATCAAGATCAGCGGCCAGATGGCCGCGGATGCGGTAGGCGCGGATCAGCATCAGCGCCCGAATACTGTCAAGCACGGCTTGTTTGATCTGATCGTCGCTGACGCTCACGCCTTTCTCGACGGCCTTGGCCTTGATTTTGTCGCCAGCCGCCTTTGCTTCTTCTGGTTCGGGCCAAACGCCTGTCAGCGCGCCCATGACGTCGCCGGCGGGGGCAGGGGGCCAGTCGCGGCGCGCCCAAGAAGGGCCTGCGGCCTCTGCCTCAACCGACGAACGCTCATCGCCCAGTGCTTTGAAAAACACATGCCATGCCTCGTCCACAGACGAAGGGTCCGCCGCATAGCGGGCATACATCTGTTCGAGGTATTCGGCATTGTCGCCCTCCATAAAGGAGGAGGCGTGGAAGTGGTCGTTGGCAGGTTGTTCGGTCATGACGTCACCTTTGGGTTAAGGGATCAGGCGGGTGCCGCGGGCGGAGGCCCGTAAGCGTTGGTTTCGGGTTGCGAGGGGCGTGTCAGCCACCACAGGAACACCAGCGCGACGATCAGTTGCACCAATGCAAGCACGGAAAAGAGCGCGAGGCTGCCGAAATTGAGCATCTCCCCTGCCGCCATCGCTTCTTCGGAGATGGGATCGGGGGAGACGAGAGTGACCAGCAGGCTGATCCCGAACGGCACAACGATGTACCACCCCGGTTTGCCAATGTCCTGGAGGCGGCGGAACCCGGCGGCGAGCATCGGGCAGAGGATGGCAATGGTATAAACGAGGTAGAGCAGCCCCCAGATCATTTGCGTCACAACTGCACCGACAAGCACGGCCAGAAAGAACCACCAATACTCAGAACGTGACGCGCGCCCTTGAAAAGCGGCGTATTTCTGCGTCAGGCAGGTGCGGATGGCGGTTTGGAAGTCCATGGTCATAGGGCTGCCCTCTCGAAACGTGGGAGTAGGTAAGTCATGGCTGAGGTGCACCTTCTCGAACAGCGCTTTCATTTCGGAGCGCAAATACAACGAGGTTCGCGATCAGCGTTGTTGGCACCGCGGCAAGCAAGACAAGTGCCGTTCCGAAACCCCTTCCGTCGTCCGATGGACCTTCGAAGTTCCCGAGCAGACCTGTCCAATAGACAGGGAGAGCCAAGAAAATAGGGGTCAAAAGCGTTACAGGAGTTAAAAGAAGAGAAACCACCGCATGATACTTCCGGGACTTCGCCCTTCTTACGGTGGCAATTCCTAAACCGGCTAATTTGGCCACATATAGGAACCCAAAGATCAAAACACTTCTCCGAGTTCGGACCTAAGCAAGAGCTCAACTGGATCGTCGGGCAATTTTTTCAGCTCAGTCTTATGTGGCCCCGGTCTCACGATCACCCCTTCTCAATCGCTTCCTTGACGGCCTCGCCTAGTGTCGCGGGGCTGTCTGCCACCACGATGCCTGCGGCGCGCATGGCTTCGATCTTGTCCTCGGCACCACCTTTGCCGCCTGCGACAATCGCGCCGGCGTGGCCCATGCGGCGGCCGGGAGGGGCAGTGCGGCCTGCGATAAAGCCAGCGGTGGGCTTCCAGCGGCCCTTCTTTTTCTCATCAGCAAGGAACTGTGCGGCTTCTTCTTCTGCGGAACCGCCAATCTCACCAATCATGATGATGGACTGTGTTTCATCATCCGCGAGGAACATCTCCAGCACGTCGATATGCTCTGTTCCTTTGATCGGGTCACCGCCGATGCCCACAGCCGAAGATTGTCCATAACCCAGATCGGAGGTCTGCTTGACCGCCTCATAGGGCAGCGTGCCGGAGCGCGAAACCACGCCGCAGGAGCCGCGCTTGTGAATGTGGCCGGGCATGATGCCGATCTTGCAGGCGTCAGGGGTGATGACACCCGGACAGTTGGGACCGATCAGGCGGGATTTGGCGCCTTCAAGGCTACGCTGTACGCGCATCATGTCGAGCACAGGAATGCCTTCGGTAATGCAAACGATCAGCTCCATCTCTGCGTCAATAGCCTCCAGAATGGAGTCAGCGGCAAAGGGCGGCGGCACATAGATCACGGAGGCATTGGCCCCGGTGACGTGGCGCGCCTCATGCACGGAGTTGAAGACCGGCAGGTCAAGGTGTGTCTGTCCGCCTTTGCCGGGGGTCACACCGCCGACCATCTTGGTGCCATAGGCAATGGCCTGTTCGGTGTGAAACGTGCCCTGCGAGCCGGTGAGGCCCTGACAGATGACTTTGGTATTTTCGTCTACGAGTACGGCCATGACCGGCGTCTCCTTTGGAGTGTCTTTTAGTTCTGGGTTCAACGCAGCGCCGGATGGGCTGCGCGCGTGTTAGTCAACGATGGGCATGGAGCCGTCGTATTTGCTGTAGCTTGCGCCGTGGTGGCAATGGTGGCTGTGATGGCCGCAGGGGGCGGCAGCAGGTGCCGCGGCTTGACCCTCGACGGGGATAAACACGCCGTTGGCGAGGAAAGACGGGCTCGGATGGACCTCCTGCGGCGTGGTGCGCACGGGCAGGTCACCGCCGCCACAGGCGGCGAGTGCGAGCAAAAGAGCGGTCCCGGCGGTGAAGCGTGTGATGGTCATAGTCTGTCCCTTCGATGAGTTATTCTGAGTTAGTTTGGCAGGCCGAGCCCGTCATAAAGACGATCAACTGCCATGAATGTGGTTGTGGTCTGGTTCGCGGTTGCTTTGGTCCCCACATGCACCACGGCAACACGGCCGCGCAGCAGTTCCCGCCCTTCGATAAGGGTGGTGGTTTGCGTTGCGCTGTGGGTGTCGGGGAGGGGGATCTTGGTGCCGAAAACGGGGGGCGTTTGCATCTGGCGGCGCAGCGCGGTGAGGGCGCGGGCTGCGTGATCACCGTCAAAGCTCACCTCGCAACGCCGTTCCACCCCAATGGGTGCATTCGCAGGGCGCGGCTCAAGGCTGTCATCCCAAAAACTGAGCGCAAACGCGGCCTCATCGGCATTCATGTTGCGTCTCGCCTCTGCCTCGGTCTGCCCGGCTTTGAAGCACCAGGTGTTGAACGCATTGATCGCCTCTTCGGCACTGTCCGCGACAGCTGATCCTGCCGCCCCCAAAAGGGCGGTCAGGCTGAGCGCGTGCGCGGCGGAGGGAGCCGAGAGCATGGTTGCGTTCCCCGTTCCGGCCCTAACCCTTGACCGCTTTCACAATCTTTTGTGCGCCGTCCTTGAGGTCATCCGCGGCAATCACGTCAACGTCGGAATTGTTGATGATGTCCTTGCCCTGCTGGACGTTTGTGCCCTCAAGACGGACAACCAGCGGCACTTGCAGGCCAACCTCTTTCACCGCAGCAACCACGCCCTCGGCGATCACATCGCAGCGCATGATGCCGCCGAAGATGTTCACGAGGATGCCTTTGACGTTGGGGTCAGAGGTGATGATCTTGAAGGCTTCGGTCACCTTCTCTTTGGTTGCGCCGCCGCCCACGTCGAGGAAGTTGGCAGGTTCCGCACCATATAGCTTGATGATGTCCATGGTGGCCATCGCCAGACCCGCGCCGTTCACCATGCAGCCGATTTCACCGTCCAGCGCGATGTAGTTCAGGTCGTACTTGGACGCCTCCAGCTCTTTGGGGTCTTCTTCGGTGGTGTCGCGCAGTTCCGCGATATCGGCGTGGCGGTAAATCGCGTTGCCATCGAACGCGACCTTGGCGTCGAGCACCTTGAGGTCGCCGCCATCGGTGACGATCAGCGGGTTGATCTCAAGCATCTCCATGTCTTTTTCCATGAACGCTTTGTAAAGCAGACCCATCAGGCCCACGCATTGCTTGACCTGTTTGCCGGACAGCCCAAGCGAGAACGCGATGCGGCGGCCATGAAAGGCCTGATAGCCTGTAGCGGGATCGACGGAGAAGCTCAGGATCTTTTCAGGGGTGGACGCGGCCACCTCTTCGATGTCCATGCCGCCCTCAGTGGAGCAGACAAAGGACACGCGAGAGGTCTGGCGATCCACCAACAGCGCAAGATAAAGCTCGGTCTCAATGCCGGAGCCATCTTCGATGTAGATGCGATTGACCTGCTTTCCGGCGGGGCCGGTCTGATGCGTTACAAGTGTGCGGCCCAACATCTTTTTCGCTTGCTCTGCTGCGTCTTCAACCGATTTGGCCAACCGCACACCGCCTGCGTCTCCTGCGTCCGCTTCCTTGAACTTGCCCTTGCCGCGTCCGCCCGCATGGATCTGCGCCTTGACCACCCAAAGCGGGCCGTCCATTTCACCTGCGGCGCTCTTTGCGTCTTCTGCTTTGAGGACGACGCGGCCATCGGAGACAGGTGCGCCGAAGCTGCGCAGGAGGGCTTTCGCCTGATATTCGTGGATGTTCATGAAAACGGTCCCGTTTTGGTTCAAGTCACAGGCCGGCTGCCCTGCGAGTCTTATGGTTCCTCCGCAGCCTTTCTGACTTCCGAACACATTTCTACAGGAAAGTGACATTTGTGATCACAGCGTAAAAACGTGTGATCACAAAATGGCGAATCTACCAAGAGTCCAACCGATTTTGGCAATAAATCCTTAGCTTTCGAACCGAAATTCACACTGTTCCTGGAAAAGCATCGTACAGAATCCGTCGCGGATCCGAACCGTATGGGGGTTTCTCAATGCCTTTTGCTGGTCTTATGAGGTGCGTGCCGGGCCATTCAGACCACGGTCAGGCAGGCGCATTTTGCCCCGTGGGAGACCGCCTGACTGACTGAGCCCAATGCAAGCGCGCCCAAAGAGCCCAAACCGCGCCGCCCCAGGACAATCAGATCCGCGTTCAGTTGTTCTGCGGTTGAAAGGACAAATGCTGCTGGTGCGCCGGTGCCCAAATGTACCTTTGCCAACTCCACCCCTTCTGCCTTGGCTTCTGCCGCCGCCTTGTCGGCAATGTGTTGGGCCGCCTCTGCGATCTGTTGCGGGGTCGGTGGCGTTTCAAGCAGGCTGACGTAGGACCCTATGACAATGGGCGGGGTGTCAACTTGAGGACAATGTACAACATGCAGTGCGGCATCGTGCGCCTTTGCAAGCCCTGCGGCAATGACAAGCGCGTTTTGTGCGTGATCGGATCCGTCAAAGGCCAAAAGAATGGTTTTGAACATTGGTATTCCCTCCAGTTTAGTGATGCCAAGAGGGTAGCAGCGCCCGGTCTGTGGCGCGTTGATTGAGATCAGCGCGCGGGGGGCGGGAAAAGCCTATACTGGCTGGTCACTCGCCGCCGGGCTTTGAGCTGTGTCACAGAGGGATCAAAGCCCAATAGTCCAGATCGAGCAGTACATCGGGCAGATATTTGCCATCTTCACCACGCAGGTCAAACGCATCCCCCCCTTTCGTTGCCACAAGCCGCAGGCGGATCGCACCGATGCCGGGGGCTGCTGTTTCGGCTTTGTCCAGCACTTCAGACCATGCGCGGACCGTATCGCCTGCAAGGCAAGGATTTGCATGTGCGCCGCCATTCAGACCCACAACCATCTGCGCATTGGCCAACCCATTGAAGCTAAGCGCGCGGGCCATGGAGATCACATGCCCGCCATAGATCAACCGGGTGCCATCCGGCCGCGCAGAGGTGTCGAAATGCACCTTGGCGGTGTTCTGCCAGAGGCGTGTTGCCATCATGTGCTCGGCTTCCTCAATGGTGACCCCGTCAACATGATCGATTTTCTCACCGATCTCATAGTCGCCCCAACGGTGGGGTTCCCCCGCAAGGGTAAAATCGTAGTTGGTAAAGTCGAGGCCCGCGGGAATGGCCAAGTCCGATGCATCCAGCGCTTTAGGCAGGTCAGGCACAACGGTGTCGGGGGCGGGCGCATCCAGTTCACGTTTGCGGACCATCACCCAACGCACGTACTCCAGCACTTTCTCATCATGCTGGTTCAGCCCTGTGGTGCGCACATAAACCACGCCTGTACGACCATTTGAGTTCTGCTTGAGGCCTATAACCTCTGACTGGCTGCGCAGCGTATCGCCGGGCCAGACCGGAGAAAGCCAACGCCCCTGCGCATAACCCAGATTGGCCACAGCATTCAGCGATACGTCAGGCACGGTTTTACCAAAGACGATGTGAAAGGCGATCATATCGTCCAGCGGGCTGAACGGCAGACCGCAGCTCTGGGCGAACTGGTCAGAGGAATAGAGCGCATGCCGCGCTGGATAAAGCATGTGATAAAGCGCGCGTTCCCCCATCTTGACGGTGCGTGGCACCGCATGATGAATCGTTTCGCCCACGGTGTAGTCTTCGAAAAAGCGCCCGGCGTTGGTCTTGGCCATCAGTGTGATCCCAGTTTTGTGTCGGCGGTGTAGGTGCCGGGCACTTCCTTGACCACGGACTGTCCGCAGCGCATGACCCCGGCTTTGTGGTCCCATGTTTGGGTAGGCGAGCCATAAAGCTCCCAGCCTTTGTTCAGCGCATCGGTGACCTTGTGGCAGAAGGCGGATGTGTCCTCTTCTGACAGGAAGCGGTAGAGTTTCATGGGAAATCCTTTAGGAAAACGGCCAGACGCCGAGCCAGATGTGGATACCAGCAACGATGCTGAACAGCACAACAGAGATGACGGCGAGGCGAATATAGGTGGCACGGCCCGCAGGTGCTGGCGGTGTCCAGTCAGGCTCTGCCCGGTTGATCAGGATCACGCTCACCACAGCCCAGCCCAGCAATCCGCCAAAAAGGATAATGGATGCAAGATCACCGTTCACCAGCAGGTGCGATGCGGCCCAGATCTTCACACCCAACAGTTGCGGATGGCGGGTTTTGTAGGCGGGCCAGGCTTTGGCCCCCTTGGCGGCTGAGGAGCCATAGACCCAAAACGCCAGGAGCATACCAAGGTTGTTGATGCCCGTCAGGAACGAAGGCGGGGTCCAGACCGGAATGAAATCCGCACCGCGATAGCCGATGATCATAAGCACCAGCGCTGCTACGACGAGCACAGCCACCAGCCCTTTGCCCGGATCGCCCATTTTGGCCCGCGCCTCAGGGGCAAGACGTTTAAAGAAATGTGCGATGATCCAAAGGATCAGGCCGAGGATCAGAAGGGTCATGGGGCTACTCCGACGTGAGGGCTGCGATTGCGTCCACTTTTGCCAGTGTTTCGCGTGCCGTGGCAACATGCAGGTTCTCGACAATCTTGCCATCAACCACCGCAACACCTTGTCCGGAGGCTTCGACTTCTTCCAAAGCTGCGATTTGGCGGCGGGCGAGATCAATCTCGGCGTCCGAAGGGGAGAACGCCGCGTTGGCCACGTCCAGCTGTGCCGGGTGGATCAGGGTTTTACCGTCAAATCCCATATCACGGCCTTGATCACATTCGATCTTGAGGCCTTCGTCATCTTTGAAAGCGTTGTAAACACCATCAATGATCGCGCATTCATGGGTCTTGGCGGCAAGGACACTCAGGCCAAGGCCAGCCATCAATGGCAGGCGGTCCGCTCTGAAACGGGTTTGTAAATCCTTCGCCAGATCGTTGGTCCCCATCACCATCGCCTGCAATTGCACATGCGCCCCGATCGCCGCCGCATTCAGCATGGCTCCGGGGGTTTCCATCATGGCCCAGAGCGGAACGTCGCCCACAAGCGCTGCAAGCGCATCAAGGTCGGCCGGGCTGCCCACCTTTGGCAGCAGGATCGCGTCAGCCTGCATGGTTGCGGCGGCTTTTGCATCATCTGCGCCCCAAGGGGTATCCAGCCCGTTGATACGGATCACCTTGTACCGGTTGCCATACCCTCCGGTGGAGAGCGCGTCGGCGAGGGTTGCACGTGCCTCGACCTTCTCGTCTGGTGTGACAGCATCCTCAAGGTCAAAGATAATGGCGTCACAGGGCAGGCCGCGCGCCTTGTCCAACGCACGTGGTTTGGACCCGGGGATATAGAGAACAGAGCGAAGCGGGCGGGTGAGTTTGGCCATGGCAGGTTTTCCCGTATCAGGGGTGGCGCGGTATGCCGCTGTCCACCGGGTCAGATTGTTGCGCGCACAGGCGCATTATTTGCGGAAAAGTTCAACCCCATTTGCGCCGCAGTGCAGCAAATATCAAATTTGGAGCGTCTGCGGATGCAGCGTTAACCATTACTTCAGTCCTCAGCGCCAAAGTGATCGCCATTGCACCCCGTGGGGAGGCCGTTTCGGCAAGACCGTCGAAGTCAGCGGTACGGGAGGCTCCCACATTTTCAAAACCTGGGCCACCCAGGGTCCCGCCGGGAAAACCCGGAATTCGGTCCGAGGACGCTGCGTGACGCCTTTCGAATGAAGGCACATAGGATGAACAGACTTGGCAAAGTACTCAAACTGGGTGCGCTGACCGCTGCGGCAGCGCTCTATCTGGTCAGCACCACGGATCTGGCCGCACAAACCAATCGCAACTGCGCCCCGCGCGAAGCTGTGGTGGAGCGGCTCGCTGAGGGGTATGGCGAAACGCGGCAATCGATCGGGCTGGGGTCCAACAACTCCATGGTAGAGGTCTTTGCCTCGTCGGAAACGGGCAGTTGGACCATCACGTTCACGATGCCGGGCGGCATGACCTGTCTTGTGGCTTCCGGCCAATCCTACGAAACGGTTGCGGATGCGCTGCCCGCAAAGGGCAACGACGCCTAAAGAGAATTCAGGTGAGAGCAGTGAGAAGGGCGTGCCAATCGGTGCGCCCTTTTGTCGTGTCGGGGAAGGTCAGCATCAGGTCAACCCATCCCAGATCAGCTTGCCGCCTGTAACCAAAAGCAAGACGTAGGTGAGGCTGAAAAACAGCCGTTCCGGCACTAGGCTATGCGCCTTGACGCCCAGCCAAGTGCCAAGAAGCGCGAAGGGCGCGAGGGCAATGTTGGCGATAAACGTTTGCGTGGTGAACATGCCCAAGGCCGCATAGGGAAAGAACTTGGCGATGTTGAGAATCCAGAAGAGCAGTACCGAAGATGCCTGATATTGCCTCTTGCTGAGGCCCCGGCCCAACAGAAAGATTGCCGCAGGCGGGCCACCTGCGTGGCTGATAAATGTGGTGAATCCCGTTGCAACGCCCCATAGGATGCCGGCCCAATCTGGCATGCGGCGGCGCGCAAGGCGCACCAGTTCCATCTTCAACGCCAATTGCCAGAGCACAAACCCAACAGCGACGCCGCCAATCAGGAGCCGAATGAGATCGGCTGAGGCGACCCGGTAGAGCAAAGCCCCCACAATCACGCCGGGCAGGCCGCCAATGATCAGCAGCCGAACATCTGGTGCGCTCCACTTGCGCCAGTAGGGTTTGAGGGAACTGACATCGATCAGCATCAAAAGCGGCAGCATGACACCCAGCGCCAGACCCGGTTCAACCACCAAAGCCAGCACTGTGGCGGCGGCAAAGGCCGCCCCAGATCCAAATCCCGCCTTTGATATGCCCGCAAAAACCACGGCGGGACCAGCCACAAGGAAAAAGAACAGATCAAGGGTGAGCATCTGCGTGACGATCCCGGTGTTTCGATGCGCTCAGCACATATCAATTGTCGCAGACTGTCCATGCGGATCAGGGGGTAACTTCCGAAAATGTTGCAGTGCAGCGTCGCGCGCTTGCGGGTTGTGCTGCATTTCGCTATCCCCTGCGCAACGCAACCCACTCGGAGATATCATCATGGCCAGACCCAAAATTGCGCTCATCGGCGCGGGGCAAATCGGCGGCACACTCGCACATCTCGCAGCTTTGAAAGAGCTTGGCGATGTTGTTCTATTCGACATCGCGGAAGGCACGCCAGAGGGCAAGGCGCTGGATATTGCGGAATCAGGTCCTTCGGCCAAATTCGATGCGGCCATGTCTGGTACGCAGGATTATGCAGATATTTCAGGCGCTGACGTCTGTATTGTGACGGCTGGTGTGGCGCGCAAACCAGGGATGAGCCGGGACGATCTGCTTGGCATCAACCTTAAGGTGATGAAGTCTGTAGGTGAGGGAATTGCCGCTCATGCGCCGAATGCATTTGTAATCTGCATCACCAACCCGCTGGACGCGATGGTCTGGGCGCTGCGCGAATTTTCCGGCCTGCCGCATGAGAAAGTCTGCGGCATGGCAGGCGTGCTTGATTCGGCGCGCTTCCGGCATTTCCTTGCTGAAGAGTTCAAGGTGTCGATGAAAGACGTCACCGCCTTTGTCCTGGGTGGACATGGCGACACGATGGTACCGCTGGTGCGGTACTCCACGGTTGCAGGCATTCCGCTGCCTGATTTGGTCAAGATGGGCTGGACCACGCAAGACAAGCTGGATGCCATCGTGCAGCGGACCCGTGACGGTGGTGCCGAGATTGTTGGCCTGCTGAAAACCGGCTCTGCATTCTATGCCCCTGCGACATCAGCGATTGAGATGGCGGAAAGCTATCTGAAGGATCAAAAGCGCGTGCTGCCCTGTGCGGCGCACGTGGATGGGGCTTACGGTCTGAACGGCTTCTATGTTGGTGTGCCCACAGTGATTGGTGCCGGCGGGATCGAGCGTGTGGTGGAGATTTCCATGAACAAGGACGAACAGGCGATGTTCGACAATTCGGTCAATGCGGTCAAAGGTCTGGTTGATGCCTGCAAGGGTATCGACGACACACTGGCCTAAGCACTCGCGAATTGAGAATGAAAAGCGCGTCCCGAAGTGGGGCGCGTTTTTTGTTTGGGGGGAAGGGCGGATTGAACGCCCATGATCAAGTTGAGCGCTCTGAAGGTGCTGGAGCGGCACCACCCCAAACGCGGGCTGCCGTGTAAAACGCCGCGCTGTGACATCCTCCGGCAAAAGTGAGATGCGCTGCTGAAAATTGCGCGCTAGGGTCGGGGGATGCGCCTGCTCGTTCTCTTGGCTTTTCTGTTTGTACCGCGTGTTCCGCTGGCCTGTGACCTTGCACTGGTGCTGGCGGTCGATGTTTCGGGGTCTGTGGACAGCCGGGAGTACCGCATTCAGATGGGCGGACTGGCTGCTGCGATGCGCGATGGCATTGTGCAGGATGCCCTGATGGACGCGCAGGCACAGGTGACGCTTGTACAATGGACCGGCAAATCGCGGCAGCGACAAACGATCCCCTGGACACAGATCACAGACCCAGGCGACGTGGCAGCGCTGGCCGACGCCATAGACAATGATCTGCGGCGTTGGCGCAATTTCTCTACCGCGATCGGCGAGGCGATCGAAGTGTCGGCCAGCCTTTTTGACGCGGTGCCCGGCTGCCGGCGCAAAGTCATCGATGTCTCTGGGGATGGGATATCAAACGAGGGTCTGGAGCCGCATAGCATGCATGGCCAGATGCGGGCGCGGGGCATTGTCATCAATGGACTTGCGATTGAAACCGATGAAACAGACCTGACCGCTTACTTCTACGAAAACCTCATCGTGGGGGAAGGCGCATTTGTGATCACCGCCAATGGATTTGAGGATTACCCCGAGCAAATCCGTCGCAAGCTTCAGCGGGAAACGACCAAACAATTGAGTCGTTTTGAATCTTATCAATAAAAGTGTGATCACATGGCAATTGCGTGTGATCACAAAACAGATGTTCAACGCGCCTTCACGCCCATTTACGTGGGATTGAAAGCAAAAGGCTGCGTCAAATGGGCCGAACCCCGTGACACTCCCGCAAAACTTGATATGACTAGAGCCAGCCAACAGTCGCACACGTAGCCACATCTAAAGGACCCTGCCATGGCCGATGTAAACCGGGGCAATCGTCCCCTGTCACCGCACCTGACGATATATCGTCCTCAACTGACGTCGATGACCTCGATTCTCACTCGGATCACAGGCAATGCGATGCTGGTCGCCGCATTGCTGATCGTGTGGTGGTTCCTCGCGGCGAGCAGTTCACCGGAGTATTTCGCGGTTGCGAATGGGTTTATCACAAGCTGGTTCGGCGATCTGGTGATGTTCTTGTCCGTTTTGGGCCTGTGGTATCACACACTTGCAGGTGTGCGGCACCTGATCTGGGACAACGGGTATGGCCTGGACATCGAAACCGCGGAAAAGATGGGCTGGGCCTGCATCGGTGGATCGGTTTTGCTGACGCTGATTACCGTTGTGGCAGTATAAGAAGGAGCGTTGAGATGGCATATTTGACTGACCGCAAACGCGCGATGGGGCTTGGGTCCGCAAAGTCGGGCACCGCCCATTTCTGGTCGATGAAGGTCAGCGCGGTAGCCTTGCTGATCCTGATCCCGCTTTTTGTCTTCACATTTGGTGCGGCCTTGGGTGGCACATACGAAGAAATCGTCGCCTACTATAGCCGTCCGGGCCCTGCGATCATCGCGGCGCTGACGCTGCTGGTGGGATTCAAACACTTTAACGATGGCTGTCAGACGCTGATTGAGGACTATGTGCATGGTACCGCGCAAAAGATCGCGATCATCCTGATCACATGCCTTAGCTATGGTGCAGCGGCGGTGGGCGTTTTCGCCATCGCGCGTCTGGCGCTGTAATTTCATTGCCGAAGGGAGACCGATATGGCCGCATATGAATATGAAACCCACGAATATGACGTGGTTGTTGTGGGCGCTGGCGGCGCTGGCCTGCGCGCGACATTGGGCATGGCGGAGCAAGGGCTGCGCACGGCCTGTATCTCCAAGGTGTTTCCGACCCGCTCGCATACGGTGGCCGCACAGGGTGGTATCGCCGCTTCTTTGAGCAACATGGGTCCCGACAACTGGCAGTGGCATATGTATGACACGGTCAAAGGGTCAGACTGGCTCGGTGATACGGACGCGATGGAGTATCTGGCGCGCGAAGCCCCCAAGGCGGTCTATGAGCTGCAGCACTATGGCGTCCCCTTTAGCCGGACCGAAGAGGGCAAGATCTACCAACGTCCTTTTGGCGGTCACACCACCGAATTTGGCGAAGGCCCCCCGGTGCAACGGACCTGTGCCGCTGCGGACCGGACAGGGCACGCGATCCTGCACACGCTTTATGGCCAAAGCCTCAAGAACAACGCGGAATTCTACATTGAGTACTTCGCGATTGATCTGATCATGTCGGACGATGGCGTCTGTCAGGGTGTGCTCTGCTGGAAACTGGACGATGGCACGATGCACCTTTTCGCGGCCAAGATGGTGGTGCTGGCGACCGGCGGCTATGGCCGCGCGTATTTCTCTGCCACCTCCGCGCACACCTGCACGGGCGACGGCGGCGGGATGACTGCGCGCGCCGGCCTGCCGCTTCAGGACATGGAATTTGTGCAGTTCCACCCCACGGGCATCTACGGCGCGGGCTGTTTGATCACCGAAGGGGCGCGGGGCGAGGGTGGTTACCTCACCAACTCCGAAGGCGAACGTTTCATGGAACGTTATGCGCCGACCTACAAGGATCTGGCGTCCCGTGACGTGGTGTCGCGCTGCATGACGATGGAAATCCGCGAAGGACGCGGCGTTGGCGAAAACTCTGATCATATCCATTTGCACCTCAACCACCTGCCGCCTGAAACGCTGGACCTGCGCTTGCCCGGCATTTCGGAAAGCGCGCGTATCTTCGCGGGCGTGGACCTGACAAAAGAACCGATCCCTGTGTTGCCGACAGTGCACTACAACATGGGCGGCATTCCAACCAACTATTGGGGGGAAGTGCTGGCACCGACGAAGGACAAGCCTGACAATGTCTCACCCGGTCTGATGGCCGTGGGCGAGGCGGGCTGTGCCTCCGTGCACGGGGCGAACCGTCTGGGGTCCAACTCGCTCATTGACCTTGTGGTCTTTGGCCGGGCTGCTGCGATCCGTGCCAAGGAAGTGGTCGACGCAAACGCACCTGTGCCCACACCGAACAAACGCTCTGTTGAAGCGGCATTCAGCCGTTTTGACGGGCTGCGTTATGCCAAGGGTCATGTGCCCACGGCGGAACTGCGCCTTGAGATGCAAAAGACGATGCAGGCCGACGCCGCTGTCTTCCGCACCGACAAGACGCTGGCCGAGGGTGAAGAAAAGATGAAAGGCGTGGCGGGCAAGCTCGACGATCTGCACGTTACCGACAAAACGCTTGTCTGGAACTCCGACCTGATGGAGACGCTGGAACTGACCAACCTGATGCCCAACGCGGTGGCCACAATCACCGCCGCTGCGGCGCGCAAGGAAAGCCGCGGCGCGCATGCGCACGAGGACTATCCGGACCGGGATGATGAAAACTGGCGCAAGCACAGCCTCATCTGGTTCAAAGGAAATGAGGCGTCTCTGGGGTTCCGGGGCGTTCACCTCAAGCCGCTCACCAGCCACAATGAGGGCGGTATTGATCTCAAGAAAATTGCACCAAAAGCGAGGGTTTATTAATGCGATTTGCTGCCAAAACAGGGATGCGGGCTGCTGCTGCGGTTGCTTGCATCGCGCTGATGCCACTTGCGGGGATGGCCGAAGGTCACGCCGAGCAGGGGTATGGCGCAAAAGGGTACGTGGGCGGCAAAGGCTATGTCGCACCCGCCTCACAACAGCATAGAGTTGCCGCAGAGCGCCCCTATGTGCGCGGACAGTCCTTTGGGACCTTTACCACCCGGCTGAGCTCATCACGCAAGTGGCGCGTTCCGGGTTGTCCTACGGGGTTCAACGGCATGTATCGTGGCGATATCTATTGCGTTAACGGCAGGCCCATCGATTAATGCCGGACGTGGCCTGAAATGAGAGCGCTGGCGCTGGCATTGGTGTTGTGCATCACCGGCTGTACGCAAGTGCAGCAGGCGGTGGACAACACTGCGCGACAAGGTGCCAAAGGTGTGGTCACCGAAACACTCGCCACGCGTTTTCCTCAGGTGACCAAAGAACTGATCACGCCGTTTACGGATTGCATCATCGACAATTCCTCCGCTCTTGAAATTCGCGACTTTGCCCGGGCGGCCGTGGTTGGGGTTGATGATCAAACGGTTGAGACTGTGCGGGCCGTATTGTCGCGACCAGAGACGGCGCAGTGTTTGCAGACACGCGCATTGAGCAGTGGGATCCTCAGAGTATGAACGCCATGCTGACCCCCTTGTCTGATCCGGCAAGCGCAGACGCCTTGCGCGCTGTCTTTCGCAAGGCGGACAAGGCTGCACGCCAGCAGCTTGTGCCCATCCTGCCGCCGGAAGTGATCGAATTCGCCGGGGTGCGCATGTACGTCGATCCGCGTGACAATTACACGGACCGGATGATTTGGCGCGATGGCCAGCCGCCAGAGATACAATCGCTCGCTGCGCTGACCGAATGGGTTGAGGGGCGCAATGCGCTGGTGCTGGATATTGGTGCCAATTCAGGTGCTTATGCAATTCCGCTGGGGCTTGCTGCCGGGCCCGGCAGCCGCGTCATCGCCTTTGAGCCAAGCCCCACGATGATTGGTCGGCTGGGACACAACATCCGCCTGAACAATTTGGGCGATGTGGTACGGATCGAAGGATGCGCGCTGGGCGGGTCGGCGGGTGAGGCGACGTTGAATTTCCGGGAGCGGAACTTTGGTCAGGCCTCTCTTATGCCGATCAAGCCGGGTGTG
The DNA here is from genome assembly GCA_045105735.1 of Sulfitobacter sp. Classification (GTDB taxonomy): domain Bacteria; phylum Pseudomonadota; class Alphaproteobacteria; order Rhodobacterales; family Rhodobacteraceae; genus Sulfitobacter. The sequence continues at coordinate 50,960 of JBGCDV010000017.1, read as the reverse complement.
CGCGATGGCGGCACGCTGGTCCCTGTGCGACCCCTGATGGATTTCGTAAGCGCAGCTGACGGGCATGACATTTGCGTGCTCAAAATCGACGTGGAGGGCGCAGAAGTTGCGGTGCTGGATCCGCTTTTGTCGGCGGGCGGATGGCTGCCTGATGTGATGCTGATCGAGACAGATCATGCGGCGGCCTGGGATGTGGATTTGATAGGAAAAATCAAAGATTTAGGCTTTGCGATCACGCTTGAAGCCGAACAGAATACGCTCTTTGTCCGCAAAGGCACGGAGTGACGCAATCGCACCCTTGGTGCATAGGATGAAACGGGCAAGCCTCTGCCCAGAGACAGGAGAAGCGACATGGTTCAGCTGACACTCCCCAAGAACTCTCGCATGACAAGCGGGAAGACATGGCCGCGCCCGGAGGGGGCCACAAACGTCAGGGAATTCCAGATTTATCGCTGGAGCCCAGATGATGGCAAGAACCCGTCGATTGACACATATTTTGTTGATCTGGACACCTGCGGACCGATGATTTTGGACGCGCTGATCAAGATCAAGAATGAGATTGATCCAACGCTGACCTTTCGGCGCTCTTGCCGGGAGGGGATTTGCGGGTCTTGCGCGATGAACATCGACGGAATCAACACACTGGCCTGCACCTATGGGGTGGCCGAGGTGAATGGTGCCGTAAAGATTTATCCGCTGCCGCATATGCCTGTGGTCAAGGACCTGATCCCCGATCTCACACACTTTTACGCGCAGCATGCGTCGATCCAGCCCTGGCTGGAAACGGAAACTCCGTCACCTGCGAAGGAATGGAAACAATCGATCGATGACCGTCAGAAGCTGGATGGGCTTTATGAGTGTATCATGTGTGCGTGCTGTTCGACGTCCTGCCCCAGCTATTGGTGGAATGGCGATCGGTATCTTGGGCCAGCGGCGCTGCTGCATGCATATCGCTGGATCATCGATAGCCGGGATGAAGCGACAGGGGAGCGGTTGGACGAGTTGGAAGACCCGTTCAAGCTTTATCGTTGCCATACCATTATGAACTGCGCCAAAACCTGTCCAAAAGGACTGAACCCCGCAGCCGCAATTGCGAAGATCAAAAAGCTGATGGTAGAGCGGACGGTTTGATCGCCATGCGCTCTTCGTGCGCCTTCGGCGGCTCATCGCCAGAACGAAGAAAGCCGTAAGGGTGGATGAGAAAACGGTGTAACCTTGCGTTTTTCTCGACAGGGTCTGGGGCTGAGCGCTAACGTCCTTTGGAAAGCCGGGGGATGGTATGAGCGAATTCGAAGCAGACGTGATTGTAGTGGGCGCAGGCTTGGCCGGGATGGTCGCCGCGCATGAGGCGATCTTGCGGGGCCGCAAAGTTCTGATGCTGGATCAGGAGGCGCCGCAGTCCTTGGGGGGGCAGGCGTTTTGGTCCCTTGGCGGCCTATTCATGGTCGACACGCCTGAGCAACGCCGCCTCGGGATCAAAGACAGCGCTGAGTTGGCGTTGACGGACTGGATGGGATCAGCGCAATTTGACCGTCCCGAAGATGCGAACCCACGCCTGTATGCGGAACAATTCATCGATTGGGCAGCGGGAGGCATGCGGGAATGGTGTTACGCACTGGGCATGCGTTGGTTCCCCGTCGTTGGCTGGGCCGAGCGGGGGGGCGCACAGGCAAACGGTCACGGCAACTCCGTTCCACGGTTTCACATCACTTGGGGGACGGGGACGGGCATCGTCGCGCCACTTGCCAAGCTGATGACGAGATATGCAGCCGACGGGCGCATGAAGCTCGCCTTTCGCCATCGGGTCACCGCATTGGTGACAACCGACGGTGCCGTCACGGGGGTGCGGGGGGATGTGCTGGAAAACGCATTGGCACCGCGCGGGGAGAGTACGTCGCGGGTGGTGACAGGTGATTTTGAACATCATGCGGAGGCTGTGGTACTGACCACGGGCGGCATCGGCGGCAATCATGACGTGGTGCGCGCGCATTGGCCCACAGACCGGCTGGGCCAGGCACCGGCCAAGATGGTTGCAGGCGTGCCGGACTATGTGGATGGCAAGATGCACGGCATTGCCGCCGCTGCTGGTGCGGGGCTGATCAACGAGGATCGGATGTGGCACTATTGTGAGGGCGTTCAGAACTGGAACCCGATATGGCCCAATCATGGCATTCGCATTCTGCCCGGTCCGTCGTCAATGTGGTTCGACGCCAAGGGCGTGCGCATGGAGGCACCCTATCTGCCGGGGTTTGATACGCTAGGGACCCTCAAACGCATATTGCAGGCGGGGGAGCACAGCTGGTTCATCCTCACCCAAAAGATCATTGAGAAGGAATTTGCCCTATCGGGGTCAGAGCAGAATCCCGACCTGACGGAGGGGGGCTGGCGGGACGTTCTCAAGGCCCGACTTGGCAAAGGGGCGACCCCGGCGGTGGAGGCGTTCAAAGAGCATGGCGACGATTTCGTTGTGGCCGATGATCGTGAAACCTTGGTCACTGGCATCAACAAGATCACACCGGATCATCCGCTCGATCTGGGCCATCTGCGGGGTCAGATCGAGGCACGGGATACCCAAGTGGGTAATCCTTTCTGCAAGGATGCGCAGATCACCGCGATCAATGGTGCACGCGCCTACAAGGGCGACCGATTGATCCGAACAGCAAAGCCGCATCGCATTCTCGACAAAGCCAATGGCCCGCTGATCGCTGTGCGCCTCAACGTGCTGACCCGCAAGTCGCTGGGAGGGCTACACACGGATATCAAAGGGCGGGTGTTGACGCCTTCGGGGGACGTGCTGGCCGGGCTTTTTGCGGCAGGAGAAGTCTGCGGCTTTGGCGGAGGAGGCTATCATGGATACAATGCGCTGGAAGGAACGTTCTTGGGGGGATGCCTGTTTTCAGGCCGTCTTGCGGGTCAAAACGCATGAATGATGTCCCATCAGATGCACCTGCCCGCCGTGCTGTGCCCCCTGTGATTTGCTATCCCGTCGATACGCTGCCCCAGCCTGATATGGCGCTGTATCTGCAGGCCCGCGAAACCCTGACCAAGACGGCCGAGGTGTTGGTGCCACCGCGGGAGGCGCGGATGTTTGAGGTGCCCGCAGGTCACTTCTTTCGCATCACCTCAGTTGAGGGATCGCAGGTGGGCGACCTCAATCTCTGGAATGCCGCTGACCTGAGCGAGCGGTTTTACTCCGGCAAGACCCGCGCGCTGCATGGCACGCATATCACCACGGGTGAGCGGATGTGGTCCTCCTTTCCCGGCATGCGCCCTATGGCCACAATTACCCATGATACGCTGGGGTGGTACGGCATCGATGATTTTGGCGGCTCCGTGCATGACGTGATCGGGACGCGCTGCGACCCCTATACGCATAACTTGTTGAAAGGGGGGCAGTATCATCATTGCTGTCATTCAAACCTGACGCGGGCTGTTGCCGCGCATTTGAATATTCCGGTGTCGCAAGCCGAACCTCATGTGCATGATGTTCTGAATGTTTTTATGTGTACCGGATTCACGCGGGACACGGGGCAATACTTTATGAAATCCAGCCCCGTGCGGCCGGGTGACTATCTTGAGTTTTTTGCTGAGATGGACGTGCTCGGTGGGCTCAGTGCATGCCCGGGCGGTGATTGCTCGGCGGAGCATTCCTCAGATGTTGCGGCCTGTTATCCGTTGTTGGTTGAGGTGTTTGCCCCTCAACTTCAGGCGTTGGGAGAATGGCAGCCGCCGGCCAAAAATGGATATGACCGGGGTCATGGGCTTTAGAGGAAAAACCGGAATGCCTGAAGCAGTTCACACCGCCCGAAGTCGAAGATTTCAACGCATTAAGTGACGCTTTCGTTGCAGATTGATCCGCTTTCGTTTTGGCCGAAGGCGATTGAAAATTTAGGCAAACGCCGCTTCCAGAGCGATTTCCACCATATCGCCAAAGCTGCGCTCACGGTCCTGTGCCGGCAAGGCTTCACCGGTTTGCAGGTGATCTGACACGGTGAGTACCGCAAGGGCGCGGCGATTGTGCCGCGCGGCAAGGGTGTAGAGTTCTGCCGCTTCCATTTCTACACCCAGAATACCATGGCGAACCATCTGTTCGTCCAAATCAGGCCGTTCTGCATAAAAGACGTCGGAGGAATAGATGCCACCCACGTGCGTTGTGCTGCCCTTGGCCTCTGCCGCGGTAACAGCGGCCCTGAGCAATGACCAATCGGCAGTGGGGGCGAAATTCACCTCTTTGAATATTCCAGATGAAGGCGAAGTGATGGTTGTCGCGGACATCGCAATGATGACGTCGCGGATTGCCACATGCGGTTGCATCCCGCCGCAAGACCCGATGCGAATTAGGGTCTGCGCATTATAGGTTGAAATCAGTTCGTTTGCGTAGATCGACAGCGAGGGCATCCCCATGCCAGACCCTTGTATGGTGACACGGTGCCCTTTCCACGTGCCGGTAAACCCCAGCATACCACGCACCTCGTTGACCAATTCCGGGTTTTCAAGAAACGTCTCCGCCGCCCATTTTGCGCGGTAAGGATCGCCAGGCATAAGCACGGTTTCAGCAATTTGACCGGGATCGGCACCAATGTGAACTGTCATTTCATTCCTCATTTTATAGCAAAAGCGTTGCCTTTAGGTCCGGGCACTCGCCCGTAAACTAATTTCCAAATACCCAGCCATAAACAATTAGAACGTGTAGGCGGGAAACCGCCTTCTTTCTGGGGTTGGTGGCTCGGACAGTCAATTGTTCATGTCCAATTCAGCTCTTTAAAAGATTCGACACCCCAAATTGCAAATAGGGGTGCCGATAACTCGATGTAAGAAGTACAACTTACTGGTGAGTAGCTTTAGATTGCCAAAGACGCTGGCGCTGCGCCGCCTTCGACGGCTGCGCGATACCAATTCGGTTGGCGCCCTTTCCCGGTCCAGGTTTGTTTTGGGTCCGCAGGATTGGCGAATTTCGGCGCGGATTTTGGTCCAGTTGATTTTGCCTTTGCTTTCCGTTGCTTAGGCTTGGCTGGGGCCGCTTCTGACAGATCTTCAAGTGAAAACCCAAATTCAGCAGCCGCTTTTTCTGCGGCTTTCTTGGCTTCGCGACGATCACGAGCTTGAACACTTTGCAGCGCTTTCTTTACATCTTTAAGATGTTTTTCCAGCTCTTTGCGTGTCATTGATTTCAGTTCAATTGCCATGGTTTAACCTCTTTTCCATAGATTTTATGCAAATTGGGTTAATGGAATCTATACGGAAAAAAAGACCGTTTTTGTGTCAGATTACTCCGCGGCAACCGCTGCTGGGTCGGCAAGTGTCACAATGTCGGACATAATTGTGTTCAACTCGAAATCCTTTGGCGTATACACCCGCGCGACGCCCATCGCTTTGAGACGGGCGGCGTCATCGTCCGGAATAATGCCGCCGACAATAACAGGAATGTGGCCAAGACCTGCGTCACGCATTTGGCCCATCAGGTCTTCGACGAGTGGGATATGAGAACCCGAAAGAATGGAAAGGCCGACCACATGCGCATCATCATTGCGCGCGGCGCTGACAATCTCGGACGGCGTCAGGCGAATGCCTTCGTAGGCGATATCCATGCCACAATCGCGCGCGCGCACAGCGATTTGTTCCGCACCGTTTGAATGTCCATCAAGGCCGGGTTTGCCGACGAGGAATTTCAACCGGCGCCCCAGCTTGTCGCTGACCGCGTCAACGGCATGGCGCAAATCATCCAGCCCTTCAGTCTTGTTGGACTGGCCTTTGCCGACGCCGGTTGGCCCACGGTACTCGCCATGTACGGCCCGCATTTGTGCGGCCCATTCACCGGTCGTGACACCAGCCTTGGCCGCAGCGACGGAAGCCGGCATGACATTGCGCCCTTCGCGCGCCGCAGTCCGCAGCGCTTCCAGGGCGGTCTTGACCGCTGCTTCGTCACGGCTCGCGCGCCAAGCGTTTAGACGCTCAATCTGTTCTGCTTCAACCGCAGGGTCGACCACCATGATGCCCCCGTCGCCTGTCATCAGTGGCGACGGTTCCCCCTGCTGCCACTTGTTCACGCCAACAACGACAGTCTCGCCCGCTTCAATACGGCCCAAGCGGTCTGAATTGCTCTCAACCAGACGGCCTTTCATATAATCGATCGCAGAAATGGCCCCTCCCATATCGTCAAGCAACGCCAATTCGGCGCGCGCGCCGTCTTTCAATTCCTCGACCTTTGCATCGACCGCCGGGTTGCCATCAAAGAGATCGTCGAATTCAAGCAAATCGGTTTCATAGGCCAAAATCTGCTGCATCCGCATGGACCATTGCTGGTCCCACGGGCGGGGCAGGCCAAGTGCTTCGTTCCATGCAGGCAATTGCACCGCGCGCGCACGGGCTTTCTTGGACAGGGTCACAGCAAGCATTTCGATCAGAATACGGTAGACGTTGTTTTCCGGCTGCTGTTCGGTCAGGCCAAGCGAATTGACCTGCACGCCATACCGGAAACGCCGGTATTTCGGGTCGGTCACACCGTAGCGTTTCTCGTAAATCTCAGCCCAGAGATCGACAAAGGCGCGCATCTTGCACATCTCGGTTACGAAACGGATGCCGGCATTCACAAAGAATGAGATGCGGCCCACGAGGGCGGGGAAATCTTCTGCAGCAACGCGGGGTTTCAGTTGGTCCAGCACAGCAGTGGCGGTGGCGAGGGCAAAGGCCAATTCCTGCTCCGGCGTGGCCCCGGCCTCTTGCAAGTGATAGGAACAGACATTCATCGGGTTCCATTTGGGGACATTGGTGTAGCAATACTCAGCCACATCCGCGATCATTTTGAGTGAGGGCGCGGGCGGACAGATATAGGTACCGCGGCTGAGGTATTCCTTGATCAGATCATTTTGTACCGTACCTTGCAGCTTGGAAATGTCGGCACCCTGCTCTTCGGCAACCGCGATATAGAGCGACAAAAGCCAAGGGGCGGTCGCGTTGATCGTCATGGAGGTGTTCATCTGATCAAGCGGAATGTCGTCAAAAAGCGTGCGCATATCGCCAAGGTGGCTCACCGGGACGCCAACTTTGCCAACCTCGCCGCGCGACAAGATGTGATCGCTGTCATATCCGGTTTGTGTTGGCAGGTCGAAAGCAACCGACAGGCCAGTCTGGCCTTTGGCAAGATTTGAGCGATAAAGCGCATTGGACGCCTTCGCGGTGGAGTGGCCTGCATAGGTCCGGATCAGCCAGGGGCGGTCTTTGGTGTGCGCGGACATGGGCGGGCTCCTTGAATCGGGTGGGCAATAATCTTGCGTTGCACGCTACATATGAGACATTTTATGCCAATGTCAATTCGCTGCGTTGCGGCATTGTGCGATGGCGTGCGGCAAGGTGCAAGGCGCGCTTTTACCTGCTCAAGTGTCCTCACCTTACGGGAAAATCATCTTGCTGGCACTGGAAAAGCCAAAGACATGACGCAAGGGGCCAAGCTGCTCTTGTCCCAAGGCGCGAAAACCCTGCCGTTCATACAGCGCACGGGCTCGGGGGTTGGTATTGATCACATCGAGCCGAACAGAAGACAGGTTCAGACGCGCAGCTTCATGTTTGATTGCATCCAATAGCTTTGTGCCAAGGCCGTGCCCGCGCGCTTCGGCGGTGACACAGATGCCATCCATCAACAGCACACCATCAGCCAGATCACGCTCCACCATGGCCAGCAAGGGCGCGCGCCAGAGTGTGGACAACCATCCATAGGTGCGCGCCAGATCGCGCAAACCGCCGCCCACCAGCGCCCCTTCGGCGGTTTTGAACCCTGCAACGCCAAGGATGACCCCGTCGATATCTCTGGCGATCAAAGCAAAACGGGGGTTCAGCTGCCCCGCGATGAAGGACAGGGCGCGGTCCTGCGGCCCCATCACAGAGCTGAGCTTTGCGCCGAACGCTTCCCAATAGAGGGCCGCGACGCGCGCGCGTTCATTCTGAGCAAAGCCTTTGGTAATCGTGATGTCCATGCTGCAACTCTCCTGCAATACCAATTGATATTGCCCTTGACGCCTCGCACTTCAAGACGGCAGGGAGAGGGAGATGACCCAAACCGTTTCCCTTCCATTATGGCTCTTTGTGCTGATCCTGCTTTTTGCGGCGGTCACGGCACTTAGTCATTTTCTGTTGCCTTCCGTGCGCTGGTTCTTTCGCCGACGGTTGGAACGGGCCGTCAAACAGCTGAACACAAGGCTGAAACGCCCGATAGAGCCGTTCAAGCTGGCGCGCCGGTACGATATGATCCAGCGGCTGATCTACGATCCGGAAATCACCAAGGAAATCGTCAATTACGCCCGGCAAAACAAAGTCCCCGAAAACGTGGCCTTTGAGAAGGCGCGCGAATACGCGCGGGAGATCGTGCCGAGCTTTTCTGCCTTTGCGTACTTCAGTTTCGGTATTCGTCTGGCACGGCTCTTGGCGAAATCGGTCTACCGGATTGAGACGTCAGACAAAAATCAGGCGGTCATTGACGGGATTGAAAAGGACGCGACAGTTGTCTTTGTCATGAACCACCGCTCCAATATGGATTACGTTCTGGTCACATATCTGGCCGCGCGGGATTCCGCGTTGGCCTATGCGGTGGGGGAATGGGCGCGGGTCTGGCCGCTGAGCTGGCTGATCAAATCGCTCGGGGCTTACTTTATCCGCCGCAGGTCGCGCGGAGACCTTTATCGTAAAGTGCTGGCCCGCTACGTTCAGATGGCCACTGCTGGCGGCGTAAATCAAGCGTTCTATCCCGAAGGCGGGCTGAGCCTGACCGGTAAGTTGCAGCAGCCCAAAATGGGGCTCATGTCCTATCTGGTCGAAGGGTTCGATCCCGAAGGCGATCGGGATGTCGTCTTTGTGCCCGTGGCGATCAATTATGACCGGGTGCTCGAAGATCTGGTGCTGATCGCGGCGAACAAGCGCGGGGACCGCCGCTTTGGTGCCCGGATCACCGTTGTTGTCGGGTTCATCCTGCGCAAGTTGTGGCAACGTCTGACACGGCAGGAAACGCGCTTTGGTGCGGCAGCGGTCGCCTTTGGCCCGCCTTTGTCGATGCGGGCCGGGGGGGCGGATGGCCCGGCGGAGGATCTGCTCGGCACCCTCATGGGGCGGATTGCAGATGTGATGCCGGTGCCGGTTGTGCCAATGGTTGCACAGGCGCTGCTGGAACAGCCCCAAATTGCGGAGACGGCTCTGAAGGAACGTGTTCAAGAGCTGTCCAGTGTCATGCCACAGGAAAACCTGGTCGTTCCTCATTCGGACATCGACCGCGAAGTGATCCGGGCGATGTTTGGGCTTAAGGACCGTGAAATCGTCACCAACGAAGGCGATGTGTGGCGAGTCCTGCCTGAGCAAAGCTCGGTTCTTGAGTTCTACGCGAATTCGGTCACCCATTTTCTGCCAAAGAATGCCGCGATTGCAAAGTAAGTTTCTGCGCTCGCAAGGTCATAAAATTACAAAAAAACGTCTCGTGAGGTTGCATTGTTGCGCATCGCCCCATATTCCACCTTGAGCGCTGCGCGATTCTGCGTTGCGGCAATTGGCAACAAAGCGACAGGAGGCCCAGATGGCACTCGATTCAACGATTGCACAGTATGATGCACCGGAAAAGGACCTCTATGAGGTGGGCGAGATGCCCCCGATGGGTCATGTGCCAAAGCAGATGTACGCTTGGGCCATTCGTCGTGAACGTCACGGTGAGCCAACCGAGGCGATGTTGCAGGAAGTTGTTGATGTGCCGGAGCTGGACAGCCAGGACGTGCTTGTTCTCGTGATGGCGGCGGGGGTGAACTACAACGGGGTCTGGGCAGCACTTGGTCAGCCCATCAGCCCGTTTGATGGTCATAAACAGCCCTATCATATCGCGGGTTCTGATGCGGCGGGCATCGTCTGGGCCGTTGGTGATCGCGTGACACGCTGGAAAGTCGGCGATGAGGTGGTGATCCACTGCAATCAGGATGACGGCGATGATGAAGAGTGCAACGGCGGCGATCCGATGTATTCCCCCACACAGCGCATCTGGGGTTACGAGACGCCAGACGGATCATTCAGCCAGTTTACGCGCGTTCAATCGCAGCAGTTGATGCCCCGGCCCAAGCACCTGACATGGGAAGAGGCCGCGTGCTATACGTTGACGCTCGCCACGGCATACCGGATGCTGTTTGGCCATGAACCACACGACCTCAAGCCAGGTCAAAACGTGCTGGTCTGGGGTGCGTCCGGTGGTCTGGGATCCTACGCGATCCAATTGATCAACACTGCAGGGGCAAACGCCATTGGTGTGATTTCGGACGAAAGCAAACGTGACTTCGTGATGGATCTGGGTGCCAAAGGTGTCCTTAACCGCAAGGACTTCAATGGCTGGGGTCAGCTGCCAACCGTGAACACCCCCGAGTACGCGGAGTGGTTCAAAGAGACCCGGAAGTTCGGCAAAGCGATCTGGGACATCACCGGCAAAGGCGTAAACGTCGATATGGTGTTTGAGCATCCGGGCGAAACGACGTTCCCTGTGTCCTCTTTCGTTGTGAAAAAGGGCGGCATGGTTGTGATCTGCGCGGGGACTACCGGTTTCAACTGTACCTTTGACGTGCGTTACATGTGGATGCACCAGAAGCGTTTGCAAGGCAGCCATTTTGCCCATCTCAAGCAGGCAGCGGCAGCCAACAAGTTGATGCTGGAGCGCCGCCTTGATCCGTGCATGTCCGAAGTCTTTACCTGGAACGATCTGCCAGAGGCGCACATGAAGATGCTGCGCAATGAGCACAAGCCGGGCAACATGTCCGTTTTGGTTCAATCCCCCACTACGGGCTTGCGGACGTTGGAAGATGCACTTGAGGCGCGCAAGTAACTTTTAATAGCTTCCAATTCGGAAATTCAGCCCTGCGAATCGATCCCCGGTTCGCAGGGCTATTTCGTTCGGTTGGACAGTTTTTGTAAGATCAAACCCTTACAAATTCGCGTCTCCCCATTTCTGGGGAGGGGAAACCAGCGAATTTCCAGGCAATATTACTCATGCTATAGTTGTGTTAATCTTCTGTTAACTATTTCAGGGCGAGGCTTACATGCGTAATGACTGGATATTGGACGTTCTTGCCGATTTGAGAACATATGCTTTGTCGATTGAGATGCCTGCCCTCGCAGAGCATTTGGACGACACGGCAATTGTTGCCCTGGCCGAGATCGCCTCGCGTGAAGAGAGGACTCAAGCGCAAGCGTATGATCAAAACGAGCCAGTTGGAACACATTCTGGAGAGCTTGGAGCAAGCTGACACGCTTGAAGGTCTTCAACGCGGAAGTGAGGCGTTGCGTGACCATTACGAAATTGATCATGTTGCCTACCATTGGGTGGATTCCGCAGGCGATCAGTATGGCTGCGGGACCTACTCTCTAGAATGGCAGGAACGCTACATTTCCCAAAACTATCAACGTATCGATCCTGTAGTTCTTGGGTGTTTTCAACGGTTTCACCCTGTAGATTGGAAACAGCTTGAGTGGTCGTCCAAAGCCGCGCGGGCGTTTTTGACCGAAGCGATGACCTATGGGATTGGCAATCAGGGGTTCTCCATTCCGGTGCGGGGGCCTAACGGGCAATTTGCACTTTTCACGCTGAATCACAGTTGTGACGACACAGCATGGGCGGAATTTACAGAGGCACATCGACATGATCTGGTATTGATTGCACACTATCTAAACGAAAAGGCGTTGGAGTTTGAGCCGAACCGAACACCTGAAACAGCACAATCCTTGTCGCCCCGTGAAGTCGACGCAATGACGCTGTTGGCGATCGGGTACAGCCGGGCGCAAGTGGCGGAGAACCTGTCAATCTCGGAACATACATTGCGTGTCTACATAGAAAGCGCGCGTTTCAAACTTGGGGCACTCAATACAACCCACGCGGTTGCACGTGCCCTCAGCCGGGGCTTGATCGTCATCTGACTGGGCTGTTTGTTAACCTTTTACCTCAAAACGAAAAACTGCCGGTTGTTGCGCGGCTTGAACAACCGCCGCGCTGTTGATTCCGCATGCGTTAAGGTGCGTTGGGGTAACCCTTTGATCATACCTCAATCAGACCGGAGACCTGCATGCTGCGCTATCTTTACGCCGACCAATTGCACCGCCACCCCAAGCTGGCAGGAGAAATGTTTCGTGATCGTGCTGACCAGTTCAAAACGCGGCTGGGCTGGGAGGTTGAGGTCACCGCACAGGGCGAGGAGCGAGACAGTTACGATGCGATGAACCCGCTCTACGTAATCTGGGAAGAACCAGACGGCAGTCACGGCGGGTCCATGCGGTTCTTGCCAACGACCGGGGCGGTCATGGTGAACGATCACTTCAATCACCTTTTGACAGGTCCCGTGCGCAGCCCTCACATTTGGGAATGCACCCGGTTTTGTCTGCGCCGCGGTGCGGGGGCGCATGTCGCCGCTGCATTGATGCTGGGGGGTGGCGAAATCATGCAAGGCTTTGGCGTGAAACACTTTTTCGGTGTTTTTGATGCGCGCATGGTGCGAATTTATCGGATGATCGGCTCATCGCCAGAGGTGCTGGGCAGTGAAGGGGAAGGGCGCGCGCAAATCTCTGTGGGGCTATGGGATTTCACGCCGGAGGCGCAGGCACAGGTGGCCGCGCGCGCAGGCGTCACACCGGAGCAGTCGCGGTTCTGGTTCGATCAGGCCATGGGCAGCACAGGCACCCACCCTTGGGCGAAAACCGCCTGAAGGCGCGCAATCGCGCTGGCCCCTGAACGCGCGCTTGCGTAGACAGGGGCATGACCACCGCGCTTATCTACTCCGACGATCAGGCCGCCGCACATGATGCGGTGGCTGAGATGCTGCGCAGCGCGGGCATTGACCTGAGCGATGCGCTCCTGATGCCGTCCCCGGGCGGTGCGGATCAGGTGATGGCGGTGACAGGAAAGGCCGGATCGGGCAAGACGCTGCTGCTGGCGGAACTCTACAAAGCGTTGGAAGAAGCAGGTGTCGATGTTGTTTCCGGCGACTATGAGAGCCGCAAGCGCAAGGACAAACGCACACTTGCGATCCTTGCGCCGACGAACAAGGCGGCAAGCGTGCTGCGCTTGCGCGGCGTGCCTGCGACGACCATTCACCGTATCCTTTATACCCCGGTTTATGACCCTGAATACGAACGTATCGCCGAATGGCTGGCAGGCAGCGGTGAGCGCCCCGAGATCGAAGGGCTGACCGATCAGGCGCTTGACCGGGCGGCGGCGTTTTATGCGGGCAACAAGTCCATTCCCGGCGCATTGGCGGCCGCAGGGCTGCGCGGATCCGACTTTATCACCGGCTGGAAACGGCGCGAAGAACCGCTCGACATCGGATTTGTCGATGAAGCCTCAATGCTCGACGACAAGCAATTTGAGGACCTCAAAGAGATTTTTCCGACGCTCCTGCTTTTTGGGGACCCTGCACAGCTGGCTCCGGTCAATCAATCCGGCACGATGGTGTTTGAAAAGCTGCCCGACGCCCGTGTGAAGAACCTCAACCGTATTTTCCGGCAGGAAGCAGACAACCCGATCCTTGATCTTGCGCATGCGCTGGCCGACCCCGATTTGGGGTTTGAGCAGTTTGAGCAGATGATTGAAGACAAGGCGCGCAAGGATGACCGTGTCGTCTGGGGGCAGCGGGTGGAGGTGGATCTGATGGCGCGCAGCCCAGTGCTGGTCTGGCGCAACGCCACCCGTATCCGGCTGATCAATGCCTTTCGCGCCGTACATGGCGCACCAGAAGACGCGCTGCTGGCCGGAGAACCGCTGATCTGTGATGGCATCGAACTGCCGCTCAAACACCGCAAAAAACGGCTGGACCTTGAGGCGCGGGGGCTCATCAAGGGCGCGCAGGTGATCTTTCTGGGCGATGGGCGCAAGCCGGGGTTCAGCCGCTTGCATGTGATGGGGGCAGAGGACCCGCAAATCTCTGCGGCGTCTATTGTCAAGATTGAGAAACCGGATGAGGAAGAACCGTTTATCCCTTTTGCCGCGCGCATGGGGGCGACGTTTCTGCATGGGGCGGCGGTGACGATCCACAAGGCGCAGGGCAGCCAGTGGGAGACGGTGCAGGTTTTTGCCCCCGACCTATATGCCGCCGCGCGGATGGGGCGCATGGAGGCGGGGCAACCCTTGTGGAAACGGCTTGCCTATGTTGCGATCACCCGCGCGCAAGAGCGGCTGATCTGGGTGGTCCGCAATCGGTTGTCCAAGCCCAGCGGACCGCTGGTTGTGGACGATCTACGCGCTGTGCCCGCAGCGCCTTTGACATTGGATGTCACGACGGAGGACGAGCTATGAAATCCATTCTCATCACTGGCGCAAGCTCCGGCATAGGCAGGGCCGCCGCGGAGGCGTTTCTGGCCGATGGCTGGCGTGTGGGGCTGGTCGCGCGGCGTGCTGATCTGCTGGAGGAGATTGCGGCCACGCATGAGAACGCCGTGGCGCTGCCCGCTGATGTCACAAAAGCCGCGGCCCTCGAGGCGGTGTTTGACGCCTTTGGCCCGCTTGATGTGCTGTTCAATAACGCGGGCATGTTTGGCCCCTCCGGCCCGATTGATGAGATTGCCGTGGCAGACTGGGAACAGGTGCTGATGGTGAACCTGCACGGCATGTTCCTGGCGGCGCGGCTGGCCTTTGCCGCGATGCGCGCGCAGGGCAGGGGCGGGCGGATCATCAACAACGGCTCAATCTCCGCGCACACCCCACGCGAGGGGTCGGTCTGCTACACCACGACGAAACATGCGATCACCGGGCTGACGAAATCATTATCACTGGATGGACGCCCCTATGACATTGCCTGCGGTCAGATCGACATTGGCAATGCCGAAACGGACATGGTTGCGCGCTTGAAAGAGCAAAGCCCGCAAACACACACCATGGGTGTGGAGAACGCCTCGCGCGCGGTGGTGCAGATGGCAAGCCTGCCGCTGGAGGCCAACGTGCAGTTTATGACGATCATGGCGACCAAGATGCCCTATGTTGGCCGCGGTTAAGTCGGCTACACCACGTCGTAACGTTTGCGCACGTCGTCAAAGCTCAGCGTGCCATCCTTGAGGCCTTCAAGCTCGTGATCAAAGATCACATAGCGGTCGCTGCCACCGCCATGGCGGGAGGCGAGGAATTCCAGATAGCAAAAGCCATCCTCTCTCCATGCGCGCCAGGTTGGGCCGCGGACTTCGTTCTCCGACGCCGTGACCTCCTGCTTTGGCGGCTGGTAGATTTGGCCGGGTACAAATTTGGGTTTGTCGCTCATGGGCTGATCCTAGAACGGAAGTATTTCGAATGGAACTGTTGAAAGGTCCATCACCGCTTCGGGCGTTCCACTGCCGGTAAAGCCGCCGGGTACCCATTGTGGGTTGGCACCGCCTTCGTTGCCTGACGGGATGCGCAGACCGTTGAAATTGCCGGGCCGGATGCCGACAGCGACCGCCTCCCCGTTGGTCAGTGAGCCGGGGGTAAGATCAAGCCGCGATTCCACAATCGACAGGTCGCCGCCGGCCTCAGCCATGATGCGGTCATAGTCCGCGCGTGGCATGACAAAGCCGCCATCCGGTCCGGCAGTGCCGTATTTCTCCAGATCTGCCCGGTTCACCATGCGCACGGCCCCATCATCAAAACGCCCGAGATGAGAATCAATATCGGCCTGCGACATATACGTGGAGGGATCGGGCCGGTCCCCTTTGGGTGTGGCCAGAATATCGTCAACCGTTTGCTGCGACAGGCCCGCGCGGTTCTGCCGTCCGGTGATCCGCGCCCAAATGCGGGTCTTGGCCACGCCGCGCGCCACGAGGATACCGGCACCAGACAGCACGCCACCCGCAAGTCCACCCGTCAACGCGCCGTAAGCGGCCCCGTCCAGCCTGTCGACGATGCCGCCTTCGTCGTGGCCGGCCCCGCTGACCGCCCCTGTCGCAGCACCGGTGCGCGCACCCGCGATCATCGCGCTGCCCATGCCTGCGCCTCGCGCTGAATTCGCGGCGGCCCCGACGGGGATAAAGATCGTGGGAATGGCCCCCGCGATCTCGCCGCCGATGAATGTGCCGGGGTTCGCGATCCGCTCTGCGGCCATCAGCTGTCTGCGGTCTGAAACCACCTGATCGTACGACCGCTCATCAAAAATGGAGGTCAGCCCGGCCATCATTTCATCGCCAAAGCCAAAGGTCAGGCCCTGACCCGCACCTCCGGCAAAGCTCTCCCCTCTGGAGGCTTCGCGGGCATTGGTCGCCAGTTGGTACTCATCAAAGCTGAGCGCGCGGTCGTCGAAGTAGAGCTGGCGCATCGCTTCGTCGCTGCCATTCCATACCGATCGCCAAAGGTGGCGGTAGCCGTAAAACGCGCCCTCAAAGAGCCCCACGTCGGGCTTCATGAAGCGGCCACCGTTGGCGCGCGTCTGGGCGTCGTAGGCATCATTGAAGCCTTGCTCATCCAGACCACCGGGAATGCCGCGCCAATCGGGGCGTGCGTTTGCCTCCAACGCGCGGGCGCGGTCCATCTCTTCGAGCGTGCCTTCGGCCTCGTCCATCGCTTCTGACGTGCCGATCAGGCAATAAAGCTCAGTATGCTGTACGGGGATCGGGTGACGGGGGGATTTGCCCTCATGGTCGAGCACACCTGAGGCGAGCACAGAGCGCCCTGCAACCTCATAAATCCGGTAACCGATGCCAACCAGCGGTTCGCCGGTGGTCTCATCCGTCGCACCGCATTCTGTCCAATTGTCTTCACATTCAACGCAGATCGACCCCGGGGCTTCCGTGGGGCTGCTGGCGGCAGCGGCGTCCGCACTTTCAAGCTCTTCGGGGTTCATGCGGCGAACCCCTGATAGAAGGCTTCGATCTTTTGCGACAGGTCACGCGGTCCGCACGCCTGCGCAAACAGGTTTTGCAGGGTCACATGCTGCGGGTCCGTGAGCCAGCCAAGTCCATGGACAAGGGCGAGATGATGATGCGCCTGAATGGCTTGCGGTGCCGTGATCCCGGCATCCGCTGCGCGACCATGACAGGCATCGCGAAAGCGTTGATCCAATTCAGGTGCCATCTGTGCGGCGTGCGCAGGCAGCACAGCGGCCGAGGGCCAGGGGCGCTCCGGCGGCGGGGTGATCACCGCTGCGGCCACCCGTGCGCCAAACTCGGGCAAGCTGTCTGCAACCCAGAGATATCCATTCCAGAGCTTTGCAGCCTCGGCCACGGCATTGATCCGCATTTCCTCAGAGCGGTAGTAGCGCGCCATTGGCCGGCGGACATCCGGCCAGAACCGCGGATCGTCCAGCAAATCGGCACCCAAGGCAACCATCGCGACGGCAAGCCTGCGCAGGTGATTGCCTGCGCGGATATTGTAGCCGCGTCCGATGTGAACGACATGTTCCGAAAGCCGCTCCAACGCGGCGGTATCGGCACCGATTACAGTGAAATGTTTGGGAAAGCTCTCGGCCAGAAATTCAGCCGTCTCGCGATGCCATTCCGTTTCTGCGGCACTTTCAAATTTGGAAATGGGGAGTTTCAAAACGGATGCGTGCCTCTGATTTCGAAAAACATCTCATATCAAAGAGGGGCGCACAACCATGCGGCGACCTTGAACATCACAAAACAAAGCGGAATTTGGTCGCAGTTAAGACGGGAAACCCGAGCCTAGCGCCGGAACGCGGAGAAGACAGCGGATGCGCCCCAACCTGCCGCAATCGCAATCGCCAGAGACATCAGGCCATAAAGAAATGCATTCTCACGAGAAAGAGCGTAGAGCCACCGTTCCATGCCGACCTTGCGGACATAAATGCTTGTCTCATATTTGGAAACGACCTCGCCCCCTCGGGTCAGGAAAATGCGGGTCTCATAATCGCCCTCAGTTAGCGCGGCGGGCAGTTCAATCGCGGTACGAAAGAGGGTTTGCTCATCCACGCTCACTGTGCCTTCGTTCAGCTGATACTGGTTCGACGCGGTCTTGATGCGGATCAATGCTTCGGTAAAGCTCTCGCTGTCGGTGATGTTCATCGGTGCGCCCACAGACCGGATCGCACGAGGGATGGAAACACCGTGGCGGACATCTTCGGTATTGCTGAGCGACAGTCCCAAAAGCGTGCTGGAGGACACAGCGTAAAAGCTTGGGGCGCTGTCAACTTCGACGGCGTCGATATTGACCCAGATGCCAAAGCGTTTTTCTTTGCGCCGCACGGTCACCGGCTCGGAGGGTCCAGCGACGGTCACAATGACCTGAAGGCGCGGCTCATCTGGAATGGTCTCTTCGCGTTTGACCGCGCCAAAGATCAGGATTTCGGAGCCATCAAAGCTTGTGTTGATTGAAACCTGATCGCTGCTAAAGCCCAGCACGATTTCTTCGGCGGCTGCGGGCAGGGCCGTGAGCAGCACCAGGAGCAGAGCCAGCGCGCGCATCAGTGACCGCCCGCCGCGCCAAGTGAATAAAGCTCAGCGGGCTGCAACAGCAGATCAAGGGCAAGTTTGCCACAGACCGCCAGCACCATCATCGCGAGCAGAATACGCAATTGTTCTGCCTTCATCTTGACGCCGATGCGGGTGCCGATCTGTGCGCCGATGACACCCCCGACAAGCAGCAGAACCGCAAGCACGATGTCCACAGTAAAGTTCGTCGTCGCGTGCAGCATTGTGGTGAACGCAGTCACAAAGATGATCTGAAACAGGGATGTGCCGACAACCACTTTGGTCGGCATGCCGAGCAGATAGATCATCGCAGGCACCATGATAAAGCCGCCCCCAACACCCATGATCGCCGCCAGAACACCCACGCTGACACCTACCAAAAGCGGCGGGATCACTGAGATATACAGACCAGAGACGCGAAAGCGCATCTTGAAGGGCAGACCGTGAATCCAGGAGTGTTTCTTCCGGGCGGGCGGTTTGCCCTTTTTGGTATTGCGGATCGCACGCAGCGATTCCAGAAACATCAACCCACCAATAATGCCCAGAAACACAACATAGCAAAGCTTGACCAGCAGATCGACCTGACCGGCGGCTTTCAGCAGGTTAAAGACGTAGACACCCAATGCGGCACCGATCAGTCCCCCGATCAGCAGGACAGTGCCCATCCTCAGATCCACCGTCTTTCTCTTGAAATGCGCGAGAACGCCTGAAAAGGAGGAGGCAACGATCTGGTTTGCTTCCGTTGCAACGGCCACGGCAGGCGGGATGCCGATAAAGAACAAAAGCGGCGTCATCAAGAAACCGCCGCCGACCCCAAACATGCCCGAAAGCACACCGACCATGCCGCCCAGCCCCAACAGGAGGAAGGCGTTGACCGATACTTCGGCAATGGGGAGGTAGATTTGCATGGGCTCCCTTAGCGCGATGGCGGGTTCAAATCAACGGTCCTTGCGGCTTTGCAGCATTGAGGACCGATGAGAGGGCGAAAACTGGTCTTATCGGGTGGCTATCGTTCCTTGACGTAGGGCTCCCCACCGGCACGGGGCGGAATGGCTTTGCCGACAAACCCCGCGAGGATGATCACGGTCATGAGGTAAGGCAGGGCTCCCAAAAGCTGGCCTTGTACTTTCATCCCGATCACGGCTTCAATCACGTCCGGGCGGGTCTCAAGCGCACCAAACAGACCAAAGAGCAATGTCGCCCAGAGTGCGTACCAAGGCCGCCATTTGGCAAAGATGAGGGCCGCAAGCGCGATAAACCCACGCCCGGCTGACATCTCTTTGACGAAACCAGCTTGAAGTGCGGTGCTGAGGTAGGCCCCGGCGATCCCGCAAAGCACACCGCAAATGGCCACCGCCGCATACCGCAGCCCGACAACCGACACGCCGGCCGTGTCCACCGCCGCCGGGTTCTCACCCACCGCGCGCAGGCGTAGGCCAAAGCGCGTGCGATACAACAGCCACCACGTCAGCGGCACAGCGGCCAGCGCCATATAGACAAGGATCGAGTGACCTGAGATCAACTCCGCATAGAGCGGGCCGATGATGGGCACGTCCGCGATGGCTTCGGCACCGGGCAGGGTGATCCCCTCAAACCGGGCACCGCCCATAAGGGAGGGGGTGCGCCCGCCCTGGCTGAACCAATCCTGCGCGATCAGCACGGTCATGCCGGAAGCGAGAAAGTTAATCGCCACGCCTGAGATAAGCTGATTGCCGCGAAAGGTGATGGAGGCGACGCCGTGCAGCGCCGAGAGGGTCAAAGACGCCCCGATCCCGGCCATCAGGCCGATCCAGACATTGCCAGTCAGCGATGCAATGGCCGCCGAAAAGAAAGCAGCGGCAAGCATCTTGCCTTCAAGGCCGATGTCGAAGATGCCCGCGCGTTCGCTGAAAAGGCCGGCAAGGCAGGCCAACAGCAAAGGTGTGGCGAGGCGAACAGTGCTGTCGAGAAGCTGGATGAGGGTTGCATAGTCCATTATGCCGCAGGCCCCGCCGACTTGGAGCGTTTGAGCGCCAGAAACATCCTTTCAAGCGGCATTCGCACCATATTGTCGAGCGCACCCGTGAACAGGATCACAAGGGCCTGAATGACAACAATTAACTCTCTTGGGATCGAGGTCCAAAGCGCAAGCTCCGCGCCGCCTTGATACAGAAACCCAAAGAGGATCGCGGCGATGAACACACCCAATGGATGCGACCGCCCCATGAGAGCCACCGCGATGCCGATAAACCCGGCCCCCTCTGTCGCGTTCAGGACCAGCCGCTCTGCCTCTCCCATCACGTTGTTGATGGCCATCATACCCGCCAACGCGCCAGAAATGATCATCGCGATCATCGTGATTTTGACCGGAGAGATGCCCGCGTATTTCGCAGCGGATTCCGAATGACCATAAGCGCGGATTTCATACCCCAGACGCGTCCGCCAAATCAGAAGCCAGAGCAGAACACAGGCTGCAACCGCTACAAGCAGGGAGACGTTGGCGGGGGCTGCCTTGGAAAAGGCGATGCCGAAGGGGGCCAGCAGATCATGCAGCGTCGGCAAATGCGTGGCCTCTGGAAAGCTTGCCGTGGCGGGGTCCATCTGTCCCTTGGGGCGCAGGACGTTGACCAGCACGTAGTTCAGCAAAGCAGCGGCGATGAAGTTGAACATGATCGTGGTGATCACGATGTGACTGCCGCGCTTGGCTTGCAACCATGCTGGAATGGCGGCCCAGAAGGCACCAAATGCGCCCGCCATCACAGTGGCCCCGATCAGCGCGAGCGTCCAATGCGGCCACGGGATATAGAGACAGGCCAACGCCACACCAAGCCCGCCCAGCATCGCCTGCCCTTCACCCCCGATGTTAAACAGCCGGGCATGAAACGCGATGGCCACCGCCAGCCCCGTAAACATGAAATTGGTAGCGTAATACAGCGTATACCCCCAGCCATAGGTGGAGCCGAGCGCGCCCGTCACCATCAGCTTGACCGCCGCCACGGGGTCCTCTCCGATGGCGAGGATCACCAGCGCAGAGATGATCGCGGCAAGGATCAGCGAGATCAGCGGGACGAGGATGACCTCAGCCCATTTTGGCATCACGTCCATGAGTTATGTTCCGATCATTGAGGGGGAAGCTAAGGTCATCTCACACCTCCTTGTGCGCATCGCCATGCACATGCGCGAGATTGGCCTCAACCTCGGCCACGCTGTGCGGCACGTCGGTGTCGGTGATCCCAGCCATCAACAGGCCCAGTTCTTTTTCATCGGTCTGATCCGGCAGGCGTTCGCCCATGATCTGACCGTCAAACATCACCGCAATGCGGTCGCTGAGGGCGAGGATTTCCTCAAGCTCCACCGACACGAGCAGGATCGCCTTGCCCTGATCGCGCAGCGCAACAATCTGCTGGTGAATGAATTCAATCGCGCCGATGTCCACACCGCGCGTCGGTTGACCAATCAACAGCAGGTCGGGGTTGCGCTCAATCTCGCGGGCCAGCACGATCTTTTGCTGGTTGCCGCCAGAAAAGTTCTTGGCGGCGAGTTTGGGGTTCGGTGGACGCACGTCGAAACGCGCCATCTTTTCCGCGGTATCCGCGCGGATGGCGGCGTTGTTCATCAACACACCGGCCCGATACTCAGGGTCGTGATGATAGCCAAAGGCGGTGTTTTCCCAGGCCTGATACTCCATGATCAGCCCTTCGCGCTGGCGATCTTCTGGCACATGCGCGATACCGCGCCCTCGGCGTGACTGCCCATCCGAATGGCGTCCCGTCAGGTCAAGCTCTTGCCCGTTCAGGCGCACAACGCCGGTGCCGTCCGCATACCCCCCCAGCACTTCCAACAGCTCTGACTGCCCGTTGCCGGCCACGCCCGCGATACCCAGCACTTCGCCCGCGCGCACTTCCAGGTCAATGCCGCGCAACCGTTCGACGCCCTTGTCATCCACCACCTTGAGGCCTTGCACATCAAGCACCAGATCACCGGGCGTACTGGGCGTTTTATCGACCCGTAACAAGACCTTACGGCCCACCATTAACTCAGCCAACTCCGGCGGGGAAGTGTCCGCGGTCTTGACAGTCGCGGTCATCTCACCGCGCCGCATCACGCTCACGGTGTCGGTGATCTCCATGATTTCACGTAGTTTGTGGGTGATCAGGATGATCGTTTTGCCCTCAGACCGCAGCCGCCCCAGAATGCGGAAAAGCTGATCCGCCTCAGCAGGGGTCAGCACGCCAGTGGGTTCATCAAGGATCAGAATATCGGCCTGACGGTAGTGCGCCTTGAGGATCTCCACCCGCTGTTGCATGCCCACGCCGATGTCCTGTACCAGCGCGTCGGGTTCTACGTTGAGGCCATAATCCTCGGCCAGTTCAATCAGACTGCGCCGCGCTTTGGCCAGCGAGGGGCGCAGCATCCGCCCGTCTTCGGCACCCAGAATGATATTCTCAAGCACCGTGAAATTCTCAACCAGTTTAAAGTGCTGGAACACCATGCCGATGCCAGCGGCGATGGCCGCTTGGCTGTCGGTAATATTGGCCTTTTGTCCACCAATGAAAATCTCACCAGCGTCCGCTTTGTAAAAGCCATAGAGGATCGACATCAGCGTCGATTTACCCGCACCATTCTCACCGATGATGCCGTGGATCGTGCCGGGCATGACGCGGATGGAGATGTTCTTGTTCGCCTGAACCGGGCCGAAAGCCTTTGAAATGCCTTTCAGTTCGATCGCAGGGGCGTCTGGAGCGGCAGTTACTTGCCGCTCCATTGTCGTCTCATTGCTCACTTAGAAGTCCAGCGCAGGGCAGCTGTCGTTCGCGTAGTAGCTGACCACTTCGATGTCGCCTGCGATGATCTTTTCGCGGGCGTCTTCAATGGCGGCCTTCATCTCATCGTTGACCAATGGTGCGTTGTTGTCGTCAAACGCGACGCCAACGCCATCTTCGGCCAGACCCAGCACTTCGCCCAGACCTGTTTCGATGTCTGTACCGGCTTTCATGGAGTTATACACGGCCACATCCACACGCTTGAGCATGGACGTCAGCACCTTGCCCGGATGCAGGTGGTTTTGGTTGCTGTCCACACCGATGGACAGGATGCCTTCGTCAGCGGCTGTTTGCAAAACGCCCACTCCGGTGCCACCGGCGGCTGCGTAAACGATATCCGCACCCTGACTGATCTGCGCTTTGGTGAGCTCCGACCCCTTCACCGGGTCATTCCACGCGGCGGGCGTTGTGCCCGTCATGTTTGCGATCACCTCGACATCGGGGTTCACCGCCTTGGCACCCTGCGCATAACCGCAGCCAAAGTGGCGAATGAGCGGGATGTCCATACCGCCGATAAAGCCGACCTTACCGCTCTCGGACTTCATCGCCGCCATCATACCAGCGAGGTAAGAGCCTTCATGCTCTTGAAAGCTGATCATGCGCACGTTGCCGGGGATCTCAGGCAGGAAGCCATCGATGTTGACGAACTTGGTGTCGGGATAATCTGCGGCCACGGCTTCGACCGGCGTGGCCATTGCAAAACCCATGGTCACAATGGGGTTGGAGCCTGCTTCGGCAAAGCGGCGCAGCGCCTGCTCACGCTGGGCCTCTGACTGCAGCTCGATCTCGCGGTAGCTGCCGCCGGTCTCTTCGGCCCAGCGGGAGGCACCATTGTGGGCCGCCTCATTGAAGGATTTGTCGAACTTGCCGCCAAGGTCAAAGATCAGCGCAGGCTCAGCCAGTGCCGCACCAGCGCTCAGCGCAAGTGCCGCGGCTGCACCCATCATTTTGGTCATAAGGGTCATTGTATGTCTCCCAGGTTTTTAAATTTTGGGGTAAGGCCTGACAGGGGCCTCACCCAAGATCAGGTGATCAAGCTCAACTTAGCGGTCAGCAGGGGGGGAGGGTCAACCGCTTTCTGTGGAAGGCCGGGCGGAAATGCCCCCCTGACCAAGGGTCAGGACGCGCGACATAACGATGGCATCAACTGCCGCCGCATTTTTGCGCGCGTAGTAGGCGGGGCGCCTGCCAGATTCGCGAAACCCCAGCGAAAGGTAGAGCGCCGATGCGGCTGCGTTGTCTTCTGCAACCTCAAGAAAGGCTGTCGCAGCCTCACCGATGCTGGCGTTGAGCCACTCCTCGGTCAGCGTGCGCCCGATGCCCCGCCGATGGTGAGCAGGGTCCACCGCGAGGGCCAAAAGCTCGGTCTCTCCCGCAAGGGTCCGGGCAAGGGCAAACCCATGTGCGTGATCATAACAATGGGTGAAGCGGCTTTCGATCAGCTCAGAAAACTCCGCGGCTGACCACGGCCGTTCCGACACAAAAGCGGCGCGATGGAGTGTGGCCATGCGTTGGGGGGTCAAGACAGGATCGCAGGAGGTTGATCGCGGCCCGGTGCGGCATCGGGCGCGCGCAGATAAAGCGGTGCGGGCCGTGGCGGATTGTCTTGCCAGCGCGCTGCCGCAATCCGGGCGATGGCAGAGGCGGGATAGAAGGGCGCAGGCCCACCTGTGGCCCCAAGCTGTTCAGCGATGTGATGTTCCTCGTTGCCGATGCAGGTCAGCCCAGGAAAGCGCCAGTCTTGGACATCGGTGCGTGCCACAACCTCAGGTCCGCGTGCCGCGTCCTTACCAAAGCGCTGAAGGCAGAAATGATCACGCCCTGCGAGGATGCTGGTCAAAACAGGGCCGGCGTGCCCAAAGGCCAGCGCTTCAAGCAAGGAAACCCCGACGCTTGGGATGCCCAGACCCAGCGCCAAACCGCGTGCGGCCGAGACAGAGATGCGTATGCCTGTGAAATTGCCCGGACCCACCCCCACACCAAGCGCGTCGAGGACTTTCAAGCTGGCCCCTGCCTCCGCAAGCACCTCGTCGATCATGGGCATCAATCGCTCTGCCTGACCTTTGGCGATGTCTTCGTGCTGTGCTGCAATGACATCGCCGTCAGACCAAAGGGCCACGCCACAGTAGGGGCCAGAGGTGCTGAAAGCGAGAATCATTTGAAGAAGAATTTCAACGGCTTGGTGTCCGTGCGACCCATCTCACCGCGCGCTTCGAGGTCAAGCTGCACGGTCTTGGACCACCATCCAGCGGTCTTGCCTTGCGGAAAGATGTTTTGCGGCAAATGCGGTTTTGCGGCCTCCCTCATTTCGGTCTGGGTCATGCCGTCTGAACCGGCCATGGCCTTTTTCATCGCCGCTTTCATTGCATTGTACTTCGCGGCGTTGGCACGGCCCCGGTAGTCGGGGTGGTTTACATTGAGAACTTCGATTGTGTCATCGATCATCAGCTTGCTCCAATCTGTCGCGACCGCTGCCTGCGCTGGAGGGCAGGTCGTGCCGCGGAGACACCCAGCAGACGCGCGACGCAGTGTGAGATTCACTTTGTGGCACAAGCGCGTCCACCTGGTCAAAAAGACCAACTGGGACATAAAGCTGATCAGGCAGATAGGCATAGGCGGCGGCAAGGGGCGTGCCACAGGCATGACAGAACCAGCGTTGCACCTCGGCGTGATGGCGAACGCCCGTGCCCAGAGCCGGAGAAAAGACAACATTTGCTGGCAGGAAGGCGGCAAATGTGTTGCAGGGCGCGCCTGAGACGCGCCGGCAGTCACCGCAGTGGCAGGTTGCGACGGCCAGCGGCTGCGCCGTTGATGTCACGCGCACCGCCCCGCAATAGCACCGTCCCGTCAGGGTCTCAGGCAACAGGGCGGACTTCGGTGACTTCGGGGATGTAGTGGCGCAGCAGGTTCTCGATGCCCATTTTGAGCGTCAGCGTGGAGGACGGGCAGCCGGCGCAGGCCCCCTGCATGTGCAGATAAACAACACCGCGATCGAACCCGTGAAAGGTGATGTCGCCGCCATCCTGTGCCACGGCAGGGCGGACCCGGCTGTCGAGCAGTTCTTTGATCTGGCCCACAACCTCACCATCTTCGCCGTCGTGCTCTGCGTGGCCGGAGGATGCCTGATGGTCTTCGCCCATCACAGGCTGACCAGACTGGTAATGCTCCATAATCGCGCCGAGCAGAGCGGGTTTGATATGATCCCACTCCACCGCATCAGCCTTGGTCACGGTCACGAAGTCCGTTCCGAAGAACACGCCCGTTACGCCTTCTACGCCAAAAAGCCGTGTGGCCAGCGGGGACGTGCCTGCGGTATCCGGTGTCGGAAAATCTGCTGTGCCCATGTCCAGCACGGATTGGCCAGGCAGAAATTTCAATGTGGCGGGATTGGGGGTGGATTCGGTCTGGATAAACATTGGCGGCGTCCTTTTTCGGTTAAGGTCGATATGCGGTTGCATATCCCTCACTTCAAGTCTTGGAATCATTCTAAACCGGAAGCGGCCTTCGGTCCAGCCAACAATCACCCCCTGCTTGGGGCGATCTATGTGATGGCCTCAAGGCGCTCCTTGCTCAAATCTCCGGGCACGATCGTGATGGGTACAGGCAGGGTCCCCGAAGAGCGGGTCAGCTGCGTAACCAGAGGACCGGGCCCTTTTTTCTTGTCCGATGAGGCCCCCAACACAAGCACGCCAATCTCAGGATCATCCGCAATCTGTGCAATGATCTCGTCCAGCGGCACACCTTCACGGATGACCAGTTCAGGATCAACGCCCTGTTTGTCCCGCATCCACTTGGCGAAGACCTCAAAATGGACCTCTATGCGTTCACGCGTTTCTTCACGCATGATGTCACCAACACCGATCCAGTGGTTGAATTCGTCGGGTGGGATCACGGCCAGCACTTCAACGCCGCCACCGGTGTGATTGGCGCGCAATGCGGCAAAGCGCATGGCGTTGAGACATTCAGTGCTGTCATCCAGCACGACGAGGAACTTGCGCATCTTGGATCTCCCTGTGGTGGGGATCATGACCCTTGGGGGCAAAACGCGCAATCGCAAACTGCGGTCTGGGCGGGGTTGGACTTATCGGTTGTGGCAGGTGGAGAGGCACAGCGCGGCGCTCTTGCGCCCGAATGGGCGTCATCGCTTTCCCCGCGGACGCGCGCTTCAGGCCCCCATCTCAGAGAATTGGTGACACCTCAGCGTTCGGATGCGGCCCAGTCCCAGTACATTTCGCGCACGCGGCGGGTGACGGGGTTGGCATTCGGGCCGATCCCGTACTGGGTGTCGTCGAAGGCGGCCACGGGGGTGACCTTCATCATGTTGCCAGACAAGAACACCTCATCTGCGGCATGAAAGTCATCGAAGGATAAGACCGCTTCGTGCACTTTCATGCCGTCGGCCACAATGTTGATCATGTGCCGTTCGCGTGTGATGCCGGCGAGGAAGGTCCCGTTGGGAATGGGTGTAAACACCTCGCCGTCCTTGACCATAAACACATTGGCCGACGCGCTTTCGGCCACGTTGCCCATGGCGTCCGCCACCAGCGCATTGCCAAAGCCCTTGCTGCGCGCCTCAACCATCATGCGGGCGTTGTTGGGGTAGAGACATCCTGCCTTGGCGTTGACCACGTTGTCCTCAAGCACGGGGCGGCGAAATCGGGTGCGGGTGAGCGTGGTGGAAGCCTCTGGCGGTGCCATCGGGATTTCCTCAAGGCTGATGGCAAAGCCGGTGGCCCCGGCGCGGGGCACGATGCCAAGCTCATCGCCCTCAAGCGCCCAATACATCGGCCGGATATAGACCGGTTGATCGCGCGCATAGCTTGCAAGGCCTTCTCGGACGGTTGCCACCATTTCTTCGGTGTTGACCGTTGGGGTGATCATCAGAGCCTCAGCAGAGCGGTTGATGCGTGCGCAGTGCTTTTCCAGATCTGGTGACAGACCGTCAAACAGCCGCGCACCGTCAAATACAGTTGTGCCCAACCAAGCACCGTGATCGGCCGCATTCATGGTCTTGATGTCGCCATCATGCCATGCGCCCTCAAAAAAGGTTTTGATGTTCGTGCCGGTGGCCATGGCAATTTCCTTACTTGGGTTTGGGCGCGCTGCGGTAGATGCCTTCGGGCAGGTTTAGCGCGGCGGTCAGATCGCGCAACTGCTCAGGGGACAGGGTGATCCGCGCGACCTTGTCTGTGCGCGGGTCCCATTGCTCAAACGTGATCTCGGTATCAAAAGCGTGCACTGTCACATCCTCGCGCAGCGGGGCCTCGCCTTCATCCACGAGCGTGATCACCGAGGCATCGAATTCGTGTTCTATCGTAAACATGGGATGACCTTGTGGGTTTCGGCGGATCATTGCAAGGCCGTGCGGGCTGCAATCGGGAATGTGATGTCTTCGGGCTGGCCCGCAGAAGATCTCATGCTACAATATCTTGAACAGCAGGCGCCCAAAAAGGACAACTTGCATGATTAAGAAAACCCTTGCTGCGATCACTGTGATGGCCGCGCTTTCCGCGTGCGACGTGAGCACGACGCCTACGTCAACGGGCGCGCCTGCACCTGCCGCCCCCGCCAGCACGAGCACACCCGCCCTTTCGGCCAACCAAGCCGCGCGCAGTTTTGTGCGTGTTGTCCGCACGGTCGAACCTGTGGCAGAGCGGGAGTGCCGCGCGCGCACCCAAGGGGTCAACTGCGATTTCAACATCGTGGTGGATGACCGGCCAGGCCAGCCTGCCAATGCATTTCAGACACTTGATAAACAAGGCCGACCGGTTGTTGCCTTTACACTTGCCTTGATCGCGGATGCCCGCAACGAGGATGAGCTGGCCTTTGTGCTGGGGCATGAAACAGCCCACCACATTGCGGGCCACATCGGACGTCAGCAGCAAAATGCGGTTGCGGGTGCGGTGATTTTTGCGGGGCTTGCGACGCTGTCAGGTGGGGGTGCCGATGCGGTACGCACCGCACAGCGGATCGGCGCACAGGTTGGTGCACGCAGTTATTCGAAGGAATTTGAGCTGGAGGCGGACGCGCTGGGCACTGTGATCACCAAACGCGCAGGGTATGACCCGCTGCGGGGTGCCGTGTTCTTTACCCGAATTCCTGATCCTGGCGATAAGTTTTTGGGCACCCATCCGCCCAATGCCTCACGCATTGACGTTGTACGCCGCACCGCTGCGGGTCTCTGAGAGGACCGTCGCGGGCTGCGCCTTCATGGGGCGCAAGATGTGTAGGGTTATGCCTATCAGCGACATCACAACCCAGAACAGTTGAATGAGCGCTGATGCGAGGTTGAAGCTCGCTGTGAGGCCAATGAGCACACAGCTGGCCGCGGTCAGGTTCAGGATGAAGTAGGAAACGGACTTCGTCGAGAGGACCCTGAGCGTCAGCATGGAGTAGGCGCTCACGTAGAGGACAAACCCAAGAACGCCAATGAGTTCAGCAAGATCTAGCGGTAGGGCAAAAGGTGTCATGAATAGGGTTCCGTCCGAAAATGTGGAAGATGCTTAAAATATGGATGTATTCTACGCCGCTGGCCCTGAGCGACCAATGGCGGTATTCCTTACCTTAGGTGAAGGGAGTGCATGGGTATGAACAGACGGGTTTTTTGTGGATGGGCCGTGGCCGTGATGCTGGCCGGGCCGCTGGCGGCACAGCAGGTCGATATCAACGGATCGTACCGGGCCGAAGGGCGCAACCCGGATGGGTCTGCCTATTCCGGCAACGCGATTGTTTCGGAACTTGGCGGCAATGTGCAGGTAAACTGGACCGTGGGCAGCCAGCAATATGCCGGCAACGGCCGCCGGGATGGACAGGTGGTTGTGATCAACTGGGGGCAACCGGCACCGGTGATCTATGTGGTTATGTCCAACGGTGACCTTTATGGCACGTGGGAGAACGGCACAGCGCTTGAACGGTTGGTGCGGCAGTAAGCGATGACTGCGGATGTGGTCAAACTGGGCGTGGTGTTGAGCGATCGAGGTTCAAAATACGCGGTTTCTGGTGCGGTGGCAGCGTCCCGGTCAGAGGTTGATGCCGTTCTCAAAGCGCTGAAACGCGACAAGTCCTATGCCAAGGCAACCCACAATACATGGGGGGTCATCCTGCCCGGGGGCACACCGCTCAAAGGCGATGATGGCGAAGTGGGGGCCGGCATGGTGATTTTGCGGATGCTGGAACGCGCCAATATCGAAGGACATGTGGTGATCGTGACGCGCTGGTATGGCGGCAAACATCTGGGCGGGGACAGGTTCCGCCATGTTCAGACCTGCGTGAGCCAGTATCTAGACGCTCAGCGCAACAGCCCCGAAAAGACAGGTTGAGGCGACCAGCACAAAGCTGTGCCATATTGCGTTTTGAAATCGCATGCCGGGGTGCGCATAGATGCGGGTGCCCAGCGAATAGATCAGCCCGCCCCCCACAACCAGCCAGACGACCGTGGCGGACAGATGCTGCCACATAGGCCAGATCAGCAGCGCCGAAAGCCAGCCCATGCCCAGATACAAAGCCAGTGATCCTTTGCTGTCCGTGCGCCAGAACGACAATTTCGCAATGGCCCCCAACAGTGCCAGCGCCCAGACCAAACCAAGCACGCCGTAAGCAAAACCAGAGCCTATAACGACGACAAAAGGCGTGTAACTCCCTGCGATCTTGAGATAAATCGCAGCATGATCAATCCGGTGAAGGGTCGGTCGCAGATGGTCAATCGGGCACATGTGGTAAATCGCAGAGGCAAGAAATGCGATGATCAGGCACGAGGCATAAAGGGCAGTTGCGGCCATTTCCTCGGGCGACCGTGCGGCGGCTTGATACATCAGGTAGACACAGCCAGGTATCGCCAAAACCAATCCCACCGCATGGACAGCGGCATCCGCCAGTGTTTCAGGTCTGGAATAGGGATAAGCCATTCATCTTAGTTAACAGGCAGATGTTAAGATTTGATGGCCCCAACGTGTCCACTTTGCGTCAACCGCCGCGTTGACGGCGCAGATGCATGCGGTAAAGCAGGGGGGCTGCGACATGATCGTAGCCCTTTTGCGCGATCCAGTGCACGCCGGGCAGGCTGACAAGTCGTGCCAGCCAGCGGGTTTGCGGGATCTCTTGCCACAGGATGACAAACGCAGGGATGCCCGCATATGTTTGTCCACCCTTGCGCACATGAAACCGCCTTGCCGCATCCTCCGCCGAGATGCCCCAGTCCCGCAGCTTGGCCGGGTTGGTCGCGTCGTCATACCGGATCGGCAGGGCCGCCTGCGCCGTGAGCTTGGCATAGTGGTCTACCTCGCGGCTGCAGATCGGGCATGAGGCGTTATAGAGGACTTCGGTATGCTCTTTCATATCCCAAAGGTAGGTCGCCCCGAGCCACCGTCCAAGGTTCAGCGCGGTTTATTGCTATCGATCCAGCGCGACATAAGGGCGCGATCGCGGAAGCATTCGGGGGGCACCGGATTGCGTTTGAGCTTCGCGATGCGCTCGGCAAAAGCCACCTGTTTGGACGATGGGTAGTTGGAGAACGCCCCCTGTGGTGCAGCCCCTTTATGCGCGTCGATCCATCTTGAAAGCGCGGCACGATCTGCCTTGATCCCTTCGGGCAGCCGCGTGTTGTGGCGCACGGCAAGGGTCCGGGCATAGGCGATCTGTTTTTCCGTGGCAGGCACGGACTGCGGCAGTTCAGGTTGCACGGGTGCCGCCCCTTTCGCGGGGCTGAAGAGGCCGGGAATGCTGGGTTGGAAGGACATTGGCTGTTCCTTTCGTTCTGACTGTCTTAACGAATGGTTAAGAAATAGAACAAATGCGGAACATTTTCAAGTGTGGGTCTACATCGCGCTTGTCGAACAAGGCTGTGTGCAATGATGAGCGCCCGTTTGAGGGGCGTTCAATTCACGGTTTGACCAGGGATGAATGATGGAAATGCAAGGCGCTTTCTTGCTGCATGGGGCTTTGGAAAAACTTGCGGCCGGACTATTGGTCTGCTTGGCAAAACCCGGTTGATGCGGCTTGTATCCCTGCGCTAAACAACCCGCCCCCAAAGATCATATTCCCCGGCTTCCTCTACCTCGACCGTGACAATCTCTCCGACAGACAAACGCTCGAACCCTTCATCCACAAACAGGTTCCCGTCGATCTCAGGTGCATCGGCCATGGTCCGGCAGGTCGCGGCCTCATCGTCGATCTCGTCCACGATGACCTCCAGCCGTTTGCCGACCTTGGCGGCCAATTTGGTTTCTGAAATAGCCTGCGCACGTTGCATAAAACGCTCCCAACGATCCTGTTTGACCTCCGGGTCAACGTGATCGGGCAGGGCATTTGACCGCGCACCCGCCACGTTTTCGTACTGAAAACAGCCAACGCGGTCCAGTTGCGCCTCATCCAGCCAATCCAGCAGTGTCTGGAATTCAGCCTCCGTTTCACCGGGATAGCCTACGATGAACGTCGAACGCAGGGTGATATCGGGACAAACCTCGCGCCATGCTGAAATTTCGTCGAGCGTGCGTGCAGCCGCAGCAGGGCGAGCCATCCGGCGCAGCACATCCGGATGTGCATGCTGAAACGGGATGTCGAGATAGGGCAGCACCAATCCTTCGGCCATCAGCGGGATCAACTGGCGCACATGCGGGTAGGGGTAGACATAATGCAGCCGGACCCAAGCCCCCAAAGACCCCAGATCACGGGCCAGATCGGTGATATGTGCGCGGTGATCACGGTCCGTCGCATGTTTGATGTCGACCCCGTAAGCCGAGGTATCCTGCGAAATGACAAGCAGTTCTTTGACGCCGTTTTCAACCAGCTTTTCTGCTTCCCGGATGACCGCATGGGCCGGGCGGGATTGCAGCTTGCCGCGCATGTCAGGAATAATGCAGAACTTGCACTTGTGGTTGCAACCCTCTGATATCTTGAGATAACTGTAGTGGCGCGGTGTGAGGGATACACCGCTGGCAGGCAGCAGATCAACAAAGGGATCAGGGCTGGGTGGTACGGCCTCATGGACAGCGTCGAGCACCTGTTCATACTGGTGCGGCCCCGTGACGGCAAGGATGCGGGGATGATGCTCGCGAATGTAATCCGGCTCCGCGCCCAGACATCCAGTGACGATCACGCGGCCATTTTCCGTCAGCGCTTCGCCAATCGCGTCAAGGCTCTCCGCCTTTGCTGAATCCAGAAAGCCACAGGTGTTCACGATGACCGCGTTGGCACCCGCGTAGTCGGGGGACACGCCATACCCTTCGGCGCGCAGGCGCGTAAGGATGCGTTCGCTGTCCACCAACGCCTTGGGGCACCCCAGAGAGACCATGCCGATGGTCGGCTGACCGGGGCGGGAGGGGTCGCTGTTTTTCGCCTTTGGCGCAATTTCATCCATCCGCGCCTTGGGCGCGAGATCAGGGCGTAGATTTGGTGGGTTTGTGCTCATGGCTCGGCTATAGTGCAAGCAAAGCGGCTGCGAAAGCCCAGGTGAGGAGGAGAGCGAGATGAGATGGATCCTGCGGATCATTGGCGTACTGGTGCTGATCGCTGTTTTGGTGGTGGGCGGCGTTTTGTTGCTGCCCGCAGATCGGATCGCAAAGATTGCCACAGATCAGCTCAGCAAACTCACTGGGCGCAATGTCAGCATCAGCGGAGATGTGGGCATGACGTTCTGGCCTGTGCTGGGGGTCAGTGCGGAGGGTCTTGAGGTTGGCAACGCAGACTGGGCAAAGGAAGGTGCGATGCTGACCACCGCACAGGCCGCGATTGGTGTGGATGCCGGTGCGCTTTTGCGCGGAGAAATCAGGATCACCAACATTGAGGCGCAAAGCCCGACGATCCGGCTGGAAAGCCGCGCAGACGGACGCGCCAGCTGGCAGTTTACCGATGCGACAGGGGAGGCTGCGATTGAGACGGAAACGACCCCTGCCAGCGCCCCGCGTGCGGTCACGATTGAGAAACTCGTCATTCGCGACGCGACGCTGATCTACGATGCGGAGGGTGCTGATCTGGTGTCCTACGCCGGTGTCGATCTGTCTCTGGACTGGCCTGACCCGGCGGGTGCTGCAAAGATCACCGCGACGCTGCGCCCAGCGGGCAAGCCGGTTCAGGTTGCGGCTACGATTGAACGGTTCGCTTCCTTTCTTGGTGGTGATGTGCAACCCGTAGATACCCAGCTCGATGCGGGGGGTGGAAATGCCCGACTTGCCGGGCGTGCATCGTTGCAAGGGGCGGTGGCCGGGCGGCTTGATCTTGATATGCCACAGACGGCTGGTTTTCTCGCGGCTCTTGGACTGGGTGGAGTGGAGCTGCCCCAAGGCCTCGGGCGCAGCGCATCGGTGCAGGCTGACCTGACATTGACGCCGGATCGGCGTTTGGCCCTGCGGGATTTCTCCGCTGATCTGGGCGGCAACAGGCTGACGGGCGCTGCGGATATTGATCTCAACGGCGTGCCAAAAGTGAACGCGCAATTGAACGCGGGCGCACTCGACCTCAAACCGCTCACCGGTGCCGGGGACAACGACGGCGCTTCGGCGTCGGGCGATACAGGATGGCCAAAGGACCGGATTGATGCCTCAGCTCTTTCAGCTTTCAACGGTGTAATTTCGCTGCGCGCCGACAGTATCGATCTGGGGGCGCTGACGCTTGGGCCCACGCGCACGCTTTTGACGAACGACCGGTCTCGGATGGTATTTGAGCTGCGCGACGTTGCAGCCTACGAGGGCAGGTTTACTGGCGAATTTGTGATGAACAATCGCAATGGGCTGTCGGTGGGCGGTAAGCTGCGTGCAAGTGGGGTCGAGATGAGACCACTGTTGATTGATCTTGCAGACCTGTCGCGGTTCAGTGGGCGCGGTGACGCCGAAGTGTCCTTTCTTGGTGTGGGAGAGACGGTGGATGCCATCATGCGATCGCTTTCTGGTAAGGGGGCGGTCAACATCGGCCGGGGCGCGATTGAGGGGATTGATCTGGACGATTTGCTGGGTTCGTTCGATACCAAAGGCGGCACAACTGTGTTCGATGCACTGACCGGGACATTCCAGATGGACAAGGGCGTGCTGCGCAACAGCGACCTGAGCATGCTATTGCCGAATTTCGAAGCGACGGGTGCAGGGCAGATCAACCTTGGTGCACAGACCTTGGACTACACCGTCACGCCAAAAGCGCTGCGGGTAAACGAAGGGCGCGGGCTGGCGGTGCCGGTGCGGATCGTGGGGCCGTGGGCGGATCCGAGCATCAGGCCGGATCTGAAAGCGGCAGTTGACCTGAACTTCAAAGAAGAGGTGGAGCGGGCAGAGGACAAAGTGAAACAGAAGGTTGAGCAGAAGCTGCAAGAAGAGCTCGGCGTGGTGCGCGAGGACGGCCAATCGGTGGAAGACGCGGTCAAAGACCGGGTCGAAGACAAACTGAAGCAGGAATTGCTGCGGCTTTTTGACTGAGGGGCAAGGGGCAGAGCCGATCTCTTGGCCAAAAAGGCGTGCAATCCCCGCTATACATCACTCAAAGAGACCAACACCGCGTGAGGCGGCGTTTTCTTTGAAGAAAACGGGCCGGACTTTTTGAAAAGTCCGGGTTTCGCGCGTGGCGCAGCTGCGCTACATGTCTGACCTGATCAATTCGAGGAGATGGCGCATGGCCAACGATCTTTTCAACAGCTTTATGACAGGCCCCGACGAACAGGGCCGTTTTGGCGATTTTGGCGGGCGCTTTGTCTCGGAGACTTTGATGCCGCTGATCCTTGAACTGGAAGAGCAGTACGAACAAGCAAAAACGGATGAAACATTCTGGGCCGAGATGGATGATCTCTGGACCCACTATGTCGGGCGTCCAAGCCCGCTTTATTTTGCCGAACGTCTGACCAACCACCTCGGCGGTGCTAAGGTTTACATGAAGCGCGATGAGCTGAACCATACCGGTGCGCACAAGATCAACAATGTGCTGGGGCAGATCATCCTTGCCCGACGCATGGGCAAAAAGCGGATCATTGCAGAAACGGGCGCGGGCCAGCATGGTGTGGCGACCGCAACGGTCTGTGCGAAGTTTGGTCTGAAATGCGTGGTCTATATGGGTGCGCATGATGTGGAGCGGCAGGCCCCCAACGTGTTCCGCATGCGCCTGTTAGGGGCTGAAATCGTGCCCGTGACCTCGGGCCGTGGCACGTTGAAAGACGCGATGAACGACGCGCTGCGTGACTGGGTCACCAACGTGCGCGACACCTTCTATTGCATCGGTACAGTGGCCGGGCCACACCCCTATCCGGCCATGGTCCGCGATTTTCAGAGCATCATCGGCAAGGAAGTTCGCGAGCAGATGACCGCCGCCGAGGGGCGTTTCCCAGATACAGTGATTGCCGCGATTGGCGGTGGGTCCAACGCCATGGGCCTTTTCTATCCGTTCCTGGATGACAAGGAGGTCGGCATCATCGGCGTGGAAGCGGGCGACAAAGGTGTGAACGCCAAGATGGAGCACTGCGCTTCGCTGACAGGCGGGCGCCCCGGCGTCTTGCACGGCAACCGCACGTATCTTTTGCAGGACGATGACGGTCAAATCCTCGAAGGGTTCAGCATTTCTGCAGGCCTGGACTACCCCGGTATCGGACCGGAGCACGCCTGGTTGCACGAAATTGGCCGCGCGCAATATGTTTCCATCACGGACAAGGAAGCGCTGGCTGCGTTTCAGTTGTGTTGTGAGCAAGAGGGGATCATCCCCGCGTTGGAGCCGTCACATGCACTGGCCCATGTGATGAAAATCGCGCCAGACCTGCCGAAGGATCACATCATCTGTATGAACATGTGTGGGCGCGGGGACAAAGACATCTTTACCGTTGCACGCGCGCTCGGATTTGAGATGGGCGAGTTTGCCTGATCTGTCGGAGACCACCCAGAGCAGACTTGATCGACCAACGGGTTTGGTGTGGCAGATGGTGAGGGCGCGCTACGGTATGTAAGGCCAAAAAGAGGGAGGAGCGGCGTGGTGCCTAAGCCTTGCCGTTGTCTCCTGACGGAATGGCGTGTTCTTGCAAGACCTGCAAGGGCACCACATCCAACGCGCGTTTGTGAGTGCCTTCAAGATGAACCTTTGGCGCGCAACCTTCGTCCGCCGCCTGCAGGAACCGTCCTGCGCACAGGCACCAGGGATCGCCGGGGTTCAGGCCAGCAAAATTGAACTCGGGCCGGGGCGTGCTGAGATCATTGCCGACGTATTTCGAGTAGGCGAGGAACTCTGCTGTCATCACCGCGCACACTGTGTGGCTGCCCTGATCTGCCGCACAGGTGTTGCAATGTCCGTCACGGAAAAAGCCGGTGACCGGGTCCGTGCCGCATAGCGCCAGCGGGCCGTCCAAGACGTTGATGCTGTCCTCTGGTTCCAAATGTCCTCACAAACTCTCAGCAATGGCGCGGAAGATCGCGATGTTTTGCGTGCTCACACCGCTTTCACGGAACTTGCGATCGGCGGCATTGGTCGCGATCACAACCTCGCGTGCGGTGTCGATGTAGATGTATTGCCCATAGATACCACGCGCCATGTATTCGCCTTGCTCCGCGCCAACAGGAATCCACCATTGGTAGCCATATCCGACGCGCCCCGCTTTGGTTGGGGCACTGGGTATGGTGGAGGCATTGACCCAATCAGCGGGCACGATTTGCTGCTCCTGCCATTCGCCGCCTTGGGCAAACATCTGCCCCATGCGTGCATAGTCCCGCGTCGTCATGTTCAGCCCGCCCAGGACAAAGGCGGTGCCGACGCCATCCGTGAGGTAATAGGGCGTGTGTTCAAGGCCCAAAGGCTGGATGATCTTTTCACTCAACAGCTCAGTGACCGAACGGCCCGTCGCACCGCGCACGACCATGCCCACCACATGCGTGTCTATGGAGACGTATTGCCACGTCTCACCCGGTGCGGCGAATGTTTCTTGCAGACCCGCGGCGAAGTCATCCATTTTGCCGCCAAGTGCCAGAACCCGACCCATGCGGTTGATGTCTGAGCTTTGATCGAGATAATCCTCATCAAACACCACCCCGCTCGCCATGTTGAGCACTTGTCGCAGTGTCGCGCCATCATAGGCACCGCCCTTGAGCATCGGCGCATATGTGGTGACCGGATCGTCGATTGAGGCGATCTGTCCTTCGTCCAGCAGGATACCTACCAAAGCCGAGAGGTAGCTTTTGGCCACAGACCAGCTGATCCTGCGGTCCTCGGCTGTTGTGCCCTGGTAGTATTCTTCAAAGACAATTTCGCCTTCCTTCAGAACGACCAAAGCCGTAACGGTGCGGTCCTTTACCCACGTACCCACTGCACCCGGCAGGGTGACCTCTGGCCCGTAGGGCAGCGGGCTGGTGGGGCCATCGCCGCGCGGCACCGGTACAGACAGGAATGCGGCTTCCATATTGCTGAAATTGCCGATGATTTTCTCTTCGGAGAAGAGCGAATTGACGGCAAGCAGTCGCGTGATCTCTTCGCGTTTCCAGACCCCGATCACGACCGCAGCCAGCACCAATGCCAGCAGGGCACGGCCCAGCCATTTTCCGAATGTGCGCATCTCATTCCCCTTCGCCTATGGCGGCTACTCAATCACAGCCGGAGGGCGGGGGCCAGCGTCTCTTACCTTTGGTCAGGGTGCGCCCATTTGATCCAGCGCCCGTGAAAATCCGCGCGGCCAAGGTCGAGGGTGATGTCACCGGGCCAAAGTCGCAAAGTCAGGGCAGCGCCCACTTTGCCCGTGGTATCGCCATCCGTCTCCATTGAGAGCCATGCAAGCGGGCGGTTTGATGTGGCCTGCGCGCCTGCAGCTTCAATCAGGGCGCGGCCATGCGCTTGCGCGGCAGCGGGGAAATACTGCCACGCCACGGTATGCTGAACGAGGTGAAGATGCCCTTGCGGCGCGCTGGCCAGTCGGGGTCCAAGCCATTCTATTGCATCGCCTTGGTGGGGCGGCGTCGTGGCAATGGAGGCGGCAGCGCGCGTCATGCTGAGGCGTTCAGGCTGGTCCGGCCAGAGGTAGGCGGTCATCCGCAGCAGGTGATCTGCGCGCGAAGGGTCCAGCGGGTTTAGGTCCACGCCTGCGCGCCCGGCCAAATGGACATCTGCGCGCGGCGGCGCGGCACCTTCCCAGTCGGGCGCAAAAAGGACCGCCGGTACCGAAGGCCCAAAGCGTTCGCCACCTGCCTCAAGCGCATAATGATCCCACATCAGGTTTAGCCCGCCACTCGCCCCCAGTTCAGAGAGATGGAGCGGTAGGGGGAAATGCTGCAAAGCCACATGTGCCCCGGCGATCAGCGCAGCAGAGCGGCGTACCTCGTTGGTTTGAGGGGGGCTATCCGTCCAGTCGAGCAAAAAGTCGGCATGGGTTTCGAGCGCGTCGAGGACACACGCCGTGAGCGCGGCGTCATTGGCCGATTGAGGTGGATAGAGTGCTGCAAGATCAGGGGCTGCATTGCTCAAGACAAGTGCATGCAAGCCACCGGCAATCCGCAAGGGCAGGGAATGGCCCGCAGGCCCGATATCACCTGTGAAGCCAGAGAACTTGCGGCCCAACGCGCTGTCTTCTGGCCAGTCGCGCGCCAGAATGCTCAGCAGTTGCCCCATGAAAGGAGACCCCATGCGTGTGCAGGTTTCTGCCTGATCTTGAAAGGCGCGTGCGAGCGTCATTTGAAACGCTCCAGCAGTTTTTGCATCGCGGATTTGGGAGCTTCCGAGCTTTGTTCGGGGGCAGGGGCGGCAGGCTTTGCTTTGCCCCCTTTGACGCCGGTTCCGGAGCGCGGCGGGTTCACCCGCAACGCCACAGCATTCATAAACTTGCCGGTATCGCCCGCTGCGAGGTGTGGCGCGCCATCGCCAATGCCACGCAGGACGTCGTCCAGCCATTCGGCATCTGCCTTGGGAAAGTCACGCAAGACATATCCCGGCACCGCATCTTTGTGGCCCGGATGGCCCACGCCAAGGCGCACGCGGTCATAATCCGCACCAATATGCGCATGAATGGAGCGCAGCCCATTGTGGCCTGCGTGCCCTCCGCCTGTTTTGCACTTCACCTTGCCGGGGGCGAGGTCAATCTCATCATGCAGCACGATCACATCTGCTGGTTCCAGTTTGTAAAACCGCATTGCTGCTTGTACCGACTGGCCGGAATTGTTCATGAAAGTCTCTGGCTTGAGCAGAACAGCGCGGTCAGAGCCAAAACGCCCTTCGCTGACGCTGCCCTGATGTTTGGATTTCCACGGGCCGAACCCATGGTCCGCTGCGATCTGGTCCAGCGCCATAAAGCCGATATTGTGCCGGTTGCGTGCGTATTTCGCGCCCGGATTGCCAAGGCCAACGATCAGTTTCATGGGATGCTCCTGTCTTTGACGCGCACCCTATCAGGCTTGGCGAGCGACCTAAATCCCTGCGTCTTTGATCAGCTGAGTTGAGCGCACGAGGCGGCGGGCAATGTGGGACGCAACCAGATTATGCAACTCTCCCGACAGGTTGAGATCATCATCGGCAAGGCGGTCTGGCTCAAACCGGTAGAGCGTGCAGGTGGTGTCAGCAGCTAACGTGGCCGTGCGCGGGACAGCCGCGTAATATGCAATCTCTCCGATCAGGGCACCGGGTTGGAAACGCGCGATCACCAGCGGGTTGCCGTCTGGCCCCTCAACCTCCGCCCGCATGACACCACTGCGCAGGATAAAGATATCCTTGGACGTGCTGCCCTCCTCGACTAGCAGGTCGTCTCTTTCAAGCGTCAAAACCGTGACGGCGGCCGGGACAACTTCGCGCGCCAGAACCCCTTCGGCAAAGGCCAGCATGGAGCCTGCCTCTTGCAATGTATCTGTGACATCGACGTCCGCGAGGGCGCTGTTTTCATGCTCGACCAAAGCGGTATCCAGACTTGCATGGAGCGATGCCTGTTCCGCTCTTGGGGTGGCGCGCTGATATTGCTCCAACAGATCGGCGCGCATGCCGGCAAAGACACAGCGAACGCCCCGTGTCTGGCACGCGCGGACCAGTTTACGAAGCGCGAAAGCCGCAGATGCGTCAAAGCCCGACAGACGCGAGAAATCCAGGATCATGGCGGCGGGCGTGGGCTGCTCTTGCAATTCTTTGCGCACGTCCTCAGTCAGCGTGTTGGCGGTGCCGAAAAAGATGTAGCCGGTAAGCTCAAAGATGATGACGCCTTGGCCCGCATTCCCCAGCATCCTCAGTTCGGTATCAGAGCGCTCCACACGCGAACGCTTGGTCGCGGCAGTAGAGCGAAGGCGGACCACATTGAGCCGCGCGTAGGAGATGACAAAAATTGCCATGGCCGCAAACAGCCCGACCGCCAGCGCCTCAAGAAAGCCAACAAAGGCAGCGACGGCAACAATCAGCAGAATGATCCCGAAATCACGCGCTGACAGGCGGCGGCGTTCGTCCCAGATCCAGGTGAGCAACAGATCAATCCCGAGATATGCGATGAGCATCGCAATGGCGCCCGCCGGAATGTACCCCAGAAAGGAGGTGCCAAAGAGCAATGCCAAAGCGCAGCCAAGTGCCGTCACGATCCCCGGCAAGCGGCCCATCATGCCAAAGTCGCGTGCGAGTATCGTCTCACCGATCAGCTGATAGCCGGGCAGGCCCCCGACCAGACCACTTGCCATGTTTGTGATCCCGGCGGCCCGCAGGTCTTTCTCAAAATCGCTATCTTCTCCCACCGTCAGCTCAATGCCCGTGGAATTCAGCAATGTGCCCAGGATCGTCAGACCTGCAACCGCGATCAGCGTCGGCGTTTGTGCAACAATAGCCATCCAATCAACACGGGCAGACAGCCCAATCCGGCTAAGCTCCCCAAGATCCACCTCTTCAAACGGACCAAGCAGCAAGGCCTCTGCATCGGTGAGCGACATCTCCGCCAGATAGAGCGCCAGATAAAAGAACGCGATACAGGCCAGCATGGCGACGGGCAGCGTAAACACACCTGTCCCGCGGCGCAGCAGAAAGGCGATGCAAGCCGCAGAGAACAGCCAGGGAAGCCATGCCAAGGGATCTGCGGTGCTAAGCACGGGCCACATCGAGTAGATCGTAACCTCATGCCCGACCATCATCCCCAACGCGCTGGTGAGCAGCAGGTAGCCTGTTGCGGCAAGGAACCCACCGATCACAGGATAAGGCACAAACCGTGCAAGATAGCCAAGCCGCAGTTTGCCAAAAAGAAACGCGGCAGCACCAGCCGTCACGGAAGCCACCACAATCAGAATGATCAGCGTGCTCAGGAGGTCAGATGCCAATGCTCCGGGCATGGCCAGCGCAACAGAAACAGCAGCACCGGAGAGCAGGATGCTGGTGACGTCCTGCGGACCAGATATCGTGCCCCGAAAGGAAAAGAACAGGCTACCCATAAGCCCCATCACAGCCGCGCCAAGCAAGGTCAGGCTGATGCCCTGACCCAGAAACGGCTCAAGCGGTCCTTTAAAAACAATCGCGGCAAAGGAAATTGCGAAGGCCACAGACATGGCGGGGATGACCAGCAGGCCCACCACAAGACCAAAGTACTGAAGTGACGAGCGGGGGGCGTTATCGGGATGGGTCAAGAATATACCAGTAAAAATAGGCGACTATGAATGCAGGCCTTTTTGACACTTGTAGTCTCATCTGGCAAGACGGATAGGCTTTGTGCTGCAAATCTGCCCCCAACGCAAAAGGGGCCGCCAAAGCGACCCCTCTCAATCTCATCGCATCAAGTGCTTATTCAGCGTCGCCGTCAGATTGCTCTGTTGCGGGCACGTCGCCTGCGTCTGTGTCATCCTCGTCCTCATCATCAGACTGGGACGCCAGACCGGATGGTGCGGAAACCTGCGCAATCACAAAATCGCGGTCGATTGTTGGCTTGGCACCTTCGGGCAGCTTCACGTCCGAGATGGTCAGGTTGTCACCGATTTCCAGCGCGGACACGTCAATCACGAGGCTCTCGGGAATGTCAGCCGCAGTCACAACCAGCTCAACTTCGGGGCGTACCAGCGTCAGAACGCCACCTTTCTTGATGCCGGGAGCGATCTCTTCGCCTGTCACTTCGACATTAATGAAGAGGTTGATCTTGGTTGTGCGCTTGAGGCGCATGAAGTCCACGTGTGTGGGCAGGTCCTTGACCACATGGCGCTGTACGTCGCGGCAGATGACACGGACGTCATCGTGGCCTTCGACCTTCATGTTGAACAGGGTGGATTTGAACCGGCCCTTGCGCAGCATTGTCAGCAGTTTGTTAAACGGGATGTTGATCGGCAGCGGGTCAGTGTCGCCTCCGAAAACAATCCCCGGAACCATGCCATCACGGCGTGCCTGACGAGCGGCGCCCTTGCCTGTCCCCGTCCGTTCCTGGG
The DNA here is from genome assembly GCA_045105735.1 of Sulfitobacter sp. Taxonomy (GTDB): domain Bacteria; phylum Pseudomonadota; class Alphaproteobacteria; order Rhodobacterales; family Rhodobacteraceae; genus Sulfitobacter. The sequence goes on along the minus strand of JBGCDV010000017.1, from coordinate 7,483 downwards.
CTTCAAGATCTGGAATCTCTCCGGCCATTTTATTCTCCAATATGTTTAGGGCGAGACGCCTCCAAGGCTGTCGTCCCGCGTGAAGTGGTGCCTATAGAATGGATTTGGCCCTGTGGAAAGGGCAAAAAGCGTAACGCCACTTGGCAAAGTGCGGGGCGCGTGCCAAAGGCCGGATATGAGTTTCAAACACGACCTCTTGTTGTCCCGCAAGCCGCTCGCCGGGTTTGTGGCCATTGGCATGGCATGGGCGGTCTATTTTGCCCAGATGCCGGTGATCAAGGCGCAAGTGGGGGCCTCTGACGGGGAATACGGCATGGCATTGCTGGTCGCGTCCTTCGGCGCGATTGCAGCTATGTGGCTGGCCCCGGCCTGCCAGCGGTTTGCGGGCGGCTTTGCCACCTCACTTGGAATTGTCGTGCTGGGCATCGGCATGGTCTCCGCCGGGGCGTCGACGGGACTGACCGCGCTCATGCTCGCCATGTTGTTGGCCTCCATGGGGTCGGGTGTGATTGACGTGCTGGTAAATGCCCGCGTGTCAGAGATTGAAGAACAGAGTGGCCGCCCCCTGATGAACCTCAACCACGCTCTTTATGCCTTTGCCTATAGCGGCGGAGCGCTTGCAACGGGGTTTTTCCGAAGTGAAGGCGTGACGCCTGTTCCGATCCTGACGGGCCTCTTTGTCGTGCTGATGGTGCTGGCATGGGCTGCGCGCGATGTGGCCCCTCAGGTTGAGGCACATGACAACACAGCGGACGTCCGTTTACCTTATGCGCTGGTCTTGCTGGTCGGCTTTGTCGTGCTTGCGGCCTTTCTGACGGAGGCGGCGACCGAAGGGTGGTCCGCGCTGCATCTGGAGCGGACTTTGGGCGGTTCAGCGGGGCAGGGCGCAATGGGGCCTGCGGTCCTTGGTTTGATGATGGGGATCGGCCGGTTGATGGGCCACGGGCTATCGCGCAGGTTCCGGGATACGCATTTGATGCTGGTTGCTACGTTGATATCAGCCTGCGGTGTGATGCTGGCGGGGATGGCCCCGACTGTCGGCACGGGCCTTTTGGGGTTTGCCATCGCCGGGCTTGGCATCTCAGTGGTCGCCCCGCTGGTGCTGTCGTTGCTGGGCCGGGTCGTGCCTGCGCATCAACGGCTGGCGGCGATCAGCCGGGCATCCGTGATCGGATATGGTGCGTTCTTTTTCGGCCCCCCGCTGATGGGGCTGGTCGCAGAAGGATTTGGCCTGCGGGCCGCTTTTTATGTGATTGCTGGATTGCTTGTTGTCGTGGCGTTCGCCTTGATCCCAGCCTTGGCGCGGCGCACTGGCTAACGCGGCGTGCGCAGATGGCCCTGCGCCGCCAAGACCATGTCGTAGAGCATAAAGTCTTCGGCCCGCACCTCTTTCAATGCCGCAAGCGTCGCGTCACTCAATGGCGCGTCTACTTTGGGAGAGATGTTCTTGGCACCCAGCTCAACGGCATGTTCCAGCCGCTCAGATAGAAACATCAAGAAAGCCTCTTGTGCTTCATATGCAAAAACATGATCCGCTAGCACGGTCTCCCGTCCATCGGTCAGAAAGTTGAATTGCCGCCCGATCTGGGCACGTTTGGGCGCGTTGTCTGAGATCACTTCCTGTACAAACTGATCAAAAGAAATGCCCTTCGTGCTGACATCCGTCCCGTCAAGCCGCGCCTGAGAGCGGTATTTGTACCAGCTTCGGATTTGATCGACCGGTTCGCGCATCACAGCAACGGAGGCCGGGCGCACGCCAAAGGTATCTTCCAGAAATGGGGCGACCTTGTTGGCATATCGCGCCGCCGGGGTGTGCTTGCGGTTCTTGGCAAAGATGATCTCTGCGCGCGGTTTCAAGGCCAACTCCACCGCTGTGGTGCCGGTTTTTGGCGTCGCAAGAAATGCGATTTTATGGCGCAGAAAGATCAGCATGAGCCCAGTCTTAGCAGCGGTTACTCAGGCTTGCCAGCGGCCACCGAAACCCTCGGGGATCAGCAGATTGTGTTTGCCCAGATCGTTGACGTTTGTCTCGCCGCACAGCGCCATGGTGGTGTCCAGTTCCTTGTGGATCACCTCAAGCGCGGATGTGACACCTTTTTGCCCCATGGCACCCAATCCATAGACAAAAGCACGCCCGATATAGGTTCCTTTCGCCCCCATCGCCAATGCCTTGAGCACATCCTGACCTGACCGGATACCGCTGTCGAGGTGGACCTCAACCTGATCGCCCACTGCATCCAGAATGGCAGGCAGCATCGAGATTGAACTCAGTGCCCCGTCCAACTGTCGGCCCCCGTGGTTGGAGACAACAATTGCGTCTGCCCCGACCTTGAGCGCCATTTTGGCATCCTCAGCGTCCAGAATCCCCTTGAGGATCACCTTGCCGCCCCATTCTTCCTTGAGCTTGGCAATCTTGTTCCAATCCAGTGAGGGGTCAAACTGTTCCGCCGTCCAGGCCCCAAGGCTGGAGGCGTCTGAGATACCTTGAACGTGGCCTACGATGTTGCCGAACTCTCGCCGTTTGGCGCGCAGCATCTCGATCCCCCAGGTCCATTTGGTCGCCAGATCAGCCATCGTCGAAAGCGTTAGCTTGGGCGGGGCGGAGAGGCCGTTTTTGATGTCCTTGTGTCGCTGGCCAAGGATTTGCAGATCAAGCGTAATGACAAGCGCAGAGCAATTGGCATCCTTTGCCCGCTGGATCAGGCGGCTGATATAATCGCTGTCGCGCATTGTATAAAGCTGAAACCAGAACGGCGCATTTGTTGCCTCGGCTACATCCTCAATGGAATTGATGGACATGGTGGAGAGCGTAAAGGGCACGCCGAATTCCTTTGCGGCGGTTGCGGCTTTGATCTCGCCATCTGCGTGCTGCATACCGGTGAGCCCCACGGGGGCAAGGGCCACGGGCATGGCCACGTCTTCGCCGATCATCTGCGAGGTTGTGCTGCGCCCGGACATATCTACCGCAACCCGTTGGCGCAGACGCAGCTGATCAAAATCGGATGTGTTCTCGCGAAAGGTCTGCTCCGTCCAGCTGCCGGATTCGCAGTAGTCATAGAACATGCGCGGTACGCGGCGTTTATAGATTTTCTTGAGATCGTCGATGTTGGTGATGACTGGCATGGCGCTGCTTTCAAATTGGTAATTAAATATTACCAGTCAGGAATTTGCAGGTCAATCGAAAGATATTCTTGATTGGTGCGATATCGTACTATATTAGATAGCACAACATCGCACCACATTGGAGAACACCATGACACTTTCACGACGCAAGGCTCTCGCTCTTATTGGCGGGGGAACAATTCTGGCAGCGGGCGCTGGGGTGGGCGGGTTCGCCGCCACCCGCGTGCCGTCCGCGGCGCAGGCCCCGTGGGGTCTGGCCGGAAGCTATGATGATCCACGCATGAACGCGCTGAGCCATGCGCTGCTGGCACCCAACCCTCACAACTTGCAACCCTGGCAAGTGCGCCTTGACGGGGACGATGCCCTGACCTTGTTGCATGACGGTGAGCGGTGGTTGCCGCACACAGATCCGGATGGGCGTCAGATTATGGTCGGCATGGGGTGTTTTCTGGAGCAGATGGTGATTGCGGCAAGTGCGACAGGCCACGCGGCTGAGGTTACGCTGTTTCCAGAAGGCCCGGGTGGTCCAATCGCCCATGCGCAGCTTTCTCAAGGTGCGACGCCGGACCCGCTGGCCGCTCACATTCTTGAGCGGCGGTCCTGCAAAGAGCCCTTCACCGATCAAGAAGTGCCGCAGGCGCTGGCCAATGAGCTGGAGCTGAGCGCAGACATTTATACGGACACACCAACGGTTGAGACGCTGCGCAAACTTACCTTTGACGCCTTGATGATTGAGACGGAAACGCCACGCACCATGAAGGAAAGCGTGGATTTGATGCGCATGGGTAAGGCTGAGATTAACGCCACACCGGATGGGATCGACATGGGTGGTGCGTTCTTTGAGGGGCTGATGCTTGCAGGTGTGCTGACCCGTGATGCCTTGCTCGATCCAACCACTGTCAGCTTTCAGGAGGGGATCAAAGCCTACAAGGAGATCATGGAAAAGACACCCGCCTATGCGGTACTGACGACGCCGGGCAATACCAGTCTTGATCATATTGACGCGGGTCGACGCTGGTTGCGTTTGAACCTCACGACGACGCGCATGGGGTTGTCGCTGCACCCGATCAGTCAGGCGTTACAGGAATACCCCGAAATGGATGCGCTCTATGCCAAGGCGCATCAGGTGCTCGCCCCCGAAGGTCACACGGTTCAAATGCTCGGACGGCTGGGCTATGGTCCGACCATTCCGCGCACCCCGCGCTGGCCGCTAGAGGCGAAACTGATTGACGCATAAACCTGACCCATCCGTCATCTTTGAGGTCTTCAAAGAGATCGGGATCATTGAACAACTCAGCCGCGCCCAGCTTGAGGCGCGGTTGCCTGATGGGTTGATCGCGCCGCATTTTGCGGTGTTGAACCATCTGATCAACCGCGGCGACGGGGCTGTTCCAATCGCTATGGCGCGGGCGCTTCAGGTGCCCAAAACCTCGATGACCCATACGCTCAAAGGGTTGGCGGAGAAGGGATATGTCGAATTGCGCAGCAATCCGGAGGATGGACGGTCCAAAACGGTTTGGCTAACAGACAATGGCCGGGCATTGCGGGAGCAGACAATCTCAGTGCTTGTTCCGGGTTTGATCGAGATGTTGCAAAACATCGATGCAGATGCTCTGGCAGCGATATTGCCCACGCTTGTTGAGGTGCGCACGTACATGGACGCTGCACGTGATCCGAAGGGATCAGGCGGCGTGGGCCCCGTCTGACAAGGTTTTCACAAAGGCCAGCACGTCTGCCACACTGTCACCGGCCCCGATCCGCGACACGATGGCTGAGCCGACAACCACACCATCAGCAACCTCGGCAATGGCGCGCGATTTTTCTGGCGTGTTCACACCAAAACCGACGATCACGGGAAGGCCGCTGGCTGACTGGATGCGCGCGACTTCGGGGGCAACATCTCCGGCCTCTGCCTCTGCCGCACCAGTGATCCCTGTGATGGAGACGTAGTAGACAAAGCCGGAAGTGTTCTGCACGACGCGGGGCAGACGTTTATCATCTGTCGTGGGTGTGGCGAGCCGGATAAAGTTCAGCCCGGCGGCTTGTGCGGGCAGGCACAACTCGCTGTCCTCTTCTGGAGGCAGGTCCACGATGATCAATCCGTCAATGCCCGCATCCTTGGCGGCCTTGAGGAAGGTTTCCACACCCATGGAATAGATCGGGTTGTAATACCCCATCAGGACAATCGGCGTGGTGTTGTCTTCCTTGCGGAAGGTTGCCGCCATCTCCAGCGTTTTGAGCAATGTCATGCCGCTTTCCAGCGCACGCTGCCCGGCAAGCTGGATCGTAGGGCCATCGGCCATCGGATCGGTGAAAGGCAGGCCCAGTTCAATCACATCGACACCCACGCCCGGCAGGCCGCGCATGACTTCAAGGGCGGTGGCATAGTCGGGGTCGCCCGCCATGATATATGAGACAAAGGCCTTCTTGCCTTGGGCCTTCAGGTCAGCGAATTTTGCGTCAATACGGGTCATGGCGGTGCCTTTTTGTCGTGTCACTTCGTGCAATGCCCAAACCTACGCCGGAAATCAATGCGCGACAGCGCACCGGGCGCACGGAATTTTCAAAAATTCCGGCCCGGAAAATTCGAATTTTCCGCCTCAGGGTGCCAATGCCGCAGTCCATGCCCTTGCACCGCGCTTTTGCACACCATAGGAGAACGCCAACCGCCGGTGCGAAAGGAATGTGATCATGGGTTTCAAAATGGGTATCGTGGGTCTGCCGAATGTGGGCAAATCGACGCTTTTCAATGCGCTGACCCGCACAGCGGCGGCGCAGGCGGCGAACTTTCCCTTTTGCACGATTGAGCCCAATGTGGGTGAGGTTGCCGTGCCCGACGCGCGCCTCGATCAACTCGCGGCCATCGCGCAGTCCAAACAGATCATCCCGACGCGCATGACCTTTGTGGACATCGCCGGTCTGGTCAAGGGTGCGTCCAAGGGCGAAGGTCTGGGCAATCAGTTTCTGGCCAACATTCGCGAGGTCGACGCGATCGCCCATGTGCTGCGCTGTTTTGAGGTCGGCGATGTGACCCACGTTGAGGGGCGCGTGGACCCGGTGGCGGATGCGGAGACCATCGACACCGAACTGATGCTTGCTGACATCGAAAGCATCGAAAAACGCCTGCAAAATATCGTGCGCAAGGTGCGCGGCGGCGACAAGGAAGCGGTGCAGCAGGAGCGCCTGATGAAACTGGCGCTTGAGGCGTTGGAAGCAGGTCAGCCCGCGCGTGTGGTTGAGGTGGACGAGGAGGATGCAAAGGCATGGCGCATGCTGCAACTGCTGACCACCAAACCGGTGCTTTATGTCTGCAACGTGGGCGAGGCTGAGGCCGCGGAGGGCAATGCGTTTTCCACTGCGGTGGCCGAGATGGCGGCCGCACAGGGCAACGCGCATGTGATCATCTCCGCTCCGATCGAAGAAGAGATCAGCCAGTTGGAGGCGGACGAGGCGGAGATGTTTCTCGACGAGATGGGCCTGTCCGAGGCGGGGCTCGACCGTTTGATCCGCGCGGGCTATGAGCTTTTGCACCTTGAGACCTATTTCACCGTCGGCCCCAAAGAGGCGCGCGCCTGGACGATCCAAACAGGCACCTCAGCGCCTAAAGCCGCAGGCGTGATCCACGGCGATTTTGAAAAAGGGTTCATCCGGGCGGAGACAATTGCGTTTGACGATTTCGTCACATTGGGCGGTGAGGGGCCAGCGAAAGAGGCCGGCAAGATGCGCGCGGAAGGCAAGGCTTATGTGGTGAAGGACGGCGACGTGCTTCACTTCTTGTTTAATACCTGATCGCTGTCATTGTTTTGCTGCCGTAGGTCAAACTCCCGATTTTCCACCTCTGCAAGGCGCTCGTTGTTCCAGTCTCGCTGATACTCGGCATTGGCCTCTTCGAATACCTGATCAGCGGCCGAAAAGTATTGTTTGGCTGTTTCGAGGGTTGAGACATCCTCAGTCTTGTCGAACAGCAAAGTGTAAACCAGACTCAGGTTGCTCTGCGTCACTGCCCAGTCGAGCGGCACGCGGTCGCGGGTCAATTCCTCCAAAGCATTGCTATAGGCGGTGACGGCTTCTTCCAGTCGGGCGGTGTCAGTCTCTCGTTCTCCGAGGGTTTGAAGCGCAATGCCAAGGTTGTTCTGCGTTCCGGCCCATTTGAGCGGCACGCGGTCGCGGGTCAATTCCTCCAAGGCATCACGATAGGCGGTGACGGCCTCTTCCAGTCGGGCGGTGCCGGTCTCTCGGTCTCCGAGGGATTGGAGCGCATTGCCAAGGTTGTTCTGAGTCATGGCCCAGTCGAGCGGCACGCAGTCGCGGGTCCGTTCCTCCAAGGCATCACGATAGGCGGTGACGGCCTCTTCGAGCC